>CAWHIS010000018.1:0-290879 GCA_963829375.1 uncultured beta proteobacterium | reverse complement strand
GGGGTAACCCCGCAGCTTGCGGGCGCTCTACAAATGCTGCTAAAGCGGATTTCGACCGAAACCCGCTCGGCGGCACGCTGAACGGGTTTTTTGTTTGAGAAGACGACACGATGGCCACGACCGCAACGACCGATAAAACCGCCCAGCTCACCCGGCTGCTCGAAGAGCGCATCCTCATCCTCGACGGCGCGATGGGTACCATGATCCAGGCCCGCAAGCTTGGCGAAGCCGACTACCGAGGTCCGCCGGCATGCGGTCTGCACGATCACACGCGCGATCTCAAGGGCGACAACGATCTGCTGGTGCTGACCCGGCCGGATGTGATCCGGGCAATCCACGACGATTTCCTGGACGCCGGTGCCGACATCATCGAAACCAACACCTTCAACGCGAACCAACATTGCGCAGGCCGACTACGGCCTCGAAGGCCGTGTGCGCGAGATCAACCTCGCGGCGGCGAGGCTCGCTCGTGAATGCGCCGATGCATGGACCGCGAAGACGCCCGACAAGCCGCGCTTCGTCGCCGGCGCGCTTGGTCCGACCAACCGTACCGCAACCATATCGCCGGACGTCAACGACCCCGGCTTTCGCAACGTGAGCTACGACGAGCTGGTTGCGGCGTATACCGAGGCGATCGGCGGTCTCGTCGACGGCGGCGTGGATCTGCTGCTCGTCGAGACCGTCTTCGACACGCTCAATGCGAAGGCCGCACTGTTTGCGATCGAGCAGTACTTCGATGCGCACGCGCTGCGGCTGCCGGTCATCGTTTCCGGCACGATCACCGACGCTTCCGGGCGCACCCTTTCCGGACAGACGCCGGAAGCGTTCTGGAATTCCGTACGCCACGTCCGACCCCTCGCCGTGGGACTCAACTGTGCGCTCGGCGCTGCGCTGATGCGGCCGTACATCGAGGAAATCGCGCGGGTGGCCGACACGTTCGTGTCCTGCTATCCGAACGCGGGATTGCCGAACCCAATGAGCGATACGGGTTACGACGAGACGCCGGCGACGACCGCCCGGTTGCTCGGGGATTTCGCGCGACATGGTTTCGTCAACATCGTCGGCGGCTGTTGCGGCACGACGCCGGCGCACATTCGGGCGATCGCGCAAGCGGTGAAAAGCGTGCCGCCACGCAAGGTCGCGGCCATCGAAGCTGCCGGGGTACCGGTCTGAAGCGCACAACTCCACGCGCCATCGCTCGATGACCTCCGGGTCGACCCAGTCGGGCGCGATGCGTCTCGCGGGCCTGGAGCCCCTGACGATCGATGACGATTCGCTGTTCGTCAACGTCGGTGAGCGCACCAATGTCACCGGCTCGCGCGCGTTCGCCAAGCTGATCCTCGCAGGAGACTACGCCGGCGCGGTAGAGGTCGCGCGGCAGCAGGTCCAAAGCGGCGCCCAGATCATCGACGTCAACATGGACGAAGCGATGCTCGACTCCCGGGCCGCGATGGTTCGCTTCCTCCATCTCATCGCAGGCGAACCGGACATCGCGCGCGTCCCGGTCATGATCGACTCGTCGAAATGGAGCGTCATCGAAGCGGGCCTGAAGTGCGTGCAGGGCAAGCCGGTCGTGAATTCGATCTCGATGAAGGAGGGCGAAGCCGAGTTCCTTCGCCAGGCGATGCTGGTCAAGCGCTTCGGCGCGGCCGCGATCGTCATGGCCTTCGACGAGAAGGGCCAGGCCGACACGTTCGAGCGCAAGGTGCAGATCTGCCAGCGCGCGTACGAACTGCTGACGCGGAAGGTTGGCTTCCCGGCCGAGGACATCATCTTCGATCCCAACATCTTCGCCATCGCCACCGGGATCGAGGAGCACAACAACTACGCGGTCGATTTCATCAATGCAACGCGCTGGATACGGCAGCACCTGCCGCACGCGAAGGTGTCAGGCGGCGTCTCCAACGTGAGCTTCAGTTTCCGCGGTAACGACCCCGTCCGCGAAGCGATCCACACCGTGTTCCTGTACCACGCGATCAAGGCGGGAATGACCATGGGCATCGTCAACGCCGGGCAGCTCGGCGTCTACGACGAACTGGATCCCGTGTTGCGCGAACTGGCCGAAGACGTCGTGCTCAACCGGCGTCCGGACGCGACCGAGCGGCTCGTCGCATTCGCCGAAACGTACAAAGCCAAGGGCAAGGCCAGCGTCGAGGATGAAGCCTGGCGAAGCGGAAGCGTCGAATCGCGCCTGTCGCACGCGCTGGTGAAGGGCATCACAGCGCACATCATCGACGACACCGAGGAAGCGCGACAGCAATTCGCGCGACCGATCGAGGTGATCGAGGGCCCGCTGATGGCGGGAATGAACGTCGTCGGCGATCTGTTCGGCGCGGGCAAGATGTTCCTTCCGCAGGTGGTCAAGAGCGCGCGTGTGATGAAGCAGGCCGTCGCGCATCTGGTCCCGTTCATCGAGGCGGAAAAGGCGAAATCCGGCGAAGGGGGCAAGCCCAAGGGAACGATCGTCATGGCCACGGTCAAGGGCGATGTGCACGACATCGGCAAGAACATCGTCGGCGTCGTGCTCCAGTGCAACAATTTCGACGTCATCGACCTGGGCGTGATGGTGCCCGCGAAGAAAATTCTCGAAACCGCGATCGAACGCAAGGCGGATATCGTCGGACTGTCCGGGCTGATCACTCCGTCGCTCGAGGAGATGGCGCACGTCGCGCAGGAAATGCAGCGGCTCGGCATGCACCAGCCGCTTCTGATCGGCGGCGCGACGACATCGCGCGTGCACACTGCGGTCAAAATAGCGCCGGGATACGCCGGCGTCACCGTCTATGTACCCGATGCGTCACGTGCGGTCGGTGTGGCGAGCAACCTTCTGTCCGACCAGCTCAAGTCTGCGTATGTCGCGGAAATCGCGCGCGACTACGAGAAGATTCGCGTCCAGCACGCAAACCGCAAGGGCCCCGCGCTGATTGCACTCGATGCCGCGCGAGCCAATGCCTTTCGTACCGACTGGACGCACTATGCGCCGCCGAGACCCGAACTTGTCGGCCGGCGCGAGTTCAGGCATGCCAATCTGGCGGAACTCGCTCGCTACATCGACTGGGGGCCGTTCTTTCAGACCTGGGAACTCTCCGGCCCTTTCCCGGCGATTCTGGACGACCCGATCGTCGGCGAAGCCGCGCGCGGGGTGTACGCCGAAGGGCAGACGATGCTCAAGCGCATCATCGAAGGCCGCTGGCTGACCGCGAACGGTGTCGCAGCGTTGCTGCCTGCCAACGCGGCAGGCGACGACATCGAGTTCTACGCGGACGAATCGCGTACGGTGGTCGCACTGACATGGCACAATTTGCGCCAGCAGAATCAACGGCCGTCGGGCAAGCCCAACTACTGCCTGGCCGATTTTGTCGCACCCAGGGACTCGGGCATTGCCGACTACGCCGGCATGTTCGCAGTGACGGCCGGCTTGGGCATCGAAAAAAAGCTCGCCGAATTCGAAGGCAAGCGCGACGACTACAGCGCGATCATGCTCAAGGCACTGGCCGACCGGCTGGCGGAGGCATTCGCCGAGTGGCTTCACCGCCTCGTGCGCGTCGAGCTCTGGGGCTATGCGACAGCGGAAGCACTTGGCACGGAGGCGATGATCCGCGAGGAGTACCGTGGCATCCGCCCGGCGCCCGGCTATCCGGCGTGTCCCGAGCACAGCGTCAAGGGCCCGTTGTTCGGCTATCTGCGGGCGGCGAAGGTTGGCATCTCGCTGACGGAAAGCTACGCCATGCTGCCCGCGGCATCCGTGTCGGGTTTCTATCTCGCGCATCCCGAGGCGACCTATTTTGCGGTCGGCAAAATTGGCGAGGATCAGGTCGTTGATTTCGCGCGGCGCGCGGCGTGTACGGAGGCGCAGGCGCGGCGCACGCTGGTGTCCAGCATCGCGTGAGATGCCGCTGTTCACGCTGTACGCTGCAACCGCGAATTTAGTCGTGCGCCGTCGCCGGCCGCGTCATCACGTCCCTGCATGAATTTCTAGGCGAGCACGCCGGTGAAATCAGTCTTGCCGACTTCGATGCCAGCAAGACGGATAGGGGACGCTGCCGCGATGCCGGTTTACGTTGGAGGGTCTGAGTAGGCGGTGTATCGAGTCCTTGGAATTTTGGCATACACTTGGCATCGCTGCCGCGACCAAGGATCAACTGAAAGTGAGTAACGCCGCGGTTGTATCCGCTGTACCGGGCGGTCGAAGCGCGACGCGCGGGTCGCGACCTGGAGATTGAAATGAGAGACGATGCGGTTACGCCAGATGACCAATCGTCGATCGTGGAGCGTCGGCTGGCGACGATCCTGATGGCCGACGTGTTCGGTTACAGCCGGATGATGGGCGAGGACGAAGAGCGTACGGTGCGGACTTTCCGCGGCCATCGTGCGATTTTCGAGGACCTCCTGAAGGTGCATCGTGGCCGCATCTTCAATACCGCCGGTGATGCGATCCTCGGCGAATTTCCCAGTGCCGTCGAAGCTGTGCGTTGCGCGACGGAAATCCAGGCGGCGCTGCGCACCCGCAACGAGCATCTGCCCGAAGAGCAGCGGATGTGGTTTCGCATCGGTATCAATTTGGGCGACGTCATCGTCCAGGGGGGCGACCTGCTCGGGGATGGCGTCAATGTCGCTGCGCGGATCCAGTCCATCGCCGAGCCCGGCGGCGTGTGCATTTCCGGAAGCGTCTACGACCAGATCCAGAACAAGCTGACGCTGCAAATCAAGCAACTGGGTGAAAAGAGTTTCAAGAACATTCCACTGCCGATCCGGACGTTTTCGATCAGTGACGACGACACTGCGCCGCGCTCCGGGGCGCGCTTTCGCACCTCGCGCAAGGCGCCGCTGATGGCGACAGCAGCGACCATCGCTGCCGTCGTCGCGATCGGCGGCGTGGGCTATTGGGTATACCGCGACCATGGTCTGCGCGTGGCCGAGGAGGCGCGCCGCGTCGAGGAAGCCCAACGCAGCAGCGAAGCGCAACGCAAAGCGGAGCTGGACAAGGCGGCCGCTGCGGCGGCCCAGAAGGAAGCGAAGCTGCTGGCCGAGTTGCAAAGCGCGAAGGATGCGTTGACGCAGGCCGAGGCGACCAAGCGCAAGGCGGAGCAGGACCGCATCGCAGCGGAAGCTGCGCAACGGGAGGCGAAGATCCAGCGAGAATTGAAGGCGGCCAAGGACGCGCTGCAAAAAGCCGAGCAGAGCGAGCAGAAAGCCGATGAGGCGCGCAAAGCGGCAAACCTGGCGATGGAGACCGCTTCCATTGCCGCCAAGAAAGCGGCAGAAGCGGAGCGACAGGCGCGGCGGCGGCTACACCGAACCTTGCGATCAAAGTCGAGGGCGATAACAAACCGCCGACCCAACTCGCCGCTACCAAGGGTGCGGACCACCTTGACGGTACGTATATCGGGCGAATGTGCTCGACGAACGCCGATGGCTCCACGCGCTGCTGGGGTGTCGGACTGACCGTGCAACACGGCGCGCTGTCCGCCACGTGGCCCACGCGCTTTAACAACCAATCGGCGCACGCCAAGGGCAGCATTACCGCCGACGGAGCCATCAAGCTCGCGATCGATGGCTACTCACAGAACGGCCGCGCGCTGTGGGGCACCATGAACGGGCGCCTGGCCGACAACAAGATTACGGTGTCGGGCGCATGGAGCAACAATGTCCCCATCAACGGTACCTGGTTACTGACTCAGTGACTGCTATGGTGGGTTAGGTAGCGCGCATGAGCGATGAAGTCTCCTCGATTGATTTGTCGTTGGTCGAGCGCCGGCTGGCGTCGATACTCGTTGCCGAGGTGTTCGACTACGGCCGCATGATGTCCGAAGACGAGGAGCGCACCGTGCGCACGCTGCGCGGTCATCGCGAACTGTTCGACACGCCTCTCGGGACGTACAAGGGCAGGACCTTCAATACGGCGGGTGATGCGATTCTGGCCGAGTTTCCGAGCGCTGTTGAGGCCGTACGTTGCGCGGTCGATACCCAAGCGGCGTTGCGCACGCGCAACGAGCAGCTGCCGAAGGACCAGCGGATGTGGTTTCGTATCGGCATCAACCTGGGCGACGTGATCGTGCAGGAGAGCGATCTGCTTGGCGACGGGGTCAATGTCGCCGCCCGGATCCAGTCGATTGCAGAGCCGGGTGGTGTGTGCATCTCCGGAAGCATCTATGACCAGGTCCGGGACAAGTTGACGCTGCACTTCAGACCTTTGGGTGAGCAGAACTTCAAGAACATCGCGCAACCGATCAGAACGTTCTCGATCACTGTTGACGATCGAGCGCCACGGCCTCTGGCGCTGCGATGGCGCACTGCGCGCAAAGGGCCGTTCGCGGCAGTGGCAGCAATCATCACGCTGATTGGAGTCGGTGGGGCTGGTTTCTGGATATATCGGGACCACGACACGCGTGTGGCGGAGAACATGCGGCTGGCGAAGGATTCGCAGCGCGTAGCGGAATTGCGGCTTAGGGACGAACAAGAGCAGGCGGCCGCGGCAGAGGCGAAGAGGGAAGAGGCGTTGCTGGCGCAGCTGCGCTCCGCAAAGGAAGCGCTGGCGGAGGCGGAGGCAATCAAAGTCCACCCAGAACAGGAGCGAGGGCCCGCCGGGACCGCGCAGCGGCAGGCAAAGGTCCAGGAAGATCCGAAAGCAGCCAGTGAGGCGATGGAAAAAACGAAACTAGGCGCGAAGGCCGCCGTCCAGAAGGCCGCAGAAGCAACGACACCGGACGACGTAACGACGTCTCGTCAATCCGCAGCGGTGCAGGTGCCGATGAACTCGAACTCTGTCCCGCCAGAACCCGTAGCGGATGCGAAGGGCGTAGACCGTTTCGACGGCGCCTACTCGGGCCAGATGTGCTCGCCACATGTCGACAACACAATGCGTTGCTGGGATGTCGTCTTGACGGCCAGGCAGGGCGTATTATCCGCAGTATGGCCAAGCCCATGGAGCGCGCTGCTTGCCCGGGCGAGCGGAACAATTTCGCCCGAAGGCAACGTGGAGTTGACCCTGGCTGGCTTCAGGGTCAGGGATGGCCGCCCCAATCCCGGCAACATGACGGGGCGCTGGTCTGGAAACACCATTACGGCAGCGGGCACCTGGACGTATGGGGGCCCCGTTAGCGCGGTGTGGAAGTGGACTCCCGACATGCCGGTGCCGACGGCTGAGGCGCAAGCGGCGGTGATCAACGATGCAACCGACGACGGTGCGCAAGGATCGCGCATGGGGGGCGGTCGTCATCGACGCCGGTGATCATAATGACGGCACGGGGCGGACGGTGCGGATGAACCGCGCGGGCTGCGCCACGTCTCGCGCGAGTTGATCATGCCGCATCCGGCGACCAAATGGCGGCTTCACGGAGTGCGCGTTGTCCATGCGGACGAACTCGACGTCAACACGCCGCAGACACAAGGCATGAACCGCGCTGCGGCGATCACAGCTGCGCGCGCAGGCGCGGAAAAGTTATGGGCCGGGACGGTGGTGATTCACCCGAAAGCCAAGACCGGTGCCCATCACCACGGTCCGGTGGAGAGCGTGATCTACGTGGTCAGCGGTAAGGCCCGCATGAAGTGGGGCGATCGCCTCGAATTCACCGCCGAGGCTGGGCCGGGCGATTTCATCTACGTGCCACCGTTCGTCCCGCACCAGGAAATCAACGCCAGCGACGACCAACCGTTATCGTGCGTGCTGGTGCGCAGCGGCCAGGAGCCGGTCGTCGTCAATCTCGACCTGCCCAACGTTGAACCCAATCCCGAGGAAGTGCACTGGGTCGACAACATTCATCCGGCGCCCAAGTGATCTTGACCGATGGCTGAAAGCGGCCCGCCGGGAACCCCGCTACGCGACCCACGGGCGAAGGTCCGATTTATGGTCAGCCGTCGCCTGCTGCTGATTGTCTGGCCATTCCTTGCGATCGTCGTTCTGCTTGTGCTGCTTGGTATCGGTAGCGTCGATATCCTGTCCTCGGTGCGTGCGTATGTCAGCGGCGAAAGCTTGTGGTCCAAGGCACAAAAGGATGCCGCCTACTACCTGAACAACTACGCCCGCAGTCGCTCCCCGGAGGAGTACCAGCGCTTCCAGGAAGCCATCGCCGTTCCGCTCGGGGATCGCATCGCGCGCGAAGAGCTGGAGAAACCTGCTCCCGACCTTGACGTGGCGCGCCACGGTTTTGTCGTCGGACGCAATCATGCCGACGACATTCCTGGGATGATCCGGCTGTTTCGCGCCTTCCGCAACGTGAGCTACATCGATCAGGCGATCGCCATCTGGGCGGAAGCCGACCGCAACATCGGCGAGTTGGTGGCCGCGGCCGACGAATTGCACCGGCTGATCGGCCTTGGCGCAGGCGCGGACCAGCTGCACCCGGTGCTCGTACGAATCGACCAGGTCAATGCCACCCTGACGCCGCTCGAGGACGCGTTTTCATACACGTTGGGCAAGGCTTCGCGCGTGGCCCAGCTCGCGCTTGTCGCCGTGACCACGAGTGCGGCGATCAGCCTCGTGCTGCTGGGCATCGTCCTATCGCGACGGATGCTGAGAGAAAGCGATGCCTTCGAAGACGCGCTGCGGTTCAGCGAGGAGCGCTTCACGCTTGCAGTGATCGGGAGCAACGACGGACTGTGGGACTGGAACGTGCTCACCAACGAGATGTATTTCTCTCCGCGAACCAAGGAATTGGTGGGGTATGCGGACCATGAAATCCAGAACACGCCCGGCGCGTTTCACGCGCTGCTGCATCCGGACGATCGCGATGGCGCGATCGCTGCGATCCGCGCGCACCTGCGTCGCGATCGACCCTACGATCTGGAGTTCCGATGTCTGGCCAAGACCGGCGAGTACCGATGGCTGCGCGCGCGCGGACGGTCGGTGCGCAACGGCCGGGGTCGGGCCGTGCGCATGGCGGGTTCAGTCACCGACGTCACCGACCGCAAGCTTGCGGACGCGCAGCTCTTCGCGGAGAAGGAACGCGCTCAGGTGACGCTCGAGTCGATCGGGGACGCGGTGATCACGACCGACGTCGACGGGCTGATCGAATATCTCAATCCGCTGGCCGAGACACTGACCGGATGGCGCACCGGCGAGGCCCGCGGGCAGTCGTTGCAGGTCGTATGCCAGACGCTCGACGAAACCACCCGCAAGCCGCTGCCCAATCCGGTCGAGGTCGTGTTGCGGGAGCGTGTGAGCATCAAGGTTCCGGCCAACGTTCTTCTTCTCCGGCGGGACGGGACCGAGATCGCGATCAATGAGACCGCCGCGCCGATCCGCGACCGTGCCGGCGCAATTGCGGGCGTCGTGCTGGTGCTGCACGACGTGCGGCGGGAGCGCGAATACGCCACGCAGTTGTCGTACCAGGCGAGCCACGACGCGCTCACCGGCCTGATCAACCGTCGTGAATTCGAACATCGATTGGGCCTGGCCCTGGCAAGTGCGCGGGAGCTGGGCCGCCACCACGCGATGATGTATCTCGATCTGGATCAGTTCAAGCTGGTCAACGATACGTCGGGCCATGCCGCGGGCGACGAGCTGATGCGGCAGATCAGCATGGTGCTGCAGGAGCGGCTGCGCGAAGGCGATACATTGGCGCGCCTGGGAGGCGACGAATTCGGCGTGCTGCTCGAGAATTGCCAGGCCGAGCATGCCGCCAGGATCGCCGACGAGTTGCGCCAGACGGTGACTGATTTCCATTTCGTCTGGCATGCGCGCGCATTCACGATCGGCGTCAGCATCGGGCTGGTCAACATCGCCGACGGTGCGATGACGCTTGCGGATGTGCTCAGCGCCGGCGACGCAGCGTGCTACGTGGCCAAGGAGAAGGGACGCAACCGCGTACAGGTCTATCATGCCAAGGACAGCGAAGTCGCCGTGCGTCACGGCGAAATGGAGTGGGTGGCGCGCATCCACGGCGCGCTCGACGCGAATCGGTTCTGTCTGTATTCGCAGGAGATCATCGCGGTCGATGACCCGGACCGGCCGGCCACGCTGTTCGAGCTGCTGGTGCGGATGGTCGATGAGCGAGGACAGCTCGTGCCACCGATGGCGTTCATCCCGGCGGCCGAGCGCTATAGCCTGATGCCCGCAGTCGATCGTTGGGTGATCCACACCGCGTTCGCCACCATCTGCGGCATGCAGGCGCGGACGGGTGCGATCGCGACGTACATGATCAATATTTCGGGCGCGTCGATCGGCGATGAACGCTTTCTGGATTTCATCCGTGAGGAGCTGTCCCGGGCGCGGATCGCCGGCAGTGACATATGCTTCGAGATCACCGAGACGGCCGCGATCGCCAACCTCGGGAAGGCAGCCCACTTCATCGGCGAGTTGCGGGCGGTGGGATGCCGTTTTTCATTGGACGATTTCGGAGCGGGAATGTCCTCGTTCGGTTATCTCAAGCACCTGCCCGTCGATTTTCTCAAGATCGACGGCAGCTTTGTCACCGACATGCTGGTCGATCCGATCGATAGCGCCATGGTCGAGGCCATCAATCGCATCGGCCACGTGATGAGCAAGCAGACCATCGCCGAGTTCGTCGAGAACGACCGGATTCTCGCGAGCCTGCGCCGTATCGGGGTCGACTACGCGCAGGGATTCGGCATTGCCCGACCCAAACCGTTTCTGGTCGGCGATGAGCGGCAGCGAGCGCGCGCTGCGTCGGACTAGGGTCCATAGCGTTAACAGGCCCTAGATCGTGCGGCCACCATCGACGGGCAATTCCACACCGGTGATGAATTTCGCGGCGTCGCTCGCAAGATAAAGCGTCGCGTTGGCGACGTCCTCTGCCGTCGACATGCGCCCGAGCGGGATGCCCGCAATGATCTTGGCACGATTCTCGGGCGTATTCGGTGCGCCGAGGAATTGCTCGATCAGGCCCGTCACGCCCATCACCGGGCATACTGCGTTGACGCGGATGTTGTCGGGGCCGAGTTCTGCCGCCATCGACTTCGAGAGCAGGTTCACCGCCCCCTTCGACGCGTTGTACCACGTGAGTCCCGGACGCGGCCGCAATCCTGCGGTAGAGCCTATGTTGATGATCACGCCTTGCTTGCGCTGGCGCATCAGCGGGATCACCGCTTGCGACATGTGGTAGATCGACTTGACGTTGACCGCGAAAACCCGGTCGAAAGTGGCTTCGTCGACGTCGAGCATCGGCTGACGGCGGTGCGTCGTGCCGGCGTTGTTCACCACGATGTCAGGTGGCCCAAAGGCGTCGATGCAGGTTTTGACCGCGGCATGCACACTCGCGCCGTCGGCGACATCGCACTGCTGCGCCCTCGCCCGCGGGCCGATATCCGCCGCCACCTTTGACGCTCTGACGAGATCGAGATCGGCAAGCAGCACGCTCGCCCCTTCCGCTGCGAAGAGCCGCGCAATGCCTTCGCCGAAACCGCCTGCCGCGCCGGTGACGATGGCGACCTTGCCTTCCAGCTGTCGCATGCTAGCGATATTCGGTTAGATAGAGGTTTGGGTTGGCATCAAACGCCACGCACGGCGGCCTCCTATGAATACCGCGCGATGAATTGATGGCTATCGGTCGGCCGCAGCCGCGACTCGCAATTCCCCGTACTCGCGCAGGCTAATCCATGCAGGAAAAGGTCAGGACTTCGGTCGGGTCGTCCTGGTAGGCGTGGCCGAAGCTGATGCGGCCGCGGCCCCGCAGGACAAGCTCTTCGCGCCGCAGCGCCAGCTCCGGCTCACCCTCGACTGTGACGTAGGTACCGTTGGAACTGTGATCGATGAGTACGAACTTGTCGCGGCGGCGTTCGATCCGGGCGTGCAGGCGCGACGCCTTTCGATCGCTGATCATCACGTCGTTCTGCTGATCGCGGCCGAGCGTCAATACCGAGTGCGCCGCGCCGAGCTCGATGTCGCGCGTCCCGTGTCTGAGCTTGACGCTGGCAGGCGCCACCGCCTGGCGCGGCGACATCATGGTCATCTCGTCTTCCGACTCCTGCCACGTGAGTTCGAATACGCCGATATCCTGCTCCTTGCCTCTAAGCGTGTGCGCGTCCTGGTCACGCGTGCGCTCCTTTATCGCAGACGATAACTCGCCGGCGGTGTGCGCCGAAGTAAATATCTGGCCGCCCTTGGCGAAGTCGGTCAGGCGGGCCGCGACATTGACGCAGTCCCCGAAGACATCGCCCGCGTCCTCGATCGCCGGGCCCGAGTGGAAGCCGACGTGCAGGGAGATCGGCGCTCCCTTGCTCGTGCGCTGCTTGGCCATGTTCAGCTGAATCTCGATCGCCGCCTGGGCGGCGCGGTCGGCCTCGCCGAACGCGGCCATCACTTCATCGCCAATGGTCTTGATGACGCGTCCGCCGCCTTCCTCGCATATCCGCTTGACAATGCCAAGGCAGCGATCGATGGTCTCCTGCGCCTCCGAATTGCCCAGCGCCTCGTATAACTTGGTGCTGGCAGAGATATCGGCGAACAGGACGACGAGGTTTTTCGTAGCTGTTGTCATGCAGTGAAAGTCGGCATTATTTATCCAAGTATAAGGCAAGTTGCCCGCGCTCGCTTTCCATGCTCTCGATGAGGAGTATTCACGTTGACTTGATGAGGGGTGCAGCCTAGTATGATTCGCTCTGCGCCGGCAGATGTTCGTCGGGCTGCGAATTCCCGCAAGTGAAGATGAAGAGACTCTGGTTCGGATGCATTTGGCTCATCGCAGCGATGCCCTGTCTCGCGGCAGATGTCGGCATCGTAACGCTCATCGACGGCAAACCCAGGCTGCTGCGCGGAACAACTTGGTTTACGCTGGTCGAGGGCGTGCGCATCCGCGATGCCGACGTCATCGACGTGCCTGAAAAGGCCCAAATGCAGCTGGAAATGACGGACGGTGGTGCGCTGAGCCTGATCGGCCCCGGTGCACTGTATTCCGTTTCCCTGACGGCCGGCGACGCCAAGCAGCGCGCGCTCGCGGAATTCTGGCTCAGCAAAGGCTGGCTCAAGCTCGACACCAAGCCCACGACGACGCGGCTGCGCGTGCGCTCGGGTTTGGGCTCGCTCCTGGCGGCCGACGCCGCCGCGGTCATGCACGTGACGGCTGATGCGCTGGACGTCTTCGTGGAGTCGGGAAATGCGAAGGTCGTCGAACCGGGCAAGTCGGACGGCGGCGGCATCGACGTCAAAGGTGGCGGATTTGCCAGTCGTGGCGCGGGCAAGTCCTTGACTTTGGCAGAGCGCGCACCGACGGCTTTTGTGGCAGCACTCCCCCGCGACTTCATGGAGGCGTTGCCGTTGCGCGTAGCGCGCTTCGCCAATGCGAGGGAGCCGCTCCCGGATCACGAAGCCACCTATGCCGAAGCTCAAGCCTGGCTCTCCGGGCCTTACCGAGTGAGCTTCATGAAGCGGTTCGAACCTAAACTTGCCGATCCGACGTTCAAAGCTGCAGCGGAGGCCAACAGCAAGGCGACGCCGGAGTGGGTGACAATCGCCAAGCCGGCGCCGCCGCCACCGCCGCCCCCAACGAAGGTTGAACCGCCCAAGGAAGAGAAGAAAGCGGAACCGGAAAGGGCCTGGCGTTGGCCGTGGGAAAAGGCGGGGAGCAAATAGTGTGTCGACTACACGACCGGCGGCAGGCAGCGAGCGCCGGACCACTGGAGTGCATGTGAACCTGATCTGGAAATTCAACGCCGCGCTGATCGCCATTTTTGCAGTCGGCTTCATCCTCGCAAGCATCGTTGCCAACAGCGTGCTGCAGTCGAATGCCCGCGAGGAGGTCCTGCATCACGCGCGGCTGATGCTCGAGGCGGCGTCGTCGACGCGCAACTACACCAACAACCAGGTCAGGCCTTTGCTGGAAACGCAATTGAAGTACAAGTTCCTGCCGCAGTCGGTGGCGTTCTTCGCGGCGACCGAGCAATTCAACGACCTGCGCAAAAAGTATCCGGACTACGCTTACAAGGAAGCGACGCTCAATCCGACCAACCCGCGCGACCATGCGACGGACTGGGAGGTCGATGTCGTCAACCAGTTTCGCCAGAATCCAACGCGTGTCGAGGCCAGCGGCGAACGCGATACGCCGGATGGACGCACGCTGTATCTCGCCCGCCCGATCCAGATCAAGGACCCCGCATGCCTCGTCTGCCACAGCACGCCAGACGCGGCACCCCGCACGATGATCGAGACCTATGGCTCGAATAACGGGTTCGGCTGGAAGGTGAACGACATCGTCGGCGCGCAAGTCGTGTCATTGCCGATGACGGTGCCAGTACAGCGCGCAAGTTACACTTTCAAGGTCTTCCTGTTCTCGCTGGCGAGCATTTTCCTGTTCACGATCATCATGCTCAACGTGTTGTTGTACTGGGTAGTGATCCGGCGTGTGAAGCGGTTGGCGAAGCTTGCAGACGAGGTGAGTCTCGGCAATCTCGATGCCGGCGATTTCCGCACGCGCAGCCACGACGAGATCGGCGTGCTGACCGAGGCGCTGAACCGGATGAAGGCCAGCATGGTCCAAGCGATCAAGATGCTGGAAGGATAGACTGTTGACCGATGGCTGATCCCGCCAAAATAGGCAAATACGACATCCAGAGCGTGCTCGGCAAGGGCGCGATGGGTGTGGTCTACAAGGCATTCGACCCTGGTATCGAGCGCGTCGTGGCGATCAAGACCGTGCGCAAGGATCTGCTCGATCCCGACCTGGTCGAGCAGTCGATGGCGCGCTTCAAGAACGAGGCGGTGGCGGCTGGCAGACTGCTGCATCCCAACATCGTCAGCGTCTACGAATACGGCGAAGACGATGCCAATGCGTTCATCGTCATGGAATTCGTCGAGGGCACCGGGTTGCGGGAGTATCTGAACCGCGGCGCTAATTTCGATCTCGGCCAGATTACCGCGATGATGACCCAGCTGCTGCAGGCGCTGGACTTCGCGCACGAGCGCGGCGTCGTCCATCGCGACATCAAACCGGCGAACCTGATCCTCACCAACGAGGGGGCGCTCAAGGTCGCCGATTTCGGCATCGCGCGCATCGATACCTCCAACCTGACGACGATGGGCATGGTGATGGGCACGCCGTCGTACATGTCGCCGGAACAATGCCAGGGCCAGACGGTGGATCGGCGTTCGGATCTGTTCAGCGCCGCCGTGGTTCTGTACGAGCTGCTCTCCGGCGAGAAACCGTTCGCCGGAGCGCTCGAAACGATCGGCTACAAGATTTGCCACGAGACCCCGCGTCCGCCATCGACCATATCGCGCATGTCGTTGTCCCCGACGATCGACGCGGTGGTTGCCACGGCGCTGGAAAAGAATCCGGAAGCACGGTTTCAGAATGCGCGCGCCTTCAACCGTGCGCTGCGCCAGGCATGCGACACGCTCGTCGCCGATGACGCTCTCGGTGCCACGGAAATCAACCTTGCCGCTGTCAGGATGGGGCCCCCGCCGGTCACCGCAGCCTGGGATGACACAGTGCTGCGGACGGTCGAGAGACAGCTCGCGACGTATCTCGGTCCCATGGCCAGAGTCATGATCCGCAAAGCCGCCGCGCAGACCCGGGACGTTGGCGAGCTCTACGCGATGCTGGCCGAAGGCATTTCCGACCCCAACGGCCGCCAGCGCTTCATCGCCAGCACTCCCGGCGGAACCAGCCCACCCCGCGTCGTCGCGACGGGACAGACCCTCAAGACGCAAACGCTGCCGCTGGACCAGGGGTTCGTCGACCAGACGACGATGCGTCTCGCGGCGTACCTCGGACCCATCGCCAAGGTCGTGGTCAACCGGGCCGCGCAAAAGGCAGCCAGCCAGCACGAGTTCGTGCAGCTGGTCGCCGATCACCTGGGCAGTCAGGAACGCGGCGCTTTCCTGCGCGAGATCGGATTTTCGGACCGATAGCACTCGCGCAGGCAGCGCGCGGTGACGATGGGCAAGTTCCGATGAGCGATTTCTACCACGCGCGCAACCGCGAGCTGCAGGATCGTTTCGACACGCGTCGCCTCGCCGATCGCATCGAGAAGCGCCTGGTCGTCGACCGCATCGGCGACGCCGACCGCGCGTTCATCGAAAGTCGCGACATGTTCTTCCTTGCGACGACCGACGCCGAGGGGCTTCCCAGCTGTTCCTACAAGGGTGGCGATCCAGGATTCGTCCGGGTCGTCGATGCAAGCACGATCGCGTTTCCGAATTTCGACGGTAACGGCATGTTCCTGTCGATGGGCAACGTGCTGCAAACCTGCAAAGTCGGGCTACTGTTCATCGACTTTGAAAAGCCGCGCCGGCTGCGACTTTCCGGAGACGCGAGCATTTCATGGGATGACCCTTGGCTTGCCGATTATCGGGAAGCGCAGTTCATCGTGCGGATTGCCGTGACGAAGGTATTTCCCAACTGCCCGCGCTACATCCACAAGTACACGCTGGTCGAGCACTCGTCCTACGTGCCGCGTGCCGGCTGTGCGACGCCGGTACCGAACTGGAAAAAAAGCGACTGGGCGAGCGACGTGCTGCCCAAGGGTGACCCCGCAAAAAATTAGGGTACTTGCAGCAAGCGTTTGCGATGCCAGTCGGCGATCGACTCGTCGGGATATTCGCCGAAATGCTTGTGCCCGCGCCCTGTCGGAACTTCCGCCCACGGTACCGCGAAATCAAGCATGATCTCGACGTCTTCCGGCGGCTTGGGCAGCGGTGTATCGATCGCCGACGCGAACGGATACACCCAATCCGCCCATCGCGGGTCCCAGGCCCACAGTGCGCTCCCGCACTTCGCGCAAAAGTGGCGGCGCGCTTTCGACAGCGTCGTGCGCGTCGCTCCGTTCCTCCTTGATGCGTGCGCGATACACCGCGATGTTCCGGGCCCCGCGCACCTTGAGCGTTGCCGTCTCGCCCATGATGTTGATGGCGTAGCCACCACCGCCCGCGGTCTTGCGGCAGATCGAGCAATAGCAGCGCATGTACGGATATGGTGTTTTCGATTCGACGCTGAATGTGACCGCACCGCAGTGACAAGAACCGTTCAGTTTCATGTCTTCCTCTCTTGGCGAAGCTAGACTCGCCGTGGATCAAGAGCATCGCGCAGGCCGTCGCCGACCATATTGAAAGAGAGCACCAGCAGAAAAATCGATAATCCGGGCCACACGGCCATCCACGGCGCATTGTCGATGTAATTCTTGGCGGTATTGAGCATGCTGCCCCAGCTCGGCGCGGGCGGCTGCTGCCCGAGGCCGAGGAACGACAGGCTGGCTTCGGCGATGACCGCGGCGGCAATCGCGAGCGTCGCCTGGACGATCAGCGGCGGAATGACGTTGGGAAGAATGTGGCGCAGCGCAATGCGCAGATGCGAATTACCGACGGCGCGCGCGGCCTCCACGTAATCCTCGACCTTGACCGAAAGGACCTGGGCGCGTGTCAGCCGGATGAACACCGGCGTCGCCGATATGCCTATGGCGATCATCGCGTTGGTCAGGCTCGGACCGAGGAACGCCGCCAGCGCGATTGCGAGGATGAGGAAAGGGCACGCCAGCATCGCGTCGGTGACGCGCGAGATCAGCGAATCGACACCGCGCCCGACGTAGCCCGCGAGCAGGCCGATGGGGACGCCCAACGTCAGCGAGATGCACACCGAGACCAGCCCCGCCAGCAACGATGCGCGGGTGCCCCAGATCACGCGCGAGAGGACGTCGCGTCCGATTTCGTCCGTGCCGAACCAGTGCGCCGCGGTGGGGGCCTTGCGCACCTCGCTCCACGACGTCTGCAGTGGATCGTAGGGCGAGATCCACGGTGCAAACACGGCGAGGAGGATGAACACGACCACCACCGCCAGACCCAGCATTGCGCCCCGCCGCCGCAGCAGCCGCCGCAGCACGCGCTGGCGTGGCGACAGGTCGCGATAAATGGGAAGCGCGGCGGCGATCGTGGCCATCGTCGAGTATCAACCGCGCAGGCGCGGGTTGACCAGAAAGTAAGCGATGTCCGCGAACAGATTCAGCGTGATATACGCGGTGGCAGTGAACAGCACTACACCTTGCACGACGGCGTAGTCGCGGTTGAATACCGCATCGACGATCAGCTTGCCGAAGCCAGGAATCGAGAAAACCTGCTCGGTGAGCACCGCGCCCGACAGCAGCGTTCCGAATTCCAGCGCGCCAAGCGTAATGACCGGTACCAGTGCGTTGCGCAGCGCGTGCTTGAGCACGACCACGCGTTCGTCGAGTCCTTTGGCACGGGCAGTGCGCACGTAGTCGGAGGACAGGACCTGCAGCATCGCGCTGCGCGTGTGCCGCATCAGCACGGCGGCGATCGCGTTGCCGAGCACGAATGCCGGCATGATCATCGACGCGAGATTCGTCCTGAGGTCCTCGAACGGGCTGACGTAGCCCGACGCCGGCAGCCAGCCCAGCGTGACCGAGAAGAGCAGGATCAGCATAATGCCCAGCCAAAAGTTGGGCGTCGACAGTCCCCACAACGCGAAGACATTCGCGGCGTAATCCCAGAACGTATCCTTGGCGACCGCCGAGACGATGCCCGCGGTCACGCCGATCAGGAGCGCTATCACGATCGCAATGCAGGCGAGTTCCAGCGTGACCGGCAATTTTTCGATGATCAGGTCCAGCACCGGTTTCTTGATGCGCTGCGATTCGCCGAGATCGCCCTTGAGCACGCCGCCAGCCCAATAGGCATACCGCAACGGCAGAGGATCGTCGAGGTGCAGCGTGCTGCGCAAGTGGGCAATGACGGTCGGATCGCGATCCTCGCCGGCGAGGATCAATGCAGGATCGCCGGGCAACAGTTGCTGCAGCCCGAAAATCAGTATCGAGACGAAGAACAGCGTCGGCACGATCGTCGCGAGGCGCTGGACGAGATAATTGAACATGACCGCTCAGCAGGCCGCACAAACTAGTTCAGCTTCAACCCCTGAACGCGCACCAGGCCGTCCGGAATCGTGCGCAGTCCGGTGAGCTTTGTCGTGTACGCCCAGAGCCAGTGGCGGTGGAAAAGATAGATGTCCGGCCGATCCTTGAGCAAGATCGCTGCGATCTGCTCGTACGTCTTCCTGCGCTCGGCAGGATCGAGCGTCGTGCGCGACTTGGTGAGGAGATCGTCCACTTCCTGCTTGCAAAAGCCGGAATAGTTGAGCGGTTGCTTGCAGGCAGCGAAGCTGAAAATGTTGCCGTCGGGATCCGCGCGGCCGCTCCACGCGAGCACGTAGGCCTCGAATTGGCCCTTGTCGGCCATGTCGAGCGAGGTCGCGAACTCGGTCGACTGGATTTTCACGTCGAAGCCCGCATCCTTCACCATCGCCTGCACGACCTGCGCAATTTTCTGGGCGTCAGAAGTCGTCGGCGTCATCAGCGTGAAAGTCGGGTTCGGGACACCGGCCTCCGCGAGCAGCGCTTTCGCCTTCGCGACATCGCGCTTCGGGATCGGCATGTTCCTGGCATAGTAAGCGTTGTCCGGCGCGACCCACTGGTTGCCGACCGCCGCTTCACCTTCCATTACCACCTGCACGATGCCGTCGCGATCAAGGGCGAGCTCAAAAGCCTCGCGTACCTTCGCGTCTTTGCCGAGCGGATTCTTCTGGGCCAAGTCGCTCTTGCCGACATTGATGGTGATGCCCTGGTAACCGATTTCAGTGATCTTGGAGACCTTGAACCGGCTGTCGGACTTGAGCGCGGCCACGTCCGACGGCGCCATGCGTTCGATGAAGTCGAGCTGGCCTGACTTGAGATTCGCCAACCGTACGGTGGCATCGACGATTGGAACGTAGATGATTTTCTCGAGGTGAACGTCAGCCTTGTTCCAGTAGTTAGGGTAGCGCTCCAGCACGATCTTGTCCTGCGCGACGCGTTCGACAAATCGGAACGGGCCCGAGCAAACGGGTTTGACGCCGAACTTATCGCCGGCTTCCTGCGCTGCCTTGGGCGAGACCATCATGCCGGCGCGATCGGCGAGCTGCGCGAGCAATGGTGCGAACGGCGCCGACAAATTCAGCCGCACCGTCATCGGATCGACGACATCGACGCTCGTCACCGGCGCGAGCTCGCCCCGGCGATTCGATCCGGCCATCGTCTTGTGCCGTTCGATGTTGAACTTGGCGGCAGCAGCGTCGAATTTCTCGCCGTCGTGGAACGTGACGCCGGGCCGGAGCTTGATCGTCAGCGCCTTGCTGTCCGCGGACCATTCGTAACCTGTCGCCAGTTGCAGGACGATGTTGAGTTTGTCATCGATGTCGAACAGCTTGTCGCACAGAGCGGCGAAGACAATGCGGCCGACGAACGTGCGCGCAAGTGTCGGATCGAGAACGTCAGGATCCTCGGCGAGACCGAAGCGCAGCGTCTGCGCGGAGCCACTGCCTGCCACGACGGCAAACAACAGGATACTCAAAGAGGACGGCAGGAATTTCAGGCGCATGCAGGGCTCCGTTGCCGCACGATACGGCATGTTGATTTCGACGTGCAACGATCTTAGCGAAAATTCCCCGGCTTTGCGCGAGCTAGCCTTCCGTCGCCGGTGCGACAGGCCGAAACGCCGCCTGCAAACGCTCCAGGCGAGAATCCATCGTCGCCGGCGAGGGGGCCGGCGCGTGGGGCGCCGGCGATCGAGCTACCTCTCGCCAGAAATGGCACGCGACCGCGTGACTCGCCTCCGGAACGAGCGGAGGATCTTCTTCTGCGCAGCGTTGCCGCGTATAGGGACAGCGGGTGCGGAAATGGCATCCCGACGGCGGGTCGCTCGGACTGGGGACGTCCCCTTCGAGGATGATGCGCGCGCGGCGCGCAGTCGGATCGGGCACAGGGATCGCCGATAGCAGCGCTTGGGTGTAGGGATGCCGGGGTGCGCGGAACAACTCGCGCTTGTCGGCATATTCGACGATGCGTCCGAGGTACATGACTGCGACACGCGTTGCGATGTGCTTGACCACCGCGAGGTCGTGCGCGATGAACACATACGACAGGCGCAATCGACGCTGAAGATCGATCAGCAGATTGATGACCTGCGCCTGGATCGAGACGTCGAGGGCGGATACCGGCTCGTCGCACACGATCAGGCGCGGCTCGACGGCGAGCGCGCGGGCGATGCCGACGCGCTGGCGTTGGCCGCCCGAGAACTCGTGCGGATAGCGCGTGGCATGTTGCGGCGCCAGCCCGACCAACTGCAGCAACTCCGCCAGCCGCTCGTCGCGGCGGCCTTCCGCCAGCCCGTGCAGGGCGAGCGGTTCGGCCAGCGTCTGGCCGACGGTCATGCGCGGATTCAGCGACGCATACGGATCCTGGAAAATGATCTGCAATTGCCGTCTTTGCGCGCGCATCGCATCGGCATCGAGCACGAACAGATCGACGCCGTCGAAGTACACTGCGCCCGAGGTCGGTTCGAGCAGCCGCAGCAGGAGCCGCCCCGTGGTCGATTTGCCGCAGCCCGACTCGCCGACCAGGGCGAGCGTTTCGCCGACCTCAAGTTCGAAGCTCACGCCGTCGACTGCGCGTATGGCTGCCGATTGCCGTGCGAACAGGCCCTGGCGAACGGGAAAGTGCTTGACCAGATTTTCAACGCGAAGCAGTGGCAACCTCTCCACGTGAGTCACGCGGCGATAGCGTCGTCCAGGCCCAAGGGTATCCGCCAACAGGCCGCCTCGTGACCGACGCCGACGGCAACCACCGGCGGCTCCTCGTTCCGGCACCGGTCGATGGCGAACGGGCAGCGCGGGTGAAACCTGCAGCCGCTGACCGGCGATAGGGGATTGGGTACTTGGCCTTCGATTGCGGCGAGGCGATCCTGCTCGACATCGAGGCGTGGGATTGAGCCAAGCAGCCCGATCGTGTACGGATGCTGCGGTTGCGCGAACAGGTCTGCGACACTCGCCCGCTCGACCACCCGGCCCGCGTACATGACGGCGACGTCGTCCGCGAGTTCGGCGACGACGCCAAGATCGTGGGTGATGAGAATGATCGCGGTGCCCGTCTGCTCGCGCAGCGTTCGCATCAGGTCGAGAATCTGCGCCTGGATGGTGACGTCGAGCGCGGTGGTCGGTTCATCCGCGATCAGCAGTTTGGGCTTGCATGCGAGTGCCATCGCGATCATCACGCGCTGGCGCATCCCGCCCGAGAGCTTGTGCGGATACTCGTCGAAGCGCTGTTCGGGTGCGGGTATGTGGACCCGCGCGAGCATTTCCACGGCCAGCGCCTTCGCGGCGTCGCCTCTCATCGGCCGATGCCGCTGGATGCCTTCGACGATCTGCTCGCCGACGGTGAACGCGGGATTGAGCGAGGTCATCGGCTCCTGGAAGATCATGGCGATGCGATCGCCGCGCAATTCGCGCAATGCCGCCGGCGGCAGGCGCAGGAGATCGGTGCCCTCGAACAGGATCTCGCCGCCAGCGATGCGTCCCGGCGGCTGAGGCACCAGGCCCATGATCGACAGCGCAGTGACGCTCTTGCCGCACCCGGATTCGCCGACGATTCCCAGGGTCCGCCCGGCCTCCAGCGACAGGGTGATGCCGTCTACCGCGGGAAACTCCCCACCACCCTCGATGGCAAACCAGGTTTTGAGATCGCGGATCTCGAGCAGGAGGCTCAAATGATCCCCCACGCTTGCGGCTCTCGCCGCTGCGCTGCCCCCGGGGGGCGGAACTCGCGCCTTGGGCGGCCCTACGGCGCTCATCGATGCCCGCGGGCTGCGGTGGCGGCGTGGAACCGCTCGATTTCCGCCTCGATCTGTGCCCGATCGGTCATGCCAGCGGGCCTTGCGCGCGAAGGCAGGCATGCGACGAAAGGCTGATAGCGCTCGAGACTCCTGACATAGAGCCGCAGCAACTCAGTGAGCGGTTCGGAATGATCGTCGACGCGCAAATCGAGAAACGGATACGCTTCCGAGGAGCAGATCAGCAGCGCGGCCGCCTGTTTGCCACGCTTGTCACCGCCCGCGGCCTCGCCAGCCTCCATCGCCGCGATCAACCGTTCGGCGAAGGGCAGATCGCTGCCGGCGTCATATGCCTGCGCCGTGTCCTCGATCACTTGCGGGCCCGCCAACATGTTGCCCGCGACCGAGAACCCGTCGCCCGCGATCTGACCGCACCACTCGATGCACTGGACGCCGGTGTGGGCAGCGATGTTGCCCTCGGCGTCGATGACGTGCAGTTGCCGATGTTCGCGACCGGCGTCGGCGTCGACCAGCGCATACACCACGTCAGCCGCGTCGAGTCCCTGCGACAGCATCGTCAGGCCGCGCGGACCATAAAGAGGGTTGACCAGCGCCTGCGTCGCCAGCGCGCCAATGCCGCTATGCGCATGCGGGCACAGCGCGCCGACAGCGAAAAAGCGACTGGCGATGGCTACGCCGAAAGCACCGCTTCTCGATCGCGCAACGATCGACCAGGTCATGCGTTGACCATGGACACCATAGGAAACGTGGCGCGGACCGGCGGCGCTACATTCGCTCGATGATTGCAGCGATTCCCTGTCCGCCGCCGATGCACATCGTGATCAGGCCGTACCGCCCGCCGGTGCGGTGCAGTTCGTACATGGCTTTCACGGTCAGCAGGCATCCGGTCGCGCCAATCGGGTGGCCGAGCGCAATCGCGCCGCCATTCGGATTGACCTTCGCGGGGTTCATCCCGAGCTCCTTGTTGACGCCGAGCGCCTGGGCCGCGAACGCTTCGTTGGATTCGATCACGTCCATCTGGTCGAGCTTGAGCCCGGCCTTGGCGAGCGCGCTCTTGACTGCCGACACGGGACCAAGCCCCATGATCTTCGGATCGACACCCGCGTGGCCGTAGGACACGAGCCGTGCCATCGGCTTCAACCCCTTCTTGGCCGCCACCGATTTCTCCATCAGCACGACCGCTGCCGCCGCATCGTTGATACCGGATGCATTGCCGGGCGTCACGCTGCCGTTCTCCTTGACGAAAACCGCCTTGAGCTTGCCCATGCCTTCGACGCTCGCGTCGCCCCGCACGTGCTCGTCGGTGTCGAACTGGGTGGGGCCTTTCTTGCTCTTGAGCTCGATCGGCAGGATCTGGCTCTTGAAGTGCCCGGCCGCGATGGCCGCGGCCGCGCGCTTGTGGCTTTCTACGGCAAAGGTGTCCTGCTGATCGCGCGTAATGCCGCACTTGGTGGCGACGTTTTCGGCGGTGACGCCCATGTGTACCGTATCGAAGGGGTCAGTCAGTGCGCCGACCATCATGTCCATTTCCTTGGCGTCGCCCATGCGCGTGCCCCAACGCTGCGAGAGGTTGGCGTAAGCAGCGCGGCTCATGCTTTCTGCGCCGCCGGCAACCGCGGCGTCGACGTCGCCGAGCAGAATGTACTGCGAGGCCGAGACGATGGCCTGCATGCCGCTGCCGCACAGGCGGTTCAGCGTCAACGCGCCGGTTTCCACGGGCAGGCCGCCGTTGACGCATGCCACGCGCGACAAGTACATGTCTTTCGGCTCGGTATGGATCACGTTGCCGAACACGCACTGGCCGATATCTTTCGGATCGACCTTGGCGCGGCTTACCGCCTCACGCACGACGCGGGCCGCGAGCTCGGTCGGCGGAATGTCCTTCAGGCTGCCGCCGTAATCACCGATCGCTGTGCGCACACCGCTCAGAATGACGACTTCTCTTGCTTCGCTCATGATTTTCTCCTCGGAAGAACCCATAATGATACTGCGTTCGACACGCGCGGTGCGCGGTCGCGCGGCCTTTATGCTGCCAGCGTCTGGGCGATGCGGAAGAGCCCCTCGAGCGCGAGGTTGTCCTGCAATTCGAAGGGAATCGTCAGCCGGGGGCTCAAGGCGCGTGCGGCGCCGCCGGAAAGCAGGCAGACCATGCCGGGCTGCTGTGGCAAGTGCAGATGATAGAGGCGTTCGATCGCGCCGGCCTGCGCGTGCTGGCAACCGCTGGCGATGGCATCGACGGTTTGCGTCGGCGTTTCCACATATTCGCCGTCGGCATCGGGCAGCGCGGCGGTATGCAGATGCAGCGCCCGCAGCATCAGCCCGATGCCCGGGAGGATGACGCCGCCTTCGAACACGCCGTCCGCGGTCAGGAAATCGATCGTCGTCGCGGTACCGCAGACGACAACCAGCGCGGGTTTCGCACCCAGCAACTGGCGCGCTCCGATCAGCGCTGCCCAACGGTCACTTCCGAGCTGAGCCGGGTTTCGATAGCGATTGACGATGCCAAATTGTTCCTCCTGCGGGATAACCCAGTGCGGCGGGGGCGCATCGGGCCAGACCTCGATCACCCGGATCATCGTCGAACGCACGCGAGTGCCGGCAACGTTGGAAATCACAATTTGCGCGGGCGTTCGGAATTTCGTGAATTGCGCGGCGAGGGCCGGGATCTCCTCCAGCAGCACATGCCCTGATTCCAGCCGGTTCTCGCGGGCGATCCCGTGCGTGCCACTGCGAAACAGACCCCATTTGAGGAAAGTATTGCCGATATCGATCAGCAGATCATAGGCGGGCAGGCGGGTCGGGGCCATTGTGTGCAGTGGGTGGAAGCGGGGTCAGATCGGGTCGAGCGGCCAGATCGGGCGTTGCAGTTTTTCGTAGCGATAGACCGACAGATCGGCGTTGGTCACTCCGGCGCCTGCGCATTCGACAATGTGCGAGGCGATCGGCTTGAACCCGGCACGGTAGTGTATTCGCGATTTGAGCATGATGAATTTTTTTCGCCGCGGGTCGATGCCGCAATGCGTGAACACTCCCAGGTCCATCGGCTCGTGGGCGCGTTCGGTCACGACTATCTGTGCCCGTCCGGTATCGAGCACCGCAGTACGCCCGAGGAAGGTGCGAATGCCCGTATACATCGGGCCGGTGATGACGAATTCGCCGTCGGTGATCGTGCGGACATGGCCGCGCACTTGCAGCGGTTCGCCCTTGAGTCCGATGGACGGCATCGCCGTTTTGCCACCGAGATGGAGAGTCACTTCGTTGCCGACGCCTGCGGCGATCATCTGCGCCACGCTGACGGCGTCGCGGATCGGCGCGATCGCGACGTCGTCGAGTTCCTGGCGCAGTATCTCCGCGACGACCATCATCACGTCCTGTGCGCCGCCGGACCCGCAATTGTCGCAGTGGTCGATGAGCAGCACCGGCCCATGCGTCGCCGTCGCGCCCAAATGCTTCGCCTGGAAGACGGACTCCGCGAGCGGTTTGGCAATGAATGCGTATTCGTCACGTCGCCTTGAGGCGATCGCCAGCATGCGATCGCAAACTTCCCTCGCCGCCGCGGCGCCATCGCGTTTCGCATCGCCAACGACGATCGCCGATACGCCTGTGTAGGGGGTGTCGGCGTGTGGGAACGACGCGAAGAACGTCGCCGCGAGCACGTTTCCGGCTGCTTCCATTGCGCGGGCATAGCGCACGATGTCGCCGGACGGGCCATCCTCGGGGGCGTGACGCATGACCGACGCGAGCAGCGGCAACCAACCCCACGCCATGACCGGCTCGATCTCGCCCGCGAGCATGCGCACCAGAATTTCGCCAGCGAGCTTGCCGACGTCGTACATGTCGACGTGCGGATAGGTCTTGTAGCCGGTGATGACCGTGGCGTTGTCGACCAGATCCGCGGAGAGATTGGTGTGGTAGTCCAGCGTCACGGCAATGGGGAGTGCGGGCGCAATGGCGCGCAGGCGCTTGACGATTTCGCCTTCGGCATCGTCGCAATCCTCGACCACCATCGCCCCATGCAGGTCGAGCATCGCCGCATCGCAGCCTTTGCGCACGGCATCTTCCAGCGGGCGCACCAGCTGCTCGAAAGTCGCCCGGGACGACTTGTTCGCCGGCCATGCCTCGGCAGCCACGGGCGTGACGATTTCGGCGCCCTCGCGCGTCGCAAGGTCGAGATACGCGCCCATCGGCGTATTGGTACCCGCGAAACGCAGCCGGGCGGCGTCGCCGAAGGCGGGTCCGTTGCCGTGCCCGAAAGCCATGATCGGTGTGGCGATCGGGGAGAAGGTGTTGGTCTCGTGCTTGATCAGCGCGATGACATAGCGGCGCATGACCTCAATCCGTTGCGCCCGTCGCGGGAACGAATGGCGGTCCCTTCGGCTTCAGGCGCAGCCCCGCCCGCAGCCGCGACCAGGAGAACATAGTCGGATCCGCCTTGGCCGGACCCGGCGCGACAACGACGAGCACTTCGCGTGCGATCGGCTCGAAGTCCGCACGAAAATGCACCGAGCTCTTGAGCGCAAGGATGCGCTGCTCCTTCGGTTCGATGCCGACGTGGCGAAACATCTCCTGGTCCGCGGCCTGACACTTCTTCGATGCCAGCACCACCCGGACGCCGTCCTTTTCGAGGACTGCCATGGGTCCGAGTTCCATCCGAAATCCCAGGAACATGGGACCGGTGCAGGTGAAACGGCCATCGCCGAGTCGTACGACAGTGAACTCGCCCTCATACGGGGTATGGCCAGGCACCCCCGAGATTTCGCCAAGCGCAAACGGAGCCTTGCGGCCGACGCCGATCGCCTGTGCTTGTGCCGCGGAAGCCGGATCGATCAAAAGACCCAACACCGCGCCGGGGGCGCGCCGTGCGAGGAGCGCCGCGAGGAGGCCGGTGGTGTCGCCATTCCCGCCCGCGCCCGGATTGTCCTGTGTGTCTGCAAGTACGACGGGTGCTCCAGGTTCGCCGCGCTGCATGGCGCGCACCACGGCGGCATCCGGCTCGAACAATTCCATCGAAAACTCGCCCTCGGCATCCGCGATCGCATTGGCGAGCGCCGCCGTGGCAGTCTCCGCGCGCGCGGCGTCGATGCCGTACCCTGCTACCGCCATGCCACATTCGGGAAAATCCGCCATCGGGAAACCTGGCGTGAACGAAAGCACGCAATGATGCTCTCGTTCCAGCCGCTCGAGCATGTGGTAGAGACTTTTCGCCGGCTCGATCAGCGTGCACTGCGAAGGCAATCCGGTCAGGAAATCGAGCGTGCGAAACGATTTTGACGGTGCCCTGCCGTCTTTCAGCATGCGCTCGAGGAGCTGGGCCGCGCGATCGCCGGTCGCTGCCATGTCGACGTGCGGATACGTGCGGTAGGCGACCAGACCATCGGCGAGCGCGAACATGGCGCGCGACACGTTGGCATGGAGGTCGAGGCTCGCCACGATGGGAACATGCGCACCGACCACTTGGCGCACGCGTGCGAGAAGCTCACCCTCGCCATCGTCGAAATGTTCGGTCACCATCGCACCGTGCAAATCGAGATAGACGCCGTCGACAGGCCCTAGCGCGGCAAGACGAGCGAGCATGTCGCCGACGATACGCTCGTAGGCATCACGCGTGACGTGCGCCGAGGGCGATGCCGCCGCCCAAACGAGACCTGCGGTCCGATGTCCCAATGCGCGCAGCGCGCCGATCGCCCCTGCCGCGGGAATGTTGGCGCCCGCGAGGCGAGGCGCGATACAGTCACCGGTGACCAGCGGCGGCCAGCCGCCGCCGTCCTGAAACGCGGCGTACCCCGCCTTGGAGGGCGCGAACGTATTGGTCTCGTGCTGAAATCCACCGACGGCGATCAGACCCATCGTCACTCCCGCGCTGCATGGCATGGTGCGTTCGCGTCGGGCGACATGGTACGCTCGCGCCGGGGGAGAGTAGCCGGAAACGCACGCACGCGCAATTGATGCGCGAATGAATTCGCGCCTACAACGAGGCCAGGTCTTGTAGGTCCGAATTCATTCGGACCGCGGGAGTCGTGGTTGAAGCCTTTGCTGAGCACTTCTTGACCGACCCGATCTGGCGCTGGAGCGCCAAGCGCATCGCTGCGGCGATTCGCAGCCGCGACATTTCCGCGCGTGAGGCGCTCGAGGCGTGCCTCGCTCGCATGGCGGCGGTCAACCCGAGACTCAACGCGGTCACCGTCGACCTTTCGCAGTCGGCCCGCGCTTCCGCGGAGGAGGCCGATCGCGCCGTCGCCAAAGGCGAGCCCCTGGGCGCGCTGCATGGCGTCCCCGTGACGATCAAGGAAAACGTCGATCAGGAAGGCTGCGCGACGACCAATGGCGTCGTCGGTTTCCAGCACATCATCGCCAAGTCCGACAGCCCGATAGTCGCCAACTGGAAGCGCGCAGGCGCGATCATCATCGGCCGCACCAATACGCCGGCGTTCAGCTTCAGGCTCGACACGGTGAACGATCTGCGCGGCCGGACGTACAGCCCATGGTCGGAGACGCACACGCCAGGCGGCTCGTCCGGCGGCGCGTCGGCGTCCGTCGCCGCTGGCATCACGCCGCTGGCGCACGGCAATGACATCGCCGGTTCGGTGCGTTTTCCCGCGTACGCGTGCGGACTGGCGGGGCTCCGGCCGTCGTTCGGGCGCGTTCCCGCGTTCAATCCGACGCAGACAGCTGAGCGCTCGCTGTCTTCACAACTGATGTCGGTGCAGGGGCCGATCGCACGCAGTGTTGTCGATGTGCGTCTCGGTTTCGCGGCGATGGCGGTGCGCGATCCGCGCGATCCTTGGTGGGTGCCGGCTCCGCTCGAAGGCCCTCCATTGCCCAGGCGCGTCGCGGTGGTGACCGCTCCTGGTGATCTCGGAGGGGCCAAGCTGCATCATCGCGTCGCCGCGGCCATGGAGCAGGCGGCGCGCTGGCTGGAGGATGCAGGCTACGAAATCATCGACGGCGCGACGCCCGGTTTCACGCGTGCCAAGGAATTGTGGTTCGAGATGCAGATGCCGGAATTCCGCGAGTACATGCTCCCGGTGATCGAAAAGGAAGGGGACGCAGGCATCCGCGCTGCGGTGCGCTTCAAGCTCGAGAACGTCCCGCCCGCCGAACCGCTCGCCTACATGAGGGCACTCGCCGAACGCGCGAGGCTCGTGCGCGACTGGATGCAATTCATGGAGCGCGTGCCGCTGGTAGTCGCGCCGATATCGTCGGAGCCGGTCTACCAGCACGGCTTCGACATCGAAAGCGCGGCCCGCACCGCGGCGCTGTGGCGCGAGTGCGCAACGATGATGGCGGTGCCGGTCCTAGGGCTACCGGCCGTCGCAGTACCTACGGGACTGGCGGATGGCTTGCCGATGGGCGTGCAGATCATCGGCCCGCGTTTTCGCGAAGACGTTTGCCTTGCCGCCGCGGAGGCGATCGAAGCGCGTGCCGGCGCGATCACGCCGATCGATCCGACGTGGTAACTGACATTGCGCCGGGGCGCACGTTGAGCAGACTGATGCATCAAAAACAGATAGCCTAAGCGGGTTGGGGAGGAACTGCATGAGCAAGAAAATAATCGTCCCGTTTTTTGCGATCCTTTTTCTCGCTTCGGTTCATCTCACCCAAGCACAACAACCGAAGGTCTACCGCGTAGGAGTTGTCCACGAAGGTGGGCCCTACAACGCGATGGTGGACGGACTCAAGGACGGGCTCAGGGAGTTGGGATTTGCAGACGGCAAGCAATACGTCTTGGAAATTCGCGATGTAAAGGGCGATCCAACGGCAATTGAGGAAGCGGCAAGGAGTCTCCAACAAAAGAAAGCCGACCTCATCTACGCGCCTGGCACATCCGTCAGTACAGCCGTGAAACGCGCGACAACCGAGGTCCCGATTGTGTTCGCCGCTGGGAACGATCCGGTTACTGCTGGACTGATCGAGAGCTTTGCGAGTCCGGGGGGGCGCGTCACCGGCGTCCATTATTCGGTGGTTGAGCTCACAGCGAAGCGCCTGGAAATCCTGAGGGCAATACTCCCAGAGCTGCGCAGAGTCGTGACGTTCTACAACCCTCGCAACGAGTTCGCGTTGAAGTCCGTCAAGGCGGCGCGGGAGGAGGGTCGGCGGCTAAATATTGAAATTGTCGAGCGACCGGTTGCATCCGTAGAAGAGCTCGGGCCGAGTATGAACGCGCTTAAGACAAAGGACGCGGACGCTTTCTTCTATATTCCAGACGCAATGGTATTGAGCCAGGCTCAGTACATCATTGATACGGCGAGAGCCAAGAAGATACCGGCGATGTTCGGAGAGTACAGCCTCGTCAAGCAGGGAGCCCTGGTCGCGTATGGCGTGAGTTACTACGAAGTGGGTCGGCTATCGGCAAAATACGTGCAACGCATTCTTACCGGAACCAGTCCTGCAAACCTACCCGCGGAGTCGGTCAGCAAGGTAGGCTTGGCGGTGAACCTTAAGACCGCAAGAGAGCTCGGCATCACGATTCCGCAGTCGCTGCTGCTGCGGGCCGACGAGGTCATTCAATAAACGACTGGCAACGGTCGAACCTCCAGTCTGAACCGACAGCCCGCTCGTGGAAGAGAAAGGTAATGAATAAGAAGATGATCGCCGCGCTTTTCGCGTTGCTTTTTCTCGCTTCGGCTCATCTCGCCGAAGCACAACAGGCCAAGGTCTACCGTATCGGGGTTATTTTCGAAGGGGGCCCGTACTACGTTGCAATTGATGGACTCAAGGACGGGCTAAGGGAGTTGGGCTTGACGGAGGGCAAGAACTACGTACTGGAAATTCGCGATCTGCAAGGCGATCGGACGGCGGCCGAGGCAGTAGCAAGCAGTCTCGAGCGAGATAAGGTGGACCTGATATATGCGTTGTCCACGACCGTAAGCACCGCAGTTAAACGCGCGACGACTCAGGTGCCGATCGTGTTTGCAGTCGGGAGCGATCCGGTTGGCGCTGGACTGGCCGAGAGCTTCGCGCGACCCGGCGGACGTCTCACCGGTGTCCATTATCAGGCTTCGGTCGATGTCCTAACAAAACGGCTCGAGATTCTGAAGGCGCTGGTCCCGGGCCTACATAGAGTCCTGACGTTTTACGATCCTGGCAACTCGACCGCCCTCGCCGCGGCGAATTCGGCAAAGGAAGCGGCGCGACAATTGGGCATTGAGATGGTCGAGCCGCACGTCGCGACCGTGGATGAACTCCGCTCCGGTCTCAACGCGTTCAAGACGAAGGAGGCGGACGCCTACTTCTACACTAACGATGCCATGATATCGAGTCAGGCTCAGCTCATCATCGATGCTGCGCGGATCAAGAAGTTACCGACTATGTTCACGCAGACCGACTTCGCCGCGCAGGGAGCCCTGGCCAGCTATGGGGTGAGTTGGCACGAGATTGGTCGACAGTCGGCAAAATACGTCCAACGAGTACTTACCGGGACCAGTCCTCGGAACCTGCCGGTGGAATCGCTCAGCAGGGTGGAGTTGGTCGTGAACCTCAAAACGGCACGGGAGATTGGCGTCGCCATACCGCAGGCAGTTCGGCTGCGCGCGGACAAGGTCATCGAATGATTCTTCGGTCGGACAGGATCGCCCGGCGCTGCTGTGACTGCATGCAATCGGACTGACCCCGGCGTGGTTGCGGCAAGAGCGATCGAGGCACCGCTCGGCGCGATTGCGCCGGTCGATCCCGGATGGTCACCGTGAGTACCACAACCGTCTACGTTCAGGCCGATGGTCCGTACATCGTTACGGGTGATTTTGCACTCGATGCGCCGGGTGCGCCGCGGGACGATACGACCGTGGTGCTATGCCGCTGCGGCCAGTCGTCGAACAAGCCCTATTGCGATGGCAAGCACACGCGTGTGGCTTTTGTCGACGCCGGCGCACTACCCACAAACGCCGAAGGGAGCGATTCGTCCGGCGCAGATCGACTGGTCATCACTCCGAAGCCGAACGGTCCGCTGGTATGCACGGGGTCGGTGACAGTCTCGGGTGCCGATGGCCGGGTCCGCGAGTATCACGACGTACGCTTTTGCAGGTGCGGCGGTTCCGCGACGAAACCATTCTGCGACGGGACCCACAGGAAGATCGGTTTCGTCGGCTGACACGCCGCTTGGTGATGCCTGGCGGCTGCGATGCCCACGCCAGCAGTTGACCGATGCGACCGGACCCCCAATACTCACGCCGCCATCACCACTTGTCGGAGGTTCGTTCAACCGACAACCCGCTGGTCGCGGAGAGCCAATGAAAAAAAAATCATCGTCCTGTTTTTCGCGATGCTTACTCTAGCTTCGGTTTCTATTGGCCAAGCGCAACAAGCGAAGGTCTACCGTGTCGGTGTTGTTATCTCAGGAGGTCCCTACAACGCGGCGCTCGACGGACTTAAAGATGGCCTCAAGGAGCTGGGGTTTACAGAAGGCAAGCACTACGTCCTCGAAATTCGCGATCTGAAGGGCGATCGGAAGGCGGAGGAAGAAGCGGCAAGGAGTCTGGAACGAGACAAAGTGGACCTGATATACGCAGTTCCTACCAACGTTGTGGTATCGGTGAAGCGCGCGACAACCGAGGTCCCGATCGCGTTCGCTGTCGGGAGCGACCCCGTAACCAACGGGCTTATCGAGAGCTTCGCGCGACCTGGTGGGCGCGTCACCGGCGTGCACTATCTTACGGGTGAACTCACTGCGAAACGTCTAGAGATCCTGCAGGCGATACTTCCGGAGATGCGCAGGATCGTGACCTTCTACGATCCTGGCATCGCGATCGGCATAGCGGGCGTGAAAACGGAGCGGGAGGCCGCGCGGCAACTGAAGATCGAGATTCTCGAGCGACCCGTCACGTCCGTGGAAGAACTCCAGCGCGGCGTGCTGGCACTCAAGGCAAATGAGGCGGACGCCTACTTTCACAGCAACAGTGCGATGGTGACGAGCCAGGCGCAGTTCATCATCGATGCCGCTCGGTCCAGGAAGCTGCCGACGATGTTCGCGGAGCAGGGGCTCGCGGCGCAAGGAGCCCTGGCGGGTTATGGCACCAGTTACTTCGAAGTGGGCCGTTTGTCGGCAACCTACGTCCAGCGGATCCTTACCGGTACCAACCCGCGGAACTTGCCGGTCGAGGCGTTCAGCAGGATAGGACTGGCCGTCAACCTCAAGACTGCGCGCGAGCTTGGCATCACCATTCCGCAGGCGGTGTTGCTGCGCGCGGACACGGTCGTCCAATGAACGCCTGGTCGGAAGGTTCGTCGACCCAGATGTCGTATCCAAATGCCTTCGACCCTACGCCGATGCCCATTGCGTTGCGGCGTTCGCTTCGCTATCGTGCTCGCTCGCCCGCCTTCCCGTCTAGGAACAGCCCGATGTCTCGCACCCGCTGCCTGAAGCTCGCCCTGTTCGCCCTCGCCGCTACTTTTGGCGCGCTTGCATCGTCCGCCGCTATTGCGCAGACCACGTTGCGGGTTGTGATGCATTCGGACCTGAAGATCGTCGATCCGATCTGGACCACCGCGTACATCACGCGCAACCACGGCTATATGATCTACGACACGCTGTTCGCTACCGATGCGAACGGCAAGGTGCAGCCGCAGATGCTGGATAGATACGCAGTCACCGCTGACGGACTCACCTATACGCTGACGCTGCGCGATGGCTTGCTGTGGCACGACGGGACGCCGGTGACGGCGGAGGATTGCATCGCGTCGATCAAGCGCTGGGGCGCCAAGGATGCGATGGGCCAGAAGATGATGAGCTTCGTCAAGGATTTTGCCATCATCGATTCCAAGACCTTCCGCATCAACCTGACGTCACCGACCGGATTGATCGTCGGAGCGCTTGGCAAGCCATCGTCGGCCGCACCGTTCATGATGCCCAAGCGTGTCGCCGACACGAGCCCCAATGACCAGATCAGCGACTTCACCGGCAGCGGGCCGTTCGTCTTCAAGAAGGACGAATGGAAGCCCGGCGACAAGGCGGTGTACATCAAGTTCGACAAATACAAGCCGCGGGCCGAGCCACCTTCGGGCATGGCAGGGGGGAAGGTCGTGAAGGTCGACCGCGTCGAGTGGCGTGCGGTCGCCGATCAGCAGACGGCAGTGAGCGCGCTGCAAGCGGGAGAAATCGACTACATCGAGCAACCGGCGCACGACCTGCTGCCGCTCCTGAAGAAAGACGCCGGGGTCAAGCTGGTCGACATCAATCCTCTCGGCAATCAATACGCCTTTCGTTTCAATTCGACGGCCAAGCCTTTCGATAATCCGAAAGTCAAGCAGGCTCTGCTGTACGCATTCAATCAGGAGGATTTTCTCAAGGCGACCATCGGCGATCCCCAGTACTACAAGGTCTGCCTCGAGATGTTCATCTGCGGCACACCACTGGGCTCGACCAAGGGTATGGACGGTTTACTGCAGTCGAATTTCACCAAGGCCAAGCAACTACTGACCGAGGCCGGCTACGACGGCACGCCGATCGTGCTGCTCCATTCGACCGACCTGCAGGTATTGACCAACCTCGCGCCGGTCGCGAAATCGCTGATGGAAAAGGCGGGGTTCAAGGTGGACATGCAGGACATGGACTGGCAGACCGTCGTTGCGCGGCGCGCGAAGAAGGAGCCCCCGTCGCAGGGCGGATGGAGCGCGTTCCTGACGTCGTGGGTCTCGGCCGACGTGCTCAATCCGGTCGCGACGGCGTTCCTCAACGCGAGCTGTGACAAGGCGCTGTTCGGCTGGCCCTGCGACGCGGAAATTGAAAAGCTGCGCGATCAGTTTGCGCGCGAAACGGATCCGGTCAAACAGAAGGCGATAGCCGAGGCCGTCGTTGCGCGCTGGACGCAGGATCCTACGCACGTGTTCCTCGGTCAGTGGTACCAGCCCGCGGCGGTGCGCAAGAACATCGATGGGTTCGTCGTTGCGCCGGTGACAGTGTTCTGGAACGTGACCAAAACGGGCAAGTGACGCAGCTGTCCAAGCGCAAGAGGCGCAGCCTCGCGGCGATTGGAAACGGCTGCGTCATCCCGGGCGAGCAAAGCGAGATCCGGGATCCAGTTTGCTATGGTGCACGGAGGTAGCGTAACTTGGGCCCCGGCCTGCGCCGGGGCGACGATGCTGGCGTCATCCCTCGCGAAAGCGGGGATCCAAGTTGTCCGGGCGAACAAATGGATTCCCGCGTGCGCGGGAATGACGGCTCGGTTGTCCGTCAATCGCGCTCTGACCTGTCGATGAGCTGATGCTCGCCTACATCGCCCGGCGCCTCCTCGCGACGATACCCGTCATGGCGATCGTCGCGGTGCTCGTGTTTTCGATGCTGCGGCTGACACCCGGCGATCCCGCCGCGATCATTGCCGGCGCCGCGGCGACCTCGCAGGACATCGTCGACATTCGCGCACGCCTCGGGCTCGATCGCTCGATCGTCGCGCAGTTTTTCGTGTGGATCGGTCATGTACTCACCGGCGACTTCGGCGAATCGTTCTTCTTCAAGAAGCAGGTCGCGGCGCTGATCGCCGATCGCATCGGACCGACGGTTGCGCTCGCCATGACGACCATCATTCTCTCGGTGTTGATTGCCGTACCGCTCGGCGTTGTCGCCGCGTGGAAGCAGAACACCTGGATCGACCGTGTGGTAATGGGCTTTTCGGTGCTCGGCTTCTCCGTGCCGGTGTTCGTGATCGGGTACGTGCTGATTTATGTCTTTGCGATCGAACTGTCCTGGCTGCCGGTGCAGGGCTATCAATCGATCGTCGACGGCTTCTGGGGCTTTCTCCAGCATTTGATCTTGCCGAGTCTTACTTTGTCGGTCATCTACATTGCGCTGATCGCGCGCTTTACACGGACCAGCGTGCTCGAGGTGCTCAACGAGGATTACATCCGCACCGCGCACGCGAAAGGTCTGTCCGATCGCGTGGTACTCATGAAGCACGCACTGCGCAACGCCGCGGTACCGATCGTCACCGTCATCGGCATCGGCATCGCATTGCTGATCGGAGGCGTGGTGGTCACCGAAAGCGTATTCAGCATTCCCGGCCTCGGACGCTTGACCGTCGACGCGGTGCTCGCGCGCGACTATCCGACGGTGCAGGCGGTGATACTGCTGTTCTCCGCGGTTTATGTCTTCCTGAATCTGGCGGTCGACGTGGCCTATACGTTCCTCGATCCGCGCATTCGCTATTGACGGTTATGACAGTCATCGCAGATACCCATCCTCGTTGCGACGACCGGACCGGATCGCGAAACCGTCGTGCGCCGGCTCGCGCGCAATCCCACGGTCGTATTCGGCGTCGTCGTTCTTGGTCTCATCATCGCGATGGGGCTTGCCGCGCCGTGGCTCGCCAACTTCGACCCATCGGCCATCAATCCGTCGTTTCGCAACAAGACGCCGGGCGCCATGGAGACCGTCCGCGCCGACGACGGCAGCAAGACCGAGGCGCGGCACTGGATGGGCACCGATTCTCTGGGCCGCGATGTCGCCAGCCGCGTCGTCTACGGCGCACGCGCGTCGCTGGTGGTCGGCGTGGCGGTTGCGATCATCGCAGTAGGCATCGGCCTGACGATCGGACTCGCCGCCGGCTACGTTCGAGGACTCGACAGCGTCGTCATGCGCCTGATGGACGGGTTGATGGCGATACCGGCCATCCTGCTGGCAATCGCAGTCGTTTCGCTGTCCTCGGCGGGCCTGGTCGCGGTCATCGTGGCGATCGTCATTCCCGAAGTCCCGCGTGTCGTCCGACTGGTGCGCTCGATCGTGCTGTCGGTGCGCGAGGAGCCCTACGTCGAGGCCGCGATCGCCGTCGGCACGCCGTCGCTGCAACTGGTGATTCGACATGTCCTGCCAAACACGCTGCCGCCGCTGATCGTGCAGGCGACCTACATCTGCGCGTCGGCCATACTGATCGAAGCCATCCTGTCGTTTCTCGGCGTGGGGATCCCAGCGCAAATTCCGACTTGGGGAAACATCATGGCGGAAGGCCGCACACTGTTTCGCGTGTATCCGCACAACATCCTCTATCCAGGCATTTTTCTCGCGCTGACGGTGCTTGCGGTCAATCTGCTCGGAGATGGCCTGCGCGACACGCTCGATCCGCGCATGCGTAAACGCCTATGAGCGCGACGGGCCGCCCCGAGCGCGAATACCGGAGCGCGCAGCGCGAAGGTACTCCTGTGAGACGCCTGTGAGCACGGCGGTGCTCGACATCCGGGGCCTGACCATCGCTCTTCCTGCAAGCGGCGAGCGGGGCCTCGCGGTGTCGGATGCGCATCTGACGGTCGGGCCGGGAGAGATGGTCTGTCTGGTCGGTGAATCGGGCTCGGGCAAATCCGTGATCGCGCAGGCGACCATGGGTCTGCTGCCGCCGGCGTTGCGCCCGACAAGGGGCAAGATCCTCCTCGACGGCGAGGACGTGCTCGCCGCCGCGCCGTCGCGGCTGCGAGCGCTCCGGTGTACGCGCATGGCGATGGTTTTCCAGGAACCGATGACGGCGTTGAACCCCGTGCTGCGCTGTGGCGATCAGATCGACGAGGTGCTTGCCACGCACACACCCATGACGCTCGCGCAGCGGCGCGAGCGCACGTTGGCAATCATCCGTGACGTTGGATTGCCGGATCCCGCGCGGATGATCGACTCGTATCCGCATCAAATCTCCGGCGGCCAGCGGCAACGCATCATGATCGCCATGGCGATGGTGCTCAATCCGCGCCTGCTGATCGCCGACGAGCCGACGACTGCGCTCGACGTGACGACGCAGGCGCAGATTCTCGCGTTGATCCGCGCAATGCGCCGCGAGCATGACACCGGCGTGCTGTTCATCACCCACGACTTCGGCGTCGTCGCCGAGATAGCGGAGCGGGTGGCGGTGCTGCGGCAGGGCGAGGTCGTGGAAACCGGCCCCGCGCGCGAGGTGCTCGCCCATCCACAGCATGAGTACACGCGCATGCTGATCGCGGCGGTGCCGAGTCTTACGCCGCGGCATCGTTCGATCGCCACCGATGCCGCGATCGTGGTCCGGACGCAAGGGCTTGCGAAGACCTATGCGCGCGGCAAGTGGTGGGGCCGCGGGGCGGAGGTGCTCGCAGCGGATAATGTGGATTTGCAGATTCGCCGCGGCGAAACGCTCGGCATCGTCGGCGAATCGGGCTCGGGTAAGTCGACGGTCGCACGCTGCATCGCGCGACTCATCAAGCCCACGGCTGGAGACATCGAGCTCGATGGCGTCGATATTGCGCGCCTCGGTGCAAATGAGCTGCGTCCGTTGCGGCGCCGCGTGCAAATTGTCTTCCAGGATCCGTATCGGTCGCTCAATCCGCGGCGCACCGTCGGGCAGTCGCTCGTAGAAGGCCCGATGAACTACGGCGCAACGGCTGAGGCGGCGCTCGCCTCCGCTCGGCGCCTGCTGGACCTGGTGCGGCTCGACGCGGGCGCGCTCGAACGGTACCCGCACGAATTTTCGGGTGGTCAGCGCCAACGTATTTGCATAGCTCGCGCGCTGGCGATCGAACCGGATCTGCTGATCGCCGACGAGGCGGTCTCGGCGCTTGACGTGTCGGTGCAGGCGCAGGTGCTGGCGTTACTCGATGAAATCCGCGGGCGACTCAACCTGGCGATGTTGTTCATCACGCACGACCTGCGCGTCGCTGCGCAAGTATGCGATCGCGTCGCGGTGATGCAGCGCGGGCGCATCGTCGAGTCCGGCCCCATTGCCGACGTCTACGCGAATCCGCGGCACGAATACACCAAGGCCCTCTTCGCCGCCGCTCCAGGCCGCCAGTGGAAGTTCGGGGTACAGTAGGCGTACTCGCACATCACGTTACATATCGGGACCTGGATACGCCGTGGAACTTACCCGCCGTGTGTTGCCTCCAATGCGCGGGCGTGCTGACTCTCCGATGAAAGCGGGTGCCATGATCGTCGAAGCGAATTCCATTCGTCAGTTTGCGGCAAGGTTGGCAGCTATCGGGTTGCTCGCGTTGCCTTCCGCGCATTCGGCGCACGCGACCCTCGGGGGAACGGAGGCGACAGTGCTTGCCGACCAGTCTCAGACCGGCGCGACGCTGCGCACGGTCTACGGCGCGAAATACACGATGCATGAACTGCAGGTACCCGCGGGAACAACGGTGCGCGAATATATTGCGCCCACCGGAGTAGTGTTCGCGGTTGCCTGGCAGGGCCCTTCGATGCCCGATCTCCGCCAGATCCTCGGGCCCCACTTCGACCAGTACGTCGCCGCCGTTGCCGCACGGCACAACGTCCGTGGCCCGGTGTCCATCCAATTGCCCGGGCTCGTGGTGCAGTCGGGCGGACGTATGCGGTCGTTTGCCGGAAGGGCGTATGTCCCGGAAAGCTTGCCGCAAGGCGTATCCGCGGACGAGTTGCGATGAGTTCGCGATCGAGACAAGGGTGGGAGCTCGCGCCGCTGCTGGCGGTCCTGACGTTACTCTCCGCCTGCGGCGGCGGTGGTGGCGGAGGCGGCGGCTCGTCGCCGCCGGCGCCGACACAGAATGTGCAGCCAATTACCGTGGACGGTGGACCGGCGGGCATTCCTGATCTCGCGTTTACGAGCATCACGATCTGCGCCCCGGGTTCGACAACCGCTTGTCAGACCATCGATCACATCCAAGTCGATACGGGATCGGTCGGCCTGCGCGTCATTGCGTCGGTGCTGGCGCCGGGGCTCGCGCTGCCGCAGCAAGTCGATGCGGCTGGCAGTCCGCTCGTCGCATGCGCACAGTTTGCAGACGGGTTCAGCTGGGGGCCGGTAAAAGTCGTCGACTTGACCATCGCGGGCGAGAAGGCCAGTTCGCTGCCGATGCAGGTGATCGGGGACGCGGCGTTTCCCGCGGTTCCTGCCAGCTGCTCGAGCAGCGGGCCGCCCGAGAACACCGTTCCGACATTTGGCGCCAATGGCCTGCTTGGGGTCGGGTTGTTCCTGCAGGATTGCGGTCCCGCCTGCGTGCAATCCGCAATACCCGGGACCTATTACAGCTGCCCTGCGAGCGGGTGCCGGGCGACGCAAATTGCCTTGGACAAGCAGCTGCAGAATCCGGTCGCCTTGTTCAGTGCGGACAACAATGGCGTCATCATCCAGCTTCCACCGGTCCCTGCGGGGGGCGCCGCGACGGTGAACGGCTCGCTGATCTTCGGCATCGGGACGCAGACTGACAATGGACTCGGGAGCGCCGTGGTACTCACTGTCGATCCGAACACCGGATACATCGTCACGACTTTCGGCGGCGTCACACTTTCCCACAGTTACATCGACAGCGGTTCGAGCGTTCTGTTCTTCGGCACCAATGCCTTCCCGATATGTACGGGCGCCGGAGCAGGGCTCTACTGTCCGGCTTCGACACAAAACCTTTCCGCGACCCTGCAGGGCGTCAACAGGGCTTCGAGCGTGGTCAGCTTCAGCGTCGCCAACGCCGATCAGCTCTTCACCGCGAACCCAAGCTTCAACGCGTTCGGCAATCTAGCCGCGCCCAATCCCGACGCCGCCAGTTTTGCCTGGGGGCTGCCGTTTTTCTTCGGGCGCAGCGTGTACACCGCCATAGAGACGCGCAGCACGCCGGGTGGGACGGGGCCGTATTTCGCGTTCTAGCTAAGCAGCGCATACTCGCCGCCGCGCTCCAGCGCGCGCCGATACGCCGGCCGTGCGTGAATGCGTTCGAGGTACGCCATCAGCTCTGGCCGGCTCGCAGTGAGCCCCGCGCGCGCCGCGGCCGCCTCGAGCGGAAAACTCAACTGTATGTCGGCGGCGGAGAATTCCACTCCCGCGAACCACGGGCTTTTTTCGAGCTCCGCTTCCATGAAATCGAGGTGCAGTTCGATCTGCGGGTTGACGAATGTTGACAGCACGCGCTGCGATATCGCCTGCGCGACTGGTTTGACGAAAAAAGGTACGGGACCCTTCGCGATGCGGTCGAAAACCAGCTTCAGCAGCAGCGGCGGCATGGCCGAACCCTCCGCGTAGTGCAGCCAGTAGGTGTAGCGCAAGCGCTCCGGCGTACCCGGTGCCGGGACAAGTCTTCCATTGCCGTAACGTTCGACCAGATACTCGACGATGGCGCCTGATTCAGCCAGCGTCAGCGAGCCATCGGTGATCACGGGCGCTTTGCCGAGCGGGTGCACCGCGCGCAGCGACGCGGGTGCGAGCATGGTCTTCGCATCGCGCTCGTGACGTTTGATTTCGTACTCGAGACCCAGTTCTTCCAGCAGCCATAAAACGCGCTGCGAGCGCGAATTGTTCAGGTGATGCACGACGATCATGGTCGACGCTTGAAAATCAGCGTCGCGAATGACGCAGCGTCGGATTGAGCCGATCGATGTCGGCCTGAACGTCGGCACGACTGCGCTCGTATATGATCTCCCGCCCCAACGCGTTCCCGGCATAGGCAAGCGCGTTGCGCGTCGGCGTCAGCACACAACGGACGCTGTGTACGCCTTCGCCGAGCACGACTTCGATCCGCTCGGCCCGCTTGTTCAGGACCACGAGTTCGAGGGTCTTGCCTGTGTCGGTAACGCGCACGGTGATTTTTTCATTGTCCATAAGGGGTCCAGGTTTGTTCCAGATGCCTACTTCGCGTGGGGCCCGAGGAGCGAAATCGCGACCGCGAGCCAGATGCCGACGACACCGGCCAGGAATGCGCGGCGCGCGAGGGCGAGCTTGGCCTCGCCTTCATCCGCCGAGGGCGCTGTCGCGACCCACGGCACCAGCCCGAGCGCGCCAAACCCGGCCAGCGCCGCAACCGCCACCAGGACGTCAACGGAGCGCCACGGCGTCGGTTCGAGAAATCCCCAGTAGCCCAAGAACGCGATGCCAACCGCAAATATGGTTGCCGACGCCGCGCATAAACCTTCGACGGTACCTGCAGGCGAGCGCATCGTTGTGAAATCCTGCGAAAGGGTAAACTACCAACCGTAGTCTAACGGACGACGCCACGGTGTGGCCGATGCGGCTCGATCAATTCGATCCGATTGCCGAAAGGATCACGGGTAAAAATCCGCTCGACGCCGGGACTGGGTTCGGGATCAAAGGTGACTTCGTGGCCGGCCCTCTCGAGCGCTTCGCGCACGGCGCGCAGGTCATGCACGAGGAACGCGGGGTGAGCTTTTTTCGCAGGGCGGAAATCCGCTTCGACGCCGAGGTGGACCTGAAGCGAGCCACACTGGAACCATAATCCGCCGCGAGTGGCCAGATTCGATGGCTTGGCCAGCTCAGTCAATCCGAGCAGATCGCCATAGAATTGGCGCGCCGCCGGCTCCCCTCGGCTCGGCATCGCGATCTGGACGTGATCGAGTGCGTAGATGTGCATGCGTCAGTGCCGGGCGGAGGGCATTCAGCCGGTTCCCGGCTTCGTTGCAACGCGGTTGCACGTGACTTCAGGCGTGCTGGTGGTGTCGCGCCACCGCGCGTCACCCTGGTGCTCCCAGAACAGGGTGCCGTTGCCTTCGTACCGCGTGCCGCTACCCGAACGCTGTTGCACGAGGGGATACGCATGGTCCTTGACGGTGACCCAGGCAAGACCGGGATCGACATTGACGTACGTGATGTCGAGCGTCGCGTCGAGTTTGTCGCAACGAAACGCGAACGGTCCGAGGCTGATGCCTTTGTTGTCGGCCGACCGCGCCGGCCCGCTCTGTGCACGGATGGCCGCAATGCGAGCAAGGTAGAGATCGCGCATGCATTCTGCCTGCGTCGGACTCTTGCCGCACGCAGAGCGTCCGGCGAGCCACGCGGTCTGTTGCGTGCGAATCGTGGCCGCCGCTGCCGCCGACTTGGCGGCAGTGGCCAGCGCGTAGATGCGAGTGAGCTCTGCGTCCAGGCGCGAGAGGACCGGCGAGCCGCATATCAGCCTTTCAATTGAACGCGCCTTCGCCACCGCGCAATCCGGGTTTGGCTCGGCGGCCGTGACGGCGCCAGACGAGCCGCCGAGCAGCACGAGCATGCAGATGAAACGCGACCCGTGTCGCACGCGTCAACGCCTCACCGGCGCGGGTGCCTTCTTGAACGCAAGCTTCAGCGTCCATCGCTGGCGTGCCGGGTCGGCGGGATCAGGGTCGAGCGCAAAATTCCACGCCTCGAACCCAGGCATGGTCAGCACCAGGCCGGCCATGTCCGCCATCGTCCATCCATTCTTGTCCTGCTTCGCCAGGCGCGTGAACGCTCCACGCTCGTCGCGCGTGTACACCGAGTTGTCATCGAGCAGGGTGTCTCCGCCAGGAAAGCGAAAGAGATCGACCGTGTATAGCCACGGATTCTCGAAGTACGTCATTTCGGCACCGATCCGCAGGTAGTGCGTCTTCTGCGGCCCACTCAGCAGACTGCCGACGAAGTTGGTCGGCGCTTTCTTCATCTTTTCCTCGAGGTCGACCCGAGCGGAAAAATGCGCCTCGCCCTTGGCGTCGGTAACGATGCGGTGACCTGCGCCGGGTTGCTGCCAGGTCGATTCGGACCCGAACACGACACGGACGGGCACACCCGGCAGAGGCTTGTAGTCGAGGTCGGTGAGTTTGAGGCTAACGTCGAGAACGGCGGGCATCGACTGGGCCGAAGCGGCGGCCAGCGCAACCGTGCCGAAGAGCGCAGCGCGCAGCATCGATCTCATCGCGCAGAGGATATCATTGGTCGCCGGCGTAGAATATGCGCTTGGCGAAGCTTGGCGCGGCGAGGGCCTGACGGGAAGCTGGCCGCGCGTTGCCTGCACTGATTCCGACCGTGACGACTGTCGATTCGATCTTCGCGCAGCCTGCCTTGAGTGCGCTGCATTTCGACAATGCTTTCGTCCGCGAGCTGCCGGGCGACAACGAGACCGGGCCAAGGCGGCGCCAAGTGCACGGCGCGCTGTACTCGCGCGTCGATCCTGAACCGGTGGCGGAGCCGCGATTGATCGCTTATTCGCCGGAGGTGGCTGCGCTGCTCGGCATCTCCGCGGCGGATATCGGATCGCCTTTGTTTGCGCAGGTTTTCGGCGGCAATGCCCTGCTCGACGGCATGCAGCCCTACGCGGCCAACTATGGTGGACATCAGTTCGGCAACTGGGCGGGGCAATTGGGCGACGGCCGGGCGATTACGCTCGGCGAGACGATCAACGCTGCCGGCGAGCGGTGGGAGTTGCAGCTCAAGGGCGCCGGCCCCACCCCGTATGCGCGCACGGCGGATGGCCGCGCAGTGTTGCGTTCGTCGGTGCGCGAATTCCTGTGCAGCGAAGCGATGCATCACCTGGGCGTGCCGACCACGCGCGCGCTCTGCCTGATCGGGACCGGGCAGAGCGTCGAGCGGGACATGTTCTACGATGGCCATCCGCAGGAGGAGCCCGGCGCCATCGTGTGCCGGGTCGCCCCGTCTTTCATTCGCTTCGGCAACTTCGAGCTGCCGGCATCGCGCGGTGACTTGCCGTTATTGAGGCAGCTCGTAGACTTCACGATCCGACGCGATTTTCCGGAGCTGCTTGCGGCGCATGGCGATGCCACGCCGAGCGCATTGCCGGAAGCGATACGCGCCGAATGGTTCGGCCAGGTATGCGAGCGTACCGCCGCAATGATCGCCCATTGGATGCGGGTGGGTTTCGTCCACGGAGTGATGAACACCGACAACATGTCGATCCTCGGCCTTACCATCGACTACGGGCCGTACGGCTGGATCGACAACTTCGATCCCGATTGGACCCCCAACACCACCGACGCGCATGGGCGCCGCTATCGCTTCGGACAGCAGGCGCAGATCGCGTATTGGAACCTGACCCGGTTGGCGAGCGCGCTGGCGCCGGTGCTGAGTTCGGTCGATCCGCTGCACGCCGGATTGCAACGCTATGTGGACGCGTTCACTGCAGCCGAGCGCAACAACACCGCGGCAAAACTTGGCTTGACCGAATGCCTCGATGAAGATCTGGAACTGATGGCAGCGCTGCACGAGCTGCTGGTCTCTGCGGAGGTGGACATGACGCTGTTTTTTCGCGCGCTCGCTGCCGTCGATCTCGATGCACCGGCGCTGGCGCCCCTGTCTGACGCTTTCTACGACGAGACCAAACAGCGCGCCGCCGAACCCGCGCTCATCGGGTGGCTTCAACGCTATTCGGCGCGCGTGCGCCGCGATGGTTCACTGCCGGCGGTGCGCAAGGCGCGCATGGACGCAGTCAATCCTCGCTACGTGCTTCGCAACTACCTGGCCCAGCAAGCCATCGACCGCGCCCAGCAGGGTGACGATGCAGGCATCCACGAGTTGCTGGATGTCTTGCGACACCCCTACGCCGATCAGCCTGGCCGCGAGCAATTCGCACAGCGCCGACCCGACTGGGCGCGCAACCGCGCGGGATGCTCCATGCTGTCGTGCAGTTCGTGATCGGCGCGCAGCCTGAGTTCCTGCCGTTGTATCGGTTGCCAAATCCCCTCGCGCTTCCGCCGTGGTGGTCTACGAAAGCGACTGAGGCGTCCGCAGTGCGCTACTGAGGCTTTCTCAATGCCGCTGACGAGCACGAGGCGCTCGCCGCAAGCGGGCGAGGAAAATCGCTCGGCCGAACCGCGGCGGATCGTCGCGCATGCTTTCACTTGCCGGCCGCGCGCTGCACGATTGCCTTTGTCGCGGCTGGATCGGTCACGGACGTCGTTGAGCATCTGCACCTGACTGGTGGTCAGACGCGCACCCTTGTTCACCAGCACTTCCGCCGAGTCCGCATGCCGCATCAGCCAAGGCCATCGACAGCGGCGTGATGCCGCTGCCATTGGTGACCTTCATGTCGGCACGCTCGACGCGCTGATCCAGACGCACCGTGACCGATCTTCGGCCGCACTCTGACGCGGCACTCAGCAGACATGTTGTTGCCGTCGTCGTCCTTGCGCTTGAGATCGGCTCCGGGCTCGCGATCGTGAATACGCGTCGCTACGATATGAGACAAGGTCGTGTCGATGTCGCCCTGGTTCGTGCCGTAGCCGGAGAATACGGGCCGCAATAGATCGCCGGCTTGCGGAACGCGGTGCGCCGCTGATGACGTTGACGTCTGCATCGGTCGGCGCCTGAACGTCGGATCGAACGCCCTGATTGCGATGAACTCGCAGCTGGATTCCGCCGCCGCCAACGGTCCGAGTTGATGGCGACGTTCAGCAGCTGCGGCGAGCGCCTGCCGCTACGGCGGAGCGCGGCGGATCTGATCGTTGCAGGCGCCGCACCCTTGACTCGGCATGCGACTTAACGAACTTGTCGATCCAGAATCCGGCGCAGACAAGCACGTCGAAGTCGTGGCGGTCGTGCCCTGCAGATAAGTCGCCGCACGAGGTCGCGGCCCTGCACGCGATGTGCCCTGCCTGCGTCCAATGCCGAAGCCGCGATGCGGCTCGCGCACCGGGGTATCATCGTGTTGCGCGTGCAACAGGACGCGAGCGTCGAGGGCGAGCGTTACCGTTTCACGCGGCTGCAGGAGGCCAAAAGGAAGACGTGCGTCGCAACGACGATGACGGCGCGGCGAACGTGGTGCAAATCACGACCCAGGTCGAACCCGCCCGCCTGGCGGTCAAAGCCGGCGATTTCTACGTTCCGATGGACCGCCGCTCGCCAACGTTATTGCGGCGGCGCTCGATTCCGACGGCAAAGCGCTACGCGGCCAATCGCGTGCTCCGCTTCCGATGAGGGGCCGCGCAGCCTCGAGTTCCAGTGGCGCGAGATCGCGCTCGGGAACGACGTTGCTCCGTGGTGATCCCCGCTTCGCCCGAGCGTCCGCACGCTCGGGCTGGGACCTGTTGCAGCAAGTGTCGTCGCGCAGACGAGGCTCGCTGCAGGGTGGTGCTGACAACGGACTTGGTCTCATCTGGGCTCCCCTTCGTGCATCATCGTCCCAAATCGCATCTACGAAGCCGGATGCTGCCGCGGTCAATGCAGCGTTGGGCGCACGTTTTCGCTTGGCGACGGTTCGGCCGCGGCGTCGGTCGCGAATGCTCCGTCTTCGTCGCCGCCTTCTTCCTCCCAGGAATAGCGCCTGCGCGGCGGGATGTCGAGACGTCGAAACACGATTGCCAACGCACTGCCGATCAGCGCGCCAGCTAGATGCGTTTCCCACGATACCCCGGGTTGAATCGGAAGGACGCCCCACACGAGCGCGCCATACATGAAGCAAACGAGCAGCGAGGCGGCGATGGCGCGCCGGTCGCGACGGATCAGGCCCGCCACGAGAATGTAGGCGACCAGCCCGTACGCCATGCCGCTGGCGCCGATGTGCACGCTGTCCCTGGCGAACAGCCACACCGCGATGCCCGGCCCGAGGTAAACCGCCAGCAGAACGCGCACAGCCGCGCCGGAATACAGATGCAGCATGACGGTTCCCAGCACCAGGAGCGGCAGCGTGTTGGCGAGCAGGTGCATGAAGTCGCCGTGCAGCAGGGGCGCGAACAGAATTCCGGGGAGGCCCTGCCACTCGCGCGGCCGAACGCCGAAACGCTGCAACTCCAGGTCGAGCGTCCAGTTGAACAATTGGATCAGCCAGAGCAGGGCGACGAACGCCAGAGCCATTTCCAGCGCCACACGAAAGCCGGTGCGCGCCTTGCGGGAGCCGGTATAGAGTGGATCAGGAATGTGAACTTGCATGGTCTCGACAGGACCGCTCATGTCATCGCGTCGACATGGGCGTGCCGAGCGCGCAACCGGCCGAAATTCATCGCTGCAACCAGCAGCCCAAGCGCACAGAAGATAATGATGGCACCGGTACCCACTCGCTCGACCAGCAGCCCGGCGGCGCTCACACCGACCGACTGCCCGAAATAGAAGCACGACGCGAACGTGGCAACCGCCGCACCCCTGCGTTCGGGCGCCATTTGCGTCGCATTGATCTGCAGCGTGTTGTGCAACATGTAGAAGCCCAGGCCGGTCAGGAAGCAGCCGGGTATCGCCCACCACCACCCCGGACCGAGCGCTGTCAGCAAGAGCGACGACATCAGCAGGAGGCCGCCCCAGCGGACCAATCCGACTTCGCCGAGCCGCTGCACGAGCGTGCCGGCGGAAACCGCATACAGCAGTCCCCCGAAACCGAACAGCATCACAAGCGACCCCGCGACGGACAACGAGACGCCGTGCACGCGGTGCAGATGCGACGCGATGAAGGCGAATGCGCCGAACAGCAACGCGCCCTCCAGGAATACCGTAGCCAACACAATGCGCGCCCACGGGCGCGCGAGCACCTGTCGAAATTCGAAGATGGTTCGCGGCAGCGCAGCGCCTTCCGTTCTGTGGGCAATGCGGGCAAAGGCCGGCAACCTCCGGTCGAGACGAAACAACAGTGCAGCAACTGCGACGAAAATTGCGGCGATCCCGAAAAACGGGACGCGCCAGTTCAGGTAGTCGGCCGCGAATCCGCCTGCGAGCACGCCTGCCGAGACACCGAGAATCTGTCCAGTCAGAAAGCGGGCGAGAACCGGCTGGCGCTCACGGTACGGCACGACGTCGCCGATCCATGCGGTCGACAGCGGAATGATTGCGGCGGCCGTTGCTCCGGCAAGAACCCGAGCAAAGAGAAGCCACGAAAACGTCGGCGCGAGCCCGCACAGCAAGGCGCTGAACGCACCTGCGATGCAAGCCCAGGCGACGACGATGTACTTGCCGAACCGATCGCCCGCCGGCCCAAAAAAAAGCTGCGAAAGCCCGTAGGCGACAGCGAAAGCGGTGACCACGTGGGATGCGCTGCCGAGAGACAAGCTGAACTCGGACGCGAGGCGCGGCAACAACGCGTCGCACACGCGCAGCGACGACGCACTCCCGAATGCCGCAAGCGACAAGGCGAGAAAAGCGGTGAACGGAACGGGCGCCTGTTCAGTGCGGCCGCGCATCGTCGAAGAATTCACGCATCATGAATTCCTCCAGCCCCGTCGTGTCTGCCAATCGTGCGGACAGGGTGACGTTGCGTCCCAGCCGCCTCGATTCCCACACGAAATCCTCTTTTTCGTGTTCGCGGATGATCACGATCATCCTGCGCACGACGGCGATGCGCATGTCCGGATTGTTGCCTTTGCGCACTTCGAAAGACTGCGGCGTTCGTTGGCCGACATCCTTGTTCCATCCATAGAACTCGAACACGGCGTCGTCGTAGGCGAGGCGCTTGATCTCGAAGATGCCACCGCCGTTCTTCGGGGCGCGGCCCGCGGTGCCCGTCGCCGCCGTCGGCAGGTTGGCGGCGAGGTTGCGGTTATACCGCTCCTTCTCGTCGTCGACGGTCGACGCCGCGGATTCACCGCGTGCGAGCCGTTTGGCGGCGATGAACGATGCGAGATCGCCGGCGGGAGCCGGTGAGGGCGGTGCTGCCGCGACCGGTGGTGACGGCGGCGGTGGAGGCGGAGGCAACACCGGTGCGGGTGTCGCGGTATTGGGCACGATCATTGCCTGCCTGGGCGGCGGGCGTGTCACGACCTTGGGTGGCCGCGTCGGGGGCGTTATCGACGCTTGGGTGTCGCGTGACGGCTCCGGCGGCGCGATTGCCACGTTGCTCGGTGGCGGCGCAAGCCGCACCTGCACCGGCGCGGAGGCCTCGGCTTGCTCCAATTCGTCGGAAACGGTGCGCATGTGCGGGATCAACACGAACAGCGCCGCGACGTGGATCAGTATGGAGAGCGCCAGCGTCAACCAGATGGTGCGGATGGTCACTGATTCGTGACGATCGCGGGGTTGGTCCTGCCAGCGGCTCATCGTTCGGTCGATCGTTCGCGCAAGATTGGGCGGGAAGCAAGGTGGAAATCAGGGCTCTGGCGCGCAGTCCTGCGCCACCAGGCAGCCGTTGCTGCGCGGTGATATTGCCCCGAAGCGCCAATAATAGTCGTTGGACGCCGACTTGCTACCGAAAATTCACAGAGGAGGGGCGAGAGGCGGGCTAGCGCAGGGACGAGTAGTTCGCGGGAATCCAGACGTAGCCATCGCCCTCCGCCCGGAGATGCCCGAGCCCCGGAAACGAAAGGTGCGCGGCCCCAACCCAGTAGCCGTTCCTGGCGGCATCGGCGCATGCGAGCCTGCGCTCCTGGTCCTTGAGCGAGGCACGTGCAAGCGCCTTTTTCACCTTGTCCGGTGTGGTATTGGTCAGCAAGCCGATCACCGGCAGACCGAGGGTGCCATCCGATAGCACGGTTACTTCGAAGTCGCCAAGCATCATCCGGTAATAGCCCGGTGCCTGGGTCTTGACCATCGGCGCCTCCGCGTGGGCGGTGCCGCGGAGGAAACTGCTTGCCGCGAACGCGGCAAATATGACGGCTCGCGCCAGTCTTCGCTGCATGACGTTTCTTTCGTAAGCGGTGATGCGACGGCTCGCATCATAAATCAATCGCTGGTTCCCCGCTCCTGCGCGGATCTGGTTTGCGATCCTTGCAGAACACTTACACATGGTCGAAGATGGGGTTGTGGCATCCGTTTCCTGGAAAAAATCGATGAGCATCGACATGAACGACGATTTGCAGGCCCGGTTGGCCATACGCGAAGTCGTCGAAAACTGGGTGCTATGGCGCGATGCCGGCGATTGGGATCGCTTTCGCACCGTGTGGCACGACGACGGGCGGATGATGGCGACCTGGTTCCAGGGTAGTGCGGACGAATTCATTCGTGTCAGCGGCGAGGGGTGGAACCGCGGTGTCAGCATTCTGCATTTTCTCGGCGGAAGCTCGATCGATGTCGACGGCGATCGCGCGATCGCGCAGACGAAGATGACGATTTCCCAGCGCGGCGACGTACACGGGGTGCGCTGCGATGTCGTATGCACAGGGCGGTTCTACGATTTCTTCGAGCGGCGGCAGAGCCGTTGGGGCGTCGTGCTGCGCCAACCCATTTACGAAAAGGACCGTCTCGACCCGGTCGATCCTGCGACCCACCTTGAACTCGAGGCAGACTTGCTCGATTCGTTTCCGGAGGGCTATCGTCACCTCGCATACATTCAGACCAAGATCGGCTACACCGTCAAACGCGACATGCCGGGTCTCAAGGGCGCCGAGGTCGAAGCGTTGTACGCCCGTGGCAGGCACTGGCTGAAGGGCGGACCGGTATAGTTGTCCTACCAACGGGAGCACTGCGTTGCCTGACCAGAAAATCACGCCGAGTTTCATCGTCAAGTCGCTCGACCAGTTCGTGATCGGACAGGACGAGGCGAAAAAAATGGTGGCGGTGGCGATCTATTCGCATTTCAAGAAGATCGCCACGTCGCGCCGCAACGGCACGCCGATCACCAAAAGCAACATTCTTCTGATCGGTTCGACGGGAACCGGCAAGACCCTGATGTGCGAAACACTGGCGCGCATCCTCGATGTGCCGTTCGTGACCGCGGAAGCCACGTCCCTGGCGCACAATCGTTACGTCAACGAAGAGATCGAGGCGATCCTGCAGCGCCTCGTCGACAAGGCGGGCGGCGATGTCACGAAGGCCCAGCATGGCATTGTCTTCATCGACGAAATCGACAAGCTCCGGGCGCCGGAAGGCCAGCAGCAAAGCACTTCAGGCGAGAGCGTGCAGCACGCGCTGCTGAAGATCATGGAGGGCTCGCAGGTCAGGCTGAGCGAGGGCCAATACATCGACACGACCAACATCCTTTTCATTTGCGGTGGTGCGTTCGTCGGGCTGCTCGAAATCGTGGCGCAGGCGCGAGCCTACAAGTTCATATCGATGGTGCGCGACGATACCCAGAAGGTCCTGGACCGCCTGAACTCGCGCGTGAAGCCGACCGACCTCGTCACCTACGGGCTGATTCCGGAGTTTACGGGGCGGCTGCCCATCGTCGCCCATTTCAAGGACCTCACGCGGAAGATGCTGGTACGGATCATGGTCGAGCCGAAAAATTCGATCTACAGCCAGTTCCAGGAAATTTTCCGCAACGAAGGAGTTGAACTTATCGTCGAGCCTAAGGCGTTCGATCAGATCGCGGAACTGGCCTTCGAGTATCAGAACGGCGCGCGCAGCTTGCGGGGGATCTTCGAAGAAATGATGACGCCGATCCTGTATGTCGTTCCCGACAGTCCGGACGTCGACAAGGTCGTCGTAACCTCGTTGTTCAACGACGCCACGCTCATCCGCAACCAACCGGCTGCCTGAGTGGGTAATTGCGACGCCGGAATACGCTGTGCGAGGCCGGAATACGCTGGAACCGTGAACAATCCACAAAGTGATCCTCGCCTGGTGCCATGACCACTGAACTGCTCTTTCGAGCCGACGCCTATTTGAAGACCGCGGAGGCGCGAGTCGTCGCGGTGCACGAACGCGGCATCGAGCTCGATCGCACGATCTTCTATCCCGTGGGTGGAGGGCAAATGGGCGACTCGGGCGTGCTGTTGCGCGCCAACGGCGAGCGCGTCGTGATCGTCGACACGCGAAAGGGCGACGGTGTCGACAGCGTGGTCCACGTTGCCGCGCCTGCGATACCGCAGCTAGGCATCGGCGAAACGCTGACGCTCGAAATCGATTGGCCGCGCCGCTATGCGCTGATGCGCCTGCATACGGCGTTGCATGTCATGTCCTGCGTCGTCGTGGCGCCGGTCACGGGGGGCAACATCGCGCCGGACAAGGCTCGCCTCGATTTCGACATCGACATGAGCTTGCTCGACGCGAGGACGATCGAACAGGGTACGAACGGGCTGATCGCACACGGCGTCGAAACCGAAACCGTCTGGATCACGGATGACGAACTCGACACCCGACCGGAGCTGGTCAAGACGATGAGTGTGCAGCCGCCGCGGGGTGCGGGCCGCGTACGTTTGCTCAAAATTCCGGGGATCGACCTGCAGCCCTGCGGCGGCACCCATGTGCGGAACATCGCCGAAATCGGCGGCATCCGCGTGCTAAAAATCAGGAGCGAAGGCAGACGCAACAAGCGCGTGGAGATCGCGCTGGCGGCTTGATCATCTCAGACCGGTTCCTGCAGGGCCGGCGCTAAGGCCGCTTCTTGCTGTCCAGGAGCGACTTAAGGTTCGCGAACGGCGAATGGGTCGCGCCGGATCGACCGCCAGGAGCGTCGCTGCCACCACCCGTCGCTTCCAGCTGCCGCTGGTGCTCATTGTCGTGGCAGTAGAGGCACAGCAATTCCCAGTTGCTGCCGTCAGGCGGGTTGTTGTCGTGATTGTGGTCGCGATGATGGACCGTCAGCTCGCGCAGGTTGGCGCCGGAGAACTCGCGGCCACAGCGACCGCAGATCCACGGATAAATTTTCAGCGCTTGCTGCCGGTAGCCTTGTTCGCGCGTTTCGGCGGCGCGGCGTGCGTCGGCCACGATTCGGTCCAGCTTGCCCGGGTCGCTCGTTTTCATTTCAAAGGATGCTTGCGATTTTGGCTGGTGAAACGAGCGAGGGGCCCTGCCGTTCGATCGACCGCAGGGCCAGTCGCCACTGTGAAGGCCTTATTTCACCAGATCCGCGCCGACCTTGCAGGCGGCTGCGTCCTGGTCGCCGGTGCCACCGCTGCAGCCGATCGCGCCGATCAGCTTGCCGCCCTCGATCAACGGCCAGCCGCCCGGGGAGGCGATCAGCGTCGGATCGAGCGTCCCCACGTAGGGATGGCCGGTTTCGAAGGCGTTGTAGAAAGCGCGCGACTCGCGCCGGTAGCGCGCGGCGGTACGGGCCTTGCCCTGGGAAATGCTGATCGAGGCAAGCTGCGCGCCGTCCATGCGTGAGAAGTGGACGAGCTCGCCGTGCGTATCGACCACGGCGATGTTCAACTTCCAGCGATGTTTGGCGGCCTCGGCCTCCACCGCGGCGATCAGCTTCTTCGCAGTCTCCAGGGTAACCGGCGTGCCGTACGGAACATCGAACGGGATGCCGTCGGCCGTGCCGCCTGCGGCGGGTGGCGCCGCGGGTGGCGCTGCCGGCGCGGGTGCCGCTGCCGGTGCTTGAGCCTGGACCTGCGCGCCGATCAGCAGCGCTCCGCAAGCCAGCAACGATGTCAAGAGAAGTCTATGCATTCGAATCCTCCAAAAGTGTTGTTTGCGCCGTATCCGGGTCGGCGTGTTGTAAAAGATCAGGAGTCTGACGCCACCTGGCGCCGCCCCGGCTCCCGTAAGCCCGAGAATTATAGAGTTTCCGCGCCGGTTGGAGGGGCTGCTGCCGACGCCTCACCGATACGCTGTGAGCCATGACGGACGAAGCCTAGACGATATTGCCGATCGGCGTCCGCAGTAGCCGCCAAAATTAAAAAATTGCCGGAATGGAATAAATCACGGAACGGTTCAGTCTTACGAGACAGAGCCAGCCCATGGACGTGTTGACCTCAGCGGCGGATTGCAGCCCTGTTGGGCGCGGGCTGTCAGCCATTTCGATTGAACCGCATCCTCACCTCAGGGAGCCATCATGCGGAGCATGCTGATCACCGGTGTTTTTGCGACCGCTTTTTTCGCGGCCCTTTCAGGCCTGAATTTCGCCTGGGCTTCTATTCCGGACGCCTCCGGAGTTATCCATGGCTGTTTCAACGCCAACAACGGTAACGAGCGAATCATCGACACCGCGGCCGAGTCCTGCAAGAAGAACGAAGTTCCGATCCAATGGAACCAGAGCGGGCCGCCGGGAGCCGCCGGCGCGCCGGGAGCACAAGGTCCGCAGGGTCCGCAGGGACCGCAAGGTCCACAAGGTGCTCCGGGGACGCCGGGTTCCGGTTCGAGTGACCTTTACACTGCGACAGTTCCCAGCGTTGGACTTCGCATTCTGTTTCAGGATGTGGCTTCCCTGGACGTACCGGCTGGCCAATACTGGATCATGTTCACGTCCACGCTTACAAACACGACGGCCGATCTTCTAAACCCGACGGATTCGATCGGTTGCCTGATCGCCGGCGTTGCTCCTCTTGCCGTTGTGCGGCTTGGGCCGGACGCCAATCAGGGCGTGATGGCGCTGCAAGGAGTGGCCAACTTTACGGCTCCCGCCACCATCACGGTTCGCTGCGGCGGAGCCACGATCAATTTCTCTGGTCATTCCGACAACAACGTCTTGACCGCATTGAAAGTTGGTGCGATTCACTAGACGAGCCCGCTGTGGCATCTGCGTTCCGTCCAAAAACAGACGCACGAGGGCGCGGCTCGCTATCAATGATTACGGTGCCGGGAATTGGAGGACGCTATGCCCGCAAAAAAAGCGCGCGCCATTGGCTTCAATCATGTCGCTATCGAGGTGGGTGACATCGACGCGGCTCTTGCTTTCTACGGCCGGCTGTTCGATTTCGAGCTTCGAAGCAAAAGCGAGTCGATGGCGTTCATCGATCTGGGAGATCAATTTCTCGCGCTCCAGAAGGGACGTTCACAGCCTGCCGACGACGGGCGTCACTTTGGATTGGTAGTCGATGACAAAGGGGCCGCTCGCAAGGCATTGGCCGATGCAGGTATCAATACACTGGCCGGACCGTTTCTCGATTTCCTCGACCCGTGGGGTAACCGCATAGAGATCGTCGGATATGAAAATATCCAGTTCACCAAGGCGCCAAATGTCTTGCGCGGCATGGGGCTCGCGCATCTGTCGAAGAACGACACGGCAATCAAGGAGCTCACGGACAAAGGCATGGCGCCAAACTGACTGAGCGCAACGAGTCAGGATTCGCGCGCTGCGCAATGACGTCTGCGCAATGACCCGTCATCACCTGGGCCGCGCGGATGGAGCATCCGTTGAAACGGTCGCGATTCGCTCGACCCATGCCGCGGCAATTGCCAAGGCCAGGTAAAACGCGAGAGCAGTGATGGCCATGGCGTCACTCGAAGACGGGGGCGGCCCGAAGTTTGCATAGGCCTGGACCGCCGCGAGGAAAGCAATGAACCCCCAGAAAATGCACTTGCCTCTCGCGTTCGCGAAGGTCGTCGCACGTGCGTAGAACCAGGCGCCCAGGCCCAGCGCAATCAACTCGAGTGGAAAACTCAGCATGACGTGCCGCCACAGACCCAGGCCGACCTTGTCCGCATTGTCGTAGAGCGGCAGATCGGGCACGTGCACGATGAGATCGAGGATCCAGTGCGAGAAAGATGCCGCTGCCACGAGCACGGCAATGGTCGCGCGATTTCCCGGGATGAACAGCGCTACACCGACGCCGAAAATGATGGCGAGAACGATCGATCCTGGCAGGCTGTGCGTGTATGGCATGTAGTAGAGATCGAGGGCGTTGGCCTCCGTGAAGCCCGGGACGATGTGCAATTTCTCGACGCCCAGGAGGACGAGGACCGACCATACGACATCCATCCATTGCACCGCAATAAACCAGACCCAGAGCGGCACGGGCTTCCCTGCGCGTCTTGCCCCAAATGAGACGCCGTAGTGACCTACGAACATGAGTTTGCCCCTTGCGGGACCTGCGTCATCGAGCCGGTCGAAGGCGCCACTGCGCGGTGACTCGTCTGTCGGACAACGTGCAACGCCAGAATCGGACAAACACCGATGGCGGATGCTCCACGAGTGTTCCATATTGTGCTCACGGAGTCTACGAGCAGAGGTGAACCAATGAACCGACAGTGGATATCCAGGCCCAGGCGCCACGTCGCGAGCCTGGCAATGGGGTCGGTGGTCGCTGGCCCCGCAGTCGCAGCATCGTCTCTGGGAGGCATCGACTGGGATTCGTATTTCAATTGGAATGCGTACGCCGACTACACCAACTGGTATTCGTTGGTTTTGATGGGGTCGATCGCGCTATTGGTGCTTGCGCTCTTGGTGAGGGCCGTTAAGTCGGCAAAATCGCCCGAGGAATCTGTCCGCGTTCCGACTGCAAAGGATCGCATCGGAACCATGCCGATCGAGCCTCTGCAATCGGTCGCCTGGGATGGCGACGAGCGACGCCCTTATCGGATCAGTTCGCCGGTGTCGACCGGGGGATAACGAGGTTGACCAACTGCCAAAGGTTGGGCAGTTGGTCACGGGTTTGGCGCAGACAACATGTACGAGACAAGACTGCGCATCCCAACGTGGGTGCGGGTTCCGGGACCTTGACACGCTGCGGCTTTCGGCGAAGCATTGCAAATGTAGGAACCTGTAAGCGAGGGGCACGCGACCTCGATTGCAGTGTTGGTTTGGCAAAACTGTCGTAAGGCAGTGACGCAAAGCCTCCGGCCCACCGAAGATGCTGGGTAGCGGGGTTGCCGGCGGAATTCCGTCGTCATGCAAGATGTCACGCAGTCCGCTGCGCGGCGTCAGACCCAAGTCACTGTCTCCGACGTATTACGGAGGCATTGCGACGTGGGCTCATCCGATCCTGATTCCTCGCAAATTCCGGACTCATCCCGCTCGCGGCATGGGTCGGCGCCCGCTACCACTGCGCGCTCCGGCGCAAGCCCTCGTGCGGGCGACAAGAGCGCAGCGGCTGGGGTTACGAGCGGCCGCAGGTTGGTTGCGGATCAACTGTACTTCGGCCTGCAAGCACGCGCGCTGCGCGCGGGCGCCGAGCGGGCGCTCGCCCGGATAGCCGAGCACCCGGAAGAGACGCAAATCGACCTCGGCACCCTGGGTGCGGATTTTCGGCTCGATCCTGCGGCCACCTTGGCGCTCTTGCGGGCATTAGTCGCCGCGGAATTGCTGCACCCGGACGGTGCAGGCGGCTATTGCCCGACGGCGCGCTTCCGCGAATATGCGCTAGCCTGCGTGGTCGCGCCGTTGTCACGTGCGCGCGCCAAGGGCCTGATCGATACGGCCTGCGACCTTGCCGCGCGCATCAATGCCGATTGGACGAAGAATCGTTTCCAGATCAAGACGATTGCAGTGTCGGGCAGCTACATGAGTCGTCGCGACACGCTTCCGGAGCTTTCGTTGTGGGTGGTTGTGAGTCGTCGCGAGGATGCGCGGGCGCGGCGCGCGAGACATTCGTTGAGCCGAACCGAAGCCTCACATCAGATCCTGGCCGCAGTGAAAGGACTTAGCTCTTTCGTCCACGCGCGCATTGTGGAAGACAGGGAAGACGTGCGGCGTCCGTTCAGCGTGGTGTTCGAGGCCAACGAGGAAGTGGCGGACAGTCCGGTACCCGCCTGGGAGCGGGTACGCGTTTGGGGCGCTTCGATCAGTCGCCGCTTTGCCGCGAGATGAGCCCCGTGGTTCGCCGCCGCGGCGGGGCGAACCTTGCCATACCAGCAGCGACCGGGGGGAAATGGCGTCGTCCCGGCGCCACTGATAGACCTCGCCGACTGGGAATCGCGACATTCCTGACTGTAAAGATCAGTGGCAGACTATTAGGGAGGAAAGCGGGCTGCGCTGCCCCGTACTTCGAACTCCAACGCCGACACCTGCCTTCCTTCCGCATCCTCGAGGACCAGCGTGTGCCGTCCCGCAACGGGCTTCCAGTCCGCGCGCCCGCGCTCGGCGGGCAGCACCGTGTTGTCGATGCGCCATTGCAATCCGGGAGGCGCAGGTGACGCCGAGAAGACTACGCGTTCACTGTCCGGCGGAATGTCGGGATCGAGCGCAATGATGGTGCCTGCCGCGGGATAACGAATCGTCGGCGTCGCGCTCGCCACGAAGGACGGACTGGCGTTTCCACGCATCGTGACAGTCTCCGTGCCACGCAGGAACCATTCGCTGCGCTCCGGTTCGACGGGCGGATCGAAGCCCACCATTTGCCGCAGCACGCCTGATGGGACTCGCGGCGGCGACGACCTCTCGGCGCCGTGCAACCAGTGAACGACGTCGCGCCAGATCGGCGCCGCTCCGGTCACGCCGGACACGTCGCGCATCGGCGCGCCGGAGAAATTGCCAACCCAAACACCGACGGTGTAACGCGACGTGAAGCCCACGCACCAGTTGTCGCGCATGTCCTTGCTGGTACCGGTTTTCACCGCGCTCCAGACGCGGGTTGCGAGGGCATTCTCCAGCCCGAAGCTCGCAGCGCGTGCGCCTCGATCTGAAAGGATGTCGCCGACGATGAACGCCGTGTCGCGACCGAACACACGTCGGGCTGGCGCTTCCGCGCCTGCCAGCACCACGCGCGTTGCGCTCCATTCGCCGCCATTGGCCAGTGTCCGGTACGCATTGGCGAGCGTGAGCAAGGTTACGTCGGCACCGCCAAGCGCGAGTGACGCACCGTAAAAGTCCGCGGGCTCCGTCAACGAATTCACGCCGAGCTGGCGCAAGACATCGTAGAAGCGGTCGACGCCGATGAGTTCGACGGTACGCACCGCGGGAACATTGAGCGAACTCGCGAGCGCGGTGCGCACGCTTACCGTCCCGCGGAAACTGCGGTCGTAGTTCTGCGGGACATACGCTCCCCGCTCGGTGGCGATCGCCACGGGACTGTCATCGACCAGCGACGCGGCGGTGAGCATGCGGGAGTCGATCGCCTCGGCGTAGAGAAACGGCTTGAGCGTCGATCCGGCCTGGCGCGGAGCGACCACGCCGTCGACTTGCGCAGCCGACGAGAACTCTCCACTGCTGCCCACCCACGCGAGCACATCCCCGCTGAAGTTGTCGAGTACGACGATGGCGCCGTCGCCAACCGCACGGTCGGCGAGCTCGGCGAGATGGTCGCGCAGCGCGCCGACGGCAAAGTGCTGCAGGTCGGCGTCGAGCGTCGTCGTGATGCGTGCGCCCGGTGTCTTCAACAGCCTTGACGCGAGATGGGGAACGAAATTCTCGCGCTGCGTCAGCCGGTAGGCGCCTGCGAGCGCGACCATCGTCGTAGCGCGGACGTCTTCGCAGGCGAGCTGTGGCGCGGCGATTCCGGCTACGGCGCAGGCACGTTGCGCGACGGTGGCGGCGGGCGCGTTGGGTCCGCGCTGGAGCGCGACGAGAATTGCCGCTTCGCGCGCATCGAGCCCGCCGGATGCCTTGCCGAAGAGCCCGCGTGCGGCAGCATCGATACCCGTCAGTTCACCGCGATACGACGTAAGGTTGAGATAGGCCTCGATGATCTGCGGCTTGGTCCATGCGCGTTCCAGCGCCAGTGCCGCTTGTGCCTGATCCCACTTCTGTCCAACAGTGCGCGCACTGCCGGACATCGCGAGGGCTGGGTCAAGCAGTCCTGCCAACTGCATGGTCAGCGTCGATGCGCCGCGCGGACCGCGGCCGTCGAAGGTCCGCCATATGCTGTCCCAGGCGGCGCTTGCAAATCCCGACCAGTCGACGCCGGCGTGTTCGTAGAAGCGCTTGTCTTCGGCAGCGACGAGCGTAGTCGCTACCACTGCGGAGATGTCGGAGAGCGCGATCCAGTCGAGGCGCCGGATGCTGCGGTCGGCGCGTTGCGTCGCGAGGAGTACGCCGTTGCGGTCGAGCAATTGCGATTCGGACGTAGCGAACGACGTGCGCACTTCGGCAAACGACGGGGTCGCGGTTTCCACGGCCCAGGCGGGCGATGTTATCGCGACGACGGCGGCGAGGGCGAACGTCGCGGCGACACCGTGCACGCGCGAAAACATTCGCGTGCGGTCGCCATGCAGTTGACCCCCGGTCCGAATGAATTCGGACCTACATGACCATGATGGCGCATTGCGATCTTGTAGGGGCGAATTCATTCGCGCGCGGCCAGGATTCATGGTGCCACCCGCCAATCCGCGTTGGGCAATTCACCGAACATCTCCGGCGCGTACATCGCCTCGACGCGCGTGGAAGGCAAATTGAATTCGCCGGAATTGCTGAGGCGTACCGAGTATTCGACGATGAAGCGCCCTTTCGGCACATAGCGGTAGTACGCGTGGAACGCAGCGAATGTGCGTTCCTCATACGCCGGCCAGACCGTTCCGACACGCTTTTCGCCTCCGCGCGCCAGCGAGGAATCGCCGCCGAGTCCGGTGCCAAGCGCCGTGCTGCCGGCTGGAATCGGATCGTCGACGACGACCCACGTCATGTCGGTCTGCGCTTCGACTTCGAGATGAATGCGAGCGACGTCGCCACGCGACCACTGGCCTGGTGTCTTCTGCTGGACGGGAGTCACGGTCTTGCTGACGCTGTAACCGCTCGACAGAGCAGTCCTGAGGGGAATTGCCGCGATGCTCGACAGCGTGACCCACGGCTTGCCGTCGCCGTCCTGCGTAAGCCCCAGGGCTTCGGCCTGCGCCGGCCACGGCAGGCGCTCGCGAAACGGCTTGGTGTTGTCGTCAGGTTTCCACGCGTGATCGAAGCGCGCCCCGGCGAGCGTCGCCGACGCCGTCCCGCTCACCGGCGTTCTTTCGAAGCCGTCCGAGAACTTGTTCATCGCGAGTACGCCCCACGCGTTGGCCACCGTCGTGCTCCAATGCCCGCGGCGCATGCGAAACAGGCTACCGGTCACCAGCCGCGGGACGTCCTCGCGCCACGCCGGCGCGTCGAGCAACGCGATGAGCAGCTTGTTGGCATTCGAATCCGCGGAGATCATCAGCCACCACAAAGCATCCGTCTTCTCGGTGGAGAAACCCATCGTGGTGCCCTGAAAGTTCAAGCGCGAGCGCAGGATCTGCTCGGCTTCGTGCATGCGCTCGTCGCGCTTCGGCAGGGTTCCCTGACGCTTCAATATCAGGTACCAGTCGATTACCGCCGAGGTCGGCCACAGATTCGGCTCGATCGCGATGCTGTCGAGCCACCTGGCGTTGAATGCATTCTTGCTGCGTGACAGCGCTTCGAGGGCAGCGATCTTGCGTATGGATAGGTCGGCGGTTTGCAGTGCCGAATAACGAATGACGCGACCTTCGACAAAACCTACCAGCGCTTGCTCGATACGATTCTTCGCCGATTCCGGAATGTCCCATCCGGCCTCGTTGCCGACGGACAGAACGTACGCGGTAAGCGAGTCGTCGCCATCGCGCATGAAAGGCCAGTATTTGAGCAGCCCGTCGCGATCCATGTAGTCAGTGATGCCCGCCATGATGCCATTCCAAAGCGTGGAATCGCCGAGGCCGATCGCGATCGACGCGCGTTGCTCGAGGCACGAATACGCGTAGTAGCGGAAATACTCGCGCACGCCCGGCAGATCGCCGCCGAGCTTGGCTTGCATGCGCAGGTCGACGCCGCCACGGCCCGGAATTGCGTCGGCCGGTCGCTGCACGGTGATCGATCGGGGCGCCGCGAGCTGCAGGATCGTCGCCTGATAGGTGCGCTCCGGCACCGCAGCGATCACATTTTGTGAAAGCTTCATCGTATCGCGCGCTGGCGCCGGATCTGCCTCACGGGTGGACGCACTGACTTGCCACTCGAGCTTGGTCGCACCGACCGGAGCGAGCGCCGTCCACGCGATCTCGCGCGCTTCACCCGGCACGAGCTCGACCGCCTGCGGCGCGAGTGTGCCGACAGAGGGCACGACACCGGCGGCGATATCGACGCCGAGCTTGCGATCGGAGGCATTGCGCACCGTGACGACGGCGCGGTAGCGATCGCCTTCGCGCACCAGAGGAGGCAAGCCCGACAGCAGCATCAGGTCCTGCGTCGAGCGAATCGAAGCGCTGCCGGAGCCGAAGAGCTGCGCGCCGCTGGTCGCCACTGCGACAATGCGAAAACTGGTGAGCGAATCGTTGAGTGGCACATCGACGGTGGCATTGCCGGCGTCATCGAGCGGTACACGTGCTTTCCACATCAGCAAGGTGTCGAACAATTCGCGCGACGAGCCGCGGCCGCCGCCGCCGCCGGTGGAAATGGCCTTCCGGCCGAAGTGCCGCTTGCCGATAACCTGCATCTGCGCGGTCGACGTGGTGACTTCCTCGCCGCGGCGCGTCATCATTGCGTCGAGCAGTTTCCATGAATCGTTGGGCAGCAATTTGAGCAGGCCTTCGTCGACGGCGGCAAGCGCGACTTCGGCGCCCCTGGGCGGTGCGCTGCCGTCCGGACGGCGCACCGCGATTGCGATCCTGGCCTTGTCCCGTACCTTGTGCACCTCTTGGTCCGGCGTGACTTTCACAGTCAACTCGTGCGCGGACCAGCCGACGCGAATCTCCGCCAGGCCCATCTTGTACGTCGGTTTGGCGAGGTCGATCAGCGCAGTCGGGGCAATGCCGCCGATGCGGCCGCGCACGACCAATGCCGATACGAAGACATTAGGCGAATACTCCGGCTTGACCGGTACGTCGATCGTCGGCTCACCGCGTCGAACGGTGCGCACGAACGCGTCGAGCACGCCTTCGCGTTCGATAGTCACCAGCACGGTTGCGTCCTTGAAGGGCGTGCGCACTTGCAGGCGCGCAGTATCGCCCGGCTCGTAGCGCTTCTGCTCTGGGAGGAGATCGATGCGATCGCTGTCGGAGCCGCCGTACCAGTCGTCGTCACCGCTCGCAACCCACGCGTCGGCACGCGTGACGGCGACGCTGCCCGTGAGGTCGACAGCGGTCGCGCGCAGGATCAGGTTGCCCGTCGCGGGCGGCATGGTCTCGCAAATGAGCAGGCCATGGGCGTCGCTCGTGCCTGCGCACAAGTCGCCCACGCGCGTGGTTTCGCTACCCTGGTCGAAGGCGTAGAAGCCGCCGATGAGCCGGCGCCGATGCGAGTAGTACTCGCGCTTGAACGCGTCGGTCTTGATCGCCACGCCGGCAACCGGCTGCCCGCGCAAGTCGAGCGCGACGACGGTGAACTTGAGGCGATCCTTCGATGCAACCCAGCCATCGGGCTTGATGCCGAGCACGACCGCCGACGGCCATAGGGTGACCCGTGCTGCTGCCGTCAGCGTTTCGCCGTTGGGATCTCGATATTCCATTTCGGCCACCATGTCGCGGGCGGTATCGCTTTTGGGGACGTTCTTGACCGTCGCCCGCGCTCCACCCGCGGCGTCCAGCGTCACCGCCAGCTCGCTCACACCGTTGCGTGCGGTAGACGCCGGTTCGCGCTCAGCGTCCTCGTCGGCGATGTCCGGATCGACGAAATCGTTGTCACCCGTACTCGCGAACGATTCACCGCGATCTTCGCGGCCTTCCTTCACGTTGCCCTTCGCAAACGCATAGTCGTCGTAATCCGCGAATTTCACGCTCTTGTCTTCGATCTGCGTGCGCAGCCGCACGGGCAGGCCCCCGGCACCGCCACCCGACAGGTAATTGACCTGGAGGTCGACCTTCACATCGGCCGGGTTCACCAGCGGTGCACCGACGGGCTGGATGCGGGCGCGCATCAGCGGCACGCGAAATTGTTCGACGCGAAAGGTGCCTGCCATGCGGTCGGTGCGATCCCGACGCTCCGACAGCGTGTCGCGTATCAATATCTGGTAGGTGCCGAGCGCAGCGTCTTTCGGCACCGCGAAGGTCGCTTCGCCGAGCTGTGCGCCGTCCCAGGTCACCGCCACTTCGTACTCGCGATCGGTGCCCAGGTGGCGAATCGTGACGCGGTTCTCGAGTGCGGCGCGTGCAGGCAGCGCGAAGCCATCACCAGTCTGTCGGCGGACAAACAGTTTCATCGACAGGGTGTCGCCCGCGCGCAGGAGCGAGCGGTCGAGGACGGCATGCGCGATGTACGGCCCTTCATATTTTCCGGTGGGAACATTGAAGCGCCACGGACTGATGCCTTCGCCCCATGCCGAGAACGCAAACGCCATGTCGGCATCGGTGCGAGCGACGATGTAATAGCCGCTGTATTCCGAGTGGCATTCGAAATCGTCGCGGGGCAGCTCCTTGGCGATGCGCGCGATCCCGTCCGCACCGGTCCGGCCCTGCCAGTGCAGGTTACCGAGGCAGTCGCGAACGCTGATATGGGCATTGCGCACCGGCGTCGCATCATCCAGATGCGTCACCCATGCCAGCGATGATTCCCGGCCGAGCTTGAAATGCACGCCGAGATTGGTCACGAGCGCGCTCGTACGTGCGTAATAGGGCTTGCTCTGCGCGAGCAGCGCGGCGCCGAGCTTCGGGCTCGCCAGCTCCAAGACATAGAAGCCGGGCTTCCCCAGCGGAATGCCGACCACCTCGAAAGCGCGCGCGCCGAGTGGCTTGGGTACCGCGATCGGCGTGCGCGCATCTTTCGCGCCGAAGATCGAATAAGCGGCACCGTAACGTCTGGTGATCCAGCGCTCCTTCTTGTCGTCGTATTCGCGGTCGATCTTGTCGCCGCGTTCAATTCGCCGCAACCAATCGAGCATGGCGAGGTCGTCAGCGGCGTCGATGGTCGCGATCTGGCCCGGGATCGGTGCCTTGCCATCCTTTCTGGCGGCGGCCAGCGCCGTGCCGTTGGCGAGACTGCCGTCGAGCGTCGGCTCGACGTTGCGCACCGTCACCGGCAGCAGCGTCTTCGCGCCGCCCGGCAGCTTCGCTTCGAGAATGCCAAAGGTCGCGGGAAATTTGACCAGCGGCGGATACTCGTCGGTGCGCACCGTGAGCGGAAAGCTCCGGGCGTTCTCCAGCGGCCGGGCGGAATCGTCCTTGAGCCCGGCGGGAATCTCGAGCTTGAACGTCTGCTGCTCCGGCAGCCCCGGACCGAACGTCACGCTGTCGACGGTCTCGCCATCCTTTGGCGGAGCAAGCCGGGCGGGATAGGCCTTGCCCGCGGTATCCACCAATTTGATTCGCGCTGCATCGGTCCTCGCGACCGGCGCGGTGAACGACAGCGTCAACGCCTGGATCGGAATGCATTGCGCGCCTTTGTTGACGCGGGAGCATGAGAACGTGGCGCGGAACATCGTGCGCACCCGAAACGCCAGTGCCTGATCCGCGCTGGTCGTGACGCCAGTCGTCGCGGTCACGCCTTTACCCCAAACCAGCTTGACCTCGGCGTTGGCCGGCAGCGTGCGCGCGCAAGCGAGCGTCACCAGCGGAGAATCGGCGGCGTCGCGCAGGCGCAGGAATTTTTCCTCGTCGCTGCCGGTGGCGGGCAGCCGGAACGCAAAGCTGCGGGTGCGTCCCCGGTCGGGATCGAGCAGCATGAGGCGCAGATAGCTCGTCGCGAAGGACTTGCGGTTGTCCAGGATCGTCCTGCGCTCTTCGCCGCCGACGATGCGCACTTCGATCTGTTCATTGATGCCGGCGGCGACGCAGTGCACGTGTGCGCGTATGGTCTCGGCCGTCGCGGGTGCATCGAGGCCGAGGATGAAGACCTGATGCTCGTCGATGCGCGCGCCCTCGTAGGGCAGACTCTTCGCGATCGCCGGGCCCCCGGTCGAGAATTCGAAACGTTGGCCCGCATCGAGCGCCTTGCCGTCGAGTGCGGTGACGCCGGTCTTGAGGGCGAAGGTGCAGCGCACGCCCGCGGGCAGGTCGCGATCGAAGTCGTACACCCAGTTCTTCATGTCGGCCCATCGGCCCTTGCCTCTTTCGACGCAGTCGATGTCGAAGGGATCGAGCTCGCGCGGGTCGCCGAAGGGGACCATGGCGGTCGCGAAGCGCGCAGTCACCTGCCGCACGGCTTTGACCTCGCCCTGCGGAGAAAAAAACTCGACGGGCTGCGCGGCGAGCGCGCATACCCACGCGGCGCACAATGCCCCAGCCAACCGGCCCGGCCGCCTCATGGCTTCAATCATCGTGCGTGTTCCCCTGAATGCGAGCCGCGCGCGCTTCATCGCGTCAATGGATACGCGTCACCACAGTAGGGCAGCGAAGCGTGGTGTTGCAACGCCGGCGTTCTGGCGCGGACCGGAAGAATTATGGCCGAAAGAAGGCGCAGGCGACGCGCCATGCTGCCCTGATTGGAACGAAAGGCCGCTGCGGGGCGCCGAGCGGCAGCCTCGCGTCAGCGACGCAGGAATGAGCGCATTCGTTCAACGCCGTCGACCAGGCGCTCTTCGCTGGCGGCAAAGCACCAGCGAACGAAGCCTTCGCCCTCGGGGCCGAAGGCACTGCCGGGGGCCAAGCCAAGCCGAGCGTCACGCACAAGGCGTTTGCAAAATTCAAGGCTGTTGCGTACGCCCGCAACACGGAAGAACACGTACATCGCGCCATCGGGCAGCGCAGCCTGGACGCCTGGCAGCGCGCCAAGCGCGTCGACCAGGAAGCTGCGGGCGCGACGATAGCGATACAATGTGTGGGCAATCGTCGGCTCCCCGTCCTTGATCGCGACCAGCCCCGCGCGTTGCACGAATACCGGTGAGCAGGACGTGTTGTATTCGATGAGCTTGCCAAGATCGGGCATCAGCTCCGGCGGAGCGACGATCCAGCCCAGGCGCCACCCCGTCATCAACCATGACTTGGAGAAACTGTTGGTGCTGACCACGCGATCGTCGGGCCCTGCGATGTCGAGAAACGAGGGCGCACAGCGGTCGCCCGTGTAGCACAGGCGCTCGTAGACGTCGTCCGCGACGATCCAGATTCCCAACCTGCGGCAGTGGTCGAGAATTGTCTGTTGGCTTGCGGCATCGAGCGTCCATCCGGTCGGATTGTTCGGCGAGTTGATCAACACCGCGCGCGTGCCCGGCGTCAGCGTCGCGACCAGCTGCTCGACGTCGAGCGTCCAGCCACCAGGCCCGAACCCGAGCGGATGACGCACGACGTCCGCGCCGAGAATCTTTGGAATTTCGGTCAGGTTGGGCCACAGCGGCGTGACGCAAACGACGCGATCGCCGTGCCCGACCAGCGCTTCGACCACGAGCATCAGCGCGGACATGCCCGACGCCGTGACGGCGATATTGCCGGACGCCACCGGTTGATGCAGCCGCGAAACGTAGGCGGCGATTCCGTCGCGCAGCTCAGGAATGCCGAAATTCGGGCTGTAGAATGTTTCTCCGGCGTCGAGCGACGCGATCGCCGGCTCGCGAATGTACGCTGGCGTGACTTCGTCCGGTTCGCCGAACCAGAAGGCGAGGATGTCAGGATCGCCCATGCCCGCATTGGCGACTTCACGAATCTCTGACGCGACCAACGCGCGGATGGCAGCTCGAGCGCCAAGGTCGGCGCGGGCGTTCGGCACGGAATCGTTCATCGGATCTGCGAAAGGGACGTCGTTGGCGCAACTGCCTTTATACTTGCCGCTCGGCATTGGAGCAAGGCAGAGGCATTGCGGTGAAACTCTACGGCATCGTCAACTGCAACACGGTCAAGGCGGCGCGAGCGTGGCTCGATGCGCACGGCAAGCGTTACGAATTCGTCGATTTCAAGAAGACTCCGCCGACGCGCGAACTGCTCCTGCGCTGGTGCGCTGCCTTTGGTTGGGAAAACGTGCTCAACCGTCGCGGCACGACGTGGCGCTTGCTGCCTCCGGCGGTTCAGGCGCGCGTCAAAGACGAGCAGAGCGCGATCGCGTTGATGCTGGAGAAGCCCAGCGCGATCAAGCGGCCGGTGCTCGAGAACCCTGGACCGAAGCTCATCGGCTTCGACGAACAAGCTTACACAGCATTGTAGGCGCGAATTGATTCGCGCGCCGAGGTCAATGGGACTGCAGCGGTCCGAATGAATTACAGATCCATTGGCTCGTCATTACACAGTCGGGGCCTAATGGGACTGGAGCGGTCCGAATGAATTCGGACCTGCAGATCCATTGGCTCGTCACCACACGCCAAAGAATATCCCCGCACGCTTGTGCGCGGCAGTGGCGGTTTCGACACCGCGGTCGGTGACGGTAACGCGGCGTTTTAGCCGCATGAACCAGGACAGCAGCCGGTCGCGCATTTCGCGCCGAACGTGCTCGCAGCCGTCCGAGTCGCCGAGATCGTTGAACTCCTGCGGGTCGCTGGCGAGGTCGAACAGTTGCGGCCGGAAGTCCTGCCAATGCACGTACTTCCAGCGGTCGGTGCGCACCATCCATGCGCGGCATGCGTCCGGTGTGCGGGCGAGCAGAAGGCGCGCCTGCCGGTAACCATAGTCAAGTTCAGAGACGACGCAATCGCGCCACGCCGGTGGAGCGCGATTCCGTATCAGCGGCAGCAGCGACGTGCCTTCGATCCGTTCGGTGGGGATCGGCATGCCGAGTGCGTCGAGAAACGTCGGCGTCAGATCGACCCCTTCGGCGAAGCGCATTTCAACGCTGCCGCGCGTAGCATCCGCCGTGGCGTCGGGGTCATAGACGATCAGCGGCACACGCTGGATCGAGTCGTAGAACAATTCCTTTTCGCCCAGCCAATGGTCACCGAGAAAATCACCGTGGTCCGAGGTGAAGACGATGAGCGTGTCGTCGAAGCGGCCTAGCGCATCGAGCACGCCCCAGATCCGACCGAGGTGATCGTCGACCTGCTGGATCAGTCCTTGATACGTCGGGCGCACGGTCTGCCAGACTTCGTCGCGCGCGAAGTTGGCAGACTCCTCCTGCTGGCGATACGCCGCCAGCGCCGGGTGCTGCGACTGCAACTCGTGCGCGGCGCGTACGACCGGCAGGCACTGGTCGAGGCCATAGCGCGCGTGATACGGCGCAGGCGCGATGTAAGGCCAATGCGGCTTGACGTACGACAAGTGGAACACCCAGGGGCGATCGCCTTGGGCGCGAATGAAATCGAGCGCGCGATCGGTGGTGTAGGCAGTCTCGGAATCCGGCTCGGCGACGCGTGCGGGAAGTCCGGCGTTGCGCATATGCCAGCCTGAAACGATCCGGCCGTCGGCGCCGACTGCGCTGATGACGAAGTCCGACCATGGATCGGTGCTGTCGTAACCATGCGCACGCAGATAGGCAGCGTACCGGCCGCCAGGCTCCGGATGATGTCCCTCGTGCCGGTCGGCCTCGACAAACCCGCCTGCGGCCAGCAGGCGACCGAGTTCATCGCCGCTGTCCAGGTGCAAGCGTTGCATGCCCACGCTATCGGGCAGCACGTGCGTCTTGCCGGTCAGCGCCAGGGTTCGGCCGGCATCATGCAGGTATTCGCCGAGCGTGATTTCGCCGATCGACAGCGGCACGCGATTCCATGTTGCGCCATGGCTCGAGACGTAGCGGCCCGTGTACATCGACATGCGTGACGGGCCGCAAACGCCCGATTGCACGAAGGCACGCTCGAAACGCACGCCGCGCGCTGCCAGCGCATCGATATTCCTGGTGGCGAGCCAGGGGTGGCCGTAGCAGCCGAGATGATCGGCGCGCAACTGGTCGCACATGATGAACAGGATGTTGCGGACGGCGCTCATGCAATGTTCATCGCCGCGCTACGATCCATTTTCGCGTCGAGTTTCCTGGGCGCCGCGGTTCAATGCTTCAATGCAAACCAGTGATGACGGCGCACGGCGATCCCGGAACGACGATGATGCGCTGTTATACTTGCTGCGCTCCGACACGGCAAGATACGTCCACGATGTCCTACATTCCCAGCGCCATTGCGATTCTCGTCTGTGGGATCGGCGGCGCCGTCTTCGCATGGACCATCATCGATGCTCTGGGCTGGGCGGGGATCGGCGGCGCGATCGCGACGACCGTCGTCGGCATGGTGACGGCGACGTTCCTCTGGGCCGTGGGTGTAGGCATCGGCAAGGCGCTGCGACTGCGCAAGAAGTAGCGACGTCGTCGCCGACGGGGGAAGACTCGACCGGCCACGCGTTCCAGAGTTGCGCACGTGGGATCGCCAGCACGCGGCCGGCCGACGGGTCCTCCCCGCTCGGCGGTCTGCGGCGAAATCAGATCGCGGCCAACGTCGCGATCTCGGCGGGCGGCGTCGGCGCCGCCGCGAAATCGTTCCCGGGGCTATTCCGCGCGACCATGTACACGGCCGCCGCGAGCAGCATGCTGAAGACAAAGCCGATCGCCAGACCTTCGAGCGCCAGTTGCCCAAGTTCGCGCCACACGCGCACAGCGATCGCACTACCCATTCTGCCTTCGACTGTTTGCATCGCACCGTCTCCATTTTCGCGGGATCGGCCGGGTTGATTATCCTCCCGCCACGTTGTCATTGAAGGCGTCGATCAGGTCCTGCGCGGGCGCCCTGCGTGGCGTGGCAGTGAAGAATCGTGGCGAAATTGTGGCAATCATGCTGGGCGCGCCAGCGCGTGCGCCCGCTGTTGTATATTGACCATGCATGAGCCGCCGCATTGCCATCGTCGAGGACGAGCCCGCGATCCGCGCCAACTACGCGGACGCCCTCCGGAAACAGGGCTACGAGGTCGTGGCTTATGCCGACCGCCCAACGGCGCTCGCTGCGCTGCGGACGCGACTGCCCGACCTCGCGCTGATCGACATCGGGCTCGCGGATGACATCGACGGCGGCTTCGCCCTATGCCGCGAATTGCGGGCATTGTCGGCGAGCCTGCCGATCATTTTCCTGTCGGCGCGCGATTCGGATTTCGACATCGTTGCCGGCCTGCGCCTCGGCGCCGACGACTACCTGACCAAGGATGTCAGCCTGCCGCATCTCACGGCCCGCATCGCGGCGTTGTTTCGTCGCGGCGACCTGCTGACCGCGCCGCCTTCGGTCGAGGATGTGATCGAGCGCGGCCCCTTGCGCCTGGATGGGAAGCGACTGACGGCGTATTGGGCGGGCAAGCGCGTCGACCTGACGCTGACCGAGTTCTGGATGGTGCATACGCTCGCCAAGTATCCGGGACACGTGAAGGATCGCGACAGCCTGATGCGCGACGCGAACATCGTCGTCGACGACAGCACCATCACCTCGCATATCAAGCGCATCCGGCGGAAATTCATGGCGCTCGATCCCAAGTTCGACTGCATCGCCACGGTCTATGGAATGGGCTATCGGTGGAACCCCGAGGACACATGAGCGCGATGAGCCGTCCCGAGCGCGAAGGTACTCCAATGAGCGCTGCAGGGCCGCCCCAAAGCGCTCGCCCCCTTCGGGGGAAGCGGCGCGCAGCGCCGCACGGGGGACACCATACAAGCACTTCAGTGAGCCCGCCGGGCTGCCCCGACGACGTCCACGCGAGCGTCGCGAGGGCGGCCCGCTGAGAGCGCAATGAAGTCGCGCCGTGTTGCGCTCGGCATTCGCGCGCAACTGTTGCTGGTACTGACGGTGTTTCTGGCGATTCCGTGGCTCGGGTACGAGTACGTGCGCGAACTCGAGCGCTTCCTGCGCGACGCGCAGGAGCGAACGCTCGCCGGCACTGCACAGGCGGTCGCTACTGCGCTGCACGATCGACCGCGGCTGTTCGAGGTCAATCCGGTGCCAGGTGACACGCTCGTGACCGAGCGTACGGTGGAGACCGGCACCCCGCCGATCGTCGCGTCGATCGCTCCTCCGCCGGCACCCGCAGGCCAGCGGTCGGCGGAAATCGAGCAGATCATCCAGGGGCTTTCACGCACGACCGCGCGTATCTGGGTGGTCAATCGGGCCCTCGATGTGCTCGCTCGCGCCGGCAGCCTCAAGGGCGTGCGTGCCGCTAACCCGATACCCGGAGACGCCACGCTGCCCCGGTTGTGGCAATCGCTGGACCGGCTGCTCCATCCGTTCTATGCAACGGTGCTGAACCAGCCGACGGAGGATTTCAACGAGGAGCAGGGCGGGCGAATTCTCCTCCCCGCGCGCGAAATCGACGGCGCGCTGGCGGGCATTCTGAGCGTCGACCGGCGGCTGACGCCGGATGGCAAGGCCGTGATCGTCTCGGCAGCGCATCCGATCTGGGTCGGCGATCAGGTGCGCGGGGCCGTCATCGTCGAGGAAACGACCAACGCGGTGCTGGCAGAGCGCAACCGGGCGTTCGAGCGTCTGTTCTCCATCGTGCTGGCAACGCTGCTCATCGGCTCGGTGGCGTTGACGCTCTTCGCGTCGCGCCTTTCAGCGCGCATTCGCCGGCTGCGCGATGAAGCGGAGGCGGCCATCGACGAGCACGGCCGCGTGCGTGGTGCGGTCGCTGCATCGATTGCGGGCGACGAAATCGGCGACCTGTCGCGCAGTTTCTCGAGCGTGATTTCGCGTCTCGCGCAGTACGCGAACTACCAGCAGAACATGGCGAGTCGCCTCTCGCACGAGCTGCGCACGCCGGTTGCCGTGGTCAGGAGCTCGCTCGACAACCTGCGTCTTTCGCCCCTGTCCGACGAGGCGCGCATCTATATCGAGCGCGCGCAGCTCGGCCTGAACCGGCTGACGCACATCCTGACGCGGATGACGGAAGCCACGCGCCTCGAGCAAAGCATGGGCGATGCGGAGCGTGAGCGCTTCGACCTGGTAAAGGTCGTAGCCGGGAGTGTCGACGGCTACCGCATCGCATATCCGGCAAGAACGATCCTGCTCGAGGCGCCGAATGGCGAGATGACTGTTCTCGGCGCGCCGGATCTGATTGCCCAGATGCTCGACAAGCTGGTCGCCAACGCCACCGAATTCGGCATCGCCGGCACGCCGGTGTTGGTCCGACTGGCGAGAAGCGAGGTGTCAACCGGAACGCAGGTGCGACTTTCGGTGGAAAACGAGGGTCCGCCGCTGCCGGCCGCGATGCAGGGCAGGCTGTTCGACTCGATGGTGTCGGTGCGCGGCGAACACGTTGGCAACGAGCCGCACCTGGGCCTGGGATTGTATATCGTCCGCTTGATCGCAGAGTTTCATGGCGGCAACGTCTCGGCGGAAAATCGCGCCGACGGGCGAGGTGTTATCGTGACGGTGACCTTGCCGGAGGCGTCGCCGCGGCAGCAATAGGCTCGCTTGCTTCGCCGCGTCCGGGTTCTTCGGCGATAATGCCGGTCCGCCCCGTCCGCTCGACTCGTCATGCCGACCCCGTTGCTGCAGCATCCCGCGCTCGCGGCCGCAGCGCTGCTCACCGCGTCCAATTTGTTCATGACCTTCGCCTGGTACGGACACTTGAAGAACATGCACGACCGTGCGTGGTGGATCGCCGCCCTGGTCAGCTGGGGTATCGCATTGTTCGAGTATCTGCTGCAAGTGCCGGCCAACCGCATCGGTTACACCACGCTGTCGCTGGGACAGCTGAAAATCATGCAGGAAGTGATCACGCTGGTTGTATTCGTGCCCTTCGCCATCGTCTACATGGACCAGCCGCTCCAGCTCGACTATCTGTGGTCGGGGTTGTGCATGGTGGGAGCGGTCTATTTCATTTTCCGCTCGTGACCGTGGCATCGCGCTCCGTGGCCCCGCCGCATTTTCTCCGGCTCTATGCAGGTTTCGCGGCTGCGTACGTGCTGTCGTATGTCTATCGCACGGTCAACGCAGTCATCTCCCCCGATCTCTCGGCGGACCTCGGCATCAGCGCATCTTCGCTCGGCCTGCTCACGAGTGCGTATTTCCTCGCATTTGCGCTAACGCAGCTGCCCGCGGGCATGCTGCTCGATCGCTACGGGCCGCGGCGCGTCGAACCGGTGCTGCTGGCGGTCGCCGGATGCGGCGCGCTTGCGTTCGCGGCGAGCGACGACCTGGCCGGATTGGCGTTGGCCCGCGCGTTGATCGGGGCCGGCTCCGCGGTTTGCCTCATGGCGCCGCTCAAGGCCATTGCGATGTGGTATCCGCCGGAGCGCCAGGCGTCCCTGGCCGGCTGGATGATGGTTGCCGGAGGAATTGGCGCGCTCCTGACGACCGCGCCGCTGGCGGCCGCACTTACTGTCTTGTCCTGGCGCGCCATCTTCGTGGTGCTCGCGCTGACGACTTTCGTCGCTGCGGCGATCCTGTTCCTGAACGTACCCGACATTCCACGGCAGGCCAGCGCGACCGGACTCGGTTTGCAGTGGCGTGGCGTGCTCACTGTTTTTAGAAATGCACGGTTCTGGTGGTTGAGTCCCCTGGCCGCGACCGGCATGGGGTCGTTCATGGCGATTCAGGGTCTGTGGTCCGTGCCTTGGCTGATCGAGATCGATGGCTATACGCGTGACGTGGCAGCGCGGCATCTTCTGCTGATGGGCATTGCGATTCTGGTCGGCTATGTGGGTCTCGGGCTGTTTGCAACCCGACTCGCGCGCCGAGGCATTGCAGCGCGACACCTGTTCGCTGCCGGTTTCGGACTGAGCATCTTCGCGCTCGGGCTGATTGTCTTGCGCGCAATTCCCTTTACGTATCTGCCTTGGACGCTCTATGGGGCTGGCTTGGCGGTCAACGTGTTGGCCTTCACCGTCCTGAGCGAGGGTTTCCCGCGTGAGCTGACGGCACGCGCGAACACCGCTCTTAATCTGCTGATGTTCAGCGGGAGCTTTGCCACGCAGTGGGGCATCGGCCTGCTCGTCGATGCGGCACGCAGCGCGCTCGGGATGGACACGGCCGGCGGGTTACGCCTGGCCTTTACGCTGGTGTTCGTCATCGACCTGGCGACCTACGGCTGGTTGCTGTTCGGCTGGCGGCGCCATGCGCACGCTACTAAATCACTCGTCGCGGCCTGATCCATGCACCTGCACATTCTAGGAATATGCGGCACATTCATGGGCGGGATCGCCGCAATCGCACGCCAGGCCGGCTACACCGTGACAGGTTGCGATGCCAACGTCTACCCACCGATGAGCACGCAGCTGCAGAGGCTCGGTATCGCGCTAACCGACGGGTATGCTGCGGACCAGCTCGATGACGCCGCGAGCAACGCCGATGTCTTCGTCATCGGCAACGCCATTTCGCGCGGCAACCCGCTGCTCGAAGCGATCCTCGACGCAGGCCGGCCGTACACTTCGGGGCCGCAGTGGCTGGCAGAGACGGTGCTGCCTGGCAAGTGGGTGCTGGCGGTGGCCGGCACGCATGGGAAGACGACGGCGACGGCGTTGCTCGCGTGGATACTCGAGCATGCCGGCCTGCAACCGGGATTTCTGATCGGCGGCGTCGCGGTCGACTTCGGCGTCTCCGCGCGCCTTACGGACAGCGCATTTTTCGTGATCGAGGCCGACGAGTACGACACCGCGTTCTGCGACAAGCGTTCCAAGTTCGTGCATTACCGACCCCGTACCGCCATCCTGAACAACCTCGAATACGACCACGCCGACATTTTTCCGGACCTGGCGGCGATCGAAACGCAGTTCCATCACCTGGTGCGCACGATTCCGCGCCAGGGCCGCCTGATCGTCAACGGCGGCGAGGAGAGCCTCCGCCGTGTTCTCGCGCGCGGCTGCTGGAGCGAAGTCGAGCGCTTTGCGCATTGGCCAAACGAGGCCGCCGTTGCCGACACCGGCTCCGATTGGACCATCGCAGTCGACGGAACCATCAAGCTTGGCGGCGTGCCGCAAGGGGTTCTCGATCGCTTTGCGCTGATCGGACGCCACAATCAGCTCAATGCGCTCGCGGCGATCGCCGCAGCGCGCCATGCCGGCGTTCCGGTGCCGCACAGCCTTGCCGCGCTCGCGGCATTTCGTGGCATCAAGCGTCGCCTCGAATTGCTCGGCACGGCGAATGGCATCAGTGTGTACGACGATTTTGCGCATCACCCGACGGCAATTGCGACCACGCTCGATGGGCTGCGCCGAGCCAACACCAGTGCCCGCATTCTTGCCGTGCTCGAGCCGCGGTCCAACACGATGAAGCTGGGCACGATGAAAGCGCAGTTGCCGGCGAGTCTGTCCGCGGCCGATCGGATCTTCTGCTACGCGGCGAACCTCGGTTGGGACGTCACGGGTGCGCTTGCCTCGCTCGGGACACGGGCCGAAGTTCATAATGACCTGAGCGCCCTGATCGACGCGCTCGTGCGCGAAGCCCGCGCCGGCGATCAGATCGTGATCATGAGCAACGGCGGCTTTGGCGGCATCCAGGCAAAGCTGCTGACACGCCTCGCTGCAAAGTCCTGAAACGTGACCTCCATCATCGTTTACCTGCATGGCCTGAACAGCGACCCGGCCTCGGTAAAGGCACGCGCGCTCGGCGCAGCGATCGACGCGCTCCCGTCTGCGCTGCGCCCGGAGTACGTCGTGCCGAAGCTGCATCATCGACCGGCCGTTGCGATGCGCGGTGTCATCGACTGGCTCGATAGGCGCGCGTTCGCGTCACTCACCTTCGTCGGCAGCTCGCTCGGAGGGTTCTATGCGACGTGGCTCGCCGAGCGCTACGAGGCCAACGCCATCATGATCAATCCTTCGGTGCGGCCCTTTACCGATCTCGAGCGCTACCTCGGCCCGCAACGCAATCTCTACACTGGCGAGGAATACGAACTCACGCGCGAGCACTTTGCAGAATTGGAGGCACTGAAGGTCGAGCGCATTACCCGTCCCGAGCGATACTTTCTGCTGGCGCAAAGCGGGGACGAAATCCTGGACTGGCGCGATGCGGTCGGCTACTTCGCCGGTGCGTGGCAGTACGTGCAGGGCGGCGGTGATCATGCCTTCCAGGATTTCGAATTGCAGGTCCCGGCCATCCTGCGCTTCGCCGGCGTGCGGACGCGGTGACGGCGCGCTCATACGATATCGTTGTCGTCGGTGGCGGGCTGGTTGGCGCCGCGATCGCATACGGCCTCGCTCTGCATTCGCGGCGTGTCGCCATGCTCGACGAAGGCGACCGCTCCCTTCGTGCGGCACGCGGCAATTTTGGCTTGATCTGGGTGCAAGGCAAGGGCGTCGATTTGCCCGCTTACGCCGCGTGGACGCGAGCATCCGCGCAACGCTGGTCGGAATTGGCGACGCGGTTGCGTGAAGAGACTGGCATCGATGTCGCGCTTGAGCAGCGTGGCGGCGTGCACCTGTGCTTGTCGGAACGCGAGCTGGCCGTGCGCGATGCACTCGTAGCACGCGATGCCGCGAATGGCACCGAAATGCTTGATCACGGTGCATTGACGAAGCTGTTGCCGGGCATTGGCCCCGAAGTTACCGGCGCCTCCTACTGCGCGGCGGATGGACAGGTCAATCCCCTCAGATTGCTGCGCGCCTTGCACGCCGCGTTTGTTGCACGCGGTGGCAGCATCGTCAGCGATTGCGCGTTGCGCAACGCGACCGGCAACGGCGGCGGCTTTACCCTCACGACCGCGACGGGGCCGATTGGCGCGGAGCGTGTCGTGCTCGCTGCCGGCCTCGGCAACGCGAACCTTGCCCCACAGTTAGGGTTGTCCGCGCCGGTGCGCGCGCAGCGCGGACAGATTATCGCGCTCGAACGCCTTCCAGCGATCTTGCCGCTGCCCGTTGAAACATTGCGCCAGACCGACTCTGGAACGATCCTCGCCGGAGATTCGCAGGAGGAGACGACGAGCACCGATACATCGACCGGCGTGCTGTCAGCAATCGCCGGCCGCGCCGTGCGTGCGTTTCCCCGTCTCGCGGAGGCTCGCGTGGTGCGTTGCTGGGCGGCGCTGCGCGTGCTCTCGCCCGACCGGCATCCTATCTACGAACAGTCGAGCACCGCGCCCGGTGCCTTCGTGGCCACGTGCCATAGCGGGGTGACGCTCGCCGCGGCACATGCGCTCGACCTGGCTCCGCAAATCGCGGCGGGAATGCTCGCTGCGCCGCTGCGTGCGTTTTCGGCCGATCGCTTCGATGCCGCCTCACTTGCCTGACGCATCCCTGCCAGCCGCATGCGACGTCGCCATCGTAGGCGCGGGGCCGGCCGGCATGGCGGCGGCGACGCTCGCTGCCGAGCTTGGCCTCGGTGCGGTGCTGCTCGACGCGCACGCCGCGCCCGGGGGCGAAGTCTATCGGGACCTGCAATTGGCGTCGCCGCAACGGCGCAAGTCCCTCGGCGCTGACTACGACCGTGGCGTCGCGGCCATCGCCGCCCTCGACCAGTCGGGGGCGCGACATGTTGCAGGTGCAACGGTATGCGGCGTCGCCAATGTCGAGATGGGCTTCGAACTTTGCGTCGTAGTCGACTCATCGGCGCGGATACTGAAAGCCCGGCGCGTGATCCTGGCAGTTGGCGCTCTCGAGCGGCCGCTGCAGATCGAGGGTTGGACGCTTCCCGGGATTACATTGGCGGGCGCCGTGCAGCGTCAACTCCGCGCATCGCCATCGTATCCGGCCGGGCCCACGGTGCTGGCGGGTTGCGGACCGTTGCTGTACCTGGTCGCACAACAGTTGGACGAGGCGGGCGCGAATGTCGTTGCGCTCCTCGACACCCTCAGCGTGATGCGCTTCGTGCGCGCGCTGCCCAACGCCATCGAGTTCATGCGCTCGCCGTACTACGCACGCGGTGCGGAGCTATTGCGAGAAGTCAACGAGAGCGTGCCGGTCCACCACGACGTCATCGAGCTCGTGGCGCTCGGTAACGAGAAACTCGTGTCGGTGCGATTCACTGCCAACAAGCGCACGGTAACGTTGATCGCCGATCAATTGGTGCTGCATCAGGGCGTCGTGCCCGAAATTCATCTCGCGGACAGCATGGGCTGTGAAATGGTGTGGGACAACGCTGCGGCCTGCTGGAAACCGCGCGTCGATACTTGGGGTGCGTCCAGCGTCGCGGGTGTCTTCATCGCCGGCGATGGCGCGGGGATTGCGGGAGCCGCTGCCGCTGCGCATCGTGGTGCGCTGGCCGCGCTTGCCGTCGCGACGACATTGGGACGCATGGACGAGATGAAGCGCGACACGGCAGCCGCAGCGCATCGCCAAGAGCTCGCACGCTCCTTGCGTGGCCGCCGCTTTCTGGACAGCGTTTATCGGTCGCCGGAGCGTTTTCGCGTGCCCGATGGCAACACCATCGTCTGCCGCTGTGAAAACGTCGTCGCGCGCGAGGTGGTCGCCGCAGTGCGCGAGGGCTGCACCGGCCCGAACCAGATGAAGGCGTTCCTGCGCTGTGGGATGGGACCGTGCCAGGGCCGCGATTGCGGCCTTGCCATCACTGAAATCATTGCGCGCGAGCGCGGCGTGCACCCGTCGACGGTCGGACGATTTCGCGCGCGGTTTCCGGCGCACACTCTGACGCTCGCCCAGCTGGCGATGTTGCCGAGCTCTCCGGCGGATCGATTCGCCGTGACGCGAACATCCGACGACACGTGATCGGCGATCGGAGCCACGCACGCTCTGCCGTGACACGTTGCAGCGGGCACAGGGATATACTTGCTCGATGACCAAACCCACTCTCGCCGACAAGCTCGTCGTCGCGATTTCGTCGCGCGCACTGTTCGACCTCACCGAGAGCCACCGCATTTTCGTCGATCAGGGGGTCGATGCCTATCAACGCTACCAGATCGAGCACGAGGACGAAATTCTCGAGCCGGGTCCGGCATTCGCGTTGGCGAAGAAGCTGTTGCGACTGAACCGCCCCGACAAGCAGTACGTGGAAGTGCTGTTGCTGTCGCGGAACTCGGCCGATACCGGCCTGCGCGTGTTCAATTCCATCAAATACTACGGCTTGGACATCACGCGCGCGGCGTTCACCAAGGGCGAGCCCACGTCACGCTACGTTCCCGCCTTCGGTTCGCACTTGTTTCTGTCCGCGGACACCGAAGACGTCAAGCGGGCACTCGACGACGGCTACGCGGCTGCGACCATTTTCCCCAGCGTATTCAGGAACGAGACCGACGAGCTGCGTATCGCTTTCGACGGCGACGCGGTCCTGTTTTCGGATGAGGCCGAGCGTGTCTACCAGGAGAAAGGACTCGCCGCGTTTTCACGCAGCGAGTCGGACGCCGCACTGCAACCGCTCAGCGGCGGACCGTTCAAGGACTTCCTTGCGGGACTGCACCGGATCCAATCCGATTTCCCGGAGGATGCGAGCCCGATCCGAACCGCGCTGGTGACCGCACGCAGCGCGCCGGCGCACGAGCGCGTGATCCGCACCTTGCGCGCGTGGAACATCCGCATCGACGAGGCGCTGTTTCTCGGCGGCCTTGAAAAGGGTGAGTTCCTGCGTGCGTTCGGCGCCGACATTTTCTTCGATGACCAGCGCACGCACGTCGAGTCGGCGTCGAAGCATGTCGCCACCGGGCACGTGCCACACGGGGTCGCGAACGAGTAAAGAGGACCAAGATCGCTGTGTGACGCGAATGCGGCGCGATCCGAGCAGTACAATCGCAATGCGGTATTAGTCGCTCTAAAGATCGACGGCAGGACTGTCACGCGCACCGACGAAGTGCAAGTGCGCGGACTACCCGAGCGGTCGTGTTCAGTAACGATGGCCGCTATATCTACGTCGGCAACTTTCTGGGCAGCGATACTTCCATGCCTCGCGTGGACGGCGACCAGATTGTGAACACGGGCAGGTCGCTCGCATTGCCGGGCCATCCGGCGTTCGATGCGTGGCTTCGAGCGTTGTCGAAATCGGGCTTCGCCAAACGACTAAGGGTGTAGGACAACAATTATTAACAAGGAGCAATACCATGAAATTCATGATGCTGATGATCCCCGCTGTTTATCAAGGCGGCAAGAAAGTAGACCCCAACTTCGTACCCGATCCGAAGAAGATGGAAGAAATGGGTCGGTTTAATGACGAGATGGGCAAAGCCCTCCGGATTGAGTCTTTGAACGGACTCCACCCGCAAACCACCGGCGCCCGCGTCTCGTTTGGCCAAGGCAAACCCACCGTGACCGATGGACCCTACATCGAATCCAAAGAAGTGCTCGGCGGTTACTGGATGGTGGAGGCACCGTCAAAAGAACAAGTCGTGAAATGGGCGCAGCGTTGCCCGGCCGAACCCGGTGACACGATCGAAATCCGTCAGATTTTCGAGGCGGCGGATTTCGCGATAAAAAAATAGGAGGTGTGTCATGAAATACATCTGCCTAGGTTATATCGAAGATCATAAGTATTTCGGTGGGCCGACGGCATAGCGGTCATCGGTGCCGCTCGAGCGCAGAACTCCGCCAAGGTCGGTCTAGACGATCGCGGCCGCGAGCATCGATCACTTGCATCGTTATATCGAGTTGTTGTTCCAACCCGCAAAGCGCAATAGAAAGGAGACGTTATGAGCACGAACAATACCTATCTCGCAGTGTTTCTTGGCAGCAAAACCAGTCCGCGACGAGTGGCCTGGGACGCCCTTCCCGAAGGCGATCGCCGCGCGAAGGAACGAGAAGGCATGGCGGCCTGGAAGGCGTGGGTCGAGAAACATCACGCCGCCATTGTCAGCATGGGCGGACCATTAGGGAAAACCAAGAAGGTCACGCAACGTGGGATCGACGATACGAGCAATGACATGGGCGCATTCACGGTTGTGCGCGCGGATTCGCATGAGGCCGCTGCCAAGCTCTTCGACAGGCATCCGCACTTTTCCATTTTCCCTGGCGACTCCGTCGAGATCATGCCCGTTTCCAGGCTGCTCCAGCGGCCAGGCCGTTAGGTGACAGTTATCACGTCCGCCGTCGGCAACTTCGCGCGTGCGGCTTGGCCGGTTCAAACCCGCCATTTCGACCTTGTGCCGATGCTCGTCGCATGCAGGCATGCAGGACGTCAGGGGCCTGCGCGCCGGAAAGCGCAAATCGGCGATTGAACACGAAATATGGCACACCCAACGCGCTAGGCGCACACCGCAGGCCGATGTCCAGCGACGGCCGTGGACGCTGGCTCGAACCCTGCTCGCCGCGTTGCAGCAAGGGTACGCGTATCACCCAGATCTTCGCCGCGCTGGAAGTACGCGGCAAACAAACGGTCGAGCAACCGATCCTGGCGTACCAAATCCAGCTTCCGTTGTCCCAGCGCCACCAGGCGATGTGCTTTGGCCGTATTGGGGAAGGTCACGATGCGAGAAAAATCAATCGCTGCTCCGGAGTGTGCCGCGGCGGCAACGACTTGTGACTGGCGAGCCTGCGCCTGATGCCTGCCCCCCAGACGGCGCTCGTAGAATTCGACAAAGGGCCAGCCATGATCGGGCACGTCCTGAACGAGTTGCACGGAATGCCAAAGCACCTGCACCCGAACATCGGGATGCCAGAATCGCACCCAAGGCATCCAATGCGTACAGCGTGAGCGTCCACACGGAGTAGGAACTGAGACTGATCCTGTACACCGGAACTGACAAGGTCGCGTCTGGGACGGTTGAACTCAGTAGCCTGGGCTCGATGGTCGCTCCCCAGCCAACAGGTCACTCGTCGGCGGAGGTAAGCCCCGTTTGGAGGTGTAGTATTGTTGGTCTTCCATTCGTCAACGCGGTGATTCAGTGATGGATCGGCGAGCGTTCATTGGAGGCGTTGTTGCTAGTCTGCTCTCCTGGCAGATTAGCACTCGTGCGCAGCAACCATCTATCGCTGTGGTTGGTTTCCTCAATGGCTCTTCGGCCGAAGCATCTGCGCATCTTGTCGCTGCATTCCGTCAGGGCTTGAGCGAAATTGGCTACGTCGACGGCAGCAACCTAGCGATCGAATTTCGCTGGGGAGAGGGTCAGTACGATCGAATGCCAGTTCTCGCGGCTGAGCTGGTTGCCCGTGGCGTGGCAGTGATCGCTGTAGGTGGTACTCCCGCTGCAGTGCTCTTAGGGCACGTCGTGCCAGCGACCATTCCGGTCATTTTCGTCACGGGGACCGATCCGGTTAAAGCAGGTTATGTCGCCAGTCTCAACCGGCCTGGCGGGAACGTCACAGGTGCGCACTTTTTCACCACCGGGCTGGAATCGAAAGCGGCTGGGGCTCCTGCATGAGTTGGTTCCAGCGGCAGCGACCATCCCCGTGCTCGTCAACCCGACATTGGCCGCCGCCAATGTCCAAACCCAGGAGGTCGAGGAGGCCGCGCGTGCCCTTGGGGTGCAAGTGCAGATTCTGCACGCGAGCACCGAGCAAGAGCTTGAAGCGTCTTTCGCTGCCCTGGCCGCACGAAGGGCCAAAGCGGTTCTTGTCGCCGCCGATCCGTTTTTCTATAGCAGGCGCGACCGTCAAGTACATTTGCCGCGTTTTCATGCTTCTATAGCAGCGCGACCAGATTGTCAGACTGGCGTCCAGTCATGCGGTACCCGCGATGTACGAGCAACGAGAGTTCACCACCGCCGGCGGACTGGCGAGCTATGGCACAAGCGTGACTGACGCCTATCGCCAAGCCGGAGTCTATGCCGGACGTGCGCTGCGGGGCGAAAAGCCAGCCGACATGCCAGTTATCCAGTCAAGCCGATTCCAATTGGTCATCAACCTAAAGACCGCGAAGTCGCTTGGTGTCGCGATCCCACAGTCGCTGTTGCTACGCGCGGACGAGGTAATTCAGTGAAGGTCGGTCGGATAAGATCGCTGCCAGTAGGCGCTGTTCGTCGAGATCGAGTTGAATGACCGTGGTCGAGGCGCGCGTATGTCAGCTCGGGGTAAGCCGCCCGACGACGAGCACTGCACCGGCATAGAACGGGGCCCGGTTCGCAGAACGTGAGACGCCTTTCGACCTCCCACATATCACAGTCTATGTGTCCCAAGCGCGCACGATGTCTGCAACTGGTCGCTCAGTTGTCGTGGTTTGTGCTCTCGGCCGCCTCAGGTGTCCGGCCGCACGCTGCTCCGCGAACCCACAACCTCAATAGTCGGGAAGCGATACAGGGGCCTCCCGTCCACGAGCTCCCCCGTGAACACGCCCACGTACCGCGCAGCGTTCGCCGGGGAAAGGTTCGGCCCTGGCGTGAGCTCCGTGGCACACCCAGCAAGTCCGACAATCAGGAGCGCTACCGTGGCAAATCCTATGCGCACATCGGTCCTGTACTCGAACTGCAGATTGCGTGGACACATGCCGGCTCTCCTTCCGCAGCTGGCAGGCAAAACAAACGTAGCGGCCTGCAGCGCTACTGACAATACGCTCACCGGTGCCGATGACGTCCGCTTTGCTAGAGCACCACAAGCTGCCGGTTCCCGGTTGCGTCGTTTAGCTATGCGAGGATCCGTCCAAAGAACGGGTACTGCGGATCGTTGTACCCTGGCGTTGACGGATGTCCTGGCGTGACCAGCGAATCGACGAGCGCCTCGTCGTCGTCATCCAGTTCCACGCCGACCGCCGATAGATAATCGTTCCACTGCTCGAGCGTTCGCGGGCCACCGATGATCGAACTGACGATCTGGTTGTGCAGCAGCCACGCCAGCGCGAACTGCGTCGCTGTCAGGCCCTTTTTCGCGGCATGGACCCTGATGGTCTGCGCCATCGCAAGCGATTCGGCGCGGAATTCCGTTTCCATGATGCGCCGGTCATTGCGGCCGACGCGGGACTCGACCGGCGGTGCGGCATCCGGTGTGTACTTGCCGGTGAGAACGCCGCGCGCGAGCGGGCTGTAGGGAACGACGCCGATGCCGTAGTAGTCGCACGCCGGCAGTATCTCGACCTCAGGCATGCGATTCATCGCGTTGTAGTAGGGCTGACAGACGACGGGATGCGCGACCCCGAGGTCGTCGCAGGTGGCGATGACTTCGGCGATGCGCCAGCCACGATAGTTCGAAATACCGAAGTAGCGAATCTTGCCGGAGCCGAGCAGGTCGCCTATCGCCTCGATCGTTTCACTGAGGGGGGTGTCGACGTCGTCCTTGTGCAGGTAGTAGATGTCGATGTAGTCGGTGCCCAGGCGCTTCAGGCTGTCGTCGCACGCCTGGATGATCCAGCGCCGCGACAAGCCGCCGTCGTGCGGCTTCTGCGTCATTGCATTGCCGACCTTGGTCGCCAGGATCCAGCGGCGGCGGTTTGACGCGATAGCCGGCCCGACGATCGTTTCCGACGCGCCTTTGGCGTAGACGTCGGCCGTGTCGATGAAATTCACGCCGGCATCGAAGGCCGACGCGACGATGCGCTCCGCGGTCGCTGCATCGGTGCGATCGCCGAACATCATGGTTCCAAGACACAGTTCGGAGACTTCGAGACCGCTGTCGCCCAGGCGGCGATAAAGCATAGGCATGATGACGATGCCCTCACGAAAAAATGCAATGCTGAAGCAAAGCGGGGTGAAACGCCAGAGCACGCCGTACCCGCTTCAATGCTGCGGTATAATTCGCGTCCTTTCTCGTCGCAGTTTCCTTCTCCGATGCACGTCTTTTTCGAGGACGACGGCGCGTTCAAGGCCGGTAGCGTCCTCGTCGATAACGACACCTCGCTGCAGATCGAGGCGGCATCGGGCAAACGGCTCAAGATCAAGGCGGCGAACGTGCTGCTGCGGTTCGCAGACCCGTCGCCGTCGACGCTGCTCGCCGAGGCCCAGGCGCTTGCGGCCGACCTCGACCCGGATTTCCTCTGGGAAGTGAGCGGGGAGGGCGAGTTTGCCTTTGGCGACCTCGCGACCGACTACTTCGGCCGCGCGCCGCGCCCGGCTGAAGCTGCGGCACTGGCACTGTGCCTGCACGCGTCGCCGATGCATTTCTACAAGAAGGGGAAGGGCCGCTACAAGGCGGCCCCGCCCGATGCGCTCAAAGCCGCGCTGGCGGGCGTGGAACGCAAGCGCCGCGAAGCCGAGCAGATCGCCGCCTACGCGCGGGAGCTGCAGGCACATCGCCTTCCGGAAGCACTGCGCGAGAAATTGCCGATGCTTCTGTACGAGACCGACAAGCAGGCGCTGGAGACCAAGGCGCTGATGGCCGCCTGCGAGGCGCTTCGCACCAATCCCCTTGCGTTGCTGGCGGCATGCGGCGCGATTCCGTCGACGCACGATTACCATTTCAATCGCTTCCTGTTCGAAGCATTTCCGCGTGGTGTCGGCTTCCCGTCACTGCCGGACCCGCTGCCGGTGCCTGAACTGCCGCAGGCGCCCGTGCGCGCATTTTCGATCGACGATGCGGCGACGACGGAAATCGACGACGCATTCTCGGTGCGGCCGCTGGCCAGCGGCAACCTCGAGATCGGCATCCACATCGCCGCTCCCGCGCTGGCCATTCCGCGTGGCTCGGCGCTCGACGCGGTCGCGCGAGCGCGCCTGTCGACGGTCTACATGCCGGGGCGCAAGATCACGATGCTGCCCGAGGCGGTGATCGGATATTTTTCGCTCGCGCGTGGCGTCGCGCACCCGGCCTTGTCGCTGTACGTCGAGACGACTCACGATGGCACACCGGTGAAGCGTGAAACACGCCTGGAGCGGGTACCCATCGCCGCCAACCTGCGTCTCGACACCATTGGCGATCAATTCGCGCAGGATGCGACGCCGCGTGAACCCGAATGGACCGACGAGCTGCGCGCGCTGTGGCGGCTCGCGCAGAAGCTCGAACAGGCGCGCGGCAAGAACGACGTCGCACGGACCGACTACACGTTCCACGTCGACTGGAACGGCGCACCGGACGGCAAGGTTTCCATTGTTCCGCGTCCGCGCGGATCACCGCTGGACAAGCTCGTTGCCGAATTGATGATCCACGTGAACGAGCGCTGGGGCGCATTGCTCGTCGACGCGGACATGCCGGGGTTGTATCGCACACAGCAGATGGGCAAGGTCAAGATGAGCACCCGTCCGGAGCCGCATCAAGGCCTTGGAGTGGCCCAGTACTTGTGGTCGAGCTCACCCCTGCGTCGCTACAGCGATCTCATCAATCAACGCCAGTTGCTGGCCGCAATCGCCGGAAATCCCGCGCCATACGGCCAAGGCGACGCCGAACTCTTCGCCGCCATGGCCGATTTCGAGGTCACGTACGCCCAATACGCCGACTTCCAGAGTCGAATGGAGCACTACTGGTGCCTGCGCTGGCTGGTCCAGGAAAACGTGCAAACGGCGACGGCGACCGTCCTGCGCGACAACCTGGTGCGTTTTGACGCCATGCCGCTTTATCTGCGGCTCGCGGACCTGCCCGGGACCCCGGCGGACGCCCGTGTACGCCTCGGGATCGGGCGCATCGACCTCCTGGCGGCGACGATCGAAGTGCATTATTTGGGGCCTGCCCTTGATTGAGACCCTGCCAGACGGCTATATACTGTCACGTTATGCCAAAGGCATCACGCTCCCAGGCCGTCGTCGCGCCTGTCGCCGAAGCCGCCGTCGCCGCCAAGAAGCGGCCGGCACGCCCGCGTGCGCTGGTCGTGAAGGCGCGCGAGCCGCAGACGATGTCGCTGCCGTTCCTGGCGGTGGACGCGGCGGCCGGCAACCGCCTGCTGGCCAACGCCATCGGTTGGTCGGTTCTGCTCCACATGGTCGTGCTGGCAACCCACTTTAGCCCCTTCGAGGTCCCCAGGTTCGACCGCGACGGCCCGCAGCTGGAAATAGCACTGGTCAACGCAAGGACGGATTCGAAACCCACCAAGGCGGATATCCTTGCCCAGGCGCGGCTCGACGGAGGCGGCAACACCGACGCTGACCGTCGCGCGAAAACGCCGCTACCCGTACCCCTCAAGGACAGCGACAGCCAGGACCTCAAGACCGCTACTCAGAACGTCAGCCGGCTGGAAGCGCGGACGCAGGAGATGCTGACGCAGCTCAAGTCCATGGCGCCGGTTGCACCGGCGACGCCGAAGCCCAACGATACGCCCGACGTTCCCGCACTGCCGAACGCCAATGAAATGATGCAGCGGACGCTGGAGACGATGCGCCTGGAGGCGCAGATCGCCAAGCAGGTGGAGGCGTATCAGAAGCGTCCCAAGCGCCGTTTCGTCGGCGCGCGCGCCGAGGAGTACCGGTTCGCGCGCTACGTCGAAGATTGGCGCATGAAAGTCGAAGGTATCGGCAATCGCAATTATCCCGTGGCAGCGCGCGAACAGAAACTCTACGGTAGCCTGTTGATCACCGTCGGCATTCGCGCGAACGGCACGCTGGAAAGCGTCACTGTCGACCGCCCTTCCGGAAAAAAAATACTCGATCTCGCAGCAACGAAGATCGTCCAGATGGCCGCCCCTTATGCGCCGTTCCCCGCGGACATCCACCGCGATACCGATATCCTGTACATCACGCGCACGTGGACGTTCGCGCCCGGCGATTCGCTGAGCAGCCAATGAGCATGGATCGCTACGCCGTCATCGGCAATCCTGTCGCCCACAGCAAGTCGCCGCTGATCCACGCCGCGTTCGCCCAGGCGACCGGCCAGGTGCTGACCTACGATCGGGTGCTCGCGCCGCGCGATGGCTTCGTCGCCACGGTGGAGCGGTTCGTGAGCGAAGGCGGCAAAGGGGTCAATGTGACGATTCCGTTCAAGCTGGAGGCGTTCGCGCTGGCGCGGGAGCGCAGCGAGCGTGCTGCATCAGCCGGTGCCTGCAACACGCTGGCGTGGCGCGGCGATCACTGGTACGGCGACAACACCGACGGCGCAGGCCTGCTGCGCGATCTCATCCACAACGTGGGGGCGACGATCGCGGGGTGCGACGTCCTGGTTTTCGGCGCGGGGGGCGCGGCGCGTGGCATCCTCCAGCCGCTCTTGCGTGAGGCGCCGCGGCGCGTAGTCATCGCCAACCGGACGCCGTCGCGCGCGGCCGAGCTGGCGGCGGCGTTCGCGGGCATGGGTCCGCTTGCCGCGATTGCTCCCGAGGTGCTCGCGGGTCAGCGCTTCGATGTCGTCATCAACGCCACGAGCATCGGACTCGGCAGCGAAGTCCCGCGCGCTTTGTGGCCCGCGGGACTGTTCGCCCCGGGCGCGCTGGCGTATGACCTGGTCTACGCCAGTGCCACGACGCCATTTGTTGCGTGGGCGAGCGAGCAGGGCGCAGCGAAAACCGCCGACGGGCTGGGCATGCTCATCGAACAGGCCGCGGAAAGCTTTGCGCTCTGGCGGGGCGTCCGTCCGGAGACGGGACCAGTGTTCGCGTTGCTGCGAAGCTCTTGAGCGTCGTGAAACTGTTCTATGGTTCTCGGCGCGCTGTCGGTGGGCGATGCGTGTCGTGATTCGCTGGGTGCTTTGGATCGTCGCCCTCGCGATAGTGGCGTTTGTCGGGCTGCAACTCTGGTATTTCGCGCATATCTGGTGGTGGCGCGACCACGCGCCGCGCGAGACGGCGTTCATGGCGCAAAGGCTGCAGGAGCTGCGCGAGCACAATCCACAGGCGCAATTGCAGTATGTCTGGGTTCCGTACAACCGCATATCGGTCAACCTCAAGCGCGCGATGATCGCCGCCGAGGACGCAAAGTTCGTGGAGCACGAGGGCTTCGACTGGGACGGCATTCAAGTGGCGATGGACAAGAACGCGCGCAAGGGGCGCGTCGTCGCCGGCGGTTCGACCATCACGCAGCAACTCGCCAAGAATCTCTTCCTGTCCGGTGACAGGAGCTACCTGCGCAAGGGCGAGGAGGCATTGATCACGATGATGCTCGAATCCACTCTCGACAAGCGTCGCATCTTCGAGATCTACCTCAACGTGATCGAATGGGGAACGGGCATCTTCGGGTGCGAGGCCGCCGCACGCCGTTATTTCGGCGAAACCGCCGCGCAGCTGTCCGGCGAGCAGGCAGCCCGCCTGGCCGCGATGGCGCCCAACCCACGACACTACGAGAAAAATCCAGGCTCGCGCGGCCTCGCGCGGAAAATACCGATCATCCAGGCACGAATGCCGTCGGCGGAGTTGCCCTAGTGCAGCGGGTAGGGCAGGATGCGCGTTGGCCATAACCCGCGCGACAGACGCGGGCAGGGAGGACACGCCAATGCAACACAACGAACGGCTCGAACCCCGCTGCCGGCGCCCGGCTGCAGGTCGCCGATAGCAGCGCGCCCCATGGCACCTGTCCATCGCGCGCTTCCTTTCCTGCTGCGAATCTGCACCGCGATCGAAACTCTGTTCATCGTCGAAGTCGGCCCCTTTGGCGCGCAGCTGGCGCAGGACGCGCGCGTCGCGTGGCTTGCGACCGGAAACAAGACCCGCCCTGCCGATATCCTGCAGTACGTCGCGCTGCTCGCGCAGCACATCGACGACGACGAGCGACGCGAAGCCTTCGTGGCCGAAGCGCGCAAGTGCATTCATGTCTAGCTGCCACCTGATCGCCACCGGAGACCACCATGCTGTTCAGCCGTTCGATCACCACGCAATTCACGTTCGTCTTCGTGATTGCGCTATTGCTTGTGGTGGGTTCGTTCTACCTTGTGCTCGACAGCGTGTATCGCGTCGAGCTCAAGTCGCAGGCCGAGACCGTCGCCGACAACGTCGATGCGTTCGGCAGCTGGGTCTCGCAGTACGGCCGCGTCTGGGTCAAGGATGACAACAAGAGCTATCTCGGACAGGTGACGCTTGCGTCACTGCCCCCCGACGCGGCGGCCGCCGCTGCGGTACAGGCGGCGCCAGATCTCTGGCATTTCTATTCCAAGAACCCCGCGCTGGCTCAGCGCGAATTTTCGGAGGTGGTCGAGAAATCATCGTCGCCGGCGAAATTCCGGATGACCTCGCACAACTTCATGAACCCGGTGAACAAACCGGATGCATTCGAGGCGAAGGCGCTGGACAAGATTCGCACCAATCATCTGACTGAATACTACGAGGTCCTGCCCGAGGGCTATCGCTACGCCCGAGCTCTCTACGAAAAGGCGTCGTGCCTTGCGTGCCACGCGAGTGCCGAGAATGCCCCCGCGGATGTCAAGTTGCGGTACGGCACCGAGCACGGTTTCGGGTTCAAGGAAGGCGAAGTGGCTGGCATCATCAGCGTGAGGCTTCCGATACGCTCGTTCTGGCAGGTTGCAGCAGGCGTCATAGGACCGCTGCAAATCGCGTTGCTGGCCGCTGCATTCGTGGTTGCAGTGCTGTTCATCCAGTTCGCCGTGGTGCGGCCGATTCGACGTCTGACTGCCGCAGCGGAACGAATTTCGGTTGGCGAGAGCGCGGATCTCGGCGCGGCGCGGATCAATCGCAAGAGTCGCAACGAAGTCCATCAGCTCATTCTCGCCACCGAGCGCCTGCGCGCGAGCATGACGCTTGCGATACAGCGATTGGCCAAGCGGCAGGCGCCAGCTCTTGGGGGCGGACAGGCCAAGCGCGCGGAATAAATCGGCGCGGCCGAGTGTTTACTGACTTTTGTTGCATACGAAACCCGCCTCTGATCGAAGGGGCAATGGATGACACTTCGCGCGACAACAGTGCTGGTGAGCGTGACCGCCTATCCCGCCTACCATGTCCGAAACGCTTCCCGATCCTGATCTGGTCGCGGCGCTTCCGCGGCTGCGCCGATATGCGCGCGTCCTGACCGGCGATGTCAACCGCGCGGACGATCTGGTTCAGGACACGCTGGCGCGCGCCTGGGAAAAGCGCCAACTGTGGCGGGCGGGGAGCGATTTGCGCGCGTGGCTGTTCACCATCATGCACAACGTACACGTGAACCAGTTCTCGATGCGCCGGCGCGAGCTTGCCGAGAGTTCACTTGATGCCGATGACGGTCCGGTCGCCGGCTGGCAGATTCCGGTCCGCGCTACCCAGTCGGATCGCATCGAGCTCAACGAAGTGCTGATCCAGATCGGGCAGCTCCCTACCGACCAGCGCGAAGTGCTCATCCTCGCTGCGGTCGAGGAGTTGCGCTATGAAGACATCGCACGCATCCAGGGCGTGCCCATCGGCACAGTCATGTCGCGGCTGAACCGTGCGCGCGAAAAGCTGCGCAGAATGAATGCGGATGCGCCCGCAACTTTCAAGGTGGTCAAATGAGCTCTGCGCTGCCGCTGACCGACGAAGATCTGAACGCGTTCGCGGACAATAGGCTCCCGGACGAGCGTGCGCGCGAGATCGCCGCCGTGCTCGATCGCGAGCCGGCGCTGGCCGCACGCGTCGCGGAAATACGGCGGCTCAATGCCCAATTGCGCGACGTCCTCGATCCCTGGCTTGCGGAGCCTCTGCCACGCGCGCTCATTACCGCCGCGAAGACCCCGCGCGCCCGTCGTCGTAGCGGAGTGTTCCGGGCGTGGCCGGCGCTGGTGGCGACCGCGTCGCTGGTGGTGGGCGTCGCCGTCGGCTGGCAAATGCGCGGGGAGGTTTTGCGTGAAGACGGCACGCCGGAAACGTTCCAGCGTCAGGCGGCGCTCACGCACGCCCTCTACGCTGCCGACCCCAATCGCCCGGTCGAGATCTGGGCCAACGAAGAAGAGCGCCTGGTGCGCTGGCTGTCCAAGCGCCTGAGTTTTCCGCTGCGCGCGCCGAACCTGAACAACGTCGGGTTCGCGCTGGTCGGCGGCCGGCTCGTGGCGGGGAACGAGAAACCCGGGGCATTGTTCATGTACGAAAATGCCGACAAGCAGCGTATTTCATTGCTCGTGCGTAAAGATGCCGAACGCTCGCGCGAAACCGCGTTTCGCTACGCGCAGGAAAACGGCGTCGGCGTTTTCTACTGGATCGACGACGCCTGCGGGTATGCGTTGTCGGGCAATATCGACAAGCAGCAGCTGCTGTCGATCGCGCGCGTCGTGTACGGCCAGCTCGCGGTCAGCGAGTCGCCTGCGCCCAAGAACTGATGCTGCCGCTACCGTAGGCGCGAATTCATTCGCGCACGGTAGTGAATGAACACATGGTCCGAATTGATTCGGACCTACAGCGAAACCGTACCGCGTGGCGTATGCAGCATTGCCGCGAGGCGGATCTTGGCGGCGAAGGTAACCTGCAACGTTTCCCCGAGTCCCAGAGCCGCGAGCGCGCTGCGAATTCGCGCCGGCTCCGGATGGGCCGCCGCCAGCGTTGCAAGGCGCACGCGCGCGTCCGGCATCGCGTCCGTCGGATGGCGCGCGTCCGGCCATGCGATCAACGTCGGCAACACACCGCCGCCCGGAAGATGGCCGTCTTCTGGAATCGTGATCTGCCAGCTGAACGTGCCGCGCGACATCGCGTGCGCAGGCCCCGGATCGATCGTGCAGGCGCGTCTTGCGGCATCGATGTCGGTCGTACTCGCGGCCCAGTGAATGAGACGCGGCGTGGCGCGCAGCTGCGCCTGCATCTCCGGACGATCGAGCTCGAACCAGCGCGACCGCGCGGGAATCGCGCCGTCGGGGTCGATTGCGATCACCTCGAGATAGGCCCGTGATCCCACCTTCAGCACACTGTTGTGGGTGCCCATGGCGAGATGCTTGCCGCCCCGTTGGGGTCGCGCGCCAAGGCGCGATTCGATGAACTCCTCGCCCTGTTCGAGCGTCGCCGCGGCGACGATCAGATGATCGAGCGCCGCGCTAATCATCAGCGCCCAGGTGCCGTTTCGCTGGCGTCGAAGTCGAGTTCAACCTTGGCGCCGTTCAGGTCGTGAAAAAAAACCTGCCACGTTCCCGAACCGACTTGCCTGCGGCACGTGTGTTCGATGCCCCGCGCTTTCAGCGCTTGCAATGTCGAGGGCAGGTCGCGACCCGTGAAAGCCATGTGGTCGATGACACCGGCCCTGAGTTCGGCCTTGGAGCGGCCACCGATGACGTGCAGGATCGCCGCGTCGCCCGAGTACAACCATGCCCCGGGAAAGTCGAAGTTCGGCCGCGGTCCTGCGCGCAGTCCAAGCAACTCGTCGTAGAAGAGAATCGTGCCGTCGACGTCGTCGGTGAGTATCGTAAAGTGGTTCATGCTCGTGACAGCCATCGCATCCTCCTGAAGCCCAATCGCCGCTGATAGCGGATCTGCTCGACGATGAACTCGCCGAGAACCGCAGTCGCATCCGGCGGTTTCGCGTCATTGTACGACAACGAGTCATCGCCCCCGCTCCACGCGTGACCGAGTTCGGGCACGCGCACCAGCCGAACCACCACTCGATCGCCGATGCGATAGTCCGCCGTGTTCACGCTGCGACCGCCGCCGATGTCCTGTGACGTTTCGGTGTCCGGCGCGGGCAGTTCGGCGGGTGGACGCTCCGCAGCTTCGAGGCGACCGTTGCGCACGAGGTACTGCCTGACGAGCTGGATCGCGTTGATCTTGGCGACGACCTCGTCGCGGCCTCCCTGGATGGCGCACAGGGGCACGACGCTGGCGGGATTTCGTCCGTGTGCGGCGGCGGCGATGCGTTCGTACTTGGTATCAGCGCCGCGCATCATGACGTCGAGCGCGGCGAGCGGGCCCGATGCGGCGCCGCTGGCGATACCCGAGTGCACGAAAACGCCGGCGAACTCCGTACTCATGCCGAGCGTCGCGGTAAATGCTCCTCCCGCCGACATGCCGGCCGCGAAAATGCGCCGGGGATGCGCGCGAAACTCGCGACGAACGGCGCGCACCTGTGCCAGAACGATCGCCGCCTCACCATCGCCGGCGCTCGTGCGCGTGTCGAACCAGTTCCAGCACCGCCACGGATTGGCCTTTTCGGTCTGACGCGGGAGCAACACCAGCCAGCCATTTCGATCGGCCAACGCGGTGATGCGAGTACCGGCGGCGATCTCCTCCGGGGTCTGCTTGCAGCCGTGCAGCAACACGATCATCGGTCGCCGTTTCCAGCGCGAGTGTCCGCGCGGGACGTAAACCAGGTATTCGCGCGACGGCCAGACCCATGAGGTTGCACCGAGCCATCCGTTCCACGAGAACTTGCTGCCGGCGACGAAGCGGCCTGGCTCCGGTGGCGCCCTGCCCAGCAGCCGTGCTGCGAACTTGCGGAGACGTTCCCAGAGCGAAGACGCAGACACAGGGTTCAAAAGCCGAAGAGCCGCCGCGAGCGCGCGCAGAGCGAGGCACCGCAGTTGGCAAATTCGCGCGAGGAACCGGAGTGTACAAGGCAGTACATGAGGATTCCGAGTCTGCGAGCAACAACCTATGCCAGGCGCGGCAGGCTATCAGGGTTTTTAGATCAGGACGATGTCGTACTGTTCCTGCGTGTAGATCGACTCGACCTGCAACGAGATCGGCTTGCCGATGAAATCGCCGAGCTGGGCGAGGCTTTGCGATTCCTCGTCAAGGAACAGGTCGATCACCGACTGCGACGCGAGGATGCGGAATTCGCGCGCGTTGAACTGCTTCGACTCGCGCACGATCTCGCGCAGGATCTCGTAGCATATCGTTTGCGCCGTCTTGATCTCGCCGCGGCCGCCGCAGGTCATGCATGGCTCGCACAGAACGTGCGCGAGACTCTCCCGCGTTCGTTTGCGCGTCATCTCGACCAGGCCTAATTGCGTGAAGCCGTTGACGGTCAGTCGCGTCCGGTCACGCTCGAGCGCCTTGTTGAGCTCCGCCAAGACGGCATTGCGGTGATCGGCATTCTCCATGTCGATGAAATCGATGATGATGATGCCACCGAGATTGCGCAGGCGCAGCTGCCGCGCGATGACCTGCGCCGCTTCGAGGTTGGTCTTGAAGATCGTCTCGTCGAAGCTGCGTCCGCCGACGAAACCGCCGGTGTTGACGTCGATGGTCGTCATCGCTTCAGTCTGGTCGAAGATCAGGTAACCGCCGGACTTGAGGTCGACGCGTCGCGCCAGCGCCTTCTGGATTTCTTCTTCGATGCCGTTGAGATCGAACAGCGGCCGCTCCCCCACATAGTGTGCGATGCGGTCGGAGATGTTCTGCGTGTACTGCCCGGAAAATTCCTGCATCTTCTGGAACGTCTCGCGCGAATCGACCTGGATGCGAGCCGTTTCTTCGGTGACCATGTCGCGAAGAACGCGCTGCGCGAGGTTGAGGTCCTGATAGACCAGCGAAGGCGCAGGTATCGTCGCGGACTTGTCGGTGAGGTCGCGCCAGAGCTTGGTGAGGTAGTCGATGTCGTTCTGCATCTCGCGCTCGGACGCCGTTTCCGCCATCGTGCGGATGATGAATCCGCCGGCGAGACCCTCGGGCAGCAGTTGCTGCAGCTTGTCGCGGAGACTTTCGCGCTCCGCTTCGTCTTCGATGCGCTGCGAAATGCCGATGTGTGAGTCCTGCGGCAGATAGACCAGCAGGCGTCCGGCGAGACTGACCTGCGTCGACAGCCTGGCACCCTTCGTACCGATCGGATCCTTGATCACCTGCACCAGCAGCGCCTGTCCCTCGTGCAGGATGCGTTCGATCGGCTTGCTGTCGTGGCCGTGACCGTTCTGCCGGTGCTCCCAGATGTCGGCGATATGCAGGAAGGCGGCCCGCTCGAGGCCGATTTCGATGAACGCCGACTGCATGCCTGGCAGCACCCGTGCGACTTTCCCCAGATAGATGTTGCCTACCAGACCGCGCGCGCTCGCGCGTTCCATGTGCAACTCCTGCACGACCGCCTGCTCGAGCATCGCGACTCGAGTCTCCTGCGGCGTGACGTTGATGAGAATTTCGTGGCTCATTGGAATGGGCAACAGTTCTAATCGCTGCTTATGGCAGATGGTAGCCGATCTTGGCCAGAATCTCGGTGGTTTCAAACAAGGGCAAGCCCATGACGCCCGAATAGCTGCCGTCGAGGTGACTGATGAACGCAGCGGCGCGGCCCTGGATGGCGTAGCCGCCTGCTTTGTCGAAGGGTTCGCCGGTGGCCACGTAACGTTCGATGTCGTCCCGCGTGAGCTTGCGAAAGGTGACACGCGATGTCGAGACCGCGAGCAAGATTTGCGTATGCCAGCGAATGGCGACAGCAGTGAGCACTTCGTGCGTGTTGCCCGAGAGGCGCAGGAGCATGGCGGCCGCGCCAGGAGCATCCGCGGGCTTGCCCAGAACCATACCGTCGATGACGACTTCGGTGTCGGCCGCGAGTACGGGCCGCGATGGCAACCTGCGGCGTTTCATCCGGTGCCAGCCTACCGCCGCCTTGGTGCGCGCGATGCGCATGACGTAGTCGAGTGCGCCTTCGTTCTTGCGCGGCGTTTCGATGACATCGCGGCGTCGCCCGCTTGATTCACGCACGAGCAGTTCCTCGAATGGCAGGCCGATCTGGCGCAACAACTCAGCTCGGCGCGGGCTCTTCGACGCCAGGTAGATCGACGGTTCATCGGTCAGTGCCATGCTCATTCCCGGCCTCCTTGTACCCGCTGCGCATTACCAACGACCGCACGTCGGCCGCGTTCAATCGCGCCGCGTCGCGGCCTCTTAGACCGCCAGCGCCTAGCGCAACATCGGCGTGTCGGCCGCCGCCCGCGCTCGCGGACGCGCCCTTCGGGCCTCGGCTTCGCCGCCGCTCGTGCAAGCGTCCACGGGTCTCGGCGTCGCCCGCGGCGCTCATTCGCGATGGTAGGGGTGGCCCTGCAGCAGGCTGACCGCGCGGTACAACTGTTCGGCGAGCACGAGGCGGGCAAGGCTGTGCGGCAGTGTCAGGGCGGAAAGCGCGACGACCATGGCGGCGGCGCGCTTGACACCCGGCGAAAGACCATCCGCGCTGCCGATGACAAATGCAATCGCGCGCGCGTCGTCGCGCCATGCGCGCAACTGCCGGGCCAGTTTTGCCGTTGTCCACGGATCGCCATGTTCGTCGAGCGCCACCACCTGGCAGCCAGCAGCCGCGGCAACGATGCGCGCACCCTCCGCTGCCAGCATTTGCGCTACGCTTTTTCCACGGTCGCGCGCTTCGGGTTTGAGTTCGATCAGCTCCAATGCGAATTCGCGCGGCATCCGGCGCGCGAATTCATCGAACCCGTCGTTCGCCCAGGCAGGCAACTTGTGGCCGAGCGCGATGATGCGAAGCTTCATGCCTGGCTGCGCGGTGCGCGCAACGAAGCGGAGCGAGGCTCCGCGAGCGACAGAGAGTGGAGGCAACCTGAGGTGGGCGCGTGGGGCCGACACGCATCAGTCAAGCTCATTGTGCTTGTTGCTGAGGGCGCCTTGCCGGCGGCTCGCGCGACTACGCGATTTCGGTTGCAGGCTTCGCGCGACGCCGCGGCGTGGGCGGCGTCCACAACTCTTCCAGGTTGTAGTATCGCCGCACTGCGGGCTGCATGATGTGCACGACGATGTCCGCGCAGTCGACGAGCACCCATTCGCCACTCTGCTCCCCCTCGACACCGACAATCGACGCCCCCGCCGCCTTCATGGCGTCGCGCACGTGCTGAGCGAGCGCGTTTACCTGCCGGGCGGACTCGGCAGTGGCGATGATCAGTGTGTCGTACAGGCTGGTGAGCTTGCGGACATCGAGCAACGTGATGTCGCGGGCTTTGATGTCTTCGAGAGCGGTGACGGCGGTTTTCTGCAGGCGATTAAGGCGCATCCGTTGGGGGCCGATACAGTTGGTTGCGTTCAATATATGCCAGAACCGTTGCTGGAAGCAAACCTTCGACCTCCGCGTGCCCGGCGACGCCCCTTGCAAGCGCGGCGCGGATTGCGGTTGCCGAGATCGACTGTGGCGCCACGGGTACGCGCACGATGGAACCCGCAAGCTGACGCGAAAGGCGTGTGGGATCCGTCGTCAGTCTCCGCTCCCATTGCTCACGCATCTGCGGCGAAAGCGCCGCAATGTCGAGCGACGTACCGGGGCGCTCGACCACCACGAGGTGCGCCAGCGTGAACAGCTGCTCCCATCGGTGCCAGCCCGCCAGTCCCTGCAACGCATCGGTGCCGAGCAGCAGTGCGAGCGGACGGTTGCGGTCTTCGTTGTGCAGGTCCTGCAAGGTTACGACGGTGTAACTTGGCCCGGTGCGCCGGATTTCGCGGTCGTCGGGCTTGAGACCGGGAAATTCCGCGCAGCCAAGCCGTGTCATCGCCAGACGATCGTCCGGTGAAGCCACCGGCGCCGGGCGATGTGGCGGAACCCCGGCGGGGATCACATTTACCAGGGCCAGGCCGAGTGCCGAGCGAACCGCGCTGGCAAAGCGCAGATGGCCATAGTGAATCGGGTCGAAGGTACCGCCCAGGACGCCGATGGTCGGGATCACGATCGGAGTCCCTTCGCGCTGCGCGCTCCGGTATTCGCGCTCATCCGTCGCACGATGACGGCGCCAATCTCTCGTGGCTCAATGCCCATGGCGCGTGGCTCCGGTGATCAACGCCTCCTCGACGTCGATGTCTCCTTCCAGGATGCGCATGACCTCGTCGTTGATCACATTCTGTTCGCGCATCTGCATCAGTTCCTTGCGTTCGGCGCGAACCGCTGCGAGCCAGATTTGTTTCTGTGAGTCGTGCAGCGCGTCGAGTTGCTGGCGTCGTTCGGCGTTGGCTGAATGCCGCTGCAGTCGCCGCTGATATTGCGCGAGCAACGACTCCGCGAACTGAGCCTCCTGCGGGCCCGCCAGTTTCGGTATCCGCTGCTGCAAAGTGTCGATCGCTGCCTGCGCCGTGGCGATTCTGGCCGCACGCTCCTCGCGCTCGGCGATGCCGTCGCCGCGGATCTTGAGTAAGCGAATGAGGGGCTGCAAGGTCAAGCTGTTCAACAGGAGCGTGATTACGATCGCGCTCGCGGCCAGCAGAATGATCAGGTCGCGCCCGGGGAAAGGTGCGCCGCTGGCGGTGGTGTACGGAATCGACAGCGCGGCCGCCAGAGTGACTGAGCCGCGAATGCCCGCCCATGCGGTAATGAACACCGGTCCGCGCCCCGGGATGCCTTCGCGCGCGCGAATCCTCTGCGAAAGGAGCGAGGGCAGGTACGCTGCCGGAAATACCCAGCACACGCGCAGAGCGACAAGGGCTGCCGACAGCACGAGCGCGTAGCCGAGAACCTCCAGCATGCTCGCGAGGGTGAGCCCCGCCACCAGCGAATGCAGCTGGACGCCGAGCAACACGAACACCAATCCATTGAATGCGAACAGGAGCATCTTCCAGACCTCCCACGCATGCGCGCGCGTCGGTGCGTCGAGATGGCGTGCGTCGTGGGCACCGGCGTAGAGTCCGGCAGCGACGATTGCGAGAATGCTGCCGACGCCTGTGGCTTCGGCTGCGAGGTATGCAGCGTACGGGGTCAAGACCGAGAGCACCGTCTGGATCGTCGGGTCTTCGACGCAGTAACGCTTCAGCGCAAGCCGGATGTGCCCGATCGCCCAGGCGATGGCAAGCCCCAGCACAAGACCGCCCCCGGACAAGATGAAGAACTGGAATACGGCGTCGCTCCATCGGAATGCGCCGGTGACTGCGGTAGCAACCGCGAACCGGAACGCAACGAGTCCCGATGCATCGTTGATCAGGCTTTCGCCGTTCAATATGGTTGTGACTCGTGCCGGTACCTTGAGCTTGGAGGTGATGGCGTTGACGGCCACCGCATCGGTGGGCGATACGACCGCGGCGAGCGCGAAGGCGGCAGCGAGCGGCAACCCGGGGATCAACCAGTGCATCAGATAGCCGATGGCGAATACGGTCAGGAACACCAGCCCGAACGCGAGCAACAGAACCGGGCGCAGCACCCGGATGAAGTCGCGCTTCGGAATCAACCAGCCGTCTGCGAACAGCAGCAGCGGAATGAACAGCAGAAAAAAGACCTCGGGCTCGATCGACACTTCGCGAAACGCAGGCACGTACGAAAGCGCAATGCCCCCAACCACCAACAGCAGCGGCAGTGGCAACGGCACCCACTTGCCGATCGCGGCGACGGCGGCGACCGCCAGCAGGAGTCCGAGCGTGACTTCGATGACGGCCATGGACGGGATGGTAGCTGACTGTCCTAGAAGCCGGATCCAGGTGTTGCAAGAAACGCGACCTCTTCCGGCGTCGACGCGCGCCCGAGTATCGCGTTGCGATGGGGAAAGCGGCCGAAGCGTCGAACGACGGCGGCGTGTCGTTCGGCCCACGCCAAAGGGTCCGTCAGGCCTGTGTCGGTCGCCAGCCGCGTGAACAACTCGACCGACCGCTGTTGCGCTGCCATGGCTTCGGCGTGCACGAACGGCATGTAAAGGAACCAGCGCTCGACCGGAATCAAGGCGAGGTCATCGCCGCGTGCGACGGCTTGCCGTGACAGCGACAAGGCGAGGGCGTCTCCGGCGAACGCGCGCGGCGTGTCGCGATAGCTGTTGCGTGTGAACTGGTCGAGGACCAGCACGCGCGCAAGTATGCCGCGGGGGTCGGTCCATTCGGCAAAGCCTCCGGCAAGCGCCGCGTCGACGACGCTGCCAAAGCGCGCACGCAGCGCGGCATCGAACGAAGCGTCTTTGCGAAACCACTCGGCACGGATGTCGCCAAAACCGGGAGCATCCCGCTGCCCGAACCAGAAGTCGAGGATCTCGTCACGCATGTTGAATCGCTGATATAGTCGTATTGTCGCCGCGTTGCGGTGCCTTGCACAACGTAATGCGCTTGCATTGCGTGGCGATCAGTCCCTGATCCCGATGCAAACCTCGTATCGCGATATTGCGCTTCTTGCCTGCTGCCAGGCGCTTCTGCTCGTCAACAACTCGGGCCTGATTGCGATGAACGGGCTGGTCGGCTATGCGCTGGTCGACAACAAGACCTTCGCGACGCTCGGTGTCACGAGTTACGTGCTCGGGTCCGCATTCGCCGCAATGCCCGCTGCACTGTACATGGCGCGTGTCGGGCGCCGGCGCGGATTCATGACGGGATCCCTGATCGCCGTCGTCGGCAGCGCGACTTGCGCGCTGGGCATTGCGCGGGCCAGCTTTGCGCTGTATTGCTTTGGCACTGCGATCGTCGGCGTGTACACGGCATTCGGCCTGCAGTATCGCTTCGCTGCCGCCGAGGTTGCGGCGCCGGCGTTCAAGGCCAAAGCGATTTCCCTGGTACTCGCGGGAGGCATCGTCGGCGGTTTTGTCGGACCGACGGCCAGCCTTTGGGCGAAGGACCTTTACTCGATGCCATTCCTGGGTTCCTTTCTCATACTGTCGATGATTGCACTGGTCGCGCTCGCTGTGCAGTCGCAGGTCCGGGTTCCTGCGCCATCCGCCGACGAGCGCATGGGCGGCGGGCGTTCGCTGCGCGCCATCGCTGCGCAACCCGTGTTCATCGTCGCGGCGCTCGCGGCGGCACTCGGCTACGGCATCATGAACCTGCTGATGACCGCAACTCCGCTGGCGATGGGATTCTGTGGCCACCCTTTCAGCGCGGCGGCGTTCGTGATCGAATGGCACGTGGTCGGCATGTACGGGCCGGGTTTTTTCACCGGCTCACTGATCAAGCGCTTTGGCGCACTCAGGGTCATTCTGGCGGGCGCGCTGCTGATGGCGGTCTGCGTCGCGGTGGCAGTGTCGGGCATCGCAATCTGGCAGTTCTGGATGGCGTTGGTGTTGCTCGGCATAGGCTGGAACTTCATGTATACGGGCGGGACAACCCTGTTGACTGAGACTTACACCGCCGCCGAGAAAGCCAGGACGCAAGGCCTCAACGATATGATCGTGTTTACGGTCATGGTCATCTCGTCGTTTTCCTCCGGCGCATTCGTCACTGCGGCCGGGTGGGAACGCATGAACCTCGGTGCGTTGCCGTTTCTCGCGATCGTCGCTGGCGCGACCCTGTGGCTGACGTGGATGCGCCAACATCGTCGGCCAGCGGTCGTCAAGGGTTGAGTGTCGCGGCAGGCGCCGTGGAGGGCGATTCATGGACGCAATACCAGCTCCCGACGGATATCAGGAACTGCGCGAAGCCGTGCGCGCGCTGTGCAGCAATTTCGACTCGGCCTATTGGCAGAAAGTCGATGCCGAGCGCGGGTATCCCGAAGCATTCGTCGACGAGCTGACCCGTGCTGGCTGGCTGGCGGCGATGATTCCGGCCGAATACGGTGGCTCCGGCCTGGGACTCGCCGAAGCGTCGGTGATCATGGAAGAAATCAATCTCAGCGGCGGCAACGCCGGCGCCTGCCACGGTCAGATGTACAACATGGGGACCGTGCTGCGCCATGGGTCGGATGCGCAGAAGAGAGCGTATCTTCCGGGCATCGCCAGCGGCGAGCTGCGCCTGCAGTCGATGGCAGTCACCGAACCGACCACCGGCACCGACACGACCAAGCTGAAGACCACGGCCGTGCGCAGCGGCGAGAAGTACGTGCTCAACGGTCAGAAGGTGTGGACGTCTCGACTGCAGCATTCGGACTTGATGATCGTCCTCGCGCGCACGACGCCGCTCGCCGAGGTCAAGCGCAAATCCGACGGGATGAGTGTGTTTCTGATCGACCTGCGCCAGATCAAGCGCGATATTCGCGGCGGCATCAGCGTGCGGCCGATACCGAACATGGTCAACCACGAAACCAACGAGGTATTCTTCGACGACCTCGAGATCCCCGCGGACAACCTCATTGGCGAGGAAGGCAAGGGCTTTCGCTATATTCTCGATGGGCTGAACGCCGAGCGCACGCTGATCGCCGCGGAATGCATCGGCGACGGTTGGTGGTTCGTCGACAAGGCGCGTCGCTATGCCAGCGACCGCGTCGTGTTCGACCGGCCGATCGGCAAGAACCAGGCCGTGCAGTTTCCGATCGCCGAGAGCTACATCGAGCTCGAAGCGGCGAATCTGATGCGCTTCAGGGCCTGCGCGCTGTTCGACGCCCAGAAGCCCTGCGGCGCCGAGGCGAACATGGCGAAGCTGCTTGCGGCCAAAGCCTCATGGGAGGCGGCCAACGCATGCCTGCAGACGCACGGCGGGTTCGGCTTCGCCTGCGAGTTCGATGTCGAGCGCAAGTTTCGCGAGACCCGCCTCTACCAGGTTGCGCCGATCTCGACCAACCTCATCCTGTCCTACGTCGGCGAGCACGTCCTGGGCATGCCGCGGTCGTTCTGACGCGGACGGTTGTGGGCGCGAATTCATTCGCGCGCGGCGAGGAAATGACCTCCGCGGTCCGAATGAATTCGGACCTACAGCAATGCGCGGTTTGTAGGCGCGAATTCATTCGCGCGCAGCAAGTGCGCTAAAGGCCTTTCCAATACACCTCGTCGACCGTCTTGCGCCCGCGCTCCCGGGCGAGCTGTTGCAGCGCCGTAGCGATCGCCCGCGAATCGAAGCCGACGGGAATGTTTCCATCGCCGGGCCGGACGTGGACAAACACGACGCTGTGGCCGTCATCGACCACGATCGAGCTGACATCGGCCGAGACGCCGTGCCGGGTCAGGAACGCCGCTGCGAGCCGGTTGACGGCCGGGTCGGAGCTATCGATGAGCAGCCGGCGGTTGAGCGTGGCCAGAAACAGCGCCATCGCGCCCAGGAGGACACCGACGGTGATCGCGACGCCAGCGTCGAACTCCGGACGAGGCCCCAGCACGAACGACACGCCGGCGACGAGCAGTGTGAGCAGGATTCCCAGAAGCGCGACTGCGTCTTCCAGTACCACGGCCAGCACCGTCGTATTGGTGCGATTTTCGGCGAGGCCCTTCCAGCCGCCGATCTCGCGAACCGCAACGACGAAGGTGAACGACTCGAGCGCCAGCGCGAACAGGAGCAGACCGAGCACCAGCGGCGTGAACGGCTCGACCGGCTGGCGTGCCAGCAACGCGTGCACGCCATGGTAGATGTTGACGCCGCAGCCGATGAAGAAAACGCTGACGGCCGATACCAGCGCCCAGAAGAATCTCTCCTGACCACGACCGAAAGGATGCATGGCGTCGGGCCCCCGCCGCCCGCGCACCTCACCAACTTTCAGCAGGATCTGGTTGGCGACGTCGGCGATCGAATGAATGGTTTCCGCGAAAAGCGTCGGTGAGGCGGTGACGAGCCAGCCGAATCCTTTGGCGGCCGCGATCGCCGTGTTGGTGGCGATGGAGATTGAAACAGACGAGGACATGGTCAGGGTCGCGTCGAGCGCGCCCCCGGGTTATTCGCGAATCTGGCCGCTGCCGAACACGACCCACTTTTCGCTCGTCAGACCCTCGAGGCCCACGGGGCCACGCGCATGCAGCTTGTTGGTCGAGATACCGATCTCGGCGCCCAGCCCGTATTCAAAACCGTCGGCAAAGCGGGTCGACGCGTTGATAAGCACCGAACTCGAGTCGACCTCGCGCAGAAAGCGCATGGCGTTGGCGTAATCCGAAGTGACGATCGCATCGGTGTGCTGCGAGCCGTAGCGCGCAATGTGCTCGATCGCGGCGTCGAGGCTGTCGACGACGCGAATCGCCAGGATCGGCGCCAGGTACTCGGTGGTCCAGTCCTCTTCGCTCGCGGGCGTCATCGCGCTGACCAATCCGCGCGCAGCAGGATCACCGCGCAGTTCCACGCCCTTGTCCAGATAGATGCGGCAAAGAGGCGGCAGCACCCGCGCCGCGATGTTCGCGTGCACCAGCAGCGTCTCCATCGTGTTGCATGGGCTGTAGCGCTGCGTCTTGGCGTTGTCGGCAACGCGCACCGCCATGTCGATATCGGCGTGCTCGTCGATGAACACGTGGCACACGCCGTCGAGATGCTTGATCACGGGAACCTTCGCTTCGCGGGCAACGCGTTCGATCAGGCTCTTGCCGCCGCGGGGGACGATCACATCGATGTGTTGCTCGTCGGCGACAAGGAGTCCCACGGCGGCGCGATCGATCGTGGCGATCACCTGCACCGCAGCTTCCGGCAGGCTCGCGGCGGCCAAGCCCTCGTGCACGCACCCGGCGATCGCCTGGTTGCTGTTGAGGGCTTCCGAACCGCCGCGCAGGATGCAGGCATTGCCCGCCTTGATGCACAACGCGGCGGCATCGGCCGTCACGTTGGGCCGGGATTCGTAGATGATGCCCACGACCCCCAGCGGCACGCGCATCCTGCCGACCTGAATGCCCGTGGGCCGGTAACGTAAATCGCTGATCTCGCCGATGGGGTCGCGCAATGCCGCGATCTGCTCCAGCCCTTCCGCCATGGCTGCGATCGACTTCGCGGACAGTGTGAGGCGGTCGATGAATGCCGCGTCGCAGCCGGAGGCTTTGGCCGCGGCGATATCGCGCGCGTTCGCAGCCAGCAGTTTCGACTCGTCGCGACGCAGCGCTCGCGCCATCGCGAGTAACGCACCGTTTTTCGCATTCGTACTGGCGCTTGCGAGCGTACGCGAGGCCGCGCGCGCACGCTGCCCCACGTCATGCATATACGCGGGCAGGTCGAGGCCGGGGACGTTGAGATTCGTCATGCAACCATTCTAACCGATCCCGTTGCCGCGTTCCGTGCATCCAAGCCGCTGCCCGAACGTCAGAACTTATGTGCGTTGAGCGTGCGCACGCCCTGATCGGTACCGACCAGGATCACGTCCGCTCCGCGGCGCGCGAACAGCCCGTTGGTAACGACGCCGACGATGTGGTTGATCTGGCTTTCCAGCTCGAAGGGGTTGAGTATCGTGAAATCCTCGACGTCCAGCACAAGGTTACCGTTGTCGGTGATGAAGTGTTCACGCAACCGCGGCTGCCCACCCAGTTTGACGAGGTCGCGCGCCACGACACTGCGTGCCATCGGGATGACTTCGACCGGCAACGGAAATGTGCCTAGCACGCCGACCAGCTTCGACGCATCGACGATGCATACGAATTTTTCGGCGACCGAGGCGACGATTTTTTCACGCGTGAGCGCCCCGCCGCCGCCCTTAATCATTGCGCCGTGCTCGGTGACTTCGTCGGCGCCGTCGATGTAGACGGGTAGATGGTCGACGTCTTGCAGGTCAACCACGGGGATGCCGTGACTCTTCAGGCGATCTGCGGTCCTGACCGAACTTGCCACCGCGCCCTTGACGCGGTTCTTGATCTTGGCCAGCTCGTCGATGAAGAAATTCGCGGTCGATCCACTGCCGACGCCAATGTACGCATCGGCGACAACATACTTGATCGCCTCGTGGGCGACGCTCTGTTTCTGCTCGTCCTGTGTCACGCTTTTTTACGCACTGGCGGCAGGTCGGTGCAGACGCCCTCGAACGCCTCCGCGGCGAGTCCGATCGATTCGCTGAGGGTCGGATGCGGGTGAATCGTCTTGCCGATGTCGACGGCATTGGCGCCCATTTCGATCGCGAGCGCGAGCTCGCTGATCAGGTCGCCGGCATGTGTGCCGACGATGCCGCCGCCAACGATGCGGTGGGTATCGGCATCGAACAGCAGTTTGGTGAACCCCTCGTCGCGGCCGTTGGCGATCGCCCGCCCGGAGGCAACCCATGGAAACATACTTCTTTGCAGCTTCACGCCCTTCGCCTTCGCTTCGTCCTCGGTCGCGCCGACCCAGGCGATTTCCGGATCGGTGTATGCGACCGACGGAATGACGCGCGCATCGAAGAACGACTTCTGGCCGGCGGCGGCTTCGGCAGCGACATGACCCTCGTGCGTCGCTTTGTGGGCGAGCATCGGCTGCCCGATGATGTCGCCGATCGCGAAAATGTGCGGCACGTTGGTGCGCAACTGGTTATCGGCCGGGATGAAACCCCGATCGGTAACGACCACACCTGCTTTTTCCGCGCCGATCTTCTTGCCGTTGGGGCTGCGTCCTACCGCCAGCAGCACGAGGTCGTAGGGCTGAGGCCCAGATGGCGCCTGCTCGCCTTCGAAGCTCACGTAGACCGCATCCTTTTTCGCTTCGACACCGACGGTCTTGGTTTTGAGCATGACGCGATCGAGGCGCGGCTTGTTCATTTTCTCCCAGACCTTCACCAGATCGCGGTCGGCGCCCTGCATCAATCCGTCGAGCATTTCCACGACGTCGAGCCGCGCGCCGAGGCTTGAATACACGGTTCCCATTTCCAGCCCGATGATGCCCCCACCCACGACCAGCATGCGCTTGGGTACCGAACGCAGTTCGAGTGCACCGGTCGAATCGACGATGCGCGGATCGTCGGGAACAAAAGGCAGGTTCACCGACTGCGACCCGGCCGCGATGATCGCCTTCTGGAAGCGGACGACCTTCTTGGCGCCCGTCTTCCCCTGCCCCGGTCCTTCGGTCAATTCAACGACGAGGTGATAGGGATCGAGGAAACTGCCATAGCCCCGCACAACTTCGACTTTGCGCGCTTTTGCCATGCCCGTGAGGCCGCCTGTCAATTTGCCGACGACCTTGTTCTTCCACGCGAGCAACTTTGCAAGATCGAGTTTCGGCGCGGCGAACGCGACGCCGTGCTCGCCGAGCGCCGTGACCTCGTCCATCACTGCCGCGATATGAAGCAGCGCCTTCGACGGGATGCAACCGACGTTGAGGCACACGCCCCCCAATGTTGCGTACCGCTCGACGAGTACCGTCTTCAGCCCCAGGTCGGCGGCACGAAAGGCCGCGCTGTAGCCGCCGGGGCCGGCACCGAGCACGAGCATTTCGCACTCGACATCGGCTTTGCCTGAGTAACTCGCGGCGCCCGGCGCGGGCGCTGCTGGAGCCGGAGTCGCGGCCCGCTCGGGTGGAACGGCTGATGGCCCTGCAGCGCCCGTAGGTTTAGCGGGCGCCGAAGCACTTGCGGACTCGAGCGTCAGTACCACGCTGCCTTCGCTCAACTTGTCGCCGACCTTGGCCCTGACCTCCTTCACCGTGCCCGCGGCTGGCGACGGCACGTCCATCGTCGCCTTGTCGGATTCGAGGGTGATCAGCGAATCTTCGGCTTTCACGATGTCGCCGGGTTTGACGAAGACTTCGATAACCGGCACGTCCTTGAAGTCGCCGATGTCGGGGACTTTGACTTCGATCACAGCCATATGTCGCCTATAGCATGACGCGCCGCAGATCGGCGAGCAGCGCAATGAGATAGCTGTTGAAACGGGCCGCGGACGCGCCATCGATGACACGATGGTCATACGACAGCGACAGCGGCAGGATCAGCCGTGGCGCGAACTGCTTGCCGTCCCATATCGGGCGCGTGGCCGAGCGGCAGACGCCGAGGATCGCGACTTCCGGCGCGTTGATGATCGGTGAGAAGTAGGTGCCGCCAATGCCGCCCAGGCTCGAGATCGAGAAGCAGCCGCCTTGCATGTCCGCCGGCCCGAGCTTGCCATCGCGCGCCTTGGCGGACAATTCGGTCATCTCCTTCGCGATCGCCAGCAGGCCCTTCTGATCCGCCTGCTTGATCACCGGGACGACCAGGCCGTTGGGCGTGTCTGCGGCAAAACCGATGTTGTAGTACTGCTTGAAGATCAGGTTGTCGCCATCGAGCGAGGTGTTGAAATCCGGGAACTTCTTCAGCGCCGCGACGCACGCCTTGATCAGGAACGCGAGCATCGTCACTTTGACGCCCGATTTTTCGTTTTCCTTGTTGAGCGTGACGCGAAACGCCTCGAGATCGGTGATGTCGGCGTCGTCGTGGTTGGTGACGTGCGGAATCAGCACCCAGTTGCGATGAAGATTCGCTCCGGAGATCTTCTTGATCCGCGACAGCGGCTTGCTTTCGACCGGGCCGAACTTGGTGAAGTCCACCTTCGGCCACGGCAGCAGTCCCAGGGCGTCGCCGCTCGCAGCGGCTGCGGGCGCAGCGGCCTTGCCGCTCATCACACCTTTGACGAATTGCGCGACGTCGGCTTCGAGAATGCGGTCGCTGGGACCCGAACCTTTCACCCGGGACAGGTCGACACCGAGCTCCCGCGCGAACGCGCGGACCGAAGGTGAAGCATGGGCGTTCTTGAACTTCGTCGCGTCGATGCTCGCTGTTGCAACGGCGGGCGTGCCGGTTGCTGCTGGCTCGCTTTGCGGCGGGGGGACAGTCGGTGGAGGCGGCGCCGCTGCGGCGGCTGGCGCCGGCTTGGTGCCAGGCGTGGGCGCACTGCCCGCGGCTTCCAGCGACAGGATCACGCTGCCTTCGCTCACCTTGTCGCCGACCTTGACCCTGACCTCCTTGACGACCCCGGCGGCAGGTGCGGGCACGTCCATCGTGGCCTTGTCGGATTCGAGTGTGACGAGCGAATCCTCGGCTTTGACGGTATCCCCCGGTTTGACGAACACTTCGATCACTGGAACGTCGGTGAAATCGCCGATGTCCGGAACTCTGACTTCGGTTGTCGCCGCGACAGCGGCGGGTGCCTTCGCGGGTGGCGGCGCCGGCCCTGCCGCAGGTGCCGCAGGCGGTGCCGGTGCAGCAGGGGCGGCCTTGGCGGCTGGCGCGGCAGCGACCGCGGCGTCGAGCGTGACAATGATGCTGCCTTCACTCACCTTGTCGCCGACTTTGACCCTGACCTCCTTGACCACGCCGGCGCTCGGTGCGGGCACGTCCATCGTAGCCTTGTCGGATTCGAGTGTGACGAGCGAATCCTCGGCTTTGACGGTGTCCCCGGGTTTGACGAACACTTCGATCACTGGAACGTCGGTGAAATCGCCGATGTCGGGTACCTTGACTTCGATTGCGCTCATGCAGAGCCCCTGAGTCTTCGATTGGGTCGGGTCAGACCGTCCACGGCGCCGGTTTGGCGGCGTCGATGCCATATTTCCTGATCGCCTCCGCCACCTTGGTCGCAGGAAGTGCTCCCTCGTCAGCGAGGGCCTTCAATGCGGCGACCACGATGTAATGGCGATCGACTTCGAAGAATCGGCGCAATTTCTCACGTGTATCGGAGCGCCCGAAGCCGTCCGTTCCCAGAACGACGTAACGGCGAGGCACGAAAGCGCGGATCTGGTCGGCAAACGCCCGCACGTAGTCGGTCGAGGCGATGACCGGCCCTTGCGTCCCGCCGAGGCACGCCGCTACGTGCGATTGCTTCTGTTTGGCGGTCGGGTTCAGCATGTTCCACCGCGCGACTGCATTTCCGTCGCGCGCGAGTTCCACGAACGAGGGGCACCCCCAGAGATCGGATTCGACGCCCCAGTCCTTCCTGAGCAGCTCCGCTGCGGCGACCGCCTCGCGCAGGATCACGCCTGAACCGAGCAGCTGCACGCGCGGGGCCTTCGATTTCGCGTCTCCGGCCTGGAGCAGATACATGCCCTTCAGGATATTCGGGGCCGCGCCGTCGGGCATCGCCGGCTGGGTGTAGTTCTCGTTCATCACGGTCAGGTAGTAATAGACGTCCTCTTGTTCCGCGTACATGCGCCGCAAGCCATCCTGAACGATGACCGCAATCTCATAGCCGAACGTGGGATCGTAGGAAATACAGTTGGGGACCGTCGCCGAAATCTGGTGCGAGTGGCCATCCTCGTGCTGCAGTCCCTCGCCGTTGAGCGTCGTGCGGCCGGCGGTGCCGCCGAGCAGAAAGCCGCGCGAGCGCATGTCGCCGGCCGCCCAGGCCAGATCGCCGATGCGCTGGAAGCCGAACATCGAGTAGAAGATGTAGAACGGAATCATCGGTACGCCGTGCGTCGAGTACGAGGTCGCCGCGGCGATCCAGTCGCACATGGCGCCGGCTTCGTTGATGCCTTCCTGCAGGATCTGGCCGTCCTTGGTCTCCTTGTAGAACATCAACTGGTCGGCATCCTGCGGCGTGTACAACTGCCCCAGCTGATTCCAGATGCCGAGCTGGCGGAACATGCCTTCCATGCCGAACGTACGCGATTCGTCGGGGACGATTGGCACGATGCGCCGGCCGATGTTCTTGTCGCGGAGCAGCGTCTGCAGGATCTGTACGAACGCCATCGTCGTCGATATCTCGCGATCCTCGGTACTCTTGAGGAAGCGCTCGAAGGTCGACAGCGGAGGCGTGACGAGCGCTTCAGCTTTCCCGCGCCGCGCGGGGAGGTACCCCCCCAGCGCTTGGCGATGCGCGCGCATGTACTCGAGTTCCGGCGAGCCATCGGGGAAGGTGACCAGTGGGACGTTGGCCAGCTGGTCATCGGGGACCGGGATGGCGAAGCGATCACGGAAGTGGCGGATCGAATCGACCGACATTTTCTTCTGCTGGTGGGTGATGTTCTGGGCTTCGCCGGATAACCCCATGCCGAAGCCCTTGATCGTCTTGGCGAGGATTACCGTCGGCTGGTCCTTGTGGTTGACCGCGGCATCAAACGCGGCATAGACCTTGTGCGGATCGTGGCCGCCGCGGTTGAGGTTCCAGATATCCTCGTCCGACCAGTCGGCGACGAGCGCCTTGAGTTCTGGCGTGTTGAAGAAATATTCGCGCACATATGCGCCGTCCTTCGACTTGAAGGTCTGGTACTCGCCATCGACGCATTCCATCATGCGCCGCATCAGGATCCCCTGCTTGTCACGCGCGAACAGCGCATCCCAACGCGTGCCCCAGACGACTTTGATGACGTTCCAGCCGGCGCCACGGAAATCGGCCTCCAGCTCCTGGATGATCTTGCCGTTGCCGCGCACCGGGCCGTCGAGGCGCTGCAGGTTGCAATTGATCACGAAAATCAGGTTGTCGCATTTCTCGCGCGCGGCCATGCCGATGGCGCCCATCGACTCGGGTTCGTCCATTTCGCCATCGCCGCAGAAGCACCACACTTTGCGGCCCTCGGTTTTCGCAAGGCCCCGGTCCTGCAGATATTTCATGAAGCGCGCCTGGTAGATAGCCATCAAGGCGCCCAGTCCCATCGACACGGTCGGGAACTGCCAGAAATCAGGCATCAGCCACGGATGCGGATAGGACGAGATGCCCTTGCCATCGACTTCCTGGCGGAAATTGTCCATCTGTTCGGGCGTCAGACGGCCGAGCATGAATGCGCGCGCATACACGCCAGGCGCCGAATGCCCCTGTACGAAGACCAGGTCGCCGCCATGATCGGCGGACGGCGCATGCCAGAAATGATTGAAACCGACATCGTAGAGCGTCGCGGCCGACGCGTAACTCGCGATGTGACCGCCGACGTTGGTGTCCTTGTTGGCGCGGATCACCATCGCCATCGCGTTCCATCGCGCGTAGTTCCGGATTTTTTCCTCGATCGTCTGGTCACCGGGCATCTTGGGCTGCTTTTCGACCGGAATCGTATTGATGTAGGCGGTGTTGGCGGAAAACGGCACGTGCGCACCGCGTCGCCGGGCCCGGTCGATGACCTGTTCGATGAGGTAATGCCCGCGTTCCGGTCCCTCGTACTCGAGCACGCCGTCGATGGCGTCCACCCATTCCTTCGTTTCCTGCGGATCGACGTCAGGCTTCATGTCCATGGTAGCTTGCTCCTTGCAACAATGACGGAACGGCGGTACGTGCGGGCAAAGGACCGGGTGCGGATGGTTGGGAGTCGGGCAAACCAGGCGCGCGGATTCGCGGCACGAAGGCGATGCGTTTATTGTTTACGATAGCACGCGCAAGGCTGTATTCAAACGCCCTCGATTGCCAGCTTGTGCAGCCAGCCTGAAACTACCCTCGTGGCCCGCTACACCTTGCGCCGCAGCAGCCAACCACCACAAGTGAGGCTGGCCAGTCCCATCGCGGCAAAGCCGGTGGCGTAGCTGCCAGTGAGCGTCGCCAGCAGGGCGAACAATGGTGGTCCCACTACCACACCGGCAAAAGTGATGAATCCGGATGCGCCGGTAATGGCACCTGCCTTGCCCCGCGGCGAATGGCGGGCGACCTCGGCGAGTTGAACCCCATTCCAGCCGATGGCCGTCACGCCGAAAAGTCCGCATACCAGGCTTTCGGCGACTGTCGACCACGTCGGACCGAAACTCGACACGCCCAACGCGCAGGCGCCTGCGACGACGCCCAGCAAGCCAAGCATCCGCCGCGGCGCAAGCCATCGATCGGCGACCATGCCCCAGCTGATGCGACCGACGATGCCGCCGACGGTAGCGACGGTCAGCGCGAGACCGGCGTCAATCAATGTGCGATCGAGTTCCCCGTTAAGGTAGATGACCAGAAAGCTCAACAGACACGCCTGCGTCGCTGCATAGACAAAGCCCGTTGTTGTCAATTCCAGCAGTTGCGGACTGCGCACCACCAACTGCAGTGGCGCAAAGAGCCGCGCCAGCGATACGCGGTGCTCGCGGCTGAGACCCACGTCGAGCGCGGCACGCGTCGGTTGCGCGAGCAATGCGATGAGCACGCCCGAGCCAGCAACAACCCAGATCGCGGTTCGCCAGCCGTGACCGGCGGTGATCAGCGGCAGCAGCGCGCCGGCGACTGCGGCGCCCAACGGCACGCCAGTCTGCTTGATCGAAAACGTGAGGGCCATCGTGCGCTGCGACGCCGTTCGTGCGAGCAGTTGTGAAGAAGCCGGTGTAATCGGCCCGTAGCCGATTCCGATCAGCGCGGGCGCAAGGAGCAGCGTCCAGGCGGGCCCGGTCGTCAGCGCGAGTCCGCACGCGCACAGCACCGCGCTGACCTGCGACACGCGGATCGGCCCGTAACGCTCGATAAAGCCGCCCGAGGCGAGACTCGTCAGCATGGCGCCCAGATACAGCACGCCAACGAAAACGCCGATCAGCTTTGGGTCCAACCCGACCGCCGGTCCCATCTCCGGCGCGAGGACGGCGGTGGCTGTTGCCGCAAGGGAGGTGAAGGCCTGAATCGCCAGCGTTACTGCGAGCGCGGTCAGCGCGTTGGATGGAGGTTTCAGCCAGCGCTCCCGGTCACTCACTTGTGCGGGGGCGCGCAACGGCGCGTTTCATGGCCGGATCTGCGGGCTTCGCCGAACAGACATTTGATACGACGCATCACTCAAAAGTGGCGGAAAGCGTGCGTGCCTCGGTGACGATCGCGTCTACTGCCAGATCGTGGGCGGCGTGCGGGATAGCTGTCGACGATCTGGAGCTCGAACGCCCCGGCTACTCGCGACGCGGCGCGTGGAAGCAACGGCAGCAGGCGATCGTAGAAACCACCACCGTAGCCCAGGCGCTTTCCATTCCGGTCGAAGGCGACCCCCGGGACCAGCACCCAATCGATCGCTCCGGGGTCGACCTGCGTGCAGCGCGGCAATGGCTCGCGGATTCCGCGGTATCCTGGCGCGACATCGTGCTCGAGGTCGGTCACAGCACACAGGTCAAGCATGCGTGTCGTCAAGTTGACGCGTGGAATGACGACCAACTTGTCCAGGCCGAAAGCGACCCCGAGAAGGGGTGCGGAATCCCATTCGCTGCCGAAGGGCAAGGTCAGAAGCAACGTCGGCGCGGCCTGGAAATCCGTGCGCGCTGCCAGCGCGGTCGCGATCGCCCGGCTGGACTCGACGTGCACCGCGGAGGGGGTCTGGTCCCGCGCCGACAGGACGCGTGCGCGCAACGCGCGTTTGGCGTCGAATACGCTTGCGTGCGATGCATCGAAAGGGCGCGTCGAGGGCGATGTCACGTTCCGGATGTTACCGCATGGGGGTCGGGCTCCAGAGCCACGTGCGCTTATAATGATGCATCGACTATTCCGGCGTCTGTCCCAGCGATGAATTACAACCATCAGCATCACCGCGCGCGGCGCGCGCAACTGATCGCCGAAATGCGCCGCCAGACCGGAGGCGGAATCGCGGCGATCCCGACCGCGCCGGAGGCCGTCCGCAACGCTGATACGCATTATCCCTATCGTCCGGACAGCTACTTCTACTACGTGTCAGGATTCCCGGAGCCCGAGGCCGTCGCCTTGCTCGTGGCTGGCGAGGACGAGGGTGACGCGAGGCAGATATTGTTCTGCCGCGACAAGAACGTCGAGCGCGAGATCTGGGATGGCTTCCGCTACGGGCCCGACGCGGCCTGCGAGATCTTCGGTTTCGACGAAGCCTATTCGATGGGTGATCTTCCCGCCAAGCTCGCGGAACTGGCCGGCGATCGCCCGGCGTTGTATACGCCGCTGGGGCTTTATCCGCATTGGGACGAGACGATCACCGCCGCGCTCAACGAGGTGCGCAACCGCGTCCGCACCGGCATCTCGTCGCCGGAAACCGTCGTCGACGTACGCGCGCCCCTTGCCGCAATGCGCCTGTACAAGGATGAACATGAACTGCGGTACATCCGACGTGCCGCCGAAATTTCGAGCGGCGCGCACCGGCGGGCGATGGCGAGCGCGCGACCGGGGTGGTACGAATACCAGGTGGAGGCCGAGCTTGCCCACGAGTTCCTGCGCTCGGGCGCGCAGGCGGTCGCATATCCGTCGATCGTTGCTTCCGGACCCAACGCCTGTGTGCTGCACTATCGCGACAACAACCGGCAGATGCAGCCCTCCGACCTGTTGCTGATCGACGCCGGCTGCGAGTACGAAGGCTATGCGTCGGACATCACGCGCACGTTCCCGGTGGGTGGCAAGTTCAGCGCCCCGCAGAAGGCCGTCTACGAAATCGTGCTCAAGGCGCAACTGGACTGCATTGCCGAGGTCAAGCCGGGACGCGCGTTTCACGATTACCATCTGGTGGCGGAGCGCGTGCTGGCGCAAGGGTTGATCGATCTCGGGCTGTGCCAGGGTTCGCTGGATTCTGTGCTCGAATCCGGTGCGTACAAACAGTTCTATATGCACCGTGCCGGGCATTGGCTCGGGCTCGACGTGCACGACGTCGGGCTTTACCGCGTTCACGGCGAATCGCGCACGCTCGAGCCCGGCATGCTCTTGACCGTCGAGCCCGGCTGCTACATCCGTCCCGGCGAGAACGTGCCCGAGGAATTCTGGGACATCGGCGTGCGCATCGAAGACGACGTGCTGGTGACGGCGCTGGGCAACGAAAACCTCACCGCAGGGACTCCCAAGACCGTTGCCGACGTCGAGGCCGCATGCGTGCGTTGATCGTCACGCCGGAACGCGCGCTGCCGGGCGCTGACGGCTAGCAACATTCGGGCCCGACCCTCTCCGATGCTGCACGATGTCATCGTCGTCGGCGCCGGTCCCGTCGGCGCAACGCTCGCCCTGGCATTGGCGGCGGGCGAGGCGGATGTTGTCGCGCTCGACGCGCGGCCGGCACGAATGATTGCCCGCGGCGATCGCTCCCTCGCGTTGTCGCACGGGTGCCGGCTCATCTACGAGCGGCTTGGCATCTGGGGTGACATTGCGGCGAAGCCGCGTGCGGTGACGCCGATCACGGCTATCGACATTTCGCAGCGCGGTGGCTTCGGCGCGGCGCGGCTGGACGCGGAAGAGCAACGCGTGCCCGCGCTTGGGTATGTCGTCAGCTATCGTGCGCTGCAGGCCGCGCTCGATGCCGCGCTCGCGCGCGCCGGGACGCATGTCGAGCACGAATTTGTCGTTGATCGCGTGGTGTCGACTCCGGCGTATGCGTGCGTGGAAGGTCGGCGCGACGGCGCCGAGTCGACATGGACCGGTCGACTCGCAGCTGCCGCGGACGGCGGTGGCGACGTCGTCGCCGGCATCGCGCGGCGCCGGCACGACTACGGTCAGGTCGCGCTCGTGGCCAAGGTCTGGACGCGCAAAGCGCATGAAGGCGTAGCCTTCGAACGCTTCACACCGGATGGCCCGATGGCGTTGCTTCCGGAAGACGACCACTATGGATTGGTGTGGACGACAAGTCCCGAACGCGGTGGCGCGCTCGTCGCGTCGTCCGAGCCGGAATTCCTCGCCGGACTTCGGCAGCGCTTCGGATCGCGCGCGGGCGACTTCGTGCGCGTCGCCGACCGGCGCACATTCCCGTTGCTCCTTGACTTCGCCGATCGAATCGTGACCGAACGCACGGTGCTACTCGGCAACGCCGCGCAGGCCTTGCATCCAGTCGCAGGACAGGGATTCAATCTTGGCGTGCGTGACGCATGGGAGTTGGCGCAGGAGTTGCTTGCGACGCCGCGCGATCAAATTGGCGTACGCGATCGAATGGTACGGTATGCAAGCCGTCGCCGCTCGGACCGTTGGGCAGGTATCGCGTTTACGCACGGAGTGCTCGGCGCGTTTGGCAACGACTACGCGCTGCTGCGCTGGCCGCGAGGGTTGGCACTCACTTTGCTTGATTCGCTTCCGCCGTTGAAGCGATCGTTCACGCGCGGGATGCTGTTCGGCTGGCGCTGATCAAACGCGTCGCCAGCGTTCGTCGCGCGCAATCCGACAAACGCGCTGACATCGGCGCCGCAAACTCGGTATAATCCGCTCCCTCCTCCTGCTGCAAATTCCGAACGTGTACATCGGTTCGCATCGCATCGAGAACAATCTGATCGTCGCGCCCATGGCGGGCGTCACCGATCGCCCCTTCCGCCAGCTCTGCAAACGGTTTGGCGCAGGGCTTGCGGTGTCGGAAATGGTCGCTTCGGATCCGCGGTTACGCGCTACACCCAAATCGCAGCGGCGCACCGATCACCGTGGCGAGGTCGAGCCCATCGTCGTGCAGATCGCCGGTGCGGATCCCGCGCAAATGGCCGACAGCGCTCGCTACAACGTCGATCGCGGGGCGCAGATCATCGATATCAATATGGGATGTCCGGCAAGGAAGGTGTGCAATGTCGCCGCCGGCTCGGCGCTTTTGCAGGACGAGCCGCTGGTGGCCACCATTCTTGCGGCGGTGGTCGCGGCGGTCAGCGTGCCGGTGACGCTGAAGATCCGTACGGGCTGGAACCGCGAGCACCGCAACGCGGTCCGGGTCGCCCGGATCGCCGAGGACGCCGGCATCGCAGCACTGTCGGTGCATGGGCGCACCCGCGAGTGCGGCTTTGTCGGCGCGGTCGAGTACGACACGATTCGCGAGGTCAAGCGCGCGGTGTCATTGCCGGTGACGGCGAACGGCGACATCGACTCGGCTGAAAAGGCGCATGACGTGCTTGCTCGCACCGGAGCCGACGCCGTAATGATCGGACGGGCGGCCCAAGGGCGACCCTGGATCTTTCGCGAGATTCGTCATTTCCTCGATCATGGTGACCATCTTGCGCCGCCGATGGTCGAGGAGATCCGCAACGTCATCCTCGAGCATCTGGACGATCATTATTCGCTCTATGGCGAAGACATCGGCGTGCGAACGGCGCGCAAGCACCTTGGGTGGTATTCGGACGGGCTGCCCGGCGGCGAAGCGTTCCGGCATGAAGTCAATCATCTCGACACCGCCGCGGCCCAGATCGCGGCAGTCAACCGGTTTTTCGATAGTCTTGCCGCGTGCGGCGAACGGCTGGCGTTTTCGCCATCGGTAACAACCGCATCACCGGTCCCAGCTTCGCGGGTAGAGGAGGCCCTCGCAGCGTGAAAAGAACCACACGAATGAACGGCGGCAACGAAATCTGCCGCAGCGTCGAGAAATCACTCGACGAATATTTCCGCAAGCTCGATGGCGAGCCGCCGCACGGCATCTACGACATGGTGATCGCCAATGTCGAGCGCTCACTCATCACGCTGGTCATGCATCGCGCCGGAGGTAACCAGACCAGCGCGGCGGACATGCTCGGGTTGAATCGCAATACGCTGCGCAGCAAGTTGTCGAAATACAACATTCGCTAGCAGGCCCTTCAAGGGTTGATCGGCTAGCGGATCTTTGTGCCGTCTGACGCTCAACGCTCAACGCTCAACGCTCGACCGAACCCTTGGCCGCTCCGATCACGCAGGCATTGCTGTCGGTCTCCGACAAGACCGGCTTGATCGATTTCGCGCGCGGGCTGGCGGCGCTGGGCGTCAAGCTCCTATCTACCGGCGGCACCGCGAAAGCGCTCGCTGACGCCGGACTTTCCGTTACAGAGATTGGCGTTTACACGGGTTTCCCGGAAATGCTCGATGGACGCGTCAAAACGCTGCACCCGAAGGTCCACGGTGGAATTCTGGCGCGGCGCGACCTGCCGGCACATACTGCGGCACTGGATAGGCACGATATTCCGACCATTGATCTCGTGGTGGTCAACCTGTATCCGTTCCGCGAGACGGTGGCCAAACCCGGCTGCACGCTCGAGGACGCCATCGAAAATATCGACATTGGCGGCCCGGCCATGGTCCGCTCGGCCGCAAAGAACCACGCGCACGTCGGCGTCGTTGTCGACCCGGCGGATTACCCAGCGTTGCTCGAGGAAATGCGCGCGCACGGCGCGACGCTTACTCCGCAGACGCGCTTCGCCCTTGCACGGAAGGCGTTCTCGCACACAGCTGCCTACGACGGCGCAATCAGCAGCTACCTGACGGCGCGGGACGGCAGCGGCGCCGTCCACGCGTTGCCGGGGCACTTCAATTGGCAAGGAACGAAACTGCAGGAAATGCGCTACGGCGAGAATCCGCATCAACAGGCCGCGTTCTACCGCGACGACGTGCCCGCACCCGGAACCATCGCGACAAGCCAACAGCTACAGGGCAAGGAGCTGTCCTACAACAACATTGCCGACAGCGATGCGGCCTGGGAATGCGTCCAGACGTTTCCCGAGCCGGCGTGCGTCATCGTCAAGCACGCGAATCCGTGCGGCGTTGCACTTGCGGATACGCCGCTCGAGGCGTATCAAAAGGCGTTCGCAACCGATCCGACGTCCGCCTTCGGCGGCATCATCGCTTTCAATCGCGAGGTCGACGCAACCGTCATCGAGGCCGTGAGCTCCCAGTTTCTCGAAGTGCTCATCGCGCCGTCATACAGCACCGATGCGCTCGGTGCCATCGCGAAAAAAGCCAACGTGCGGGTGCTCGCCATTGCCGCGGTGCCCGGCGGCGGCAATACTTGGGACTCCAAGCGCGTTGGTGGCGGCATGCTGGTGCAGACCGCCGATGTCGACACCGTCGACGCGGCATCGCTCAAGGTCGTCACTTGCCTCGCCCCGACACCGATCCAGGTTTCCGACCTGCTGTTCGCCTGGCGCGTCGCCCGATTCGTCAAATCCAACGCTATCGTTTATTGTAGCGGGGGCCGCACGCTGGGCATTGGCGCGGGTCAGATGAGCCGGGTTGATGCCACGCGCATCGCCGCGATCAAGGCGGCCAATGCGGGCTTGTCGCTCGTGGGATCGGTCGTGGCGTCGGATGCATTTTTTCCGTTCCGCGACGGTCTCGACGTCGTCGCGGAGAATGGTGCGGTCGCCGTCATACAACCCGGCGGCAGTGTTCGTGACGCCGAGGTGATCGCCGCGGCGGACGAACGCGGCGTCGCCATGGTCTTCACCGGCGTTCGACACTTTCGTCATTGATGCAGTGCTCCTGGGGGTTCAACTTGAAGCGATTGGCACTCGCGCTTTGGCTGGCGTATTGCTCCGTCGGAACCACATTCGCCGCATGCACCGACACGTGGGAGTGGCTGGAGAAAAGCTGTCGCACGTTGGTGGACACCTACGATCACGGCGACAATCAGTTGCTCCTGTCAGGCTATGCGTGGCATGTGCCATGGTCGTGGACCGCCGAACGTCGCGCGGAGGAGAACTCGAACGCATGGGGCGGCGGTTGGGCGCGCACGCTCGAACGCGCCAACGGTGACACCGACACGGTGTACGTTCTTGCTTTCGAAGACTCGCACAAGACAGCCCAACTGAACTTGGGCTACGCGTGGCTCACCTACTGGGGCGAACGCGAGAACGTCCAGCCCGGACTTGGCTACAGTGCGTTCATCTTCCAGCGACCGGACATCGCCAATGGGTGGCCGCTTCCGGCGGTATTGCCCATGTTCGCGCTGCGCTACCAGAAATTCACCCTGCTTACTTCGTTCGTCCCGACCCTCAACGCGGGTGTCAATCACGGCAGTGTCCTGTACGTCTTTGGCAGCATAACGCTCGACGGAAAGTGATGCGTTGAACGTACTAGTCATCGGCGGAGGCGGGCGCGAGCACGCGCTCGCGTGGAAAATCGCGCAGTCGCAGCGCGTGGGCAAGGTGTTCGTCGCCCCAGGCAATGCCGGTACTGCGCGCGAGCCGTCGCTGACCAATGTCTCGCTCAGTGCGATCCCTGATTTGGTCGCGTTCGCCGCTGCGGAGCGCGTCATGCTGACGGTCGTCGGTCCGGAAGCGCCGCTCGCCAACGGTGTCGTCGATGCCTTCCGGGCGGCCGGAATGAAAATATTCGGCCCGACGAAGGACGCGGCACAGCTCGAAAGCTCCAAGGATTTCGCCAAGGCGTTCATGTCGCGCCACGGCATCCCGACGGCGGTCCATCAGACGTTTACGCACGCGGTCGCCGCGCACGCTTACGTCGATGCGCACGGTGCGCCGATCGTCGTCAAGGCGGATGGTCTCGCCGCCGGCAAGGGCGTCGTAGTTGCCGCAACGGCCGCCGAAGCACACGCGGCCATCGACGCGATGCTCGTCGGCAACCGGCTGGGCGACGCGGGCGCGCGCGTCGTCATCGAAGATTGCCTCGTTGGCGAGGAAGCGAGCTTCATAGTGATCGCGGATGGGACACACGTCCTGCCGCTGGCGTCGTCGCAGGATCACAAGCGCCTGCATGACGGTGACCAGGGGCCGAACACCGGCGGCATGGGCGCCTATTCGCCAGCGCCGGCGGTCACGCCGCAGGTGCACGCGCGCATCATGCGCGAGATTGTCATGCCTGCCGTGAACGGCATGGCCGCGGAGGGCATGGCGTACACCGGCTTTCTCTATGCGGGCGTGATGATCGACGCCGAAGGCAATCCGTCGACGCTCGAATTCAATTGCCGCCTTGGTGATCCGGAGGCACAACCGATTCTGATGCGCCTCAAGTCGGACCTGGTCGATCTGTTGCAGCACGCGGTCGAAGGTAAGCTCGACCGAGTCGAAGCCGACTGGGATCGCCGTGCGGCGCTGGGCGTCGTGATTGCGGCGGCGGGCTATCCCGATCGTCCGCGCGAAGGTGACACAATTACAGGGTTGGACGTGTCGGCCGCCGACTGCAAGGTGTTTCACGCTGGCACGGCATTGTCCGGCGACGACGTGGTGACTTGTGGCGGGCGTGTACTTTGCGTCACCGCGCTCGGCGAGACCGTGCGGCAGGCACAACGCGCCGCGTACGGCGCGCTCGCCGGAATCCATTTCGACGGCATGCAATACCGCACGGACATCGGCCATCGCGCGATCGCTCCGCGCAAGAACTGATTCGCGTATCGAAACATGGACCTGGCGTCCGCTCGCGACTATTTCACGGCCCTCCAGGCCGGCATCGTCGCGCGTCTGGAGACGATCGACGGCAGCACCTTCCGCCGCGACGTTTGGGAGCGCCCCGAAGGTGGCGGCGGCGAAAGCCGTGTGCTCGAGCAGGGTGGGGTATTCGAACGCGGCGGTGTCAATTTCTCCCACGTCAAAGGCGGCCGCCTGCCGCCATCGGCGACCGCCAACCGACCTCAACTCGCGGGCCGGTCGTTCGAGGTGATGGGTGTTTCGCTCGTGCTGCACCCGTTCAATCCGTACGTGCCGACCGTCCATATGAACGTACGCATGTTCGTTGCGAGCAAGCACGGCGAAGCGGCGGTCTGGTGGTTCGGTGGCGGCACCGATCTGACGCCATACTATGGGTTCGAAGACGACGCGGTGCACTTTCATCAGACGTGCCGTGCGGCGCTGGCGCCATTTGGCGCGGAGTACTACCCTCGATTCAAGCGCTGGTGCGACGAATATTTTTTCCTGAAGCATCGCAACGAGCCCCGTGGTGTCGGCGGGATATTCTTCGACGACCTGTGCGATCGGACTTTCGACGAATGCTTCGCGCTGACGCGCAGCGTCGGCGATCATTTCCTGCCGGCGTACGAACCCATCCTGCTGCGGCGTCGCAATCTGCCTTTCGGCGAACGCGAGCGCGAGTTCCAGGCTTATCGCCGCGGCCGTTACGTCGAATTCAATCTCGTGTACGATCGGGGCACGCTGTTCGGGCTGCAGTCGAACGGACGCACGGAAGCGATTCTGATGTCGTTGCCGCCGGTGGTGAAATGGCGCTACGACTGGCAGCCTGAAGTGGGCAGCATGGAAGCAAGGCTCTACTCTGATTTCCTCATCGGGAAGGACTGGCTCGGATGAACCAAGCCGACGACCGCCACCTGATCGAGACTCGCGTCGAGTCGGAAGACGTGTTTCGCGGCAAGCTGCTTCACATCAAGCGCGACACGGTGCGCATGCCCGATGGCACGCGGGCCACGCGCGAGTTTGTCGTCCATCCCGGTGCTGCGATGATCATCCCCAGGCTGCCGGACGGCAAGCTGCTGGTCGAGCGGCAGTATCGCTATCCCTTGGCTCGTGTATTCATCGAATTTCCCGCGGGCAAAGTGGATGCGGGCGAAGATCCGCTGACCACGGCGAAGCGCGAACTCACCGAGGAAACCGGATACGTCGCAGCGCGCTGGTCGCATCTGGCGACGATGCATCCTGTCATCAGCTATTCGACCGAGCAGATCGACATTTTTGTCGCCGAGGAGTTGACGTACGTCGGGGCTCGGCTGGACCACGGAGAATTCATCGAGACCTTCGGCATCAATCTCGACGACGCACTGGCTTTGCTCGATCGCGGAGAAATTACCGACAGCAAGACGATGATCGGGCTGCTGCTGATGGCGAAGCAGACCGCCGGGCGCTGAGCGCATTGACGACCATCGTCAGACGCCTGGTCATCAAGGGTCGCGTGCAAGGCGTCGGCTTCCGCTACGCGTTGGCCGACGAGGCGCGCGCGCTGGAACTGCGCGGCTGGGTGCGCAATCGCCGAGACGGTGACGTCGAAGCGATCGTCGCAGGGTCCGCGCACAGCGTCGAGGCCATCATCGCCTGGGCGCACGGGGGTCCGCCGGCCGCAAAGGTATCCGCAGTGGATGTCCAACCAGCAACGGGTGAGTTCACGGGATTCGAAATCGCCCCGACGAGCTAGCCGACTGCGGCCGTGCCCTCGGCATACAAGAAACTCCTGCCAAATCTTGCGCCATGGTTGCTCACCGCTACCATCGTTTCGGTGCACAATCGACAAAAGCACCGGCAAAGACTCCGGTGACCGATGAGTTTGATTCAGTAGTCGGCTCGGCCTGTTGCGCGCAAGGTTGCGTTGCGCGTTGGGCGGCCTGCCTGCTTGCTTCGCGCTTTACCTCAACTCCCGGGAAGCTCGTGCATGTTGGCGAAAAAGAGTTCCTTCCACGACGCCGGCTTCACCTTGATCGTCCCTGTCTTGTACATGAAGTCGATCATCTTCATCGTGTTTGCCGGTACGAGCGAGTACTCGATCTGCGGATCGTTGATGATCTTGAGGATATCCTCGACGGGACTCTTGTCCTTTGTCATCCTGATGTAGATTTCGGCGGCTGCCCGTTTGTCGCGGTTGATGAATTCGGTTGCTTCGGCCAGCGATTTCATGAATACCGCATAGAGCCGCGGATTGTCCGTGTAGAACTTGGTCGTCGCGGCAACCACGTTGAACGAGATGGGCCCGCCCAGCACTTCGACGGAGTTCAGCACCTTGGTGATCCCCGGCTTTTCCAGTTCCTTCTGGATGAAGGGCGGTGACGTAAAGTGATTGTCGATCTCGCCACCGCCCGAAAGGAACGTCGCCATCGCGTCGGGATGCGCCATCGACACCGTGAGCGCATCGAGCTTGGTGTAGTTGGACTCCCCGAATGTCTGTGCCGCCGCCATTTGCAGAATGATGGCCTGCATGGATACCTTCACCGCCGGAAGCGCGATCTTGTTCTTGTCGGTCAGATCACGGATCGATTTGATGCTTGCGTTGCGCGTATTGAGTTGCAGAGGGAGGAAATTGAACCCCGAAGCTGCCTTGACGTCGAGGCCGCCGCGGGTCTTGCCCCAGATGGTCGCCAGCCCGGGGATGCCCAGGCACACGAAATCGACGTTGCCGGAAAGCAATGCATCGTTCATCACGTCGCTGGAGCGAAACGTGGCCCACGTGACTTTGACGTCGCCAAGTCCCGCCGCGGTCGCATTCTTTTCGACGATTCTCTGATCCTCCAGTACCATCATCTGCAGATAGCCAAGGCCGTATTGCTTGGCGACGCGCAATTCCGACTGCTCCGCACGCGCCGGGGAAATGCAGCCCAGCGCAAGAACGAGCGCGACGATCATCGCTGGCATCGATCGATTCGACATGGGGTAGCTCATGGTGTCTCGCTTTTTCGTAACGGACCGCGGTGTATTACAGCAGAGATTGTCACGCCTGTCCCGTTCTGCGCGAGCAGGTCCAAACCGGAGGTCGTCCCCACATGGTGATGCATGAAAAGTGACTACAACATTGTCGTGCTGCCGGGCGATGGCATCGGCATCGAAGTGATCGATGCCAGCCTCGCGGTTCTTGAAGCGCTCATGTCGCGCCATGGCTTTCGGCTTCACTGCGCTCGCCGCGCAGGCGGGGCACACCACTACAAGGACACTGGCAACGCATTTCCTGACGCCTCGATGGCGGCCTGTGAAAAGGCCGATGCGATCCTGTTTGGCGCGATGGGCTGGCCCGATATCCGGTATCCCGACGGCACCGAAATTGCGCCGCAGCTGGACTTGCGTGTTCATCTCGATCTATATGCCGGCGTGCGGCCCATACGCGCCCTGCCGGGCCTCCCGTTGCCGCTGGCCTCGCCTCGGGCGAAGGACATCGATTTCGTCATCGTTCGCGAGTCGACCGAAGGCTGGTTCTATTCACGGAATCGCGGGGCAAAGGGGACTTCGGCAAGCGGCGACGAAGCTGTCCACGACACCTCCGAAATTACCCGCAAGGGCTGTGAGCGGCTGTTCGATTTTTCGTTTCGGCTGGCCGAAGCGCGCAAGAGGCGCAATCCCGCGAAAGGCCGCGTCAGTTGCATCGACAAGTCGAACGTCTTTCTCGGCATGGCCTTCATGAACAAGATTTTCCACGAACGAGCGAGACTCCATCCCGCGATCGCTGCCGATCATTGCTATATCGACGCCTACTGTCTGAATCTCATCCGCAAGCCCTGGGATTACGACGTCTGCCCCATGGAAAACCAATTCGGAGACATCACCTCGGACCTGGGTGCCGGTTTGATCGGCGGCATGGGTTACGCGCCATCGGCGGACATCGGTGACGCGCACGGGCTGTTCCAACCGTTGCACGGCAGCGCGCCCGACATCGCAGGCAAAGGCATCGCGAACCCCACCGCGATGATTCTCTCCTCCGCGTTGATGCTGGAGTGGCTTGGTGAACGCCACGGCGATGCGAAGCTGCTCGAAGCGGCTAAATTCTTGCAGGATGCGGTGGATTTGGCCTTCGCCCAGGGCAGAGTCAAACCTGCGGACATTGGAGGAAACGACGACACCGCTGCGGTGACCCGGGCGGTCATCAACGCGCTTGCCTGAGGGAGCGCAATCGGCCACACATCCACCGTTGGCGTGCCTGGCCTGCTTCTCACCTCTGCGGTGGCGTTGCCACGGCGTAGACATCCTTCCATGCCGCATAACTCGCCGCCGCCAGCAGCGGAAACACGGCGATGAGTCCAAACCCGAAGCTCAGGAGTCCGATGAGCACCAGCACCAGCGCGAGCGCGCCGAAGATCAGCAGCGGCAGGATGTTTAATGCAAAGCCCCGGGCACTGGTCGCGAATGCACGGCAGAACGATGCGTTCTCGAACAACGCGGCGAAAGGAACGAACGTCACCGGCAGCGAAACTAAGGTCCCGGCCGCAAAAACGCTTGTCAGCGCAGCGGCCGTCAGCGAGGGTTCGCTTTCGCCGTTCTCGAGAAGGTTGATGCCGGCGACGCTGTAGGCAGCCCATGCTTCGACCCCGAAGATCAGCAGTGCGGAGACGACAATCGCCGCCAATGCACGGGGCCGTGCCGCGAAAGCCGCGACTGCCACCCGAACCTGCAAAGGTTCACCCCGATCGACCGCCGCCACTCCGAGCAGCATCCCGCACTCGATGACCGGCACGATGACCTTGGCCAACGCGACGCCGATGCCGGGGACGAAATTCAGGGCCAGCTCGGAGGCAAGGGTGATGAGGCCCAACACACACCAGATAAGCGGGGCGCGTTTGAAAATACGCATGGCCTCTTCGTACCACGCAAAGGCGCGAGCGATCGGCACCGCGCGGGGCGCATGCGCGGTCGCGCGTGCCAGCGGCGGTTCCAAGAGTCGCCTCTCTATGCGATGTTCTCGCCGAGGTACGCCGCGCGCACCTTCGGGTCGCAGAGCAGCTGCTTCGCGTCTCCGGACAATGTGATCTCACCACTTTCCATCACGTAGCCACGGTCGCTCACTTCAAGTGCGAGCTTGGCATTCTGCTCGATCAGCAGGATAGTCACTCCTTCCTTGGCGATGGCGATGACGGTTTCGAATACCTTCTGAACCATCAGGGGCGCGAGGCCCATCGACGGCTCGTCCAGCAGCAGAAGCTTTGGTCGCGATAGCATCGCGCGGCCCATCGCAAGCATCTGTTGCTCGCCACCGGACAACGTACCTGCCGTCTGCCGGCGCCGTTCCTTCAGACGCGAGAATAGCGTATACACCCGCTCGATGTCGTCGCGGATCGCGGCGTGATCGTCGCGCGTGTACGCCCCCATGGCCAGATTTTCCTCGATGGTCAGTGCGCCGAAAACGCCACGCCCCTCCGGTACCATCGACAGTCCCTTGCGCACCAGTTGAAATGCCGGCTTGCCGGTAATGTCCTCGCCCGCATAGTGAATCGAGCCGCTCTTGACCGGTTGCAATCCGGTGATGCCTTTCAGCGTCGTGGTCTTGCCCGCGCCGTTGGCGCCGATGAGGCAAACCAGTTCGCCCTCGCCGACGGCAAGATCGATGCCCTTTACCGCCTGAATGCCGCCGTAGGCAACCTGCAGGCCTTTAAGTTCGAGCAGCGGAGGACCTTGCGTCAAGTCAGCTACCCTTGAGGTCCAGCGAAACTTCGCCGCCGAGATAGGCAGCGATTACCTTGGGATCGTTCTGCACTTCGCTGGCGCTGCCTTCCGCGATTTTCTTGCCATAGTCGAGCACGAGCACGCGATCGCAGACGTTCATCACCAGTTTCATATCATGTTCGATCAACAGAATGGTCGTACCGTCGCGTCGGATGTTTTCGAGGAGTACCTTGAGCGTCTGCGTTTCAGTGGCGTTCATCCCGGCAGCGGGTTCGTCAAGTGCGAGCAGCTTGGGTTCGGTCGCGAGCGCACGTGCAATTTCGAGACGCCGTTGGTCGCCGTATGCGAGGTGTCGCGCCTGAGCGTTGGCGCGTTTGGCAACGCCGACGTAGTCGAGCAGCTCGTACGCGCGCTTTTCGATCGCTGCTTCTTCGGCGAGCGTCGCCTTGTCGCGCAGGATCGCCCCGAACACGCCGGCGTGGGTGCGAACGTGCCTGCCGATCATCACGTTTTCGAGGGCTGACAGGTTCTGAAACAGCCGTATGTTCTGGAACGTGCGGGCGATGCCACGCTCCGCAACCTGGTTTGGCTTGAGCCGGTCGAGCGGTTCACCGTCGAAGTTGAAGGTACCGCCGTCCGCCTCGTAGATGCCGGTCAGCACATTGAACAGCGAGGTCTTGCCCGCACCGTTCGGTCCGATCAATCCATAGATCTCGCCATGGTTGATCGTGAAATCGACGCCGGACAGCGCGTGGACACCGCCGAACCGCTTGCTGATGCCCGTGGCGGTGAGCAGGCTCAGCGACTTCATTTGGTGGTACCCGTCTCGAGTTCGCGTTTGCGCACCGCGGATGGCCACAAGCCTGCCGGCCGATAGAGCATGATCGCGACAAGGGCGATGCCGAATACGAGCAGGCGAACTATTTCTGCGTCGATGAATACGCGCCCGAACAGCGCACGTTGCAGCGGTTCCATCGTGTTGCGCAGCACCTCGGGCAGCAGCGTCAGCAGGACGGCACCAAGAATCACGCCGGGAATGTGGCCCATGCCCCCGAGCACGACCATCGCCAGCACGATGACCGATTCGAAAAGGCCGAAACTCTCCGGACTGACAAATTGCTGTGTCGCCGAGAATATCGCACCGGCAACACCACCGAAGGAGGCGCCCATCGCGAAGGCAAGCAGCTTGACGTTGCGCGTGTTGATACCCATCGCCTTCGCTGCGATTTCGTCCTCGCGGATCGCTTCCCATGCGCGGCCGAGGCGCGAGTTCTGCAGACGCAGATTGATCACGATCACGCCGATCGTAATCAGCAGCAGCACGTAATAGTATTTTTGCGGGCCCGAGACCTGTACGCCGAGTAACGTGTCGGCCCGCCCCAGCGACAGGTTTCCGATGTGGAAAGGATCGATCAGATTGATGCCCTGCGGTCCGTTCGTGATATTGACCGGGGCGTTGAGATTGTTCATGAAAATGCGAATGATCTCGCCGAAGCCGAGCGTCACGATCGCCAGGTAGTCGCCACGAAGCTTGAGCGTTGGTGCGCCGAGCAGCACGCCGAACACGCATGCGATGCCGGCGCCAAGCGGGAGGATCACCCAGAACGGCAGATGCAGCCCGAAGTGCGGTGAAGCCAGGAGCGCGTAGACATACGCGCCGACGGCGTAGAACGCGATGTACCCCAGGTCGAGCAATCCGGCGAAGCCGACGACGATGTTGAGCCCGAGTGCCAGCATGATGTAGAGCATCGCAAAGTTTAGGATGCGCACCCATGCCTGGCCGGCGAGAGCGGCAACGATCGGCAGGAGCGCGAGCGCAACAGCTACCAGCGCGACGCCGGCCCAGGCCTTGAGCGGGACCGGTTTTGCCCGGTGGGTCATAGGAGACCTTCGCGCTGCGCGCTCCGGTATTCGCGCTCGGGGCGGCCCGTCCCGCTCATGCGCGATCCGCCACGCGCTCGCCCAACAGGCCGGACGGGCGGAAGATCAACACGAGGATCAGCACGAAAAACGCGAACACGTCCTGATAGTTGCTGCCGAACATGGGGACCTGGCCGTCCTGAGAGACGCACTGCTGCTGCACTGAGTCACTGAGCCACGGAAAGCCGCAAATATTGGTGACATCGCCGATGTAGCCGGCGCCGAGCGCTTCGATGACGCCGAGCAGAATTCCACCGAGCATGGCACCGGCGAGGTTGCCGATGCCGCCCAGGACAGCGGCGGTGAATGCCTTCAGCCCGAGCAGGAAACCCATATAGTAGTGCGCGATGCCGTAGTAGGTCATGACCATCAGGCCGGCGACCGCTGCAAGCGCGGCCCCAATGACAAATGCCGCGGAGATGACTACGTTGATGTCGATACCCATTAATCCTGCAACCTGCGGGTTCTGCGCGGTCGCACGCATCGCCATGCCCAGGCGCGTACGCTGCACAATAAATACCAGACCGGCCATCAGCAGGCCCGCCATGGCCACGATCAGCATCTGGAGATCGGTCATGGATGCACCGAAAATGTTATGCGGCGTCGGCTCGAACAGCGGCGGAAAGGTGAGGTAGTTGCGACCCCAGATCATCAGCGCGACGTTTTGCAGGATGATCGACATGCCGATCGCCGTGATGAGCGGGGCGAGCCTTGGCGCTTTGCGCAACGGCCGATAGGCGATCTTCTCCATGCTGAAGGCGATCGCCATGCAGACGAAGATGGCGACGAAAAGCCCCGCGACGATGATGAGAGCGGAAGGAATCGGTAGGTGTGCGCCCAGCAGCGCCGTGATCACCGAAAGCGCCACCATCGCGCCGATCATCACCACTTCGCCATGCGCGAAATTGATCAGCCCGATGATGCCGTAGACCATCGTGTAGCCAAGCGCGACCAGCGCATACACGCTGCCCAGGGTCAAGCCGTTGATGAGTTGCTGCAGAAAAGTTTCCACTCGGTTCCTTTGCGCGGCGCGAGGACGCCCGCGTCCGGTCCGGGCTCAATGCTGATTCTCCACTGCGCGATGCTTCGGGGCAATCCCCGAGCGGCATGCAGATTGTCGACAAAAAAACGGCGCCCCTGGGGCGCCGTTCTGTGCCGCGTGTTCGAACTACTTCTTCATCGAATCTTTTTTCATGTCGTCCTTCATCGGCGCGGCCGGCGCCATGGCAGGAGCGGCGGGTGCGGCTGCGGCGATTTTCTCGGTCTTCCCGGCGACGTTGATAGCCATCGGCTCGAGCTTGCCGTCTTTCACCGTGTACAGGGTGATCGCGCCATTCTTGGTGTCGCCATGCTCGTCGAACTCGATCTTCGCCGTGATGCCGTCGTACGAGATCTTGGCCAATTCCGGCAGATACTTGGCGGGGTCGGTCGAGTTCGCTTTTTTCATCGCTTCGATCAGCGTGTTAGCCGCGTCGTACGAGTACGGCGCGTACACCTGGATCGGGCCGTACTTCGCGGTGAAGCGCGTCACGAAGTCCTTGGCGTTGGGCATCTTCTCCGGCGGCAGACCCGCTTGCGTGCAGTACTGGCCTTCGGCCGCGCCTCCAGCCAGCTTTGGCCACTCGGCCGAGCATACCCCGTCGCCGGCGATGAACTTGGCCTTGATGCCAAGTTCCTTCATCTGCTTGGCCATCGGACCGCCCTGCGCGTCCATGCCGCCGTACATGATGACGTCCGGACTCTTGGCTTTGATCTTGGTCAGAATCGCCTTGAAGTCGGTCGCCTTGTCGTTGGTGTACTCGCGCGCGACGATGGTCGCCCCCGCGGCCTTGGCGGCCTTTTCGGTTTCATCGGCCAGGCCCGCACCATAGGCGGTCTTATCGTCGATGATCGCGATTTTCTTGGCGCCGAGAGTTTCCACCGCGGCTTTCCCGATGACGCTGCCTTGCTGGACGTCGTTGGCCATCACGCGGAACGTTGTCTTGAAGCCTTGCAGGGTCAGCTTGGGATTGGTAGCAGACGGTGAAATCTGCGGAATGCCAGCATCGCTGTAGATCTTGGACGCTGGAATCGACGTGCCTGAATTCAGATGGCCAACTACGCCGGCAACCTTATCGTCGACGAGCTTCTGCGCGACGATGGTCCCCTGCTTGGGATCTGCCTGGTCGTCCTGGGCGTCGAGTTCGAACTTGACCTTCTTGCCGTCAACCACGATGTTCTTGCCGTTGGCGTCGTCGATGGCCAGACGTGCGCCGTTTTCGTTGTCCTTGCCGAGATGAGCCTGGGGCCCGGTGGTGGGTCCGACGTGGCCGATCTTGACCGTGACTTCCGGCATTGCGGGGGCTGCAGGCGCCGCTGGGGCGGCTGCTTCCTTCTTCGGCTCTTCCTTGCCACAGCCGTACACGGTTACCAGCGCGGCCGCGATGAGCGTCAGGCCGAGCGAGCGGTTGAATTTCATGGTGGGTCTCCCAGAAGGGTCGTGAAAAGTGGGTGAAATGCAGGAACGGCCTAGGGTAACAGAGTATTATCACGTCCCCCCGGGCTGGTGTCAATTTCGGGATGCGGATTTGCCCGCCTCGTGTGACATAACCCCGCGGGCAGGCCCCGGCGACCGCCAGCGGCGGGACCGGGCCTTCGGTGAGATTTGCCGAATCCCGTCCGAGCCGCCGCTGCATCTAACCGAATGTCGAGCGGGCGGAAGCGCGCGGCGAGGGACCCGATCCTCTCGCGGACGCTTCGTAACAAACACGGGCACACAAATCCTGTCCGGAGGGAGGGTTGTTGGCCATGGCACGTTGCAGCCGGTCAATCAGAGCACAGTAAAGGCCAAGGTTTCGGGCGACGTTCCCCAGGTCCTCGTGCGCGAAGGCGAGGCGGTCAAGGCCGGTCAGGTGCTGGCCCGGCTCGACACCGCCGATCTCGAGGCCAAATTGACCGATCGCATCGGCGCGCTCGAGGCGAGCCGCGCACAGCTCGCGCTCGCGCAAAAGACGCGGACCAGGAACCACGCGCTGCTCAAGCAGGGGTTCATATCGCAGAATGCTTACGACAGCGCCGAGAGCAACCTGTCGGTTACGTAGGGCACGCTGAAATCGTACGAAGCCCAAGTGCAGCTCGCAAAGAACGCGCTGCGCGATGCGGTCGTGACCGCGCCGCTGTCGGGCACGATGGCCAAACGCCACGTGCAACCCGGCGAAAAGGTGAATTTCGACTCGCCGCTGTTCACCATCGTCGACCTGGGAAAAATGGAATTGCAAGCGATGGTGCCGACCAACGACATTCCCGAGATCAAGATCGGCATGGCGGTCGAGCTTGCAATCGACGGCTTCGGGGACCGATCGTTCGCGGGTTCCGTGGAGCGCATCAATCCGACGACCGAAGCCGGCACCAGGTCGAGCGGGGTGTGGATTGGATACATGCGGTATACGGACACGTGCTCGATTGGGCGCTGGCGCATCGCATCAAGGTGCTCGCGATCGCGCTCGCGACGTTTGGCGCCAGTTTCCTGGTGGTTCCGCTGGAGATTCATTTCGCTGCGCCTCAATACCCCGGTCGGCTCCAGCCTCGAATATACCGGCAGCAAGATGCAGCAGGTTGAGGAAGCGCTGAAGAGCTTCCCCGAGGTGGCTCTGATCATGACTCCCATCGGCACCAATGATGGTCGCAGCTGCGCGCGCGTCAACCTGCGTCTGACTGAGCGTTCCGCGCGCGATCGATCGCAAAAGGACGTCGAGCGGGCGATCCGCACCGCGCTGAAGCCCGTTCCCGGCATCGAGCTGGCAATCGGCTACGACCGCCCGGTGTGGGTCAACCTCCTGGGACCCGATCCCGAGACGCTGACCATATTGATCGGCGAGTTCGCGCAGAGAGTCGCCACGGTGCCGGGTATCGCCGATCCAGAAATTCGCCGTCTTATTCATCTGCCTGATTCTCGCATCGCAATTCGCGAGCTTCACGCAGCCCATCGCGATCATGGCGTCGCTGCCGTTTTCGCTCATCGGTGTCTTCCTGGCGTTGCTCCTTACCGGCACGACGCTCAACATATTTTCGATCATCGGGTTCGTCATGCTCATGGGACTCGTGACCAAGAACGCGATTCTGCTCGTGGATTTTGCCAATCGCGCGCGCCGCAACGGCGCATCGTTGAATGAGGCGCTCGCACTCGCGGGGCAAGTGCGCCTGCGTCCGATCCTGATGACGACGGCGGCAATGATTGGCGGTATGCTTCCGCTCGCGCTCGGTCTCGGCGAAGGCGGCGAGACCCAGTGGCCGATGGGTCGTGCGATCATGGGTGGCGTCATCACGTCGACTCTGTTGACGCTGGTCGTGGTGCCCATGATTTACACATACCTCGTGGGATGGACTGAACGCTGGAAGCTGCGCCGCGAAGCGCACCAGGCGGCAACGACGCGCCAGCCCGCGCCGGGCGATTGACGTGCGATACTAGGGCATCCCATAATTAATTGACCACGAGTCATTTGCAGACTCGGGGCGTTCCTCTGACCAGAACCTCTGGCGGCTCGCCAGGCCTTGAACATGATGACTCCCTTATCACCAACACCTAGCATTGCGCCGGCACGGTCGGCGGCGAACCAGGCCTTCGAGCGAGCGCGATTCAACATGGTCGAGCAACAGATTCGAACCTGGGAAGTTCTCGATCAAGAGGTCCTCGATCTGCTGTTCGTGGTCCGGCGCGAGGATTATGTGCCGACCGGCTATCGCGAACTTGCCTTCGCGGATCTCGAAATTCCTCTCGGCGACGGGGAGAGGATGTGGACGCCGAAGCTGGAAGCGCGGGTGCTCCAGGAGCTGGAATTGCGGCCCGGTGAATCGGTACTCGAAATCGGGACGGGAAGTGGCTATCTCACGGCGCTGCTTGCGGCGCGGTCGGCGGATGTTACCAGTGTCGAAATTCTGCCCAGGCTCGCCGCCGAAGCGCGTGCGAAGCTCAAGCGCGGAGGTGTAAGGAACGCGCGGGTCGAAATCGGTGATGGGGCGCGCGGCTACGGCAGTGTGGAGTACGACGCGATCGTGCTGACCGGATCGACACCGATCCTGCCTGATGCCTGGTTGCGGCAACTCAAGCCGGGCGGCCGCCTGTTTGCAGTTGTCGGCGACGCGCCGGTGATGACAGCGCGGCTTGTACGCTGGACGGCACCGGACGCGATCGTTACAGAGGGTTTGTTCGAAACGGTGATTGTGCCGCTCAGGAACGCGGCGCAACCGCAGCGCTTCGTGTTTTGATGTAGTTGGCGTAAGACCAGGTCGGTCTCCGCTTTCCACCGTCCCATCCACCGGAAGTCCCACGATGTCGAGACACTTGCTTGCGATCGCGCTGTGCGCATCGCTTGGCAGCGCCCTCGGAAGTGCGCGCGCCGAGGACCTGACGCAGATCTACCGCGACGCGCTGGTCAGCGACCCTACCCTCGCGGCCGCGCGGGCGAGCTGGCTGGCGACCCAGGAAAACATCCCGCAGGCGCGCGCCGGACTGCTGCCGTCGGTGCTCCTCTCCGCTCTTGCCAACGAGCAGGATTATTACCAGACGCTGCATACCGACCCGCAGACAAAATTCTCGCAGCGATTTCCGTCCACCGGATATACGGTTTCCGCCAGCCAGCCGCTGTATCGGGCGCAGAACGCGATCGGTTACGACCAGGCAAAGCAGCAGGTCGGACAAGCCGACTACGTGCTGGCGTCGGCGCAACAGGACCTGATCGTGCGTGTGGCACAGGCATATTTCAACGTGCTTCTGGCGCAGTTCACCATCGAACTGACGGCAAGCCAGAAGGCCGCGGTCAGCGAGAACCTGGCCCAGGCCAAACGCAACTTCGAAGTCGGCACCGCGACAATTACCGACACCAATGACGCGCAGGCAAAGTACGACCAGATCGTGGCGCAGGAAATTTCAGTCCGTAACGATCTTGAGAATGCACTTGCCGCTCTGCGCGCGATCATCGGCAGGCTGCCTAAAGACCTGAAGCGCTTCGACCGCAAGTTCGAACCCGAAGCGCCTTCGCCGAATGCGCTCGAGCCCTGGGTCGACAAGGCGGTACGCGAAAATCTGCAGGTCCGCATCGCGCAGGCCAATCTCGACATTGCGACGCTCGAAGTCGACCGTCAGCGCGCCGGCCACTATCCGACGGTCGACCTTGTGGCGAGCTTCAACCAGAACTACGCCGGCGGGGGCGCCTCGACCGCCCTGGCGTCGAATTTTGCCACGGACTTCCGCCTCGGGTTGGTTGGCGTGCAGCTCAACGTGCCGATTTATCAGGGTGGGTCGGTCGATTCGAAGGTGCGGCAGGCGATCGCCAATCAGGATGCATCACGGCAGAACCTCGAGGCGGCAAGGCGAAATGCGCAGTTGCTGGCGCAGACTTCGTACGCCGGAGTCACCAACGGTGTCGCGCAGGTCAAGGCACTCGACCAGGCCCTGGCTTCGGCGCAGGTCTCGTACGATTCGAACAAGCTCGGTCTCGAAGTCGGCGTGCGCACCAACCTCGACGTCTTGAATCAACAGCAGCAGGTCTTTCAGACGCGCTTCAATCTTGCACAGACCTACTACAATTTCGTCATCAACAGCCTGAAACTCAAGCAAGCCGTCGGCACGCTGAACGACACCGACGTCGAGCAGATCAATCGCGATCTCAACGGTTGACGCGGCACCCGTCCGGCACGCGTTCGTCAGCGCAGTCCTCGCTCAACGAGCTGGGGCGAGAGCCAACGCATGAGCCGTTCGGTGGCACCACGATGCGCCGCGTGAAAAGCGCCAGCGGCTTCCCGCATCGCGTCGCGCTGTGAGGGATCGCGAAACAGTGCTTCGACCGCCTGGATGAGTGCCTCTGCGTCGGCGACGCGTTGCGCGGCACCCGCGGCGATCGCCCCGAGGGTGGCTTCGTTGAAATTGAAGGTATGCGGTCCAATGAGTACCGGGGATCCGACAGCCAACGCCTCGATCAAGTTTTGCCCGCCGAGCGGCAAGAGGCTGCCGCCGATGAATGCAACGTCGGCGGCTGCGTAGTACGCAAGCAGTTCACCCATCGAATCGCCGAGCACGACGCCGACATCGGCAGGGACGTGCCGATTTTCGCTGCGGCGGACGAAAGGCACACCGCGAGCCGCGAGCAATGCGGCAACGTCGGCAAAGCGCTGCGGATGCCGCGGTACGATGACAAGCAGCGTTTCTCGGGGCAGCGGCGTTTGTGCGAGCGCATCGAGGATCAGCGCCTCCTCGCCGTCACGCGTGCTCGCCGCCACCCACACCTGACGGGTCGCGCCGAAGCGGACTCGAAGTTCGCGGCCGAGCGCCCGTGATTCCGCGGGCACTGCGATGTCGAACTTGACGTTGCCGGTGACGATTGGTGCCGCAGCGCCGAGCGTCAGGAGCCGGGCGGCGTCGTCCGGCGACTGCGCCGCAACGCCGGCCAACCGTGCGAACAGCGGGCGTGTCAGGGAAGGGAGTTGCGCGTACCCGCGCGTCGAGCGCCGCGACATGCGAGCGTTGATCAGAAACAGAGGGATGCCGATGGCGTGCGCGTGGGCCACCATGTTCGGCCACAGTTCGGTCTCCATCAGAAAACCCGACACCGGACGGAAGTGGTCGAAAAAACCGTGCACGGCGAATGGCAGATCGTAGGGCAGCCACGCCTGAATGACGCGGTCGCCGAACAACGCACGTCCGGTTTCCCGACCGGTGGCGGTCATGTGCGTGAGCAGAACCGTTGCGCGCGGATACTCGACCTTCAGCCGCTGGATCAGTGGAAGCGCGGCGCGGGTTTCACCGACCGAGACGGCGTGGACCCAAAGCAGAGGTGCGGTGACTGCGGTCGCGTCGTAGCGGCCGAAGCGCTCGCCGATCGCGCGCCGGTATTCGGGCTCTCGCCGCCCGCGCCACCACAAACGCAGCGGCAGGGCTGGCATCACCGCGATCCCGAGCGCGGTATAGAGAGCGCGCGCGAATTCCATCAGCCAGGTGCACCGCACATCAGCGTCGCTGCGGCGGCTATCACTTCATCAAGGGTCGGCACGACGCCAATCCCGCCCAGATCGCGCGTGCGTTCGCTCGCGCGCTCGACTCCAGCCAGGCGGGGATCGGTGGCGACGAAAAGCGAGATCGTCGGCACCTCAAGTGCCGCGGCCAGGTGGGTAAGTCCGGTGTCGACGCCGCATACCAGCTCTGCATGCGCGAGCAGTGCCGCGAGCTTCGGAAGGCTGCGCAGCTGCGGAACGAGCGCATTGGCCATGCCGGCAGCGAGCGCGGTGCTGCGCGCCGCCTCGTCGGCGCTGCCCCAAGGGAGCACCACCGTAAAGCCCGCAGCGGTGAAATGCCCGATCAGTTGCTTCCAGTTCGACTTCGGCCACAGCTTGTCCGCGCGGCTGGTCGCATGCAGGCAGACAACGTACCGCGAGGTCGGCGCATCGTGGAGGGGCGGAGGCACAAGGTCGAAATGCGGCGGTCCGTCCGGCTCGTAGCCGAATGTGAAACCAGCGAGCTGCCGGCAGCGATCGATGAGGTGCTGCTCCGGGTTGACACGATGCCGTCGACGGTACGCAATCGTGGCGGCGGGTTCGCGAATGCTCGCGCGATCGGGTCCGTGAACCGGCCCGCGGGCGAGCGATGCGAGCAGCGCCCCTTTGACCTGCTCCTGCAAATCGATCACCGCGGTATAGCGATAGCTCGCGAGCTGGCGGCGAAACACGGCAAACTCACGCCACGTGGCGCGCGACAGCAGGTGATGCCGCCATCTGCGCAACGCCACGGGTATGACCCGGCGCACGCCGCGATTCAATCCGACCAATCCAACAAACGGTTCTTCGCACACCCAATCGATGACGATGCCCGGATGATGACGCGAAAGATCGTGCACGATGGGCATGGCGTGCACGATATCGCCCAGGGACGATGGCCGGATGATGAGTGCACTGGTCATTCCGCGGCACTCAGGCCGTGGACGTGCGGGCCAACGCGGAATATGCAATACGGGTTCCGGTGCCGAGTGGATCGCGGGAACGATTGCACGTAGAATGGCGCCTTCCTGCTGGGCGCCTTTCCGCCACGCGCCTTGCAAACCGCGCAAGGCAGAATCGACTCGACGCGATGTCCGATCCGCCTGCCCCCCTTACCCTGTCCGTTGTAGTGATCACGCGCGATGCCGGTACGGAACTCGCCGAATGCCTGGATTCCGCAGGTTTTGCCGCGGAGATGATCATCGTCGATTCCGGCAGCGTCGATAATACCGTAGAAATTGCTGGCAGCCGCGGCGCACGCGTCATCGAGCAAGCGTGGCTCGGATTTGGGCCGCAGAAGAATTTCGCGGTAGCGCAGGCGACCCACGATTGGATTCTGTCCCTGGACGCCGACGAACGTGTCACGCCAGCGCTCGCCGACAGCATTCGGGCGGCGCTTGCCGCACCTCGTTTCAACGCGTACATGATGCCACGGCGCAACCGCTTTCTCGGACGCTGGCTTCGCCACGGCGAAGGGTACCCGGACTGGAATCTGCGGCTTTTTCATCGCCGCCACGCGCGATGGAGCGGTGATGCAGTGCACGAGCACGTCCTCGCCGATGGTCCAGTCGGGCGGCTCGACGGCGACCTCTTGCACGCGTCAGCCGAATCACTCGATGCCTATCTCGCCAAGCAGAACCGGTACACGACCCTGCAGGCCGAAGCGCTGTACGCCCGCGGCGAGCGGTCGTCGTCGCTGCGACTCGTGGCGTCGCCGCTCGTGCGGTTTTTCCGCTTCTACGTGGTACGCGCGGGATTTCTCGATGGCGTCGCGGGGTTGGCCCACGTCGCCATCGGCTGCTTCAACAGCTTTTGCAAATACGCCAAATTGCGCGCGCTCGAACAGTCGGAACGCACGCTGTGAAGGTGCTGGTAACCGGCGCGGCCGGATTCATCGGCATGCACCTAGCGTTGAGGCTGCGCCGCGATGGTATCGATGTGGCCGGGGTCGACTCGTTCGACGCGTATTACGACGTCACCCTCAAGCGCGATCGCGCCGCGCGACTCGAAGCCGCCGGCGTCGCGTGCAGCACGCTCGATCTTGCTGACGAGCGGTCGACCCAAGCGCTTTTTCGCGACGGTCGATTCAGCCACGTTGTTCATCTGGCAGCACAGCCGGGGGTTCGTTATTCCCTGATCAATCCCGCAGCGTATCTCCGCAACAACGTCGACGCCTTCGGGGCCGTGCTCGAAGGCTGCCGTCATGGCGCGGTCGAACATCTGGTCTATGCTTCGAGCTCGAGCGTTTACGGCGCCAGTCACACGTTGCCGTTTTCGGAAGACCAGAATGTCGATCATCCGGTAAGCGTGTACGCGGCAACGAAGCGGGCGGGGGAGTTATTGGCGCACAGTTACAGCCATCTCTACCGGTTGCCTGCCACCGGCTTGCGGTTTTTCACCGTCTATGGGCCCTGGGGGCGTCCCGACATGGCGCCCGTGCTCTTCACTCGGGCGATCCTCGAAGGCCAGCCGATCAAGGTGTTCAACTTCGGCAAGATGCGCCGCGATTTCACCTACGTCGACGACATCGTGGAAGGCGTCGTACGCGTCCTGGCGCTGCCACCGAGCGGAACGTCGACTACCGCGCCGCACACGATCTACAACATCGGCAATCACGATGCGATCGAACTCGAGTCGTTCATCGCCGAGCTCGAACGCCTGCTCGGCCGGCGAGCCGTGAAGGAGTACCTGCCAATGCAGGCCGGCGATGTTCCGGCAACGTTCGCGTCGGTTGATCGCCTCGCCGCCGCAACCGGTTTTGCGCCGACGACCCCGATCGCGGAGGGTCTCGCACGCTTCGTCGCCTGGTATCGCGAGTATTACCATTCACAATGATAAAATTCGCGACTTTACGGATTTCCTGAGCTTGGAGCGCAGCATGATTCTCGTGACCGGAGGCGCCGGATTTATCGGAGCCAATTTTGTGCTCGACTGGCTCGAAAAGAACGCCGAGCCGGTGGTCAATCTCGATCGCCTGACGTATGCCGGCAACCTGGGCAACCTCATCGCAGTGAGGGACAATCCGCGCCATTTCTTCGTGCACGGCGACATCGGCGATCGCGATCTCGTCGCGAGCCTGCTCGCTGCACATCAACCTCGCGCGATCATCAACTTCGCGGCCGAGACGCACGTCGACCGGTCCATCCATGGTCCGGCGGCATTCATCGAGACCAACGTTGTCGGCACGTTCGCTCTGCTTGACGTCGCGCGCGCGCACTATGCTTCGCTGGCAGCGTCCGACCGCGCCCAATTTCGATTTCTGCACGTGTCCACCGACGAAGTCTTCGGTTCGCTCGGGCCGCGTGAAGCCGGGTTTTCGGAAACGACAGCGTACGCGCCCAACAGTCCGTATTCGGCATCGAAAGCCGCGGCCGATCATCTGGTGCGCGCCTATCACCACACCTACGGTCTGCCCGTGCTGACGACGAATTGCTCGAACAATTACGGGCCGCGGCAGTTCCCGGAAAAGCTGATCCCGCTGATGATTCACAATGCCGTCGGCGGAAGGCCGTTGCCCGTGTACGGCGATGGCGGCAACGTGCGAGACTGGCTGTACGTCGGCGATCACTGCGCAGCGATCCGCGCCGTGCTGGAGCGGGGGCAGCCTGGCGAAACCTACAACATCGGCGGCAATGCGGAGCGAACCAATCTCGATGTCGTCGAAACCCTGTGCCGGATTCTCGGCGAACAAAGGCCTGGTCGTGATTTCCGCCGGCAGATAACCTTCGTGAAGGATCGGCCCGGTCACGACCGGCGCTATGCCATCGACGCCGCGAAGATCAGCCGGGAGCTTGGTTGGGCGCCGCGCGAAACGTTCGAAACCGGGCTCGGACGGACCGTCCGCTGGTACCTGGACAACGACGCGTGGCTGGCCGCGGTCACGAGTGGGGAATACCACAAGTGGGTCTCGCTCAATTACGCTGCGGGAGCTGTTGCATGATCGCGACGGTACGCCGATGAGTTCACGCAAGGGAATCATCCTTGCCGGCGGATCCGGCACGCGTCTGTATCCGGTGACGCACGTGCTGTCCAAGCAGTTGCTTCCCGTCTACGACAAGCCGATGATCTACTATCCGCTGTCGACGCTCCTGCTCGCCGGAATCCGCGACATCCTGCTGATATCCACGCCCGAGGACACGCCCCGCTTTGCCGAGCTATTGGGCGATGGATCGCGTTGGGGCATCAGTCTCGCATATGCGATCCAGCCGTCGCCGGACGGCCTGGCACAGGCATTCACCATCGGCCGCGGGTTCATCGGGAACGACGTCTCGGCGCTGGTGCTTGGCGATAATATTTTTTACGGCCACGAGTTCCAGCCGATGCTCGAACGCGCGAACGCGCGCATGGACAATGCCACCATCTTTGCCTATCCGGTCGCCGATCCGGAGCGTTACGGCGTTGCCGAATTCGATGCGAGCGGACGCGTGGTGAGCCTCGAGGAGAAGCCTGCTCAGCCCAAATCGCGGTATGCCGTCACGGGGCTCTATTTCTACGACAACGACGTGATCGACATCGCCGCAGGGCTCAAGCCATCCGCGCGCGGCGAACTCGAGATCACCGACGTCAACCGGGTGTATCTGCAACGGCGCGCGTTGCATGTCGAGGTGATGGGACGCGGCATGGCGTGGCTCGACACCGGCACCCATGAGTCGCTGCTCGAAGCGGCGCAATACATTGCGACCATCGAACGACGCCAGGGTCTGAAGGTCGCGTGTCCCGAGGAAATCGCCTACCGGCTTGGCTACATCGATGCCGCCGCGCTTGAAAAACTTGGTCAGACCATGGCCAAGAACGGGTACGGACAGTACCTGCTGGGGCTGCTGCGCGAGCCGCTTGTTCGCTGAGCAGCGATGAGAGTAACACCTACCGAGCTGGCCGACGTTCTGCTGATCGAGCCGCGCGTATTCGGCGACGCACGTGGCTATTTTTTCGAAAGCTATAACCAGAGGGCTCTTGCCGAGCGAGGGCTGGAAGCGGTGTTCGTGCAGGACAACCATTCGTTGTCGGCGCGTGGCGTACTGCGTGGCCTCCACTATCAGATCGAGCACGCGCAGGGCAAACTCGTGCGCGTCACCGCGGGCGAAGTATTCGATGTCGCGGTCGATCTGCGACGCAGCTCGGCCAGCTTCGGGCGTTGGGTGGGTATGACGCTGTCCGCGGAGAACAAGCGCATGCTGTGGATTCCACCGGGCTTTGCGCATGGGTTTCTGGTGGTTTCGGAGTCGGCCGAATTCCTCTACAAGACGACCGACTACTGGTACCCGGAGTTCGAACGCTGTTTGTTGTGGAACGATTCCGTGCTCGATATTGCGTGGCCGCTTGCCATCGCGCCGACGCTGGCCGCGAAGGATGCCGCTGGTCGTCCGTTGGCGCAAGCTGACGTCTACCCGTGACACGACCGACCATCCTGTTGACCGGAGCCAATGGCCAGGTTGGATTCGAATTGCGGCGTACGCTCACGCCGTACGGCGAAGTCGTGGCCTGCGATCGCAGTGAGTTCGATCTCGGAGATCGCGATGCGTTGGTCAATGCCGTCCGTTCCATCCAACCGCAGCTGATCATCAACGCCGCCGCATACACGGAGGTCGATCGCGCGGAAAGCGAAGTCGCGCTGGCCGAGGCTATCAATACCATGGCGCCGGCAATTCTCGCCGAAGAAGCGAGGCGCCGCGATGCCGTGCTCGTGCATTTTTCAACCGACTACGTATTCGATGGGGCGAGTTCAATTCCCTACGACGAGCAGGCGCCGACCGGTCCGCTGAACGTCTATGGCCGCACCAAACGTGACGGAGAAAGCGCCATCGCCGCTATCGGCGGTGCCAATCTGATCTTTCGGACGAGTTGGGTATATGGGCTGCGCGGCGGCAATTTCCTGTTGACGATGCTGCGGCTTGCGGCGGAGCGCGAGGAGCTGCGCGTCGTTGCCGATCAAAGCGGCGTCCCGAACTGGAGCCGTGACCTGGCCGCGACGATCGCGACGCTCGTCGGGCAGGGGCTGCCGGCACTTGTCGAACGCGCCGGGCTGTATCATCTCAGCGCAAGCGGCGCAACGAACTGGTTCGATTTTGCGCGCGCGATCATCGGCGACGTCGAACGACCGCGCGTCGTTCCGATCGCCACCATCGAATATCCGACGCCGGCGAGACGACCGGCGTACGGCGTGCTCGCAACGGCCAAGTTCGAACGAGCATTCGGCGTGGCATTGCCTGCATGGCGCGATGCACTTGGACGCTGCCTCGCCGCACGTGCATCAATTCAACCAGCGGCATAGCCGTCGCACTTCAAAAGTTCAGCGTGCAGTTCACGGGCGTGCCGACGGTAATCGACGTTCCAGCGCCCGCGGTCACAATGGCGTTCATCCCGAAGGTCACGCCCTCCAGCGCCGGGCTGTAACGATAGGTGGCGAGCGTTGGCAACGGCTCGACGCCGACTTGCCCTGTCGCCTGGTCGGTGGTCGTGATTTGGCAGCGCGTGCAGGGCTTTACTAGATTAAGCGTTGCGTCGCCGACCGTCAGCTCGTCGATGTGGTCTTCGTCGTAGGCGTCGATCCCGGAGAGTAAGAGGTTGGGTCGAAAGCGGTCGATCGGCAGCGGAGTTGCCAGCCGGGTGTTGAGATCGGCAAGCGACGCCTCGGACACCACGAGGATTGGATAGCCGTCCGCGAATGAGTGATGCGCGCCACCGGGCCCGGCGAAATCTGGATTGCAATGCCGCCGTACCGCTGGATCGAAACGCACCAGCCGTACGGGTTGTCCGAGCCACGCCGAAAGCGCGGCCGCCGCGGCATCGCCTTGATCGATCGCCGGCAACGTGTCGCGCCACACGGTCACGTTGCGGCGCGTTCCCGGGAGATCGAGGGCAACTGCGATCGGCGACAGATCCGGCGCCCTCAACTCGAGCGCCTCTGTCGAGAGCGCGGGTACCAGCAATGCAAGTCGTGGCACCTCGCGCTGCGTGACGAAGCGCCCGCCCTCATCGACGATCAGCCACTCGCGATCGTGGGCGATGCCGCGCTCGGTTAGCCGCGCAGTGGACAGCGCGATGCCACGGCAACTCTTGACCGGGTAGACGAACAGCGAAGCTACGGTGGCGTTCATTTCGGCATAACGTCCGCTGGAACGGACGTAAACAGAGCGGGCGGTGCGCGGGCTGTCTTGTTTTGCAGCTCGGATTCCGACCCGATCAGTACAGCCCCGACACGTATTGCACCACCGCCTGCATTTCCTGGTCGCTCATCCTTGCGGCGACTTGAGCCATGACGCGACCATTGACGTCTTTGCCGCCCTTGTCCATCCCGCGTTCGCCCGCCTTGAACGCTTTCAGTTGCGCCAATGCATAGTCTGCATGCTGGCCGCCCAGGCGCGGATAGCGCGACGGTATTCCTGCGCCGTCCGGCGAATGGCATCCCGCGCATGCGGGCAATCCGCTGGCGGAATTCCCACCCCGGTACAGTTTTTGCCCTGCCAGCGCCAACTCGCGTTCCTTTATGCCCGCCGCTTTGGGCTTCAGCTGCGAGAAATACATGCCGAGCGCATGCATATCGGCAGCAGTGAGCGAGGCGACCATACCGGCCATGATCGGGTTGTTGCGGACGCCGCTCTTGAAGTGTTCCAGCTGAGCGGTAATATACGCGGCTTGCTGTCCGGCGAGATTGGGGTTTGCCGGAATCGGACTGTTGCCGTCGGCGCCATGGCATGCGGCGCAAATCTGGTCTGCGGTCTGTTTGGCCTTAGCCAGATCGGGTTTGGCGGCAGTTTCTTCAGCCAACGCAACGCCATTCGCAGCGAAAGCGATCGAGCCCGCGACCAGCCACAACGCGTAATTCATGTGTTGAACTCCCTGATTCCGGCGGCGCCGGCGTCTGCCATCCTTACCGACGCTAAAGAGCGTATGCCGCGACAGTCCGAAAAGCAGCGTATTGTACCCAAACGGCACGGCGCGACGGAACCGGAGAGCAGCTCCGCAACGCCTCGGCGGGCGTCTTGCGCGCTACGCGGGGATCACGCATGACCGTACACCCGTTGCAGCACGCAGAGTTTTTAACGACGGCCGCAGAATGGAGACAGCTCCCAACCGGAGGTGCTCCGGAAATTGCGTTCGCCGGCCGCTCGAACGCTGGCAAATCTTCCGCCATCAACGCACTCGCGGACCGTACGCGTCTGGCCTTCACAAGCAAGACGCCCGGGCGTACACAGCACATCAATCTGTTTCGTCTGCGATCCGGCGCGTTGCTCGCCGATCTTCCCGGATACGGCTACGCCAAGGTCCCCGAGGCGATGCGCCGCCACTGGCAGCACTTCATCGCGAAATACCTCAGCGAGCGGGCGGCGCTGATCGGGTTGTTTCTGATCATGGACGCCCGGCACCCGCTGACGGATCTCGACTGGCGGATGTGTGGATGGTTTCTCCCGACAGGCCGACCGGTGCATATCCTGTTGACCAAATGCGACAAGCTTGGAACAGAAGCGCAGCGGCGCACGATAGAAGTCGTGCGCAAAGCGCTGACGGTTGCCTACGGCGAACACGGCGCCCGGATCGGCGTGCAACTGTTCTCCGCGACACGCCAGGTCGGAATCGCCGAAGCAGAGGCCGCTCTCGCCAGCTGGCTCGGACCGCTGGCGAACTGAAGAAAAAAGGCCCCGTCGTCAAGGGGAGTGACACGGGGCCCAAGAACGCCCCGCGGTTGGTGCTAGGACACAGCCGCGGGGCACCCGCTCAGGGAGGAAAGCGGGAGACGTTTCACCGTCTGCGTGTTGTGACCGCACTTCTTTTTCCGAGTTCCGTAAATTCAATATTGTTCCGATAATCGAGATTGGACGGTGCTCCCCGGCGGAAAGACCATATGCGCACTGCGAGCATTCCCCAGGTTGCCCCCACTGCCAAGCACGCGCTAGGATGCGCCAGACCCATGCCGCGCAAAACCGAACACTGACAACATGCGCTTTGCCGGAAAATTCCCCGAACGCCGTCAGCGCCGCATGCGGCGCGATGAATTTTCGCGCCGCCTCATGTGCGAGCATCGACTGTCCAGCGACGACCTGATCTATCCGGTTTTCGTTCAGGACGGCACAGGGCGGGAGGATGCGGTGCCGTCTCTGCCGGGGATCTCGCGCAAGAGTATCGACCAGCTGCTCCACGACGCCGAGCGATGCGTGGAACTCGGCGTGCCGGCCATCGCGCTGTTTCCGGTCATCGAGGCGCAACATAAGTCGCTCGATGCTGCCGCGGCCTGGGACGCCCAGGGGCTGGTGCCGCGCACGGTGCGCGCGCTCAAATCACGCTTTCCTGCGCTTGGTGTCGTCACCGACGTCGCGCTCGACCCCTACACCAGCCACGGCCAGGATGGATTGCTCGACGCCAGCGGCTATGTGACGAACGATCGCACAGTGGAGGCCCTGGTTCGGCAGGCGCTGTGCCATGCGGAGGCAGGCGTCGATATCGTCGCCCCGTCGGACATGATGGACGGACGCATCGGCGCATTGCGTAAGGCACTCGACGAAGCAGGATTCGACAAGCCGCGCATCCTCGCCTATTCGGCCAAGTACGCATCGAGTTTCTACGGGCCGTTCCGGGATGCGGTCGGATCTGCGGCGAATCTCAAAGGCGGCGACAAGTACACATATCAGATGGACCCCGGCAATGGCGACGAAGCATTGTGGGAGGTCTACCTCGACTTGCAGGAGGGTGCGGACATGGTGATGGTCAAGCCCGGCCTGCCCTACCTCGATATCGTGCACCGGGTAAAGTCGACGTTCGGCGTGCCGACGGCGGTCTATCAGGTCAGCGGCGAATACGCCATGCTCAAAGCCGCCGCGGCTAACGGCTGGCTCGACGAACGCGCATGCGTCATGGAATCGCTCACCGCGTTCAAGCGTGCAGGCGCCGACGCGATTCTCACGTATTTCGCGCTTAGCGCGGCCGCCTGGCTGAAGGGCGCCTCTGACTGAGTTCTACGCGGTCTGCGCTGTCTTATTTTCCCGCAGCGTCGCCGTCGAGCAGCGACACGAGTTCGTCCCGCGTCAGCCGCGCGTCTTCGTCCCGCCGTGGCCGGTTGCGCCTTTGTTGCGGCGTGACGATTTGCAACCGGACTGCGCGCTCGCCGTGGCCCGCCACCAATTGCGTCTGCGCCAGCGGCCCAGCATCGCCCGGCTTGTAATCGATGGCCGCGTTGATGAGTGCCAATTCCACCGCTTTGAGGTCCTCCGCCTCGAGTTCGAGACGGATGTCGCTGTATGCAGTCGCCCAGCCTGCCGCCACCCCGCCGATCAGAACCGGGCGCCATGCTGCCAGCCGCTCCATCCAACCCAATGCGGCCTGCCGCTGCTGGCGTAGCGAGGCGGCCTGGGCGTCCGCCCGGAACAGACTGTTGTAATCACGCAACGCCTGCTCGACTTCCTCGTTGCCGGGCAGCGCTTCGTTCTCCAGGAGACCGAGTTCGCGACAGGCTTTGCGCTTTGCTGCCGACCAATCCGTCAGGCCGTGCTCGGCGATGAGCCGAGCCGCGGTCTGAGCGATTCGGGCGCGGTGGCGCTGACTCCTGGGAGATTCGCCGCGAGCCATCGCGTAGCCTGCGACGTGCTAAAACAACTGGTTGCGAACTTCGCGGGGCGTCTGTGCCCCAGGGGGGGCGAGCGCGTCCTCACGCTGGTGAGGCGGGAACTCGGCGTAGAAATACTCGGTGATGCCCCCCTCGTTTTCCCGCAGCCCGGTCTCTGCGTTGATGCGCGCGACCAGAATGCCGTCCGGGGTTTTGAGGGGCACCTCCGGAACGCCCTTGAGTGATTTCGCCATATAGGCCATCCAGATCGGCAATGCGGCGACAGCGCCGGTCTCCTGGGTACCGAGAGTCTTCGGCTGGTCGAAACCGATCCAGGCAACGGCGACCTCGGACGCATTGAAGCCGCAGAACCAGGCATCGACGTTGTCGTTGGTCGTCCCCGTTTTGCCTGCGAGGTCCTGGCGCCCGAGCTGCATCGCGCGCGCCGCAGTACCTCCCCGAACGACGTCGCGCATCATGGTCGTCATGATGAAGGCGTTGCGCGGGTCGATGACCCGCTCGGCGGCCTCGCCGGCAATCGCCGGCTCGGCCTTGGACAGCACGTTGCCGCGACCGTCGACGACGCGATCGATGAGGTAGGGTGTGACGCGATAACCGCCATTGGCGAACACGGCGTATGCCGCGACCATCTGCATAGGCGTCGCCGCCCCGGCGCCGAGGCCCATCGGCAGGTACGGCGGATGGAGTTTGGGGTCGAAGCCGAAGCGTGCGATGTAATCCTGAGCGTACTGTGGCGTGATCGCCTGCATGACGCGCACGGTGACCAGATTCTTCGATTTCATGAGAGCGTTTCGGAGGCGCATCGGGCCCTCGAATTTACCGTCGTAGTTCTTCGGTTCCCATGCGTCGCTGCCAGTCTGCGCCGCCTCGAAATACAAGGGGGCGTCGTTGACCACGGTGGCCGGGCTGAAGCCCTTTTCCAATGCAGCCGAGTAGATGAACGGTTTGAAGGCAGACCCCGGCTGGCGCAGGGCCTGCGTGACATGATTGAACTTGTTGCGATCGAAGTCGAATCCGCCGACCAACGAGAATATTGCCCCATCGGTTGGTCGGATCGAGACGAACGTCGACTCCACCTGCGGCATCTGCGCAACCTGCCACGCGCCCTTGTCGTCGCGGCTGACCCGGATGACCGCGCCACGACGGATACGGGTGCCCGATGCGGACTTCTCCCCGAGCGAACGCGCTGCGAACTTGAGGCCATCGCCGCTGATAGCGACCACGTCGCCATCGCTGCGTACCGCCTTGATGGCGGCCGGGGTGGCCTCGAGGACGATGGCTGCGACGAGATTGTCGCCGTCGCTCAAGTCTTGAAAAGCACGGTCGAGCGCCGTGTCGAGTTCCGCCGGGTCATCGGGCAACGTAACGAAGGCCTCCGGACCGCGATACCCGTGCCGGCGATCGTACTCGAACACCCCACGGCGCATTGCCGTATACGCGGCATCCTGATCCAGCTTACGCACGGTCGTATAAACACGCAGGCCACGCGTATATGCCTCCTCCCCGTAAGTCTCGAGGACGGCCTGTCGGGCCATCTCGGCGACGAATTCGGCATGGGCGCTGTTATCGCGCACTGTCTGGCGCACCACCAGGGGTGCATCCTGCGCTTCCTTGAACTGTGCGTCGGTGATGAATTTCAGCTCGTGCATGCGACGCAAAACATACAACTCGCGGGTGCGGGCACGCTTGGGATTGACGACAGGGTTATAGGCCGAAGGGGCTTTGGGCAGGCCCGCCAGCATCGCCGCTTCTGCGACGTCGACCTGCGCCAGCGGTTTGCCGTAGTAGATCTGCGCCGCCGCGGCGAAGCCGTACGCACGCTGGCCCAGGAAAATCTGGTTCACATAGAGCTCGAGTATTTCATCCTTGGAAAGGCTGGCCTCTATCTTGTAGGCAAGCAGGACCTCACGCAGCTTGCGAGTAAGCGTTCGCTCACGTGTCAGGAAGAAGTTCCGTGCCACCTGCATCGTGATGGTTCCCGCGCCTTGCTGCGTCCCGCTGGTGAGATTGGCGAATGCTGCGCGGGCGACCGACAGGTAATCGACCCCGCCGTGCTGGTAAAAGCGCTCGTCCTCGGCCGCCAGGATCGCCTGGCGCATGACCTGGGGTACGTCCTGGATCCTGACGATCGCCCGGCGTTCTTCGCCAAATTCCCCCAGCAGGTCACCCTCCGCAGAGAGAATCCTGAGCGGGATCTTTGGCTGGTAGTCCGTCAGCGTGTCCAGCGAGGGTAAAGTGGGATAAAGTAGAGCAAAAACAAAGGCGCCCAGGAGGGCCCCGACCAGTGCCAGGCCCAACAGGACGGACGCCAGATAGATGAGCCAGCGCTTTAGCATGATTGAATGAAACTTACCTGGGGGTCGGCCAAGACCCGCGATAATATGCAGGGTCACAAGTAAAAATAAATTTGAAAAAAAGCATTTTACAAGGCTTATACTTGCTGCTAGAGTTTAATCTAACTTATATGTAATCGGTCTAAGCGTGTACCGTCGAAGAAACGCGCTGCCGCCATTTAATGTAACTTACATGTAACGCACTTAAGCACCCCATGCTGAAGGAAAAACTCGATACCGCTCTGTCGTTTCTGCAGACGAAGTCCCCTCCCCTGATCGGAGTCGACATCAGTTCGTCCGCGCTGAAGCTCGTCGAACTTTCCGAAACGGGCAAGGGAGCCTATCGGCTTGATCGCTATGCCATCGAGCCCCTTGCCAAAGATATCGTGAGCGACGGCAACATTGGCAACCTCGATCAGGTGAGTGAAGCATTGAGGCGCGCCTACAAGCGTCTCGGCAGCCGCAATCGCAACGTCGCCATGGCACTGCCAACGGCGATGGTGATCACAAAGAAGATTATCGTCCCTTCCGGGCAGACCGAGGAAGAACTTGAGCTCCAGGTCGAAACCGAAGCCAACCAGTACATTCCATTTGCCCTCGATGAAGTCAATCTGGATTTCCAGATCCTCGGCCCTGCACCGAACAATCCTGAAGAGGTCGAGGTCCTGATCGCGGCGTCGCGCAAGGAAAAGGTCGACGATCGCGTCGCCATCGCCGACGCCGCCGGCCTCAAACCCCGCGTCATGGACGTTGAGTCGTACGCAACCGAGGAAGTGTTCCGCATGATCTCGCCGTCGCTGCCGGCCAACGGCCGCGACCAGAACGTCGCCCTTGTCGATATCGGCGCGCACGTCATGCACTTTTATGTTCTTCGCAACAGCCAAATACTGTTCTCGCGGGACCAGGCCTTCGGCGGCAATCAATTGACCCACGACATCCAGCGCGCGTTCAATTTATCGCCGGAAGAGGCGGAATCGGCGAAGAAAAATGCGGGACTGCCGGAAAATTATGACGCCGACGTGCTGCAGCCCTTCATGGAAACGCTGGCGCTGGAGGTCACGCGGGCCCTGCAGTTCTTCTTTACGTCGACGTCCTACAGCCAGGTCGACCAGGTAGTACTCGCCGGCGGCTGTGCGCTCCTGCCCGGCCTCGACGAGCTCATCGCGAAGCGAGCGGGCGTCAATACGATCGTGGGCAATCCCTTTGCCAGTATGTCTGTCTCGGATCGGATCCGGCCGCGCCAGCTCGCAACCGACGCGCCACTGTTGCTGATCGCCTGCGGTCTCGCCCTTCGCAGCTTCGAATAGCCATGGTACGCATCAACCTACTGCCCCACCGCGAGCAGAAGCGCCAGGCGCGTCAGCGCCAGTTTGTCTCGATCGCTGTCGGCCTGGCAGTGCTGGCGGTGGCGGTCATCGGTTTCGTGCACGTCTTTATCGCCGCGCGGATTGAAAACCAGAACAGCCGCAACGCGTTGCTGAAAACCGAAATCGCCAAGCTCGACGAGCAGATCAAGGAAATCGACAAGCTGCGCGAGCAGACGCAGGCGCTGCTCGCCCGCAAGCAAATCGTCGAGACGCTGCAGTCCAATCGGACCGAGGCCGTGCATGCGCTGGATCAGTTGGTGCGGCAGCTGCCCGACGGCTTATATCTGAGGTCGGTGAAGCAGAACGGTGCCAAGGTGACGCTGATCGGCTACGCTCAGTCCAATGCGCGCGTCTCGACACTCATGCGCAACATCGAAAGCTCGCCATGGCTTGGCTCGCCGGAGCTGGTCGAGATCAAGTCGGTGGCGCTCGACAAGCAGAAGGTCAATGAATTCACGCTGAATCTGCAGATGAAGCGGCAGACCGAAGGTGCCCCCGGGACGCGGGGGAAAGCGGCGGCGACGGACACGCCCGCCACCCCGGTCGCCAAGGGGCCGAGCAAATGACACTCGACGATATCCGCCGGCTGAACCTGCGCGACGCAGGCAATTGGCCGCTGCTTCCCAAGCTGCTCATTCTCAGTCTGGTCTTCATAGCGATTGTCGCTGCAGGGGGGTTCTTCGACTGGAAGGACCAGCTCGAGGCGCTCGACAAGGCGCAGGATGAAGAGCTCAAGCTGAAGCAGAGCTACGCCGAAAAGAAAGCGAAGGCCGTCAACCTCGAGCTCTACGTGCAGCAGCTGCGCGAGATCGAGCAGTCGTTCGGCGCACTGCTGAAGCAATTGCCGAACAAATCCGAAATGGACGCCCTGCTGACAGACATCAATCAGGCCGGGCTCGGCCGTGGCTTGCAGTTCGAGTTGTTCCGGCCGGCAACGCAGGAACGCGTTGCGGACTTCTATGCGGAACTGCCGATAAGCGTGCGCGTGACGGGTACCTACCACGACATGGGTGCGTTCGCCAGCGACGTGGCGCAGCTCCCACGCATCGTCACCCTCAACGACATCAGCATCGTCAACGACAAGGGCACGCTGACGATGGAAACAACTGCCAAGACCTTCCGCTACCTTGACGAGGACGAAGTCGCCAAGCAGCGCAAGGCGGCGAAGGACGCGAAGGAGAAAGGCAAGAAATGAAGCCGCGCGTCCTCATTTGCAGCGGCCTTGTGCTTCTTGTCGCCGGGTGCGGCGGCGAAAGCCACCAGGATCTGCGCGCCTGGATGCAGGAACAGGGCAAAGGCGTAAAGGGCAAGCTCGACCCCCTGCCGCAGGTCAAGCCCTACGAACCCTTCGCCTACAACGCGTTCGATCTGCCGGATCCGTTCAAGCCGCGCAAGATCGAGCCCGTCAAGGGCGGCAGCAAGTTGGCGCCAGATCTAAACCGCCGCAAGGAACCGCTGGAATCGTTCCCGCTGGAGTCCTTGCAGATGGTCGGAACCTTGCAACGCGGCAAGAACACCTTTGCCCTGGTACGCACGACCGACAAAGATATCTATCAGATCAAGGTAGGCAACTACATGGGGCAGAACTTCGGCGTCGTCGTGGAAATCAGCGACGCCGAGGTCAAGCTCAAGGAACTTGTGCAGGACGGAGCCGGCGACTGGACGGAGCGATCGAGCACGATCCAGCTCGCCGAGGCAGACCAACGACAGGAGCGACGCAAATGAGCCCCTTGCCAACCTTTGACGCTAAACGCTGGCGCTTGTGGGGGCGCATGGTTGCGCTGGGCGCTTTGATCGCCGCCGCGACCATGACTCCGGCGCTGGCACAGACCGAGAACAGCATCGACGCGCTCACGGTGTCGAAGGGCACCTCCGGCCGCACGATCATCAAGTTCACGATGAAGAAGCCCCTCGCCAATCCGCCCGCGGGCTTCGCGATCAATAATCCGCCGCGCATCGCGCTCGATTTTATGGACACGGGCAACGGCTTGGGCCGCACCGCCCAGGAAGTGAGCGATCCCGCGTTGCGCAGCCTGAACGTCGTACAGGCCGGCAACCGCACCCGGGTCGTGTTCAACCTGAACAAGCCGCAGACCTTCGATACGCAGATCGATGGCAACTCGGTCCTCGTGACGTTGTTCGACCAAGCGGGCCAAAGCGCTGAGGCGCCGACGGTATCGCGGTTCGCGGAGCCGCGGCCCGGCGAAGCTACGCACGCGCTGCGGGACGTCGATTTCCGTCGCGGCAAGAACGGCGAGGGGCGCATCATCGTCGACCTGTCCGACAGTTCGACGGGCATCGATATCCGGCAGCAGGGCAAATCGCTCATCGTCGATTTCATCAAGACAAGTCTCCCGCGCAATCTCGAACGTCGCCTCGATGTCGCTGACTTCGCGACGCCGGTCACCACCATCGATACCTTCGCGCAGGGCGGCAATGCGCGGATCGTCATCGAGCCCAAGGGACTCTGGGAGCATTCCGCATACCAGGCAGACAACCGGTTCATCGTCGAAATCAAACCGATCCAGGAAGACCCGAACAAGCTCACCCAGGGCACCCGTGCCGGGTACAAGGGCGAGAAGCTGTCGCTCAACTTCCAGAACGTCGAAGTGCGGGCAGTGCTGCAGGTCATCGCCGACTTCACCGGCCTCAACATCATCACGAGCGATACGGTGACGGGGAGCCTGACGTTGCGGCTCAAGGACATCCCTTGGGATCAGGCGCTCGACATCATCATGCAGACCAAGGGCCTCGACATGCGCAAGAACGGCAACGTCGTTCTGATCGCGCCGCGCGAGGAACTTGCAGTCAAGGAAAAGCAGCAGCTCGAAGCGCAGCTGCAGATCAGTGAACTCGAGCCGCTGATCACCGAATCGTTCCAGCTGAACTACATGAAGGCGCAGGACCTGGCGAACCTGCTGTCCACCAACAGGCAGCAGCAGTTCGGCCTGGGCGCCGGCCAGACGGCGACGACAGGTGGACAAGGCTCGATCATTTCCAAGCGCGGTGTTGCATTCGTCGATCCGCGCACGAACATCCTGTTCGTCTCGGACACCGCGTCCCGACTCGAGGAAGTTCGCCGCATCATCCGGCAACTGGATGTTCCCATCAGGCAGGTGACGATCGAAAGCCGCATCGTGATCGCCGACGACAAGTTCAGCCGCCAGCTCGGGATTCGCTTCGGCATGCAGACCGGTTTCACGTTGCAGAAACGCTACGCCGGTGGCATCGGCGGAAGCCTCAACACGCAACCAGTGGTGCACACCGAGGGCAACACGCTGACACGCGACACGCGTACGCAAACACCCTATGAGCTGGCGTCCGGTATTGCGACGACCGGTTATTCCGATTCGCCGCAGCTCAATGTCAATCTGCCCGTGGTCAACCCTGCAGGCCAGATCGCGCTGACCCTGATTAACCTCGGCAGCGGCAATCTGATCAACCTGGAGCTGTCCGCACTTGAGGCCGACAGCCGCGGCAAAGTGGTCTCGAGTCCGCGCGTCGTGACGCAGGACAACGGCAAGGCGTCGATCGAACAGGGCACGGAGATTCCCTATGTAACACCTGGAACCGCCAACAGCCCGGCGACCGTGCAATTCAAGAAAGCCGTGCTGCGGCTCGACGTAACGCCGCAGATCACACCGGACAATCGTGTGACGATGATCGTCGAGATTCGCAAGGACTCGGTCGGTCAGCAGGTGAATCTGGGCAACGGCTTTACGGTGCCATCCATCGATACGAAAAATGTCACCACGCAGATCACCGTCAACAACGGAGATACCGCGGTCATCGGAGGCATCTACGAAGAAGTCGTCAACAACGACGTGACCAAGGTTCCATTCCTGGGCGATTTGCCGATACTTGGTTACCTGTTCAAAACGACGGACAAGACGATCGAAAAGCAGGAATTGCTGATATTCCTGACACCGCGAGTGCTGAAGGATTCGGTCACCGCGGTGCGGTAGCCGCGCGAGTGCCCGGCGAGGGGCCTCTTAACCAGTGCGAATGTTGTTAGATCGCGTGTCGGCGTTGCGCGCCTGACTCGGGTCGCCTCAACTCGCATTCGCTCGCGGAGCCTCGCTCCACCTCGTTCGGCGCCCCACTTGTAGCGTGGGGATCGACGGGGAATTGCGAGTCGCGGCTCCGGCCGACGCGCGCAGCAAATTTTCGCGACGACAATGCAAGGAGGCCGCGGCGCGTTATGGTCGATGACCCGCGGCCATCGTTCCTCATACCGGCCTGCTAGAATGCCCCGATGCATTTGCATCGGGGCAATCTGTTTCTGGTGGGCATGCCGGGGAGCGGCAAATCGACGCTCGGCCGGCTGCTTGCCAAGCGGCTGGAAAAACAATTCTACGATACCGACGCCGAACTGGAGAGGCGGCTTGGTGTCACGATTCCGGTGATATTCGAACTCGAAGGCGAGCCGGGCTTCCGCGAGCGCGAAGCGATGATCATCGGCGAGTTCGTTACTTACGCCAATGTAATCCTCGCGACGGGCGGCGGTGCCGTCCTCCTGCCACCCAATCGCACTGCGCTGAAGCAGAATGGTACCGTGCTTTACTTGCACGCAACGCCGGACACACTGTGGGAACGCACGCGTCGCAGCAAGCACCGGCCACTGCTGCAGGCGGCGGACCCGCAAGCGCGCCTCAACGAGCTCTACACGTTTCGCGATCCCATCTATCGCGAAGTCGCCGATTTCGTCGTCGAATCGGACAGCGAGCAGGTCATAAGGCTCGCGCAACGGCTCGAGCAGCAACTTCGCTCCGCTTCCCAGGCGTGATGCGATGAAGACTCTGACGGTGGCTCTTGCAGAGCGCAGCTACCCGATCCATATCGGCGAGAACCTGCTCGCGCGCGCAGCCGAGCTTTTGCCGCCGAGACGCTCGGGGCGAGCGATCGTCGTCAGCAATCCGACGGTCGCCCAGCATCACCTTGTCCCGTTGCAGCTGGCGTTGCAGCGCGCGGGAATGAAACACGAGGCTGTGATCGTTCCCGATGGCGAAGCGCACAAGGACTGGGCAACGCTTTATTCGATTCACACGCGCCTGCTCGAGCTCGGCGCGGAGCGATCGACGCTCCTGATTGCGCTGGGCGGCGGGGTGGTTGGCGACATCGCCGGATTCGCGGCGGCCACTTACCAGCGCGGGATACCGGTCGTGCAGATTCCGACAACGCTTCTCGCGCAGGTCGATTCCTCCGTCGGTGGCAAGACTGCGGTCAATCATCCGCTGGGCAAGAACATGATCGGCGCTTTTTACCAGCCGTCCGCTGTAATCATCGACACGGCGACGCTGGCGACTTTGCCCGGCCGCGAACTCACAGCGGGGCTCGCGGAAATCATCAAATACGGAGCGGCGTGCGATGCGGTTTTTTTCGCTTGGCTGGAATCCGCGCTTGACCAGGTACGCGCGCGCAACCCTGACGCAATCGCGCATGCGATTTTCGAAAGTTGCAGAATCAAGTCAACGATCGTGGCCGCGGACGAGCGCGAAGCGGGCGAACGGGCATTGCTGAATTTTGGTCACACCTTCGGCCACGCCATCGAGGCCGCGACCGGCTACGACGGTTCATGGCTTCACGGCGAGGCGGTCGCGGCAGGAATGGTGCTCGCCGCCGCCCTGTCCTCCCGCGTCGCCACGCTGCCCGCAGCTGACAGTGCTCGCGTCAGGGGGCTTGTCGAACGCGCCGGCCTGCCGACGTGCGCACCGGCGCTCGGTGCCGACCGCTATCTCGAACTCATGGCGCGCGACAAGAAAGTGCAAGGCGGCGCGATGCGCCTGGTGCTGCTGGAAGCACTCGGGCGAGCCGTGGTACGCAGCGACGTCCCGCAATCCGCCCTGCGCGCGTTGCTTTCGAGCTAAGCGCGTCCCTCACGACAAAAAAAGCGGCGCCGCGAGGCGCCGCGTTTGACAACACCGGGCGCGATAGCGGTCTAGCTGCAGTTGATCGTCCCCGTAACGGACTTCTGCGGTCGAACTCTGATCCACGACGACGACGGACGTCACGGTCGCAGTACCGACCGAAGATCCCGGTGACCGTCAGGGTCGTACCGGACACTGACGCTGCGGAGGAGAATCTTGAGGTGGATTGATCACCGGGGTGATTGCGGCGCCGGCGGCGCTATAGGGCGGGGTGCCGCCGGTAATCAGGAACTGGAAGGTCTTGCCCGTGCACGAAGTGCCCGTCAATGAGCGCTGGGCGTGATTACGAGGGATGCCGGTGTCGGCGGGGTCGGTGGCGTCGGCGGTGCGGCAGTGCCCGGTTGATTGATCAGCTCGCCGTGGTTTGGCGACCCGTAGAGTCGACGATCGTGAACACGAGCGGATTCACGCATGTCCCGTTGGTGATCGCGGAGAAGAAACCGCCCGAGGTGGTCACGACGGAATTCAGCAGCGTGACGGCCTGCGGGAATGTCGACGAAACATTGTAGGGCGGCGTGCCACCGTAGATGTAATAGTCGGTGCGGAATCCCGCCGAACATGTCGCCGTGTTCGCGCCGCTGATTGTTGCGGTCGTCGGCGTGATCGAAAGGATGGCCGAGCCGTTGGTCGACTGGACAATCGTGAAAACCGCCGTCACGGAATTGCCGGTCGTGAGTTCGGTCGCGCGCAAGACTGCCGACTGCGTGGGCGCGTTGACCGTGGCTTGCAGAATGACCTGCGCGTTGCCGTTGCTATCCGAAACGACCGTTTTCGTGGATGCCAGCGGCGCGGCCGGATTGTTCGTCTGGATGCCGTAGTCGCCACTCACGACATCGAACTTGACCTGGCGGTTGGGAACGCCGACGTTGCCTGGTCCCAGTACTTGAACAGCAGCGGTTGCGGTGTCGCCTGAACATATCGCGTTGGCGCCGCATGTCGTGCGTGCCGGCGTGATGGTCAGGGTGTTGAAAATTGGCGCCGGGCTGACGGTGACTGTCGCCGTTCCCGTCTGTCCGAGGCTGTCCTGGATCGTGACCGTCGCCACGGTATTCGCGGTTACGTTGGCAGGCAGCAATACCACGGTCGATCCATTGACAGCCTGCGCAAGGGGCAGGGCGGTGTTGTTGCTGGAAAAAGCCTGGTACGGTGGCGTGCCGCCGCTGATCGTCAACGTTGCAGGCGTATTGGTATAAACGGTCACGGCTGGAGGAAGCACAGATACCGGCCCGGGCGTCGGCGGAGTCGGAGCGAACGGATTGTTGGGCGCGCCGCTTCCGCCGCCGCAGCCACCCAATATCAGCAATGTCGCCATCGCAAGCAGAGCGAGGGCAGGCCGCAGCAATGATGCTTTCATCTCGTTTCGCGCCATGTGGAATTCCCTAATGATGATGTCCTAAACATTTAATGTTGGGCCGATTTTTTGGACGCTGCTACAAGCATATAGCCCACTTTGCTCAGATTAAAGCGCAAGTTCATGCCTGACGCAAGTGCTTTTGGCGGCCCGGGCATGCCGCACGTCCTGCCAGCCCGGATCAGTTGCCGCGATGCAACAATCTCGCTAGTATCAAAATCCTGAGCCGAGGGATGGTGGCCGTGCCTTTTGGGTATTGGAACCACTCGGCGAGACGTAAGGCTTAAAGGCGAGGACGACGTGGATCATCCAGAGCGCTCCCAGTACCTTCCCCCCTTGCGCCAGGGTCTCTACGACCCGGCCAACGAGCACGATGCGTGCGGACTCGGCTTCATCGCCCATATAAAGGGCGCCAAAAGTCACGACATCGTCACGCAGGGCCTGCAAATCCTGAAGAACCTCACGCACCGCGGGGCCACGGGCGCCGACCCCTTGCAGGGCGACGGGGCGGGAATCCTCATCCAGTTGCCTGACGCCCTATTGCGCCGCGCCTGCGGGCGTCAGGGCCTCACCCTGCCGGCAGTCGGCCAATATGGTGTGGGTATGGTTTTCTTGCCCAAGGAACCCGCATCGCGGATGGCTTGCGAACAGGAGATCGAGCGCGCGGTGATCCGTCAGGGGCAGAGTGTACTGGGCTGGCGCGACGTGCCCACCGACAACTCGGGCCTGTCCGAGCACACCAAGGATGTGGAACCCGTGATTCGGCAGGTGTTCATCGGCCGCGGATCGAATGCGATCGACCAGAACGCGATGGAGCGCAAGCTTTACATCATCCGCAAGCAGGCGGGCCATGCCATCCAGGCGCTGCGATTGCAGCACGGCAAAGAATTTTACGTTCCGTCGATGTCGACGCGAACGGTCGTCTACAAAGGCATGCTGCTTGCACACCAGGTCGGTGACTACTACCTCGATCTGCGCGAGCCGAGCATGGTGTCGGCACTGGCGATGGTGCACCAGCGCTTTTCGACCAATACGTTTCCGACGTGGGACCTGGCACACCCGTTCCGGATGGCTTGCCACAATGGCGAGATCAATACCGTGCGCGGCAACGTCAACTGGATCCGCGCTCGGCAACAGGCAATTGCGAGCCCCGTGCTGGGTGACGATCTCGATCTCATCTGGCCACTGATCTACGACGGACAATCGGACTCCGCGTCGTTCGACAACTGCCTCGAACTGCTCGTGATGGGCGGTTACTCGCTGGCGCACGCAATGATGCTCATGATTCCGGAGGCGTGGGCCGGGAACCCGCTGATGGATGAGGACGGCGCGCATTCTACGAATACCACGCGGCCTTGATGGAGCCGTGGGACGGGCCTGCCGCAATGGCATTCACCGACGGAGTCCAGATCGGCGCAACGCTCGACCGCAACGGATTGCGGCCCGCGCGCTATATCGTCACCGACGATGATTACGTGATCCTTGCTTCCGAGGTTGGCGTCCTCGACATTCCCGAACGCAAGATCGTGCGGAAATGGCGCTTGCAGCCAGGCAAGATGCTGCTCGTCGACACTGAGCAGGGCCGCATCATCGACGACGATGAGCTCAAGCGCACACTCGCGACGGCGAAGCCCTATCGCGAGTGGATCAACCGTTCACGCGTCGCGCTCGACACACTGCCGGATCCTGCACCGCCAACCCGGTCCGACGTCCCGCTGCTCGATCGGCAGCAGGCTTTCGGCTACACGCAGGAAGACATGAAGATCATCCTCGCGCCTATGGCCCAGAACGGCGAGGAGGCGACCGGTTCGATGGGCAACGATGCGGCGCTGCCTGTGCTGTCGAGCAGGCCAAAGGTTTTCTACAACTATTTCAAGCAGCTGTTCGCGCAGGTCACCAACCCACCCATCGATCCGATCCGGGAGGAGCTGGTGATGTCGCTGGTGACGTTCATCGGCCCGCGTCCGAACCTGCTCGGCATCGATGAAACCAATCCGCCGATGCGCCTGGAGGCCGAAAAGCCGATCCTGACGGCGGACGAAATGGAAAAGATCCGCCATATCGAACTGTTCACCGCTGCCAGCTTTCGCTCGCTCGAGCTCGACATTTGCTACCCCGCCGCGTGGGGCGCGGCCGGTATGGAAGCGGCGCTCGCGAGCCTATGCGCGCACGCGGAGGATGCTACACGGCTCGGGTACAACATCCTCATCGTGTCGGACCGGACGGTGTCTGCCGAGCGTATGCCGATCCCGGCGCTGCTCGCCACCGCCGCCGTGCATCAGCATCTTGTGCGCAAGGGACTGCGCACAAGTACGGGATTGGTGGTCGAGACCGGATCGGCGCGCGAAGTGCACCAGTTTGCGCTGCTCGCCGGTTACGGCGCCGAAGCCGTGCATCCGTATCTGGCGCTCGAATCGCTCGCGCAGCTGCATGAATACGTCCCGGAAGTCGCCACGGAGGAATCCGCGAAGCGCTACGTCAAGGCGATTTGCAAAGGTCTGTACAAGGTGATGTCGAAGATGGGCATCTCGACGTATCAGTCGTACTGCGGAGCGCAGATTTTCGAGGCAGTGGGCCTGAACACCGCGTTTGTCGAAAAGTATTTCACTGGAACCGCGAGCAACATCCAGGGCATCGGACTGCCCGAGGTGGCAACCGAAGCGCATCGCCTGCACGAGCTCGCGTTCGGGGACAGCCCGATGCTGCAGGACGCGCTCGACGCCGGTGGCGAGTACCAATACCGCACTCGCGGTGAAGAGCACATGTGGACACCCGACACAGTAGCGAAGCTGCAGCATGCCGCGCGCTCGAAGAGCTACGCGACCTACAAGGACTACGCCAAGCTCGTGAACGATCAGACGCGCCGCATGATGACGCTGCGCGGGCTGTTCGAATTCAAGCTCGCGCCGGAACCCGTGCCGCTGGATGAAGTCGAGCCAGCTTCCGAAATCGTCAAGCGCTTCGCCACTGGCGCGATGAGCCTGGGATCTATCTCGACCGAAGCCCACACGACGCTTGCGATAGCAATGAACCGCATTGGAGGCAAGTCGAACACCGGCGAAGGCGGAGAGGATGCGCGGCGTTATCCGCTGATGCGAAAAGGCGAGACGCTGAAGTCGCGAATCGACAGCGTCGTCGTCGACGTGCCCGTGCAGGAGGGTGATTCGCTGCGCTCGAAGATCAAGCAGGTTGCATCGGCGCGCTTCGGCGTGACCGCTGAATATCTGGTGAACGCCGACCAGCTCCAGATCAAGATGGCGCAAGGCGCGAAACCGGGCGAGGGAGGGCAGCTCCCGGGGCACAAAGTCTCGGAGTACATCGCTCACCTGCGTTACTCGGTGCCCGGTGTCGGCTTGATTTCGCCGCCCCCGCACCACGACATCTATTCCATCGAGGATCTCGCGCAACTGATCCACGATCTGAAAAACGCCAACCCGAAAGCCTCGATCAGCGTCAAGCTGGTGTCGGAAGTCGGCGTCGGGACGGTGGCCGCCGGTGTCGCTAAGGCCAAAGCGGATCACGTTACGATCGCCGGTCATGATGGCGGCACCGGTGCGTCGCCCGAATCCTCGATCAAACACGCCGGCACGCCGTGGGAACTCGGGCTTTCGGAGACGCAACAGACGCTCGTGCTGAATCGCTTGCGCGGGCGTATCGCGGTGCAGGTCGATGGTCAGATGAAAACCGGGCGCGACGTGGTCATCGGCGCATTGCTCGGTGCCGACGAATTCGGTTTTGCCACTGCGCCGCTGGTCGCCGAAGGCTGCATCATGATGCGCAAGTGCCATCTGAATACGTGCCCGGTCGGCGTGGCGACGCAGGATCCTGAGCTGCGCAAGAAATTCACCGGCCAGCCGGAGCACGTCATCAACTTTCTGTTTTTCGTCGCCGAGGAAGCGCGCGAGCTGATGGCCAAGCTCGGCATCCGCCGCTTCAACGATCTCATCGGGCGCGCCGATCTGCTCGACATGCGGCCCGGTATCGACCACTGGAAAGCCCGCGGACTGGATTTTTCGCGCATCTTCCACCAGCCGGCCATGCCCGCCGAAGTCGCGCGCTATAACTGCGAGGAGCAGGATCACGGCTTGCTGCGGGCGCTCGACCACCAGGTCATCGCGGACGCGAGGGTTGCGATCGAGGACAAGCAACCGGTGCGCCTCGATTACCGTATCCGCAACGCGCATCGCTCCGTCGGGGCCATGCTGTCCGGTGTCGTGGCGCGTCGCTACGGCCACGCCGGGCTGCCGGAAGACACGATCCACGTGGCATTCAGTGGCATCGCTGGTCAAAGCTTCGGCGCATTCCTCGCCCGCGGAATCAGCTTCGAGCTCCAGGGCGCGACCAACGACTACGTCGGCAAAGGGCTTTCCGGCGGACGCATCGTCGTCTACCCGGACCCCGCTTCGCCGGCCAAGCCGGAAGAGAACATCGTCATCGGCAACACGGTGATGTATGGTGCGATCGACGGCGAAGCGTATTTTCGCGGCGTCGCCGGCGAGCGGTTTTGCGTTCGCAACTCCGGCGCCTCGGCGGTCGTCGAGGGTACCGGCGATCATGGTTGTGAATACATGACTGGCGGCACGGTGGTCGTGCTCGGGCGTACCGGCCGCAATTTCGCCGCCGGTATGAGCGGCGGCATCGCGTACGTGTACGATGAAGACGGCACGTTCGCGCAGCGCTGCAACCTGTCGATGGTGACCCTGGAACCGGTGTTGGCCGGTCCCGAGCAAGTCCGGTTCGAGACCGAATTGGTCGCCGCCGGCAAAGGGCGCCTGCGGCACACGGGCGAACTCGACGAGACGGTGCTGCGAACCAGGATCGAGCGCCACCTGCGTTTCACGGGGAGCACGCGTGCGCTTGCGCTCCTCGACCATTGGGACTCTACGCGGGCCCGTTTCGTCAAGGTATTTCCGAACGAGTACAAGCGGGCGCTGGGCGAGATGCATGTCGTGCAGGCGGCCGCGAAGGCCGCCGGCGCGACCAAGCGCAAGCAGGTCGCATAGCGTGGGCAAGATCACGGGTTTCATGGAGCTGGAACGCGTTGCCGAAACCGCGCTTCCGGTGAAGGAGCGCGTGCGCGGCTACCGCGAATTCATACTCGCCCTCAAGGACGACGAAGCGACAAAGCAGGGTGCGCGCTGCATGGATTGCGGGATCCCGTTCTGTCAGTCGGGTTGCCCGGTCCACAACATCATTCCCGACTGGAACGATCTGGTGTATCGGCACCAATGGCGCCAGGCACTCGATGTTCTGCACTCCACCAATAACTTTCCGGAGTTCACCGGCAGGATATGTCCGGCCCCCTGCGAGGCGGCGTGTACGCTGAACATCAACGACGACCCCGTGGGTATCAAGTCGATCGAGCACTTCATCATCGACAAGGGCTGGGAAGAGGGGTGGGTGCTCCCGCAGCCGCCTTCGACGAAATCAGGCAAGCGTGTTGCCGTCGTCGGTTCCGGCCCCGCAGGCATGGCCTGCGCACAGCAACTGGCACGCACCGGCCACCATGTCGTGCTGTTCGAGAAGAACGACCGCGTCGGCGGTTTGCTGCGCTATGGCATCCCGGACTTCAAGATGGAGAAGCACCTCATCGACCGGCGCGTCGAGCAGATGATTGCCGAAGGGGTCGAGTTCCGCGTAAGCCAGCACGTAGGCGTCAACGTCCCTGTGCTCGATCTCGTCAACGAATTCGATGCCGTGGCGCTGACGCTCGGATCGGAAGAGCCACGCGATCTCGCGGTGCCGGGGCGCGAACTGGACGGCGTGCAGTTCGCTATGGACTTTCTGCCCCTGCAGAATCGACGCGTCGCCGGTGATCCGGATGTACCGCCTCTGACCGCGGCCGGCAAGCACGTCGTTGTCATCGGCGGCGGCGATACCGGGTCTGACTGTGTCGGCACATCGAACCGCCAGGGGGCCCTGTCGGTCACCCAGTTCGAATTGCTCGCGCAACCGCCCGAGCACGAGAACAAGCCGCTGGTCTGGCCCTATTGGCCGATGAAGCTGCGCACTTCTTCGTCGCACGAGGAAGGCTGCGAACGCGACTGGGCGGTGCAGACAAAAGCCTTCAAGGGCGAGAAGAATGTGCTCAAGGCGCTCGTCGCCTGTCGCGTCGAGTGGAAGGATGGCAAGCTTCTCGAGATACCCGGCAGCGAATTCGAGATCAAGGCAGACCTGGTGCTGCTGGCGATGGGCTACGTGCATCCGGTCCACCGCGGGTTGCTGGACGACCTTGCCGTCAAGTACGACGCGCGCGGCAACGTCGCGGCCGACACCGAGAGTTATCGCGCTTCGATGCCGAAGGTATTTGCCGCAGGCGACACGCGACGGGGGCAATCGCTGGTCGTGTGGGCCATTCGCGAAGGACGTCAGTGCGCACGCTCCATCGACGAGTTTCTCACGGGCATGTCCGATCTCCCCCGCTAAGTAGCACCACGATGACGGCGATTGTTTCGCTTGACCTGACGGGATGGGTGCCGACGCTTACGCCCGAAGCTCAACAGACGGCGATTCTCACGCTGGAACGCGGTGGCGTGCTGGTGTTGCCGCATGTCGCATTCGAGTTGCGGGACGGCGAGCGACGCTTCCTTTCTCCAAAATGGTCCGACGGTCGTGCTAAGAACATCAGCTTCGACGGGGCCAAGGTCAAAGGCGCCCGCGGCACCACCGACGAGCTGGCGGCGCTGTCGGCGATGATCGCCCGTTTCGCGGCGTCAGCATCCGGACTCGTTTCCGCACTTTTCCCTCGTTACGCGCAATATGTGCGTCGGGCGCGAACGAGTTTTCGTCCCCAGCCGGCGGTTGGCCGAGCGGTATCATGGCGCAAAGACGATTCACGTTTGCATGTCGACGCTTTTCCATCGCGTCCCAACCACGGCGAGCGAATCCTGCGCGTGTTCTCCAATGTCAATCCAACCGAAGATCGCGTGTGGCGCGTAGGCGAGGACTTCGCGACGATGGCCACGACGCTGTTGCCGCATGTCAGGGGCGCGTGGCCGGGCGCTTCGGTATTGCTTTCGCTTCTGCGCGTAACCAAAGGCAGACGTAGCGAATACGATCACCTGATGCTTGGGCTGCATGACCGCGCGAAGTTCGACCTGTCCTATCAACGCGACTGCCCGCAGCAGGTCGTCCGCTTCGCGCCCGGGACAACTTGGCTATGTTTTTCGGACCAGGTGATGCACGCCGCGGTGTCGGGCCAGCACATGTTCGAACAAACAATCCATCTTCCGGTGTCCGCGCTGTATGATCCTGCCAGTTCGCCGCTGGCGATACTCGAGCGACTTTGCGGCCGAACGCTCTTGCCTGTGGCGTAAAAGACGCAGCCGAGAGGACGGGCTTCGGCGAACCGTCCCAACCCACCGCGGGGCAGCCGCCTGCGTGGGAAAATGATCCAGGTTGCCAATCCGGGTAGCGATGATTCCCCTGAAAAACGACACGTTGCTGCGCGCGTTGCGCCGGGAGGCGACACCTTACACTCCTGTCTGGCTCATGCGCCAGGCGGGGCGCTACCTCCCGGAATACAATGCAACACGAACGCGTGCCGGTAGTTTCATGCAGCTATGCACGACGCCCGATCTCGCGACGGAGGTGACGCTGCAGCCGCTGGCGCGATTTCCCCTCGACGCGGCGATACTATTTTCGGACATTCTCACGGTGCCCGACGCCATGGGTCTGGGCCTGCATTTTGCGGAGGGAGAAGGACCGCGCTTCCGCGCACCGCTGATCGACGAAGCCGCGATCCAGCGCTTGACCGTCCCCGACCTGACGCGTCTCAACTACGTATTCGACGCAGTAACCTCGATCAAACGCGCGCTCGGCGGCAGCGTGCCCCTGCTCGGATTCGCGGGCAGCCCGTTCACACTCGCCTGCTACATGATCGAAGGCGCCGGCAGCGCAGATTTCGCACGGGTGCGGCGCATGCTGTATGCGCGGCCGGACCTGCTGCACCGGGTGTTGTCGATCAACGCGGAGGCTGTCGCGGCGTACCTCGCACAACAGATCGCGCACGGCGCCGATGCAGTAATGATATTCGACACGTGGGGTGGGTTGCTCGCGGCCGACGCGTACCCGAAGTTCTCGCTGACCTATATCGCGCGCGTGATCGGCAGTTTGCGGCGAAGCGCCCCGGCAACGCCTGTGATCGTGTTCACGAAAGGTGGCGGACAGTGGCTCGAGCGCATTGCCGAATCCGGTTGCGACGCGGTCGGCATCGACTGGACCACCGGCATGGGGGCCGCGCGACAACGAATCGGCTCGCGTGTCGCAGTGCAAGGCAATCTCGATCCGATCGCGTTGTTGGCGACGCCTGCTGCTGTCGAGACGGAGGTGCGCGCCATCATTGCAGCCGCGGGGACAGCGCCCGGCCACGTGTTCAATCTGGGTCACGGAATACTACCCTCGACGCCGCCGGAAAATGTCGCCGCGCTCGTGGCTTGTGTACACGCCGAATCCCGCGTCGGTCTCTCTCCCCCTTCGGTACAGTAGAGGACAGAATGGCCGAAAGCCGCGCTGGCATTGGTTCTCCCCGGGCTTGACAAGGCGCCAAAACCTGCTCTCCGGCTCTGTACTTATGCACATCGACGGTCGGGCTCTCGTTTCCCAGTGAGCATTTTTCGATGGAGCGTGCGGAGTGAGTCCAAACATATGATTTTTAACGTTTTTAATTCACAGCAGGCGAGCAATCGCCGATTTCGTCAGAATCCCTCAGCGATACTCCCTGTATGACCGCCGCAACTTACACACAGTATTATCCACATCGCTTTTGGTCACCCAACCGGAGTGCTGAAAAAATAAAGACTTGGGATCGAATGCTGCAAGTAGCTGTGATGATTCAGAATACTACAGCTTGTAATGGGCACTGCCTGCGATCGCCTTCGCGACGCGATTAAGACCAAGCTCGGGTGGCTATCGTCCGCGTAGCGCTGCCCGTTGCGGCGCGCCAATTATTCGACTACTGGTTGCCGAACGGTCTCGCGGTCGTGCTCGGCAGCGTCGTCGTCGCACGAATCGGCCGCCGTCGCCTGGCAGGTGTCGTCGCGGAGGTCATCGCGTCGAGCGAGGTGACACCCGAGCGCTTGCTGCCCATCGACGAGGTCGTGACCGGCGTTCCGCCCTTGGCCGAGGACATATGCGCCCTTGTTCGCTTCGTCGCCGCGTACTACCAGGAGCCGATTGGATTGTGCTTCGCGCAAGCGCTGCCGCCCCTCGTCGTCGCCAGCCGCGCTGCCGTCGCACCGGTCCCGACGCCGACGGGCGTTCCCTGTCGTGCCCTCAATGCCGACCAGCGTGCCGCGGTCGATTCGGTATTGCCGGAGCCGCTCACATTCGCGCCGTCGCTCCTGCAAGGTGTCACTGGGAGCGGCAAAACGGAGGTCTATCTGGCGGCCGCGGCCCGCGTGATTGCTGCTGGAAGACAGGCGCTATTCCTGGTGCCCGAAATCAACCTGACGCCACAACTTGCCGAACGCATTCTCGCTACGTTGCCGGGCGTTCGCATGGCAGTCCTGCACAGCAGGCTTGCGGCGGGTCAACGCCGAATCCAATGGCTCGCGGCCGCGACCGGCGAGGCGCAGCTGATTGTCGGCACCCGGCTCGCCGTCTTCACGCCATTGCCTCGCCTCGGGATGATCGTTGTCGATGAGGAGCAAGATACTTCGTTCAAGCAGCAAGAGGGTGTGCGGTACCACGCGCGCGACATTGCAATTTATCGCGCGCGATTGCGCGATGTTCCCATTGTGCTCGGCAGCGCCACGCCCTCGCTGGAAAGTTATGCTCAGGCAACCCGGGGACGGTACCGGTGGCTGAAGTTGCCACGGAGGGCTGTCTTGCAGGCAGAGCTCCCGGAAGTTCGGCTCGTTCCGAATCGCGCCGTTGGCAGCGTCGAGAGCATAGGTCCGGAGCTGCAGCGCGCGATTGCCGTACGGCTCGCGCGCGATGAACAGGTCTTGTTGTTCATCAACCGGCGAGGCTACGCGCCATCCTTGCTTTGCGCGGCTTGCGGCTGGAAGGCGACGTGCCCGCGCTGCGCTGCACGGCTGGTCGTGCATCGTGACCCAGGACGCCTGTGTTGCCATCACTGCGGTCACTCGGCAGGCATAGCCACGGCATGCCCTGAATGCGGGAATCAGGACCTGTTGCCCGTGGGATTCGGAACGCAGCGCCTGGAGAAGGCCGTTTCCGAGCTGTATCCCGCCGCGCGGATCGTGCGCGTCGATCGGGACAGCACCCGTCGCAAGGACTCGTTCGCGGCCATGCGCAACGCCATCGCCGCAGGCAAAGTGGACATCATGATCGGCACGCAGATGCTCGCCAAGGGCCATGATTTTCCGCGCCTGACGCTCGTCGGCGTGCTGGGTGCCGACAACGCGCTATACAGCGGCGAATTTCGTGCGACCGAGCGGCTGTTCGCGCTTCTCGTGCAGGTCGCGGGTCGCGCGGGTCGCGGCGCTCTCGCGGGCGAGGTGCTCGTTCAGACCGATTTTGCGGACCACAGCGTCTATACGGCGTTGGTGTCCCACGACTACGATCGATTCGCCGCGACGTTGCTAGCGGAGCGAAAGAGTTTGGGTTTACCGCCTTTCGCGCACCTCGCATTGCTCTGCGCGGAAGCGAAGCGCTCTGCGGCGCTCGACGCATTCTTGTCCATCGCCGCGAAGCGGGGGCGTGCAATTACCACCGCGCACGGAAGCAAGTGCGAAGTATTTTCGCCGGTGCCTGCGGCGCTGCCTCGCCGCGCGAATCTGGAACGCGCGCAGGTTTTGGCGCAGTCCCCGACTCGCCGCGCGCTGCAGGAGTTTCTTCCGCTCTGGCGCGACGAATTGGAACGGATCGAAGAGCGCAGTGTGCGCTGGAGTCTGGATGTCGACCCGACCGGCTTCGCGTAATGCGAAACAGGGCTCGTCATTGGCAAGAGCTATAATTCCACGCTTTTGCTCATCGCTTGCTCCGTGACCGACGTCAAATCCTCCATTGCTGCATGGCTGGCGGCGGGACTTTCCCGCGTCGCACCGGGCCAGGCTCCCGCTGCAGTCGCGCTTGAGCGTTCGAAACAGGCGCAGCATGGGGACTACGCTACCAGCGTCGCGTTGCAACTCGCCAAGATCCTTCGACAGAACCCACGCGAACTCGCGGCCAGGCTGGTCGCCGCGCTCGAACCGTCACCCTGGGTTGAACGCGCCGAAGTTGCGGGCGCTGGCTTCGTCAACGTCTTTCTTTCCGGAGCTGCGCGTCGATCTGTTGTCACGCGCATTCTCGCCGAGGGCGATCGCTTCGGTCGTTCGCAGGCTGGCTCGGGCGGTAATGTGATCGTCGAATTTGTCTCGGCGAATCCCACAGGTCCGCTGCACGTGGGTCATGGGCGTGCTGCCGCCGTTGGCGACGCGCTGGCCCGGCTGCTCGAATGGCAAGGCTTCGCTGTGCGCCGCGAGTATTACTACAACGATGCGGGCGCGCAGATCGCCAACCTCGCGCTTTCCGTACAGGCGCGTCTGCGCGAGGTGCGGGGTGTCGAAGCGCATTTCCCGGTCGATGGCTATCAGGGCGAGTACATCCGTGAAATTGCCCGTGATTATGCGATTGTCGCACCAGGCGATCCCGAAGGCGCCGATCTTGACGCAATCCGCTCGTTTGCGGTGGCGGCGTTGCGTCGCGAGCAGGACGCGGACCTCGCGGCCTTCGGCGTACGCTTCGATGACTATTACCTTGAATCGTCGCTCTACAGCGACGGCCTGGTCGACGCAACGGTAAATGCGCTGGTGGCTGCCGGCAAAACCTACGAGAAAGATGGCGCCCTTTGGCTGCGCACGACGGAATACGGCGACGACAAGGACCGCGTGATGCGCAAGTCGGACGGCAGCTACACGTATTTCGTCCCCGATGTCGCCTACCACGCTACGAAGTGGAAACGCGGCTTCAGCAGGGCCATTACAGAACTTGGCGCCGACCACGGCGGATCCTTGACCCGAGTACGCGCCGGCCTGCAGGCGCTCGGGATCGGCATTCCGCGCGGATATCCGGACTATGTGCTGCACCAGATGGTTCTGGTCATGCGCGGCGGCGAGGAAGTGAAGCTATCGAAACGCGCCGGCACTGGAATCACGCTGCGCGAATTGATCGATGAAGCCGGCCGCGATGCGGTGCGTTTCTTCTTCCTGCTGCGCAAGTCGGACTCGCAACTTACCTTCGACCTCGACCTCGCTCGCGCGCAGTCCGAGGAGAATCCCGTCTACTATGTCCAGTACGCGCATGCGCGTGTTTGCAGCGTGCTCGAAAAGGCGGGCTTGATTGCAGGAGAAGCGCCTGCGGCGTTGCGCGACGCGGATCTTGCGCCATTGACGAGCAGCTACGAAGACGCGCTGCTGCGCCGGTTGACGGATTTTCCGGACGAGATTGCACTCGCCGCGCGCGAACTCGCGCCGCATCGCATGACGTTCTACCTCAAGGAATTGGCGGCGGAATTTCACAGCTACTATAATGCCGAGCAATTCCTCGTCGACGACGCTATATTGCGACGAGCGCGACTGGCTCTGGTAGTGGCGACCGGCCAGGTCATTCGAAGCGGGCTGGCAGTGCTCGGCGTTGGCGCACCGGAAAAAATGTGAGTTCGACCAAACACCCAAAGTTTCGTCCGCGATCGCAGCAAGCGGACCGGCGCCCCCGACGCGGCGCGCGCGGCGGTACGTTACTTGGCATATTCATCGGGCTCGTCATGGGCCTGGCGCTCGCTGCGGGCGTCGCTTACTACCTCGGCAGGTCCGGGCTTACCGCGCCGCTCGGCGCGGGTGGCCAGGTGAAGGACGGCGCGCGGACGGCCAAGGCGGATGCCAGCGCGGCAGCTACACCGGACAAGCCCCGCTTTGACTTCTACAAGATTCTTCCGGGTGGCGAAGAGCCGAAGGCGCCCCCTGAGCGCAAGACAATGGACAAGACAGAGCGGCCGGTCGAAAAGAGCGTTCCCGCTGCGTCGACCAAGTCCGACAAGGAACAGGCCAAGGCCGGAGATCGCTATTGGCTTCAGGCCGGCGCGTTCAACGGCGAGCCCGATGCGGAGAATCTCAAGGCAAGGCTGGCGTTGGCGGGCTGGGAGGCAGTGGTCCAGACGGTGCCGTTGCCTGACAAGAGCATGCGTTACCGGGTCAGGTTGGGACCCTTCGACAATACCGACGAACTCAATCGCGTCAAAGGCGAGCTCGGCAAAGGCGGCTTCGACGTCGCGGTCATCAGGAACCCCTGAGCCAAGGCGTCCACTTTGAACTTCATTCAACCGATCTGGCCCAAGCAACGGTCCAGCTCAAAATTCCTGGCAGGAGCAGCAATGAAGCGTTTCGTACTGCATGTAGTAAGCGTGCTCGCGGCACTGGCTCTCACGGGCGCCTCGGCCGCCGATCTTGTCGAAGGCAAGGAGTATTCGCGGCTGAAAGTCCCGCATGCCGTGGATTCCGGAAAGAAGATCGAGGTCATCGAGTTCTTTTCCTATGGCTGCCCGCATTGCAACGACCTCGAGCCGTATCTTCAGGCCTGGGTGAAGACGCTGCCCTCCGACGTGCAGTTTCGCCGCGTGCCGGTCATGTTCCAGGACCGCTGGAAGGCCTTGGCCAGGGACTACTTCACTCTCGAAGCGATGGGCGAAGATATCAAGCTGTCGCCTGAATTGTTCAAGGCGGTGCATGTGAGCGGGTTGCCCCTGTATCAGGACAACGCGTTTTTCGACTGGGCGGCAAGCAAAGGGCTTGATCGGGCGAAAGTCGTCGACACCTACAATTCGTTTGGCATCGACAGCAAGATGAAACGCGCGACGGTCCTGGCGCAGGAATACAACGTGCAGGCCGTGCCGACGCTTGTCGTCGATGGCAAGTACGTAACCTTGTCGGATCGCGTCGGCGGTCACGCGGCGATGCCCGCCGCTCTCGATGCGTTGGTCGCCAAAGCGCGCTCGGAACGCCCCAAGACATAGCAAAGTCCGATCGGGCGCCGTGAACGTCTTCATCACGGGCGCCAGTACCGGTATTGGCGCGGCGCTCGCACGGCACTACGCGGGCCGAGGCGCGACGCTCGGCTTGATGGCGCGGCGCAACGATGCCCTGATCAGCCTCGCCGCCACGCTCGCTCCGGCGACCTGTGCGGTTTACCCGGGTGACGTCCGTGACCCTGTTGCGATGCGCGAGGCAGGCGCGAATTTCATAAGCCGATTCGGCGTACCCGATATCGTGATCGCAAATGCGGGGATATCCGTCGGCACGTTGACGCAACACGCCGAGGACACAGACGTTTTCCGCGCGGTGCTCGATACCAACGTCCTCGGCATCGTGCACACGTTTCAGCCGTTCCTCGATGCCATGCTCGCGGCACAACGCGGAGCATTGGTCGGCATCGCCAGCCTTGCGGGATTTCGCGGGCTTCCCGGGGCGGGGGCGTATTGCGCGTCCAAGGCCGCCGCCATCGCGTACCTCGAAAGCCTGCGTGTTGAAATGTACGGCAGGCGCGTCGATGTCATCACGATTTGCCCCGGATACATCGCGACGTCGATGACCGCGAAGAATCCGTACCGCATGCCTTTCATGCTGCCCGTCGACAAGGCTGCAACGTTGATCGCAAGCGCGATTGCGCGGCGACGGCGTTTCTATGTATTGCCGTGGCAAATGGCCCTGATCGGGCGCCTGCTGCGGTCGTTGCCGCGCCCGCTGTACGATGCAGCGTTCGCGCGCGCGCAACGCAAACCTCGCGCCGACGCCTAAACCGGCGTCAGAAGAAGCGCCGCACAAGGCGCCGCTCCTTAACCAAGCATTGAAGCATCGGTCACAACGGAACTCGAATCCGGCAACTGTCGAGTCGTTTTACACTCGAGCTCGCCTCGTCTTCGGCCCAAAACGCAATTCGATGAATCCATGGTCTTTCTGTCAATAGGCACGGTTTTTTCTTGCCATTCAAACTTCAGGGTATCGGTCGGTTCGCAGTTGGTTAGGAGGAGTTATGAAAAAAAGCTTCGCACGTCTCAGTTGGTTATTCGCGTGCGCGTTTTTCTTCGCATCGTCGGGTGCATATGCCGGTTATTCCAACCTGTTCATCTTCGGGGATAGTCTGTCGGATTCTGGAAACAACGCGATCGTATTGGCACCCAATGTAACGCCGGTGCCCATCTCCGGGAACAGTTTCATCCCGACGTTCCCTTATGCCTCCGGTCACTACACCAATGGCCCGGTTTGGGCTCAAAGCTTCGCCGCAGCCCTTGGTCTGAGCGCCATCCCTTCGCTTGCCGGAGGAACGGACTATGCCTTCGGCGGAGCGACGACGGGTCCGCTCAGCGCCAATCTGCTTAGTCCATTCCCTCCGAGCCTCGAAACCCAGGCTGCATCCTTTCTGGGTCAACACGGCAACGTAGCGCCGAGCGATGCCCTCTACGTCGTCGCCGGTGGCGGAAATAACGCGCGAGACGCTCTTAACGCTATCTTCGGCTGCGGCGCAAATCCTCTCTGCATCGGAGGCGTCATCCAGTCCACCGCAATCGCGTTCGCAACCGATATCGGAACTATCGTCGGCGAACTTGAACTCGCTGGTGCGCAACACATCGTCGTTTGGGACACGCCGGACGTGGGTCTTGCGCCAGCCATCCTTGCCTCGGGTGCGGCGGCATCGGCGCTCGGGACTCTGCTCGCGTCCTCGATGAACGACGCGCTGCTGGCCGCAATCGGCGGCGATCCGGACGTTGACCTCTTTGATCTGTTCGCGTTGCAGGACAGCCTCGCGGCAAATCCCGGCGCCTTCGGCCTGACGAACGTCACAGACGCCTGTGCACAGTTCGTTGCTTGTAATCCGTCGACGTACCTCTTCTGGGACGGAATTCATCCGACCTCGGGTGGCCATCTACTGATCGGCAACGCGATGGTTGCATTAGTTCCGGAACCCACAACGCTCGCCCTGTTCGGTGTCGGCCTCGCCGGATTGGCGGCATCGCGGCGGCGCAAACTTAGCTGATCTCACACACCTAATCGAATGATTAGATCGACCCCGCCCACGTGGCGGGGTTTTTTGTTCGAGGCGATAATGGGCTAGGCGCTGGTATCGGCCCTCTCGCGCGGGCCCGCGTCGGTGAGCCTGCCGAAGGGGCCACTACTGATTGAACTGGGCGTCGATCTCGTCGTGGGCGAGCAGCACTCCCTGGCCCGCGTGCCCGTAAGCCCGCCGATCCGGCTTGACGAATCTCCTCCGGGTTATAGTGTCCAATACATCGCAAATGAGTCTGTAGCGCAACGTGCGCTGCAAGCAGAGCGCAGGACCGGGTCAACGGACCCGGGTGCGACCGGTATCGGAGCACGAAAGGACCAAGATCCAATGAAAAGGACGAAGATCCGATGAGTAGGTGCGGCATGGATTACGGCATGATTCGTCGCTGGCTCGGCGCAACCGTCGTCGCGCTCGCGGCCCTAACCGTAGGCCAGGTGGTCGCCGACGACGAGTCTGTTGACCTACCATCGCGCGTCGGACGCGTCAGCGATGTCGCCGGCGAGCTTTTTTTGGCAACCCAGGAAGGCGTCAACGAGTGGGCGCCGATTGGCCTCAACTACCCGATCACCTCGGGAGACAACCTGTGGGTCTCCGCGAACGGCCGCGCCGAAATCGATTTTGGAACTGGGCGGCTGCGCTTGGCGGGAGACACCAATCTTCAAGTTACGACGCTTGACGATCGTCAGTTCGCGCTTTTTGTAGCATCCGGGGGCGTGATCGTTCGCGTTCGTGCACTCGAGCTGGGCGAAGTCGCGCGCATCGAGACCCCCAATACGCAAATCGACATCGACCGTCCCGGTCAATACCGCGTCGACGTCGATGCGGACCGGGAGCGCACAACGCTGACCGTGCGCGAGGGCGAAGCCGGGATTCGTTTCGCGTCCGGTGTCCAGCAGACGTTGTCCGGCCAGGTCGCAACCGTCATGGGCATCGACGGCGCAGGACTGGCGATCCAGAACGGCTTCGGGGGCGACGCCTTCGATACCTGGAGCGCCTCCCGAGATCAGCGCTATGAGTCGGCGCGTGGTCTCACGTACGTATCGCCAGGGATGGTCGGCGCCCGCGACCTCGACGACTACGGAACGTGGGAGACAACGCCAACCTATGGGCCGGTCTGGTACCCGACCACCGTCGCCGTTGGCTGGGCGCCCTATCGATTCGGCAACTGGACTTGGGTCGCCCCCTGGGGCTGGACATGGGTCGACGCCGCACCGTGGGGTTATGCGCCGTTCCACTATGGACGTTGGGTCTGGACGGGCCGGTGGGGTTGGTGTCCCGGAACACGCGTTGCGCGCCCCGCATGGGCACCGGCCCTTGTCGGCTGGTATGGGGGCCCGGGTTGGGCCAACGCTGGCGCCCCAGTATACGGTTGGGTCCCGCTTGGCTGGGGTGAGCCCTACCTGCCATCCTGGGGTCGTTGCTCCAATCGTTGCTGGCGCCAATTCAACCAGCCCTACGCCGTCGCCCAGACAGACCGGCGGGTTAGCGCGCCGTCGCGCTACGTCAATGCCATGGTACCGGGGGCGATGACGGCGGTTACCGCGCCCGTGCTCAGCGGCCAGAGGCCTGTCGCGCCCAACCAGGTCAGTGTCGGTGGATCAGTTGGCGCAACGGCGCCAGTATTGGCGACCGCACCTCCAGTCCCGCCGCAACCAGGACACGGATTGCAGCGTCGGCTTCCTGCCACACCGATACCGGCAGGCGCGCAGTATGGGATGCGCAGCCGGTCGGACGTTGGGTCGGCGCCGCCGTCGCCGGTTGCCGCGCCGATGATCGCCGCGCCTGCGCAGACTTCACCTCCAGTCGCGGCAAGCCCGCCAGCGGCGCCGAGTCGCGCAGCAGCCGCACCGGTGCTGACGCCCGCCAACGGGCGGCAGAATTGTCGCCGCGCCACCGGCGCGCCAGTTGCCTGTGAACGTCGGGCCGATCCAAGCTGTGCCGTCGTCTGCGGCGGCACAGATGTATGGCGGCGTCCCCGTGGCGCGGGGGGCGTACACCGGCGTTGCGCCGACGCCGGGCCCTAAAGCCCCGATCGCGGTCGAACGTGGCATTGCGTTTCCGCAGACTGTGCAGCCCATGCCGCAACGCGTCGTGCCGGTCGCTGCACCTCCGCAAACGACCGCACCGGCTTCGCCAGCGCATCAGGGCGCGATGCATGATGTCAATGCGCACGCGACGACGGGGCCGACCAGAGCTACGCCCGTGCCCCCCGCGGCAGGTACGCCCGGCGCGCTGAGTCCGTCATTAGCGAAATAAACGGCGCAGACCGCGCAGGCGGTCCCGCATGAGATTGGCGGTGGTCAGTTCGCCAGCAGCGCGAGCCGGTTGCCGTTCTCGATCCTGACGCGGTCGCCTTCTCGCAACGCTGGCTTGGAACCCTGCGACACCGATTGGGTCTTGCCGTTGTCGAGGCGAACCGTGACGACGTAGTAGGACGTCTTCTTCACGTTCTTTTCCACTTCGTTGCCGGCGAGTGCACCGACGCCCACCCCGGCGACAGTCGCGACGGTGTTGCCTCGACCGGATCCGAATTGATGGCCGACAACGCCGCCCAAGACGCCGCCTACGACGGCACCTGCACCGCTCCCCTGGCCCTTCTGCTCGACATAGCGAATCGATTGGACCGTACCGCAGGTCGCGCAGCCCTTGGCAGCTGTCGTCGGTGTTGCTGGCGCCACGCTGGAAGGGCTTTGCGCTGCGGCGCTACCCGTACAAAGCAGGAACGCAGCGGTCACCACGATGCCTGCTGATCTGTTGTCCATAGCAGACTCCTCAAATTGCAGCCGTGACAACGTTTAGCTTAGCCTATCGGTCGTCAGCGCGAAGCCTTGCGTAGCTGCCAGGCGCCGGTTCGATCGCTCTGAGCCGACTCTTGCCCTCGGCCTTTCCGACGGCGCGCGCTGCGACCTGGGGGCCCAGATAGGGTTTCAGCCAGCTGAACCAATTCGGCCACCACGAGCCTTCGTGCTGACGCGCATCCTTGAGCCAGGCATCGGGTTTCGCCGGCAGTTTGTCGTTGGTCCAATAGCCGTACTTCTTCGCGGCCGGCGGGTTGATCATGCCGGCGATGTGCCCCGAGCCCGAAAGCACGAAACGCGACTTGCCGCCGAAGATATGCGGCCCCGTATACGTGGCCTTCCAGGGCGCGATGTGGTCCTCGATCGCCGATACGAAATAGGAGGGCTGCGTGATCTTGGACAGATCGATCGGCGCGCCATCCAGTGTGATGCCGCCGGGCTTCTTCAGCTTGTTCTCGAGATACATGTTGCGCAGGTAGAAACTGTGCATCTTCGCGGGCATGCGCGTCGAATCGCAATTCCAGTGCAGCAGGTCGAAGGGAAACGGATCGCGCCCCATCAGGTAGTTGTTGATGACGAACGACCAGATGAGGTCGTTGCTCCGCAGCATGTTGAAGGTATCCGCCATCTCCGAACCCTCGAGATAGCCGCGCTCGTTCATCTTGCGCTCGAGCGAGGCTACTTGTTCCTCGTCGATGAAAACCTCGAGTTCACCGCTGCCGCCGAAATCGACGAGCGAGGTCATGAAGCTTGCGCTGACGATCCGTTTGTCCTTTTTCGCCGCCATGTAGGCGAGGGTCGCCGCCAGCAGGGTGCCGCCAAGGCAGTATCCCAGGGCATTGACCTCACGTTCACCAGTCGCCTGTTCGATGGCGTCCAGGGCTGCCAGCGGGCCTTCGAGCATATAGTCGACGAAGTCCTTGCCGGCGAGGCGAGCGTCCGGATTGACCCACGAAATGACGAACACGGTCAGCCCTTGCTCGACGCACCAGCGCACCAGCGAATTCTTCTCGCGCAGGTCGAGGATGTAGTACTTGTTGATCCAGGGTGGCATGATCAGCAACGGGCGCTTGTGGACCTTCTTGGTCGACGGTTCGTACTGGATCAACTGGAGCAGATCGTTCTGGTACACGACCTTGCCCGGTGTCGTGGCGATGTTCACACCGAGTTCGAAGGCCGTGCTGTCGGTCATCGAGATCTTGAGCTTGCCGTTGCCGCGCTCGATATCGTCGAGCAGATTGTTGAGGCCCTTGACGAGGTTTTGCCCTCCGGTCGAAACCGTTTCGCGGAAGACCTCCGGATTCGTCAACGCAAAATTGGACGGCGCCAACGCATCGATATATTGGCGCGTGAAGAAGTCGACCTTCTTCTGGGTGTGTTCGTCGAGTCCTTCGACGTTGGCGACGGACTTGTGCAGCCAGCGCGCCGCGATCAGATACGACTGCTTGATGTAGTCGAACAGAAAATGCTCCTGCCAGTCTTCGTGCTTGAAGCGTTTGTCGCCTTTGGCCGGCTCTGCCACGGGTTGCGGCGACTGTCCAAGCAGCTTCAGCATCGACGCTTGCCACAATGCCGAGTAATCCCACATCAGGTTCAACTGGGTTTCGGCCATGCGGTACGGGTTCGACAGCATTTTTGCGGCGAGCTCGAAAAACGCCTTGGACAAGCCGAGTTCATCCGAAGCCAGCGAAGCGCCCGACCCTGTCTTGCGCGATACAAACTCACCGAGCAGCTTGGCGCTCTTGTCGGCGGCGCTGGCGTACGACGCAGCCAGCGCGACGGGATCGCAGGCGGCTTTTTCGGCGACGGCTTCTGTTTTGGTTGTGGTCATTGTTTGCTACCCCCAGTGGCAATTGCAATTGGTCCCTTGGCGCGTTGGAAGCGAATCGTTCCGTCCACGTCGATGGTGCGCGTGAATCTGCCGGCGTGCCACAGGTAATTCAAGTGTGCGATGGTTTCCCCCATCGCAAAAAAACGCTGCTGCAGGTCGAGTTCGCGCCGAAACAGCACCGGCACCAGCTCTGCTGCGGTGCGCGGCACGCCTGCTGCGGCCTCGAGTTCGCCGAGGCGCGCCGCGTGGTGCGCCTGCAATTGGTCCACCCGAAAGGACGCGCCGACGAACGGCAGCCCGTGCGACGGCAGGACCAGTGTCTCCGCGGGCAGCGCGGCAAAAACGGCCAACGAGCCGAGGAAACGCGCCAGCGGATCACCTTCCGCCTCGGCTGGCCAGACGCTGACATTGGTGCTTATTCTCGGCAGCAGCATATCGCCGGAGATGCAGATGTGGAGTCGCTCGCAGTAAAGCGAAACGTGCTCGGGCGAATGCCCGTATCCGCCGAGAGCGCGCCATCGATTGGTGCCGATCTCGAGTTCCTCGCCGGGGAGCAGGCGGCGAAATGCGGGCGGTAATTCAGGAACGCCACGTCGGTAGTGATTGCCGCGTCCCTCCATCAGTACAAGATGTTCGTTTCCCATTCCGTGAGCACGGAACAGCGCACAGATCGATTCGGAACTATAGCTCGCACAGGCATTGCCGACCATGTGCGCGGTCAGGAATTCCGCTTGCGGCATGACAAGAGGACATTGAAACCGTTGGGTGAGCCACGCCGCGTTACCAAGGTGGTCGGGGTGATAATGCGTGGCAATGACTTGGCTGAGCGGCCGTCCCGCGAACGTGGTGTCGAAATGGGCTTGCCAGAGCGTTCGTGTCGCGATATCGCCGTATCCACAATCGACCTGCGTCCAACCCTCGCCATCTGCAAGCAACCACAAATTGATGTGGTCGAGGGCAAAGGGCAGAGGCATACGCAACCACCATACGCCACGGGCCACCTCGATGACTTCGGCGGGTGGCGGCGGTGCGGCGTGGGGGAATCCGAGGACGGCGGGTAACGAAGCGTTCATGAGCTACCGCGCTCTATTGGAGGGCGGGCTGCACCAGCGTTGTGCGACGCAGCATCGTCGTAGAATCGGGTGGACGTGTCAAGTCGCCGTTTCGGCGTTTATGGTATGTTCATCACCGCCGCAGTCTGCGGTTTCCAGCGCGTACCGATGCCGTCCCGGCCCCACCCCGTCACGTACAGTATCTCCGATCTCGCCAAGGAATTCGCGCTGACGACCCGCGCAATCCGCTTCTATGAGGACGAGGGACTGCTGGCCCCGCGCCGCAGCGGACGCAATCGCATCTACGGCGAACGCGAGCGCGTACGCATCAAGCTCGTCGTCCGCGGAAAGCGGCTGGGCCTGTCCCTTTCGGAGATTCGCGAACTGCTGGACTTGTACGAGACAACGCACAGCGAACGGCCGCAGCTCGTCAAGTTTCTGGAGGTGCTCGCATCGCGCCGAGCCATGCTGGCACAGCAACAAGAGGATATCGCCGTCGTGCTTGCCGAGATCGATTCGCTCGAGCGCCAGTGCCGAAAGCGCCTGCGCCAAAACGCAGTGGCCGCCACGCCGAAGGGCGAGGGCAGCGCGGCCAATTGACGTTTACGTAAACGTAATATACACTGGCTTTCCGTGCCTGCACGAGCTGCGCCGATGGCCACGCTACAGCCCGCGTCCGATACCGGCGCCGTTTGGGTGCCACACGACCCCGACTACGCCGCGAGGGTCCGGGCGAGTTTCGACCGGCAAGGCGCGATGCGCCTGATCGGCGCACACTTGAGCGAAGTCAAGCCGGGCTATTGCCGCATCGAACTACCGTTTCGTCCGGACCTGGCACAGCAGCACGGCTATATTCATGCAGGTATCGTTAGCACGATCGTCGATTCCGCCGGCGGCTTCGCAGGCTTCACACTCTTTCCGGCCGACTCGGATGTCCTGACGGTCGAATACAAGCTCAACCTGCTTGCGCCCGCCGTCGGCGAAAGACTGATTGCGGTGGGCGAGGTCGTGAAACCTGGCCGCACGCTGGTCATCACACGCGGAGAGGTGCATGCGGAAGCTGGCGACAAGCGCACGCTGTGCGCGGTCATGCAGCAAACGCTGATGGTCATGGCGGGCAAGCAAGCCAGCTTGGCAAACAGGTGAGCGTCCAATGTCCGACTTTCCGACACTGAATTTTCACCTCGGCGACACCATCGATATGCTGCGGTCGACAGTGCAGCAGTTCGCTGCCGAGGAAATCACGCCAAGGGCGGCTGAAATCGATCATAGCAACCGCTTTCCCGCGGATCTGTGGCGCAAGATGGGCGATCTCGGCTTGCTCGGCATCACGGTCGAAGAGGAATTCGGCGGCACGGCGATGGGCTACCTCGCGCACGTGGTCGCCATGGAGGAGATAAGCCGCGCGTCTGCGTCCGTGGGGTTGTCGTACGGGGCGCATTCCAATCTTTGCGTCAACCAGATCCGGCGCAACGGCAGCGCCGGACAGAAGGCGAGGTATCTGCCGAAGCTCGTGTCCGGAGAGCATGTCGGGGCGCTCGCAATGAGCGAGCCCGGCGCCGGCTCCGACGTCGTGTCGATGCGCTTGCGCGCAGATCGCGCCGGCGATCATTATGTCCTCAACGGCAGCAAGATGTGGATCACCAACGGGCCGGACGCAGACACGCTGGTCGTCTACGCAAAGACCGATCTACACGCCGGTCCGCGCGGCATCACGGCATTCCTCATCGAAAAAGGCATGCGCGGATTCACGACGGCACAGAAGCTCGACAAGCTCGGCATGCGCGGCTCCAATACCTGCGAGCTGGTGTTCGAGGACTGCGAGGTGCCTGCGCACAACGTGCTTGCTGAGGAAGGACGGGGGGTCAACGTGCTGATGAGCGGGCTCGACTACGAGCGCGCTGTGCTTGCCGGTGGTCCCATCGGCATCATGGACGCCTGTATGGATGTGGTGCTGCCGTACATCCACGAGCGCCAGCAGTTCGGTCAGTCGATCGGCGAGTTTCAGCTGATGCAAGGCAAGGTCGCCGACATGTATACGACCATGAACGCGTGCAAGTCATACGTCTACGCCGTGGCGCAAGCCTGTGACCGCGGCGAGACGACGCGCAAAGACGCGGCTGGTGCGATACTCTATGCTGCGGAAAAGGCAACCTGGATGGCTGGCGAGGCGATCCAGGCCCTGGGCGGCAACGGGTATATCAACGAGTTCGCCACCGGTCGGCTTTGGCGCGATGCGAAACTGTACGAGATAGGCGCTGGGACATCGGAGATCAGACGTATGCTGATCGGCAGGGAACTTTTCAACGAAACCAAATAGCGAGACTCGAGCATGGCACTCGAAATGCGCGAACGCTGTCAACGGTGTGCGTGGCCGCTTGAGCCAGACGACGACGCCGCTTACATCTGCAGCTACGAAAGCACGTTCTGCGCCACTTGTGCCAATGAGCTCAATGGCGTCTGCCCCGACTGCGCAGGCGAACTTGTGCGACGCGCTCGGCGCGCGCGCAAGCCAGAAACCGTCATCAAGACTTCGTAGCACGCCGTGAATCGCGGGACGCGTTTACCGTCCTCCCGGGAACCAATCGAACATGCATAACGATCCTGTAGTCATTACCGCCGCTGCAAGGACGCCCATCGGCGGCCTTCTCGGGGACTTCGCCACGCTCACCGCCGCGGATCTCGGCGGCGTCGCGATCAAGGCAGCTGTCGCGCGTGCCGGAATCGCGGCCGGCGACGTCGAAGAGGTTCTGTTCGGCAACTGTCTGATGGCGGGGCAAGGGCAAGCGCCGGCGCGGCAGGCTGCGTTGAAGGGTGGCATGCCGCTGTCGACCCACTGTACGACCTTGTCGAAAATGTGCGGTTCGGGCATGAAAGCGACGATGCTCGCTCACGACGCGATTCTTGCCGGCAGTGCAGAGATCGTCGTTGCCGGCGGCATGGAGAGCATGACGAATGCACCGTACCTGTTACCCAAGGCGCGCGGCGGAATGCGCATGGGCCACGGCACCGTGTACGACCACATGTTCCTGGACGGTCTCGAAGATGCCTACGACAAGGGCAAGCTGATGGGCGTGTTCGCCGAGCAGTGCGCCGACAAGTACGCGTTCACGCGCGAGGCTCAGGATGAGTTCGCACTGCGTTCGCTGTCGCGAGCGCTCGCCGCGAATCAGGACGGATCGTTCAAGTGGGAGATCGCGCCCGTCACGGTATCAGGGCGCAAGGGGGACGTCGTGATCGAGCATGACGAACAGCCCGGCAAGGCAGACGCGGAAAAAGTCCCCGGGTTGAAGCCGGCGTTTCGCAAGGGCGGAACCGTGACGGCGGCCAACGCCAGTTCGATTTCTGATGGGGCCGCGGCCATGGTTCTGATGCGGCGCTCGGTTGCCGAGAAGAAGGGGCTTGCACCGCTGGCAATCATCCTTGGGCACGCAACGCATGCGCAGGAGCCCGGCTGGTTCACCACCGCGCCAATCGGCGCAATGCGGAAGCTGTACGCCAAGCTCGGTTGGACGCCGGGCGACGTCGACCTTTACGAGATCAACGAGGCGTTCGCGGTCGTCACGATGGCGGCGATGCGCGACCATGGCCTGCCGCCGGAGAAGGTCAACGTCCATGGCGGGGCATGCGCGCTGGGCCACCCGATCGGGGCGTCCGGCGCGCGCATCATTGTCACGCTGCTCGGGGCATTGCGCAAGTACGGCACCAAGCGCGGCATGGCGAGCCTTTGCATCGGCGGCGGCGAAGCAACGGCGCTGGCGATTGAACGCGTCTAGGACCGCGTCGCTGCGGTCCGAGCTATCAGTCACGACATGATCCCGCTCGACAGTCTCGCGCTCTTTTCCCTTGCTTGCGTATTGCTGGCGCTTACACCCGGGCCGAACCTGATGTACCTGATATCGCGCACGTTGTGTCAGGGCCGGGCTGCGGGCATGGTGTCGCTGGCCGGCACGACCACCGGGTTCTTCTTCTACGCGCTTGCCGCCGCGTTCGGCCTCACCGCAATATTCGTGGCGATCCCCGTTCTATACGACGTCGTGCGCTGGGCCGGCGCCGGATATTTGCTCTGGCTCGCGTGGGATGCCGTGCGGCCGCGTGGCACCGGCGGCTTGTTTGCACGGCGTGACCTTCCTTCCGTCAGGCCCGGCATGCTGTTTCGAACCGGGATGCTCACCAGCGTCCTCAACCCGAAGGTCGCCCTGTTCTATCTGGCGTTGTTTCCACAGTTCGTCGATCCGTCACGTGGCAGCGTGCTCGCCCAATCGCTGTTGCTGGCGGCTGTGCAGATCGTGATCGACGGTTTCTGCGACATGTTGTTCGTCCTGGCCGCAGCCCGGGCGGCCACCTGGCTGGCGGAGCGTCCGACGTGGCTGGCGGCACAACGCTGGGTCTTGGGTGGCGTATTTGCCGGCATCGCGATCAAGCTAGCGATGGATACGCGAAAGTGAACGTGGCTGCCGGCAACGCCAGCATCTACGCGACGCTCAGTCCCGGAGGCGTCGCCCAAGGGTTGGCGGTGCATCGCATTCATCGGCATTTTCAGCACCCATACTGGGTGAGGCGATGCTGCTGAGCCCGGAGCAGACGCTCGTACGCGATACGTTGCGCGCTTTCGCCCGGGAGCAACTTGTGCCGCGCGCCGCGCGCTGGGATCGCGATTCACACTTTCCCCGCGCTGAGCTGCGGGCATTGGGTGAAGTCGGCGCGCTGGGCATGGTCGTACCCGAGCGCTGGGGCGGCGCAGCGATGGACTATGTCACCCTCGCGGTTGCGCTCGAGGAGATCGCCGCCGGCGATGGTGCCACCTCCACCATCGTCAGCGTCCAGAATTCGGTCGTGTGCGGTCCGCTCAGCGCGTTTGGCACCGATGTGCAGAAGGCGCAGTACCTTGTGCCGCTCGCGAGCGGAGCCAAGCTGGGCTGCTTCTGCCTGACCGAGCCACAGGCAGGTTCGGACGCCGGCGCGATCACGACGCGCGCGGAGCGACAGGGTGGGGCGTTCGTGCTCAACGGGGTCAAGCAGTTCATCACTTCGGGCAAGCACGCCGACGTCGCGATTGTGTTCGCGGTCACGGACAAGGCGGCTGGGAAAAAAGGAATGTCGGCGTTCATCGTCGACACGGCGACGCCCGGCTACGTCGTGGCGCGCGTGGAGGACAAACTCGGTCAGCGCGCTTCGGACACGGCGCAAATCGTGTTTGAGAATTGCCGCGTTCCCGAGGCGAACCTTCTGGGACGCGAGGGCGAAGGGTACAGGATCGCCCTGGCCAATCTCGAGGCAGGGCGTATCGGCATTGCAGCGCAGGCGGTCGGGATGGCGCGTGCTGCGTTTGACGCGGCGCTCGCCTACGCGCGCGAGCGAACGAGCTTCGGCCACCCGATCATCGAGCATCAGGCGGTGAATTTCCGGATTGCCGACATGGCGACCGAAATCGAGGTTGCACGCCAGATGGTGTGGCACGCGGCCGCGTTGCGCGATGCGGGGCGGCCCTGTCTTGCCGAAGCGTCGATGGCCAAGCTTTTCGCGTCGGAGATGGCCGAGCGCGTCTGTTCGGCCGCCATTCAGATTCACGGCGGATACGGTTACGTGGCTGACTTTCCCGTCGAGCGCATCTATCGCGACGTGCGCGTGTGCCAGATCTACGAAGGGACGAGCGACATCCAGAGGATGGTCATCGGGCGCTCCCTGGCCAAGGCCTAGTTGACCGGAGAACAAGCATGCCAGCATCCGTCGATTTCTATTTCGATTTCTCGTCGCCATACGGCTATCTCGCATCGGAAAAAATCGAGGCCTTGGCGGCCAGGCACGGCCGCAGCGTGAACTATCGGCCGGTGCTGCTAGGCGTCGTCTTCAAGCAGACCGGCGCGCTGCCGCTGACACAGATTCCGCTAAAGGGTGAATATTCGCGGCGCGATATGGAGCGCAGCGCCAAATTTCACGGCGTGACGGGTTTTCGCATGCCATCGAAGTTCCCGATTCCGTCGCAGGCGGCGGCGCGCATCGTGCTCTGGGCCCAGCAGCGCGACGCGGCCGTCGCGGCGAAGATCGTGCATGCGCTGTACCACGCGTTTTTCGTCGACGACAAGGACATCTCGGATCCCGACACCGCGGTCGCCGTCGCCGCGAGCTGTGGCATCGATGGCGCTGCGGCGCGCGCGGCGATCGACGATCCCGCGATCAAGGACGCGCTCAAGCGTGCCAACGACGATGCCATCGCCCACGGCGTGTTCGGGTCTCCATTTATCATCATCGACGGCGAGCCGTTCTGGGGTCTCGATCGCCTGGATCAGGTGGAACGCTGGCTGGAAACTGGGGGTTGGTGAAATGGCACCGCAAGTGGCCACCGAGTACACCCTGTACTGCTTCGCGCAATCGGGTAATTGCTACAAGGCGGCGCTGGCGCTCGAGCTCGTAGGGGCCGATTGGAGGCCGCGTTTCGTCGACTATTTCGGTGGCGAAACGCGTACGCCGCCTTATCGCGGGATCAACCCGATGGGGGAGGCGCCTGTGCTTGAACATCGCGGCGCCCGGTTCGCGCAGTCGGGTGTCATTCTCGACTACATCGCCGAGCAATTCGGTCGTTTCGGCGCAAAGGATGCCGACGAGCGGCGCGAATTCCTGCGCTGGCTGTTGTGGGACAACCACAAGCTGACGGGCTACACGGCGACATTGCGTTTCATGCGCGCGCTGGCCAAGGATCCCGACCCAGCGGTCGTCGCGGAATTCGGCCGACGTGCGGAAGCCGCGTGGGGCGTGCTCAACACCCATCTTGCAGGGCGAAAATATGTCGTGGGCGAGCGCTTGACCGTCGTCGACCTTTCGCTGTGCGGATACCTTTTCTGGCCCGAGGAAATAGGTGTCGACTGGAACAGTTATCCAAACATTCGCGACTGGCTTGCGCGCATCCAGTCCGAGCCGCGATGGGTGCATCCCTACAAGCTGATGCCCGGGCATCCGCGACCGCAGGCTGCCTGACTCATGTCGACGATCGAATCCCGGCTCGACCCGCGCGATGCGACGTTTACGAAGAACCGCGACGCGATGGTTGCGCTGGTCGCGGACTTGCGTGCGAAAGTCGCCGCGATCGAGGCGGGTGGTGGCGACGTCGCACGCACTCGTCACACGGGCCGCGGCAAGCTCCTGCCGCGCGAGCGCATAGCGGCGCTGCTGGATGCGGGCTCGCCGTTCCTCGAATTCTCGCAATTCGCCGCGTACGGCATGTACGACGACAACATCGCCGCCGCGGGCATCATCGCGGGCATCGGCCGCGTGTCGGGGCGCGAATGTGTGATCGTCTGCAACGATGCCACGGTCAAGGGCGGCTCGTACTATCCGATGACGGTCAAGAAGCACCTGCGTGCGCAGGACATCGCGCGCGAAAACAACCTCCCGTGCATCTATCTCGTCGATTCCGGCGGCGCGAACCTGCCGAACCAGACCGAAGTATTTCCGGACCGCGATCACTTCGGCCGCATTTTCTACAACCAGGCCACGATGTCAGCGGAAGGCATTCCGCAGATCGCGGTGGTGATGGGCTCGTGCACCGCCGGTGGCGCATACGTGCCCGCCATGTCCGACGAATCGATCATCGTCAAGGACCAGGGAACCATTTTTCTGGCCGGGCCGCCGCTGGTAAAGGCCGCGACGGGAGAAATCGTAAGCGCGGAGGAGCTGGGCGGCGCCGACGTCCATACGCGCGTGTCCGGTGTCGCCGATCACTTCGCCGTGAACGACCACCATGCGCTTGCGATTGCGCGGCGCATCGTCGGTCACTTGAACCGGGTCAAGCCGGCGACGCTCGAGGTCGCCGCGCCGCGCGACCCGATCTATCCGGCGGACGAGTTGTATGGCGTCATCAATGCCGACATCCGCAAGCCTTACGACGTGCACGAAGTCATCGCGCGGCTTGTCGATGGCAGCGAATTCGACGGGTTCAAGGCGCGCTACGGCGCGACCTTGGTTACGGGCTTTGCCCGGCTGTGGGGCTACCCGGTCGGCATTGTCGCCAACAACGGTGTGCTGTATTCGGAATCGGCGCTGAAGGGCGCGCATTTCGTCGAGCTGTGCTGCCAGCGCGGGATCCCGCTGGTCTTTCTGCAGAATATCACCGGCTTCATGGTCGGCAAGAAGTACGAGGCCGGCGGCATCGCCAAGGATGGCGCCAAGATGGTGACCGCGGTGTCCTGCGCCAAGGTGCCGAAGTTCACGGTCATCATCGGCGGCAGCTATGGTGCGGGCAACTATGGCATGTGCGGGCGCGCGTTCAATCCGCGGTTCCTATGGATGTGGCCGAACGCGCGGATCTCGGTCATGGGTGGCGAGCAGGCGGCGACCGTGCTCGCGACGATCCGTCGCGATGCCATGGATGCCAAAGGCGACGCGTGGAGCGTCGAAGAAGAAGCCGCGTTCAAGGCGCCCGTTCGCGAGCAGTACGAGCGCGAAGGGCATCCCTATTACGCGAGCGCCCGGCTCTGGGATGATGGAGTCATCGACCCTGTGGATACTCGGAGGGTGCTCGGCCTGGCGATCTCCGCAGCGCTCAACAAGCCCATCGAGCCGACGACTTTCGGCGTATTTCGGATGTAGCCGGCCGTGGCCAAAGCACACCCTGGCAACACAACCGCGAGCGGCAAATCCACGGCGCAGCGCGCACCTACTTCCCGGTACCAAACGATCGAAGTCGCGGTAGCCACCGGCATCGCCGTCGTCACCCTCAATCGTCCCGAAGTTCATAACGCGTTCAACGAAACCCTGATCACCGAATTGACCACCTCACTGCGTGGTCTTGGTGTCGACCCCGCGGTGCGCGCCGTCGTGCTGAGTGGTGCAGGAGCAAGTTTCTGCGCCGGCGCGGATCTAAATTGGATGAAGAAGATGGCGGCATTTTCGCGTGCCCAGAACCTGGCGGATGCGAAAGCACTGGCAGCGATGCTTATAACCTTGAATCAGCTCCCCAAGCCGACGATCGCGCGGGTCCACGGTGCAGCGTTCGGCGGCGGCGTCGGCCTCGTCGCCTGCTGCGACATCGCCGTCGGCACCCCGGATGCGGTCTTTGCGCTGTCGGAAGCCCGGCTCGGGCTCATACCCGCGACGATAAGTCCGTACGTCGTCGAGGCGATCGGCGCGCGAGCGGCGCGGCGGCTGTTTCTGACCGCGGAGCGATTCACCGCCGCGGAAGCATTCCGTCTCGGCCTGTTGCACGATATCGCCGTGCCCGCCGAACTCGACGAACGGATCGATGACGTGCTCGGCCTGCTGGTCAAGGCGGGGCCCAATGCGCAGGCCGAATGCAAGTCGCTGCTGCGCCTGGTTGCGCACCGCCCGATCGACGCCGATCTCGTTGCCGAAACGGCCGAACGCATCGCGTCCGTGCGCGCGTCGGCTGAAGGCAAGGAAGGAGTGGCCGCATTCCTCGCCAAGCGCAGTGCGGCGTGGGTCCCGCGCGACGAATGACCGAGCCAGCCTGACATGGATCGCTTCGACACCTGGCAATTGATCGCGCTGGCGACGGCGCTGGGCTGGGCGAGCGGCATCCGCCTTTACGCCGTGCTCTTCATTGTCGGCGCCGTCGGCTACGCCGGCTGGTTCGATCTGCCGCAGCACTTGCAGATCCTCGCGCATCCGATGGTGCTGGCGGCGTCCGGTTTCATGGTCGTCGCGGAGTTTTTTGCGGACAAGATTCCGGGTGTCGACACCGCGTGGGATCTCGTGCACACCGTCATTCGCATCCCGGCGGGCGCGGCGCTGGCAGCGGGCGTCTTCGGCGACTCGCCGCCGGCGTGGACCATGGCCGCGGCGATCATCGGCGGCACGCTGGCCGCCGGCAGCCACTTCACCAAGGCCGGAACGCGGGCGGTCATCAATACATCGCCCGAGCCGGTCTCGAATTGGGTGGCGTCGTTCGGGGAAGACCTGCTCGCCGGTGGACTCGTCTATCTGGCGTTGGCTTATCCGTTCATCGCACTCGCGGTGGTCGCGGTGCTGGTGGCGTTTTCGATCTGGCTGCTGCCAAAACTATGGCGATTCATCCGTGCGCTCATTGAACGCATCGGGCGGTGGTTTGCGCATGCGAATTCCGGAAGCGCGTCGGAGAAACGCCACGATGTTTGATCGGATCCTGATCGCCAACCGGGGCGAGATTGCCTGTCGGGTGGCGCGCACCGCGCGTCGCATGGGCATTCGCACCGTCGGCGTGTACTCGGATGCCGACGCCGGCGCCATGCACGTCGCAGCGTGCGATGAAGCGCGACGCCTGGGTCCGCCGCCTCCGCGGGAGAGTTATCTCGACGGCGAAGCTATCATCCACGTGGCACGGGCAACCGGTGCCCAGGCGATTCACCCTGGCTACGGATTCCTGTCTGAAAATGCCGCGTTTGCCGAGGCTGTCGCCACGGCCGGGATCATATTCATCGGACCGCCGCCCGGCGCCATTCGCGCCATGGGATCCAAATCCGAATCGAAGCGCATCATGGGACGAGCGGGCGTGCCGCTCGTGCCCGGGTATCACGGCGATGACCAATCGGATGCGCTCCTCGCGCGCGAAGCCGAGGCGATCGGGTTTCCGGTGCTGATCAAGGCGTCAGCCGGCGGCGGCGGAAAAGGCATGCGCATCGTCCTGCACGGCGATGAATTCTCCGCAGCGCTTGCATCCGCGCGCCGAGAGGCGAAATCCGGTTTCGGTGACGATGCGATACTCCTCGAAAAATATCTGACGGAACCGCGGCATATCGAATTGCAGGTCTTCGCCGATACGCACGGCAACTGCGTGCATTTGTTCGAGCGCGACTGCTCGGTGCAGCGACGCCATCAAAAAGTGCTCGAAGAAGCGCCCGCGCCCGGGATGACGCGCGAGCGCCGCCAGGAGATGGGCGCGGCAGCCGTCGCGGCAGCCAAGGCCATCGGCTACGTCGGCGCGGGTACCGTCGAATTCATCGTCGATCGCGGCGGCACGTTCTATTTCATGGAAATGAATACCCGTCTGCAGGTCGAGCATCCCGTCACCGAGATGATCACCGGGCTCGACCTCGTGGAATGGCAGCTTCGCGTTGCGGCGGGCGAGGCTTTGCCCTTCTCGCAGGAGCGGGTCGAAGTGCGCGGTCACGCGATCGAGGCGCGCATCTACGCGGAGGATCCCGAGCGCGGCTTCCTGCCGTCGATCGGCCGCGTCGCACACCTTCGCACACCGGACCTTTCCGCCGACGTGCGGGTCGACACCGGCGTCCGTGGCGGAGATGAAATCAGCCGGTACTACGACCCGATGATCGCCAAACTGATCGCGTGGGGCGAAGACCGACCCGCTGCGTTGCGCCGGTTGCGCCGCGCTCTCGACCTATATCAGGTGGTCGGCGTCACCACGAACATTGATTTCCTGAGGCGCCTGCTCGCCCACGACGCGTTTGCAGAGGCACGGCTGCACACCGGACTGATAGCGAGCAACCAGGCCGCGCTGTTCCCGCCGCGTGCCGCACCTTCGGCGGAGATCCTGGCATGCGCCGCACTGAGCGAGTGCTTGGCGCTGCGCGACAGCGCCGCGTCCGGCGCGCGCGCGTCCAACGATCCCCACTCGCCATGGCAAGCTGTCGACGGCTGGTGGATGAACCGCGGCGAACAGCCGATTGTGCTGACGTATGCGCTTGACGATGTTGAGTATCCCGTGCAGGTGATCGCAGAAGCCGGCGCGTTCGTCGTGGAAATCGGCGACCGCAGGATTTCGGCGACGGTGCAACGGCACGACGATGCGCTCGCCATCACACTCGACGGCGTGCGTGAAATGGCCAGCGTCGTTGCGCTGGGCGAAGATCGCTACGTATTCTCCGCGGCGGACATGGCTCGCCTGCGCCTGGTCGATCCGCTGGCGCACGCGGCGGACGACTCAGTGGCCGGTGACGGTCACCTGACGGCGCCGATGTCGGGTTCGATCGTGGCGGTGCTGGTCAAGGCTGGAAGCGCTGTCGCGCGCGGGGCGCCGCTGATGATTCTCGAGGCGATGAAGATGGAACATACGATTGCCGCACCCGCCGCCGGCACGGTGACCGCAGTTCACTATCGCCAAGGCGATCAGGTGCGCGAGGGCGTCGCCCTGATCGACATTGCCGCTGCGACGCCACCGGCTGCTTGAATATCCTGTTTTATACGGCAGGGGACAACGGCGCGTGCTGGCTTGACACGCTCGCGCGCGAGTTGCCGCAGGCGCGCATCAGCGTGTGGCCGCGAACGGACGCGACCACCGACTATGCGCTGGTGTGGAAGCCGCCGCCGGCAATGATCGCGGCATTGTCGGGGGCGCGTGCGGTGTTCAATCTCGGGGCCGGCGTGGACGCCATTGCCGATTTGTCCGAGTGGCCACCCGGGGTGGCATTGATACGTTTAGAAGACGCCGGCATGGCGGAACAGATGGCCGAATACGTGACGTATGCAGTGCTGCGCTGCTATCGCGAGTTCGGCGAGTACGAAACGGCGCAGGCGGCGGCGCGATGGTATGCGCGCCCGCGGCTCGACAAACGCACCTTCGGCGTCGGCCTGCTTGGGATGGGAGTGCTTGGGCGTCATGTCGCGCGCGTGCTGCTTTCGTTCGGATTCCCGATCCTGAGTTGCAGTCGCACTCGCAAAGAACTGCCAGGCGTAACGAGCTTCACCCCCGACCAGATCGACCTCTTCCTCGCGTCGTCGCGCGTGCTCATCTGCATGCTGCCGCTGACTCACGCAACGCGGGGGCTGCTCGATCGCCACAAACTTTCACGCTTGCCCCAGGGCGCGTTCGTGGTGAATGTCGCCCGCGGTGCGCTCATCGTCGAACGCGATTTGATCGCGCAGATCGACTGCGGGCACCTCGCGGGCGCGATGCTCGACGTATTCGAGAGCGAGCCGTTACCGACTGGACATCCGTTCTGGCATCATCCGGGGATCACTCTAACGCCGCACATCTCGGCCGTAACGAGCATTGCGCAATCGGTCAAGCAGATCGCCGCCAAGATCGGCCGCCTCGAAGCAGGCTTGCCGATCACGGGCGTGGTCGACACCGCACGCGCGTACTGAAGTGAACGCCTACAAGTGAAGCTGCCACAACGCGTACGCATGGTCGAGGTCGGCCCGCGCGATGGCTTGCAGAACGAAAAAGCCATCGTGCCCACTGAGGTGAAGGTCGAACTGATCGATCGCCTGACCGATGCCGGATTGCCGGCCATCGAGGCCACCAGCTTCGTGTCGCCGAAGTGGGTGCCGCAGATGGCCGACAACGCGAGCGTAATGGCGCAGATCCGGCGTAAGCGGGGCGTGCGCTACCCGGTATTGACGCCGAACCTGAAGGGCTTCGAGGCCGCGCTGGCCGCGGGATGCGACGAAGTCGCGGTATTCGTTGCCGCAACCGAGTCGTTTTCCACGAAAAATATCAACTGTTCCATAGCGGAAAGTATCGCCCGCGCGCGCCCCGTCGCCGACGCGGCACGTCGACACGGCGTGCGCGTGCGCGGCTACATTTCGTGCGTGCTCGGGTGTCCGTACGAAGGCGATGTTGCTCCGGAGCGGGTACGCGAAGTCGCCGCGGCGCTTCACACCATGGGGTGCTATGAGATATCGCTGGGTGACACGATTGGCACCGGCACGCCAGGAAAGACCCAGACGCTCGTTGCGACAGTCGCGTCCGCGGTGCCGCTGGAAAGCCTTGCCGGGCATTTTCACGACACGTACGGCCAGGCGTTGGCCAACGTCTACGCTGCAATGGAGCTGGGTATCGCGACCTTCGACAGTTCGGTGTCCGGGTTGGGTGGCTGTCCCTACGCCAAGGGGGCAACAGGCAACGTCGCCACGGAGGATGTGCTGTATCTGCTCGAAGGATTGGGCATTGAGACGGGCGTCGACATGACCCGGTTGCGCGTCGCGGGACAGTACATCTCTGACTTCCTTGGACGTGAACCGATTTCGCGAGTCGCTCGGGCGCTGAATGCCAAGCAGCCGCTCGTCACCCCATGACCACGACGGACCATCCAAAAGACGCGCAGCGTGAAGGCAATCCGATGAGGCTGGCGGAAGCGGATGCGCGACATGTCGCATCCCCGTGCATCAGCGTATGCCGCATGGATCCCGTCAGCGGACTGTGCGCAGGCTGCTATCGAACGCTCGACGAAATCGCGGGCTGGAGCGAATTCAGCGATGAGGTGAAGCGCGCGCTTGTCGCTGTGCTTCCCGCCCGTCGCGCGCGCGTCGGCGAATTGCCACACGTACCGGACGCCGCCGATGGCCAGCGCTGAGTGGTACTTCGATTTTGTTTCGCCATTCTCCTACCTGCAATGCGAGCAGCTGCCGGCGCTCGAGGCCAGGTTGCGGGTCCACTATCGCCCGGTTCTCTTTGCCGGGCTATTGAAGGCACAAGGGCAGAAGGGGCCGGCGGAGATTCCTGCCAAGCGCCGCTTCACCTACCGCTTTCTCGTCTGGCAGGCACGCAAGCTCGGCGTGCCGTTCAAATTTCCTGCCGTGCACCCTTTCAACCCGCTGCCGTTGTTACGGCTGGCCGTCGCCGCCGATTGCGATCCCGAGGCCGTGCGCAGGATATTTCGATTCGTATGGCGCGACGGGCGACTGGGCGACCTGCCGATCGAATGGGCCGAGTTGATGAGCGAGCTGCATTTGCCTGACGCGCAGGAACGCATCGAGTCGCCGGAGGTAAAGGCTGCGCTGCGTCGCAACACGGACGAGGCGATTGCGCGAGGCGTGTTTGGCGTTCCTACAATAGCGATCGGAGACGAGCTGTTTTGGGGAGTCGATGCGACCGACATGGCCGCTGACTATGTTGCCGCCGGGTGCCGCTACACCGATCCCGAGATGGCGCGCGTGGCCGATTTGCCGATCGGCGCCGAGCGCGACCCGGGCAGGCGCAACACCAAAGCCTAAGTCGACATCGTGACCTACGCGCACCGGCCCACTATCGCAGAATTAGTTACCGGACTGCCGCGCAGCATCGCATCGAAATACCGTATCGTGTCGCGCAACCCATCGTGCAATGTGACCGTCGAGCGCCAGCCGAGCGTCTTATCAGCCTCGTGGACATCAGGACACCTCTGCTTCGGGTCGTCTGCGGGCAGCGGCTTGTACGCAATACGCGAGCGCGAGCCAACCAGGTCGATGATCGTAGCCGCGAGTTCGCTGATCGTGCACTCCGATGGATTACCGAGATTGATGGGACCCGTGACGCCGTCTGCCGACCCCATCAACCGAACCAAACCGTCGACCATGTCCGATACGTAACAGAACGAGCGTGTTTGATCGCCATCGCCAAACACGGTAATTGGCTCGTCTCGCAATGCCTGGACAATGAAGTTGGAGACGACCCTTCCGTCGTCGGGATGCATTCGTGGCCCATACGTGTTGAAGATTCTCGCTACTTTGATACGTAGCTGGTGCTGACGCCAGTAGTCGAAGAAAAGAGTTTCTGCACACCGCTTCCCCTCGTCATAACATGACCTCGGGCCGATTGGGTTGACATGACCCCAGTAGTCCTCGGTCTGCGGATGGATTGCCGGGTCCCCGTATACCTCGCTAGTGGACGCCTGGAGAATTTTGGCCTTGACGCGCTTGGCGAGGCCCAGCATGTTAATGGCTCCATGTACACAGGTCTTCGTCGTCTGCACCGGATCCAGCTGATAGTGGACCGGGGAGGCCGGGCACGCCAGGTTGTAGATCTCGTCGACCTCCACGTACAGCGGGAACGTGACGTCGTGGCGCATAGCCTCGAACCGGGACTCGCGCAGCAAGCTGGCGATGTTGTCCCGGGTTCCGGTGAAGTAGTTGTCCACGCAAAGAACGTCACAACCATCTCGCGCCAGTCGCTCGCATAGATGGGATCCGAGGAACCCTGCGCCTCCGGTAACAAGCACTCGCTTGTCTGCCGCAGTGATCTTGCGCGTACTCACGGACGATTGCCCGCGACTCGATCGGCCTGCCTCGGCTGGCAAATCCGCGCGGCCGATGTTCGGCTACGAGTCTGCAAAGATCACTTGCTGCGTGGCGGCAGCGTCTTCGCCCGCACGGCCGCGGACTGGTCCGCACGAAATTGCACGAGCTTCTTGGCCAGGCTCGTATCCTGGAGCGCAAGCATGGCGACGGCAAAAAGCGCAGCGTTGGCGGCGCCGGCTTCGCCGATGGCGAACGTTGCCACGGGAATGCCCTTGGGCATTTGCACCGTGGACAGCAGGGAGTCTTCGCCGCGCAGATATTTCGAGGGTATCGGCACACCGAGCACGGGCAAGGTGGTCTTCGCTGCCAATATTCCAGCGAGGTGGGCGGCGCCGCCAGCGCCCGCAATGATGCAGGCGAGCCCGCGGGTCGCCGCACTTTCCGCGTAGGTGAAGGTCTCGTCGGGAAGACGATGCGCTGACAGAACCTTCGCCTCATACGGAATATCGAATGCCGCGAGCTGGTCGGCCGCGTGCTGCATGATGTCCCAGTCGCTGTCGCTGCCCATCAAGAGGCCGACTCGAGCTGCGTCCTTGCTTCGTGGCATAACGATCCTTGGCTGTGGTGCGGCTGGCGTTTGGCGCGGCCGATTTTACCATTGGCTCACCGGACCGCCGCGTGCCTCGGAGGGGCCCGTTGGTATCAATGCTCGCGGGGAAAATGCGCCGCAATGAGCGATAATGCGGGCGATGCGCGCCATGCATGTCCCCAAACTCGCCGCGGTTCGCGCGGCGCTGATCGTCGTCTTCGGGTTCACCGTATCCGCCCAGGCGCAGCCCACGGATTCCGATTTTGCCGCCGCGCGCGACGCATATCGGGCCGGGGACGTCGCTCGTCTCGAGCGGATCGCGCCGCGTCTTAAGGGCCATGTGCTCGAGCAATACGTGAGCTACTGGCAAATCCGGATCAAGCTCGACGATGCCGACCCTGAGCGCGTCAAGGCCTTCCTTGTCCGCAACGCCGGATCGCCCCTCGCCGACCGCTTGCGCATCGAATGGCTGAAGTCGCTTGCAAAACGTGAGCAATGGGCACTGTTTGCCGCTGACTATCCGAAACGGGCGAGCGACGACGCCGAGCTCGACTGTTACGCGATCCAGTGGAAACGCACGCGCGATGGCGACACGGTACTCGACGAGGCGCGCCCGTATTGGGCAACCGGGCAGGATCAACCCGAATCGTGTCAGGCATTGTTTGCTGCCATGCTGAAGGTGCAACGGTTGACGGCGGGCGACATCTGGGCACGCTTTCGGCTGGCGCACGAAGCCGGCAATTCCCGCCTTGCCGCACGCGTTGTAGGCGAGCTACCGCCCCTGGACCGACCGGCTCCCCGCGAGCTGGAACGTGCGGAACGCAACGCGGCCCAAGCGTTGGCGAAAGGCGAATTCCGCCCCATCTCCGTTGCCGGTCGCGAGCTCGCCCTCTACGCGCTGGATCGTGCTGCTCGCGCCGATGCCGCGAGCGCACGCGACGCGTGGCTCAAAGTGCGTGACCGCTTCCCGATAGCCGACCGTCTGTACGGCAATCTTCTCATCGCGTACCAGACGGCACGCCAGCTCAATCCCGTTGCCAACGAATGGTATCGTGACGCAGAAGGCGCGCGCCAGACCCCGGAGCAGCGCGCATGGCGCGTGCGGGCGGCATTGCGCGCGCGCGAATGGCCCGACGTCGTGCGCGCCATCGACGCGATGCCCGATGACCAGGCGCTGGATCCGGCATGGAGGTACTGGAAAGCGCGTGCACTGGCGGCGGCCGGAGAAAGCGAGGATTCGACGCGACTGTATGCAGGATTGGCCACCGAGCACCACTTTTACGGTTTGATGGCAGCCGAGGCCCTCGGCGCGGCCATCATGCCGGTCAGCGAACCGCTGCCGCCGGATGCCCAGGGCCTGATCGAGTTCGGCGCGCGCGATGCGGTGCAGCGCGTGGTCAAGCTCACCGCGCTCGACCTGCGTCCGGAAGCATTGCGCGAGTGGCAGTACATCGTGCGGGGCCAGAGCGATGAGATGCTGTTGCTTGCCGCGGAATTCGCGCGGCGAAACGGGTTGTACGATCGATCGATCAACTCTGCTGACCGCACCCAGCGGCGGCACGACTTTGCGCTACGCTATCAAACACCGTATCAGGGCGAAATCGCAAATGCCGCCCGTGACGCGCAGCTCGACGAGGCCTGGGTCTTCGGACTGGCGCGGCAGGAAAGCCGCTTCGTGGCCGACATCGTATCCTCTGCCGGCGCGGTGGGCCTGATGCAGTTGATGCCACCGACTGCGAAATGGGTAGCGCGGCAGACCGGTCGCGCGGATTTCCGCACGCCGCAACTCGGGGACCCAGCCGTCAACGCCCAGTTCGGGGCATATTATTTGCGTTATGTGCTCGACCGCCTCGACGGTCTGCCGGTGCTCGCGACCGCGGCGTACAATGCCGGCCCGGGGCGCGCCCAGGCATGGCGCGGAACGATACCGATCGAAGGTGCGATTTACGTAGAAACAATCCCCTTCAATGAGACGCGCGACTACGTGAAGAAGGTACTTGCCAACGCGATGTTCTACCAGGCGCAACTGGGGCTACCCTACGTCGCGCTGAAAGATCGTTTGGGGCTGGTGACGCCAAATCCCAAGACCGTGGCCAGCGTGCCGGCAGCCGATCACCTGGAGGATTCGCGGTGAACGAGGCGGCGGTCCTCGTACTCGGCGGCAGCGGATTCGTGGGCAGGCACCTCGCGAGCCAGCTTGCAGGCGCCGGGCGCAGGGTGATCGTACCGACGCGGAGGCGGGAGAGCGCCAAACACCTGATCCTGCTGCCCACGGTCGACGTTGTCGAGGCCGACATTCATGACGGCGCAGTGCTCGAGCGCCTGGTGCGCGACGCCGGCTCCGTGGTCAACCTGGTGGGCATCCTCAACGAGTCGCGAAACGGCGACTTCGTCCGCACCCACGTCGAGCTCGCGCGCAAAGTCGTGGGCGCCTGCCACGCAGCGGGAGTCAGTCGCCTGCTGCATATGAGTGCGCTGGGTGCTGACCCCCAAGGTCCGAGCCGGTACCTCGCCACCAAGGGTGAAGCCGAGACAATCGTCACCGCGTCGGGTCTTGCCTGGACCATATTTCAGCCATCGGTGATCTTCGGCCGGGAAGATCGTTTCCTCAATCTCTTCGCGCGACTGGAACGCCTGCTCCCAGTCATCGCCCTTGCCTGCCCCCACGCGCGCTTCCAGCCGGTGTTCGTCGGCGATGTCGCCCGGGCTTTCATGCGGGCATTGCCTGACGATGCGACCCACGGCCAGCGTTATCGCCTATGCGGGCCGACAATCTATACGTTGCGTGAACTTGTCGCCTACGCCGGCGAGCTTGTCGGGCACCGCCGGCCGATCGTTTCTCTGGGGCCGGCCCTGTCGATGTTGCAGGCGCGCATCATGGAGTGGCTCCCGGGTCCGCTGCTGAGCCGCGACAACATCCTGTCGATGCGCAAGGACAATGTCTGCGGTTGCGCGTTTCCCGCACGGTTCGGATTGACGCCTACCGCACTCGAAGCCATCGCGCCGGAATACCTATCCGTGAAAGCGGCCAGAAGCCGCTTCGATGTCTATCGCGCGAATACGGGGAGGTGAGTGACCCGCGGCCCGCGACTCCGGCGATGAAGATCTACTCCGTCGGCGGCGCGGTGCGTGACGAATTGCTCGGACGTCCCGTGGCCGATCGCGACTACGTTGTCGTCGGGGCAACGCCTGACGCGATGCTCGCGCAGGGCTTTCGTCCGGTCGGCCGTGATTTTCCGGTTTTCCTGCATCCGCAAACCAACGAGGAATACGCGCTCGCGCGCACTGAGCGCAAGAGTGGCCGTGGGTATCACGGGTTCACGTTCCATGCTGCACCGGATGTCACCTTGGAGGCCGACCTCGCGCGGCGCGATCTCACCATCAATGCGATGGCGCGCGACGGCGACGGCACCCTGATCGATCCTTACGGGGGGGAAGCGGATTTGCGGGCCGGGGTGCTCCGGCATGTCAGCGCGGCATTCGCCGAGGACCCCCTGCGGGTGCTGCGTGTCGCGCGATTCGCGGCGCGCCTGGGATTTGCGGTCGCTCCGGAAACAGAGGCGCTGATGCGCGCAATCGCAGGTTCCGGCGAACTGGCGACGTTGACACCGGAACGCGTCTGGCAGGAGCTTGCGCGCGCACTCATGGAGCCGCGGCCATCGCGTTTTTTTTTCGAATTGCGGCGCTGCGGCGCGCTCGCGCTGCTGCTGCCCGAGATCGATGCGCTGTTCGGCGTACCGCAGCCGATCGCACACCACCCCGAGTTCGACACTGGCGTGCACGTGTTGCAAGCCGTCGATTTCTCCGCGACGGCGGGAGACTCGTTGCCGGTACGCTACGCAGTGCTTACCCACGACCTTGGCAAAGCGGCGACCGCGCCCTCCGACTGGCCGCGGCACCTCGCGCACGAAGCGAGAAGTGTGCGCCTGGCGGAAAACCTGTCGCAGCGCTTGCGCGCGCCTGGCGATTGCCGCGAACTCGCGCGCCTTGCGGCGCGCTATCACGGCGTCGTCCAGCGCGCGCTGCTGCTGAGGCCTGCGACGCTGCTCGATCTGCTCCTGGCGGCGGACGCAGTGCGTCGCCCCGACCGCCTGGACAACTTGATCCGCGTGTGTGCAGCCGACGCGTTGTCGCGCCCGGGTCGGGCCGGTTTGTCCTTTGCGCCTCGGCCGTGGTTGGAGGCGGCGCTGGGCGTAGTCCGAGGGGTCGATGCAGCGGCAATTGCGAACGGCATTCCGCCCGGACACCCGGACGCGGGCGAACTGCCGCAACGCATACGTGCGGCGAGAATCCACGCGCTACGGACCTGGATGCGTGCTGCCCGGACACCAGTCGCTGCGCCGCCGGGTCCCGGCTAGAAGAAGTGCGCAATCCCGGCGATCACGCCGTTTAAGTGGGCGCCTCGCGCCGCAGCCGGATAATCGTTGATATTGAACTGATAACTCGCGTTGAGCTGATTCGCCACCTGCACGTATCCGGCATAGAGCATCGTCCGTGGCGACAGGCTGTAGCTGTAGGACAGCTCCCACTGTGTCGCCGCCGAGTTCGGCCCCTTGGTCAGGCCACCGATTTGCGTGCCGTCTTCCGCGCCGCCGGTCCCGTTGGCCGCGCGGCCGACGAAGGCGTAGAGCGCGCCGTCGCCCACCGCGAGTGTTGCCGATACCGCGTAGAAATTTCGCGTCAGGTTTCCGGTTGGCGTGTCGTAAAGCAGGCGTTCGTACACGCCACCGATTCGCACACTGGCGATCGGTCCGACCGCGCCGAGATCGTACCCTGCGGCGACCGACAGCGCATCGTCCTTACGACCCGTGACGCGAACATTGTAGTTGTGCTCGTAGGCTAGCCCGACGTCGACCGGGCCATTCGCATAGATCGCGCCAAAGCCCGCAACGTACGCGTGCCGCATCTCGGACGGGTGGTCACCGTTGTCTCCGGTGGCGCCGTTGGCATTGCCGGAGGAATCCCGCGTCGAATATTGTATCGAGGCGACCAGACCCTCCCAATTCGGTGAGTCGTAGCGGATCGAGTTGCCCAGCCTGGCGTCGAAGCCGCCCTGGCCCTTTTGCAAGGGACCCTGCGCCCAGATCGCGGCCGTCGACAGGATCGACGTCGTCAAAGTGGGTACATTGCCGAATATCGGGAGAATGTCGTCGTAAGGTGTGAGGAATTTGCCAGTCCTGACCATTCCCCAGGCGCCTTGGATGCCGACAAAGGTCTCGCGACTGGCGATACCCGAATTGGACGCATTGCCCGTGTCGCCCTGAACGTTGGACTCGATCTGGAAAATCGCCGCATTGCCCGCACCGAGATATTCGACGCCGCGAATGCCGAAGCGCGAGGAGTTGCTCGACACACGGTTGACCGTCGGGTTGGACCCGTCGGGCTGGCGACCGTTAACGAATTCGATATCGAGGTTGAGGTTCCCGTAGAGCCTGACGTTCGAGAACTGCGCGTGCGCCGTCGGCGTTACCAGCACCGAAAAAAGCACGGCGGAGAGTGCCTTGTATTCCGAAGACAACCGTCCTTTGAATGATCGACGCGCCGGCACCGTCTCTCCGCCTGATCGGCAATGATCACGTGTACAGCAGTTTACCGCAGGCTACTCGGGCGAAGTGTCGTTCTCGTACCTGCCACGGGTAGCGACATCGGGCGTGTCGGCGGCTTGCCGACTCGCTATCCCGCGCTGCGGCCTCCTAGTTCCAGTACGTGACGTTGGCGGGGTGCTTCGGCCGCTGCGTCGCCTGCTGCGAGCGGACCATCGTAGGAACAGGGACCGTATCGTTGCTCGCAGCGCATCCGCCTTCGCGGCCGCTACAGTCTGTACGCAGTAACGGTCATCAATTTGGCCGTAGCGCGCATGATGCCGCGCACGGGCCAGGGCAGATCGGTTGCGCCGGCGTCTCGCGCCGCGATGCCATGGCGAACCTCGTCATTGCGCATCGCGGCGACGATCAGGCGGCTCCTGGCGTCGGCAGGCGGCAGACGATCCATATGACCCGTAAGATGTTCCTCGACCTGACGTTCGGTTTCGGCGACAAAGCCCAGGCTCGTGGGATCGCCGGCCAGGCCGGCGCAGATGCCGATCGCGAAGGAACCCGCATACCAAAAGGGATTGGCGAGGCTGGTTCTGCTGCCGAGTTCAGTCAGGCGCTGCTGCGTCCATGCCAAGTGGTCCCCTTCCTCGCGAGCGGCCTGCAAGAGCCGCATTCGTGCGTCGGCGCCGCGCGCGGTGAGCGCCTGTGCTTCGTACAAGGCCTGCGCGCATACCTCCCCGGTATGATTGACGCGCATCAGACCCGCGGCGTGGCGACGCTCCTCGGACGTAAGCGATCCTTCCGGAGTGTTGGCCGCGGGATTGGGCCGAACGCTCGACGCGATGCCGGCCAAGGTGCGCAGTGCGCGGTCGAATCCGATGACGAGAGGGTCGATAGCCACGCCAGCATCATACGACAACACAAAAAAAAGGGCGTCCAGAGGACGCCCTGATGATCACTTTAAACGTTGCGAATGTCGATTGCCTCGCTTCTCGCGAATCCGCTTCGATCAGAACAAGTGAACCATGCCGAAGATGGCACCACCCGGCGACCCGCTGCAGAAATCGCCCGCGGAGCCCGGAGCCGCACCGAACTGGCCGACGGCGATCGCGTACGGGTTGATGTTGTACGTGTACGACGCCTTGCACTCGTTGAGGATTTTCACGTAGCCGGCGTACAGCATGGTGCGCGGCGACAGGTTGTAGCTGTAGCTCACTTCCCACTGCTGGGCGCTGGTGCTGCCGCCGCGTGTCAGGTAGCCGACCGACGTGCCGTCCGGAGCGCTGCCGCGACCGTTGGTGCCCTTTTCGTACAAGCCGAAGAGCTTGCCGCCACCGAGAGGAATCGTGACCGACCCACCGCCCATGTTGCGGGTCAGGCTACACGTGCCGTGATCGGACCCTAAAAAGCATCCCGAACCGGGAAGCGTCGACTGAACATCATAATGAGTCTGCTCGTACACCAGCGCGACTTGCAGACCGAAGCCCTGGAAGAGCGTGCCGAAATTGTACGAACCGGTGACGGTCCAGTCCCAGTCTTGCAGGTTCGGGCCGCCGATGGTAACGGCATTGCGAACCTTGTTGTGCACTTCGAACGAGGCGCCGGCCTGGAACGGGCCGTTGCTGTAGATCGCATTGCCGCCGATGATGTTGGCGTGGATCATGTTGGTAGCGTTGTTGCCGCCGCTGCCGCCCGCGGCTCCGGAGGTCATCGAGGCACCCGAATTGTCCAGCGTGGCATATTGGATCGCGGCGGTGAAGCCGTACAAGTTCGGCGAGTCGTAGCGAATGCTGTTGGGTATGCGCTGGTCGAAGCCGCCGTTGTACACGTTCTGGTTGCCGAAGGCCCAGACGCCCGACTGGTTCAGGATCGACGTGCCCAGCGTGGGTGCGTTGCCGAAGATCGGAGTCAGGTCGTCCTGGGGCATCAGGAAGGAACCCATAATCGCGCGGCCCCAACTGCCTTGCAGGCCGACGAACGTTTCACGGCTGGCGATGCCCGAACCCGACGAGTTGCCGGTATCGCCGGACACGTTCGATTCGATCTGGAACACCGCGTTCAACCCACCGCCGAGGCTTTCGGTGCCACGCATGCCGAAGCGCGACGAGTTCGAGCTGACACGGTTGGTGGTGGGGTTCGAAATGCTGTTGGGAGTGGTAGCGTTTGACGCTGACGAGCAGGCAACACCGTTGGTGTTGGTCGATGCACCGTTTCCTGCGTTGCCACCGCTTTGAAAGGTGCCGGTTTGTGTGCCGACGGAACCGGCACCAGTCGTTATACCGTTCTGGCAGGTCCTGCCGTTGACGAATTCAAGGTCCAAATTCAAGCGACCGTACAGCGTGACGTTCGCGGTTTGCGCTTGCGCAGCCAGCGGAAACGCGAATGCGCTGCCGACGGCAAGGGCCACGAGCTTTTTATTCATGGTCTCTCCTCTAACGATAAGATTTGGCAAGGAAACGATTGCCTGCCACCGGAACCTTCTCAGGAGTAGCGAGAAGTTGATCTGATTGTGCCAAACCGGCGAATCCATTGGCAAGCTAAAACCCCCAGCTGGAAAACACCTGGTCTTCCCTGTTGCTTTATTGCAACACGGCATTGCATTTTCCACGCGATTTCAAAGGCGCAGCGAGCGTGTGGCACCGCGTATAATTGGTTCGAGCCGCGCCTAAAGCATTTAGTTGATTGCCGCGGGCAAAAAATGGGTACAAACAACGGCTTGCCGGCGCATCCTCGCCGACTTCGCTGCCTCGCGGCCGGCGTATGTCGATGACCTTGGCACTCCCCGCGTGCATCGCAATTTTCGTCTCGTGGCTGGCCCTCGGTGTCCTGCGTCGTTCGGCACGACTGCCTGTCGACACACCCAACGCACGTTCACTGCATCGGCTGCCTATTCCCCGCGGAGGCGGCATCGCGATCTGGGCAGGAATGCTCGCGGGCACCGCGTGGCTGCCCCAAAGTCAACCATGGCTTTCGCCGTTGCTGCTTCTGATAGGGGTATCGCTCTGGGACGATCGGCGCGGTGTTTCGGTGTCGCTGCGTCTTGCGGCACAGATCGCCGCCGCAATCGGTTGGCTCTGGCTCGACGGACGCGTCGCGTGGCCGCAGGCGTTGTTTGCGGCGCTTGTGATTGTCTGGATGACGAATCTGTACAACTTCATGGATGGGAGCGACGGCTTGGCTGCCACCATGGCGGTCGTCGGCTTCGGGTCATACGCGATCGCCGCCGGCCGCGCCGGACACGCCGACGCTCCGATCATGGCCACCGTCGCCGCCGCGACGATTCCGTTTCTCGCGCTCAATTTTCCTCCCGCCCGCATCATGCTGGGCGACGTCGGCGCGGTGCCGTTGGGATTTCTCGGTGCCGTGTTCGGGATCGGCGGTTGGTGTGCCGGCTATTGGCCCGCATGGTTCCCGCCGCTCGTCTTCCTGCCATTCATTGCGGATGCGACGTTGACGCTCGCGCGGCGGGTTCTGTCGCGCGCGAAGGTGTGGCAGGCGCACCGCGACCACTACTATCAGCGCCTGGTGCAGATGGGCCTGGGGCATGGCGGTGCCTTGGCGCTTTATGGCGCGTTGATGCTTGGAACGGCGACGTCGGCGCTTGCCGCGCTGATCCGCGCGCCCGACGCTGGCGCTCGCGTACTTCTGTCATGGGTGGCGGCGCTGCTCCTCCTCTATGCCGGAATCGGGTATTATTGGAACAAGGGTAACAAGGGACTTAATGAAAGTAAGTACTAACTGGCGTTCGTGGCTGGCGTTTTTGCACGACGTCGCGGCGGCGGCCATAGCCTGGGCCGGGTTGTATTGGTTGCGTTTCAATCTGGATCTGCATCAGCCGCAACTCGCCGACGTGTGGCGCACGCTGGTATGGGTGCTGCCGCTCCAGGCCGCGATCTTCCTCGCCTTTGGTCTTTATCGCGGGCTGTGGCGATTCGCGAGCCTTCCTGACCTGCAGCGCATCGTCTTAGCCGCGGGCCTGGGCGCGGTCGCCATTCCGCTGGTGCTGGTGATGCTGCAGGTCAGGGCCATCGTCCCGCGCAGCGTGCTGATTTTGTATCCGCCCGTCGTGATCTTTCTCATGGCCGGCAGCCGCTTCACCTACCGCATTTGGAAGGAGCATCGTCTGTACAGCCCGCTGGCTGCGCTTGGCGAGCCCATCCTCATCCTCGGCGCGGGCGAAGCCGGTGCGCGTCTGGCCAAGGAACTGGCGCATAGCCGCCAATGGCGCATCGTCGGTCTACTCGACGACGACCCTGGGATGCATGGCCGCCTCTTGCGCAATATCAGCGTGCTGGGGCCGATCAGTGAACTGCCGCAATGGACGCGACGCTACGGCGTGCGAACGGTAATACTCGCGCTGCCATCGGCGGCGCACGTGGTGCGACGGCGGGTAGCCGAATTGTGCGCTGCAGCGGGGGTCGAGGCGCTGACGGTACCCTCCTACGACGACCTGATCAGCGGCCGGTCGCAATTGACGACGATCCGGCATGTCGAGCTCGACGATCTGCTTGGTCGCGACCCGGTCGTGCTCGATAACGCGGGCTTGAGCGAATGGCTGGGCGGACGCGTGGCGATGGTGACCGGCGCCGGCGGCTCGATCGGTGCCGAACTGTGTGCGCAGATTGCCCGCTTCAAACCCGAGCGCCTTGTCCTCTTCGACATTTCCGAGTTCGCGCTCTACAACGTGCAGCAGGCACTGCTGGACGCCCATCCGCATGTGACGCTGTCGACGATCGTCGGCGATGTCAAGCATGTGTCGTACGTCGAGCGGGTGCTCGCGCGCGAGCGGCCGTCAGTTGTCTTCCATGCTGCGGCGTACAAGCATGTGCCGCTGATGGAGGAGATGAACGCCTGGCAGGCGGTGCGCAACAATGCCTTCGGCACGTGGGCCCTCGCCCGCGCGTCGGTGGCGGCAAAGGTCGAGAAATTCGTGCTGGTGTCGACTGACAAAGCGGTCAACCCGACCAATGTGATGGGAGCATCCAAGCGCGTGGCCGAAATAATGTGCCAGAGCCTTCAAAACGGGACGACGCAGTTCGTCATCGTCCGTTTCGGCAATGTGTTCGGCAGCACCGGAAGCGTGATTCCGCGTTTTCGCGAGCAGATTGCGCGAGGCGGACCGCTGACCGTGACGCATCCGGAGATCACGCGCTATTTCATGTCGCTGTCCGAAGCGACGCAGCTGCTGTTGCAGGCAGGGCTGATGGGACGCGGCGGCGAAGTCCTCGTGCTCGACATGGGGGAGCCGGTGCGCATATTGGATCTTGCCCGCGACATGATCCGGCTTTCCGGTGCCGATCCCGACCGCATCCGCATCGTGTTCACAGGTTTGCGGCCGGGAGAAAAGCTCTATGAGGAACCCTTGGCCTCAGAGGAGGCGACGTTGCCCACCCACCACCCGAAGCTGCGCATCGCCCAGGCTCGATCGGCCGACAGCGCTACCGTGCGGGAACTCGTCACCTGGTTGCAGCGCGACCGCGAGGTGTCCGACGCTGACGTCCGCGCCTGGCTGAAGTCGCTGCTCCCCGAATATGCACCCCGCAGCCCGGTTCCCATGCGTACGGGTTCGGTTACCGTACTGTCGCAGCGCCGCCGTTAACGTTCCATCCGCTGTCGGCGCCGGCCGAAATCGATCCGGACGCTCGCTTTTCCAACCGGGTTCCAAATCCTATCAGTAGCGCAAGCAAAGCCCAGAACTCCTTGGCATTGCTGCGAAACAGGAAGTCGTCGGTCATGTTCTTCGTGATGAATCCGGCAACAAGCGACAGCCCGACGACGCCGATGACCGCAAGCGCATCGTCGGCATGCCGCAGGTAATGCACGAAGCGCCCGCATAACGCGAGCAGCAAGCCGACGAACAACACCAGGCCGATCGCGCCGGTCTGCAAGATCTGACCGACAAACAGATTGTGCGCGTGCCAAAGCATTGAATTGCCCAAGGGCACTTTTAGTCTCTCCGCGACGATGGCCCGCCCAAAACCGTATCCGATCCAGGGTCGCTCCCCGATCACGTGTGCCGTGCGATCCCAAAGCGGGATGCGGGGATCCTCTGCGAGTGTCTTGGCAACCGACGTCTGCGCCGGAAAATCCAGTTGCGCACGCTCGCGGGTGACATCCGCGAACACGATGCCGAGCACAATGAGCAGCGCGAACAGAGGCGACAGCCAGCGCAGCGGCGCGCGCGCGAGCGACGCCTGCCATCGCCACGCGGCCAGCATGGACGCCGTACCGTACGTGACCGTCAGGGCGATCCACACCATGCGGTTGTCGGTCAGGCGGGCGCTGACCAGAAGCAACATCAGGGTGGCGACGCCGATCGCGATGTTGCGCGGGCGACTGCCGAAGCCGACCGGCGGCGGCGCCAGCAGCGTGAGGAGCAGCGGTGCGATCAGCACGACATGGGTTGCGTAGGGTCCAACGCCTGAATGCCAGCGGTCCGGATCCCAGCCGGAAGGCGTCAGCGCTGCGACCAGCACCAGGGCTGCGTAAACAGCAAATGCCGCTAGCGCGCCTCCGATCAGCGTGCGCCACGCGGCGGGCGAATATGGCGCCACATAGAACGCGACGATGGCGAGCAGGCTCCATCCAATCTCGCGCTTTGCTTGGGTCGCGGAATAGCCGACGTCGACCGACCACAGCAGCGACGCGACGGACCAAGCGCACCACAAAGTAAGCGTGACAACGATCGGATGACCGGGGTACGGGACTCGGGCGCCGCGGCCGGTCCACCCCGCGACGAGGATGACGGCGGCGAATGCCGCGGCCAGCCCGAATTCGAGCGAGCGCACGAACGTCCACGCGTTGGAAGGCAGCAGCGCGAGATAAATGGCTGCGGCCCAAAGTTGCAATCTGACGATTATCTTTTCGGTGAACATGCAGCGATGCCGGATTGGACCCGGAGTTCCCGCGGGCGGGGCCCCGTATCTCCAATCGGCCGGCGCGATTGTACCGGCAAGCGGACTGCAGGTGTCGATCTATGCAGGGAATCTGCGCCGCGCCGCGGCGACGACCTGCTCCATGGTGACGTCGACTCGATCCGCGAAGCGCGGTAACGAGTACGTTTCGAGGTGCGCTGCAGCCGTGGTGCGGTCGATTCGAAGCTCGCCGACCTCGATACCCGACAACACGCGCTCGAAGTCTGCGCCACCATCTTCGCGCGGATCGGCGTACAGGAAGCCGGTCAAACCCTCTTTCATGGTTTCGGAAAACGGCGGTGCGGCAACCGCCAGTACTGGCGTACCCGCGAGGCACGATTCGATCGCATTGAGCCCCAGCGCCTCTCGTTCGGGCAGTCCGGTCAGCAGGTAGTCGATTGCGCGGTACGCGCTCGCGACGTCGCGCTGGTGTCCCCAATAGCGGACGCGGGACCCGAGCGGCGCGAGCGCGGTCTGCAACGCAGCGAGCGATTTGTGGCCGACGGCAGCGCCGAAGATCTCGACATTGACCCCCGTGTGTCTCGCCAATATTGGCACGAGACACTCGAACAGCGCCGGAAACTGCTTGAGCGGCGCGATTCGCGACACGATGCCAAGCGTGAGCCCGATGCGCCGGTCGAAGCGGCGCGGCGGCACAATCGCCTGCTTCGCGCGAACGACCGCCGAAAGCACCCGATCGCGGAGTTTGCGTGCGTCGGCGTCGAACAGTGCGCCTGCGACGATGAAGTCCGCCGTGCCGCCACGATCGAGGTCGGCGACTCCGTAAAGCGGAGTCGGATATACGCGATGCAGACCGTGACGCTGAAGGGTCGTGCCGACGTGCCGTGATACCGTGAGCAGCAGATCCGCCAGGTCGTAATAGGCGGGACGCGTTTCGTCGTAGAGGGCCTGATGCGCGAGCCCGACAACAAAATGGCCGGCGAGCTCCGCGAGCGCCGGCGCCGGTAGAGACGCATGAATGACGGCGACGTCGCCGCGCTCGAGCGCACGCGTTCCGATCCGAAAGGGCACGCGACGAACGCCACCGAAATCGAGGTCGGCCCAGAATCGCGCCGCGGGATCGACCAAGACGCGTGTTGACCACCCGCGCATTTCGAGCGCCCGGCTGAAAAAGGCGGTGTATACCTCCGCGCCGCCGATCGTTGGCGACAAATTGAACTGGACGATGGTGGGACGTTGCATTCGTTATGCAGGCCTACACGGTGCTAGACGTCGGCGATTGCCGCCAAGACGCTGTCGAGATCGATCGCATCCATGCAGCGCGGCCGCGCGCACTCGGCAAGCGTGCGCCCACAGCGTCGTACCCACGCGAGTTCGCGCTTGAACAGCACGCGCTGGTCGCGGCAGGGGAAAGGCGACACCGTCACTGCGCGAAACCGAGCGTCGCGCCAAAATTCTCCGCCGCCGCTGATGGTTGCGGACCCGGGCCCGAACAGCGCCACGGTTGGCGTCGCCACAATGCGCCCGAGATGCGCGACGCCGGTATCCGGCGCAACGAGCAACGATGCGTTCGCCACCAGGTGCCACAACTGCGGCAACGACAGCGCACCCGCGTAGCTTCGATAGCGCGTGTTGCCGGCGCACTCCTGGACGATCGCTTCCTCGCCGCGACCTGCGGACCAAACAGGCTCGAGGCTGCGCGCTTCGATCGACGCCGCGAGAGCGCGCCAACGTAGGGGGTCCCACTGTTTGAGCGGCGTGCTCGCGCCGACGTGCAGCACCGCGTAGGGGCTCGCGGGCAGTTCGAAGGATGCGGCGGGAGGATCGGGCCAGTCGCTCTTGAGATACTGCGCCGGCGGCGGACCGTCGACGAGCGTCGCCGCGATGTCCCCCCACGCGGCGGGTGTGGCGGGGTAGCTGCGCAATTCATCGACCGGCCAGCTCTTTCTTGCGGGTCGGTCGCCGCCGAAAGCAACGATCCACCGGCTGCCCAGCGCCAGCGCCAGCCAGCTGAAGCGATTATCGCCGGGCACGAGCGCCAGATCGAATCCCGGCTGCCGCCAGATCGGCGATGCGGCGGGCACGCGCGGATTCCAGCCGATGGCGCGAACGCCGTAGGGCGCGCCGGCGTAAAGCGGCGCCATGGCGTCCGGAAGCGCCATGACGACCTCGGCGCGCGGATAACGCTCACGGAGCTTGGCGAGCAGCGGCGTCAGCATCAACGTGTCGCCGAGCAGCAAGTGATGTGCGATCAGTATTCGTCGAGGATCTCGCGGCGGCCGGCGGCCCATCGCGGTCGCGCGGCGCCCCAGTGCGGTCAGCACGACACGGGTGCGGCCCGCAAAGCGCGATCGTTGCATGTCGGCACTGCGCGAAATGGCCATGTACCAATCGACCGCGCTATCGGCGGACGCGTTCCGATGCCGTGCGGCGAAAAAGAGCTTCCATACGGTCGAGCATCGACGGCAGCCCGAATTTCGCGGTGACGCGCGCACGAGCCGCGGCCGCGAGACCGGTGGCAAGCGCCGCATCGCCCAAGAGACGGTCCACCGCAGCCGCCAGCGCGATGGTGTTCTCCTTGGCGACGACCAGCGCGGTGACATCGGCAATTGCGACTTCGCCGATGGCCCCCGCGTCGGTCGTTACGCAGGGTGTGCCCATGAACATCGCCTGCACCAGCGCCTGCGGCACGCCTTCGTCGGCATAGGATGGCAGCGCGAAGACGTCGAATGCCGCCAGCCACGGCGCGACTTCATTCTGATTGCCGATCAGATGCACACGGTCGCGCAGGCCGAGCGCGGCGACCTGACGCTCCAGCGCCTCGCGCTGCGGGCCCTCGCCGACGATGAACAACTGCGCATCGCGGTGCGCCAGCAACGGCATCGCGTCGACCAGGTAGCGGTGCCCCTTCCAGCTGCGCAGCGTCGCGCAGATTCCGACCAGCGGTGCGGTCTCCGGCAGACGCAGCCAGCGGCGCGCCTCCCGTTTGTCGCGCGGCCTGAACCGCGCCGGGTCGATGCCGGTCGGTATCGACGTCACGCGGGTCGGGTCCACGCCGATGTCGCGGATCAGCGCCGTGCGAATCGCCTCCCCGGTGGTCACCACGTGCGCCGTCGCCCTGGTGTAGAGCCAGCGTGTGAAACGATCATGTGGAACCGGCGCCGAAATGTGCCGAGTGCGCACCAGCGGAGGAGGCGTCTTCAGGGCACGGCAAGCGAGGGCGGCCAGCCATGAATCGGTCGAACTGTGCGCATTGAGCAAGTCGATCGGATGCTGCGCGAGGAACCGTCGCAACGCGACCACGCCCATCGGTCGCTTGCGGCCTATGGGCAATGCCACGGCCGGCACGCTGAAACGCGGCGCTTCTGCGAAGATTCTGGCGTTGGCCGCGCACGCGAGCACGACCTTGTGCCCGCGCGCGATCATGCCAGCGGCCTCGGTGAGGATGCGGATCTCCTGGCCGCCCCAGCCGAGAGAGGACTCGGTGTGCAGAATTTTCACGATCAAAAGCGCTTTTGAACCCAGAACTGATACATGCCGAGAAACGTGTTCGGATGCTCGCTCTCGAAATCGTGCCAGTAGTCCAAGTTCGTCTTCGCCAAGTCGTCCGGGAAGAGTTCCTGGTACCGCTTGATGACGCGAGGTTCAAGATCAAAGCCGATGAAGTCCAGATCAAGCATCGCGAGAATTTGTTTTATCTGAGGCAGCACAAAACGATGCTCTTCGATGTGAAACAGCAGATCGCGACAGTCGCTGGTTGCAAAGAAATCGCTGAATCCAGTCAGTTGATTGAAGTCCCTGCCATCATTCAAAGACCTCAGATCCTGGCGGCATCGGCGAATGTCCGCGGCGGTAGCGGCATACCCGCGCTCAGCGATGAAGGTTCGTGCCGCCACAACACACAGACGTGCACGTTCGCTGTAAAGACCCAGCCGCATGAACCCACCGGGACGAAGTATCGACAACAGTTGCCGCCACCCGGCCACCGGGTCCGCAAGGTGGTGCAACACACCAACCGATACGATGGCATCAAACATCCGCCCGATGGACCCCAGCTGCATGATATCGCCCTGCGCATACTCGACATTCGCCAAGCCGAGCTCATCGGTCTTCCTTTTGGCATAGCAGAGACTCGAGATGCTCAGGTCGACCGCAAGCACATGAGCGCCTGGGAACAGCCGCGCGGTCTCGACAGATTCCTGGCCCGTGCCGCACCCGGCGACCAGGATATTGACGTCGCTTCCCTCGCGAAGCGGGCGAAATGACTTGAAGGGAAATCGGTGGCGCAAGTAGCCGTTTAAAGAAAAACCTTTGCATGCAAGCGCCGGGGCAATCCATTTCGGGTATGGATGTTCCTCGTACTGCTGCTGTACCAGTATCGATACGCCGTCTTCGATCCCAGTCAGTCTGGGTATGGCATCGCGGTATTCCTGTTCCTGCACCGGCTCCGCGATCTGCTGTTCCAGCAAGGCATTAACTGATGCCGGCCAGGATTGGTTCAGAAGACCTCCGGCAGACGGCACTGAATAAAGCGGGAAGTAGGCTCCCAGGGCAACTGGCCACAATGGAGGAATCGCGCCTCCGCAATTCAGGGCCGCTACGAGTCTTTCCCGCAATGAAGTCGCACGGTTGAATTCTTCGTCCGTGTAGGAAAAGATGTAGTCGTTGATAAAGCACTGCCGCGCGAGCCCGCAGCAAAAGCTCAAAGCCTTTTCCTCCGGATGGTTGCGGACATCCGCCTCCTCGGCAGCCTCAAGAATCGCATGCCTAACCAACGTCAGGAATTGCTCCAGAGCGAACTCGACAACGGGAGCACGTACAAGGAGGGAGTGAAGCAATTGATTGCTTGCCAAGACAGCGAATCCGGAAGGTGCGAGTAATTCGTTCGCGGACAGTCTCGCCGGCCATGCGCTCAGCGCGCGTTCGATGCAGCCGCGCATGTTGGCATCGAATAAAACCACTCTAGAGAATACTTTCGCCAATTCGCCCGGCCGCGCCCAGCCCTCGGATATGGAGCGGACCATCAGGCCGATGACATCGGCATCGACCTGAACGATGTCCATGCCGCCGATACAGCGCGCAAAGTTCGCTTTAAAGTCGGGGGCGTCTTCCAGCTCCAGCGCCCGTTGATAACTTGCCAGCGCGGCATCAACCTGTCCGAGCGCATTCAAGGCGTTGCCAAGGTTGTTGTGCGCGGCGGCATAGTCCGGCTTCAATGACACCGCTCTGCGGCAACTCGTTGCAGCCTCGTCCGCTCGCCCCTGGTCAAGGAGCACGATACCGAGGCTGTCGTGCGCCTGCGCAAAATCCGCCTGGAGGGCCAGCGCCTTCCGATAACTTCCGATAGCTTCGTCCAGCTCGCCTTGGCTCCTGCGCGCGTTTCCCAGGTTGAAGTAGGCGCCGGCGTGGTCGGGCTGGAGCGAGAGCGCGCTCTGGTAGTTTGCAACCGCCTCGTCCAGCCTGCCTTGATCCTGAAGCACGGTGCCGATGTTGTTGTAAGCCTCCACAAAGCTCGGCTTGATCGACAGCGCCATCCTGTAGCTTGCGACGGCCTCGTCCAAATCACCGTGGTCGACCAGTGCGTTGCCCAGATTGTTGTGCGCATCCGCAAAACCTGGCTTGAGCGAGAGCGCTTTCCGGTAGCAGACGATCGCTTTATCCAGATTGCCCTGATCCTTGAATACGATTCCAAGCTGGTTGTAGTAATCCGGATTCGATGGATCTGCATCGATGACTTTGTTGAGGAGGTCAACCGCTAAGTCGTTCCTCCCGACTTGGTGTGCGATCATTCCTCGGAGATAAATGGCGTCCTTGTGATTGGGGACAATTCTAAGTATTTGCAGATATATGGCCTCCGCCTGATGAAGGCGTCCGGCACGATGGTGCTCCAACGCAGTCTGGAACGCCTCCAGGAGCGACTCTTGCTGGGTGCGCACTTCTGCCGTCTGAACTCGATCGAGTTGCATGCAACATTGTTTGAATTTTTTCCCGCTGCCACACGGGCATAGGTCGTTGCGGCCGGTCCTGCTCATCGCGATTTCAGAATTAAGGGCAAAGGTTTGGCGCTGGTCGGGAATTGCTGTATTGCTCGCGAAAGCCTGGCGGGCGCCCACGCGCCCCGCGCTGCGACAGAGATAACCCGGTATGAAGAATTCCTCGTGCGATGAGCGTTGTGTCGTTACGCGACCGCTGTCGCGAACTGGATGCGATGCAGCTTCGCATAAAGACCGTCGCGCGCGAGCAGCTCCGCGTGGGTTCCGTGCTCTACGACACGGCCCGAATCGAGGACGACGATGCGGTCGACACGCTCGATCGTCGACAGCCGGTGGGCAATGACAATGGTGGTCCTGCCCCGCATCAGCGTATCCATGGCTGCCTGCACATACCGCTCCGACTCCGAGTCGAGCGCCGAAGTCGCCTCGTCCAGAATCAGGATCGGTGCGTTTTTCAGAATCGCCCGCGCGATTGCCAGCCGCTGGCGCTGTCCGCCCGACAGCCGGACACCGTTCTCGCCGACGATCGTATCGAAGCCCAGCGGCAACGACCGGATGAACTCCAGGGCATACGCTGCGTGCGCCGCCTGTTCGATTGCCGCGCGCGGTGCGGAAGCCATGGCGCCGTAGGCGATATTGGCCGCAACGGTGTCGTCGAACAGCGTGATGTCCTGGCTTACCAACGCGATGTGGCTGCGCAGATTGGCCATCGTTAACGCGTCGATACGGTGTCCGTCGAGCAGGATGCCGCCGCTGGTCGGCTCGTAGAAACGGGGGATGAGATTGACGAGCGTCGTCTTGCCGCTGCCGGAAGGTCCAACCAGCGCCACGCTTTCTCCCGGAGCGACGCGCAGGCTGACACCTGCCAATGCGTCGCGTTCGGCGCCCGCGTAGCGCGCATAAACGGCGTCGAAGGCGAGCTCGCCACGCACGCTCGACAATTCGACGGTACCGCGGTCATCCTCGGGTTTTTCGTCGAGCAACGCAAAAATACTCTCGGAGGCAGCGAGGCCGCGTTGAATATTGGCGTTGACTCCCGACAGGGACCGCAGCCGGTCGAGCAGGGTGAGCAGGGCAATGACGTAGGCGGTGAAAGGCCCCGGATCGAAGCCGCCTGCCTCGCTCTGCTTGAGCATGAGGTAGACGATGAAGCCGACGGCGCAGGCGCCGAAGAATTGCAGGAGCGGCGAACTCGCCGCGCTTGCCGACGACTGCTTGCTCATCGACTGCCGCAGGCGGTTGGCCACGCCGACGGCGCGCGCACGCTCGTATTGCTGGCCGCCGAAAACCTTGACGACACGCTGGCCGCCGACGATCTCTTCGAGCACTTGCGTGATCGCGCCGGTTCGCTGCTGAACGTCGCGCGCGACGCGACGGAGGCGTCGGCTGAAGTAGCGAATCGTGGCGGCGACGAGCGGGAACGCGATGATGGAAATCAGCGTCAGCTTCCAGTTCAGCCAGAACAGAAAACCGAGGCTGCCGGCAATCGTGAGCGTGCTCCGGACCGCGGTGGTGATCGCGGACGACGTCGCCGCGGCGAGCTGATACGCATCGAACGTGAACTTCGAGATGAGGCGCCCGGAGGACTGCGCGTCGTAGAAAGGCGTCGGCAAGGCAAGAAGGCGGTCGATCATTTCCCGGCGTAGATCGAACACGACGCGATGTCCGGTCCACGCCATGCCGTATTCGGACATGAAGGAGCCGAGGCCGCGCAGGAGAAATACGCCGACTACCGCCAGCGGCAGGCGCAGCGTCGTCTCAGGGTCGGGGTGCTGCAGCTTCTGGATGATCGGCATGACCATGTAGGCCATGAGGACATCCCCGGCTGCGACGATCACCATGCCGACGACCGCCAGCGCAAACGCCCACCAGTACGGGCGGACATACAAAAGCAGGCGCCGATAGAGGAGCAGGCTGAGCGACACGGCAGGGTGCCTGGTTACGGCGCGGGCGGGCGCCGGCGCATCAGGGAAGAGCGGCCGATTATAGCGCAGGCTATGCCGTGGGCTTGGCGGCATAGGCGGCGGCAAGCAGATCGCGGTAGAGCAACGCGAGCTGCAGCGTCATTGCGGCGGGCGTGAGCGGAAGGACTGCTTCGCGCGCCCGCGCGCCCAGCGAACTACGTACCTGTGGATCGATCAGTAGCTGTCATGTGCCCGGCGAGTGCGTCGATGTCGCGTGCGGCGCAGACGAAACCGGCATCGTGCTCGAGAACGAGTTCGGCCGCACCGCACTTGGCGCTGGTAATCACGGGCAGGCCACATGCCATCGCTTCCAGCGCAGCATTTGGGCACGGGTCATACACTGTCGGCAGCACGAACACGTCGGCGGCGCCGTAAAACGGTCTGGTTTCGTCCTGCGGCCCGACCAGCGCCACGCGGTCCTGTACGCCCAAGCGGCGCGAAAGGCGCCGGTAGGCGCGAAGGGCCTTGTCGCGGCCGACCACTACAAGGTGGCAGTCGCCGGGCAGCCGCGCCAGTGCCTGGATCGCGGCCGCTACACCCTTGCGTGCGTAACCCGAGCCGACGAGCAGAAAGACCGTCGCCTCTTCCGGAATGTGCAGGGCGTTGCGCACCGCGGAACGGTGCTTGCGCAGCTCCGGCGAAAACGCTTCGCTATCCACGGCGTTGTAAATGACCGGCAGCCGTTCCTCGGAAACACCGAACCGCTCGTGGATTTCGGCGCGCACCATCTTCGAGTTGCAGATCACTGCACGCAGCACCGGGCTTTCGAACAGCCGGCGTTCGATAGCAAGTACGTAGCGGTGATACGGTCCGAACTCGGTAAGCCAGCGCCGGAAAACCGATGCGGTGCGCAGTCGTTCATCGAGAAAGACGCGATGAACGCCGTCGCCCGCACGGTAGACATCGCAGCAGAGCAGGCGCTCGTGCGATTGCACCAGCTCCGGCGGGTCCTTTGCGACCGCGCGGCAGACCGCGCGGGCAAAGCTCCAATCGCGCCAGAGACGTCCGAAGTAGAACGGATCGCAGATCACGGGCTCGATGAGTTGCAGCCGCGTTTGCGGCCACTGCCTCGTGTACAGCGATATCGCGATGCCGCGCTCGAGCAATGCCTCGAGCGCACCCTCGACGAAACGCTCCGCGCCTCCGTACGGCGTGTAGCGCTGGCGGACGATGGCGAGGCGCACTAAGAACCTCGCGGCTCGGTGGCCGCGAGCATTTCGGTAAGGGCAACATGCACACGGTCGACGGGAACCGTGGTCAGGCACTCGGAAATCTTGCCGCCACCGCAGCCATCGATCCCGCAGGGACGACAAGGATGCGCCGACGAGGTGATCACTCGATGCGCGACTCCCCAGGGTCCCCACTCCGTTTCCCCGCTTGGCCCGAAAAGGGCCACGACCGGAGTTCCCATGGCGGCGGCGATGTGCATGGGGGCGGAATCGACGCCGACGAAAGCTCGCGCCTCGCGCGTCAGCGCCGCCAACTCGCGCAGGCTCAACGCTCCTGTGAGGTCGACGATGCGCGAGCGCGACGCGCTGGCGCACGCGGTGAAAATGGCCTCGACGAGTGCACGCTCGCGTGCGTCCGGTGCACCGGTGACAGCAATGCGCATGCCCGCCGCGGTCAATCGGTCGAGCAGGGCCGCTGAGTGCTCGGGCGGCCAGCACTTGAACAGCCAGCGCGAGCCCGGGTGCATCTGGATGAACCGATGCGGCTCCAGTCCCTGCTGCGCGAGCAGGTTACGCACGCGAGCCGCGGACTTGTCATCGGGGCACAGCACCAGCCGCTTGTCCGGCCAGCGCCGGCTGCAAGCCGATGCGCCTCAGCGCATCGAGGTTGCATTCGACGGTGTGGCGGGGCGTGGTGCGCGGAAGCCGGTAGAAATGAGTGAAGCTCGTGCGCCAAAGCCAGTGCGCGTTATCGAGATGCCGGGCGACCGAATAGCGTGGCCTGAGGGCGCGGGCAAGCCACGCGCCGCGAGGATGCTCGGTCAGGTGCACGATCAAGTCGTAGCGACGGGCAGAGAGGGCGCGCAACAGGCGTCGCTCTGCGGTCGCCTGTGTGAGCCAGCCCTCGTGCTTCCATTCGCGGTCGACGCCATGCAGCTCGGCGATCGCGGGGTGACCTTCCAGCATGGGTGCGGTTTCGCGATAGACCAGCGCGTCGATTTCCGCGGCAGGCAGCGCGTGCTTCAGTACCGTGAACACCGGCGAGGTGAGCAGCACGTCACCATGGTGGCGCAGCTTCGTGACCAACACGCGGCGGACCACGGTGGCATCGACAGGGTCCTGCAGCGGGTTGAACATGCGCCGACGATAGCAAAATGCCCTGTCTGATACAAACCGTATGCGCTGTTGGCAGTCAGGACTTACTTGTCAACGAAGCGGCGTGCGTATTGCCTGTGCGCGCGTTCGGGTACAATCGCCGCGAACGTCGAATCCATTCCGATCATGCCCAACGAGGTCGCCTCCTCCTCCCTCAAAGCGCACATCCTCGCCGAGGCGTTGCCTTATATCCAGCGTTTCCACGACAAGGCGATCGTGATCAAGTACGGCGGTAACGCGATGACCGAACCGCACCTGAAGGCGGGATTTGCGCGCGACGTCGTCATGCTGAAGCTGGTCGGGATGAACCCGGTCATCGTTCACGGCGGCGGGCCGCAGATCGGCGATCTGCTCAAGACGATGGGCATTCCGAGCGAGTTCCGGCAAGGCATGCGGGTAACCGACGCAAAGGTGATGAATGTCGTCGAGATGGTCCTGGGCGAGCTCAACCAGGAAATCGTCGGTCTGATCAACCAGTACGGTGGTCGCGCCGTCGGCCTGACCGGGCAGGACGGCGCGTTCATCCATGCGCGCAAGATGTTGCTCAAGAGCGATACCAGCCAGGGCGATCTCGTCGATATCGGCCTGGTGGGCGAAATCGAGAAAATTGACCCGGAACTCATCAATCTCCTCGATTCCCGCGATTTCATTCCAGTCATCGCGCCCATCGGCGTCGGCACCGACGGCGAGGCCTACAACATCAACGCGGATCTCGTCGCCGGCAAACTGGCCGAAACGCTCAATGCCGAGAAACTCGTATTGATGACGAATACCACCGGCGTTCTAGACAAGAACGGGACGTTGCTCACCGGGTTGACGGCGAGCGAGATCGAAGCCCTGTTTGCGGACGGCACGATTCACGGCGGTATGCTGCCGAAAATCGGTTCCGCGCTCGACGCGGTGAAGAATGGCGTCAAGAGCTCGCACATCATCGACGGCCGGGTCGAGCACGCACTGCTGCTGGAGGTGCTGACCAACGAAGGCGTCGGCACGATGATCAAGGCCGACTGAGCGGTCCGATTGAAGGGCGAGTCACCGCATGTTTCGCGGTCGACGCAAGGAGAACGCGATGGCGATCAAACCCGGCGAGCGGCGGCTACAGATCCTGCAGACGCTCGCGGCGATGCTGGAAACGCCGCGCGGCGAAAAAATCACGACTGCCGCGCTGGCCGCGAGGCTGGACGTTTCGGAGGCTGCCCTTTATCGGCATTTCGCGAGCAAGGCGCAGATGTTCGAAGGGTTGATCGAATTCATCGAGTCGACGCTGTTTTCGCTCGTCAATCGCATCACGACCGATAGTACCGACGGCGTCGCCCAAGCGACGCAGATCGTGTCGGTGCTGCTTGGGTTTGCCGAAAAGAATCCTGGCATGACGCGGGTCCTGATCGGCGATGCCCTGGTCAACGAAGACGAGCGTCTGCAGGCGCGAATGAACCAGCTCTACGATCGGATCGAGGCGGCGCTGCGCCAATCGCTGAAAATCGCGCATGCCGGTGGAACGTGGCGGGGCGATGCGCCGGCAGATGCCAACGTTCTGCTTTCATTCGTCGTCGGACGGTGGATGCTGTTCGCCAAGAGTGGATTCAAGAGACTGCCTCAGGAAGGGTGGGACGCGCAGCGAAAATACCTCTTCGCCTGAGTCCGCACTGTCCGGCCAGCCGGCACATCCCTCGATGGCGAGCGCCGACACGCTCCTGAAGGAAGCGCGCAGGGCGCTCGGCGCAGGTCGGCTCGCTGCCGCCACGGCCTTCACCGATCAGGCGCTGGCAAAGAAACTCGAAGCGCGCCACGGCCAGGCGCTGTTCGATCTCGGCAATCTGCTGTCGGAACGCAACGCGTCCGCAGCAGCCGTAGCCGTTTTCGAGCGCGCGCTGCAAATGTTTCCAGGGCACCCCGGGCTGATGATCAACCTCGGTGCGGAACTGGATCGTCTTGGGGCTCACGCGCGCGCCGAGCGCTGCTATCGCGACGTGCTCGACCGACGGTCTGGCGAGATCGCGGCGCTGGCCAATTTGGCCCATCTGCTTTTCATGCAGGGTCGATACGCGGAAGCGCTGGAATTTTATGATCGGCTCGTTGCGTCAGCGCTCGATGCGCCGGCGGACGTCTGGAACAATCGCGGCGTGTGCCAGAAGCACGCGCGCGATCGTGGGGCCCAGACAAGTTTTCGGCGGGCGCTTGCGCTGGCGCCGGATTCACCACAGATACTCGCCAATCTGGGCTTCCTGCTGGCCGAGCAGCGCAATTATGCGGAAGCACGACCGATGCTGGAACGGGCGCGGTCGCTCGACCCCTCGCGTCTGCAGGTGGCGGCACAGTGCGTAGAACTGCAGCTGCAATTCGCGGACTGGCGCGATTTCGAGCGCAACCGTTCCGCTATCGTCGACGCCGTGGCCCGCTCGGGAGGGTCGGGTCAGGCGGTGCCACCGTTTGCGTTCCTGTCGATCTGCGACGATCCGGCGCTGCAGCTTGCAGCCGCGAAGAGTTTCGCATGGCCTGCGGCGGCGGGCGACGGCCACGAATTTGCAATGGGGCCGCGCGCTGCGGGGCGCATTCGGCTGGGTTTCGCCGCATCCGCGTTTCACGACCATCCCGTGCCCAGGTTGATCGTCGAATTGCTGGAGCGGCTGGATCGCAGCCGGTTTGAAACGTTCGCCTACGAACTCGATTCGAGCACGCACGACGCCATGCACGCCCGAATCGTGGGCGCCGTCGACCATTATGTGGAACTCGGTGCGCTGTCGACCTTCGCCGCGGCGGCGCGCATTCGCGCTGATCATGCCGCGATCCTCTTCGACCTTGCCGGGCATACGGAATACGCGCGGCCGGATGTCTTCGCCGCGCGCCCGGCCCCCGTGCAGGTCAACTATCTGGGTCATGCGGGCACGCTCGGCGCGGCCTACTACGACTACGTCATCACGGACGCAACGACGACGCCACCCGCGGAGCAGGCGCACTTCATCGAAAAACTCGTCGATATCGGTGATTGCTATTTTCCAAGCGACTCGCAGCGCGCGATTGCCACGACAATGTTGACCCGCGCAGACTACGATCTGCCCGGCGGGAAGTTCGTGTTCGTCTCCCAGGCTGCGCCGTACAAGATTCTTCCCGAAATCTTTGATCTGTGGATGGGGCTCCTCGGTCGAATCGACCAAAGCGTGCTTTGGCTGCGCCCCATGCGCGAAGAAGCGGTCGCGAATCTGCGCGCAGAGGCGCAACGACGTGGCGTCTTGCCACAGCGACTCGTATTTGCGCCGCAGGAGCCTGTGCCGCGATACCTTGCGCGCTACAGGCTGGCCGATCTTTACGTCGACACCTACCCTTTCGGGTCGCATACGACGGTCAACGATGCCTTGTTTGTCGGATTGCCGGTGGTGACGCTCGCCGGTCGAAGCATGGCATCCCGGGCATCGGGGTCGCAACTGCGCGCGGTGGGGTTGGCGGATCTCGTTGCGCACTCGCAGGACGAATACGCGGCGATCGCAGTCGGGCTGGCAAGTGATCGCAATAGGCTCGCGGCGGTCGCGACCCGCCTGCGCGAGACCGGCCACGCAAGCCCCTTGTTCGACGCGCAAGCCTATTCCAGGCGATTCGAAGCCGCGGTCATGCGGATGCTGCGCGAGAGCGTCGGCCCGAACTCGGATACGTGACGCTCGAGCCCTATGCCGCCTGCACCGTGGACGGCGCAATCCGGCACCCACCGATGCGCCAGGCGCCGTTATCCTGCTTTTCCATGATGTACAGCGCGACGCGCACCGTATTGTCGGTGCCGACCAGACGAAGTGGCTGAATCACGGTCCCGTCGATGACGGCACCTTCGAGAAATTCAACGTAGCGCGCCGTGAGCAGCGCGGAATACATCGTGCGCACCATGTCGATGAAGTTCGCGGAGTCGCGGAATTCCCCGCGGATGCCGGGCGTGGCGTAACTGAATGCCTTGGCCGCATCGCCGGACTTGAGGGCACTGCGCTGGTCGGCGATCACTTTCTTGATGGCGGACCAATCCGCCGCGTGGAGCGCCCGCTTGTCAACCGATGCAGGTTCGGCCGCGCGGACCGCCGACATGGTCCATGCGGCAGCGAACCAGCACGCCATGACCGCCAGGAACAGGATCGCGCGCCGTGGCATCACCGGCGCCCCGGTCCGCAGACGGGACAGTGCGGGTCCCTGCGCACGATCACCTCGCGCCACTCCATCGCCAGCGCATCGAGCAGCAGCAGGCGTCCCGCCATGGGCTTCCCTACGCCCGCGATCAACTTGAGTGCCTCGGCGGCCTGCGTCGCGCCGATGATGCCTACCAGCGGCGCGAACACGCCCATGGTCGCGCAACGCGTCTCCTCGAACTCGTCGCCCTCGCCGAACAGACAATGGTAGCAAGGGCTTGTCGGGTCGCGCGGGTCGAAGACGGCGAACTGAGCGTCGAAACGAATCGCTGCGCCCGAGACGAGCGGCTTTTTCGCGGCGACGCTGGCACGATTCACCGCGTGCCGCGTCGCGAAGTTGTCGGAGCAATCGACGATTACGTCGGCAGCTCTGGCGAGCGGCTCGAGTCCGGAGTCGCCGATGCGTGCGGCGATCTCGACGACTCGAACTTCCGGATTGACGGCCGCGATGCGCTCGCCCGCGGCCTCGACCTTGTTGCGGCCGATGGCGCCCGTATCGAACAGAATCTGGCGCTGCAAGTTGGTGAGGTCGACCTGATCGCCGTCGACCAGAGTGAGGGTACGGACGCCCGCGGCCGCGAGAAATTGCGCAACGGGATTGCCCAGGCCGCCCACGCCGACGATAAGCGCATGCGCGCGGGCGAATCGCTCCTGCGCATCGACGCCCAGCTCGGGCAACAGGATGTGGCGGCTGTAGCGGAGAAGCTGCGTGTCATCCATTCGACGCGGGTGGAGCCAAGGAAAAACGCCCGGGCGAACCGGGCGTTTTCGTTCGCTGCTGGTCGGCGATCTACTGGGGCTTGGCCTGGGCCGCGATAGACTTCGATGACGCGATCACAGGCAAGCCCTTGAGCTGATTTAGCGCCTGTTTCAACTGGAAATCGTCCGCTGAACCGTATTCGAGCCGCGTACGCGAGGGATCCGCCGCGTCCTTCTGCGAGGCATTGTCTGCATCCTTGTCGGCGCTCGTCTTTGCCTTCTGCTTCGATGCTTCGTCCGCCTTGGCAATCGTGGCGGCAGACTTGCCGTCGACGAGGTGGTGATCGAGGTTCGCCTCGCGCAGGCGGTTCTGCGAATCCCGGCCGTCGTCCACCGCGACGTCAGGCTCGATGCCTTTCGCCTGAATCGATCGACCGCTTGGCGTGTAGTAGCGCGCAGTCGTTAGCTTCAGGCCCGCGTTGGGACCGAGCGGGAGGATGGTCTGCACCGAGCCTTTGCCGAAAGTCTGCGCGCCCATGACGACGGCGCGCTTGTGATCCTGGAGCGCGCCTGCGACGATTTCCGACGCCGAAGCCGTGCCACCGTCGACGAGCACCACGATGGGCACTTTCTTCAGAGCGGGTGGCAAGTCCTTCAGGTAATCATCACCGCGGCCGCGAAGGTAGTCGCTCTTGGTCGCCGAAAGGCGCATCCGCGCATCCGGGGTTCGGCCGTCGGTGTAGACCACGAGTGCATCCGGCGGCAGGAAAGCTGCCGCAACGCCGACCGAAACGTTGAGCAACCCGCCGGGATCACCGCGCAAGTCGAGCACCAACCCGGTAAGATCGCCCTGCTTGTACAAGTCGCGCAACGCCTTGGCCATGTCCTCGCCGGTGCGTTCCTGGAACTGCACGACGCGCAAATAGCCGTAACCGGGCTCGATCATCTTGGCGCGCACGCTGCGAACGTTGATGATTTCGCGGGTCAGCGTGAATGTCAGCGGCAGGTCGACGTCCTTGCGTGCGACCGTCAACGTGATCTGGGTGCCTGGCTTGCCGCGCATCTTGTCCACGGCGGCGGAAAGTGGCAATCCGCGGGTGGCCGTGTCGTCGATCTTGACGATCAGGTCACCGGCCTTGACCCCGGCGCGAAAGGCGGGGGTATCTTCGATGGGGGAGACCACCTTGATGAAGCCGTCTTCCACGCCAACTTCGATGCCCAGGCCACCGAACTTGCCCTGCGTGGATATCTGCAATTCCTTGTAGGCATCGGCATCGAGGAAGTCCGAATGCGGGTCCAGTCCATGGACCATGCCATTGATGGCTTCCTTGATGAGCTTTTCATCGGCGACTGGTTCAACATAGTCGCTCTTGATGCGACCGAAGACGGCAGAGAACAATTGCAGGTCTTCGTAAGGAATCGGCAGCCGGGTCTCGCGATCGGCCAATGCAGAGAAGTTCAGGCTGAGCAACAGCCCGAGTACCGCGCCCAGACCGATCAGTCCGGCCTTTTTCCAGCCATTACCCATGTCTGCCTCGTCGTTTCCCGCGGCGCGACCCCTTCAGATCGACCGCGACCCGTAGTTGGAACATCTGGACTGAGAAGTATACGCCGGTTTTCAGGACACTTCGCAGGGCACCCTGCGGCGCGCCGGTGCCGACTGCCGGTAGCCGCATCTTGGGATGTCCAGCCGAAATCTGCCCGACCTGGACCTGCCACCATGACGTGGACCACACTGGCGGCCTGCAGTTCCATCGGCACGCTCGATTGTGCGAGTCGCCCAGGTCGTCACCGCGGGAGCCGCCCGCTTGCGCTATCATTTCCGGTGGTTCCTTCACCGCAATCATTTACCAATGTACCCACAGCCCATCGCTTTCATCATTGCCAACTGGCCACTCGTTCTGGTGCTGGTCGTTTCGGGTTCGATGCTGATCTGGCCTCTTCTCCAGGGTCATCTGTCGCGGGTACGCGAAGTCGGCGCCGTTGCCGCCACCCAGCTTATCAATCGCCAGAACGCAGTGATTCTCGACCTCCGTGAGCCGAGCGAATTCGCCGCGGGGCGCGTGCCAAACGCGCTGCACATTCCCTCGTCGCAACTCGCGGCGCGCGGACAGGAACTCGCCAAGTTCATCGGCAGGCCCATCATCGCGTACTGCGACCGCGGCAACCGCAGCCGCATCGCCGCGGCGGCGCTAAGCAAACTGGGATTCACCGAGGTATTCACGCTGCATGGCGGTCTGCGTGCATGGTCGGAAGCGGGCATGCCTCTCGAGAAGGGATGAGCTCGCGCCTAAGGAACCTAGCCTGATGGCTGAAGTGATGATGTACTCGACCGCGGTCTGTCCGTACTGTGTTCGAGCAGAACAGCTGCTCCGCGCCAGAGGGGTCGCCGACATCGCCAGGGTCCGCGTCGACCTGGAACCTGCTCGCCGAGTGGAAATGATGCAGAAGACCGGTCGCCGCACGGTGCCGCAGATCTATATTGGTGACGTCCACGTCGGCGGATACGACGATCTGGTCGTACTTGACCGTGCCGGCAAACTCCAGGCGCTGCTCGCCGGCGCGGCCGCCTGAACGGTTCAGGGCGCACCGCGCGAGTGCGCTATAATTCGACGCTTTGCCAAGTCCCCAGGGATGAGCATGGCCGACCCACAACCCCAAAACGCCGCGACATTTGCCATCGAGAAGATCTACGTCAAGGATCTGTCGCTGGAGAATCCGGGCGCGCCGCAATCCTTCCTTACCAACGTGGCGCCTAACGTCGAGGTCGGCCTGCGCACGCGGGGCGAGCAGGTCGACGAGAACGTCTTCGAGTGCGTGCTCACCGTCACCGTCACGGCAAAGGCCGGGGACAAGACGCTATTCCTCGTCGAAGCGGCGCAAGCCGGGCTCTTTCGCATCCAAGGCGTTCCGATGGTGGACATGCAGCCGATCATGGGGATTCATTGCCCGAACGTGCTGTTCCCATATGTCCGCGAGACGATTGCCGATGCGATTTCACGCGCGGGGTTCCCCCCGGTGCATCTCGATCCAATCAATTTTGAGTTGCTCTATCAGCAGCAACTCGCCAATCTGCAGCAGCAACCGGCGGCGTCGCCGATCCCGAGCTAGGCGCAATGCGCCACACCGCGGGCCTGGTCGTCCTGTTCGCGTTGGGCGGCAGCGCGTGGGCGGCGGAGTTTCATTCGACGACCGACGTCACCGTGATGTACGACGCACCTTCCGCCAAGGCGCGCCCGCTGTTTGTGCTCGGTCGCGACATTCCGCTCGAACTGATCGTCAACGTCGAGGGATGGATGAAGGTCCGCGACGCAGGTGGTACCGTGGCATGGGTCGACAAGAAGACTGTCGGCGACAGGCGCATGATCGTCGTGCGGACCGCGGTCGCGGAGATCCTTGCCAGTCCGGCCGACACTGCGCCTCTGGTGTTCAAGGCCGAGCAAAACGTATTGCTTGAAATCGCTGATACCACGTATGTCGCCACGACGCCGGGCTGGGTGAAAGTGCGGCATCGCGACGGGCAAGTCGGCTATGTCCGCATTGCGCAGGTCTGGGGCGTCTAGCCCGTTTGCGCGAGAGCCCGGTCGACAACGCGTCGACCCTGTGTGGGACCGCGAGCCGATCACACCAACCCGATGACAGAGACGGTTGCCATTCTTGGCGCCGGGGCTTGGGGCACGGCGCTCGCCGTGCACCTGGCGCGGACGCCCACGCCGCCGGCCATCGTGCTCTGCGCCCGCGACGGCCGGCAGGCTCAAGCAATGCAGGAAGGTCGCGAAAACATGCGTTATCTGCCGGGCTTCGTCCTTCCGCATCAAATCTTGATTGCAACCGACCCCGCTGCTGCCATTGCCGCGGCGGCAATTGTCATCGTTGCGACGCCGATCGCAGGTCTGTTGGAGGTCGTGGACGCGATTCGTCACCAGACCGGGGCGCCGCTTGCGTGGCTTGGGAAAGGCTTCGTTCCCGATGCCACGGCGCCCGCCGGCGTTGCGCTTGCCCATCGCGTGATCGGGCCGCGGTGGCGCGCGCCGGTCGCAGTGATTTCCGGGCCGAGTTTTGCCGAAGAGGTCGCCGCGGGACGGCCGACCGCGATCAGCGTGGCGGCCACCGATGCCGATTTCGCCGAACGGCTCGCGCGCCGTCTGCGAGGCGACTCGTTGCGAGCGTATGTCAGCGACGATATTACGGGTGTCGAGGTCGGCGGTGCGGTGAAGAACGTGCTGGCCATCGCCGCCGGTGCCAGCGATGGGCTCGGCTTCGGCCACAATGCGCGCGCTGCGCTGGTCACCCGGGGCCTGGCGGAAACCGGGCGGCTGTCGATGGCCTTGGGCGGCAAGCGCGAAACGCTCATGGGACTCGCCGGGCTGGGCGACCTGGTGTTGACCTGCACGGGTGACCTGTCACGCAATCGTCGTGTCGGACTTGGCCTTGCACGCGGGACTTCGCTGGCGGAAATACTCGCCACGATCGGGCACGTTGCCGAAGGTGTCGCGGCGGCAAAAGCAGTGCACTCGCTGTCTGCGGTACTGGGCATCGAAATGCCGATCGCGTCGGCGGTCTATCGCGTGCTTTACGAAAACCTTTCGCCCAAGCGCGCCGTAGCATCGCTGCTCGCCCGCGAACCCAGCCGCGAATTCGATTGACGGGCAGGGTTGATAATGCGGCAGAACGGGGAATCTATGTTGCTCCGGTAAATCCGGTCTGTCGCCATGCCTCGTAAACGGCGATCGCGACCGCGTTCGAGAGATTGATGCTGCGCATGCGGGGCAGCATAGGAATGCGCAGACGTGCCTCCGGCGCGAATTCGTCGAGTATCGTCTCCGGCAGTCCGCCCGTCTCGCAGCCGAAAACGAGAACGTCCTCGGGCTGCAGGCTGCACTCGTAGAGCGAGCAGCTGCCCCGCGTTGTCATGGCGTGCCACCGACGCTTGCGCGGCGCATCGATTGCGGCACGGCAAACGTGCCAGTCGCGATGCACGACCAGGCGCGTGTACTCGTGGTAATCGAGCCCCGCACGCTTGAGCTCCCGGTCGTCGAGACGAAATCCAAGCGGTTCGACCAGATGCAACTCGGCGCCCGTGTTCGCCGCAAGCCGGATAACATTGCCGGTATTGGGCGGGATTTCGGGATGCACCAGGACGATCGCGACCATCAGCTTCGTTAGCGACCAGGCGGCGGTGTTCGCGCAACCACCCAGTTCTCGACGCGTGCTGCGCCGGCCGCCTTGAGCGTTCGCGCAAGTTCCGCGAGCGATGCTCCGGTCGTCATGACGTCATCGACGACGGCGATGTCCATTCCCGAGAGGTTGACCGTGCACGCAAAGGCGCCGCGGATGTTCGACGCGCGTTCCTCCCAAGGCAATGCCGCCTGCGGCGCGGTGGCGCGAGTGCGGTAAATGCCTGCACCGATCACCGCCGCGCCGAGGCGTGTCGCGACTGCACGGGCTATTTCTGCCGCCTGGTTGAACCCGCGCTCACGCTGCCGCACCGCAGCGAGCGGCATCGCGACAACGTATGGCGGCGCAGGAGCGGCGACTTGTGCGCGAGCAGCGACAATGGCCTCGGCGCACCATTCGGCAAGCGCAAGTCGCGCCTGATACTTGAATGACTGGACGAGACGGTCGACGGGAAAAGCGTATGCGTAGGCAGACGTCGTCGCGTCGAAGGGCGGCGGGTGCGCGAGACAGCGGCCGCAGATCAGACTGCCTGGCGCGGGCAATGCACAGACAGTGCACGCGGCCTCGATGCGAGGGAGGTCACGCATGCACGCGCTACAGAGCAGGGCGGTGCCGGAAGGGTCGGCGCAGAGTTCGCAACGTTGTGGTAACGCGAGCCGCGCCGCGTCCAGCGCGCTCCGGCGGACACCGCGCAATGCAGCGGCCAAGAAGTTTGACAACGCAGGTCCTCTCCTCGAAACTTGCCTCTAGTCTAACGCCCACTCCCGGCCCGTGCATTCCACCGTCGGCATCAGCAAAGCATTCTCATTGTTCGAGGCGGTGGTTTTTTGCCGCCAGAAGCCGCTCACGCCTGGCATTCCCGAGGTCGTCGCGGACGGATTCGGGCCTCATCGAGCGGGCGCAATCGGCTGAGCCGCGCGACGTGCGGGCCTGAGCGCGAGTCCGACGCGGCGCGCGCCTCGCGTCGGTGACGGCAATGAAGCTCTTGCGGCCGCGCGCCGATCTGTCTTGCGATGACCACCGAACCACATCCCGCCGCACTCGATCGGCGCCTGGTACGCCGTGCATTCGAGCGTGCAGCAGGAACCTGCGACCCTGCGGCAGTTCTGCAACGCGAAGTCGCCGCGCGGATGGCGGAGCGCCTTGGCATCATCAAGCTGACTCCTGGCACAGTCCTGGACGCAGGCTGCGGTACGGGCGACGCCCTCGGCGAGCTGCAGGCACGTTATCCAGCTGCGCGGCTCGTCGGTCTCGACTTCGCCCGGAACATGACGCTCGCCGCACGGCGGCGATCGATGCCAGCCGTTGTCGCCGAGCGCTCGCTGCTCGCACGTCTGTTGGGGCCGCGTGCCGCGACCGCAGCGCCGGAAACGGGCATTGTGTGCGGCGACATCCTGGCGCTGCCGCTGAAAACCGGCTGCATCGACCTCGCATGGAGCAACCTGGCGTTGCAATGGGTGAACGCGCCACCACAGGCCTTCGCCGAATTTTATCGCGTGCTCGGCGTTGGCGGACTGCTTTCCTTTACGACGTTGGGTCCCGACACGCTCCGTGAATTACGCATCGCGTTTGCGACGATCGACGAAGCGACGCACGTCAACCGCTTCTTCGACATGCACGATCTGGGCGACATGCTCGTGGAAGCCGGCTTTGCCGATCCGGTGATGGATATGGAAATGCTGACTCTGACCTACGCCGATGCAACTGCGCTCATGCGTGAGTTGAAGGCGCTGGGCGCGCACAACGTGACCGCGGCTCGCCCGCGCGGCATGATGGGACGCGAACGGTGGCGCCGAATGCTCGAAGCGCTGGAAAATTTTCGCCACGAGGGACGCTTGCCGGCCTCATTTGAAGTTATTTACGGTCATGCATGGAAACCGGCGCCGCGCGTTGTCGCGGACGGCCGCACCATCGTGCGCTTCGAGCAGCGCCCACGGCGATGACATATGGCGTCGTGGCGGCGGGCACGGGTACTGACGTTGACCGGACGCGTGTTCTTCCCCGCAAGCGCCGGCTCTTAAAGCGAATGAAGCGCCTTTTCGCGGCGCGGCGATCCATGCTAAGATTTCGAGGGTTTTTTCCAAGATAACGACGAGACGCCGTGGCACCGCCGCGGACCCCGCACGAGGCCGCCGCACGCGGTCGCGTGCGCGGGCCGTAAGCTGCGCCTTTGACTCAAGCTGCCACGCTGTGCAATCCATTCCTTTCGAAGCCACTTATCGCGTTACGTCGCGCCGCAACGATTCGCTCGGGTCGCGCGGCCGCTGGCTGATTTTCGCCGCGCTATGCGTGGTTTCTTTCGGTCTCGCCCTGGTGTTCGCGATGTTTGGCGCATGGCTAGTACTGCCGTATTCGGCGCTCGAAATGATGGTGCTGTTTCTGGCCTTCCGCTGGATCGAAAGGCATGCGGCCGACTGGGAGCGGGTCACCGTTCATGGTGACCTGCGTGATCGTCGAGCGCGAACGCGCCGGTGTCCTGTCCCGACGCGAATTCAATCGCTGCTGGACGCGCCTCGAATCGGATCGCAGCAAATTCGGCGATGTGTCGCGGCTTGCACTTTGTTCGGCCGGCGAGCGCGTTCCATTCGGCGACGACCTGTCGGCGGCAGAACGCGAGCATGCAGCCAAAGACTTGCGCCGCGCCCTGGCCGTGCGCTAGCGGATCATCGACGTTCTAGAGGGAAGAATGGAGCGCATCAAAGTGGGAGTGGGGGAAGGTGGACGCAAGTTCGGGAGCGTGCTGCTTGCGATGGTGCCGGTGTTGGCGTCGGGCACGGCATCCGCGGAGCGGGAATACAACCTGCAGCCGCCGGTCACGCCCATTGGGTCGCAGATTTTCGATCTGCACCTGCTGATCACCGGTATCTGCGCGGTCATTTTCGTCGTCGTTTTTTCGGTGATGTTCTATTCGATCTTCGCGCATCGCAAGTCCAAGGGGCATCAGGCCGCTCAGTTCCACGAAAACACGACGGTGGAAGTCATCTGGACGGTCGTTCCGTTCCTGATCCTGCTGCTCATGGCGTTCCCGGCGACGAAGACCATTCTCGCCATGAAAGACGCGTCGGTTCCCGACATCACGGTCAAGGTCACCGGGTTCCAATGGAAGTGGCAATATGACTATCTCGATCACGGCTTCTCGTTCGTCAGCAACCTGGCCACGCCGTACACGCAGATTCACAATCAGGACCCCAAGGGCGAGCACTATCTGCTCGACGTCGACCAGCCGCTCGTCGTACCCACCGGCAAGAAGGTGCGTGTGCTCATCACTGCAGGGGACGTGATCCATTCCTGGTGGGTGCCCGCATTCGGCGTCAAGCAGGACGCGATTCCCGGGTTCGTACGCGACTCCTGGTTCAAGGCCGACACGCCCGGCATCTATCGCGGTCAGTGCGCAGAGTTGTGTGGCAAGGAGCATGGCTTCATGCCTGTCGTCGTCGAGGTGAAGACGCCCGAGGCCTACGCACAGTGGCTGGAGGTGCAGAAGAAGAAGGCGGCGGCTGGCGCCGAAGATCCGAACAAGGTCTGGGAACTCAAGGACCTGATGGCGAACGGAGAAAAGGTCTACGCAGCGAATTGCGTGGCATGCCATCAAGCGAACGGCAAAGGCGTGCCGCCCGCGTTTCCGCCGCTGGATGGCTCCAAGATCGCGACCGGTCCCGTTGCCGCCCATCTCGATACGGTGCTCAATGGTGTCGTCAAGAATGGGCAACCCACTGCGATGGTGCCGTGGAAGAACACGCTTTCGAACACAGATATCGCAGCGGTGGTGACCTACGAGCGCAACGCGTGGGGCAACCATACGGGTGACGCGGTCCAGCCGTCGCAGGTTGCGGCCGCCAAGAAATGACGCAGCGCCGACTCGAGGAGTACTGAACGATGAGCAGCATTCCGCACGATCACGCCGCAGGTCACGAACTCGCGCACGACGACCACGCCCATCATCCCGGCGGGATCATGCGCTGGATCACGACGACCAACCACAAGGATATCGGGACACTCTACCTTTGGTTCTCGTTCATCATGTTTTTCGCCGGCGGCTGTCTCGCGCTGACGATTCGCACCGAATTGTTCCAACCCGGATTGCAGATTGTCGATCCCGAATTCTTCAACTCTCTGACGACACTGCACGGCCTGATCATGATTTTTGGCGCGATCATGCCCGCAGCGGTGGGCTTCGCCAACTGGCAGGTGCCGCTCATGATCGGCGCGCCGGATATGGCTTTCGGGCGGCTGAACAACTGGAGCTTCTGGCTGCTGCCGTTCGCGGCATCGCTGCTGATCGGATCTTTCTTCGTACCGGGTGGCGCGGCGGCGGGTGGATGGACGCTGTACGCGCCGCTGTCGGTGCAGGCGGGCATGGGCATGGACCTGACGATCTTTGCCGTCCACATCATGGGCGCGTCGTCGATCATGGGCTCGATCAACATCATCACGACCATCCTCAACCTGCGTGCACCCGGCATGACGCTGATGAAAATGCCGCTGTTCGTATGGACATGGCTGATCACGGCGTACCTGCTGATTGCAGTGATGCCAGTGCTGGCCGGAGCGGTGACGATGCTGCTCACCGACCGCCATTTCGGCACCAGCTTCTTCAACGCCGCAGGCGGCGGCGACCCGGTGATGTTCCAGCACATTTTCTGGTTTTTCGGACATCCCGAGGTCTATATCATGATCCTGCCGTCGTTCGGGATCGTCTCCACGATCATTCCCGCATTCTCTCGCAAGCCGCTGTTCGGCTACGCGTCGATGGTCTACGCGACTTCGTCGATCGCGATCCTCTCGTTCATCGTCTGGGCGCATCACATGTTCACGGTCGGCATGCCGGCGGCGGGGCAACTGTTCTTCATGTATGCAACGATGCTTATCGCGGTGCCGACGGGCGTAAAAGTGTTCAATTGGCTGGCGACGATGTGGCGGGGGTCGATGACCTTCGAGACACCGATGCTATTCGCCATCGGCTTCATCTTCCTCTTCACCATGGGCGGCTTTACGGGGCTGGTGCTGGCGATCACGCCCGTCGACATCCAGTTGCAGGACACGTACTACGTGGTCGCGCACTTCCACTATGTGCTGGTGGCAGGTTCGCTGTTTGCCTTTTTCGGCGGCATCTACTACTGGCTGCCGAAATGGTGTGGCCGCATGTACAACGAGACGCTCGGCAAGTGGCACTTCTGGTTGTCGATGATCTTTTTCAACATAACGTTTTTCCCGATGCATTTTCTCGGTCTTGCGGGCATGCCGCGCCGGGTCCCGGACTACGCGACACAGTTCACCGACTTCAACCAGGTCGCGACCGTGGGCGCGTTCGGGTTCGGGCTGTCGCAGGTGCTGTTCCTCTACGTCGTGCTGAATTGCATCCGCGACGGCAAGCCGGCGCCCGCCAGACCCTGGGAAGGCGCGGATACCCTCGAATGGACGCTGCCGTCGCCGCTGCCTTATCACACCTTCGAAACCCCGCCGCACGTCGCGTAGGCCGGGACGGCACGTTGGATCCGAGATGACGCAACCCGGCACCGATGGCGACACCCGGCGTATCGCCAGCATACGCACCGCGCTGATCCTGGCGTCGATCGCGCTGGTGTTTTTCGGCGGCATCATTTACGCGCAGTACTACGGCGAACCGACCATCGGGATGAGCGTGCTGGGCTTCGGCGTCATCGGCTTCTTGCTGGTCGCCATCGGCCGGAATCTACGGAAATGAGCGCGCCGATGAATCCCAAGGGGAACGGCAGCCAACCGGACGACGCGAGGCGCGCCAACCGCACGCTAGTGGGCAAGCTTGCGCTCGTCGTCGTCATGATGTTCGCTTTCGGCTACGCGCTGGTTCCGTTCTACGATCAAATTTGCAAGGTCACGGGTCTGCGTGACATAGCTGTTGCCGACACAGAAATCAACACCCAGGTAGACGCCTCGCGCACCGTGCGTGTTGAACTCGACGCGAACGTGAACAAGTTGCCGTGGCAGTTCCGGCCGCTGACAGCCGTCATCAGCGTGCATCCCGGCGAATTGACGCAGGTAGTCTATGAAGTGGAAAACACCAGCGACCGTCCGGTGACAGGACAAGCCGTACCTAGCTACGGCCCGCGGCTTGCTGGCGAGTACTTCAAGAAACTCGAGTGCTTCTGTTTCACGAAGCAGTCCTTCCAGCCGCACGAGAAGCGGCAGATGCCGGTTGTATTCGTCATCGATTCGCGATTGCCCGCGGACGTCAACACCATCACGCTGTCGTACACGTTCTTCGAAGTCGAAGGTAACCTGACCCAGGCGCGCGACCCCGCAAGCAGAACCTGATAAGCAAGACGAGGAGCAGAGCATGAGCACCGCAAACAAGGCCGACCCGTATTACTACGTGCCGCAGCCCTCGCACTGGCCGATCACCGGTTCGTGCGCGCTGTTGCTGATGGCGATAGGCGCGGCGAGCTGGTTCAATGCCTACGCGTTCGGCCCGTGGATGGTGCTCGCCGGCTTCGCGGTGCTGGTGACGATGATGTTCGGCTGGTTCGGACGCGTGATCGACGAATCCGGGCGTCATCTGTACAACCGCAAGGTCGACGTGTCGTTCCGCTGGGGGATGAGCTGGTTCATTTTCTCGGAAGTAATGTTTTTTGCGGCGTTCTTCGGCGCGCTGTTCTACGTCCGCAACCTGTCGGTGCCATGGCTCGGCGACATGGAAAACAAGCTGCTGTGGCCAAACTACACGTCGATGTGGCCGACCAACGGCCCGTATCTTGCCGACGCGTTCACGCCGATGGCCGCGATCGGCATCCCTCTGCTCAATACGATCCTGCTGGTATCGTCGGGCGGAACGCTCACGGTCGCCCATCACGCGCTGAAGGCCGGTCATCGCGGGGCGCTGAAGTTCTGGCTGTTCATCACCATCGTGCTCGGTTTCACGTTCCTGGGCTTCCAGGCCTACGAATACACGCACGCGTACAGCGAGCTCAACCTCAAGCTGTCGACCGGCGTCTATGGTTCGACGTTTTTCATGCTGACTGGCTTCCACGGCTTCCACGTAACGATCGGGGCGATCATGCTGACGGTCATGCTGCTGCGGATATTCCGGGGCCATTTCGACGCGCAGCACCATTTCGCCTTCGAAGCCGCGGCATGGTACTGGCACTTTGTAGACGTGGTCTGGTTGCTGCTGTTCATCCTTGTCTACTGGATGTAGCGAGTCGAGCTTACGTCGAAGCCGAGCCGCGCGGGCAACCGTGCGGCTTTTTCATCGCCCACGCCAGTCAGCGCAGACCGTGATCGCCGATCCAGCCCAGCTTGTAGCTGACCACGAGGAAAATGATGAGGCTCGCCGACAGTGCAACGCGGATCGCCAACGCCTTGACCATGCGCGTTCCCTTCCCGCGATCGTGATAAAGGTAGTACAGCGCCGTTCCCAGACTGGTGACGATGAGCGCTAGCGCAACGATGACGACGACTTTGATCAATGCAGGCTCGCAGTGCGCAACCGAAAGTGCGGATTGCGACCCGAATAGTCTAGCAGGCCGATGTTCCACGCGATTGCTTCGTTCCTGACGCGACGGCAATTCCGACCGACCTTGTGGCCGACACTGGGGCTCATCGTGCTAGTCGCCGCGACGCTCAGCCTCGGCAACTGGCAGCGGCAGCGCGCCGGGCAGAAGGAGGCGTTGCAAGCCCAATATGATGTGGCTGCACGGGAGCCGCCGATGCAGCTCGCCCTTGTGCGAACGGCAAGCGACGCTGCAAGGTGGCGGTTTCACCTTGTGCGCGCTTCCGGCGAATTCGACGCGCGCGCCCAAGTGCTGATCGACAACAAGGTGCACGCCGGCCAGCCCGGCTATCACGTCGTGACCCCGCTGAAGCTCACTGACGGCAACTACGTGCTGGTCGACCGCGGCTGGATCCGCGCCGGCCCGCGGCGAGCGGAGTTGCCGCAGGTGCCGCCGCCGACGGGAAGCGTGACGGTGGAGGGCCGCCTCGATCTTCCGCCACAGCATTATCTCGAATTGGGCGCGGACAACGCGACGGGCCCGGTACGGCAGAATCTGGACATCGCGCGCCTGGCCACCGCGAGCGGGTTGCCGCTGCTCCCCTACATTGTCGAGCAGACCGGAGAGTCGCCCGACGGACTCGTACGCGACTGGGCTGTGCCGGACTTCGGCATCGAGCAGCATCGAAGTTACATGCTTCAATGGTATTCGCTCGGGCTGCTGGGATGCGTCCTTTGGGTCGGACTCAACTGGCGCGCGCGGGCAGCGTGATGGCTGCGCAGCACACCCAAGGCAGGGGGCGCCGGACGCTGCTGTTGATGGCGCTGGTCGCTGCATCGCCGATCGTCGCCTCGTACATGACCTACTACTGGTTTGCCCCGGACAAGCGGGTCAACTACGGCGAACTGCTCGCGCCGGGGCCGACGCCGCCTGTCACCGGCGTGCGTCTCGATGGAACATCCTTTACGCTTGCCGACTTGCATGGTCAGTGGGTGATGCTGATAGTGACGGGCACCGACTGTACTGTGGCTTGCGACCGCGCGCTGTACGCCACGCGGCAGGCGCGCACCATGCAGGGTCGCGAGCAGGATCGCGTAGTCCGGGCGTGGTTGCGCGCCCCCGGGGGCGCTGCGCCATCGGTCGAATTGCGGGAGTCGCAACCCGGACTCGTGATCGGCAGCGCAGCGCCAGCAGAACTATCGCGCCTGCCGCTTGACCCCAACGGCGGTCCGACCATTTTGCTGCTGGATCCGCACGGGAATCTCGTGCTGCGCTACGGACCCGATCCAGACATCAAGCGACTCGCCGCCGATCTCGGCCGCCTGTTGCGCGCGTCGCAAATAGGATAGTCCGCCGGGATGATAAGATAGACTGGAATTCTGGTCGAATTGCCGCGGACCGCCGCGTTCCCGCGTACTGAGAAGTTCTCCGACAATGAATACGCTCGTTCTTCCCCAGGCCCGCCTGCGTCAGTTTTTTGCGCTGACCAAGCCGCGCGTCGTGTCGCTGATCGTATTTACTGCGGTGATCGGCATGTTCCTCGCCACACCGGGATTGCCGCCGCTGTCGGTGGTTGTCTTCGGCACACTTGGCATCGCGCTCGTGGCGGGTGCGGCCGCCGCGATCAATTGCCTGGTGGAACAGAAGATCGACGCAGTGATGGCCCGCACGCGCACGCGCCCGCTGCCTCGTGGCGAGCTGTCTTCTGCGCAGACGTTGGTATTCGCCGCCCTCGTCGGCGCGACGGGATTGTTCGTCCTGTACGCCAAGGTCAACGCACTGACCATGTGGCTGACACTGGTGACGTTCGTCGGATACGCAATTGTCTATACCGTCCTGCTCAAGCCGGCCACGCCGCAGAACATCGTGATTGGTGGCGCTTCCGGCGCGATGCCCCCGGTGCTCGGTTGGGCGGCGGTTGCCAATGATGTGGCGCCTGAAGCGCTGCTGCTTTTTCTGGTCATTTTCGTCTGGACACCGCCGCATTTCTGGTCGCTTGCTCTCTATCGCGCCCAGGAATACGCCAGAGCAGGCTTGCCGATGCTGCCCGTGACGCACGGCGCAGAGTACACGCGTCTGCAGATCGTGCTGTATACGGTCGCCCTGTTCGCGGTATCGCTCCTGCCATTCGCGATCAGAATGAGCGGCGCGATCTACCTCGCCGCAGCCGTCGGTCTCGGTGCCGTGTTCATCGGCTATGCGGTGCAGCTCTATCGCCGTTACAGCGATGAGCTGGCCCGGCGCACTTTCCGTTTTTCGATCGTCTATCTCGCCGCGCTGTTTTCTGCGCTCTTGATCGACCACTACTGGCAATGAAGTTCGCGCGTTTTCTGATGGTTGTGCTGGTGGCCGCCGGCGTCGCCGCCTGCGGTCCGGCGTCGCCGAAATTCGAGGGCTCCGACGTCACCGGCGCCAGCTTCGGGCGCGATTTCAGATTGACCGATCCCGAAGGCCGCCAGCGCACGCTCGCGGATTATCGTGGCAAGGTCGTGGTCATGTTCTTCGGGTATACGCAATGCCCGGATGCGTGCCCGACGACGTTGTCCGAACTGGCCGCAGTGATGCAGACCCTCGGAGCGGATGCCGCGCGCGTTCAGGTGCTGTTCGTCACGATCGATCCCGAGCGCGACACGGCCGCGTTGCTTGCGCAATATGTACCCGCATTCAATCCGACATTTCTTGGGTTGCGGGGCGACGCACAGGCCACGGCCGAGGTCGCCAAGGAATTCAAGGTGCTCTACCAGAAGCAACCCGGCACGACCCCAGGCAGCTACAGCATGGACCATTCAGCCGGAACGTTCATCTTCGATCCGGAGGGACGGCTTGCGCGTCTACGTGAGTTACGGCCAGGGCCCGCAGGTGTTCGCCCACGACATCAGCGTCCTTCTGCACCCGAAGGCGTAGTGGCGCTCCACGCCCTGTGACCCGTCATTCCCGCGCAGGCGGGAATCCATGTTGACCTTGCACTGCCGAAAATGGATCCCCGCTTTCGCGAGGACGACGAATCTTGAGATCAGGCGCAGATTTCAGCTCGCACGTTTGTTTTCGATCAGCTCGATCTTGTAGCCGTCGGGATCCTCGACGAACGCAATCACGGTCGTTCCGCCCTTGACCGGGCCGGCCTCGCGGGTGACATTTCCCCCTCTGTTGCGTACTGCCTGACACGCTGCCGCTGCGTCCGGCACCTCGATCGCGACGTGGCCGTATGCTGATCCGAGATCGTACCCGCTGACTCCGTAGTTGTACGTCAGCTCGAGCACTGCACCCTCCGCTTCGTCGCCGTAACCGACGAACGCGAGTTTGTATTTTTGCTCCGGCCGGTCGGTGGTGCGCAGCAACTTCATGCGGAGCACCCCCGTGTAAAAGCCCACCGAACGATCGAGGTCGCCGACGCGAAGCATCGTATGCAGAATTCTCATCACAGTCTCCAGGGTTTCTTCAGAACTCGAGCAGCTCGTAGTCTTCCTTGCGCGCGCCACAATCGGGACACGTCCAGTTCGGAGGCACGTCCTCCCACTTGGTGCCGGGCGGTATCCCCGTATCCGGGTCGCCAAAGGCCTCGTCGTAGATGTGACCGCAGATGAGGCACATGTATTTTTTCATTCGGTGGCGGAACCGTTGGAGTAAAATCACATTTTACCAAGTCCACCGGCGCAGGTGACGGGGCGGTTTCCGTGATCGACCGCCGCCTGAAGCGATTCCGCGATGCCGACCACCGATAGCGATCCCGATTTTCCGCCGCTCGTGCTGACATTCGCGGCTTCCGACCCGTCTGGAGGCGCGGGTATGCAGGCCGACCTCCTGACACTCGCCAGCATGGGCTGTCACCCGTTGACCGTCATCACCGCGATCACGGTGCAGGATACCCTCGGCGTCGAGGCGGTGCAGCCAATCGAGGCGGAGTGGGTCGCCGATCAGGCGCGCTGCCTGCTCGAGGACATGCCGATCGATGCGTTCAAGATCGGCGCGCTGGGCAGCGTGGAGAACATCGCAGCGATCGCCGAGATCATTTCCGATTACCCCGACATTCCTCTGATACTCGATCCGGTGCTTGCCTCGGGACGCGGTGACGAGCTCGCCAGCGACGAGATGTTGCACGCAATGCGCGAGCTCTTGCTGCCGCAAACCACGATCCTGACCCCGAACAGCATGGAGGCGCGGCGTCTTGCCGATGCCGATGAGGACGAAGAGCCGTCGCTGGCGGTTTGCGCGCAACATCTGATCGAGGCCGGAGCAGAATTCGTCCTGATCACCGGCACGCATGAACCGACGCCGCAGGTCATCAACACGCTCTATGGCAAGAACGGCGTGGTGCGCACGGACAGCTGGCAGCGTCTTCCCGGCACGTATCACGGTTCCGGGTGCACGCTTGCGTCGGCGATCGCCGCAATGCTGGCGAACGGGCTCGAGTTGCCCGAAGCCGTGCGCGAAGCCCAGGACTACACCTGGCATGCGCTGCAAAAAGCATATCGCCCTGGGATGGGCCAATTCCTGCCGGACCGGCTGTTCTGGGCGCGTGAAGGAGACGGCCCGGCCGAGGCTCGCGACGACCCGGGCGAAGCGACCAAGTCGCCAGCGCCGTCCGGCGCGCCGGTCAGCGCGCCGCTGAGTGACATCCACCGGCATTGAACGCATGGTCGTGGCGTTGTCCGCGCACTTGCATGTGTCGCTCTCGGGACTCTATGCGCTGACTCCCGAGTGCGCGGACACTGCCCGTCTATCCGCCCAGGTGCGCGCCGCGCTCGCCGGTGGTGCAAGCGCGATCCAATATCGCAACAAGACCGGCACTCCAGCGCTTCGCCTCGAGCAGGCGCTGGCATTGCGCGAAGCGTGCTCCGCCTCCAACGCGATCTTTATCGTGAACGACGATGTCGAACTCGCTGCATCGGTCGGCGCAGACGGCGTCCATCTCGGACGCGATGACGCGACGGTCGCTTCGGCCCGGAGGCGCCTCGGCCTGCAGCCGATGATCGGCGTATCGTGTTACGACTCCCTGGCGCGTGCCGATGCGGCGGTAGCCGCCGGGGCCGACTACATCGCCTTCGGCAGTTTTTTTGCGTCGTCGGTCAAGCCGGGCGCTGTGCGGGCGACCGACGCGCTGTTGTCGGGCGCGAAGCAGCGCTGGAATGTTCCCGTCGTCGCCATCGGCGGCATCACTGCCGCAAACGCGCCCTTGCTCATCGCGGCCGGTGCCGACGCGGTGGCTGTCATCTCTGACGTCTTCGGGCCGGTCGACGTGCGCGCCGTCGAGCAGCGCGCGCGCGCAATCGCAGCCCTCTTCATCGAGTCCTCCGCGCGAGAACCTCGCGACCGATAATGCCTCCTGTATCACGCAACGATCACCTTTTCACCCGCGCGCAAGCCGTCATTCCGGGAGGCGTCAATTCGCCTGTCCGCGCGTTCCGGGCAGTCGGGGGCACGCCTCGATTCTTCGCGCGCGGCGAAGGCGCCTACCTTTGGGACGCGGACGGCAAGCGCTATATCGACTACGTAGGTTCATGGGGTCCTGCGATCCTCGGCCATGCGCATCCGGACACGGTACGCGCGGTGCAGGAGACGGCGAAACACGGACTGTCTTTCGGTGCGCCGACGGAACGCGAAGTCGATATCGCGGAAACGCTTTGTCGCCTGCTGCCCTCCATGGAGATGGTGCGCCTGGTATCGTCCGGGACCGAAGCGACGATGACTGCGCTACGGCTCGCGCGCGGCTTTACGGGGCGGCCGAAGATCATCAAGTTCGAAGGTTGCTACCATGGGCATGGCGACAGCCTGCTCGTGAAAGCGGGCTCCGGCGCGCTCACGTTCGGGCAGCCATCATCGGCGGGAGTGCCGGCGTCGATCGCCAACGAAACGCTGGTGCTCACCTACAACGATCTCGACGAAGTCGCGGCGGCGTTCAAGGCGCACCCCGGCGAAATCGCCGGCATCATCGTCGAGCCTGTGGCCGGCAATATGAATCTGATATTGCCCAAGCCGGGGTTCCTGCAGGGGTTGCGCGACTTGTGCGACCGCGATGGGGCAGTGCTTATTTTCGACGAGGTCATGACCGGCTTCCGCCTGCATCTTCAAGGTGCGCAAGGGCTGTACGGCATTGCGCCCGATCTCACGACGCTGGGCAAGGTCATCGGTGGTGGCATGCCTGTCGGCGCGTTCGGCGGACGTCGCTCCATCATGGAGAAAATCGCGCCGCTCGGCCCGGTCTACCAGGCGGGAACGCTTTCGGGCAACCCCGTCGCCGTCGCGGCCGGACTCGCAACGCTGCAAGCGATCCAGGCACCCGGCTTCTATGCGCGACTCGCCGAGCGTACGCTCGCACTTACGACAGGCCTTGAGGCCGCGGCCCGTAGTGCCGGAGTCGAATTATCGGCAACGGCCATCGGTGGGATGTTCGGCATTTACTTCGCTCGAACAGCGCCTGATTCTTTCGCCACGGTAATGGCCTGCGACAAGGACCGCTTCAACCGCTTCTTTCACCGCATGCTTGACGCCGGTATCTACCTTGCTCCGTCGGCGTTCGAAGCGGGCTTCGTCTCCGCGGCGCACAGTGCCGGCGACGTCGATGAGACGGTGCGCCTCGCGGAAGCAAGCATGCGCGCAGACAGTTGAGCAAACGCTAGAACAAGCCGAGCCGCCAGGCCGCGAAGAGTTTCGCGTAGTGCATCATGACGGTCACTTCGTTCGGCAACGATACGTGGTACCAGTGTCTGTATTCTCCAGCCTCCGCGTTCAATTCCGGGAATTTCGCGGCGAATGCTGCCTGCGCGTCGTTCCAGCCGCTGTCAAAATTTCCGCGCGACTGATGGATCAGAGCCAAGTCGCAAGCAATCGTCAGTCGAGCGCCGGCAAGGTACGCTCGGTAACTGAAATCGAGATCATACAAATGAAATCCGGGGATTCGCTCGGTATCGAATCCGACGCGTGTCACCCATTCGCGTTTGGCAGCAATGAATACGCCATCGAGTCCCTGCGCCCGGGTGATCCTCGGTCCCTGCATGGATGTCAACGCGACCTCGTAGTAAGGGTCGGTGGGCGCCTTGTGCGTAACCGCCCCGTGCAAATAGGGATGGCCCGACCAGAGCAACGCCGGACCTGAGACCTTGGTCGTGCCTGCGACGCCGGCGAAGTCCGCATCCGCCATGGTCTCTGCCAATCGCGCTGCAAAATCCGGCACCGCGAAGCGGATGTCGTCATGCGAGAAGACGACAAGTTCGCCACTTGATTTCTCGAAGCCTCGTGCGTACCCGTCGTACATCGATGTCGCATCCCTTATCCGAATGCGCTCGTGCGACCACTCGGCAAACGTTCTCTCATACTGTGCATCGACGTCTGAGTATCGTTGATCGTCGCGGCTGATGATGACCACGGAGAGAGTCGGGAATTGGGCTGGCATCTGCCTCGACGGGTACACCGAGTTCTCGACAAGCGCGCTTAGCGGAGCTTCCTGCAACGAACGAACTACTTTGTTGACGAAAGGAAAATCGAGAGGATCACGAACGGAGCCTCTGATGCCGGCAGCCAACGCTCTTTTCCAATCGCCATCGGCCCGAGCGATTTGCCAAAGAGCTTTCAATGTGCGCGTATCGACTGCCGCTTCTCCGGCAGTTTTGATCGCCTCGCACAGCTTGTCGCAGGCCTCCTTGTTGCGGCCGATCCGCGCAAGTGCAACCGCATCGTTGTGTAGTTGCAGGGCACGCTCGGATACACGTTGCATAAGCGCGATGTCGTTCTGGTTGAAGATATGGCAACAATATCGCCCAAACAGCGGAACGCCCGAATATTACTAGGGAATACCACGGGTCTCTGGTTCAGCCCGGACAACTCGGGCCAAGCGCTTACCTCGGAATGGTAAGATTAGGTATTCGTCCGGTTGCCTCGCGCTGTTGTTCATGAGCGCCATTAGCCTGACCAACCGCCACCGATCGCCATGGCAAGATCCGCTGACGAGGCGCTTGCGTTCGCAACCGCGAACCACGTCCTGGACCATCGGGCGCAGGGGCGGCCGTATGCTGCTCTGGTTGGCGGATGGTACACGACGCAAGTGCGAGCGGTTCCTGAGGCTGGCCACTTGGCCACGGTTTCACTGACCGGACCTCCATGAGGACTTGCGTGCCGGCCGGTACCAGCGACGAGCGGCTTCGTGAGATCCCCTGCAACGACGGGCTGCCGCACAATACATGTGGCAGCCTGGGACGGCCATCGAGCTCAATGATGACCCTGTACACCTCGAGGTCGAACTCCGTTATGAAGCCGAAACGCGCGAGGACACTTTGCCGTTGTTGATGCGCTTCACAGAAGCACTCGTGCGAGGCCAACAGGCACTGATGATCGTGAATAGCGACGGCGCCACGGGCGCCCTGCAATTCCGCGTGCGCGAACTATTGCGCCAGGGCGCCCTGGAGGACGCCGACGCTCTGGTGGCCGCGGTGCTGGCGCGCGCACCCGCAGACGCCGACGCACTGTACATGTGCGGTGTCATCGCCAATCGACGACGCGACCATGGTGCCGCGATCGCCGCCTTGCAGCAGGCGATTTCCATTCGACCAGACATGGCGCTCGCGTGGCTCGCGGTCGGCAACGCCTATTTGCGCCTGGATCAACTCGCCTCGGCAGAGGAGGCCTATCGCGCGGTGGTGGCGCGCGAACCCGGCTGGGCCGACGCGCATTTCAACCTCGGGCTGGTGCTCAAGCGCAAGGGCGACCGGCTCGCGGCGGCGGGTGCGCTGCGCGCAGCTTGGTTGCACGACCCGATGATGTTCGAGGCGGCGAAGCAATGCGTGGCGACTGTCGCCGATTGCGTGCGCCACGGCGACACGAGGGCCAAGCCCGTGCTGACGCACGATGACTCTGTCCGGAATACATTCACCATTGTGCTGTGCTCGATCGACGACACGAAGCACGATCGGGTAGTGGCGCTCTATCGTCGCTTGTTCGCTGATGCTGGGCACGAAATCATTTCGATTCGCAATGCCCGTTCGCTGGCGGAGGCGTACAACGAAGCGATCGCGAATGGCACGGGCGATATCGTGCTTTTGTCGCATGACGACATTGACGTGCTCGCGCCCGACTTCGCTACGCGATTGTCGCGGCAATTGCGAGACTTCGACGCCGTCGGAGTGGTCGGGAGCGTACGCATGGATGGACCCGCGGTTGGTTGGAGCGGGCATCCAAATTTGCGAGGATGGATCACGCATCACGCGCCCATCGACGTCGCCTGGAGCGTTGATGTGCTCGATCCGCGCGGGGTGGCCGGCGACATCGCTATTCTTGACGGCGTCCTGCTCGCCGCGCGGCGCGAAGTCTTCGCTGCCGTGCCGTTTGACGCGGAAACATTCGACGGCTTTCATCTCTACGATGTCGACTGGAGCTATCGGGCGTCACGCGCCGGATTTCGGCTGGGGATCACGGGCGAGTTGCTGGTCGTACACGCGTCGCGCGGCGTGTATGACGTGGCTTGGCAACGCTATGCGGAGCGCTTTTGCGCGAAGCACAACGCCGGCGGTTCTCCCCCTGCAACATCGGCGTTCTTCGGGGCGAAGCTCGACAGCGCAGACCAGGTTCGCGCGTTTTATGCGCTTCTGGGGGAACTGTCTAACGACGACGGATCACGTTAGTCTTGTCCGATCGCGATAATACAGACCACGAAACGCGCATGCCGGCGAGCAACGTTCCCAGAAACGATCCCTGCCCCTGCGGTAGCGGCAAACGCTACAAGGAGTGCCACGGTAGCATCACGGCAGGCGCGACGCCTTCGCGTGCGGTGGCGAAAGGCGATGCGCGCGAATACCTGGCGAACGGCGCGTTCGGCGATGCGGCGGTCAGCGCGCGCCGCGCCATTGCGCTGGATCCAACCGATGCCGACGCCTGGGTCGTCCTTGGACTCAGTCTCGAAGCTGCGGAGCCCGACGCCGCGCTGAGCGCATGGGAAAAAGCCGTCGCGCTCGAGCCAGCCAACGCCGAGGGACATTTCCGGTTAGGCGATTTCCATCGCCGCCGGCGCAACTACGGTACCGCGGTCGCCTCGTACCGGGAGGCTCTCGCTGCCGGTGCTACACACCCGGTGCTGCTCAACAACCTTGGGCTGGCGTTGCAGGAAGAGGGGCAAACCGCCGAGGCCGAGGCATGTTATCGAAATGCGCTCCAGCAACAACCTAGGCTGTTCGAGGCCAGCGTCAATCTCGGTGACTTGCTTTCACGAGAACGGCGCTTCGCCGAAGCGATGCATGCGTACGGGGAGGCGCTCGCGCTCAGGCCAACGGTCGCTGCAGTATGGCAAAACCTGGGACTCTGCCAGCACCGGATGGGAGCGCTCGTACAGGCGGAAGCGAGCCTGCAGCGTGCCACCGAACTCGACCCACGCGACACCGGCAAGTTGATCAACCTGGCTGCCATCCTGCTGGCGCAGCAACGTGAGGCGGAGGCAATGCCCGTCATCCGCAAGGCGCTCGCATTGCGACCGGACCTTTCCGAAGCGCAGAGCATGCTGCTGTATGCGAGCCAGCACACGTGCCAGTGGCAGGATCTCGATCGGCTGTTCGAGCAGCAGCGCGCCGCGATCCGGAATCCCGATTCCGCGCCGGTAGTTCCGCATAGCCTGGTTGCGTTGCCGTTCACGCCTTCGGAACTGCTGCTGGCAGCGCGCAACTGGGTGCAGCACCGGATCCGGCCCAAGCCCGCAGCACCGCCGGCGCTGTTCGATCTTGTCGCCGGCCGGCTTCGGATCGGCTATATCGGATCCGATTTTCGTACGCACGCGCTGGCGAACCTGTTGACCGAGGTCATCGAAAGCCACGATCGCTCGCGGTTCGAGGTTTTCGGCTACTCGTTCGGTGTCGACGATCGCAGTCCGGCGCGTGCGCGTTTTGCCGCGGCGTTCGACTATTTCGTCGATGTCCGCGCCGAGAACTTCGAGCAAACCGTGCAACGCATACGCGAAGATCGGATCGCCATCCTGTTCGATACCGGCGGCCATGTGGCCAACGCACGCACCGAGATCTTCGCCGCACGGGCGGCGCCGATCCAGATCAACTGCATGTTTCCAAGCACGCTGGGGGCGGACTTCTACGACTACATCATGACCGATCGCTTCGTGACGTCGCTGGAACAGCAGGTCAACTTCACCGAGCGATTCATGCTGCTGCCCCATTGCTATATGCCGGGTGACAGTAAGCGCCCGCTGGGGCCGGTTCCGACCCGCGAGCAATGCCGGTTGCCGTCCACGGGGTTCGTGTTCTGCTGCTTCAACTCGACCTGGAAGATTCACCCGCGCATGTTCGACGTCTGGATGCGCGTGCTGGATCGAACCCCCGGCAGCGTGCTGTGGCTCTTGGATTCGAATGCGGCGAGCCGCGACAACCTGCAGGACGAAGCGCGTCGCCGTAATGTCGCGCCGGAACGCGTTGTGTTCGCGCCCCGCGCTCCACTCGCGGAACATCTGGGCCGCCACGGCGTCGCCGATCTTTTTCTCGATACCTTTCCGTGCAATGCACACACGACCACCAACGACGCGCTGTTCGCCGGCTTGCCGGTCGTGACCTGCGCCGGCGAGACCTTCGCGAGCCGGGTTTCGGGCAGCCACTTGCGGGCCATCGGCCTGCCGGAACTGATCACCGACACGCTTCCCGACTACGAAGCGCTCGCGCTCGAGCTCGCGCACGACCCCAGGCTGCTGGCCAGCTATCGAACGAGACTCCGCACTAACCGCGACAGCGAACCGTTGTTCGATACGGCGGGCTACACCCGCGCGCTGGAGCGATTGCTTTGGACCGCATGGGACGAATGGGTCGCAGCCAATAGCCGTTGAACTCGATAGGACCGTTGCTGCTATGCTCGCCTCGAGTGAACGCCCATGGCTCGATGCCGCGTGCACGGCAGGCCGATTTACTGCGTCGCACCTACAGCCACCGCGGGATCGCGCCCACGTTTAGCCGGGCGAGTCCGGCAGGATCTTGCCAGCGCGTGGCGCGCGCTTGTCCATCGGCGCGGCGAGTCTCAATTTGTGCAGATGCTGCGCCGGCGTAGATCCGTCGGGCATTTTGCCGATGAAGTAGTAGCGCTGCCAGCCCTCTTTGAGTGTTTCGGCGTCCTTGGCGTTGAACTTGTCCATGAAGTCGTCTCGCCGCTCCTTCCATGCCATGGTCTGCGCTTTGAGTTCCGGATCGTCGTCGAGGCTGAAGATTTCCGGTTCGACAGTTTGGAGCACGCCGTGCGGCACCGGGAAGATCATGCACAGCGGCTCGTCCTTGTCGAAGCGTACCGTGCCAGGACGGGTCATCTGCCAGTTCATCGTGAAGGGATACGGCAGCCAGTCGGTCTCGATTACTCCGGCGAGTGGGGCGATGCCGTCCTTGACAGTGTTGAGCGACCCCGACGCGAACAAGTCCCATCCGGGCTCGGTCCTGAAGAGGTACCACAGGTGGAACGTGACGATGCCGAAGGCGAAGTGTGTCACCGCGACCTGCGAGAGAGCCGGATAGCCATCCAGCGCGGTGAGCGTCATATCGCGCGCGTGGATACCTCCACTCCACGTGATGCTGAAAGCGCAGGGTGAGAGGATTTCCCAGCCGTGGCTGTTGGCGATATTGAGCGGCAGGCACCGATAGGCATGATGGTCGGGAATCCGATCCATCCACATGCGCGTCGGCGGCGCCGCCCGGATCGTCGGCGGGCGGGGCTTGAGCGCGTAGCAGCGAAGCTTCATCGGCAGTCGTTCTTTTGCGGGATCGGATGCAGTTGTGGAAGATAGAACGCGATCACCTTATTGTCGTGCATGTTGGACTATACGATTGGGAAATATGTGGAAGCGCCCGGCAAGCCACCTGTGAATAACACCCGCGGTGAATACTCGCCCACTCGACCGGAGGGAGAAATCAGTCGCATGCCATCGCTTCCAATTGGCGGGAAAGGGCGGTCAGCGGCTCCGTCCGATCGAAGATGTCCGCGCCGCCCTGCAGCAGACGCTGAGAAAGATCCCGTCGCCGCGCCGCGTTGCGGGCGATGTCGATGGCCGTCGCGACGTATTCCTCGCGCTCGCCAGCGACCAGCTCGGGAACGCCGGTCAGTCGCAACATGGCTTGGCTTTGTCTGCCCCGCATGAAACGTCCAGGCGACGCTACGACAGGCAGGCCCGCGCTGATTGCGTCGAGAGAAGTATTGCCGCCGGACCATTTCAGGCAGTCGAGCATCACGTCGGCATGCATGTTGACCTGCAAATAATCGTCGTGACGCAGAAAAGGGAGTGTCAGGAGGCGGTCCTGCCTTACGCCGTATTCCTCGAGGACGCGATCGAGCCGCGCGCGGAACGCGGCTTGGGCATAACGGTTCCTGGATTCGAACATGACCAACATTCCCTCCGGGTCGCGATGCAGCACTTCCGCCAGCAGTTGATCATTGTCGGGGTGAATCTTGAAAACCGATTGCGGAAACAGATAGAGATGTCTGTCTTTCGGTAAACCCAGCGCTGCGCGACCTTTTGGCTCGGGGAGGGATGGGCGGGCGTAGCGTGTGCCGATTCCCGGCAGGGTGACTAGATCCTCACAATAGTGGTCGACCGCGTTAGCCGGCTCCATTTCGGCACAGGAGAAAAAGGTGTCGATCGTCGCCAAGCCGCTCGTCACAGGATGTCCCCACGCGGAACACTGCACCTTCGCGAGACGCATGGCCGCCAACAGGAAAACCTTGCCGTTCATGCCAAGCTCGGGGAAGACCAGCACATCGAGTTGATCTTCGCGGATCCGATCTGCAGCCTCGAGCAATGTCCCGTTCACGTGGCGATAGCAACTTGCGGTCGCTTTGATGGCCCGGGTCACCTGATCCTCGACGTTGCCGAAGTGATAGGCGTAGACGTCGAATCGGCGTTTGTCGAGGGCGCCAACCCAGGAGCCGAAATAACTCCCCACGGTGGTCCGCCAGAAGAAGAAGCTCGCGAATCCGACCCTCGGCTTTCCGCTGCGCCGCGGCCTGTCGATGGCGCCTTGATATTGCGGTGCCGCGCGCTCGAGAATCTGACGGACGATCCGTCCGTAACGTACCTGCAGGTCCAGGTCGTTTTCGCCTTGGTAGGCCAGGTGAAAGTTCACCCGTTCAGCCGCGGCCAATAGTTCAGGTGGCGTTCCGCCGAGCAACCCGGGTAATTCCGCCTCGAGGTGGTTCAGTTGGTTTGTATAACGGGCGCGGCAAGTGGCAATTTCTTGCGTTGAGCAATACACCATCGGCAGCGTCAGTGCCGCGTTCAGGGCGGCGGCGAGATCCGCGGGCCGTACCGCCCTGAGGCGGTCAAAAGCCGCAGTGGCATCTTGTGCCCGGTTCATCCGCGCCAGCAGTTCGCCCTGGGCGGCGAAGCTTCGCGCGTGAGACGGACCAAGCGCCACCGCCGCCGCGAAATGCGTGCTGGCCTCCTCCAAATTACCGCCATCCGCTAGGGCTTGCCCGAGGTCGCAACGTGCGTCGGCGCTTTCGGGCATAAGCGCCACAACGGTATGAAAGGTTGTTGCTGCCTTCTCGAAGGCGCCAAGCAATAGCTGGACTGCGCCATGATGTTTGTGGGCCAGGGCATAGTCGGGGCGTCGGCCCGTGGCCTCGGCAAACGCTTGCCCCGCTTCCTCGAGCCGTCCCATGCTGCGCAGGGCGATGCCCAGATTGACATGGGCCTGCACCAGCTCCGGGTTCAACTCCAGCGCGCGCCGATATGCGTTGACGGCATCAGGCAACCGCCCCTTTTCCTGGAGAACAATGCCCAATGTGTAAAGAAATATGGGATCGTCGGGAGTTGCCGCGATGGCTTGCCCGATCAGCCGTTCTGCGTCGTCGAGTTGTCCCCGGGCGTGCGCGACCAGACCGAGACGGTGCAAGGCCTTGGGATGCCCTGGCGCCAGCGACAGGGCACGCAAACAATCGGCTGCAGCTTCTTCGAGGCGGCCTGCCTTCTGGTTGGCCCACGCGGATTCAAGGCAGAGATGCAGGCTTTGCGCTTCCATTATGTCGAATGATCAAGCGTCAAAATGTGCGGGTTGTGGGCAAGTGCAACCCCCTTGCAGGGGGCTTCCGTGCAAAGTTATCTCTAACGCACACGTTCACGGAATCGGAGGATCTGCGGCAAATAGAACGCGGGCGGCCTGATATCGTGCGCTTTGGTCGAGCCAAAACAAAGGAAGCGTCGGGTGGTGGCGACATTCTAGCGCCGCGGCGTCGTCCGATGGCGACAGTTTTGTTGAGGTATCGTCTGTAACACATTGATCTATGCGGCTGTCAGCGATTTTTTCGCTCTCATCATGCTATCATCCTCGATCAAAATTTGTGCAATTCAGGAAGCTCTTCGCGGGGTTTCCACAATATGAACGTACCCACACGCAAACGTATTGGCGAAATTCTTATCGAGCGCGGCAAACTCGACGCCAACGGGCTCGAACGCGCGCTGCGCCTGCAGCAGGAGTCGGGTGACAAGCTGGGCGCGCTGCTCGTGACGCTGGGCGTCGTCGCGCAACGGGATGTGTCCGAGGCGCTGGCGGCGCAGCTCGGGCTGCCTCTTGTCGAGGCAGCGGGTTATCCCGAGTTGCCGATTCTCGAAGAACGCGTTTCGGCGCGCTTCCTGCGCGAATCGCGCGCGCTTCCGCTCACCGAGGGCGAAAACGAACTCGCGCTGGCGATGGCAGACCCCACTGACAGCTACACCGTCAACGCGTTCGAAATGGTGACCGGACGCAAGGTAAGGCCGCTCGTCGCAATCCCGACCGAGCTCGAGGCCGCTTTGGAGCGACTGTACGGTGCGGGCAAGTCGGCGCTGGGGCAGATCTTCGGGGACGTCGAGCAGCGCGACGACATCGGCTTCGATGCCGACGTCCAGCAACTCAAGGATCTCGCGTCGGAAGCGCCGGTGATACGGCTGGTCTCGCTGATCATCACCAACGCGCTGGAGATGCGTGCCTCGGACATCCACGTCGAGCCGTTCGAGAATCGGCTGATCGTGCGCTACCGCATCGACGGCGTGTTGCACGAAATCGAATCGCCGCCGAAAAGACTTTCCGCCGCGGTGATCTCACGTATCAAGATCATGGCGAACCTCGACATCGCCGAGCGAAGGTTGCCCCAGGACGGGCGCATTCGTCTGCGCGTGCAGGGCAAGGAGATCGATCTGCGCGTCTCGACGGTGCCGACGATGCACGGCGAGTCGGTGGTGATGCGGATTCTCGACAAGGGCGGCGTGGCGCTCGATTTCAAGAAACTCGGCTTCGAGGACGATACGCTGAAGGTGTTCCTCGACGTGCTGTTCGAGCCGCACGGGATTCTGCTCGTCACCGGACCGACTGGCAGCGGCAAGACGACGACGCTGTACACGGCGCTCGATCGCCTCAACAAACCGGACGTGAAGATCCTTACGGTCGAGGATCCGGTCGAGTATCAGATGCCCGGGATCAACCAGATCCAGGTCAAGCCGCAGATCGATCTGACGTTTGCCAACGCGTTGCGATCGATTGTGCGGCAGGACCCGGACGTGATCATGATCGGCGAGATCCGCGACCTCGAGACCGCGCAGATCGCGGTGCAATCGGCGCTGACCGGTCACATGGTCCTCTCCACGGTGCACACCAACGATGCCGCCTCGACGGTCAACCGGCTGCTCGACATGGGCGTTGAAGACTACCTGCTCACGTCGACCATCGTCGGCATCCTGGCGCAACGGCTGGTGCGGACGTTGTGTCCGCATTGCAAGGAATCGTACAAGGCGCTGCCCGAGGTCGTCGACGAGCTGGGGCTGCGCAAATTCACCCGCGATCGCGACGTTACGCTCTATCACGCGAAAGGCTGCAAGGAGTGCGCGCAGACCGGGTTCTTCAAGCGGATTTGCATCATGGAAATGCTGCCGATGACCGATCCGCTCCGTAGCCACGTCATGCGGCACGCGACCTCGACCGAATTGCGCGCCGAAGCGATCAAGGAAGGCATGGTGACGATGTACGAGGACGGGATGCGCAAAGCGCTGGCCGGCATTACGACGTTCGAGGAAGTGCTGCGCGTCACGCGTGAGAACTGATGGCTCTGTATCGATACAAGGCGGTGAACGCCGCCGGCGACGTTGCCGCCGGCGAGTTGGAGGCCGCCAACGAATCCGAAATTGTCGATCGTCTGCGCGACCAGGGCCTGATGCCCATGCAGGTCGAAGCGACGGTCGGCGGCGGGTTGCAGCCCGGTGCCACGCCCGCCGCGCCGCGCGCCCGCTGGTTCGCGTCAAAGACGGTCACGCGCGACAACCTGCTCGCGCTCACCCGCGAACTCGCCACGCTTCTGCGTGCCGGACTGCCGCTGGATCGCGCGCTCGAAGTGCTGATCTCGCTTGCGCCAACGGTTCCTGTTGCGCAACTGCTGCAGGCGGTTCGCGATGAAGTACGCGGCGGCAAATCGTTGTCGCAGGCGCTCGACCTGCATCGCACGATCTTTTCGCGCTTCTACATCAATATCGTGCGTGCCGGGGAGGCGGGTGGCGCCCTGGGCACGGTGCTCACCCGACTCGCCGACACGATGGAGCGCAACAAGGATCTGCGCGAGAGCGTGAAATCGGCGCTGATCTATCCGACGATTCTGATCGGAGTTGCGATCACATCGGTGATGGTGTTGCTCATTTTTGTCGTGCCGCAGTTCCAGCAGACCTTTGCCCAGTCGGGCAAGGCGCTGCCGCTCCCGACGGAAATGGTGATAGTCTTCGGCACCGCGCTGCGCAAATACTGGTGGTTGCTGATCGCCGTGGTCGCGGCGCTCGTGTGGTTGGTGCGCCGGCGGCTGCAGAATCCGGCCGTGCGCCTGGCCTGGGATGGGCGGCTGCTGCGGATGCCGCTGCTGGGCGATCTGCTCGCCAAAGTCGAGGTGGCTCGTTTCGCGCGCACGCTGTCCACGTTGCTTGCCAACGGTGTCACGTTGCTCGGTGGCCTGGCAATCGTCAAGGAAACGATGACCAACAGCCTGCTGGCGCAGGCACTCGACGGTGTGATCACCATGCTGCGCGAGGGCAAGGGGTTCGGCCGGCCGCTCGCCGAAACTGGCGTGTACCCGAGGCTGGCGACGCAGATGATCCTCGTCGGCGAGGAGTCGGGGCGGCTCGAGGAAATGCTCAATCGCGTCTCCGAGATCTACGACCGCGAAGTGCAAATGGCGATCAAGCGCTTTCTCGCCGTGCTCGAGCCGACGCTTATCCTCGGGCTGGCGGTGATGATCGGGGGCATCGTATTCTCGATCCTGCTCGGGGTGATGGGCATGAGCGAACTTGTCAGCTAGGCGCACGCTCTAAGCGAATCGCGCCAGGCGCGAAAAGAGAGAAACCATGCGTAACCATTTGCAACAAGTGCTCCCGCGTCCGCGAGTGCGAGGCATGACACTGATCGAGATATTGGTCGTGCTCGTGCTGATCGGTGTCGTGATGGGCATCGTCGGCGGCAACTTCATCGGCCAGGGCGAGAGCGCCAAGCGCAAGGCCGCGAAGATCGAGATCGAGCAGATCGGACAGACGCTCGACCTGTTCAAGCTGGAGGTCGGACGCTACCCGACCTCGCAGGAAGGACTGCAAGCGCTGATCAGCGCGCCTGCGGGCCTCAACAACTGGAACGGCCCTTATTGGAAGAAAGGCACGGTGCCGAAGGATCCCTGGGGCAACGAATACAAGTACGCCTCACCGGGCCAGCATGGCGCATACGACATCGTGTCGCTGGGTGCGGACGGCAAGGAAGGCGGCGACGGCCCCAACAAGGACATCACCAGTTGGGAATGATGGTGACGTCGGAACTCGCGTCACTGCGCAACGATCGGGAGGCGAACGGCGTGCCCGACCTTACGCCCGCACTCATTGCATCGGGGCTCGCCCACCAGAAAGGTGGGCAGCTCGCGCATGCGGAGCGTTGTTATCTCGCCGCACTGCGCCTTGATCCGGGCAACAGCGAGGCGACGTACCTCATGGGGGTGCTCGGGGTCCAGTCCGGGAACGGCGACGGGGCTCTTGCCTACCTCGCGCGCGCCATCGCCGGCCGTCAGGGCGACGCCGATGCCTTGTGCAACATGGGTACGGCGCATGTGCTGAGCCTTCGTCTGGCGGATGCGGAAAAGTGGTTCCGACAGGCGCTTGCCGTCGAGTCCGCACACGTGAATTCCCGCTTGGGCCTGGCCAATCTTAGTCGCATGCTAGGACGGGTCGAAGAATGGACGGAGCACTATCGCATCGCGCTGCGGTCACCGCACCTCGCGCCCGAGATATACAGCAAAGTGCTTGTGGCCCTGCACAGCAGCCCGCTGATTTCGCCGGAAGAATTGTATGGCCTTCACCGCGAGTGGGAGCGCAGATATGCGGCTGCGATGTACTGTCGCTGGCACGAGCATGCCAATGATCGCTCCGCGGAGCGGAAACTCGTCGTGGGTTTCATCTCCGGCAGTTTTCACGCGAGCATCGTCGGCCACTTCTTTCGAGGAGTGCTCCGAGCATTGCGATCTCACGGCGACATGGCAACCGTCCTCTATTCGGGCAGCACCGCGTCCGACTGGCTTTCGGCGGAACTCAAAGAAGTTTGCGAGCGCTGGTGTGACATGGCACGGCTGGACGACGAGGCTGCCGCAGCCTGCATCCGCGCCGACGGCGTCGACATTCTCGTCGATCTCGACGGACACGCGCCGGGCGGACGGTTACTCGTCCTCGCCCGGAAACCGGCACCGATACAGATCTCCTGGTTCGATTACTTCGATACGACAGGTCTCGAGGCAATCGACTACCTGATCACCGATCCAGTGAGCACGCCCACCGACGCCCGACAGCGCTTCGTCGAGCGCCTCCTATTCATGCCGACGGTTCGCCTGTGTTTCACCGCGCCGCCGTTCGCGGCGGCGGTCGCCCCGCTGCCCGCGCTGGCGAACAGACACATCACGTTCGGCTGTTTCACGCGCGCCGATAAAGTCGGGCCGAACGTGCTTGCGGTCTGGGCGCGCATACTGGCCGCGGTTCCGGAATCTCGGCTGCTACTGAAGAGTGCTACGTTCAAGTTTCCCGAAGTGTGTCGCTGCTTTGAAGCCGCGTTTGCCGATCGCGGGATCGGCCCGGAGCGCCTCGAATTGCGTGCTGCATCGACCTACGAGCAGCTGTTGGCGGAGTACTCGGACGTCGATATTGCGCTCGACCCGTTTCCGTACAATGGCGGAGCGACAACTTGCGATGCGTTGTGGATGGGCGTGCCGGTGGTCGCGCGCCTCGGTGATAGCCTGATTTCCAGGCAGTCGGCTGCGATGCTCGAAGCAGCCGGGTTGTCGAACCTGATCGCCAGCGACGACGACGCATACGTTCAGGTCGCAACGAACCTTGCATCCGACGTTACGCGACTCGGCGCGTTGCGCAGCGGCTTGCGGCCGACGATCAGCGCCTCACCGCTACTCGACGCAGATGCTTTTGCTGATGCCCTGGCGGTACGCTTGCGGCTGGCATGGCGCGAATGGTGCAGCGCATGACTTCCGTGCGCGACCGTTGCGGTGCGCCCGATCCGCGGTGCGCGAGATGGTGCCTGAAACGCTTCGAGCGTTCGCGCGGACGTGCCATTTGCGCGGCTCCCGGAGTCACCCTGCTCGAATTGCTGATCGTGCTCTCGATCATGGCCTTCGTCGCTACGATCGTGCTGCCCATGCTCGGAGGAGGCGTTTCGACTTCGGAGCTCAAGAGCGCGGCGCGCGAAGTCGCTGCGGGTCTGCGCTTCGCGCGCGGCCAGGCGATCGTGCAGCGTAGCGACGCGCTCCTGATCATCGATGTCGAAGCACGAACCTTCACCGTGCCGCCCGACGCGCGCGTGCACCGGTTGCCTGAGAAGCTCGACGTCAAGGTGTACACCGCGCAAAGCGATCTCGTGGGAGAAAAAATCGGCGCGATCCGATTTTTCGCGGATGGCGGATCGAACGGCGGACGCGTCATGCTGGGAGCCGGTGAGCGCAAGTACAACGTCGACGTCGATTGGCTCACCGGTCGCGTGACGATCCTTGACTGATGCGATCGCATGAGCACAACAAGCTCCACCGACGCCCCGTCGTGCCCGCGCAAGCGGCTATGTATGGTTCGTCTCCCGGGAAGAAAGGCCCCCCGCCCTCGCGGAGATGCCGGTGCGCGTCCGCCGACGTTTGTCAGTGGCTTTTCATTGCTCGAAGTGCTTGCGGCGTTCGTGATCCTCGCGCTGGTCGGGACTGCGCTGTTCCGCGTCTTCTCGGGCGCGCTGGGCAATGTCGCCGCCTCCGACGAATACAGTCGAGCAACACTGTACGCCGAGAGCCAGTTAGCGGCGCTCGGTGTCGAGACGCCATTGCGCGAAGGCGCGCAGCAAGGCACGTCTGACGATGGCTTCTATGCGTGGACCGCGCAGATCGCACCCTATACGCCGCCGGGCACCACGCCCGACATGGACGGCGCCGCTGCGACCATGGCGATTCGTCTATGGCGTCTTGCGGTCATGGTGCGGTGGCCGGGCGTCGCCGGGGGCGAGCGTTCCATCACACTGGCGACCATGAGAGTCGCACCCAAAGAGCTGGTGACGCCATGAGCGCGACGGGCCGCCACGAGCACGTCCATGCGAGCGGGGCGAAGCCCAGGCGCGAAGCGCGCGTCCGCGAGCGTGGATGGCGGCCGAACGGGCAACGCTTGCGAATCGCGCGAGCACAGGCTGACGGCCGCGAATACCGGAGCGCGCGGCGCGAAGGTACTTCAACGACCATGCTCCGCCACGATGGGTTCACGCTGCTCGAGTTGATCATATCCATGATGCTGCTCGCGCTGATGTCGTCGTTGCTCTTCGGCACTTTGTCGTTATCGGCGAACAGTTGGGATCGCGGCGAAGCGAAGGCCGCGCAGGTCAGCGACATGCGCCTGACCGAGGAATTCCTGCGTCAGTCCCTGACCGCGCAGCATCCGCTGCGTTTTCACAAACTGGCCGACCAGCCGCTGTACTTCCAGGGCGGACGCGATACGCTCGCTTTTGCCGGTGTGTTGCCCGGGGGCGCCGGCGGCGGACTGTACTACTTTCAAATGGCGGTCACACCTAACGGCGACGCGTCCAGGCTGACGCTCGCGCGCGTCATCCCTGACCTCGCAGCAACCACTCCGCCTGGATTCGATGGCGCCGAACAGTCGGTGCTTGCCGACGGCATCGCCGAGGTTCGCCTCGGCTATTTTGGCCGCGACCCGGATTCGAACGACGCCAACGCTCCAACCTGGCGCGATCACTGGGAGGATCCACAGGTCCTCCCGCTGATGATCCGGGTCGAGGTCATTCCCGCCAAGGGCGCGCCGTGGCCACCGCTGATCATCGAGCCCAGGGTTGCGCCGGAGGCGGGCTGCAGGGCCTGGGACTTCAACCGCAGTCGCTGCATTGGTGTCTGACGGATGGGCGCGACGTCGATTCCGCAGGGACCACGGGCACAGCGCGGCATCGCACTGGTGCTGGTTTTGTGGCTCACCGTTATGCTCACCGTCATTGCCGGGAGCTTCGCCTACGGCATGCGCAATGAAGCGCTGGCGGCGCGCAACGCGCTTTCATGGGCCCAGGCGCGAGCCCTCGCTGACGGAGCGATTTATCGCACCGCGTTCGAGTTGCTGCGGCCCAAGGTGAGCCCCGACGTCTGGGCGGCAGACGGCAGCGTACACGTCTGGGACGACGAGATTGGGGCCCGGATCGTGATCAGCGCGATCGACGAGTCTGGTAAAATCGACCTCAACACTGCGCCGGACACCCTGCTGAAAGGCTTGTTGATGACGGCGGGGGGGCTCGACGAAGCGACTGCGGCGCAATTCGTCGACGTGATCGGAGACTGGAAGGACGCCGACGATCTGCGCCGTCCTAATGGCGCTGAGGCCGCGGACTACAAGGCCGCGGGCTCGCCTTACTTGCCTGCGAACTCGCCTTTCGAGACGGCTGCGGAGTTGCAACGGGTTCTCGGAATGACGCCCGCGCTGTATGCCAGGCTGGCCGACAACCTGACCGTCCATACGCGGATGCCCGGCATCAATCCCGTCTACGCAACACGCGCCGCGCTGATGGCGATGCCCGGTGCGACACCCGAGGTGGTCGACACGTATCTCGCGCAGCGACGCGATGCGCTGGCGGCGAAAACGCCTGCGCCGGCTTTTCCACTGGCGGGACTGGCCGGCGCGGCAGCGAACCTCTGGCGGATTCGAGCCGAAGTGACCATGCCGGACGGCGTGACCTTTATCCGGGAGGCGGTTGTTCGCCCGAGCCCGGACCGCCGCCGTCTGTTGACGATGCTGGAATGGCGGGACGGGACCGGCCGTTCGCTCACCGCGTCAGCCGACGAACAGCAGGATCCGACTGACCAATGCACCCCGCACTCAATAGTCTGCGGTTGCGACTTCGCGACGTCGCGTATCGCCTCGGTCTGCCCAACTTCTGGCGGTGGTGGACGGGCGAACTTGCGCCGCTGGTGCCGGCCGCGCCCCGCGGCGCGCTCCAGAGGCGCAGGGCACGCGCGGTGATCGAATTCGGCGACGGCGAAGCCATCGTGTACCGCCCTGAGCTCAGCGGGGGTGTGCTGACGCTCGCCCAGGTCGCGGTAATTCCGCTGACGGGCGACCCTGCCGCGAGCGCGCTGGCAGGCCGCGCCGCGGTCTCGTCGCTCTCGCACGCGGCGGACAGACCCTCCTCGTCGCCGGGAGCGACGCGGGTGATTGTCACGTTGCCGCCCAGGCAAATGTTGCGCAAACAACTCGTGTTGCCGCTGGCGGTCGAAGAAAACCTTTTGCGGACGCTGACCTACGACCTGGATCGGCATACGCCTTTCAGGCCCGACCAGGTCTATTTCGACGCAACGATCATCGGCCGCGATATGGGGCGGAAGACGATACGGGTGGACTGGGCGGCCGCGCTCAAGACGGTCGTCGACGGCGCTCGTCGTCAGGCAGAGGATTGGGGTGCCAGCGTCGTAGCGGTGCTGCCCGGGCCTGCATCTGCGACTCCGCCGCGGCTGAACTTGCTTCCCGAAGACGCCCGGCCCCGCCGCATGCTCTGGCGGCAGTGGCAGGTGTGGGCTCCCACTGCGCTGGTCGCTTCCATCGCGCTCGCCGCGGTGCTGGTTCCATTGATTCAGAAGCGCGGCTACGCGATCGCATTGATTCACCAAACCGAGGCGGCGCGGGTTCAAGCAGAGGCTGCCGCTGCGGTCCGGCGCGAATTCGAGCGTCTGCAGAGCGACTACAACTACGCGCTGGCCAAGAAGTACACGTACCCGGGCACGGTACAGATCATCGACGATGTGACGCGGGTCCTGCCCGACGACACCTGGCTCACCCAGTTCGAGATGAAAACGACCGTCAAGGGCAAGGAAATGCAGCGCGATGTATTCCTGCGCGGCGAATCCGGCAATGGAAGCAAACTGATCAGCGTGCTCGAGGATTCCAAGCTCGTGGAGCAGGCTGCGCTGCGCTCACCGACGACGAAACTGCAACCCGGGCCGGGCGAAGTATTCGATCTGGGGGCACAACTCAAGGTAACCGCGCTGCCAGCGCTCGAGGTATCTGCGGGCGGACCTGCGCCATCGCCGTCAGTGACTTCCGCCGTGCCAACGTCCCCACCTTCCGTAGTGCAGCCGCCGGTCGCCCCCGCGCAACCAGCCGCAGTTTCCGCCGCACCCACCGCGCAATCGCCAGTCACACCTGGCGCGCAACCGCCCGCCGCCTCCGCGGCGCAGCCGGCCGCCGCACCCGCCGCGCAACCATCCGTCGCCCCCTCCGCGCAGCCGCCCGCCGCACCCGCCGCGCAACCATCCGCCGCCCCCGCCGCGCAGCCGCCCGTCGCCCCCGCGGCGCAACCACCCGCAACCCCCGTCGCGCAGCCGCCGGCCGCACCTCAGGGCTTCCCACTGCCATCCGACGAGCCGCGATTCGGACCATTACCGCCCGCGTCCGCCCTGCCGCCCACTGGAGGCAAGCGCTAATGGCCACCTTGGCACGCCCACTTAAGCCAGAACACGGTCGGCTATTGGCGATCGCGCTGCTGTTCGTCGTCGTCTTTCTGGGGCTTGGAATCATTCTGGCGCCATTTCTGCTGCTGCACCGCCATTACAACGCGGCGATCGATTCCGCGCAGGAGCGGCTGGATCGCTATTGGAGCATTTCGGCGCAGAGGTCGGAACTGCAAAAGGCGCTCGACGCGTTGCGCGAAAAGCAGGGCCGGCGCTTCTTTCTCAGGAATACGGCGGCGAACCTCGCCGGGGCCGAGCTACAGGATCTGGTGCGCGCCGCGGTCGAGAACAATGGCGGCAGGATCACGACTGTTCAGATCACCACGCCGCGCGACGACGGCCGATTTCGCCAGATCGGCGTCAACCTTCAGTTGTTCGCGACCACGGCGAACCTCCAGAAGATTCTCTACGCGATCGAAACGCAGCAGCCATACATGGTCATCGACAATCTGACCATACGGCCACTGAATGCCTTCCGGGGGTTTCGTCCCGCCCCCGGCGCGGAACCCGAAGTCAGCGTGCTTCTGGACGTCACGGGCTTTGCCCTCGCCGAGGGGGACAAGAAATGAACGCGAACATGCATCGCTTACGGGCGTGGTTGTGGTGGTTGATCCCGTTGGCCGCCCTTGCCTTGCTGCTCGGCTTCGAGACCGATTGGGGGCGGGGGCTCCATCGGCTGCCGGGCCCGCCGCCGACGATCGAACCCAAGCCGGTCGTGGCCGCGCTCCTGCCGGAGTATCGAGTCGAGGGCGGCCTAGGGACGCACACGGAGACCGTCAGCCGGACGCTCTTCAACCCGACAAGGCGACCCGCCCCAACAGTGGCGCCCGATGCGGCGCGGGTCACTATGCCGAAAGGCAAGTTCGTGCTCATGGGAACGGCGGTGGCAGGTGAACGGCACATTGCGTTCCTCAAGGAAGTCGCAGGCGGTAAGTCGCGCGTGGTCAAACAAGGAGAGCAGGTCAACGGGGTTCTGGTGGCAGCAGTTACCGCGGATCGCGTCAGATTCACTCAGGGGGATGATTCGGAGGAACTGGTGCTCAAACCGGCGCCAGGGCCCAAAGCGACGACGCAGCCGCCGCCTCCGCCGCCTGCCGCCGCAGCGCCGCCGCAAGGGGGAGTCGCTCCGCTCCCTGGAGCGGCAGCCCCGGTAGCCCCTGCAGCCGCCACTCCGACGCCGGCGCCGACGCGCCGTCCGGCAGGCGCACTGCCTTCGCCCGTCCCGGTTCCAGATGCAGCCCCAGCCCCTGCTGTGCCTGCGCCCGCAGCAGCCCAGAGCACCCCGGCGTCTCCGGACCCGGCCTGGAACGACACCTTCGAGCGGATGCGGCAACGCAGGGCGCCGGCGACCAACTAAATGACACCGAGCGACGCCAACGGCGATAATCCGCGGGCCGTGCGCACCGATCCGCCCAGGAAAACAAGAATGTTGAGAGACTCCATTCGCGCTGCTCGTTGCGCCCGTGCTATTCCTGTTGCTGACGTCGTGCGCGACGGTGCAGAACGCGGACCGGGACGCGGCGCCACCCTGGAGGCAGGCCAAGCCACCGGAAACCACGACCAAGATCTTCGGACCGGGAACGCCCGGCATGGGCGGCGCCGAGGGTGGCTCGGGGGGCGAGCCTTCGCGCATCTTCAAAGGCACAGGCCAACTCCTCAAGGGGCAGCTGCCCGGCGGCGCGCTGCCACCGGCAGCACCGGGTGCGGTCGCCACCGGCCCGTCGGTTGCGCTCAACTTCGAGGGCGCCGACCTCCGCGACGTCGTCCGCAACATCCTGACCGACATCCTCAACGAGTCGTACACGATCGAGCCCCAGGTCGGCGGCACGGTCACGATTCGCACGACGGCCGGGATCCCGCGCGAGGCGCTTCCGGCAACACTGGAGATGTTGTTGCGCATGAACGGCGCGGCGATGGTCAAGGAAGCCGGCGTCTGGAAGATCGTTCCCGCCACCGCCGCGGTTCGCGGCAACTTGACGCCGCAACTCGGTAATTCCACGCGCGCGCTCCCGCCCGGTTTCAGCGTGCAGATCGTGCCCCTGCGGTACATGAGCGCGCGCCAGATGGCGACAGTGCTGGAGCCGTTCCTGAAGGAAGCGACGTCGGTCCGCGTCGACGATTTTCGCAATCTGCTCATCCTGTCCGGGACCGAGCTCGAGCTGCGGCACCTCTACGAGACGATCGACATGTTCGACGTCAACTGGATGACGGGAATGTCCGTGGGACTGTTCACGCTGCAAAGCGCCGACGTCAAGACGGTGATGGCTGAATTGGACAAGGCGCTGGGTCCGGCCAACACGAATCCGCTCGCCGGTATCCTGCGCATCATCCCGATCGAGCGCATGAATGCGCTGCTGATCGTCACACCGCAGCCGGAATATCTCGAGGAGGCGAAGAAGTGGATCGACCGCCTCGACAAGGGCGGCGAAGGCGGCGGCGTGCGTTTCTACGTCTACCAGGTGCAGAACAGCCGCGCCGAGCGCATCGGTCCGCTGCTGCAGCAGGCATTCACCGGCCGCGCTGCGCCTCAGACAACGCCAACACCCACGCTTGCGCCCGGCACGCCCGCCGGCACGATCGTGAATCCCCCATCGTTCATGGCACAGCCTTCGATACCGGTCGCGAACCCGCCGCCACCGCAAGTGAACGTGCAGGTGCAGCCCGGGGCGGCGGCACTCGCTGCGGCGCAGGCGGCGGCGCGCGGTATCACCGGGGAAGCGGGTGGCGTCGTGCGCAACATCCAGGCCGTCGCCGACAAGGACAACAACACCGTTCTCATCGTTGCCACGCCGGCCGAATACTCGATCATCGAGTCCGCGCTGAGAAAACTCGACGTTCCGCAGCGACAAGTGGTCATCGAGGTGACGATCGCCGAAGTGAAGCTGACCGACGACCTGCAGTTCGGGGTCGAATGGCTCTTCCGCGGCGGCGCCCCGTCCGGCCGCGGCAGCGGCGGCAACCTGACGCGCAGCACGCCGTTCAACCCGCAACCGAACGTGTTGCCGGTCCCCACGTCCCCCGGCCTGGCCTTGGCGCAGGGGTTCTACTATCTGATCAACAACGCGATGTTTCCTGGCGGCGTGCAGGCTGCACTGCACCTGCTCGACCAGTATGGCGATGTCAAGGTGATTTCGAATCCGCATCTCGCCTCCGTGGACAATCAGAAGGCGACCATCAAGGTCGGCGACCGCATCCCGATTTGCCAGCAGAATGTCGTGGGTGCCGGAACCGTGGGGACGACGACCAACGTGTTCAGCACGACCTCGCAATACATCGACACCGGCGTGCTGCTGCAGGTCATACCGCACATCAATGCCGGGGGGCTGGTCACGCTCGACGTTCAAGCCGAGGTCAGCGTCGCCGGCACCACGACACAGACCTGCGAAGCGCCGCCGATCAATACGCGTTCGATCCAGACGCTGCTTGCGGTTCCGACCGGGCAGACGATGGTCATGGGTGGATTGATCCTCGAGGACAAGGAAAATTCGTCGAGCGGCCTGCCGATGCTTGCGCGTATACCGATCCTCGGCGGCTTGTTCGGCTCGCAGGAACTCAAGAACAACCGGACCGAACTGGTGATGTTCATCACGCCGCGCGTAGTCGAGGGCGAGGGCGATGTACGTCGCATCATCGACGATCTGCGTCGCAGGATGGAAGCGCTCGACGGCGTGTTTCCGCTCAAGAGCATGGCCCCTGCGTCTGCTCCGGCGTCAGCTCCTGGGCCTGCGGTCAAGCCCTAAACCGTCGCCAAATGACGACGCATTAAATGTTGCAACAGCGCAACAGCCACCAGAGGGTGATTAAATTGCAAGTGAACCGATTGACGCTATTACATCGTTTGTCTAGTCTTGGATCGACGAAAGCAGGAGTTTGCCTGCTCGGGCTGGCGGGTTGGATGTCTGGGGCGGTGGTGGTGGTTGCGATTGCCGCGTGTGCCGGGATAGGCGGGGTGAGCAAGGATTCCCCTCCGGAAGTCAAGGCGGCGGTAGTCAAGGAACGGTCTGAGGCGCGGTGGCAAGCGTTGATCAAAGGTGATCTCGACGCCGCCTATGCGTACCTGAGTCCGGGTTCGAAGGCGGCCACCCCCATCGAGGCGTACAGGCGGCAGATCCGACCGGGGATGTGGCGCGCGGTGAAGGTAGATAGTGTGGAGTGCGATGGCGAGTTGTGCAGCGTGAAATTGCAACTCACCTACGATGTTCCGCGTGGGCCGATGAGCCCCAAGGCCATCTCAGGCATCGAGACGCCAATTGCCGAGCGTTGGGTCATCGAGAATGGTTCAGCATGGTTTGTGTATCGCTAATGTGCCTTGTTGCAACTTTCACACAAGAGGGTTGCCCGTATCGCTGCTTTTGCTGGTAAGATGTCGCGCGCTGTACTAAGATCGCAGAGTTGTCGATTCTAAAGTGATCACTTTAAATCTCGAAACAAAGGAGTCATCAAAAACCATGAACACGTTCAAGAGAAAATCGCTGTACGCGGCGCTGGCAGGTGTAAGCGCTCTGGGCGTGACGGGCGCCGCACAGGCGGTCAACGTCAACCCGAACGGCCTGGGCCAGGTTCTGCTGTACCCGTACTACACGGTGCGCACTGACAACCTCAAGGATCCGTACAACTCGCTGCTGTCCGTCGTCAATTCGACGATCTCGGTGAAGGCGGTCAAAGTTCGTTTCGTCGAAGGTGTCAACAGCACGGAAGTGCTTGACTTCAACTTGTTCCTGTCGCCGAACGACGTGTGGACGGCCGCGATCATTCCGTTCGGGACCGCGGTCAGCGGTTCGCCGGCTCCGGGCGGTGGCATAACCACTACTGACAGGTCGTGCACGATTCCGAAGATTCCCGCGGCCGGCGCGGGCTTCGTGAATTTCCAATACTCGTCAGGAAACAGCGACGGCGCTACCGACAGTCTCGATCGCACGAAGGAAGGCTACGTCGAAATCATCGAGATGGCGACGTATGCCCCCGGTTCATCGACCGCCATCGGCGCGACGCACCAATCGGGCACGCCTACGTGTAACGTGAGCGATTCGGTCGCTGCTGCGGAAGCGCAGCCACCGTCAGGCGGGTTGTTCGGCGGCATCTCGCTGATCAACGTGCTGTCCGGCACCGATTACACGGAAGATGCGGTCGCGCTGGACAACTTCAGCACCGCACCGATCTACTTCGCTTCGGGTGACATCAGGCCGACCCTGCAGTTTGCAGTTCCGCAGACCAGCCAGGTCTTGGCGGGCGGCAAGGTGTACACGTCAGCCTGGAACCCCGGCACGACGACCATCGCGAACCAAGCCGACCCGGTCAGCGCGGTCCTGATGCACGCACAGATCATGAACGAGTTCGTGCTCGACTCGGTCACGAAGTCTGGAACCGACTGGGTCGTTACCATGCCGACCAAGCACTTCTACACGGCGAATGGCACGGGTCTGGCATCGAAACTGTTCCAGCGCAATTTCAACAAGACCGCGTTCTCCTGCGACGATGTGACGGTGGACCTGTTCGACCGCGAGGAATTCGTGGCGCCGACGTCGTTCTCGCCGCCTCCGCCATCGCAGACGACGTCGCTGTGTTATGAAGCAACCGTCGCGACGTTCAACAACAGCAACCTCTTGGGCTCGCAAAACACGGTCAACGCTCCCACCTCGTTCCAGAACGGCTGGATGCGCGTCGGATTCCCGCTGATAGCCGGGGCACCGAACGCTCACCACCTGGATAACATCAACGGCGGCACGACGGTCACTACGATCGGCGGTGGCTCGGCACCACAGGCGTCAACGACCTACTTTGGTCTCCCGGTGATCGGCTTCGCGATCCAGGATTTCGTCAACGGCACGCTTCCTGGCACCCCCGGCGGTGTGGCGGCGTTTATCCAGTCGAGCTACGGCGGCAACTTCGTCCAGAAGTCAACGACGGTCGTCTCCCCGTAAAGAGCTGCATGACTCGAACTCAAGGCGGAACTTCGGTTCCGCCTTTTTTTTGGGGGAATTGCGCGTGGGCGACGCCGAAGCGAGGGACCCCGCAAGCATTGGGGAGCGAGGAAGCGACCGCGAAGGCGAATGCGCTGCGAGCAATGCAGGATCGCTTTTGCCACGCCGGTTCGCTCGCAGCAGTCGACGCACAAACGCCGGCACGATGAAGTTCGTTTCGCGCAGGTATTGCGTCAACTGCTGCCGCAGAGCGTCACTCACGAAGTGTCCGGAGGTATTCGACATACGCGCGGCACGCGCGAACCGATGAACGGAAATCGACGCGCATTGCCGCGATGCGGCAATGTATGCTATAATCATAAAGTTTATGCATACTCATGGCGCAGAAGTTGCGTCAACCGCAAACCGGTCGCGATTCCGCGGCCAAGCAGGGAGTTCATGATGATTCGATCACTCATTCGCCACGCTCCGCGCGTACTCGCCTGTGCCGCGATGGTCCTCGCGATCGCCGGTCCCGCTCGAGGCGCGCAAGTCACTCTCCCGGTTACCCTCCCAGTTCAGATCCTCGGCGCAGATAGCCTTTGCACCAGTTGGACAGCGGGCGGGACTGCCAACGCGCCGACGCTGACCTGTGTCACAGCAGGAGGGGGAGGCGGCTCAGGGGCACCGGTCTGTACCTTGACCGCGACGCCGTCGGCGCTCCCGACTAGCAGCGGGCAGACAGCGCTGGCCGCGAGCTGTACCGGTAGTCCAACCGGCTACGCATGGACGGCGTCAGCGGCGCCCGCGTCCGGGTTTTATGCAATCACCGGCTCGGGCTCGCAGACGCCGACCATTGCCGCAAACACGATCTTCACGGTGCAGGTTTGGAGCAACACCGGCGTGGCCAGCAACTTGGCGAGCGCGTCCGTGACCGTCGGCACGGGTACTGGTCGGTGGGGCGGCGGTGGTGGCGGCGGCGGTGGTGGTGGTGGCGGTGGCGGTGGTGGCGGCGGTGGTGGCACCATCAGCTGCCCCGGCTTCAGCAGCACCAACGTAGTCGAGATGGACTGGAACAACCCGCAACGGATGTATACCGGCGCGCTCGGTAACGGGGATGCCGTCGTGGTGCACTTTACGACAGGTTCCACCAACACCCAATTTAGCTCCATCTCAGGCTCGAATTCCGGAAGCCCGGAGACGGCACGTCAAGCTTTCCTGTCGAGTACCCCCTGCGACTTCAGCGCACCGCCGCAGCTGGGATGGGGCGCCGCATCTTATAGTACTATTCCCTATGTGGTGTTCGCGGTCGGGGGCGATGGTAGCTCCACGCCGGGGTTGACGCCCAACACGTCGTACTACTTCAATGTTAAGACGACCGGAACTTGCAGCACTTGCAACATGGCCTTCGATCTGCGGAGGTAAGTAGCGCGCGGTTAGTTGGCTTCTCAGGCTCGGCTTCTCCAGGCTCTACGACCTCGGCTCCACCAGCCCCGCTGCGGCGGGGCTGTTTCTTGGAGCGGGGCCGATGTGGCACTGTCTTGATCGATGGGGCATTGCGGTCGGCATGTTCTTCGCCCGGCTGAACACCAGACACTCCGCCGAGCTGCTCCTGTCCGCATAGCATCTCGCGCGAGTCGTCGCGCTGCGCCACCATAAATCGCGTGCCATCGGCGACTGCCTAGGCTGACGCTGAGCGGAACTAGAAACGTGATGCGGAGGTCTTTTTTCGCAGGTCCGTGTCCATTTTTTCGAGGTCTTATGAAGCGCGTCCCTGTTCTCCTTATTTTCGCCGCTGCGCTTGCCGGAGATTTTCCTATCGCGCTCGCCCAGGGCGCGCCCGACGACGTGATCGTGGAAAACGGTGTGGTGAAGCTTACCCGCGGGGACTACGAAGCGGAGCTGCAGCGGCTCCCAGCCGACAGCCGCGCCGCTTTCGGAACGGACCCCAAGCGCGTCGCTGCGCTACTCAACAACATGCTGATCGGCAGAACCATGGCAGCCGAGGCCCGCAAGGGAGGACTTGATCGCGACCCGTTAGTCCAACGGCGAATAGCCCTCGAGGCCGACAAGGTGCTCGCCGAGGTCGAGATGCAGCGCATCGAAGCCGTTGCCGGCGCCGAGTTCGACGCCAAGGTCGCGCAATTCCTCCCCAAAGCGCGGGAGCGGTACCTTGTCGACAAGGATAAGTACGTCGCACCCGAGCAGATCGAGGCGTCGCATATCCTGTTTTTGACGAAGGTGCGCAGCGAGGACGCGGCCATGGCGCTGGCGCAGCAGGCGGAGGCGAAGCTCGCCGCTGGCGCAGACTTCGCCGCGCTCGCGCGGGAAGTCTCTGAGGATCCGGGGACCAAGGGCCGCGGCGGTCACATCGGCTGGTTCAGCGCCAAGCAGATGGACCCAGCATTCTCCAAGGCAGCATTCGCGCTCAAGAACATCGGCGATGTCAGTCCGCCGGTATTGTCGCGCTTTGGATCGCACGTAATTCGACTCGATGGGCGGCGTCCGCAGCGCCAGATGACTTTTGACGAGGTCAAGGATGAGCTCATCGCTGACTTGCGCCAGGCGTACGTTGCCGAGCAGCGCGCGCTCAGAGTCGCCGCAATCCGTAACGATCCGGGACTCAAGGTCAATCAGGCTGCGCTTGACGCGGTAGTTGTCCAAATGCCCGATTCGGCTACGCTGCGGCAGCTGATGCTGGAGCAGTCAAAGTAGAGCGGCGTTCTGGTCAAATGGTCGCGAGGCATCCCGGCACGCTCCCGCAACGCTGGTATGCTCCCCATGTCCATGGCGCCACGCTTCGTCGCTCCAACTCTTTCTGAACGCTCCGGGCCGGATGCCGATGGCGCGCTCGCGCGCCGGCGGACACTGTTCGCCAACTTTTTCCGACGCGACCTCTTCTCGCGGTACCTCGGCAGCGCGACCGGTCTCGCGTGGGCGCTCCTGCACCCGCTAGCGCTGCTCGCGGTCTACTATTTCGTATTCACGACCGTGTTCCGCGCCGGCCCGATGAACGGCAAGAGCTTTCTATTGTTCGTCGCCGTCGCGTTGTGGCCGTGGCTAGCTGTGCAGGAGGCGCTGTCGCGCGCGACGGTCAGCATCGCCGGCTATGCCGGTCTTATCCGCAAAGTCGCCTTCCCGCACGAGCTGATTGTTTACGCGTCGGTTGCAGCCACGCTCGCGTTGCAGTTCGCCGGCTACCTTGCGGTACTCGTGGTCCTCGCGCTGTTCGGTGAGCCGGTTCGCTTCGAAGGCCTGCTGCTCGCCGTGCCGCTGTGGATCGTGCTTGCTGTCGCGGTCACCGGCCTCGCGCTCGCGCTCGCAGCGCTGCAGGTGTTCATCAAGGACATCGAGCATATCCTGATGCCGGTGCTGATGATCCTGATGTACCTCACGCCCATCCTTTATCCGCTGTCGCTGGTGCCCGAAAGCATGAAGCCGTGGGTCGCGGCGAACCCGTTTGGATACCTCGTCGACCGCCTGCGCGACGCCCTCCTCGACGGCAGGCTGACACTCGGGTGGGGAGATGCTGTCGCGGTCATCGTCGCCGCCGCGCTGTTTCTCGGCGGCCGATGGATTTTTCTTAGACTTTCACCGCACTTCGAGGATTTCGTCTAGCCATGGCGGCGCTGCTGGCTCTTTCCGGCATTGGCAAGGACTACGCCAAAGTCAATGCCAACGCCGGTCGTGTCAAGCTCGTCTACGACCTGCTTTGCGGCAGCGGGGCAACGCATGTGTTTCGCGCACTCGAAGACGTTTCCTTCGAGCTTGCGGCCGGAGAATCGCTGGGCATCATCGGCGAAAATGGCGCCGGCAAGTCGACGCTGCTCAAGATCGTTGCCGGTGTGATCACGCCGACGCGCGGATCGGTCGAGGTCCGCGGACGTGTCGGGGCCCTGTTGGAACTGGGTTCCGGGTTTCATCCCGAGTATTCGGGCCTCGACAATATCGAACTCGCCGCAGCGCTGCTGGGGCTCGCGCCCGCCGAGATCGCGAAGAAGCGCGACGAGATCGTCGCCTTCGCCGACATCGGCGAGCACATCAACGACCCGATCAAGCATTACTCGTCGGGAATGGTTGTGCGGCTCGGCTTCGCGGTGGCAACCGCGTTGACCCCGGACATCCTGATCACCGACGAAGTGCTCGCTGTTGGCGATGAATCGTTTCAGAAGAAATGCATTGCCTGGATCGAGAATTATCTCGCGGGCGGCGGCACGCTGCTGCTGTGTTCGCACAGCATGTACCACGTGCAGAAGTTGTGTCGTTCCGCGCTATGGCTCAAGGACGGCCGCGTCGCGTGCCACGGCGAAGTCGCGGACGTTTGCCAGAGCTATTTGGCGTACCACGAGGAAAAGAGTGCGGCAGCGAAGCGCCCTTCCGGTATTACGGATGCGGCGAGCGCAGCGGCGGCCGGGTATTATGCGATCAAATCCTTCGACGTCCTGCCCGCAAGCCCGCTGCCGGAGCAATCCCCGTTCGCGGTGAGGGGTGAAGTCTATTCACCCGATGGACGTGCGCCCGTGATCCTGGTAGGTATCGTCCGCGCTGACGGCACGCCGGTCTACGGCGTCGCCACAGACATGGATGGCGTTGCTCCACGGGCGGTCGCGCACAACTGCTATGCGTTCGCACTCGACTTTCCGTTGCTGCCCCTGCTGCCGGGGAAATATTTCGTGCGCGCGCACGTCCTCGACCCCGAGGGCGTGCGCATGTTCGATACGTTGGAAAAGACCCTGGTGGTAACCGGAAACGCGCGCGAGTTCGGCATTGTTCGCATCGATCATCGCTGGAACAATGGCGACCCGGACGGCGACCAGGGACAGAAGCGTTGACTTCGATGAGATCCTTTGCCGACTCTTTTCACGTCGTCGAGATGCGCGATGCGAAGTTCTTCGCGGAAGACCTGTTTCGCGACAGCTTCGCGTCCGAATTCCCCGTGCCGCCGGAGACATCGGCACGCGCCGACTGGCATCAATACATCGGTTTTTACAAGTGGTCCGAGGCGAACCTCGAGCCTGTGGGATTCTGCAACTGGATACAACATGGAGATGTCCATCTGGCGGGCGGACTGTGTGTGCGCAGCAACTTCTATCGCCGACTATCAAGATCGCACCTGGATGAATGCAAGCAGCGTGGCGGCGTCGCACACATCGTGCTGGAAACGGCCGCGGAACACCTGAGGAACTGCTCTGGGTGGTTCGCCCACTGCGGCGACAAAAGGGCCCAGCTCGCGCTGGCGCGATTCGGCTATCAGCGCACCGATCGGCCCTACGTCCTCGCAAAATGGTTTCGCAATGGGCCCGCCGAGCGCAAGCGAGCGCTCATTGACCAGATCGCCGCGATCGGACCGTTCTAAGAGTCGGTGTCACTTCCGAATGCAATTTCATTGTTAGTTCCTGTCTTGACATACCACGCCGCACGCATCGGCGGCAGCGACTACGGCTCGAATGATCACGTGGCGTTCTTCGACGACCTGAGACTGCTGCACCGCGAAGGTTTTCGCATCGTTAGGCTCGACGATATCGTGGCGTCACTTCGCGGCGGCGCTCGCGAGTTGGCGGCGACGGTCGGAATCAGTCTGGACGACGGCACCAACTTCGACTATCACGACTTGCCGCATCCCGTGTGGGGGATGCAGCGAAGCATGCTCAACATCATGAAGGACTTCGTCAACGAGTTCGGTGCACGCGTACAGCCCGATCTGCATGCGACGAGCTTCGTGATCGCGTCGCCATCCGCCAGACGCGAGCTGGACACGAAGTGTCTGATCGGCCGCAACTGGTATACCGACGATTGGTGGTCCGACGCCATAGCGTCCGGCCTCATGTCGATCGCAAACCATAGCTGGGACCACAATCACCTGATGGTGGACGTCGTCGCCCAGCGCAATCAGGAAAAGGGTGCCTTCAGCGTCATCGACACCTACGAAGACGCCGATGGCCAGATTCGCCAAGCGACCGAGTATTTGTCGCGCAAGACTGCAGGTAAGGCGAGTCCGTTGATTGCTTATCCTTACGGACAATTCAACGGCTATCTGACCGACGAATACCTGCCGCGATTCAGGTCGCAACACGGGATGGAAGCGGCCTTCACCACCGCGCCACACATGATTTCGCAGATGAGCGACCTGTGGGCGCTGCCGCGGCTTGTATGCGGCACCGACTGGAATAGCGGAGCTGAACTCCGCGCAATACTCGCCCGCGTGCGAGGCTGATCGAGCCGACGCTTGAGGCGGCGACCCGTGAGGATGGGGTGGCTCGATACGGATCGGGTAAAATAATGCCATGCCGGGAGCGTGGCACGCGCTGACCGGACCACTCCTTCCCGCATGGAACTTTCATTCACGGGCGAGCGCTTCCTCCCCGGCTGCGTTGGCGAAATCGCGTACGAGCACTGGCATCGCTATGCCTTCGCGCGCCGTTTCGTTGCTGGCAAACGCGTGCTCGACGCAGCATGTGGCGAGGGTTACGGGACCGCGCTGCTGTCCAACCTAGCGTCCACGGTCGTGGGCGTCGACATCGACGCGGCGACGGTTGCGCACGCGGATGCACGCTACGGCGATGGCGCGCGCGTGCGCTTCGTCGAAGGGTCCTGTGCCGCTTTGCCATTGCCCGATGCCTCCGTCGACGTCGTCGTATCGTTCGAAACCATCGAGCACCTTCGCGAAGCGGATCAGTCGCGCATGCTGGACGAATTCGCACGCGTGCTTGTCCCCGGGGGTCTTCTCGTCATCTCGTCGCCGAACAAACGTCTGTACAGCGACGAGCGCGGCTACGTCAATGAATTTCACTTGAACGAGTTGTATCGCGACAGTTTCGCGCGGCTGTTGGCGCCGGCATTTCCTGCGCAGCGTTGGTATCATCAGCGCGTCGCGACATGGTCGGGCATCTGGCCTGAAGACGCCGCGGTCGAGGTCGAAGGGTGGATCGCCGGCGCGGGTGGCGTCGCTCCGTACATCGGCAGCGAAGGCATGTATTTCGTGGTCGTTGCGGCGCGCTCCCCGGAAGCGCTTCCCCTTACGGCGTCTCTCGTATCGCTGCTTTCGGATGCGGAAGACAGCGAGGGTAAACGCGCCGCGACCAACGCGCGCGAGGTCCTTCGGCTCGACGCGTTGCTCAAGGCAAGTAACGAGACTGTCGAACGGCTCGAGGCGGTGGTCGCGGAGCACGATCGGCGCGTTGACGACTCGGCGAGACTGCTCGCGGAAGAGAAGCGTCAAGTCGCCGAACGCGAGCGCGTCAACGGCGTACTGCAAACCGAGATCGCGCGGCTCAATGACGTACTGGATGCAAGGGAGCGCGTCATAAGCTATCGTCAGAGCTTCCGCTGGTGGTTGAAGCTGCCGTGGGTGCGCATGAAACTCTGGTTCGAGGCGCGGCACTGATGGCGGCTGTACCGATCGCCCGAGTCGATGTCGTGGTTCCCGTGCACGACGCCGTCGACGATCTGCGACGCTGCGTCGAGAGCGTATTGCGGCATACGAGCGGTGACTATCGTCTCCTCCTGATCGATGACGCCTCGCGCAGCCCCGCTGTCGCTTCATATTTCCGCGAGCTGAGTGCGCGCGAATCAGCGTCGATCGTGTTGCTCGCCAACGAACGCAACCTCGGCTTTACACTGACGGCGAATCGTGGCATGCGCGAGGCGCGCGACGGCACCGATATCGTGCTTCTCAATTCCGATACCGTCGTCACCTCCGGATGGCTCGACGCGTTGGCACGGTGTGTTCAGTCAGATCCGCGCATCGGTACCGCGACGCCGTTTTCGAACAATGCGGAGATATGCTCCCTGCCACGGTTTTGCGAGAACAACGTGTGGCCGTCCGAGCGCGACCCTGAATCGATGGCGCAGGCGCTCCGGCAGGCTGCCGTGCCGACGTATCCGGAATTGCCGACCGGGGTAGGCTTCTGCTTGTACATCCGCCACGAGACGCTGGACGCCATCGGCGCGTTCGACCCGGTATTCGGTCTGGGCTACGGCGAGGAAAACGATTTCTGCATGCGAGCAGCCGCGGCGGGCTATCGCAATGTGCTGTGTGACGATGCGTTCGTGCTGCACATGGGAGGCAGCTCGTTTGGTGACAAACGCCGCGACCTTGCGCAGCGCAACGGCGAGATCCTGGTCGAGCGGCACCCAACCTACGACACGCTCGTACGCGAGTTCATCACCGCAGACCCCCTCCGGCCGCTGCGCGAGTTGGCCCTGTCGCACTATCATGTCCTGACCGCCGAGGCGAGTGGAATCCTGCACGTCATCCACGGCCACGGCGGCGGTGCCGAGTACCACGTGCGTTCGCTGATCCAAGTGTCCAGCACCGCTTTTCGCCATTACGTGCTCCTGGTCGTCAATGACGAATGCCAGTTCGAGGAGCATGACCATGGCGCGATCCGCAGTTACGAGTTCGCCCGCCTTCCCAACGAATCGTGGAGCAACTTTCTCGGCGGAATTTGCGCGCGCTTTCGCATCGACCTCGTGCACCTGCACTATATTTCGGGCGGCCGCGTCGGCCTTGCCGAGGCGCTGCCAGCGCTCGGAATCGCCTACGGCTATACCGTGCACGACCTGATCTTCGCTTGCCCGACGACCACATTGCTCACTGCCGACCATCGCTACTGCGGGGCGATGACCGATCCCGCCGTATGCAATGCATGCCTCGCGAGCCAGCCCGCGTTCGCCGATATCGACATCGTACCGTGGCGCGAAAGCCGCGCCGCGTTGCTCGCCGGTGCGGCGTTCGTGATCGCGCCGTCGCAATGGGCTGCCGCGACCTTACGTCGCTACTTTCCTGCGTGTGCTGTCAACGTGATCCCGCATGCGGCTTCGGGTGGTACAACACGACCTGACGCGGTCGCCGCGCCACTCGAGATGCCGCACGACGATCTTCCGGTCGTGGCGGTTCTGGGTGCAATCAGCCTGGACAAGGGTGCGCGCCGCCTGGAGCGAATGGTCGAGCTGACGCGCGCCCGTGGTCTGCCGCTGCGTTGGGTACTGATCGGATACCTCGATTGCCGGCGCGAACCATGGCAATCGGTCGATGGCGTTTTTACGATGCATGGTCCGTACAATTCGCGGGAATTACCGTCGCTGCTGGACCACTATCGAGTGCAGCTCGTCGCCTACCCCTCGGTGTGTCCGGAGACCTACAGCTTCACTTTGTCGGAAGCGTGGATCGCGGGTCGCCCGGTCGTCGTGCCGCCGGTGGGCGCGCTCGCCGAGCGGGTCGCCGCAAGCGGCGCCGGCTGGGTGCTGAGTGAGGACGACTGGCGTTCCGAGGAACGAATGCTGGAACGGATCGCCGCAACCCTCGCCCCCGGCGAACGCGAGAAGCTTGCCGCTGCGGGCGCCCGTGCGCGAGCCGTGGCCCTGCCGGCGCCTGCGACAATGGGCGAACGCACGATGGAGATCTATCGGCGGTCGGTGCGGCGCGAGACGGCCACCAGGCGTAAACCCATCGCCGCAACTCGCTGCCTTGCGGCGCTCGGTTACACGCCGTGGCCGCCGCGACCGCCGTCCCCCGAAGTGCCGGCCGCTGGGGTGCCGGAAACCGCCCCGCCGGCGGCGCGAGACGCGTTCGCACGGGTTGCCAGTTTCGCGCTGCATATCCGTCACACGCTGCCGGGACGCATGCTGCACCGCATCGCCCCGAAGTCGCTGCTCGCGGCGCTGAAAAGCCGCCTCTGATGCTCGACGCAGATTACGGCGAGTGGCTCGCGCGCGGCCAGGCGCACCAACAGGCGGGCCGTCCCATCGACGCGATGGTCTGCTACCGTCGCGCGCTCAAGGCGAATCGACACGCCGTCCAGGCGAACTTTCACCTCGGCGAAGTGCTGCACGCACTGGGTAGCGACGACGAGGCGCGCGCGGCCTGGCGCGCCGCGATCACATGGCAGCCCAGACATGTGCCGTCGCTGTTCTTTTTTGCCGACGCAGCGCGTCGCGCCGGCGCGGCCGCGGATGCGGCCGAGGCCTATCGCCGTGTCCTAGGCATCGAGCCGCATCACGCCAGTGCCCGGTCCGGGCTCGTTCTCGCGCTACTGGCTCAAGGTGATGAAGCTGCGCTGCCGGAGCTGACTCGCCTGCTCGCATCCGGCGCGACTTTCGATCGCTTCGACGAACTGGCGCGACTGCTCGCTGCCGCACCGTCTTCGCCGAACCGACACGCGCTGCTCACGACGATCGATTCACTGCGACCTGCGGAGATCCCGCCGTTGCTGCTCGCGCTTCTGGCCGAAGAGGCGCAGAGCGTAACGTCGGGAACCGACAGTCGGGCGTGGGCGCTCGAGCGCGCCGCGGAACTCGCCCCGACCATCGATGATCCGGAGGCGCTGCGTCGTTTGGCGCTCGTTGCCGGGACGCTGCAGCCGCAATGCCGGTGGCCCGAACGTTATGCAGTTCGCTGTATGGTGGCGTTCTCACCCACGGCTCCGGTACTGTGGCCGCGACGCACTGCGGGGGATCGGTTGCGCATCGCGTATCTCGTCGCCCCGAGGCGACCACTCGAGATCGGCGATGTTGTGGTTGACGTTGATCGCTACGTCGAGCGCATCATCGCGGCGCATCCACGCGAGCGCTTCGCGCCGGTCATATTCGTCGTCGACGCCACTGCGGCGGCAGCCGCCTCACTGGCGACTGCCGGCCTTCCGATATCGCGGCTCGGGCCCGCGCCCGATCCCGCGTTGGCACGACCGATCGCGGAGGGCGACTATGACGCGCTGATCGATCTTGCGGGAATGGCGGCGGCCACCGGGGCGCTGCTTGCGCAGCGGCCGGCGAGGAGCGTGTGGACCTACCCGCATCTCGTCGGAGCGCACACCGCGCCGCTGATCACGAACGCGCTGCCACCGCTCGGTGTCGCGAGCGACGACGCGCTGGAGAAGCATCGTATTGCGATCGAATCTTCCTTGCTCGACTTCTGCACGAACGCGCCCTGGTTCATCGGGCGCGCCTCCCTGTCCGCGGACGCGATCGCCAAGGCGTGGAGAGCTGCGGTCGCAGCGCATCAGGCTGGCGATGCGGATGCGGCGATCGACGGCTATCGTAGGGTGCTCGACCAGCAGCCGGACCACGCGCAGGCGCACTATCTGCTGGGCCTGTTACTACGCGATCGCGGCGAAGCACGCGCGGCCGAACGCGAGCTCACAGCCGCGATCGCTTCCGCGCCGGCGTACGCCGACGCGCGCTGCGCATTGGCGAATGTGCAGCGCGCCGGTGGCCGCGCCGATACTGCGGTGGAAACCTGCCGTACAGGTCTCAAGCTGATGGCGGGGGTGGCGTCCCTGTGGCGCGCTCTCGGCCTTGCCGAGCTCGCGCGACAGGAAGGCGAGTCGGCACGCGAGGCTTTCGAGCAAGCGCTCGCGCTCGCGCCGACCGACGCGCAGACGCATTACAACCATGGGGTCGCGTTGCAAATGCTGCACCGGCGTGAAGAGGCGTTGCGCGCGTATCAGCGAGCGCTCGCCTTCGATCGGGAACAGATTGCCGCAGATTTCAACATCGGCGTGATCCTCCAGGAACAGGACCGAGCCGACGCAGCGATCCACGCCTTCGAGCAAGTGCTGGCGCGGGATCCCGGATATGTCCCGGCGCACAAGGCACTCGGCGAAGTGCTTCTTGCCGCGCGCCGCATCAACGATTGGCTGCGGGCATTCGATCGGTTCGAGGCCAGGTGCCCGCGCTCGCTGGCAGTGGCGGTGCGAGCGCTGGAAGTAAACGCGTATCGCGGCGACTTCGCGGCGATCGACCGCTACCTCGAGCGCCTGCGGGGCGACGACTTCGTCCCCGAAAGCCGGACCGACTTGGCCGACTGCCTTGAGCAATTGCTCTTTCTGCTTCTGTACTTCGACGTCGAGCCCGAGACTCACTTTGCCATGTATCGCGCCTATGATGCCGTCGCGCCGCAGGTGTACGGCACGCCTTTGCCGTCGCCAGCCGTGCGCCGGCAAGGTCGGCTGCGCATCGGCTACCTTTCGGGCGACCTCAGGAACCACGTGATGGGCAAGATGATGTGGGAGGCGATCCGTCATCACGACCGCAACCGCTTCGAAATCCGCTTCTACTCGACGGTCGCCGACAGCGACGAATGGACCGAACGTTTCCGCGAGTTTGGCGATGGTTATCTGACCGTCGCCAACGACACCGATCCTCAGGCCGCACTTCGGATTGCGACCGACGACCTCGACATTCTGGTCGACCTGTCGACGCACACCAAGGGTGCGCGGCCCGGCATTCTCGCGTTGAAACCGGCGCGGGTCCAGATCACGCATATCGCAAGCGCCGGCGCGGTCGGAATGTCGACCATAGACTTCAAGCTCACCGACGCCTTCGCCGACCTTCCGGACAACCAGACTTTCTATCTGGAGACGTTGTTGCCGATGGCGGGCTGCGTCTATCCGTACCGACACATCGAGCCAGCCGCGGTGCACCCATTTCACCGCGACCGTCTGGGGATTCCTCCAGACGCCGTCGTGCTCGGTGCGTTCGTCAATCCGCTGAAGCTATCGCGGCGCTGCTTGGCACTCTGGCGCGAGGTCCTCGAGCGCATTCCGCGCGCGATGCTCGCGGTCTCGCCACCATCGCCCGAGGCGCGGGGCGTGTATGCGCGGTTGTTGCCTCTTGGAAGCATCCCGCTTGAGCGGGTGATCATTCTGCCGCAGGGACGCGACGATGCCGAGAACCAGGCACGTTACAACCTGATTGACTTCGCGGTCGATCCGGTGCCCTACAGCGGCGTCAACGGCACGCTCGAGGCGCTTGGCATGGGCGTGCCTGTGGTGACCCTCTGCGGCCGCACGCATGGCGAGCGTACGTCGTACAGCATTTTGACCAATCTGGGTGTGACGCAAACCATCGCCCACAGCGGCAGCGAGTATGTCGCCATCGCCGAGCGGCTTGCGAACGACGCGGCCTTCGCGGTCGAGGTCAGGGCGGCGATTCGCGCGGGGATCTCCTCGTCGCCGCTGACCGACATGCGCGCGCACACCCGCAACCTGGAGCGCGCCTACGTCGAAGCATTGCAACGGCGGCGCCCCGACGTGACGGCGTCCCGCGATGGCTGAGGCCAGCGGCGCGCGTTCGCTCATGGAGCGGGCGCGGCAGCTTTTCAGCGCCGGTGACATCGCAGGCGCTCGGCGTGAATGCGATGCGCTCCTGAAGGGCGAAGCCGCTGATAGCGAACGCGCTACGGCACACATGCTCCTCGCCGCATGTTATCGCAAGAACAAGGATCTGGATGCCGCGCTGAGGCACGGTCGTGCCGCGGTCGCTACTGCCCCAAGCGATCCAATTGGCTACTATGCGCTGGCTGAGTTGCAAGAGGCCGCCGGTGACCCCGACGCGGCGCTCGCGAGTCTCGCGCGCGCGCTGAAGCTCAACCCGCAATTGGTCCAGGCGCATCACTATAGAGGCATCTTGCTGGGCGAAGCCGGCGACACAAGTGGCGCCGTTGCGGCGTTCGAGGAAACGCTGCGCCTCGACCCCGGCCACGCCCGCGCGTGGAACAACCTCGGCAAAATGCAACGCACGTTGGGCTTGCTCGAGGATGCCGAGCGTTCACTCGCTCGCGCCATCGCTGTGCGCCCCGATTATCCGTTGGCTGCTGCCAATCTCGCCGAGTTGCAGCGCGATCTGGGCGCGGTCGAGCGCGCCGAGGTCACGCTGCGGCAGGCGCTAGGGCGCGCGGCAGGAACAACGCCGTTTCGCCCGCTTCTGGTGTTGCTCGCCGGGCTGTTGCGCGAGCGCGGCGAACTTGACGAAGCGGCGAATCTGTATTTGCAGGCAATCCAGCTAGCGCCTGACCAGAGCGGGGGCGAGTGGTTCAACCTCGGGGTGACCTTGAGCGAACGCGGTGAGCCGGAGCGCGCCCGCGAAGCGTACTCCCGCGCATACGCGACCAATCGCAACGATCTGCGTGGCCTGATTGCGAAGAACCTTGGGCTGCCGATGATATACGCAAGCAGGCAGGCGCTCGACGCCGCGCGGGCGGCATTCGAGGCTGGAGTCGCGGCGCTTGGGAGCGGTCTCGAGGCCGCGATCGCGGGTTTGTCCGAGGCACAAGTCCAGGACGGCCTGCGCTGGACGAATTTCTTGCTTGCCTACCAAGGTTGCGACGACCGGACATTACAAGCCGGTTACGCGGCCGTCGCCGCGCGGGCGGTCGACATCGTCGCGCCGCAGTGGCACGCACCCATCGCCAGGCAACCGATGGCGGGGCGGCGCATCCGCGTCGGCTTCGCGTCCGCGTTTTTCCATGTCGGCACCTGTGGCCGGTACTTTAAGAGCTGGATCACCGACCTCGACCGGGACCGGTTCGAAGTTGTTGTTTACCATCTTTTCCCCGGTACGGATGAGGTGGCGAGCGAGATTGCGCGTCGTGCCGATCGCTTTTGCGAGTTCGGTGGAAGCAGGGCTCGTCCGTCGATCGTGGCGCCTGTCATTCGCGGTGACGGCCTCGACGTGCTTGTCTATCCCGAACTCGGAATGGACGTGACGTCGTTTGCGCTGGCGTCGCTGCGGCTTGCGCCGCGTCAATACGCGGCCTGGGGACATCCGGTAACCACCGGCCATGCAACGATCGACGCGTTTCTGAGTTGCGAGTCGATGGAACCCGAAGGGGCGCAAGCGCACTACGTCGAGCCGTTGATCACACTCCCGGGCATCGGCACACGCTACGAGCGACCTGAAGTCCCGCCGGACGCAAGCCGCGGGCAGTTCGGCCTTCCCGACACTTCTGCGCTGCTGCTGTGCCCGCAGTCGCTGTTCAAGATCCACCCGGACAACGACGCCCTGTTCGCCGAGATCCTGACGCGAAACCCGACGGCAATACTGGTGCTGTTCGCGGGCCGCCATCCCGCCATCACGGACCAGTTCATGCGGCGCTTTGCGCGCACCCTGGAGCACCACGGGATCGCGATCAGAGAGCGTACGCGCGTGTTGCCCTCCGTCGGTCACGACGATTACTTGCGCGTCAATCTGGTCTGCGATGCAATGGTGGACACGTTGCACTGGTCTGGCGGCAACACCAGCCTCGATGCCTTAGCGTGCGGGCTGCCGATCGTCACCCTGCCCGGGCCGTACATGCGCGGCCGGCAGAGCGCGGGCATGCTGTCGCTGCTCGGTGTTCCGGAGTTGATTGCCCGCGATCGCGCTGATTACGTCGCGCTGGCGTCGCGCTTGAGTGCCGATCCCGCGTGGCGCCAGTCGCTTGCCGGTCGCATCCGGTCGGCACACGGGCAACTGTTCAACATCGGCATCGCGAACGCACGACTGCAGGATCTGCTTCAGGCCGACGACATTCTCGCGGTGTAGTCCCGCCAGGCGCTCTCCAGCGTGTCCTCCAGTCCACGCACGAAGCGGGCCATGTCGAACAGCGGGTGCGTCAGGCGATTCGCCCGCAGGCGGTCGCGACAAGCGGCAAGGAGCTGGGGCGTCGTCGCCAGCTTGAGGGCAAGCGCTTCATACTCTGCAAGATCCCGAGTAACCAGCTCCGGCAGGCCGATCGCATGGAGTTGGCTTCCGGCTACGCGGCCGTTCATCGAGATCCCGGCACAGGTGAGCACCGGCAAGTCCATGAACAGCGCATCGTTCGCGGTAGTGCCGGCGTTGTGTGGCCGCGTGTCGAGGAACAGGTCCGCGTGCACGTGGCGGGCAAGATGTTGCGGCAATGGAACCTGCGGCGCGAACACGATCCGCGACGGATCGACGGCACGCGCTGCGGCTTCTCGCCGCAGATTGTCGGCCGCGGTCACGCGGCCAGGCGACAGCCACAACACGCTGCCAGGCACTTGCACGAGCAACCGCATCCACACATCGAACACCTCGGGCGTGATCTTGTAGGCTTCGTTGAAGCAGCAGAACACGAAGCCAGGCGAGGGTAGACCGCTGTCTTCCCGGGTCGGCGTCCGCTCTGCGATGTCGCGCCGGGTGTCGCTCGGACAATAGCAATCGGGAAGATAGAGGAAGCGCTCGGTGAAAAACGGTTGCAGTTCCGGCGGCGTCGCAAAACGGTCGGTGATGACGTAGTCGATGTGCGCTGCCCCGAGCGTGCCGAGGTAGCCGAGCCACTGGAGTTGAACGGGGGCCGGCCGCAACGCGAAGATTTCACTGCGAGCATGCGTTGTGTATCCGTTGAGGTCGATCAGCAGGTCGATGCCATCGTTGCGAATGCGCTGCGCGGTCTGCAGGGCGTCTTCGTCTGCGCAATCGGCGAAGTGGTCGAAGGCTGCTTCGATTCGCGTGCGCCGGGGCGAGTCCTCGCGCGGGCCAATCGAGTAGGCATAGGTCTCGACCCGTGTGCGGTCGTGGCGCTCCCAAACCTCGGTCAACAGGAACGCGAGCGCATGGGTGCGAAAGTCAGACGAAACATAGCCGAGGCGCAACCTGGACTGCGTTGCTGTGGCATAGGCGTGCTGGGAAACGGGCGTGGCCGCGGGCGGGAGATCGCCGGCCCACCGCCTGGCGATCCGCAGCTGGGTCGCGGGCGACAGCGGGAGCGAAAGCGCAACCAGAGGATTGATCGAGTCGTCGCCCATGTCGATCTGGCCCAAAAGTCCCGAATGCAAGGCGGCGAGCCCCTCCCAAGCGCAAAGGCGCGCTCGGCAGTAGCCGAGCAGCGCGATTGCGTAAGTGTGCTGCGGAGCGTACGCGATCGCCTGCGTCAGCACCGATTCCGCCACTTCGAATTCACCGTGGTCGACCAGTACCGAGCCGAGATTGGTGAGTATCACGGCGTCGTCAGGCGCAAGCGCCAGCGCGCGCCGGAAGCTCGCTTCCGCGCCGGCATGGTCGTGCGCGTGATGCTGGCAAATTCCGAAATCGACGAGGACGTTGGCATCACCTTCGGGAAACCTGTGCAGGTAGCGTTCGCACAGCTCCGCGCTGGCGGTGAAGTTCCGGCCTCGACAGAACAGATGGGCGAGGTTGCCAAGTGCTTGGCGATGGTCGGGCTGACGGCTCAACACGGTTTCGTAAATCGTCTTCGCTCGGTCCAAATCGCCGGTGCCTTCGAGCGCCAGCGCCAGGTTGTTGAGAACGCTCGGGTGTCCGGGAGCGAGCAGAAGCGCTTGCTCGTAGGCAGCGATCGCCGCATCGAAGCGTTGCTGCTCGCGATACAGGTTGCCGAGGTGGAAGCGCGCATCCGCGTTGCGCAAGTCGAGGTCGATTGCGCGACGCAGCGCGGTTTCGGCTTCCACCGGATTGCGCTGGCGCAGGATGATGCCGAGAAACGTCCACGCAGCCATGTTGTCAGCGCCGGCGGCGAGCACTTGACGGCACCGTTCCTCCGCGGTCGCCGCGTCGCCAAGCCGCCAGGCTTCGCGGGCCGCCCGGAGCGCTGCGTGGCCGAGGCCGTCGCCCATCAACTTCGTTGTCGATGGCGTTGCTTGCAGCACTTGCAACGCGTCGCGGACGAGTGCCGTGACCGGCGTCCAGTCTCGCGGTTGTGGCTGGCGGAAGAGGCGCAGCGTGGGATACCAAGGGCTGTCGTCGCGATCGAGGAGCCAGCGCCAATCGGGTGCGAATGGCAGCAGCACCCACGCGGGTTGCGCGAGCGCGCCGGCCAGATGCGCGATGCTGGTATCGACCGTGATCACAAGATCGAGCTCCGCGATGAGCGCTGCCGTGTCGACCAGGGCAGTCCCGACCGGCAGCGGGACCAACCGCTGCGTGGAAGGAAGTGCATGGATCTGCTCGCTCGCATCACCAGACTGCAGCGAGAACCACACGAGGCCGGGCAAATCGAACAAAGGCTCGAAAGCGGTAAGCGGACACGAGCGGTTGCGATCGTTCGCGTGTTCACGACTACCCGCCCAGGCAAGCCCGACCTTCAGCCCTTGCCCTCGATACGCATGCAACGCCGCGCGCACCATCGCCCGACGCTCTGGAGGTGCGACAACGTACGGGACGCGCGCGGGAATCGTGTCGAGTGTTGTTTCGAATACCCGCGGCAGGGACAGCAGCGCAAGCTGGGCTGCGTAAGGCGGCAACGCTTCGCTGCCGGTGACTACCTCGGCGACCCCGGTTACCGATGCAAGCAGAGGCTTCAGCGGTTCCCGGCAATGGACGATGCAGCGCGCGCCGGCTGCCGCCAGTAGCGTCACGTAGCGCGCGAACTGCAACGCATCTCCCAGGCCCTGTTCCGCGTAAATGAGCAGTGCCTTTCCTGCCGGCGAGGTACCGTCCCACACTGGTCCCGGAAACGCGTGACGGCCCAATCCGAGCTCGGGAAGCTCCAGGCGCGAGTCGTATTCGCGCCAGCCCTCCGTGAACTGCCCGTCGAGCAGCAGCGCCATGGCCAGGTTCCAGTGGGCATGCGTGAATGCAGGTTTGAGGTCGATCGCATGGCGAAATGCCCCAATCGCTCCGGCGACATCGTTCAACGACTGGAGCGCAAGGCCCAGATTATTCCACGCCACGGCATGATCAGCCTTGAGGTTGAGAGCGGCGCGATACGCCTCAATTGCCTCAATTTCGCGGTTGGCGGCGACCAGGGCGAGCCCCAGATTGTTGTGGAACTCCGGTTCGTTCGCCACCGCCGCGACCGAGCGTTCGAGCAGTGGCAGTGCGGCATCGAGTTCCCGGCGCTGGTAATGGATGACGCCGAGAAAATGCTGGGCCTGCGGATGGTCGGGCACAGTTGCGAGCACTTCGTGGTAGATCGCCTCCGCAGCTTCAGTGTCGCCGCGCTGGTGCAGCGCAAGCGCTTGCCTTACGCGCAAGTCGGCGGGGGACGCTGCAGGCGTGGTCGGACTCTGCGCAAGCGCGCCGTGGCAGTTCTTGTAGCGCTTGCCGCTGCCGCAGGGGCATGGATCGTTTCGGCCAGCGGCGCGCGGCGACGCGGCGTTGGCCACCGCCGCCGCGAGTGAGGACTCTGCTTCGGGAAGTCCCGGGACTTCATCGAGGATGCGGCGGAAAATTGCCGCTGCCGGGCGCCACATTGCCGATGCCAGACAATTGCGACCGAGTTGGAGCAGTTGTGGTGAACGCGCGATCGCGGGAGTGAAATGGCGCACCAGCTCAGTCAACTCGTCTGCCGGGACGACGCGGCTGAAGTTGAACAAACCGTGGAACCCGAACGGCATGCCGATCGGATACGAAGCTTCGAACGCGAATGCATTGGCGAGACCTTCGGCTGCGAAACGGATGTTGTAGTCGTGTTCGAGCAGCGGTCGAAAGGCACGGCAGATCGTCACGTCCTCGGCTTCGGTCAGGACGACGCGGGGGTCCTGCAACGCGTCGAGCAACTTGCGTGAGCGCAGCGAGAAGCCGCCATTGCCGACGCGCATCGTGTCCTCGTGCCAGAACCAGGTCGCGCCGATGTAGTCGCATTCGAGGAACTCCGCTCGCCACGCCGCCGGGTTGAGTACGTAGCCGTCCCATTGCACGAGCAGCACGTGCGGCGTGTCGACGTGTGCGAGCAGAGAGCGCAGGACGAATTCCGAATAGGCGTCGCGCGACGTCAGCGGCGCGATGACACGAACGTCGATTGCACGCTCGACAAGGTCGTGGTCGGTGATGAACAGAGTGCGCGCGAACCGGATCTGTGCTGCCGACGCTGTCAGCGCGCGCAGTGCGAGCGCGTGATTGCGCGTGTCGACGCAGCACAGCGTGACGCCCGGCAGTTCAAGCATCGATGGTCGAGGAAGCAATTGCTTGCATGTTCTTAGAATAATTGAGAATCCGCGTCGGGTGATTCAGGGGCGCTCAAACTTCAGCCGAGTGCTGGCAAGCCGAGCCAAATTGCCGCTCGGGCACAGTCGGAGCACTGCAGGGCTGTTGACTAGACCCATTTATGCGGTATAATCGCGTCTCTCGGCACCTGTAAAACCGGTGCCGCGCTCTTTAACAATCTGAACAACCGATAAGTGTGGGTACTTGGGGCCGAGGGACGCTCCGGGTCTTGCTGCGCCGTCATGCTGGGCAACTGGCGTTGGCGTTCATGTGGTGAAGCCCCGGGGTACTCAAGGAACAGAAGTAGTACTCACACTGAAGGAAGCGGGTTTGGAAGCTGTCACGGCTTTCGAACCCGTGGCCAATGACTGAATTGCCGGGCTTTTCGGGGGTAACTCTGGGGCGCTCGGTGGTAAGGAGTTGGTCAACGTCAGTCAGTATGAGTTCTTGCAAGATTACAGTGATTAAACTGAAGAGTTTGATCCTGGCTCAGATTGAACGCTGGCGGCATGCTTTACACATGCAAGTCGAGCGGCAGCGCGGGGGCAACCCTGGCGGCGAGCGGCGAACGGTGAGTAGTACATCGGAACGTGTCCCGTAGTGGGGGATAGCCCGCGAAAGCCGGATTAATACCGCATATGCTCTACGGAGGAAAGCCGGGATTCCAAGAACCTCGCGCTATGGGAGCGGCCGATGTCCGATTAGCTTGTTGGTGAGGTAAAGGCTCACCAAGGCGACGATCGGTAGCTGGTCTGAGAGGATGATCAGCCACACTGGGACTGAGACACGGCCCAGACTCCTACGGGAGGCACAGTGGGGAATTTTGGACAATGGGGGCAACCCTGATCCAGCCATGCCGCGTGAGTGAAGAAGGCCTTCGGGTCGTAAAGCTCTTTTGGCCGCAAAGAAAGATCTCGTCTAATACACGAGGTTCTTGACGGTACCGGCAGAACAAGCACCGGCTAACTACGTGCCAGCAGCCGCGATAATACGTAGGGTGCGAGCGTTAATCGGAATTACTGGGCGTAAAGAGTGCGTAGGCGGTTCTTGTGTCCGCTGTGAAATTCCTGGGTTAACCTGGGAATGGCAGTGGAAACTAGAGGACTTGAATCCGGCAGAGGGGGGTGGAATGCCACGTGTAGCAGTGAAATGCGTCGATATGTGGCGGAACACGATGGCGAAGGCAGCCCCTGGGCTGAGATTGACGCTCAGACGAAAGCGTGAGAGCAAACAGGATTAGACCCTGTAGTCCACGCCCTAAACGATGTCAACTAGGTGTTGGGGAAGCGATTTCCTAGTACCGCAGCTAACGCGTGAAGTTCGACCACCTGGGGACTACGGTCGCAAGATTAAAACTCAAAGGAATTTGACGGGGACCCGCACAAGCGGTGGATGAGTGGATTAATTCGATGCAACGCGAAAAACCTTACCTACCCTTGACATGTACGGAAGCCCTCAGAAATGAGGGCGTGCTCGAAAGAGAGCCGTAACACAGGTGCTGCATGGCTGTCGTCAGCTCGTGTCGTGAGATGTAGGGACGCGTCCCGCGACGAGCGCAACCCCTTGTGCCTAGTTGCTACGCAAGGGCACTCAGGGAGCTGCCGTGACGAACCGGAGGAAGGTCGGATAACGTCAAGTCCTCATGGCCCCTTATGGGTACGGCTCCACACGTCATACAATAGCCGTTACAGAGATTGCCAAAGCGCGAGCTCGACCCGAATCCCAGAGAGCCGGTCGTAGTCCGGATTGCAGTCTGCAACTCGACTGCATGAAGTCGGAATCGCTAGTAATCGCGGATCAGCATGTCGCGGTGA
>CAWHIS010000017.1:0-56605 GCA_963829375.1 uncultured beta proteobacterium | reverse complement strand
CCCACTGAAAACGCGGCTAACGAGCGTGTCTTCCGGCGTCGCACTTGCGAGCGCCTCCGCCCATGCGGCAGGAATCCCGGCTTCCGGTGTTCGCAGGAAGCCTGTGCCCACCTGTGCTGCACTCGCGCCCAAAGCAAGCGCCGCCGCGACCCCTCGACCATCGGCAAGGCCTCCCGTAGCGACGACCGGAATCCTCACAGCGTCGACCACCGCCGGAACGAGCGAAGTCAATCCCACAAGTTCGCGCTCGGCCTTGCTGGCATCAAAACAGCCACGGTGCCCGCCGGCTTCCATTCCTTGAACCACAACCACGTCTGCGCCGGCCGCCTCGGCGGCTTTCGATTCAGCCACCGTCGACGTGTTGGCGAACCAAGAGATGTCAAGGGCCTTCAGGCGCGCCACGAAATCGGGTGGGTAAAGTCCCATAACCGAAGAAACAATGGGTGGGCGAGCCTCCAAGAGTGCCTCACATTGTTCGGCGAAGTCGGGCGGAGCGGCATCGCCGGCATCCAGTGCGACCGCTGGTCCCCAACTCGCAAGGAAATCGCGCACTAGCTTCTCTTGGGCCGCATTGCGGACCGGGGTAGGATCGGGAATCCAGAGATTGATTTGAAATCTGCCGTTGCTCGCCGCCCGCACTTCATTAGCCCAGGCAACAATCTCGGGCCGTGCCATCAGGAGCGCGCCACAGGCGCCCAAGCCACCTGCATTGGCAACGGCAATGGATAGTGCAGGGGCGCTGGCGCCTGCCATGGGAGCCAAGAGAATCGGAACGCGAAGACCAAACCGGTCACAAAATGCGGTTGTACGATCGCGAATGCTCATGGCGCGATCCTACGGCTGCTTCTACTACCGTGACCTCCAAGGATCAAAGTTACCATCGTTTTATTGTCACCTGGAATGTCCGCTGAGAAGCGATAATTTCGGATGCTTGGCCGGCTGCGATTGGCAGAGAGTCACCGTTGGGAAGCGGGGGCTTGGGGGCAAGGGGTATTATGGTTTCGCTCTCATCGCAGGCTTTAGTAGGACTTCCTGCCTGCAACGAAGATGGCTCATTGAAACGACAGAAAGGGACCGCCAATGATAAATCGAATTTCCGCCATTTTTGCCATGTTCGCGTTCTACGCCAGCACCGCCGCGTTCGCCGCGAATCCGGCGTGCGATGCACAGGCTGCCGAGAAAAAGTTGTCGGGCGCAGCAAAGACGAGCTTCGTCAAGAAATGTGAGAAGGATGCCGCCGAGGCGGCCACCAAGACGTGCGAAGGACAGGCTGCCGACAAGAAGTTGGCAGGTGCCGCCAAGAACAGCTTCGTCAAGAAGTGTGTAACGGACGCGACCGCCGCCGCTAAGTAAATAGTTTGGCCGGGCTGCGCCGGGACCTGGGTTAGCACTCGTAATCGCTCGCAGGACCGGCCCACGCCACCTTCGAAAGCCCGCCGTCAGCTCGGGACGCGAAAGGTCCGCTTCTGGCCGTTAGCTGTGTGAAACTCGCGTCATTGCAGACGCACAAAATTTCAACCGCTCAGATCGGACTGTTCGTGACTTGCCCCCTTGAGTTAAAACGAGAGTTCGACGAACTCGATTTAACGGAAGGAGAGCGAAATGAATGCGTCTGGAACAGCCCTTCAAGGAAAGCATACGGCAGAAGCGAGCGAGCTGTACATGGCGTTCGAACTGAGTGAGAAGAACTGGAAGCTGGCGCTGAGCGACGGGGTGCGCAGCCCGAGCCGCTATACGGTGGCGGCAGGGGACACTGCGAAGCTGCTCGAGTGCATCGCCAAGGCCAAGGCGCGTTGCGGGCTGGCGCCGGAGGCGAGCGTGCACAGCTGTTATGAGGCCGGGCGTGATGGCTTCTGGCTGCACCGCTGGCTCCTCGCGCAGGGTATCGACAACGTCGTGGTGGATTCGGCGAGCATTGAAGTCAACCGCCGCGCGCGGCGCGCCAAGACCGACCGGCTGGACGCTGACAAGCTGCTCTCGATGTTGCTTCGCTACCACGCGGACGAGTCTCGGGTGTGGTCGGTGGTGCGGGTGCCCACGCCGGAAGAAGAAGACGCGCGGCGAGCGCATCGGGAACTGGGGCGGCTGGGGCACGAGCGCACCGCGCACAGCAATCGGATTCGTGCGTTGCTGGTGTTACACAATCTGCGGGTGAAGCATGTCGGCGGGCGGCTGTGGCAGCGCTGGTGGACGGGCCATGCGCAGGAACTTGCGCCGGGTGTGCGTGCCGAGATCGAGCGCGAGAGCGAGCGGTGGTTGCTGGTCAAGAAGCAAATGGAAATGATTGAGGCTGCGCAACGCCAGGCGGTGGCCGCTGGCAGCGAACCGCAAGTCGCTGGGCTGGCGCAGCTACGCGGGATCGGTATAACCAGCGGCTGGGTGTTGGCGAAGGAGCTGTTTGGTTGGCGACGCTTTCGCAACCGGCGCGAGGTGGCAGGCTGTCTCGGGCTGACGCCCTCGCCTTACGCCAGCGGGGAGAGCGAAACCGAGCAGGGCATTTCCAAGGCCGGCAATCGACGGGTGCGTACTTTAATGGTGGAGCTCGCTTGGAGCTGGCTGCGCTACCAGCCGCAGAGTGAACTGAGCCAGTGGTTTAACCGACGCTTCGCCAGTGGTGGCAAGCGCATGCGACGCATCGGCATTGTGGCGCTGGCCCGGCGCCTGGCCATTGCGCTATGGCGCTACCTGGAGGACGGACTGGTCCCGAGCGGGGCGCAGCTCAAAGCCATCGACGGGTAGGTTAGAGAACGTTATTGAACATGGCGGAGAAGGATGCATCGTGAGCATTAAAGGTCAACGCGCCCGAAACTGGCGCGGGTCGCCGGCGAGCGACCGTCCGCATAGATGGGGCGCGTTGGTAACCGGGGTTTGGACCCAGCGCTTCGCGCGCATGTGGTATGTGGTGACCGGCCGGGTGCCGGCACGGATAGAAGTTCGACCGAGCAACGGGCTCGGCTCTATACACCCCGACCTTTGAATCTCAGATGCATCTTGGGTCAGCGACACGCAAAGCACCTGCAACCGAATCATGGATAACGACGTCACGACAACTGCACAAGAGGAGACAATCCACTGAAACACTGAACACCTGAATTCAAGGGGGCTTGACAAACGTCCTCATAGAAGCGCCAGTTGACCGACGCTGGCGCAATGACCGCAATCGCGGCATTGCAGACGCACAAGGAATTGCTGTGAACGTCGCATGAGGGTCGATAGCGCCCACCCACAATTCACAAAGAGGTGACCGCTTTCCGCGTCGCTGAGGGGTTCAATCCGAGGGGAGTGTGCGTCAGGTCTGATCCCGAGCAGGGTCACGCACGACACGGGCTCACCGCTGGTCGCGTTCGCGAAGCGCTCGCGGTGCCCGCGGAGATCGCGCATGTGACAGTAGAAAGTCAACAGTGTCTCGCGATTCGGTACTGATGTTAACGGTGGTGCAAAAGCGCGTCATTTTGAAGCGCGCGATTTTGGGGGTGGACGCGGATTGGCGAGCGGGCGAGCGTATTGCGCGTGATGGTCTTCACGCGGTTTGTGGCGAACAGGGCATTGGGTAATTAGAACGGTGGCTCGCCAGAGTCAGGTGCGCGATCGAGATCGCCCTGGATGTCGTTCGGATGGTAGTAGCGCATGAGCTGGCCGCAATAATGGCGTTCGAGTGCTTCGGTGAGCTCGTGGAGGAATTCGACGAGGGTGGCGGCGGCCTCGTCGGATAGATCGAGGGGCAGACACACGATTGGCAAGTCGTTGGGTTTGAGCATGGGTGCTTTAGCGCTCTTTGCGTGAGCCTGAGATGCGGGACTTGGCTTTGCGTGCGGCGCGCTCCTGCGCCTCCTTGAGGCGATAGCTTTTGCCTTCCAGGGTGACGATTTCGGCTCGGTGCAGCAGTCGATCGACGAGGGTGCCGACGCAAGTCGGCATTGGGGAAGACCTGATTCCATTCGCCGAAGACTTTGTTGGTGGTCAACAGCACGGGGCGCTGCAGCTCATAGCGGCGGGTGACCACTTCGAAGAGCAGATCGGCGTAACGGGCGTCGTAGGATAAGTAGCCGACCTCGTCGACCGCCAAGAAGGTGGGACGGGTATAGCGGCGCAGGCGACGAGCGAGTGCGGTACTGGAGTCTTGTGCGGCGAGGTCGTGGAGCATGTCGGAGGCGAGGATGAAGCGGGCGCTGTGGCCGTGCAGCAGTGCCTGGTGGGCGAGGTTTTTGAAGCAGCATGGTTTTGCCCAAGCCGTTGGAGCCGATGAACACCACGTTGGCGGCCTCTTCGATGAAGGCGAGCGAGAACAACTCCTCGATCAGGCCACGATCGCACTTGGTCGGCCAGGTCCAGTCGAAGTCGGCGATGGGTTTGAAGCGGCCGAGCCGCGCCTGATCGAGACGGCGTTTGAGCGAGCGGTGGGAGCGCTCGCGTTCTTCGATGTCGATGACCCGAGCGAGCCACGGCTCGTTGAGTAGCGTCTCGGCGTGCGCGAGCAGGCCGTAGAAACCGAGCCGGCGTAGCCGTGGCCGCACGGTTTCAAGATTGAGGTTGGTCGTTGTCGGAGTATTCATCGGCGGCGTCCTTGGCGAGTTGTTCGTAATCGCTTAACGGCTGCGCCCGCACGCGTACATGTTGCAGCCGCGGATCGTTGGGTAGCGGCACCGCGATCGGCGGCTGTTGACCGCGGGCGTGGGCGTGGTGATCGATGAAGTGGCGCACCGCGCCCAAGTGGGCGCTGTCTTCGGCCAAGGCGGCGGCGATGGCTGCTTCGCAGTGCTTGCGCGCCGTGGCTGTCGAGCAACTGCAGCAGTCCCGCGGGTGAGCACGCCCAGATGGACGCCACGCTCGGCGGCGCGCACGAACAGGGTGGTGGCGCTGGGTGCGGCGTGATGCAGGCGGTCTTGGGCGCGGTGCGCACGCGCGGCGCGCTTGTGTGCAACGAGGGCGGCGATGTGCGCGGGATCTTCGATCTGGGCGCCGCGGTCGAAGCTGCGCGGATGTGTGGCGATCACTTCTGGGCCATCGAGGATGCGCACGGTATCGAGGGTGGCGAGTACGGTGAGCGTGCGGCGCACATAGGTCGTGGGGAACGGAGTAGTCGTTCCAGTCGAAGCGTGCGTAGGGGGTCTTGGACACGTCAACCTCGATGCGTTCCTCGGCTGGGAACGGGTTGTCGGGCAAGGCGAGCAGATGCGGCTGCTCCTCGGCGAAGACTTCGCGCACGGTGCGGGTGCGCTCTGGCGGACAGAGCCGGTCGGCGACGGCACCTTCACACCAAGCGGTGGCCTGGGCGTTCAGATCGTCGACATCGCGGAAGCTGCGCGCGGCGAAGAACGCGTCGCGGGCAAAACGAATCGCGCGCTCGACCCGTCCCTTCTCGTTGCCGCGCGCCACCGCCACCGGCTGCGGCTGGAAATGGTAGTGGGCGGCCAACTCGAGGAGCGTGGGATGAAAGCGGATCGCATCGCCACTGCGCTCGAGCACGGCGCTTTTAAGATTATCGTAAAGCAATACCCTCGGCACGGCCTGGTACCAGGTGAACGCTTCCACATGGCCGCGAATGAAATAGTTCATCGCCGCGCCGAGATAGAAACGCAAGAACAAATGCCGCGAGTAGGAGAGCACCATCACGAATGCCATCAGCGGACGCACCGCCCGGCCGATGGTGAGCTTGCCAAAATGGGCCCAGTCAGTTTGTCCTTGTTCGCCCGGGAGCGTGCGTAGCCGCAGATACGCTTCGGCCGCCGGCCGCGGGCGCAGCCGCGCGACGATCGCGCGGAAGTGATCCGGCGCGCCGGGGTAACCACGCTCGCGCACCATCGCGAACAACCGGGAGGCGCGTAGCGTAGGGTACTTCGCTAGTGTCTCGGCAATAAACGCCAGGTACGGCTCGACCATCGATGGCCGCATCGTCTTCGGCGCCACCGGTACCCCGGCTTGGGCGAGCACCCGGCGCACGGTGCCGTGATGCACGCGCAGTTGCGTGGCAATGGTGCCGATGGGCCAATGCTCGGTGTGATGCAGGCGCAGGATCTCGGCTTCGAGCGCGCGCGGGATCATCGCCGGGACTCCTGCTCACGGTCCCCCGCGCAACGTACCGAGCCGAGCGAAGGGCGGCAGTGCACGCCAACAGAAACTGCAACGCTGCGCCGCGCGCGCCCTGCGTTGGGCGTGCCAGCGAACATGCGTGCGGGCAGCGGCGGCACTGAACGCCGCGCGCGGCAGTGGTGACGCTGGCATCGATGCCCTGTCGACATGGGTTCCCTCGCTCGTGGTCTGGGTCGAGATCGCCACCACTATGACCAGGTGGGTGCCGGGAAGGGAACCCTGATGCGTCACTTTCTGCGCCTGGCGCCTGCGCCAAGCGTGCTGCCGGGCGGCGTGCCGCGACGCTCCGCGGTAGCTCAACTGGTAGCGCGCCCCGGCCCGGCGCAGCGATTCGCGTCGGCGCAGCGCCGCGCATTCGCCGGCACAGTACTGGTTACCGTGGTCACAGCCGCGGCAGATGCGCACCTGCCGCGCGCAGCATCCGCAGCTGTAGAGCCGATAGGTCTCTTGGCCCGCCTTCATGCCCCCTGCACCCAGCACTGGACAACGCCGTGCGGTGCAGGCATAAAGGCATTGCAAACGCGCCCTCATGCGCGCGAGCACGCAGAAGGCCCGGGGTTCTTTCCAGGAATGTGCCCGGGCCTTCGCCTATTCGGCGTCCGGGAGCAGGATAGCGCGAGAGCGCTTCTCCGTGCGTGCGGGGTATCCCGCAGCAGTCATATCGCGACCGCCGTCTCGACCTTACGACTGCGGTTTGATTCGATCAGACGATAGCGTGCGACCCGCGCGCATCAAACTCGAAACCAGATGCGCACGTCAGGGCGGTGAACAATTTTGGGGGAGTCGCGCGCTAATCCTCAAAATACAGCGCGTTCCAAACCCTGCCTACACCTGCCACTGACTTTGGCCCCGTAGACCGCTGCCACGGCTTCCACCTCCGGATTAGCTCTGCCTGTCGCGCCTTGCGTTCCGGGGTCCATCCGTTCGCCATTGTTCGCTTCCAAAAGTTTGTTTGGCTTAATTTCGTTTTCTCGCGGGCGCGAAGGTGCCGCCATACCGTTGTTGATCTGTTGCGGTCCTGTCGTTACGTTCGCCTGCTTTGCAAACAATACCGGCGGATTCTTGATCGCGGCGAGCGTTTCCAGTGTTGCCCGACATTGCGATTGCGCCCGCGGCGCCATCCGCATGTTGGCCTCAAACGGGACAACCTCGTCGCACCCCATCCCACGCTCGGCCAATCGTGAGAAGAGGCTTTGCAGCGCTGTCGCCTGAGTCATCAGCATCGCCTCCGCGCGCGCCAGGCTCCCGCCTTTCACCTCCGCGGCTTGGTCGCGTAGTTGTGCAACCAACGTCGGAGCGTCGATGTGTTCACCGAAAACCGACTTGTATTCGGCTGCATTAACTACCCGGTACGCCGCAAGCTCGGGCGAGGTTACAAGCATTGCTAGATTGCGCGCGGTTTCTTGATCCGTGCTGCCGGTCGGGCAGCGCACCGCCTTGCGCGGAAATTTCTCGTCTGTGCCTTGCGACGTCGCGTTCTTCGCTTCCTTGTTGTCGCTCATGGTCTTTCCTTTCCGCCTTGGCTCTCAGCCCGCGTGTTCTCAAGCGCCTGCAACAACTCGATACCGTCATATCGGCCCTTGGCAATAACAAGTCTGACACGGAAAGGATCCGTAAATGAGAAGCCATCAAATCACGTCGCACGCCACGGACAAGTACTTCAAGGCCATCAAGCAGCACTGGGACGTCATTTGTCACGCCTACTTGATCCACGAGGACAAGAAACCTGTCATGCTGCTTGATATAACGGAAGGGATAATCCATGCGTATCCGTACAAGGATTTTAAGGCGCAACTGAGCGAGCATGGGCAAGCGTCGCTTACGGAGCAGTACAATGAGGGGCTCCAAAAACACCGGTTCATAATCTTCGTGCGCGACAATGAAAAAAAGAAACTCATGTCGTATTGCATGAACCTCCCTGAGATGAGTGGGTCAGTTCCACTTGACCGCTGTGAATCGACGCTCGCGATTGCGGATACAGGTGTTTGGTCCATGCATAGCGATGGGATCGGCACTGCGCGGCAGCAGATATCGAATCCGTCGACCTGGTGGCGGCCGAAAGCTGACTGAGGCAAAAGATCCAAATGCGTGCAGCGAGCAACGACGATCTCCTCGCGCGCGAGCTGCCGCCACACCTTGCGCGCACCATAGACGCCGAAATTCTCGTCGTAGACGCGGCGGATCTCCCGCGTGAGTGCATGATCACGCTGCAGCCGTGGCGGCAACTGCCCCGGATCGGCCTCGCGCGCCTTGTGCTCGTAATACTGCGATGGGGCGATCGGCAACTGCGCGCAGATCGACTCGACCCCGTACTCGGCACGGTGGGCGTCGATGAACGACACCATCACTTCGGTCGGCGGTCGAGCTCCGCCTGGGCGAAAAAAGCCGACGCCTTGCGCAGAATCTCGTTGGCCCGCTTCAACTCCCGATTCTCGCGCTCGAGTTCCTTGAGCCGGTCACGCTCCGAGCTCGATAGGCCACTGCGCTTACCCTGGTCCCGCTCAGCCTGGCGAACCCACTTCCGCAAGGTCTCCGCGGTGCAGCCGATCTTGCTCGCAATCGAGCCGATCGCCGCCCACTGCGAGTCGTGCTCCCCTTGGTGCTCAAACACCAGCCGAACGGCCCGCTCGCGGACCTCCGGCGAATACCTCGTCGATTTGTTCATGACTCCATCCTCTCAAATAATGGAGTCTCCGGGAATCCCGGGGCGGTTCACTCGCGGTGTCGACAAACACTGGAGAGCATTCAGCCAGGGTGCACCCTGCCGCGTCGCAGAAAAGCAAGGCAATGAGTTGCCCAGTTATTTCGTGGACACCACACTAGCATTCGAGGATTTCCTGCTTCTTGCCGGCAAGGATAATCCCGCTGGGGCTTGAGCCAGTCGCAGTAAAGACAGACCGGCGGCTTGTCTCCGGTCGATTCAGCGATGTGGCGCCGTCGTTCTGTCCGATGATGCGCAGGCCCGTACGAGCGATGCTACCGGGTCTCAATCACGTTGACGATATGGTGCTATGACAACGCCCGCAAAACAGGAGCAGCACAGCATCGGTGGGGCCAACCTTGGGGGCAACTATGATCCATTTGTGGATTGTAGCCACGCAATGTGAATGCCACCCCCCCGCACGCGCTTGTGCGACTATCCCATCACCTTGACGCGCCTCCCAGCTTCGGCCCCCGACCCTGCGCTTCGGTTCCCTATTTCATTGCAGCTTCGCCGCCGACAATGTCGCCCGCAAGCAATCGGCGATCTCGACTCCGCGAATGTCACCGGCCGGTTAATTCTGCCTTAAGTCCGGCGATTTAGCCTGACTGGGTTGCCGGTGGATCGACGATCCAGTCGACAGCACGCCGCGATGAAACTCGAGCGGATCGCACGCAACCACGACGTCATAGGAATCAGCGCAGTCGTGGCTGAAGCCTGCATCCGCCGCCGGCAACCACTGTCTGGAGGCAGAACAGATGAGGATGCGTGAAATGCGAACGGCAGAGCAAATCGTTCTCGACGCCTTCCCCGGGAGGAGCTACGTCACGATCATCGAAGTCATTGGCCTTGTCGAGGCATTGCTAGCGGCAGTGGGTGCTTCAGGGAGCGGGGCATCGCGCGGCTGCGGATCGCTCGCGGTCCCAGGTCGTCGCAGGCGCGGCGTGCATTAGCCCTCGGGGCGGACCAGCCTGCGGCAACGATGCAACAAATTGATCTCGCCGCGATCTACAGTAATTGTTGTCTCCGAGGCTGGGTGGAGGATTCGGCCATGACGACATTTAACGACGGTGTTCCCGTTGTCCGAGGAGGAGCAGCGGCGGCAGTTGCGGCGGGCGGTGATCGCCAGCACGGTCGGCACCACGATCGAGTGGTACGACTTCTTTCTCTACAGCACTGTCACCGGGCTGGTCTTCGCCAAGCTGTTCTTTCCGAACTCCGACCCGTTGGTCGGCACCTTGCAGGCATTCGCGATCTATGCGGTCGGCTTCGTTGCGCGCCCGGTCGGCGCGGCGATCTTCGGCCACTACGGCGATCGCATCGGCCGCAAGTCGACGCTGATCGCAACCCTCATCGTCATGGGGGTCGCCACCTTCGCGGTCGCCTTCGTGCCCACCTACGACACGATCGGAATCTGGGGTGCCGTCCTGCTCACCCTGCTGCGCTTTATCCAAGGTATCGGGGTCGGCGGCGAATGGGGCGGCTCGGTGCTGATGTCGATGGAGTGGACGCGGACCAACGCCCACCGCGGCTTCGCGGCGTCATGGCCGCAGTTCGGGGTCCCGGCCGGGTTGTTCCTGGCCAACCTGGCGGTGCTGGTGTTCAGCCAGATGTCGGGCGACCAGTTCCTGGGCTGGGGATGGCGGATTCCGTTCGTCCTGAGCATTGTCCTGGTTGCGGTTGGGCTCTACATCCGTCTCAACATCCTGGAGACGCCGATCTTCGCGCGCCTGATCGAGCAACGGCGGATCGAGCGGACGCCACTGCTGGAGGTGATCCAGCGGCAGCCTCGGGAAATCGCTCTCTCCGCGCTGCTGCGCATGGGCGAACAGGCGCCCTTCTACATCTTTACCGCCTTTGTCTTCTCGTACGGGACGACCACGCTGAAGGCCTCGCAGGACTTTCTCCTGAGTGCGGTCCTGGCCGCCTCCGTCCTCTCGTTCTTCACGATCCCGTTCTGCGGGTACCTGTCCGATCGCATCGGTCGCAAGCGCATGTATCTGATCGGCGCGGTGGTCATGGGGGTCTTCGGGTTCGTCTATTTCGGGCTGCTTGGCGCCGCGAATCCTGTCTGGATGTTCGTCCTCATCGCGCTTTCGCTCATCCCGCACGACATGATGTACGGGCCGCAAGCGGCGCTCATCGCGGAATCGTTCACGGGCCGGCTGCGCTACAGCGGCGCGTCGCTCGGGTACCAGCTCGCTTCCGTCATCGCCGGCGGCCCCGCGCCGCTGATCGCGGCCGCGTTGTTCGCCCATTACCACTCGGGGTACGCGATCGCCGGCTATATTCTCTTCTGCGCGATTGTGAGCGTCATTTCGACGGCGCTGCTTGGCGACTATACGAACAAGGATATTTCAAAGCACACCACTTGTCGCACGCAGCGACCTGAGGCGGAAGGCTGCCACGGCGGCGTTATCCTGACGGCACCGCAGCCGCTTCGGCTTTGTCCGCATTAAGCATTCGTGCGGTCAGGCATATCGATTGGGCTTCTTTGCGAGTGTCATCGCAGCGAGTGGGCGTGCGTCACATGGACGCGGCCCCTCGAGCGAGGTTGGGAGCTTGCGCGTCCGCCACGTGTAGCGGCTCCGTGTCAACAACTGTCTCGCACTCGTCGATCCAGGTAACGAAATCTTTAGGCGGAGCTTCCGCGTTAAAGTACGATCTGTAGCGAGAGCTTGATCATCGGACCGAGGGTTGCGCTTCGTCCGACAAGCATTCCCTTTCTCGCCACGGCCTCGCCGTGCCTGAACGAAGAAATCGCAGATGCGCAAGACCCGCATGAACCCTGTCGTGCTGTGCGCGACACTGCTGGCAATCGTGTCGCCGCACGTCCGGGCGCAGGATGCGCTCGCGGCGGCGCCGGGCGAAACCGCGCGGGTGATCGTCAAGCTCAAGGCCGATTCGCCGTTGTTGCGCGTGCAGGGGATCGCCGCCGGGACGGTCGAGGTAAGCCGGGCGCAAGGGCTCGGCGCGCGGCTCGGGCTGCCGCTGCGTACGGGCGCAACGGTGGCGGAGCGAACGCAGGTGATGTTCGCCGACGGGATCGGTTCCGACGCGCTCGCAGAGCGCTTGTCCCAGGCAGCCGATGTCGAGTATGCGGTCCCCGATCGACGCAAGCGGCATTTCGCGGCGCCGAACGATCCGCTCTACGCCGCCGGCGTCGGTGGCAACGGCCCCGCCGTCGGCCAGTGGTACCTGCGGGCACCCAGCGGTGCGGTGACGTCGTCGCTGGACATCGAGGCCGCTTGGAGCGTCACCACCGGCAATCCGAGTATCGTCGTCGCCGTGCTCGATACGGGAGTTCGCTTCGACCATCCGGATTTGCTGGCCGTCGCGGCGGGCGGCAACCTGCTCCCGGGCTACGACATGATCAGCGATGTTGACGTGGCTAACGACGGCGACGGGCGCGATGCCGACGCCTCCGATCCCGGCGACTGGGTCACGCAAGCCGAGAGCGCGAAGGTGGGAGGGCCGTTCTACCAATGCGCTCCAGAGGCAAGTTCCTGGCACGGCACGCAGACGGCAGGGTTGATCGGCGCGGTGACCAACAACGGGGTCGGGATGGCGAGTGTCGGCCGCAACGTCCGCGTCCTGCCCGTGCGCGTGCTGGGCAAATGCATTGGTTTTGACTCCGACATCATCGCCGGCATGCTTTGGGCGGCTGGCTTGGCGGTACCGGGTGTGCCGGCAAATCCGAACCGGGCGCAGGTCATCAGCATGAGCCTGGGCGGCAACGACCCATGCACCGCCCCGTATCAAGATGCTGTGAACAGGATCAATGCGGCGGGCACGACCATCGTCGTTGCCGCGGGAAATACCGCGAATGCCGTCGCAGCACCGGCGAATTGCGCTGGCGTCATCGCGGTGGGAGGGCTGTGGCATGTCGGCACCAAGGGAGGCACTTCGAGCGTCGGCCCCGAGGTCGCCATCAGCGCGCCCATGGGCAACTGTGTCAATACCGCGGCCGGCGCGCCGTGCCTGTACCCGATCTTGTCAACCTGGAATTCCGGCACCACCACGCCAAAGAATTCGATTTACACAGACAGCATCAAGTGGTTCGTCGGCACCAGCTTCTCGACGCCGCTGGTGGCGGGCACCGTAGGTTTGATGCTGTCCGCGCAGCCCTCGCTGACACCCTACCAGGTGCGGCTGCTCCTGCAGGCCACCGCACGTGCGTTCCCTACCGCCGGCGGGGACAACGGCGATGGGACGGCGGTACTACAATGCACAGCGCCGCAGCGCGACTTTTTGGGCAACCCCATTGCCCAAGCGCAGTGCTATTGCACCACCGATACCTGTGGCGCTGGGATGCTCGATGCGGGCGCCGCCGTTGCGGCCGCCAGGGCCGGTGTCGCTGCCGCCGGCGTCCCGGCGGGCGGTCTGTGGTGGGCAGCACCGCAAGGGTCCGAATCAGGTTGGGGCATCAATTTCGCCCACCAGGGCAGCATCATCTTTGCCACCTGGTTCACCTACGATGCCGCCGGCAAGGGCTGGTGGCTGTCGATGACGGCCAACAAAACGGCGACCAATCCGGATACCTATGCCGGGCAATTGCAAGCCGCGCGCGGCCCTGCATTCAGTGCGATCCCTTTCGATCCGACGCAGGTCACGCGGACGCCGGTCGGAGTGGGGACGCTGGTGCTGAATGACCTCAACCGCGGCAGCTTCAGCTACCTCGTCAACGGCACTCAGCAACACAAGGCGCTCACTCGGCAGAATTTCGGTCCGCCGCCGTCCTGCGCGTTCGGCCCGCAACCGGATTTCGCCGCGGCGACTAACTACCAGGATCTGTGGTGGGTGGCCGGCGGCGCCGAGTCAGGATGGGGGATCAATCTCACCCATCAGGGCGATATCATCTTCGCGACCTGGTTCACCTATGACGTCGACGGTACGCCCATGTGGCTGTCGGTGACGGCACCGAAAGTCGCGGCCGGTACCTACAAGGGGCAACTGTTCCGGAGCACCGGGCCGCCCCTCAGCGCGGTGCCATTCAATCCCGGACTAGTGAAGCTAACCGCGGTCGGGACCGCGACGTTCGCGTTCGCGAACGGCAATGCGGCAACTTTTACCTACACCGTGAACAACGTCACCCAGAGCAAACAGATCACAAGACAGCTGTTCTCGCCGCCCGCGGGCACCGTCTGCCACTAGACTAGATGGGAATTCCGGTGGGTCGTCCGGGACCTCGCCACTGAAACCGGTGAGGCAACGACTCAACTCCGTCCCGAGTCGATCACCCCAACGGCACCACCTTGACGACTTCCTCCACGGTAGTCGCACCCGCATCGATTTTCGCAGCGCCGGAAACGCGCAGCGGTTTCATGCCTTCCTTGTACGCCTGCTCGCGCAACGCGGCGTCCGACGCCTCCTTGTGAATCAGCTGCCGCAGCGCCGGCGTCATCGTCATGATTTCGTAGAGCCCCATCCGGCCGTAGAAGCCGGTCATCCTGCACTCGAGGCAACCGACTTGTTTGTGCGGCTGCCGCGGCAGATCGGCGACAAACGGCGCCGTGAGCATGCGCCACGTGTCTTCATCCGGCGGGTCGGCGGGCGTCTTGCAGTGGGTGCAAAGCGTGCGCACGAGCCGCTGCGCCATGACGCCGAGCACCGTCGAATTGATCAGGTAGGGGGGTACGCCCAGATCGAGCAGCCGCGTGATCGCCGTGGGCGCATCGTTGGTGTGCAGCGACGACAACACAAGGTGGCCGGTCAGCGCCGCCTGCACCGCCATGTCGGCGGTGTCCCGATCGCGGATTTCGCCCACCATGATGATGTCCGGATCTTGCCGAAGGAGCGTGCGCACGCCGCTTGCGAAGTCCACCCCGATGATCGGTTGCACCTGCATCTGGTTGAACTCGGGCGCGATCATCTCGATCGGGTCTTCGATCGAGCAGACGTTGACGTCCTCGGTCGCGAGGAGCTTCATCGTCGAATACAGGGTGGTCGTTTTGCCCGACCCGGTCGGACCCGTAACGAGAATGATTCCGTACGGCTCCTTGACCATCTTTTCCCAGCGCTCGCGATCGTCGGTGCTGAAGCCAAGCTCCTGAAAATCGCGGACCAGTACTTCAGGCGTGAATATCCGCATCACGAGTTTTTCGCCGAACGCGGTCGGCATGGTCGAAATGCGCAATTCGATCTCGCCGCCGACGGACGACACGGTCTTGATGCGCCCGTCCTGCGGCCGCCGGCGCTCGACGATTTCCATCCGCGCCAGCAACTTGATGCGGCTGGTCATCGCCAGCAGGACTGGAATCGGGATCGCATATACCTGATGCAGTACCCCATCGATGCGAAAGCGCACGACGCCGAGGTCGCGCCGAGGCTCGATATGAATGTCGGAGGCGCGCTGCTCGAAAGCGTATTGCCACAGCCAGTCGACGATGTGGACGACGTGCTGATCGTTGGCGTCGAGATTGCCGCGATTGCCGAGCTCGACCAGTTGCTCGAAATTGCGCGCCAGCGAAACCTCGCCCCGCGAGGTCTCCTGCGCTTTCTTCATCGAGCGCGCGAGCGTGAAGAATTCGCCGACGTAGCGCCGGATATCCTGCGGGTTGGCGAAGACGAGCTCGATTCTCTTGTGCAGGATCTGCTCGAGTTCGTCCGCCCATGCACGCACGAATGGTTCGCTGGTCGCCACGGTCAGAACACTCGAGGTTACCGCGATCGGCAGAATGCGAAAACGCTCGGCGTAGGCGTTTGACATGGTCTGCGTCACGGCGACCAGGTCGATTTTCAGCGGATCGATGTGGTGGTACTTGATCTTCAGCCGTGCAGCAAGCCACTCGACGATCGCGTCAAGGGTCAGCAGTTTCTTGGCGCCGACCAGCGAGCGCCACTTGCGATCGGCAATCAGTTCCAGAACGGTCTCGAAGCGCTGGGTGCGAGAACGCCCGAGGTGTTCGGCATCGGCCGCGGATACCATGCCGTCCGCGACCATCAGCTTGAGAATGTCCTCGAGGCGCAGGCGCCGGTCGGGGGGCTTGGCGGGACGCGCCGGAAGCGCCGGCTCGGCGGCGGGAGTGACGGGGGCGGTCGCGGCGGCGTGCTTGTTTGATGCCATCGACATACTATAACCCAACCGCCGCGGTACGACAGCGGCGCTATACTGAGGCCGGTGCTGCCGCAACCAGCCCCGCTCTAGCGATCGATGCCAGCAAAGCTCGTCGCCGTCCAGGCCGACATCACCACGCTTCGCGTGGATGCGATCGTCAACGCCGCCAATAACTCGCTTCTCGGGGGTGGAGGGGTAGATGGAGCCATCCATCGCGCGGCAGGTCCGAACCTCCTCGCCGAGTGCCGTACCCTCGGCGGCTGCGCCACCGGCGACGCCCGGATCACCCTAGGTTACCGCCTGCCGGCACGGCATGTCATCCATACCGTTGGCCCGGTCTGGAAGGGGGGCCAGGCAGACGAGGCCGAGCTGCTCGCGGCATGCTACCGCCGGTCACTGGAACTTGCGGCGAGTCATGCGCTGAAAACCATTGCCTTTCCTGCGATCAGCTGCGGGGCCTACGGCTATCCGCGGGAGCTGGCGGTCCCCCTGGCCGTAACCACCACCCGGCGCTTCGCACGGCTCGATGTCTTCGAATGCGTCATTTTTACGAGCAACGACCCCGTCATGTTCGCCGCCTACGAGGCGGCACTTGCGAGTCTCTAATGCGCCGACGTCGCGGTCCGGGCACCCGTCGTGTTTTCGGTCACTGACTCCGCAGGCAACTGGAACACTTCGCGCAGGTAGGCCACGTAGGACGGGTCGTAGTCCATGGCCTTCGATGGCTCGTCGCTGATCTTTGCGACCGGCTGACCATTGCAACGAGTCATCTTGATGACAATCTGCAACGGCTGAAAACCGACGTCGTTGGTCAGATTGGTGCCGATGCCGAAGGCCGTCTGGCTGCGGCCCTTGAAGTATTCATGCAGGCGGATCGCGAGCGGCACACTCAAGCTGTCCGAGAACACCATGACCTTCGAACGCGGATCGATGCGCATTTTCTGGTAATGCGCGATCAGCTTCTCGCCCCACTCGAAGGGATCGCCCGAATCGTGGCGAACGCCGTCGAACAGCTTGCAGAAAAACAGGTCGAAGTCGCGCAGGAACGCGTCCATGCCGCATATGTCCGACAGCGCGATTCCGAGGTCGCCGCGGTATTCGCGCGCCCAGGTATTGAACGCGAACACCTGCGAGTCCCGCAACCGCGGTCCCACCGCCTGACATGCCTGGAGGTATTCATGCGCCATCGTCCCCAGCGGTGTAAGACCATGCTCCCGCGCGAAGTGTACATTGCTCGTGCCGACGAATTTGGCGCCGATATCCCGTTTGAGGGTGCGCAGGACTTCGTCCTGCCACTGGTGAGAGAATCGCCGGCGCGTGCCGTAGTCCGCGACCCGAAACTCCGGATCAGGCACGGCGTTGATCTGCGCAATCTTCGTTTGCAGGCGTCTGCGGCCTTCCGTGAAATCCACTTTGGTTTGGGTATTGCGAAAGTAGACTTCGCTGACGATGGCCAGCAGCGGGACTTCGAAAAGGATCGTGTGCAGCCAGGGCCCCTCGATCGTGATTTCGATTTCACCTGGTGCGGATGACGATCGACGTACGTTGACGAAGCGCTCGTCCAGATGGAACAAGCCCAGGAGATCGACGAAATCGCTTTTCAGGAAGCGCCAGCTACGCAGGTAGTCGAGCTCGCGGTGTGAAAACCGCAAGCCGCACAATCCGCCTATTTCGCGTTCGATCTCGCCGATATACGGGGTCAGGTCGACATCCGGCGTGCGGCACTTGAACCGATACTCGACCTGCGCGGCTGGGAAATGATGCAACACGACCTGCATCATCGTGAACTTGTACAGGTCGGTGTCGAGCAGCGACTCGATGATCATGCGTTGCGGCCGTGGCAGGAGAGGGCGTCATGTTACCCGCTGCCACACTGCAGGGCTACCGCCGGTGGCAATTCATCAGCCGTACGACTATGATCGGCCATCCGCCGCGGCAGTCCGTACCGGCCAAACTTGCGGGACTTGCCCAATGCTCGTCAACTGCGTCGCGTATCAGGAAGGAAGAAAGCTCGCCGACATTCCCAAGGAGGATATCAGCGAGTACCTCAAGCTTCCTGGATGTTTCGTCTGGGTTGCGCTCAAGGATCCGTCGCCCGAGGAACTCGAGGAAATGCGCGAGGAATTCTCGCTGCACGAACTCGCCGTGGAAGACGCGCGCAGCGGCCACCAGCGGCCGAAGATCGAAGAGTATGGCGATTCCCTGTTCGCGGTTCTCAAGTCGGTCGAGCCGCACGAGGGTGAACTGCGGGTCGGCGAGGTCGACATTTTCGTGGGTAGCAACTACATCCTGTCGGTGCGCAAGCAAAGCGAAAAAGGCTTTGCCGACGTGCGCAGCCGCTCCGAACGCGAACCCCACCTGCTGCAGTATGGCGCGGCGTACGTGTTCTACGCGCTGATCGACAAGGTCGTCGATCGCTATTTTCCCGTCCTGGATCAACTCGAGACCGAACTCGAAGCGATCGAGGAGCAGATCTTCGTCAAGAACCAGGCCCGGTCGAACATCGAGGCGCTCTACGAGCTGAAGCGCAAGCTGATGGTGCTCAAGCACGCGGTCGATCCGCTGATGGAGGCCGTCGGCAAGCTCTACGGCGGGCGCGTGCCGCAGATTTGCGCGGGAATGGGCGAATACTTCCGCGACGTGTACGATCATCTGCAGCGCTTGCACGCGACGATCGAGGGCATTCGCGAAATGCTCGCGACGGCGATCCAGGTCAATCTCGGCATGATCAGCCTGAACGAAACCGAGGTGACGAAAAAACTCGCCGGCTGGGCCGCCATCATTGCGGTACCGACGATGATCGCCGGGGTCTACGGCATGAACTTCAAGCACATGCCCGAACTCGAGTGGGAGCTCGGATACCCGTTGGCGATGATCGTGATGATCGGGTTCGACGTTTGGCTGTACCTCTGGTTCAAAAGGATTCGCTGGCTCTGAAGGTTGGTCAGCGAAACCGTCCCTTCTCATCGGCCGGGATTGGTGTGAGCGGAATGATCCGCTTGCCCGCGGGCGCCTGATGCCAGGTCGGCTGCAACGTGACGTGATCGATGTGAAACTCATCGGCAAGCAGTCGCTGCGCTGCCGCCAGGGTTTGCGGCCAGTGCGCCGGCTCGCCGATCAACAGGTGCGCCGATAGCGCGGCCCGCTCGCTGGTCATCTGCCATACATGCAGATCGTGCACGGCGGCGACGCCGGGAACGCGCAACAGCGCGCGACCGACTGTCTCGTAGTCGAGGTGAGACGGCATACCCTCCATCAACACGCCAGTCGACTGCGCGAGCAGGCTCCACGTCGACCGCACGATCAGCAACGAAACAACCAGCGACAGAATCGGGTCGATCGGTGTCCAGCCGGTAAAGACGATGACCCCACCCGCGACAATCGCAGCTACCGAGCCCAACATGTCGGAAAGCACGTGCAGCAGCGCGGAGCGCGTATTGAGCGAGTTTCCGGCGCGGGAGAGCATCCAGGCCGCAATCAGGTTGACCAGGAGTCCCACGAATGCGATGCCGAGGACCATCCCGCCCGCAACGGATTGCGGCGCGAGGAGACGCCGCACCGCCTCGATGACGATGAAAACGACCAGTCCAAGCAATGCCAGTGCGTTGACGAACGCGGCAAGGACCTCGGCGCGCGCATAACCATACGTGGCGCGACTCGAGGGCGCGCGACGCGATACCCAGTGGGCAAGCAGCGCAAGTCCCAAGGACGCCGTGTCCGTGAACATGTGACCTGCATCGGACAGCAGGGCCAGCGAACCGGCGATCCAGCCGCCGACGGCCTCGATTACGCCGAAGCCACCCGTCAGAGCGAGCGCCCAGATCAGCGCACGCCACGTGCCCGGATCGGTCCGACGCGATGCGTGCGAATGCGTGTGCGCCACCGGATCTGCGCCTGCACGGTGGCGCGACCGGGACGCGGAATGGCTGTGCGGATGCATGGTTGGAGGCGTGGCAACGGCCTATTGTCAGCCAACGCCCGGCAGGCCGCAATGCGACGGCAACGCTGACATCCTGGCAGTCGCGGCGCGGCTCACATTTGCCGGAACCGATGCGCAAACGCGCGGCTCACCGCGAGCGTCTCCTGCCGCGAATGGTGCTGCCACCGGCCCGGCCTGCCCCTCGCGCGATACCGACTAGAATACGTCCATGGACCGTAGCGCGAGCGCCGCCCTGGTCGACCGGATCGACGCCTTGCTCCCGCAGACCCAATGCCGGCGTTGCGGCGAAGAGGGCTGCAGGCCGTATGCGGACGCGATCGCCGGCGGACGCGCCCCCATCGACCGCTGCCCACCCGGCGGTCTTCCGACGATTGCGGCGCTGGCCGAGTTGCTGCACGTCCCCGCAGTGCCCCTCGATGCGGCGCGCGGAGCGACGCCACCCTTCGCGCTTGCGTTGATCGACGAAGCCGCGTGCATTGGCTGCACACTGTGCATCCAGGTTTGCCCAACCGACGCGATTGTAGGTGCGGCCAAGCAGATGCACACTGTTCTCGCCCATCGCTGCACGGGGTGCGAGCTGTGCCTGCCACCCTGCCCCGTCGACTGCATCGCGATGGTGTCGGCAGGCCGCGAATGGACGCGTGCAGACGCCGACATGGCGCGCGAGCGATACGACTTGCAACGCGAGCGCCTGTCCCGCAAGACGGCGTCACGTAAACCTGCGCCGACCACCGCGACCAGCAGCACGCTCGCCGAGCGCAAGGCCGCCGTCGCGCAAGCGCTGGCGCGTGCGCGCTCGCGACGCAGTGGCGCATCGCGATGAATGCCGCCAAGCGGCGCGAGATCTACGAGCGCTTGCGAGCGCGCAACCCGCATCCGCGCAGCGAGCTCGAATACAAGACGCCCTTCGAGTTGCTGATCGCTGTCGTGCTCTCCGCCCAGGCAACGGACCGGAGCGTCAACCTCGCTACGGCGAAGCTGTTTGCGCGCGCCAATACACCGCGCGCCATTCTCGCTCTCGGCGAGGCCGGCCTGATCCCTTACATCCAGACCATCGGTCTGTTTCGCACCAAGGCGAAGAACGTCATCCAGCTATGCCGGCAATTGCTCGCCGAGCACGGCGGCGAGGTGCCAAAGGATCATGAACAGCTAGTCAAGTTGGCAGGCGTAGGCCGCAAGACTGCGAATGTCGTCCTCAACGTCGCGTTCGGCCAGCCAACGATCGCCGTTGACACGCATATCTTCCGGGTCGCGAACCGCACCGGGCTGGCGCCGGGCAGGAATCCTGAGGAGGTCGAGCGAAAGCTCATCAAGTTCACCCCCGATGAGTTTCGCCACGATGCGCACCACTGGTTGATTCTCCACGGACGGTATGTGTGCGAGGCACGCAAGCCGAGATGTCCTGAATGCGTCATCGAGGACTTATGCGAGTTTCGGCATAAGACCAAGCCGGCCGGAGACGAGCCGAAGCAAAAAAGGCGCCGCTCGGCGCCTTGAATTGAGGCCTCTCGCGCCGCGGCCTCCTATGGCGGTTGCACGAACACTCTGCGAAAGCGTGTCGGCCGCCTGCGTCGACTCGCCTCGCGCGATCCCCGCGCGAGCGTGGGGCGACCGCCGAGGCGGAGCAAGGCTCCGCGAGCGAATGCGAGTGGAGGCGACCCGAGGCGGGCGCATAGGGCCGACAACGGACGAGCCAATCGCGACGTTCGTTGAGGAGGCCCCTCGCCACGGGCTCGCGCCGCTAGTGCTTGGTCGCGACGACCGCTGGTTGCGACGAGTAATACGCTGCGAGGTTGTCGATGTCCTGCTTGGACAAGGTGCCTGCGAAGCCGGCCATGATCGGGTTCTTACGCGCGCCCGACTTGTAGTCGCGCAACGCTTTCGACAGGTAATCTGGATACTGGCCGCCAAGCTTCGGATAGTCCGGCGACGGGCTGTTGCCATCCATGCCGTGACAGGCCTGACAGACCTCCTTTGCCTTGGCCTGGCCAGCCGGTACATCGGCGGCTGCAGCGGCGCCCGCGAACGTCAACAGCAATGCAACAGTAAGCGTCTTCATCATCGTCACTTGCTAGCCGTCAGCGCCGCGCCCGCGGAGTAGTACGCGGCGAGATCAGCCATGTCCTGTTCAGAAAGCGACGCGGTGATCGCTCGCATGCTCGGATGGCTACGCTCCCCGTTCTTGTATTCCTGCAGCGCCTTGACGATATATGCAGCGTGCTGACCGCCGATCTTGGGCACTTTATAGACCTCCGGATACGCGGTTCGCCACCCGACGATGCCGTGACACCCGGTGCACATCTGGATTTTTTTTGCTCCCGCTGCCGCATTGCCAGCCGGCGCAGCGCTCTGCGCGCACGCGGAGCCGGACGCTGCGGCCGCTACGGCAAGTGCCGCGGCAAGGAGTGTGTTCTTGAGCATCGGGGGGCTTTCGGGACCGTGGACCGTGGTTGCGTTGCGACAACCATTCATTTTACGTGCGACGCGCCGACACGGTCAAACCGGCATTCTCTGGCCTAGCGTTCCAGGAGATGCCGCTTCTGCTTGATATCTTTCCAGTCATCCGCATCCGGGGGTGCGGGCTTGCGCTCGATGATCGGCTTCCACAACTTGGACAGCTCGGCGTTGAGGGCAGTGAATTCCTTCTGATTGTCCGGCACGTCATCTTCCGCGTAGATCGCCTCGACCGGGCATTCGGCGACGCACAGAGTGCAATCGATGCACTCGTCGGGGTCGATGACCAGGAAATTCGGTCCTTCTCGAAAGCAATCGACGGGACAGACGTCGACGCAATCGGTGTATTTGCAGCGGATGCAGGTTTCGGTGACGACGTAGGTCATTGCTTCGATTTCCCGGCGCGAGCAGGCTTGATTCTACCAAATCGGCCCCCAGCTATGCCCTAGCCAGATGCGTGGCTTGCGCCGGGGCAGGCGTTTAACTTAGGCTTGCAAGGTGTGGTCCCGGGACAGCCCGATCCGGGCCTCAGCGAGGAATTCATGAGCGACCATATCAAGCACGTCAGCGACGCGAGTTTCGACACCGATGTTCTCAAGGCGGGCACGCCCGTCCTGGTCGACTATTGGGCGGAGTGGTGCGGTCCATGCAAGACGATCGCCCCGATCCTCGATGACGTCGCCAGGGATTACGCTGGTCGCCTGACGGTGGCGAAGCTCGACATCGACGCCAATCCTGGGACGCCGGCGAAATACGGCATCCGCGGCATCCCCACGCTGATATTGTTCAAGGGTGGCGAGATCGCTGCGCAAAAGGTCGGCGCGCTCTCGAAATCGCAACTTACTGCATTTATTGACAGCAATCTTTGAACCGGCTAGGCTTCTGACCCATTAAGCGCGCCCGACGGGGCTATTCTCCGTCGAGCGCCATCACCGGCGCCGCCGAGTTGTCCCGGCGCCAAACTCCCAGATAAGTATTGCGCGGCCGCGCGTGTCCTCAGGGCCGCCTCGTTCCGCCCCTCCCCTCCCCCTGCCCATCCATGCATCTGTCCGAACTTAAGTCCAAGCCCGTAACTGAACTCGTCGAGATCGCGAACACCAACGAAATCGACGGCGCCAACCGGATGCGCAAGCACGACCTGATCTTCGCTTTGCTCAAGAACCAGGCGAAAAAGGGCGAGAGCATCTTCGGCGACGGCACGCTGGAGGTCCTGCCGGACGGCTTCGGTTTCCTGCGTTCTCCGGACACCTCTTACCTCGCCGGCACCGACGACATATACATCTCGCCTTCGCAGATCCGCCGCTTCAATCTCCATACCGGCGACACGATCGAAGGCGAGATTCGCACGCCCAAGGACGGCGAGCGCTATTTCGCGCTGGTCAAGGTCGACAAGGTCAACGGCGAGCCGCCGGAGAACGCAAAGAGCAAGATTCTGTTTGAGAATCTGACTCCGCTGTTTCCGGACGAAGCGCTGATCCTGGAGCGCGACATCAAGGCCGAAGAGAACATGACCGGCCGCATCATCGACATCATCGCGCCGATCGGCAAGGGCCAGCGCGGACTGCTCGTGTCGTCGCCCAAATCCGGCAAGACGGTGATGCTGCAGCATATAGCGCACTCGATCGCCGCGAACTATCCGGAAGTCATGCTCATCGTCCTGCTGATCGATGAGCGCCCGGAGGAAGTGACCGAGATGCAGCGCTCGGTGCGCGGCGAAGTGGTTTCCTCGACCTTCGACGAGCCCGCCACGCGCCATGTGCAGGTCGCAGAGATGGTGATCGAGAAGGCCAAACGCCTGGTCGAGCACAAGAAGGATGTCGTGATTCTGCTCGACTCGATCACGCGTCTCGCGCGCGCCTACAACACCGTCGTGCCTGCCTCCGGAAAGGTACTGACGGGTGGCGTCGACGCCAACGCGCTGCAGCGCCCGAAGCGCTTTTTCGGCGCCGCGCGCAATATCGAGGAAGGCGGCTCGCTGACGATCATCGCCACTGCGCTCATCGACACCGGCTCGCGCATGGACGACGTGATCTACGAGGAGTTCAAGGGCACCGGCAACATGGAAATCCACCTCGACCGGCGCATGGCGGAAAAGCGCACGTATCCGGCGATCAACGTCAACCGCTCCGGCACGCGCAAGGAAGAACTGCTGCTCAAGGCTGACGTGCTGCAAAAAGTCTGGGTACTGCGCAAGCTGCTCTACCCGATGGACGATCTGGAAGCGACCGAATTCCTGGTCGACAAAGTCAAGCAGACCAAGAACAACGCAGAATTTTTTGACTCAATGCGCCGCGGCTAGGAGCCGCGATCGCGACGCGTTGTAGCCACCGGCTGCGACGCCTGTCAGCCGGACCGCTCCTCGGCTGGGGGATTGCGGTAGCTGCCCTCATTGAGGGCCAGCCTCCGGCCCTTGAATCCACGCTACACGGCCCCTACTTTGTTAGCGCTGACCAGCATTGCACCGCAGCGCAAAAACCTTCATAATTGATTAGTTTTGCCGCGCGAGCGCAGCCCGGCGTCCGGGCCCAGGGATTTCGCGCAAGAAAAATAGGTTGATGGAAGTCGGGGGCCGCGCAAAGCATGTTGCGCCAAACTATTGAGGCATTTGATGAAAACTGGCATTCATCCGAATTACAGCGAAATCCAGGTCACCTGCAGTTGTGGCAACACGTTTGCAACCCGTTCGACGGTCAACAAGCCCCTGCATGTGGAGGTCTGCGCGGCGTGCCATCCGTTCTACACGGGCAAGCAGAAGATCGTCGACACCGCCGGTCGCGTCGAGAAATTCCGGCAGCGCTACGCAACCAAAACCACCGCGGGTACCACGACCAAGACCGCCCCGAAGGCGGCGTGACGGTCACGTCTTACGTGACCGTATGAAAGGCAGCTTCGGCTGCCTTTTTGTTTCCTGCCATGCCTCTCTCCACGCCTGCTGATAGTCCGGATGATGCGTCCGGGCTATCTCCTTCCGGGCCCTATCGCGCTTTCAAGCAGGCAGGCCTCGTGCTTCTGTGCGCCGCATGGATCGCGCTTGGCCTGTTCGGCCACGACCCGTGGAAGCCCGAAGACGCGACGAATTTCGGCATTGCCTTCGATATGCTCAAGCACGGCGATGGCCTCGTGTTGCATCTTGCCGGGGTGCCCATTCCCGAGCGGCCGCCGCTGTTTCACGCACTCGCCGCCGCGAGTGCAGCCGCCTTTGCGGCGGTCTTGCCGCTACCCGATGGCGCCCGCATAGCCAATGCGTTATGTCTCGCGGCCACCCTTTGGTTGCTTGCGCTGACCGGACGCGAATTGTATGGCCGCGCCTTCCGGTGGCCGCCCGTGCTCGTGTTCATCGGTTGCGTCGGCCTGTGGGACCGCGCGCACCTGCTCGCTCCAGATCTGGGTGTCCTTGCCGCCTACGCGCTCGCACTTTATGCTCTGGCGCTGACGCCGCGCCGATTCGTACTCGGCGGCGCGCTGTTGGGCTTCGCCGCAGGTCTCGCGTTCCTGTGCAAGGGCGCGCTCGCCCCCGCGCTCATTGCGACCACGGCAATCCTGTTGCCGCTGTTCGACGCTTGGCGTAAGCGTACCTACATTGGGACATTAGGGATCGCCTTGGCCGTCGCCACGCTGTTGATTGTCGCGTGGCCGTTGGCGCTCTACTGGCGGGAACCCGGCCTCTTCGCGCAGTGGCTACGCGCGCAGAACATCTATCGCTTTTTTGGCCAGACGAACGACGCGCCGCCGGTCGAACTGTTCTGGTATATCAAAAACCTCCCGTGGTTCGCGTGGCCGGCGCTGCCACTGGCGAGTATGGACGCTGTGGATTCGCGGTAGAGGCGACCACGGTGGTCTGGGCACGGCCGGTATCGCAATGCCTGCGACGATGGTCGTTGTGCTGCTGGTCGTGTTGTCGACTTCTTCCGCCGAGCCACGTGCGATATTGGCGCTGCCGCTGCTCTTGCCGCTTTCGCTGCTGGCCGCCGCTGAGGTGGATACCTTGCGTCGTGGCCTGTCGGGCGTCCTCGATTGGTTTGGCATCCTCACGTTCGGACTGGCCGGTGCGCTGGTGTGGGCCCTGTGGCTGGAGTCCCTGCATCATGGTCTTCCGGATCCGATCGCGCGGATGTTCCATGACACGGAACCGGGCTTCCAACCTCCGTTGCATTGGTTCCCCTTGGTAGTCGCCATTTTTCTGTCACTACTGTGGGTGGTGCTGGTGCGGCCCGCGCGTCGATCGAACCGGCGTGCGGTACTCAACTGGGCCGCGGGAATGACGCTCGTGTGGGGCCTGTCCATGACGCTCTGGCTGCCATACCTCGATTCCCGGCGCAGCTACCGTCCAGTCGCCGAATCGCTCGCCGCGCAACTGCCCGCGAATGGATGCGTGGCCAGTCACAATCTGGGCGATCCGCAGCGCGCCTTGTTCGACTACTTTATCGGTCTGATCACTGTGCGCGACGAGCTCGAGCCTGGACACAAGTGCACGACGTTGCTGATGCAGGTCGGGCGCGAGGACTCCGACACACCGCCTGATTCGGCATGGGTCAAGGTATGGGAAGGCCGTCGCCGCGGTGACGACACTGAACGCTATCTTCTTTTTCGCCGCAGCGACGTACGAGCACGATCATGAAATTCGTCGACGAAGCATCGATCGAAGTCATTGCCGGTGACGGCGGGAATGGCGCGGCCTCGTTCCGGCGCGAAAAATACGTCCCGCGCGGCGGACCGGATGGCGGCGACGGCGGACGCGGGGGCACCATCTACATTCGCGCCGATCGCAACATCAATACGCTGATCGACTACCGTTATGCGCGCATCCACCGCGCCAAGCGCGGCGAAAATGGCCGCGGTGCGGACCAGTATGGACGCGGAGCCGAAGACATCACTTTGCGCGTTCCCGTCGGTACGGTGATCAGCGATGCTGAAACCGGCGAGCCGATCGCCGATCTTGCGGTGGATGGACAGGTCGCGCTGGTCGCAAAAGGTGGGCGGGGAGGCCTCGGCAATATCCACTTCAAATCCAGCACGAACCGCGCGCCGCGCCAGTCGACACCCGGTGAGAAAGGGCAGCAGCGAATGCTCCGGCTGGAGCTCAAAGTGCTTGCCGACGTCGGCTTGCTCGGTTTTCCGAATGCCGGAAAGTCGACCCTGATCCGCGCGATTTCCGCGGCGCGACCCAAGGTTGCGGATTATCCGTTCACGACCCTGGCGCCGAACCTGGGCGTCGTTCGTGTGGACGAGAACAAGAGCTTCGTCGTCGCGGACATCCCCGGGTTGATCGAAGGCGCAGCCGACGGCGCGGGCCTCGGTCATCGTTTCCTGCGCCACCTGCAGCGCACGCGCCTGTTGCTGCATATCGTCGATCTGGCGCCATTCGACGGCGCCGTCGATCCCGTCGCGGATGCGCGCGCCATCGTGAAGGAACTCCAACGCTACGATCCCCTGCTCGCGGAGAAGCCGCGGTGGCTGGTGCTCAACAAGCTCGACCTCGTGCCTGAAAGCGAACGCCAGCAGCGCGTGGCCGCGTTCGTCAAATCGTATCGCTGGAAAGGACCGGTGTTTGCGGTGACCGCGATCACCGGCGACGGCTGTCGCGAGCTCGTCTATGCGATCTTCGAGTGGCTGCAGAGGCAGCCGGTCGCGACGACAGCGCCGGTGCCGGAATGAACGCCTTGGCAACCGTTTCGCCGGTCGCCGCTGCACGTCGGCTGGTGATCAAGGTCGGCTCCAGCCTGGTGACGGGCGACGGCCGCGGCATCGACCACACAGCGGTGGCGCGCTGGGCCGAGGAAATAGCGGCGCTGCGCAAGGCGGGAAAGGAAATCGTGCTGGTGTCATCGGGGGCGATTGCAGAAGGGATGCAGCGACTCGGATGGACCGAGCGTCCTGCGGCGATGCATGAGTTGCAGGCCGCAGCAGCCGTTGGTCAGATGGGGCTGGTGCAGGCTTATGAAGCCGCGTTCTCGCGCTTCAACCTGCACACCGCACAAATTCTCCTTACGCACGAAGACCTCGCCGACCGGCGGCGTTATCTCAACGCGCGATCGACGCTGCTGACGCTGATCGGTCTCGGCGTAATTCCGATCATCAACGAAAACGACACGGTCACCACCGACGAAATCCGGCTCGGCGACAACGACACGCTGGGCGCGCTCGTCACCAACCTAATCGAAGCCGACGTGCTGGTGCTGCTGACCGACCAGCAGGGGCTGTACAGCGGTGACCCGCGCAAGGACGCGACGGCCACGCTGATGCATAGTGCGCTTGCGGGTGACCCGGCGTTGGAGCGCATGGCGGGAGGCGCGGGCTCCCATTTCGCGCGCGGCGGTATGTTGACCAAGGTACTTGCCGCGAAGCGTGCCGCCCGCAGCGGCGCATCGACCGTCATCGCCGACGGCCGCGAAGAGCAGGTGCTGACGCGGCTTGCCGCGGGCGAAGGGATCGGAACACAACTCGTCGCCGAAGCCATGTCGCTCGCCAAGCGCAAGCAGTGGCTCGCCGATCACGTGCGTACGGCGGGACGCCTCATGCTCGATGCGGGTGCGGCACGGGCGTTGATGCGCGACGGCAAGAGCCTTCTGCCGATCGGTGTCGTCGCGTGCGACGGGGCATTCGAGCGCGGCGAGATCGTCGGCTGCTTCGACCCGGAGGGACGCGAAATCGCGCGCGGCCTCGTCAATTACAGCGCATCGGAAACGCTGCGGATCCTACGCAAGCCCTCATCGGAGATCGTGACGATCCTCGGCTACGTCGACGAACCTGAGCTCATTCACCGCAACAACCTGGTCCTGCTCTAAGAAAGGTGCCGCTCGGATTGCGCAGGCTTGCCGGCCCGACGACTACCCTAGACAACGACGATGGCATCGTTCAATCCCAAGGAGGGCCTGCAACGGATACTTGGAACGCCGCCCGACAGCGGCGGCTTATCGCCAGGAATGAAGCTGGCAGCGCTGCTAAGCGGGCTGGCAGTTCTCGGCCTCGGCGTTGCGCTTATCGAGCCCACGCCCAACCTGCGCCACGTGCGCGTGGGCTTCCTCTCAGGCAACGAACGCGGCAACTACTACGCGGTCGTCGACAACTTGGCGGCGGAAGCGCAACGGCAAAGGGGCCAGATCCGGAACCTGCCGTCGGCCGGTTCGGTGGAGAACGTGGCTCGGCTCACAGCCGCGAAAGCCACGTGCGCCATCCAGTTCGCTCTCGTGCAGGAGGGCATCGATTGGCCGAAAGGGGGCAAGCTCGAGCTTGTCGGGCGCCTGGTTCGACCCGAAACGCTGTTCTTCCTGGGGCCTGCAGCGGACAAGGTCATCAGGCCCGAGGACCTGCGCGGTGCACGGGTCGGCATCGGTCCGGTGGGCAGCGGCACCGAGCAACTGGTACGGCACATGATCGCGCCGTTCGCGGAGCTCGACTTGAAGATCTCGACGCCGACGACCGACGAGCAACTCGCGCAACTTGAGCGCGGCGAGCTCGATCTCGCGGCAATGGTCATCGATGAAGACGCGCGTCAGATCAACGACGCGGTGCGACAACGCAAGCTGCAGATCCTCAACTTACCTGGGGCCGAAACCCTCGCCCGTCGTTTTCCTTTCACCCGGGTCGGCCACATCGAGGCCGGTCACTACGACCTCGTGCACCAGCTCCCGCCCACGGCCAAGGACGTGCTGCACGTCGACACGCTGATCGTGGGCAACGGCTGCGCGTCGCGATCGGTGACGCAGGGCTTCATCACCGCGATCGCCGGCGTATACCCCAACTTCGTCCGGCACAACCGCGACACCCAGAACCTGACGGGGTTGCCCATGGCGCCGGCGGCGCGCAGCTACTACGACAACGATGGCCCGGACCTGCTCGGCGTCTACGCACCGTGGGCGGTGGACATCATGCTGACGTCGAGCTGGATCCAGTTCTTCTTCGCGATATCGGTGCTTTTCAACGCGATGGGCGTCATGCACCGGTTCAGGCTGTGGCGCATCGATGTGGCACGCATCAACATCGAGAGCGAGATCCCCCGAATGTTCGGGCCCGGCGCCACGGTTGGCGACATCGCCAAGATGCAACCCACCGATGCGCAGCGCACGCCGCAAGCGCGCGCGATGCTCGATGCGACGATGGACCGCTTGAGCGCGCTCTCCGAGCGCAGCCGGCGGCAATCGCTGTCGCTGCTGGTGCCGATGGGACAGGAGATGGCCTATCGCTACCAGGAAGGTCTGATGGCCGACCTTCTGCATGCGCTGCGGTTGTTCCGGGACCGTCTGTAGATTAGGAGCACGTGCAAGCAACGCTCGTGGATTTCCCCAGCGTTGATGCGAAATACTGCTATGGGTGCCGCGTGAACGTGACGCGCCGATTCTGCGCCCGGCCTTCGGCAGTGCTGTTGTCGGCAATCGGCTTCGTCTCGCCGAAGCCTCGCGCGCTCAGCCTCGCCGCGTCGACACCTTTGCTGCGCAGATACGCGACGACTGCAGCGGCCCGGGCCTCGGAAAGCGTTTGGTTCGCCGCTTTGCTCCCAACAGTGTCAGTATGCCCAGCAACTTCGTAGGAGCCGTCCTTGACGCAGAGGCGCGCCTCGTCCAGCGACACGCGGGCTTGGCCGGTAAGTGTGGAGCTGCCCGTCGCGAAGTGTACGGCGACGCCTTCGACGATTTTGTTGCAATCAATCGCTGGAGCGGCCTTCGGCGGCTCCGCCATAGGCGCTTCCACCTTGGCCGGTGCTGGCGCGACGTCGACGGGCGGCGTCGACTCCACCTTGGTGGGTTCGACTCCAGGCGACTTGGAGGCGACCATCGGGGGCGGCGTGGGAGCGGGTGTCGTCGGGGTTGCCGGCGAAACGGCCACCGGCGCGGTGCAGCAACCCGGCTGCGACGGTCCATAGCCCGACCACCACAGCAGCAGCAACACCAGGAGGCCCGCTAGCGAAACGAAGATCGCTACGCGGTCGAAACTCCGCCATGCTTCGGGGGTCCTTGCTTCGGATCGCGACATCGCCGGACCTCACTCTCCCTTTCTCTTGTTGGGGTCCACGCCGGCGATGAGCTCGTCCTGCAACTTGCGCAGCGCCGCCCAGTCGCCTTGCACGCACAGCGCAGCTTGCCGCGCCCAGCTCTCCGGGTTTGCGAGACGGAAATTTGCTCCCGCCAGATGCAGGATTTCCTGCAGCCTCGCAAGGGGCGCGGCTGCGAGTTCGGCGAAGGTCGTGATACCGGCCTTCAGCAGCAGATCGCTGATCTTGGGACCGATACCCTCGATGATCTCGAGATTGTCGAGGCTGTTCCTCTGCGGCGCGAAACCGAAGGCTGCGGCCGCCGTTAGGCCGCCCGCGGCGATCCCGGCGCTCCTGGCGCGGGCTTCCGCTTCCGTGAGACGCGTGGCGAGCTCCGCGCTGCGTCGGGTGAGAGCCTCCGCGTCGGCCACAGCCTTCCTTTCGCGGCTTTCCGCGTCGCTGGCCCGCGTGGTCAGGTCAGTGATGCGCCGGTTGAGCTCGTCGATTTCGCCGCGAAAACGCGCACCCGCAGCCTCGCCGTCGCGACGAAAGAGTTTGTCGAACAACAATGAGAGGAGCCAGCCCAGCACCAAGCCGACCACCAGCCACCACAGGCAGCACGCGAAATTCAACATCGCATTCCTCCCCGGCTCGAATTACCGACGCAGCAGAAAAACTCGACCTCCAGCTCTGCGTCGCTCACACTGCACAACTTCATGCTGCCAGCACCGAGCGACAATGTCATCGGGGTCGTCGGCGTCAAGCTCCACGCGACAAGACTCTCGCAGGAACATGCGACCTGCTGCAGAACATCCGCTTGGCGATTCGATCAAGGCCGAGGTCGCGCGAACGCTCCTCGTTGCGCACAGCGTGCGGGACCCGTCGCGGGGGGCGCGCGCGACTACCCGTCTCCCGGCGGGGTCGAGTATGGCGGTGGCATCATGGTGTGCCCCCAGCCGTAGAGACGATCCCTGCGCGTCTGCGGGCGTTGATGCAGATAACGCTCGAGTTCGGTCAGGGCGCGACGATAAACGTCGCGCTTGAACTCGATCACGGCTTCGAGCGGGATCCAGTATTCGTGCCAGCGCCACGCATCGAATTCGGGATGATCGCTCGCGCGCAGCGAAACGTCGTTATCCCTGCCCGTGAGCCGCAGCAGGTACCAGATCTGCTTCTGGCCGCGGTAGCTGCCGCGCCATTCGCGCTTGATCCAGTGCTGCGGGACTTCGTAGCGCAGCCAGTTGCGGGTGCGTCCGAGAATCCTCACGTGATGCGGTTCCAGCCCTACTTCTTCCTTCAGTTCCCGATACATCGCCCGCTCGGGCGTCTCGCCGGGGTTGATGCCGCCTTGTGGAAACTGCCACGAATGCTCGCGGATCCTTTTGCCCCAGAAGACCTGATTCTTCGAGCTCGCGATGACGATGGCGACGTTCGGGCGATACCCGTCACGGTCCAGCATCGCTACCACCTTGATTCTGCAAGTTAAGGTGATTCTTGCACAGTTCGCCCAAGCTTGCAAAGCCGGGCGCTCGATCCGGCCACCTTAGCGTGGCGCCGATTCCTGCGGTGTGACGTGAAGGGATAGCTTCTGGTCGCGGCGCAACACGGCAATCTCGACGCCGTCACCGATGCGGCCGCTGGTCAACAGGCGATGCAAATCGTCGATTCCGGTAACCGGCGACTCGCCAAAGGCAACGATAATGTCACCCACTTTGATCCCGGCAGCCGCCGCCGGCGATCCGCTTTCGACGGTACTGACCCGCACCCCCGACTCGTGCGCAAGGGCGAAATGGCGCACGATGCGCCGGGCGATCGGCGTGTCCTGTCCGCCTACACCGAGGCGCGCGCGCCGGACTCGCCCTTCGCGGATCAGCGCGATTACGACCCGCTCGGCGGTGTTCGCAGCGATGGCGAAACAAATGCCCTGCGCCGGCAGGATCATCGCAGTGTTGACACCGATGACGTCGCCCGCGGAATCAACCAGCGGACCGCCGGAATTACCCGGATTCAGCGCCGCATCGGTCTGGATGATGTTGTCGAGCAGCCGCCCCGTTTGTCCGCGCATGGAACGGCCGAGCGCGCTGACAATACCCGCGGTCACGGTGTGCTGGAATCCGTACGGGCTGCCGATGGCGATCGCGATCTGGCCGACGCGCACGCCCGCAAAATCGGCAAAGCGAGCATAACGAAGGCCCGGTGTACCGATCTTGACGACGGCGAGGTCAGAATCCGGATCGTCGCCGACCAATTCGCCTGACGCGACGCGTCCGTCCGGCAAGGTGACCTCGAGCGCGCTTGCACCGCCAGCGACGTGGCTGTTGGTTACGACGTAACCGTCGGGCGTGATGATGAAGCCTGAGCCGGAGCCCTCGCGCGGAACGCCGCGGCGCGCTGCGCGCTGCACACGTATGTGTGCGACCGCCGGGCTGGTACGCGCCACCGCACCGCTGACCGCGACCGAGTATGCGTCCTGCAATCGCCCATCGTGGGCATTGCCCGCGGCAACAAGGGCTCCGGCTGCAGGGTTGTCGGAATCGTCGAGAACCAGTCGCGGGCGCGCGACATCTGCAAAGCCATCGAGAGGTGCCATACCGCGCTAGGTGGCGCCACCCCGTCCCGGTTTCAAGCACGCGAGGCGCTCGACGCCGCTAGATCAGTGCCCGCTGGCGGTCTACGCTCGCGTCCACGACCGTCAAGGCGGTCATGTTGACGATGCGGCGGACTGTCGCCGACGGCGTGAGCACATGGACGGGTTTGGCGGCGCCCAGCAGCACCGGCCCGAGCGTCAGACCGCTGCCCGCTGCGATCTTGAGCAGATTGAACGAAATGTTTGCCGCGTCGAGCGTGGGCATGATCAACAGGTTCGCATCCCCTTTGAGGCGGGAGCCCGGCAGCACCGCGCGGCGCACGTCGTCGGACAGCGCGGCATCGCCGTGCATCTCGCCGTCGACCTCCAGATCCGGATCGATACCGTTGATCAGAGCCAAGGCCGCCTGCATTTTTTTCGCCTGAGGATGAACGCTCGAACCGAAATTGGAGTGCGATACCAGCGCAACCTTGGGCGTGATCCCGAAGCGGCGCACTTCCTCCGCCGCCAACAAGGCGATTTCGGCGATCTGCTCCGCGTTCGGATCGGCATTGACATAGGTATCGGCGATGAACACAGTGCGCTCGTGCATAAGAACGGCGTTCATCGCCGCGCTCACCCGGACACCTTTGCGCAGGCCGATGACCTGGTCGATGTAATACCGGTGCGACTCGTGCGTGCCATATGTTCCGCAGAGCATGCCGTCGGCGTCGCCCATGTGGATCATCATCGCGCCGATCAGCGTCAACCGCCGGCGCATTTCGATCTTGGCCACTTGCTCGGTCACGCCCTTACGTCCGGTCAGTCGATGGTATTCCGTCCAGTAAGCGCGGTACCGCGGATCGTCCTCGCTGTTGACGACCTCGATGTCGCGGCCCGGACGCACCCGCAGCCCGAAGCGTTCCAGGCGCTGCGCAATGACCGCAGGGCGTCCGATCAGAATCGGCTTTGCCAGACCCTCGTCGACGACGACCTGCACCGCGCGCATCACGCGCTCATCCTCACCCTCGGCGAACACGATGCGCTTCGGCGACTTTTTCGCGGCCTGGAAAATGGGCTTCATCAGCAGGCCCGAGTGGTACACGAACTGCATCAATTGCTGGTGATACGCATCGAAGTCGCGGATCGGACGCGTCGCGACACCGGATTCCATCGCCGCCCTGGCGACCGCGGGCGCAATGTTGGCGATGAGACGCGGATCGAAAGGCTTGGGGATGAGATACTCGGGCCCGAATTTCACGTCCTCGGTGCCATACGCGGCGGCCACGATATCCGATTGCTCCGCCATCGCAAGGTCGGCTATCGCGCGCACGGTGGCGAGTTTCATCGCTTCGTTGATCGTTGTCGCGCCGACATCGAGCGCGCCCCTGAAGATGAAGGGGAAGCACAGGACGTTGTTCACCTGGTTCGGAAAGTCCGACCGTCCGGTCGCGATGACCGCATCGGGACGCGCCTGCTTGGCGAGGTCGGGCATGATTTCCGGTTCGGGATTGGCGAGCGCCATGATGAGCGGCTTGTCCGCCATCTGCTTGAGCAATTCCGGCTTGAGAACGCGCGCTGCCGAAAGCCCGAGAAAGATATCGGCACCGGCAATGATCTCGGCAAGCTTGCGCGCATCGGTCTTTTGCGCGTAGCGCGCCTTGTTGTCGTCCATTTCCTCTTTGCGACCGGCGTAGACGACGCCGGCGATGTCGGCGACCCAGATGTTCGAGGGCTTGACGCCGAGTCCGACCAGCAGGTCCAGGCATGCCAGCGCGGCGGCGCCGGCGCCGGAGCACACGAGCTTGACCTTCGCGATATCCTTGCCGACGACACGCAATCCGTTGGTGATCGCTGCTCCAACGATGATCGCCGTACCGTGCTGATCATCGTGGAAGACAGGAATATTCATTCGCTCGCGGCATTTCTTTTCGACGTGGAAGCACTCGGGTGCCTTGATGTCTTCCAGATTGATGCCGCCGAACGTCGGCTCGAGGGCACAGATGATGTCGACGAGCTTGTCGGGATCGCGCTCGTCTATCTCGATGTCGAAGCAGTCGATGCCCGCGAACTTCTTGAACAGCACCGCCTTGCCCTCCATCACCGGCTTGCTGGCAAGCGGCCCGATCGCGCCCAGACCCAGAACCGCCGTGCCATTGGTGACGACGCCCACGAGGTTGCCGCGTGCGGTAAGCGTGCGCGCCTCGATCGGGTCGCGGACGATTTCGTCGCACGCAGCCGCGACACCCGGCGTGTACGCCATCGCCAGGTCGCGCTGGTTGGTCAACTGCTTGGTCGGCAGGATGGAAATCTTGCCAGCAGGATACGCGCGATGATATTCGAGCGCGGCTTCGCGGATGTCTTTGTCTGACATGGCAGTGTCCCTTCGTGCTGAACGTTTAGGCTACGACTTCACGGCATTCGTATAGTCGAGGAATTTTTCCGGCGATACGCGCAACGCGGCACCCGTCGCCCCAGAGAAGCGTTGCGTTGTGGCCGATGCGGCGCATTATAGACTGCGTCACGCTGAGGCCAGGCGCGTTTGCCGAAGCGCGAAGTGGAGCCGGTATAATTGCGCATTACAGGCCAGCAACAACCGGCCACCGTTCTCATAAGCCTCATGCCACTTTTCTGGATCTTGGCCGCGTTGCTGGTTGTCGCCACGCTCGGCATCCTGACCTGGCCGCTGCTCCGCGCCAAGGCGCGCGCGGACGCGCCTGACGCGGACGGCGCAGCGATCGCCGTCTTGCGCGATCAAAAGCGTGCGCTGGATAGCGAGCGCGACGCCGGCGAAATAACTTCCGTCGAGCGCGACGCCGCGCTGACGGAACTCACGCGCCGCGTGACCGAAGAGACTGGAGGGGTCGTCCCACCCGAAGCGCCGCTTCAGTCGCGGAGGGCGTGGGCGCTGGCGATCGTGCTCATCGTCCTCATCCCGGTCGCGGCGCTGCTGCTCTATCAGCGCCTCGGCAATCCGGGTGCCTCGGCCGTTGCCAGCGCCATCGAAGGTCACGATGTGAACCAGCAGCAGATCATCGCCATGGTCGACTCGCTGGCCGCACGACTGAAACAGCACCCCGAGGACGTCGATGGCTGGGTCCTTCTCGCCCGCTCGTACCAGGCGCTCGAGCGCTTTCCCGAATCCGCCGAGGCCTACGCTCACGCCAATGCTTTGGTGACGGACGATCCGAACCTCCTCGCGGACTACGCCGACGTGCTGGCGATGACGCAGGGGCGAAAGCTGTCGGGCAAACCCGCGGAGTTGATCGATCGCGCGCTGGCGATCGATCCCAAGCACAAGAAAGCTCTGGCATTGGCCGCCACCGTCGCGCTCGAAGCCCATGATTTCCCGACCTCGCTCGGCTACTGGCGACGGCTCGCCGGCGAATTGCCCGCTGGGTCCGACGAAGCGCGACAGGTCGCCGACGTTATTGCGGAGATCACCACTGCGCAGCGCGAGGGCAAGCCTGCCCCGCCAGCGGCCAGCGGCCAACCCGTCCCGCGCACCAGCGAGGCGGTCGCCGCGAAACCGCCGCCGGTCGCCAGCAGCAAGCCCGATGCGGGCGCGATCAGCGGTCGGGTCGATATTGCGCCCGCGTTGACATCCAAAGTTGCGCTCAGCGATACCGTATTCATCTATGCCCGCGCAGCCGAGGGTTCACGCATGCCCCTCGCCGTACTGCGCATCGCGGCACGGGACCTGCCGAAGGATTTTTCGCTCGACGACAGCATGGGGATGGCGCCCGGCGTCAAGCTGTCGGCGGCGCCTTCGGTCATCGTCGAGGCAAGGATATCGAAGAGCGGCAATGCGATCCCGCAGCCGGGCGACTTGTTCGGGCGCAGCGCGCCGCTCAAGCCGGGAACCGCCGGGCTGCACATGACGATCGATCAGGTTGTGCCCTAGACCTGTCGGTCCCGCGCAAGTTATGACGCCGGTCAAGGTCTTCCACAGGCCCTCGGCTATAATTCAGGCTCGAATTCTCTCAGCGGGGCGCAATGCTGGAAGCGCAGCAGCTCGCGGCGCAGCGCGGCGTCGCCACGCTGTTTGCCGGTCTTGACTTTACCTTGAATTCGGGAGAGGCGCTGCTGGTTACGGGCGCGAACGGCAGCGGCAAGACGACGCTGCTGAAGATCGTGGCCGGACTCGCGCACCCATCGGCCGGCACGCTCGAATGGCGTGGCGCAGCAGTCGCACCCTTCGCAGCGGACGCGCGCGCGACGACACTGTACATCGGTCACGCTGTAGCCTTGAAGGACGAATTGACAGCCGAAGAAAACATGATTTCGCTGGCGAGGTTGCACGGCGCTGTCGCCGATGCGACGACGGTGCGCGACGCACTGCGCACATGGACGCTGGAGCCTCAACGCGCGCTTCCGGCGCGGGTCCTGTCGCAGGGTCAGCGCCGACGCGTCGGACTTGCGCGGCTGCGACTCGTGCGCCGCGCGCTATGGGTGCTCGACGAGCCGACCAGCGCGCTCGATACCGCGGGCATTGCGACCCTGCAGGAACTGCTTGCCGAGCACCTGGGACAGGGTGGAATCGCGGTGATCGCTACACATCAGGAGCTTGCCTTGCCGGTCGGCTCGCGGCGTGCGCTGCAGCTCCAATGACGCCATTCGATGCCGTGGTGGCAAATGCGCCGCCGGCCGGAGCTTGGCAGGGCGTCGCGTGGGCGCTTGCCCGCGATCTGAAGCTCGCATTGCGCTCGAGGCCCGAACTCGGCGTGCTTCTGCTGTTCTATGTCATCGTAGCGACGCTGTTTCCGCTCGGCGTCGGACCCGAGCCAGCGTTGTTGCGCGCCCTCGGTCCCGGCGTATTGTGGGTGGCCGCGTTGCTCGCTTCGTTGCTGTCGCTGCCGCGGCTTTTCGCCTCCGATTTCGCCGATGGAATGCTGGAGCAGATCGCTTTGTCACCTTACCCGTTGCCGGCGTTGATTGCTGGCAAAATTGTCGCGCATTGGGCGTCGACTGGACTCCCGCTGGTGATCATTTCGCCGCTGCTCGGACTTCAGTTCGGCTTGACCGCAGACGAGCTCACGACGCTCGCCCTGGGGTTGCTGCTCGGCACCCCGACCCTGTCGATGCTTGGCGCGATCGGCGCGGCGCTGACCTTGGGCGTTCGCGGCGGCGGAGGACTCCTGGCATTGCTTATCCTGCCGCTGTACGTGCCCATCCTCATTTTCGGTGCGGGTGCGGTCGACGCAGTGCGCGGCGGTCTTGCCGCATCGCCGCAGCTGTCGCTGCTGGGCGCGGCGTTGATTGCCGCCGCCGTCGGCGCGCCCCTCGCCACGTCCGCCGCCGTGCGCATCGCGCTCGATTGATATGAGCTCTGCCATCAATTGGTTCAGGTTCTCCTCGCCCGCGTCGTTCTATCCGCTGGCGGGCAGTCTCGCGCCTTGGTTCGCGGTCGCCGCTGCAATCCTGGCGGCGATCGGTCTCTGGCTCGGGCTGGTCGTGGCGCCGACGGATGCGCAGCAGGGCGATGCCTACCGCATCATATTCATCCACGTCCCCGCAGCATGGATGTCGATGTTCATCTATCTTGTCATGGCATTCTGGTGCGCGATCTCCCTGGGCTTCAACGCGCGACTCGCGGCGATGCTGGCGCAGGCGCTCGCGCCGACCGGTGCACTGTTCACGGCAATCGCGTTATGGACCGGCGCGTTGTGGGGGAAGCCCACCTGGGGCACCTATTGGGCCTGGGACGCGCGCATGACCTCCGAGCTCATCCTTCTGTTCCTGTATTTCGGTTACATCGCGCTGCGCAACGCGATCGACGATCCTCGCCGCGCCGATCGCGCGAGCTCAGTGCTCGCGCTGGTCGGGGCGGTCAACGTTCCGATCATCTATTTCTCGGTCAAGTGGTGGAACACGCTGCACCAGGGGTCGAGCGTCAGCCTCTCCGCCGCACCGAAGATGGCGGCAGTCATGCTCACGGGCATGCTCATCATGACGTTCGCCGCGTGGTTCTATTCGATCGCCGTGGTCCTCGTACGCACCCGGGCCATCATCCTCGAGCGCGAACGCGGTGCCCAGTGGATCGGCGTCGCTGCACAATGACGACCTTGAGCGATTTCCTCGCGATGGGCGGCTACGGATTCTACGTATGGGGTTCGTACCTGGTCGCGGCGCTGCTCATCGTGATCGAGGCCGCTGCAGTGCGCGCACGGTTCAGAGCATCGCAGGCAGTTTCGGACAACGTTGGACACCGTCGATGAAACCACGTACACGGCGTTTTGCGTGGATCGCCGCGGGGCTCGCCGCCCTTGGCGTAGCCGCTGCTCTGGTCCTGAACGCGTTCCAGTCGAACCTCGTATTTTTCTTCTCGCCGTCGCAGGTTGCTGCGAAGGAAGCGCCGCAGGGCCGCGCGTTTCGTATCGGCGGCATGGTCGAATCCGGAAGCCTCGTTCGCCAGCCGAATTCGCTGACGGTGCGATTTCTCGTGACCGACACGGCCAAAACGATTCCGGTAACCTACACGGGGTTGCTCCCCGACTTGTTCAAAGAAGGCAAAGGCGTCGTCGCGCAGGGGACACTCGGTGCCGACGGTGTGTTCCATGCGACGGAGGTCCTGGCCAAGCACGATGAGAACTACATGCCGCCCGAGGCCAAGGCTGCCATCGACACTGCGCAGAAAGGAATGACCATGAAAAGCCTCCACGAGCCAGGAAAGGGCACGCGATGATTCCGGAACTCGGGCACTTCGCGCTGATCCTCGCGCTGCTGGTCGCGCTCGTGCAGGGCACGCTGCCGATGATCGGCGCATCGGTCGGCGCGCCGCGCTTGATGGCATTGGCCAGGCCTACCGCTAGGGCACAGGCACTATTGGTCGCCCTGGCGTTCGGTTGCCTCGCATGGTCGTTCGTCAGCAACGATTTTTCGGTACAGAACGTCGCCACCAATTCCAATTCACAGCTGCCACTGCAGTATCGCATCGCCGCGACGTGGGGATCGCACGAAGGTTCGTTGCTCTTGTGGACGTTGATGCTGGGCGGCTGGAGCTTCGCGGTAACGATGTTCTCCCGCAATTTGCCCCTCACGTTGCTGGCTCGCGTCATCTCGATCATGGGACTCGTCAGCGTCGGCTTTCTGCTGTTCCTGCTGTTCACCTCGAACCCATTCGAGCGCCTGGTTCCTCCGGCGCCGGACGGCCGCGACCTCAACCCGTTGCTGCAGGACCCGGGCATGGTATTTCACCCGCCGCTGTTGTACATGGGTTACGTCGGGTTCTCGGTTGCGTTTTCGTTTGCCGTCGCGGCGCTGATCGGCGGCCGGCTCGATGCGACGTGGGCGCGCTGGTCGCGGCCCTGGACGACCGTCGCGTGGAGTTTTCTCACGGTCGGCATCGCGCTGGGCAGCGGCTGGGCGTACTACACGCTGGGCTGGGGTGGCTGGTGGTTCTGGGATCCCGTCGAGAACGCGTCGTTCATGCCCTGGCTCACCGGGACGGCACTCATTCATTCATTGGCCGTGACCGAAAAGCGCGGTGCATTCAAGAGCTGGACGGTTCTGCTCGCCATCGTCGCCTTTTCGCTTTCGCTCCTGGGAACGTTCCTGGTGCGATCCGGCGTGCTCACGTCCGTGCATGCATTCGCTACGGACCCCGCGCGTGGCGTATTCATCCTGGTGTTCCTGGCCATCGTCGTCGGCGGCTCGCTGGCGCTGTTCGCGTGGCGCGCCGCCAGCGTCGGACTCGGCGGCATATTCGGCATCGTGTCGCGCGAATCGATGCTGCTCGCGAACAATATCCTGCTTGTCGTCGCCATGGCGAGCGTGCTGCTCGGCACGCTCTACCCGCTGTTCCTCGATGCGCTCAACCTCGGCAAGATATCGGTCGGGCCGCCGTACTTCGATGCAGTGTTCTATCCGCTGATGGCGCCCGCGGCATTCCTGATGGGCATCGGTCCGCTGGCACGGTGGAACCATGCGCCGCTGCCGGAAATCTGGACGCGACTGCGGTGGGCGCTCGGCGTGGCGGTGGTGACGGCCCTGATTCTCCCGTTCGTACTTGGCCGCTGGTCGCCATTGATCGCATTCGGCCTCTTCCTGGCGCTGTGGATATTCGCGAGCACGGCAGCCGGCCTGCGCGCGCGACTCGTGAATTCGCAACGGCGCGGCCTGATCCCGGCGCTCGGCGCGAACTCACCTTCGTACTACGGGATGCTGCTCGCGCACATCGGCGTCGGAGTGTTTGTCGTTGGCGTGACCCTGGTCAAGGGTTATGAAATCGAGCGCGATGTGCGCCTCGATGTCGGCGAGAGCGCCGCTGCCGGCGACTATGAATTCAAATTCCTCGGCGTGACACCAGGGCCGGGTCCGAACTACAGAGCGCTTACGGGCACCGTCGAAGTGCGCAAGGATGGGCGCCTGATCGAGACGCTGAAGCCGGAGAAACGCGTCTACAACGCCTCGGGACAAACGATGACGATCGCAGCGATCGACACGCGGTTTCTGGGTGACATTTACATTTCGCTGGGCGAGCCCGTGTCAGCGGGCGGCGCCGACGACGTCGCGGGACCATGGAGCGTGCGCATTTACCTCAAACCATTCATCGACTGGATCTGGATGGGCGCCTTCCTGATGGCGCTCGGCGGATTCGTCGCCGTGTCCGATCGCCGCTACCGGATTGCGGTAAAGCGCAAGGCAATGTCGCTGGCAGGCGGTGCGGGCGCGTCGGCCGCGGCAGACTGACAAGAGCAAATCGTGAAGGCAACGCGCTGGTCGATACCGCTTGCGATATTCGTCATCCTGATGGCGTTCCTGTATGTCGGTCTCAGTCGCGATCCGCGCGAGGTGCCCTCGCCGCTGCTCGACAAGCCGGCACCTGCGTTCGCCCTCTCGCAGCTGCACGATCCCGCGAGCAAGCTGACGAACGCCGATCTCAAAGGCAAGGTGTGGCTGCTCAACGTCTGGGCGTCGTGGTGCGTGTCGTGCCGCGCCGAACATCCGCTGTTGATGCAACTTGCGGCGTCGAACATCGTTCCGGTCTATGGACTCGATTACAAGGACAAGCCCGACGCCGGCCTTGCGTGGCTGGCGCAGAACGGCAACCCCTACACCGCGTCCGCCGTCGATCTCGATGGGCGCGTCGGCATCGACTACGGCGTGTACGGCGTCCCGGAAACATTCGTCATCGACAAGCAGGGCGTGGTGCGCTACAAGCAAATCGGCCCGTTGACCGTCGAGTCGCTGCAACAGAAGGTCCTTCCACTCGTCAGGGAATTGCAGAAGTGATCCGTGCGCATCGCTTCGCGTACATGTCGCTGCTGATTGCGCTGTCGTTTTCGGCGAACGCAACCAAGATGGATGCGCCGTCCTCGGACGCCGCGTTCGACCTCAGGCTCAAGAGGCTCGAAACCGAGCTGCGCTGTCTCGTTTGCCAGAATCAGACGCTGGCCGATTCGAACGCGGACCTCGCCGATGACCTGCGCCGCGAAGTCCGGGGTTTGGCCAAGGAGGGAAAGAGTGATGCCGAGATCAAGGCGTACCTCGTCGCGCGCTACGGCGACTTCGTCCTCTACAACCCGCCGGTGAAAAGCACGACGTGGCTGCTGTGGGGCGGGCCGTTCGCCTTGCTCGGCGGCGGAGCGATTCTATGGTGGATAATTCTGCGGCGGCGCGCGCGCGCGCCGGCAGGACCCGCGCCGTCGGCCGATCCGGACGCTAAGGCACGCGCCCGTGAACTGCTCGAGAGCGCCGAGCCGCCGTCGTCCCGCTGACGACGGCAAACCGCACCGGCGACGAGGAGAGCCTTCCTGGCGTCGTATACGCAACCGGAGGCGTAGCAGTTAAAATGGAGCGTGGCAGCTAAGACCTGCCTTGACCATTCTAAAGAAGAGGCGGTTCACGCGTTTAACTCGGTAATTCGCAATGTCCGTGCCGCACTCTCCCCGGCAGAATCGTCTGCTGGCGTCTCTGCCCGATGCAGTCTACGAACGACTGCTGCCGCATCTTGCGCTCGCATCCATGCCCCTCGGTGAGATCCTGTACACGTCGGGAAGCGAGCTGACACACCTCTATTTCCCCACGACCTGCATCGTCTCGCTTGTCTACGTCATGGCCAACGGCGCCTCGGCGGAAATCGCGGTGACCGGGTTCGAGGGCCTGCTCGGGATTTCCCTGTTCCTTGGGGGCCAAACCACGCCCAACCAGGCGGTCGTCCAAAGTGGCGGCCATGCATATCGGATCGCCGCAAACGTGATCAAGAGTGAATTCGATGACGGCGGACCGGTGCAACACCTGCTGCTTCTCTACACGCAGGCCTTCATCGCGCAGATGGCGCAGACGGCCGTCTGCAATCGGCATCATTCGCTGGATCAGCAATTGTGTCGCTGGCTGCTCTTGAGTCTGGACCGGCTGCGCTCGGACGAACTGGTGATGACGCAGGAGTTGATTGCCAACATGCTCGGGGTAAGGCGACAGGGTGTTGTGGAGGCGGCTGGAAGGTTGCAGAAAGCGGGTTTGATCGAGTATCGGCGCGGTCGCATCAACGTGCTTGATCGTGCCGGATTGGAAGGGCGGGTTTGCGAGTGCTATGCGGTCGTCAAACGTGAATACGACCGTTTGCTGCCTTCGTAAGCCGGAATTTTGGTACTCTTGCCGGTGGCCTGCACTGCGAGGCTGGTCGTCGTTGCCCGCGGTCAACCGAACAACGCGAGATCGGCCTGCGGGTGGTTCGACGCTGTCCGAATCGACCGTTGTAGCGGCCCATTGAGATCCCCTCGTTGCTAACAGCCCTGCTGTCCGACATTCATGGCAACCTGGAAGCCTTGAATGCGTGTCTCGGTCACGCTGAAGGCCGCGGCGCGCGGCGCTTTGTCTTTCTCGGCGATCTCGTGGGCTATGGCGCGGACGCGCGCGGCGTCGTCGAGGTTGTCGCCCGACACGCCGCCGAGGGCGCGGTGGTTCTCAAGGGAAATCACGACGAGGCCGTCGAAGGGACCGGCGGCTATTTCAATGACGCAGCCCGCGCCGCGATCGAATGGGCGCGCGAGACTCTTACCGAAGAGCAGCGACACTTCCTCGCGACATTGCCCCTCGTCGTGCGCCAGGGGGAAGCCTGTTACGTTCACGCTTCTGCCGCGGCGCCGGAACGTTGGAGCTACGTCGACAGCCCGTCGGCTGCGCGGCGCTGCGCCGACGCGGCGCAAGTGACCTATACATTCTGCGGACACGTGCACGATCAGGTGCTCTACTTCGAAGGCGCACTCGGACGGATGAAGGAGTTCCGACCCACCGTGGGCGCGCCGATTCCAGTGCGGAACCATCGACGCTGGGTCACCATCGTCGGATCCGTTGGACAGCCGCGCGACCGCAACCCAGCTGCGGCTTATGTGCTGTTCGACGCTGCACGCCACCAAGTCACGTTCTGCCGTGTCGCGTATGACGCGGGCGCCGCCGCGGACAAGATTCGCGAAGCTGGCCTTCCCGGTTCGCTCGCGGCTCGGGTCGAGTTGGGCATCTGACGCCGTGGCCGGGATCGTGCGGAATCAGGTAAAACCCGGTGCGGTCGTCGACGGCTATCGCGTCGGCGAATGCATCCACGAGGGAGGCACGGGATTGATCTTTCGCGCCGAAGCGCTCGGCAGCGACGATCCAGGATTTCCGCTGGTGATGAAGGTGCCCCGTCTCGGCCGCGGCGAGCCGACGATCGGCATCGAAGGATTCGAAATGGAACAGATGATCCTTCCGACTTTGAGCGGTCCGCACGTACCCCGTTTCGTCGCGACAGGCGACGTGACTGCGACACCGTACATCGTCATGGAGTGGATTGAAGGTCGTGCCCTCGCGGAAATCATCGCCGATGCACCCCTTCCGCCGGAAGAGGTCGCGCGAATCGGCGCGGCGCTTGCGGATGCCGTCCACAGCGTGCACGCGCAGGAAGTCGTCCACCTGGATATCAAGCCCGAAAACTTCCTGTTGCGGCCGTCCGGCGATGCGGTGTTGCTCGACTTCGGCTTCGCCCACCACGCGCGCTATCCCGATCTGCTCGGCGAGGAAAAGCAGTTCGCGGCGGGGTCAGCCGCCTACGTATCGCCCGAGCAGTTGCAGGACAACCGGAGCGATGCGCGTAGCGATCTGTTCGCGCTCGGCGTCTTGCTCTACGAACTCGCGACGGGCAGGCAGCCCTTCGGCGAACCGGAGACACTCGCCGGGATGCGCGACCGACTCTGGCGCGAGCCGTCGCCACCCCGCGCAGTGAACGCGAGCGTCCCACCATGGTTGCAGGAAATCATCCTCCGTTGCCTGGAGCGCGACGGTTCCGCGCGCTATCAGTCGGCAGCTCACATCGCGCTGGATCTGCGGCATCCTGAGCACGTCGCTTTGTCGGCACGAGCCGAGCGGAGCGAGATCCCGGGATTTCGCCAGCATGTGCTGCGATGGTGGCGGGCGCGTCGCGAGACTGATCATCCAAGGCGATCGCAGGAAGGTTTCGGTACGCGCGCGGTGACGATCCTGGTCGCAGTGGACACCGAGCACCCCGACGACGATCGCCATTCGCCGCTGCAATGGACGACCCAGCAGATTGTCTCTCTCAACCCGGAGTATCGGCTGATGTGCGTGTCCGTCATCCGGAGCGCGCCTGTGGGCGAAGGTGCGACCGAGCTCGAGACCGCGACCGGAAAGCATCTCGAGCACAAGATGCGGTTGCGGCACTGGGTCGAGCCGTTGAAATTGCCGCCATCGCGCGTTTCGCTCCATGTCGTCGAGGCTGCAAATGCCGCCGATACGCTGCTCGACCTCGCCCGCTCCAACAACGTCGACCTGATTGTCCTGGGCGCGCCCGGACCGGCCAAGAAGAAGCTGGGCTGGTGGCGCTCGGCGGCTTCGACCGTCACCGCCAACGCACCCTGCAGCGTTCATGTGGTCCGCGTGCCCGAGCGCCGCTCAAGCCCGGCAGCGAACCCACCCTGACGGACATCTCCCGCACTGCGCTGGCAACGCCGAAAGGATGGGAGCATACTCTGCTCGATAGATATGTGCGTTACCGGACAGACGGGAAGCCCCGTGGACGGTAACGTGTGTAGCGCGGCATGGGGCAAGGCACGGGCATTTTGGCGAGTGCTGGTTCGGTATGGAGGTCATGCCCCAGATCTCGAGCGAGTGTCAAATCTTGCATCTGGGGGGATAGCAAGTGAGTGCTGACCTGTCACCGGCGCAACTGAAGCGTCGCGTTGCCACCGACGAGTGGGGTGAAACCCACATCGTCTCCGCGCTGCAGAATGGAGTCTGCGACGCGGACCTTGCAACATCTCGGCCGCGGTCCGTCGTGCGGCACATGCACTGGGGTCGGGTAACGTGTCCGACGTGCAATCTGCAGGACCTCTGCCTTTCCGCAGGTCTCGACGCGGCAGCCGTGCGCCAAGTCGATGATTTCGTGACCCGCCGCAATAGACTGAAGAAGGGTGAGACGCTGTTTCACATCGGGGACCGCTTCACATCCCTGTACGCGATTCGCACCGGCTCGTGCAAGACCGTGTCGCTGTCGGAGCACGGGGACGATCAAATTTCCGGCTACCACATGCCGGGCGATATCATCGGTACCGACGGCATTGACACCGACAGCCACGGTTGTCGGGCGGTCGCGCTCGAAGACACCGAAATTTGTACGCTGCCCTTCGGACGGATCGAGGCCCTGGGCCGGCAGCACGCCGGCTTCCAGCATAATCTGGTTCGCCTGCTGTCGAGGGAGATTACTCGCGAGCGCGCCCTTCTGCTGCTGCTGGGAACCATGCACGCCGAGCAGCGGCTGGCCGCATTCCTCCTCGACCTGTCGGACCGGTACGGTGCGCGCGGGTATTCGCCGTCAGAGTTCGTGCTGCGGTTGACGCGAGACGAAATCGGCAGCTACCTTGGACTGAAGCTGGAAACCGTGAGCAGGCTCTTCTCGCGCTTTCAACGCGACGGTCTGGTCCAGATCCAGGGACGCATCGTGAAATTGCTGGACCGAGTCTCGCTGCGACGTCTAATAGCTTGCCCCGACTAGCGCGATCCGATACGGGAATGCGCGCCCGCGCAGCGGACGGTCCCGGCGAGCTGGCGCGCTGCGCATCAGCAAGGGCCTGAACCCGCCGAAAGTCTGAGCCGCGCCGCTGTCGCGCAAGTACCCCGGTTTGACCTGCGTCAATGGTTTGCCCGCAACGCTACCGTAAGGTGTCGTATCGGACGCGCCCGTCACCGGTACAGCAGGCAGTCGCCTCGTGCTGCAGATGTGGCGCCAAGATGGGGAGCGATGGCGGCAGACCATAACGGATCACGTGTCGAGGTGGTTTTCGCTCCACGACATGGCGACGATCTTCGACATCGATTGCGAGGTTCCCACACCTCAGCTGGATCCGCGCAACCAAGCGATGAGAGCGACGCCGCTACGGCCGGTGCGCTGTCAGGGCGAGCATCCTTTCTTCACCTGCTCGGTCATTTTGCCAGAATCGTGGCGATTTTCGCGCTGCTCTGCCTGGGGCAGACCGCCGCCGCAGCGCAGGGAACTGCTTCGGCTGCGCCCGGCGTCAACGAGACTTGCTTGGCGTGCCACGGTGAGAAGGACGCCAAACGCACGGACGGCAGATCGATCGCCGTCGACGACGCGATATTCGCCGGGTCGGTGCACGGCGAAATGCATCTCAAGTGCACCGACTGCCACACCGACGTCTCCGCCCAGAAACTGCCCCACCCCGAAAAGCTCAAGCCGGTTGCCTGTGCAACTTGCCACCAAAAGGAAGTCAAGGAATACAGCGCCACGGTCCACGGCATCGCTCGCAAGGGCGGCAACAACGTCGCCGCGACCTGCACCGATTGTCACGGCTTGCACGACATCAGGCGTGCCAAGGATCCTGCGTCGCGCACCAATCACGCCAACCTCGAGGCAACGTGCGGCAAGTGCCATGGCAGCGATGCGATGGTGGCGAGCGCCAAGCTGCCGGGCGGCAACATCGTTACCCAGTTCCACGACAGCATTCACGGGAAGGCGCTGGCGGGCGCGGCGGCGGCCTCCGCCCCGACGTGCACGAACTGCCATGGCGCGCACACTATCCGCGCGAAATCCGATCCGGACAGCGCAACGAGTCGGGCAAACATTCCGGACACCTGCGGCAATTGCCACAAGAAGGAACGGGCGCAGTTCGCGACCAGCCAGCACGGTCAATTGCGACACGAAGGCAACCTGGCCGCACCCGGCTGCAACGACTGCCACAGTGCGCATCGCATCCAGCAGCACGAGCAGGCGGCGTTTCAGACGCAGGTGATCAACGAGTGCGGCAACTGCCATGCGGATTACCTGTCAACCTACCGCGATACGTTCCACGGCCAGGTGACCGCGCTGGGATATTCACTCGTCGCGACCTGCGCTTCGTGTCATGGTTCGCACGAAATCCTGCCGGTCTCGAACCCGGCCTCGACCGTTTCGCCGCAAAATCGACTCAAGACTTGTCAGAAGTGCCACGCCGGGGCAACCGCGAACTTCGCAAACTATGATCCCCACGCAAACCGGCACGATCGCGCGCGCAATCCTGTGTACTATTACGCGGCGAAGTTCATGGACTGGCTGTTGATCGGCGTATTCGGTTTCTTCGCGATTCATACCGTCTTTTGGTTCGTACGCTCGCTGCGCGTGCGGTTGGCGCGTCACACCGAACGCCGCACTACGGGGAAGGAGCGATGATGTCGAGCCTTAGCAAGTCTCCGACGGGAGCCCCAACCCCCATGGCAACGGGTGCGGCACCTGTCGGCGGCCGCTACTATCGCCGGTTCACGCGCACCGAACGCATCATGCATGTCGTGCTGATGCTTTCCTTCGTGGGCTTGGCGCTGACCGGGCTGCCGCTGCTGTTTTCCGATAAGCCATGGGCCAGCGTGCTCGCTCGCCTGTTGGGAGGTTTTCAGGCCGCCGGCGCCATTCACCGCACCTGTGCGTTCGTCATGCTGGTGCTGTTCGCAAGCCATATCATCGTGGTCATCCGCCGTGGCATCGCCAACAAGGATCTCGTCGGCATCCTGTGGGGGCCGGATTCGATGGTTCCGCAACCACAGGACGCGGTCGATCTCTACAACCATTTCAAGTGGTTCGTGGGCGTCGGACCGCGGCCGCAATTCGACCGCTGGACGTATTGGGAAAAATTCGACTACTGGGCCGTCTTCTGGGGCATGGCCATTATCGGCGGGTCCGGATTGCTCCTGTGGTTCCCGGTCTTCTTCGCAAAGTTCCTGCCGGGCTGGATGTTCAACATCGCGACATTGGTCCATGGCGAGGAAGCGTTGCTCGCGGTAGGGTTCATCTTCACCATTCACTTCTTCAACGGTCATCTGCGCCCGGAAAAGTTCCCCATGGACACGGTCGTCTTCACCGGGCGCATTTCCGAACACGAGCTCAAACACGAGCGCACAGTCGAATACGAGCGCCTGAGCCGCGAGGGTCGGCTCGCGGCGGAGGAAGCTCCATCCCCGACGCTCGAATCGCGAGCGTTCGGGTGGTTTGTCGGCGGCGCCACGCTGCTGCTCGGCATCGTCGCAATCGTCCTGATCGTATACAGCGTTCTTCACTGACGCATGGAGCGCAGCAACCCATGCCGACCGCACAGCGGCTGGCGCGCGTGCGTAGCCCGATGTACTCTCGCGTTGCGGCAGCCTGGAGCTGACCTGGTGACGACAAATCGCTGCCGATTTCTCATAGGAAATATGCGATGAAGATCCGCGTTGGACGCAATCTGATGTTGGGCACGGTGCTGACGCTTGTCATTGCGGGAATCGGCGCGGCGCTTGTTGCCGCGGGCGGAATCGTCGCCTGGGAATATTCGAACAGCAACGCTTTTTGCACCAACGTGTGCCACGCCGTGCATCCCGAGGAACCGAAAGCGCATGCCGCGTCGTTTCACGCCCGCGTGAACTGCGTCGAGTGCCACATGGGTCGGATTGTCCACACTGCAGCTCATGGCGATCAAGCCGACGCACATCAACGAGCTCTGGGGCATGATCGTCGGCTACGAGCGTCCGATTACCACGCACAGCCTGCGTCCGGCGCGCGAGTCGTGTGAGGCGTGCCACTGGCCGGAGGCGCGCCACAACGACACGCTGCGGGTGAAGTACCGCTACGACAACGATGCCAAGAGCACGGAGAACAGGACCACGCTGCAGCTGCACACGGGCACCGGCGCGGGCCTCGCCAGCGGCGACAAGGAAACGGATGTGCAACTCAGCCCCGGCACCGGCGTGGCGAAGGGCATCCACTGGCATATCGCGCAGGACCTCGAATATGTCGCGCTCGATCCCACCAAGCAGAAGATCCCGCTGATCGAAGTACACGATGCAAGCGGCAAGGTGAAGGCGACCTATTTCGATCCCACGGCCGGGATCAGCCGTGCGGACGTCGACAAGATGCCGCGGCGGCGTCTCGACTGTATCGACTGCCACAATGCGGCGGGCCATCCGTTCAGCAACCCGGCGAACCTGGTCGACGATGCCCTCGAGGAAGGCCGCATCGACCGCAGTTTGCCGTCGATCAAGGCGCGCTCCGACGCTATCATCCAGAAAGCCAGTGCCGTCTACGGTCCCGAAGCGGAGCGCGCAGCAAAGTTCGCCGAATTGATCGCGGCCGCCGCGCCGCAGGGCGAGCAGAAGCCGAAGACGAAGGAGGCTGAGCAGAAGTTCGCGGCGGAAATGAAACGCATCCTTCTCCTGTCATCGTTCGCGGCCAAGGACCTGACATGGAAGACGTTTCCGAACAACGTCGGCCACAAGGACTTCCCGGGTTGCTTCCGTTGCCACGACGGCAAGCACATGAACGACAAAGGCGAAGCGATACGCTTGCAGTGCACCCTCTGTCACGCGCTACCGAAGGTTGCCAGCGACAAAGGCGTGCTGACCGTCCAGTCCACGGTCAGTCCCGACCTCACGCCGCCGTCGAGCCACGAGGAGCCCAACTGGATGCACGACCATCGCAGCCAGACCGACAGCAGTTGCGCGATGTGCCACGGGAAGATTCAGTGGGGCGCGGACGGCGGCAGCTTCTGCTCCAATCCGGCCTGCCACGGGCGCAAGTGGCCGGAGATGAACCTCGATGCCAGCGCCGCACCGGCGGATACGACGAAACCTGCAACTCCTGCCAAGCCGCCCGCGCCCGCCAAATCCGACAACCCGAACAAGGCTCGAGGTTAAGCAGGCCAAGCGACCCCTGAGGTTATGGCAGACCGCCACCAGCGGGGCGAGCCGCCGGTGGCGTTTTCGATTGCGCCGTTGGCGTGAGGTCGCGCAAGGTCGCCTCTTGGAAAGCTCAACTATCGATCGGAGGCGCTAACGACACATTGCGGTGCCGGGTCGCGGCGCTTCAGCGTGTCCGCCTGAGTCCCGCCGGCCCATGGCGGATCTGCGCCAGCGGCACAAGATATTCCCCCGCGGCTCCGCCCCCCAGGTCGTCCCGGATGTGACGGCGCATCTGCTCCCGGAACACGTCCACCGACTCGAAGAATGCTGACATCATCCGCACCCACAGAAACATGCCTTCTCGCGTGAGCGACCAGCCTCGCTCGTCCTCGACGACGGCACCAAGAAGCTTGAGCCCGAGGAGTTCCGGCCCTAGAGCCCGCTCGAAGCGTTGCCCGTAGCGTGCCCGTACCCACTCCTTTTCAAGCCGCAGGCTGAACAGCCGCACAAGCAGGTCGTACCGCATGCGCTGACGGTCGCCGAGGCGCCGCTCGTCAGTCACGCCGCTAAGACCACGTTTGATGCGGTCCACGTAGGCCTGCAGCGAGAAAGTGGTCGCGTAGAGCGTGCCGTCGACGTAGGAGAACGCGCCACTGCCCAGACCCACGTAGTCAGCCGCATCGACAATATACTCGTCGATGCCCTTGTTGCCGCGCGTAAAGCACCAGGCGGATGTGGGCACGAACCCGGCCTCGAGCCGCGTGAGGATGCGTCCGTAGTAGTCGCGAATGCGGCCGTGGCCGGGCAGGCCCAGAGTTCTCGCCATCTTGCGTGCTGCGCTGGGCGCGCTCATTAGCGGATAAAATGACACCTGGTTGGCAGGACTCTCGAGCAGCGTGTCGATGTCCGCTTCCAGCATTGCTGCCGTCTGGTGAGGCAGGTTCCAGATCATGTCGACGTTCAGCATCTGGAACCGGCCCGCTGCCGCCGCTAGGCGGTCGAGGATCTCGGCACGTCCCCCGTATTTCTCCAGGCGAACCATTTTGCGAAGCAGGCCATCGTCGAACGTCTGCACGCCGACTGAGAGGCGAGAGATACCTGACCCCTCGAGCATCCTCAGTACGTCGTCGCACAGGTCCTTCGGGTTCGTCTCGACCGATGCCTCGCGCAGGCGGGGGTTCAACTCACGTACGAGCGCCAGCGTGGCGGCAAGCTCTTCCGGCAGCACGGTCGGCGTCCCGCCGCCCACATAGACGCCGCTGAACACATAGCCACTCTCGTGGTAGCGGCGGATCTCCCGACGCAGCGCAGAGAAATACTGGCGCGCCTTGTCTTCCTCGTATCTCACCCGGTGGAACGAACAGTATGGGCAGAGAACCTCGCAGAATGGCACGTGCAGGTACAGGAACACGGGCGTCTGGGGCACGTGACCGATGCCATCGCTCGGCCCAAGCCGCATGGTTCGGCGCGCCACATGCCGGAATGTGGCATCGATGAGCCCGTCCAACATGCGAATCCTCCGACGGCGAAGCTGCATTATGCATCGCATCGCCCTGTGATCGCTTGCCTATTTCCTAGAGCCTGCTAGCTTGTATCGTGGGTTCGCGAATCGATAACCTTGAGGTCTGCGTCGGGCCAACTTGCGTCATTAGCGAATCGCATCCTTCGGCGGAGTGTCGCTAGACGCGTCGGCGCATCCATATCGCATCTTCCTGCTCCAGCTCCTCGAGCCGCGTTTCGATCTCATACACCGAGCGATCGAGCTCCGGCAGAAGCACGTCCTGCAGGGCACGGGCGCGCCGCACCGATCGTTGGTATTCGAGCGATAGACGCTCGAGATTGCCTTCGACGGCGGCGAGCGGTGCGGCCGCGCCGAGTAACGCCGCGAACGCGCGGCGGCAGGCTTCGGCTTCCGGCGAGGGGTCGAACGCGGGCAACGCGGTCATGGTAACTATATCGAGCGCGACCTCCTGCAGCCTAACGCCCATCAGGGCGCGGCGTGTATCTCGCAGGTTGGCGCCGGCAATGTCCGCCGCCGGGTAAACTTGAAGTCCGTGAAGACCATGGCGAGCAATAGCCGCTTCTAGCGCTTCGGTTGCGGCCGAATGTGCGGCGACAAATTCTCGCCGGAGGGCGGCGTAACGCCCCAGCTCGCGCAGAATCTCGCCGGCGAGCAGCAGGCACTTCTCGTCGAGGAACACATAGCCATCATGCATTGCACGACGCTCGTCCTTCATCTCGAGCACGACGCTGCGGGTCGACGTGGCGTCACTCATATTCGAGTCGTCCCCCGCCGCGCAAGATGTCGCTCTATCTGCGCATCGGACAGGCGCGACAGCTCTCTCGTCGGCAGCTCCGCCAGAAGCTTCCATCCCATGGCCATGCTCTGTTCCAGCGTGCGCTTTCCCGCTTGCCCCACCAGTTCTCCCTCGAAGGCGGCGCCGAACGCGAGGTAGTGCCGGTCCGTGTCGGCAAGTCCTTCCTCGCCGACGACGCTTGCCAGGACGCGGGCCTGCACGGCACGTGCATACGCGGCGTAGAGCTGGCTCGCAAGTGCAGGGTGATCGGGATCCGTGTACTGGCCCCCGGTGCCATCCTTCATCAATCGGGACAACGAAGGCAGCACGTTGATCGGCGGATAAATACCACGGCGGTCGAGGTCGCGCGAGAGGACGATTTGACCTTCGGTGATGTAACCGGTCAGATCCGGTATCGGGTGGCCGATGTCATCGGCAGGCATCGTCAGAATGGAAAGTTGAGTCAGCGTTCCCGGGCGACCGCGCAAGCAGCCCGCTCGCTCGAACAGCGTTGCGAGATCGGAGTACATGTAGCCCGGAAAGCCTTTCCTGCTCGGAATCTCGCCTTTCGACGACGATACTTCGCGCAGCGCTTCCGCGTAGTTCGTCATGTCGGTGAGGATCACGAGCACGTGCTTGCCGCAACCGAAGGCGAGATATTCGGCGGCAGTGAGCGCGAATCGCGGTGTCAACAGGCGTTGGGTCGAGGAGTCGCTGGCGAGATTCAGGAACAGCGCGGTGCGCTCGAGCGCACCGCCCTGCTCAAGCCTGCGCCGAAAGTAATCCGCGCTGTCGTAGGGAACACCGATGCCGGCGAACACGATCGCGAATTCACCACTTTGCGCGTGCGTCAGTCGCGCGTGCGTCGCGATGTCCACCGCGAGCCGATCGTGCGGTAATCCGCCGCCGGAGAACAGTGGCAGTTTCTGGCCGCGCACCAGACTATTCATCAGGTCGAGCGTCGTGATGCCCGTTTCGATGAAGTCGCGGGGCATCGCACGCGCCACGGGGTTCAACGGCAGGCCGTCGATGCGCAGGTACTCGCGTGCGGCTACGGGTGGTCCACCATCAATCACCTGACCGACGCCATTGAAGATGCGTCCCAGGATCGACGGGGCGACGCCGAACGACAGCGGCTCGCCGAAGAAACGCACTATCGTGCCAGCGAGCGTAAGGCCCGAGGTCGACTCGAGGACCTCGATGGTCAGGAACTCATGGTCGATCGCCGCAACGCGTCCGAGACGCACGCGTCCGTCGCCGCCGCGGACCTCGACTGCGTCCTGCAGGCCGACGTCGAGCGTGCGCCGCAGGAACAAGAGCGGCCCCTCGAGCCGCGTCGCGGCGCCTTCAACCGTGGGACGCATCGCGCGGCTCCGATGAGTCGGTTAGGGCCACGAATTCGCGCTCGATCACCGCCTGCAATTCGCCAAAGCGTGCAAGTTCGACATCCGCGATGTCCTCGCCCAAGCGCTGCAACGGTCGCACGCATGCCATCTGCGCGATCTTGGCCGGCGCGACGCCTTCCGCGACGGCATGCTCCGCCAGGTCAAAAAATCGATCGAGCAGGCGCATCATCGCGGCCTGCCGCGCGGGCGCGCACACGCGGTCGTTTTCCGAGAATGCAGACTGGCGCAAGAACGTGTCGTTGACGAGTCCCGCGCAGAACAATGTGAGTTGCTGGCGCACCGGCAAGGCATCCTTGCCGATGATGCGCGCCATCCGCTCGAGGCGAGCCTCTGCGTCGAGCAGCATCAGGAATCGCCGCCGCAACGCGAGCCAGCGATCGTTTCCCTGCGCCGCCCACCATGGCGCGAATTCGTGCGCATCTTCCGCGTAGGACTGCAGCGGGTGGATCGCCGGATAGAACCGTGCCTGGGCACGCTTGACGTCGAGTGCCCAGAACGTTTTCACGTAGCGCTTGGTGTGCGACGTTACCGGTTCCGAGAAATCTCCGGACGGCGGACTGATGGCTCCGATAATCGTGACCGAGCCGGCACCGCCGCAAAGCGGTTCGACCAATGCCGCGCGCTCGTAGAAGTCAGCGAGCCGTGACGACAGGTACGCGGGGTAACCGCCTTCACCGGGCAGCTCGCCGAAACGCCCGGACACCTCGCGCAGCGCCTCGGCCCAGCGCGAAGTCGAATCGGCCATCAGTGCGACGTGCAATCCCTGGTCGCGAAAATACTCGGCAACGGTCGCGGCGGAATAGATCGACGCCTCGCGCGCGGCGACCGGCATGTTCGACGTGTTGGCGATGATCACCGTACGTTCCATCAGCGGCCGGCCCGTCCGCGGATCGGTGAGCCCGGGAAATTCATCGAGAACGCCTGCCATTTCGTTACCGCGCTCGCCGCATCCCAGATAGACGATGACGTCAGCGTTGCAGCCTTTCGCGAGTGC
>CAWHIS010000016.1:0-51916 GCA_963829375.1 uncultured beta proteobacterium | reverse complement strand
CGGTCAGAGCGGTGCAACTGCTACTCGGTCACAGCAAGCTCGAAAGCACCGTCCGCTACCTCGGGATGAGCGATTCGATCAGCGGTGTAAGCTAATTCTTCAACCATCGCTCGGCCCTCACGCCTGGCTGCTGTCAGAGTCTACCCGCTGCACCAGCTCGAGGGTTATCCCCTCGGGACCTTCGAAGAGTCGAAGTCGCCGGCTGATGTAGTCCATCTCATCGCTGAGCAGTTTCACCCCGTTGGCCACTAGGTGGTTGGTCGCCGCCTCGATATCGTCGACGAGGAACGCAAGGTGGTTGTAGCCGTGTCGCCGCAGATTCGTCGGGTGCTCACCCGGATCGTCCGGCGGGCTTGGATCGAACTCAAGCAACTGGATCTCGAAACGAGGCTCGGCGCCTTCGAGTGCAAGCGTGATGTGCTGCGCCTTCATGTCCGGCATGCCCATGTATCGCGCAGGCGGACCACCATCGATCACCACGACGTGTTGCTTGCGGAAACCGAGGAGCTCGAAGAACTCGATCGCGGTCGCGGCGTTCGTCACCGCGATGGTCACATGATCGGGGTTGCGGACCACACTCATCATCCCCTCCATTGCTGGTCGGCCGGACCGGTCAGTACCGAAGTCCGTACCACCACAGCTTGCCCGCTCTGGCCACGGACAAGGATTTCAACCGTATCACAGGACGGAGGGGGATGACCCGCCGCCCGGGCAGCCGATGTCTAGAGGGTCCGACTACGGCCAAACGGTTCTCTACGCGTCGCCTCCAATTTGTCGCAAACCGGACGTTCGTACGTGTCACCGTTGACTCAGGGAAGGTCATCATCTGGATGCGGCATTTCGGCGATGTAGAAGAGTCGATTTAATCGAGGAGAGCCGGCGACGGTCTTCTCATCCGGGTGGGCGCACCACCCTCACGCCTCTCTGTTCCCACGGCCTGGATTCAGTACCGCGCCGGACACTTTGCCGGCTGAGTCCCTAACGAAGGCGATCCCTGAATGGTCGCCGCCGCCGACACGGAACTCATCGCCCGATATAGCCTATCGGCACGGGCTTGACTTTCTCGAATTCGAGGATCGGCCATGCCCCCGTCGCTTCCGCGACGAGCTTGCCTTGGTTCGAGCGCAGGTCGGGGAGCCACAGCCATTGCCCTTATGCGGGCGGAGGTCCGCCCTCGCAAGGCTATGTATCACCGACGGTAGTACGCTACGGCAGGCACCCCTGCGCAGCGATCGCCGCGCTCACTGTCTGCATCTCCGAACTCGCCAGGAACTGCTGCCTCTCTTGCGCCCGTGTCAGAAGGGCCCCGTTCAGCTGTCCGACCCAGTAGCCGTACCCGGCCAACTCGGCGCCCCGCTGCAGCAGCGCGTAGTACATGTCCTCCACGAACTGACCGTTGGTGGCCCCATATTCGGCACTCGCCACGAACTGGCTGCTCACGGAGTCGATCGTCGCAGTAACTGCCTGCGCCGGATTCGCATCGCATTGAGCAGCCCGGAACTGTGCGGTCCAGTAGCTGTAGCCGCCGGTTTCGGCCAGCCGCCGGAAGAGGCCGCCATAGAGGTTGAGAACCAGGTAGGTCTCCGCGCGTGCTGGCGGGTTCCGGAAAACGCTGCTCATGGTCTGCTTGAATTCCGGCGAAAGGAGGAAGGAACTCATCACGTTGTCGCGCGGGTTGCCTTGCGAAAGCTGACCGACCCAGAAGCTGTAGCCGCCGGCGTCGGGCATCCGGCCGAAGAACGTACTGTATAGGTCGGTCACGAACTCGGTATCGGTGCGATTGCGGCCCAAATATTCCGGCGTGTTGAAGAACGCGTTCGCCATGATGATGAACGTCTGCTGCACATCCGCGCCGAGCCCGCACAGCCGATCCGACTCGCTGGTCCAGAACGCCTTGCCTCCTGAGTCGCTTGGACGATTCAGGATGGATACGTAGTAGTGCTCGACGAGGTCCGCATTGGTCGCAGCGTTGCCACCGCACGAGGTGCCGGGGGCTACCGAAATGGCATTCGTCAGATTGAAGCTCGCGCTCGGCGTGCCGACCTGCGCCGTCACCGCGTACGAGCCGAAAATCGAATTGGCGCTCACCCCGATCGTCGCCAGGCCGCTGCCATTGGTCAATGTGCTTGTCGGACCGCTGAACGTGGCGCTCGCCGCCGAAGTGGGTGCGCTCCAGGTGACTGTCACGCCGGGCAACGCAGTGCCGAAGCTGTCCTTGACCAAAGCGACCAGCGGCTGCGCAAACGCTGTCCCCACGCGCGCGCTCTGGCCGGAGCCACTGCTGACGGTTACGCTCGTGGGGACACCCGGCTGGGCTTCGTAGGCGCCCATGTCTGTCAAGAGACCTACTGTTCGGGCGAACCCAGAGCCGCGCTGATCCATCGTCAACGCCAGCGGGTTGCTGCCTGCCTCGATCGCGGGGCTGCCCGCCAGCAATGCCTGCGTGCGCGTGGGACCGCCGTTGAAGGCGAGCGGTCCGAGCAGCGGGTTGACACCCACCTGGTTGCCGGACCCTGCCAAGAAAACGCTGGGATCTAAAAATTGAACGAGCGAATTGCTGGCGGTCACTGAAAAAGGCACGGGGACATCGAATGCAAAAATGTCGGGGGAGGAACTTTGACCGCCGGCGACGATCGACGAGACGAGTTGCAGGGTAGGCACTCTCTGGCTCGGGTCAGTAAGTCCCACGCCAATGCCGCTGACGGGGGGCCCCTCGTTCAACGCGTTGGCAACATTGGCGGCGACGGTCGAATTGCTGACGTTGGCGGCGACGTTGCCAGCCACGCCGATTCCGCCGAATGCTTGGTTCGCGACGTTGCCGGACAATCGACAACCAGAAACTGCATCGCAGCCCCGGCTGTCTGAAGGCTCGGATCCTCGTTGAGCGCCGTGATGCCTCCGACGAAGTCAGCGGAATTCTGGGCGATCTCCGATCGCCGGACCGTCAAGCTGGCCGCGTATGCACTGATCGCGCCTCCGTTCAAGCCGAGGTCCAGGCTGAGGGGGTTAGAGTCGGCATGATTGTCCACCATGCGTGTATCTTCGATCAGCACGGGCCCGGCGAAATCCAAAGCGATCGCTCCGCCTTGTGCGAGCACGCTTGGATTAGGATCCGGGACGATTCGATTTCCGCTGAAGGTGCTCCCGGTGATCGTCATCGACGTCGGCGTACGCGCGCCGCAGTTGTCGGTGGCAGAAAGCGCTCCCCCACCTCTGTAATTTCCCGGTCCGTTATTGGCTATGTTGGGCATGGCGACGTTGTTGATGAACTGCGAATTCGTGATAGTCAGCGCCTGTCCCGTATACTGGGTCCAAAAAAAGACCCCGCCGCCCCACATTGCGACATTGTCCCTGATCGTAACGGAGTCCAGTGTGAGACTGGTGCGCGCAACAATCGCGCCGCCCACAAAGGTACTGGGCCGAAAGCCGTTGCGCAGCGTGAGTCCCGAGATGGACACCAGGAAATCGCTCGACCCGCTGGGGGCGGGGCAGTTGATGTTGACCGAGAAGGTCGCAAAGATGCGGTTGCTGGCGTTGCCGTCGATGGTGAGTTGAGATTGGCCGGGGCCGACGATGTTAAGCGCGTTGGTGATGTTGATCTGCGCCGTCGTCAGCGTAATGGTGCCGGTCACCGCGAAATTAACGGTGTTCGTTCCCGGCGTCGCATTGGCTTGCGCGATAGCGCTACGCAGACTTCCTGCTCCGCTATCGCTTAGATTGGTGACGGTGAACGTGGCCGCGTTGGTGGCGGTCGCGACTGACGAGGCAAGCAGAACCGGCAACAAATAAGCCTTCATACACCCCTCCCCGAGTGTGGTCGAATATTGTTGTTGACGCGAGTTAAATTTGTCAAGCCGCAGTGGCAGTCCCATCCTCGGTGCCAACGGCCGAGCCTTTTGTAGCCCATCCGGACGCTGGATGTCGTGAGTTTGTTGCTTTCACACAAGGCCAACATTGACGCTCGCGACCAGAATGGTGCGACGGCTCTTCATTCTGCTGCATTGGCAAACCAACCCAAGATCGCGGCCACCCTACTTGAGGCAGGGGCTGACCTTGAAGCAAAGGCGAAAAACGGTATGACGCCTTTGCATGCGGCAGCATATCTTGGCGATGCTCAAATCGTAAAGCTGCTACTCCAGCGGCATGCGAACGTCGACGCGAAGGACGCTTTGGGCCGAACCGCCTAGATGACGCGGTACAGCGAGGCAATGTTACTGGCGCAAACTTGCTCCGCATTGCACGCCGGTGACTAAACTTGGCCCCCACTATGCGACCGGTACCGCGGCATGATGATCTTCTTCAAGATGACTGCGGGACCGCCCGGAGAATGCGTGGCTCAGTCGGACAACCGAGGTTGCGACTCCGACCTATGGTGACGCATAAGCGACCTAACACCCTCCGGTCGATAGCCCCGGAACGTCGTCCTGCGAAGGTCCCCTTTCGTGGAGCGCGAGTGGCCGGTCAGGGTCGGGTACGGCCAAATCGTTGACGATCCCATTTGGATATGGCCGACTCCCAACGACGCGGCTGCGGCACGGACTGCCGTCGTGGCCTTCTTTGCAGAGCATTTGAAGCCATAGCGAGAATGTCGCAGACGAGCATCGATCAGGGCGTGCGGCAGGTGTTCGTTAGTGCCTCAACGTCATGGTCGCGGTGGTAAGTAGGGTTGTATCTCGGTCAGCGTTGGATCGATGTGCGCAATCAGGAATGCGAATGCCTGAGCGTTGAGTTGCAGCTTGCCGTCATCTTCAGCGGCGCTTTCGGGTCCTCTGCCGTTGAGCTTCGCTTTGCCGATGGCGGCAATGCGCGATAGTGGACATTGATATCGTGACGGCGTGGCACTCCAACCGGCCGAGGTTGTGTAAAAACGCGAAGGTTGCCTTAACGAAAAACTTTCCTACACTGAGGCATCGAGTTTCTTCGGGGCGGCGGCATGAAGCGATTCATCGAAGGCGAGGAGCGAACTCAGGTGACGTTGCTGCCCCCGTGTCTTGAGGACTACGTTGAAGCGGAGAATCCGGTTCGCGTGGTCGAGGTCTTCGTCGATGGACTCGATCTGGGTGCGCTTGGCTTTGTTGGGGTTGACCCGGCGGCGACGGGGCGGCCGGCGTACCACCCGGCGGTGCTGCTGAAACTCTACATCTACGGCTACCTCAACCGCATTCAGTCCAGCCGCCGCCTGGAGCGTGAGGCGCAGCGCAACGTCGAACTGATGTGGTTGACCGGACGGTTGATGCCGGACTTCAAGACCATTGCCAACTTCCGCAAGGACAATGGTCCCGCGATCCGCAAGGTATGCCGCCAGTTCGTCGTGCTGTGCCAGCGGCTCAATCTGTTCTCCGAAGCGATCGTCGCCATTGACGGCAGCAAATTCAAGGCGGTGAACAACCGTGATAAGAACTTCACCCCGGCCAAGATGCAGCGGCGGATGGCGCAGATCGAAGAGAGCATCGCGCGTTACCTGGCGGCGATGGACACGGCCGATCGGGCCGAACCGGAAGTGGCAGAGCTGAAGAAGGGCCACCTGCGAGACAAGATTGCGGCGCTGAAGGAACAGATGCAGCGGCTTAATGCCTACGAAGCGCAGATGCTCGCCAGTCCCGATCAACAGCTGTCGCTGACCGACCCGGATGCGCGCTCAATGAAGAGTCGCGATGGGGGCATCGTCGGCTATAACGTGCAGGCGGCGGTGGATACCAAGAACCATCTGATCGTGGCGCACGAAGTCATCACCGAGGGTATTGATCGCGATCAACTGGTTCCGATGGCCGAACAGGCGCGCGCGGCCACGGGCATTGCGGCGCTCACCGTGGTGGCTGACCGTGGTTATTTCAAAGGCAAACAGATATTGGATTGCGACCAGGCCGGGATCACCCCCATCGTGCCCAAGACGCTGACCTCGAATAGCCTGGCCAACGGCCGCTTCGACAAGCAGGACTTCATCTACGTCGCCAGCGACGACGAATATCGCTGCCCAGCCGGCCAACGGGCGATCAAGCGCTACACGACGATCGAGAACGGCATGACCATGAATCGTTACTGGTCCTCGGCTTGTCCCAGGTGTCCGCTCAAAGCGCAATGCACGCCGAGCGACTATCGGCGCATCACGCGCTGGGAACACGAGGCCGTTCTCGAAGCGATGCAGCAGCGATTGGATCGGCAACCCGAGATGATGCGAGTGCGACGACAAACGGTCGAGCATCCGTTCGGAACGATCAAGTACTGGATGGTGTGGACCCACTTCCTGACCAAGACGCTGGCGCGCGTGCGCACCGAGATGAGTCTGCACGTCCTGGCCTATAACCTGAAGCGCGTGATGCGCATCTTGGGCATCGGCAAACTGATGCGAGCAATGAGCGCTTGAGCCTCCCCGGCTCGAATTTCGTCTCACGAGCTGGCGCTCTCGGCCTCATCCGCCCACCAAAGCGAACAATTGCCGATTGCGGGCTCCGGGATGCGATGAGGATCCGCGTGAAGTCTCCAAGGTTCGCTGCGCCATCATCACTCGACTCAGAAATGCGCGAAGCCGTTTTTGCACAACCTCGGCCAAGACCAGTCGTGCCAAGCCGTCATTCAAAGCAGCCGCAGTGATCGCTGATCCTCATGCACGCGCAGGCGCGGCCGATTTGCGATTTGCAGAACCCAAGAGCTAGTCGCAAGAACGACAAGCGCCCCGAAGCGGGGCTGTTGTGTAGCGGAGTTCGGCTACTCCGCAAGCCGTCGCGCGGCTGCAAGATCTGCCGGACAGAACTCCCAATAAAGTAGGGGTGGTGGGTTCGGAACCCGCGAACTCCAAGTCCGCACGCACTGCGGCAAACGAGCGGGTCGGCGAACTGCGCGACGAAGTCGAGGGATGCGGCGCCCAAAGCTTCGTTGCCGAACTGCACGTCCAGGAAACAACCGAAACAAGAATGTCCTCTCGGTGCAGTCCGCCTAACGCAATTGCCCCCTAGACTGGGCTGCATTTCCGGCTTCACCGGAGGTTTGAATGTCGGGCTGCATGTCTCACGCGCGTGACAAAAAGTGACAAGCGAAACCTCACGGCGTCACACGAAATCCCGCGTTTGTGCAGAGCAAATATGGATCTACCACTCATCGAAAAGGAGATAGCAATGAAGCGCACTCATAGCAACTGGACAATGGCACGTCAGGTAGGCGCGTCGGCGGTATCGCTGGCACTCGGGGCTCTGTTCATCGGAGGGTCGATGAGCGCAGCGGCAGCCCCATTCGACATGGTTGTTTCGGCCGGTGCGAAGGACTGCCTGCCGAACGCGAAGGGGGAAGTGAAAATCAGCCCTGTAGGGCCAATCGACTTCATGGTAGTAAGCATCGACGGTATGCCTCCCAACAAGGTCTTCGATCTCTTTGTCATTCAAGTCCCGAAAGCGCCGTTCGGGATCGCTTGGTATCAGGGTGACATCGAAACCGACAATCTAGGCCACGGACAGCAGTATTTTGCAGGCGTCTTCGGCATCGAGACTTTTGCGGTGGCGCAGAGCTCGGCGCCGGCGCCAGTGGTATTCAATGGGGCATTTCCCGATGCCAGCTTGAATCCTCCGTTCAACCCGATCCAGATGTATCACTTGGGGCTTTGGTTTGACTCTCCGACGGACGCTCAGGCGGCGCGCTGCCCAGCCACGGTGACTCCATTTAATGGAGAGCACAGTGCGGGTATTCAGGTGCTGAATACCAGTAATTTCCCTGATGACCAGGGACCGCTGCGGAGCGCGAATCCCTAGCGGGCCGGATGGCTTTCAGCCAATTCGAGTGCAGTACCAGAGCGACAATCCTTCACTGACTTGGCGCCGCGCGCGAGGGAAGCCGCGCGCGGCGAATCAACTGTGCGCCGACCGAGCTCCGACGGCTACACGACCACGCGGTTGCGCCCGGCGGCGGCACGACGCTGCCGCCGCACCCTCTGATCGCTAAACCAAACAGTCTGCAGGGCAGAGCGTCGGAACGCTCGACACCAGGCGAAGCCTGAGACGTCCGCTTCCTCAGCGCACGATAGGCAGCAACGGGTCGTCGGCCAAGCGTCCTTGATCCACGATCAAGATAAGGCTCCTTTCTACGACGAAGGAGCCGTTCATGTATGCCGACACCAACACCGTCTCCAAAGCTGACCGGCGTGGAGTACCGTGGCGACGTGATCCCCGGAATCAGTAGCGCTATGATCTGGAGTCCGATTTCACCTGAGAGGGATCGGACGCATGAAGAAGCGCTATTCGGAAGAGCAGATCATCGGGTTCCTCCGTGACGGCGAGGCCGGGATCGCGAAGTTGGGATGATGGTGAGCAGCGGTGGGCCAGACAAGTTTGTTTACCTATGTCGATATAACGCGCAAATTACTCAACCGTGGATGGCTGACAATCTCGGCCTGCCGGACATCAAGCCCGAGAACGTCAAGATGCTCGACTCGGTGGGCAACATCGCTGATCTCCGGGCGATTGGAACGGCGATCGGGGACCGCTTCGTCAAGCCGGAACACTTCGCGGCCTTTCCGCCAGAGCTGCTACAGCCGTCGGGCCAGAGGGCCGCGTATGCCGACGTGCTGTCCATCATCTCGTAATGAGGTCGAACCAAGTGAACCCTGCGAGTGAAAAAATCGCGCTGAACGCGATGGACATTCCACCGCCTTCAGAGATCCACCGTGGCGGCGGGGCGAGCGTGGAGGCGCTCCACGATGTGTTCATCAGCTATTCGAGAAAGGACACGCAGTTCGCCCGCCGACTGGAGACGGCGCTGCGTGCCTACCGGCCGCCGAAGGGGCTGCAAGCACCGCAACGATTGCTGAATGTCTTCCGGGACGAGACGGATTTCTCAGGCCCCGATTACGAGTCGGCCGTCGATCGCCATCTGCGCGCTTCGACCAGCCTAGTCGTCATCTGCTCGCCCCGCTCGCGGGCAAGCCAGTTCGTCGGGGACGAGATTCACCGTTTCTTCGCGGCCCGCGGCGCAGATCGCATCGTTCCGGTGATTATCGACGGTATCCCCAACAACGAAGCCCGCGGTCTCGAAGACGAACCCCGCAAGGCATTCCATGACCGGCTGCTCGAAGTATTGAAGGTCCCACTGGCCAGCGACTATCGGGATTTCGACACGCGTGCCGACCGCCTGAACCGTGGTCAGTTCGAAAATGCGTGGCACAAGATGCTCGCTGACATCTATGGCGTCGAGCGGCGGGAGGTCGAGGACCGTGAGAATCGACGTCGGACGAAGCAGCGCCGCATATGGGGCTCGATCATCAGCGCAACGTTCGCAGTCCTGATGGGGCTCGCGGGCTGGGCACTGATCGAGCGCGATAACGCGATCGCCGCCCTCCGCGACACCATCGCCGGGAAACTCGTGATGGAAAGCCGTGCCATCCTGGATGGGCAAAGAGTCGCAACAGCCGACGTAGCGCTGTTGCTCGCCGCTACGAGCTTTCGGGTAAAGACGAATAATGAAGCCTACAGCGGCCTCCAATATGCGCTCGATACCACACGCAGGGTCGCGAAGGTAGTCGGCCTTTTCGACCCAGTCATTGCGATCGGTCCCGATGGCCGAAGTGCGGTAACCGTGGCGGCGGATGATACGTTGCGCCTGTGGGATATTGGGATTGGGCAGGCACGTGGCGCGCCCATGCTCCATGCGCGCGGGACCGAGGGCTTGGGACCCAAGGTCGCGTTCAGCCCAGACGGCAAGCTTCTCGCCACCAGCAGCGGTGATCAAACGCTACGCCTGTGGGATGCCGGCACCGGACAGCCCCGCGGCGCATTCGCGCAAAAGGACGCGAAGTGGGCCGGAAATCCTGCCTTCAGCCCCGATGGAAAAACCCTCGCCTTTGGCGCACTCGTCGATAACCAGCGAGTATTGCGACTGATGGACACCACCACAGGACAGCCCCGCGGTCTGCCCATGCACACGCACTCGGACCTTGGTTCGGTCATCGCGTTCAGTCCGGACGGAAAGATTCTCGTCTCCAATAACGACGACAAATCGCTGCAGTTGTGGGATGTCGCGACCGGGCAAGCGCGCGGTGCGCCTCTGGAGGGACACACGGGCCTTGTGTTAGACGTGATTTTCAGCCGCGACGGCAAGACTCTCGTCTCCGGCAGCCTCGACAAGACATTGCGACTGTGGGACGTCGCCACCGGCGAGCCTCGCGGCGCACCGCTGCAAGGACACACGGATGCGGTAATTAGCGTTGCATTCAGCCCCGATGGCGCGACCCTGGTCTCCGGGAGCCGCGACAAGACACTACGGCTGTGGGACGCTGCCACCAGCAAACCTCGCGGCTCGCCCCTCGAAGGGCACACGGATGCGGTTACTCGCGTCGCGTTCAGTAATGACGGAAATACTCTCGTTTCCGGCAGTGTTGATAAAACATTGCGTCTGTGGGATGTCCCCAGCGACTCGACGCCGGGCGCATCCCTCAAGGGACACTCCGCTGGCGTCCTAAGTGTCGCCTTCAGCTCCGACGGCAAGACATTGGCATCCGGCAGTTACGACAAAACATTACGCCTGTGGAACGTCGCCAGTACTCAGGTGCGCCATGCGCCGTTGGATGGACACAAACACTGGGTGCTAAGCGTCGCCTTCAGCCCCGACGGCAAGACCCTGGCATCCGGCAGCTACGACAACACACTGCGCCTGTGGGACACCGCGACGGGCCAGCTACGGCGTGGACCTTTGGAAGGACACACGGAAGGCGTGAGGAGCGTCGCCTTCAGCCCCGACGGCAAGGTGCTCGTCTCCGGGGGAAATGACAAGACGCTACGTTTTTGGGACGCTGCCACCGGACAACCGCTCGGTGCTCCGCTGGAAGGACACACAGACTGGGTGACAAGCATCGCGTTTAGCCCGGACGGCAAGACCCTCGCCTCCGGCAGCTCCGACAAAACCGTGCGCCTGTGGGACGTCGCCACAAGACAGACGCGGGTTCCGCCCCTGCAAGGGCACACGGATGCCGTGTGGAGCGTTGCGTTCAGCCCTGACGGCAGAACTCTCGCTTCCGGGGGCAACGACGCCACCGTGCGCCTGTGGGACGCTACCACCGGCCAGCCCCGTGGCACGCCGCTAAATGGGCATACCGATGCAGTGGAAAGTGTAGCGTTCAGCCCTGACGGCAAGACACTTGTCTCCGCCAGCGGCGACCAGACCGTGCGCTTGTGGGACGCTGCGACTGGCCAGTCGCGTGGCACTCCCCTGCACGGACATTCAGATTCGGTTCTGAGTGTAGCGTTCAGCCCGGACAGCAAAACCCTCGTCTCTGCTAGTGCCGATACCACCCTCCGCCTGTGGGACGCCCCTGCCAGCTGGATCGATCGGGTCTGCGCCAAGGTCGTCCGCAACTTGAGCCGCAGCGAATGGAACCAGTATGTGAGGAACCTCCGCTATGAGGAGCAGTGCCCTGGATTACCGGTGCCATCCGATTGACGGGATGACAAATCCAACGCCTCGACGCGCCGTCGAGAGTAGTAGCACGGCTTGACTTGCGCGGGCCGACGGGAAGCTGGGGTGATCGGGCGTCGCCGCGACGCCTGATTGCCCGCCATCGGGGGTTTTCGCGAGCGTTAGCGATCGCGCCTGGTGGCCGGCGGCATGCGTCGGCTGAGTACCCGGCGGCGGCGTGGGATCGCCAGGCGCCGGTCGCCTCGTCAATGGCGACTTACGGGAAGATTCCGCGGCGACCACGAACGGCAGGAGTTGGCCGCTTAAATTTGCATAGCGGCCACTATGTGCAGGTCGCAACTATGCACAGTTCGCACAAGTAGGTAGTCGCCAGCCCAGGCTTGGCGCGGCATTCGGCGATGTCGGTCGGCGTTGAACTGGACATGTTTCCGCAGCCGAGTGCAGTGGCGGTCCCACTTCAGGAGACCGCCATGGGAAACATTCGATCATCTCGACGCAGCCGCATCAACTGGTTCGCCCGCGGGCCTTTCGCGCCTTACGGCAGTCTGAGGCATCCACTGCGCGAATCTGAACGGCTGCAACCCGTCTGAAGCGGTCGCCTAGTCACCGTCGGCCAACGACAACCGACGGCCCACTCGAACGGTGATGACTCCCGCGATCTGACACGGGCCGTCAGATCAAATCTCAGTTAAGACAAATCAGCCTGCCGTGTCGCGCGTCACGCTGCGACAAGCTGTCCCGGTCCCGTGTCGACACTCGAAATCTTCGCTCGTCGCTCGATCAGCACCGAGTCGCCGAACTCGTGCGTGCGATAGCGGTGCGTCTCAAACTCTTTGGTCGCTTGCCGCAGCGTCGCATCGTCGGTAAATGCGCGCAGCAGCTCGTAGTGACTGGTTCCGGGCTCGTGCGCACCCGAAACGATGGCATCCACTACCGCAAGCCGGGTGTGCGGGCCGATACGCTGCGTCGCAATGCCGGGGCCCGCACCGACGGTGCCAAATCGAGATGCGGAATGCTCGAGCGCCCGCACCACCGTCGTTCCGATCGCGACGACGCGTCCCCCTTCGCTCTGTGCGCGACGGATCGCGCGCACGGTCGAGTCCGGAATGAGATACGGTTCGTCGAACGGCAAGCGCGCGTCGAGTTCTGCATCGCCCGTGGACGAGATGCCGGCGGCGTGGGTCAGCGTCGCAAAGCCAATGCCGCGGCGGCGCATTGCGGTGAGCATCTCCCAACTCAGCACGAAGCCCGCGGAAGGTGGCTCGAACGCGACCGGCGGCCCGGCAATGGGCGTCCACACGTCCCACAGCGCAAGTTGGTCCGGCAGATGCATATACTGAATCGGCAGGCCGTGCTGCGCGAGTCCTTCCCACACCGTCGCCGGTGAGCCTTCGAACCGAACCAGCACCCGTCGCGGGTGGTCGAGAAGCCGTTCGACGATAGCGTGCAGCGGACCCAAGGCCAGCCGGTCATGGGGGACGATCGGCGGCGGCGGTGGCCGATCTTCCGTGCGCGTGTGGAAGTCGCCTGCGCCGAAGACCACTGCCGAAAACCAGCGGACATCGTCTGGTTTGAGTGATCGCCGTCCGGCGAGTCGCACTTCGATGCGCGCTCCCGATGGCACATGCCAGCCGCGTAGGCTTGCCGGAAGCGTGGCTGCGTCGTTGGCGACCACGAGATCGGATGCGCGTAGCAGTTGAGCCAAAGCAGCGCGGGGTGCATGGCGGATCCCGCCGTGCGCGTCGACTACGAGCAACTTCGCGTCCGGGGCCCGCTGCAACGGAGCACTGGAAGCGATCATGCGCCGCTTGTCTCGATCGAGGCGCCGGTAGTCGTGCGGGGGCCTGCATCGCGCCTTTGCCTCGTCAACGCGGCAACGACGCAATCGGTGAGTTCACGCGCGGCAACCTCAGGTCGCTTCAGGGTCGCCGGATCAGCGTCGGGGATGGCAAGGGCGTGCAACGGCGTATCCATGTCGCCTGGGTCCAGAGCAAGAAAGCGTACCTGTTGCGCAGCAAACTCTTCGTCCCAGATGCGGCTCATGTGCGCGAGTGCGGCCTTGCTCGCGCCGTACGCACCCCATCCCGCATAGGCATTGACGGCTGCGTCGCTCGAAATATTGAGCACGACGGCGCCGCGCCCGTCGCGCGCCGAAGCCGCCAGCGCGCCGAGGAGCGCTTTGGTCAGCCGGAATGGTCCGAGAACGTTGGTGGCGAGCGCAAGCTCGAAAGCCTCGCATGGCGTATCGGCGAGGAGCGCCAGCGGGACAGGTCCGAGGCTCGACGCATTGTTTACCAGCACGTCGACGCCGCCAAGGCGTCCGGCCAACTGCAGCGCGATTGGATAGATCTCCTCCTTTCTGGCGACGTCACCGACGATGCCGTGCGCGCCCGGATGATCGCGCACGACCTGCTCGATGCGCTCGCGCGTCCGCGCGACGAACGCAACCTGCGCGCCGCGGGCGAGAAATTCGCGCACCAGCGCGAGGCCCAGCCCGGAGGTGCCGCCGGTGATGGCGACGCGTAAGCCGGGCGTGGCGTAGGGTGATTCGGTAGTGTGCGTGCGGTCCATGTATGCTCTCCTCTCAGCCCTAATAGTAGGGACGCCCGCACCTCGAACCCAGCGCAATGTCCAACAGATTGACGGAAAGTCGAACCGATGGACTCACCTCAGCATGTCGCCGCGAATCTCGCGCGCAATCTTATGAACCTGCGCCACGCGCGGACGTTGACGCAGGAGGCGCTCGCCAAAGCTTCCGGCGTCCCGCGCTCGACCATCGCGAATCTCGAATCAGGTGAGGGCAACCCGTCGCTCGCGGTGCTGGTGAAAGTGGCCCACACGCTCGGCGTGCCGATCGATGAGTTGCTCGCTCCGCCGCGTGGCAAGGTGCGCAAGTGGTCGGCCGACGACGTGGCCAAACAAACGCAGGGACGCGGCGTGACCATGCGTCCATTGGTTCCCGAGCCGGTGCCCGAAGAGGTGCTCACCGTCATGGATTTCGCGCCGCGTGGCACGATGCGCGGAACGCCGCATCTGCCGGGGACACGCGAATTCTTCACCTGCCTTGCCGGGCAGGTCACTATTTTCGTCGCGGGAGATCGCTACGAGCTTGGCGCGGGAGAGGTGCTGGCGTTTCCGGGGAACGTGCCGCATTCGTACCAGAATCCCGACGCGCAGCATGATGCACATGGAGTCTCGGTAGTGATTCTGGCGAAGGCAGGTGTGTAGCACAGGCCAGCGCAATTCGACGTTGAGCAAACGAGTCCTTACTTCGCTGCCATCCCTTCCACGTCCGCTCTTGCTCGCGCGTGCTGTGAAGAGCTCTCCACGAGGAAATAGATCATGATGCCCACGTCAGCCACGAGCATGCCCGCGGTCGCCGCTGCCCAGAATCCGGGCACGCCCAACGGCGGCGCGAGTCCTGCAACGGACAGATGCATGGCGTCGGTCAGGCCGATCACATAGCCGCCCGCGAGTCCCACGCCCCACAATCCCCCAGCATTGATGAGCAACGGCACGACGGCTCGTTTGTATCCGCGCAGGGCGCTCACCGTTACGGCCTGCAGCGCATCGAACACGTGATACACCCCCACCAACACGAGCAACGTCGCGGCAACCGCCTGTACGCCGGCATCGGAGGTGTAGACGGCCGCCACCGCGCCGGCGCCGAGCATGAGCGTCGCTCCCGTAAGGGCGGCGAGCAACAACGCAAGCACGATGCCGGTAAGGCCTGTCGATCTGGCCAGGGCAAACTTTCTCGCGCCGATCGCTTGGCCCACCAGCACGCCGACTGCGTTCCCCATCGCCAAGGGCAGCATGTACATGACGGCCGCCACGTTGGCCGCAATCTGGTGTGCGCCCGAATTGACCGCTCCCAATCGCGCGATGAACAGCGCCATGAATGTGAACGCGGTCACGTCCACGAGAAACGTCATCCCGATCGGAACGCCGAGCGCGGTCAATCGCCACTGGTCGCCCCATCGTGGCCAGGACCAGCGTGAGAAGACACCATGACGACGGTAGGCCGGCGATAGCGCGCACCAGAGCCACGCCAGGATGCAGATGATCCAGTTCACGAGTGTGGTCGACAGCGCGCAACCCTCCGCCCCCATGGCCGGTGCTCCCAGGCGCCCGAATGTAACCGCCCAGGTGAGGGGCACCTTGAGTGCCAAACCCAGAAGATTCAGTACCATCAGCACGCGCGGAAGCGATATCGCTGTGGTGTAGCTCGCGAACAGGCGAAACGCCAGCCCCGCCGGCGCGCCCCATGCGACGATAGCGAGGTACGCCCGTGCCTTGTCAGCGACCACGGTCGGCGCCTTGCTCATGGCCAGCAGCGGCTCCGGGTAGTGGAACAAGAGGACCGATACGAAAGCGAGCGCGAGCGTCAGCCACATGGCCTGGCGTACCTGTTCGCCAATCTCGCCGTAACGTCCAGCGCCCTGGAGTTGCGCCACGGTGGGTGAAACCGCCAGCAGCACACCCATGAGCGCGACGAAGACGCTGAAATAGATCGACGCTCCGATTCCCACCGCCGCGAGATCATCGGTGGCGAAGCGGCCCGCCATCATGGTGTCGATGACCGCATAGGCCATCACGGCCAGTTGCGCGATCAGTACAGGCCACGCGAGGCGACAGATATCGTAGGCGAGCTTGCGTGACACGAACGGGTCGAGCGGATTGTCGGATGGCGGCAGGTGAAAAACGCGCGGTTCCGGATGCTATGCGCATCGGGAACCGCAGAAGAACATTCTAGCGCAAGAGTCCGGGGACCATTCGGTTCTGACCCAGCTCAACGATCACCGACCTTTTCTAGCCTTCGCTGGCACGCGGATCGCGTCGATGAACGCCGCGAGTGCGGGCGATACCTGGCGCCGTCCCGGGTAGTAGAGGAAGAACCCGGGAAAGGGCGGACACCAGTCCTCCAGCACCCTGGATAGCGCACCTGACCGTAGCAGAGAGGCAACCTGGTCCTCGATCAGGTACGCAAGGCCCATGCCGGCCAGCGCGGCATCGAGGACCATGCTCTCGTCGTCGAAGACAAGCGGTCCGTCGACTCCCACTTCGACTTTGCGGCGACCCTTTTCGAATTCCCACTTGTAGATCGTTCCTGCCGACGGCAGCCTGAAGTTGATGCATCGATGCTGGCGGAGATCGTGAGGCCGTGACGGCGCCGGATGCGTCGCAAAGTAGTGCGGCGCCCCGACAACCGCCATGCGCAGCTGCCCTGTCACCGGAACGGCGACCACGTCCTTCTCGAGGGACTCGCCCAACCGAATACCGGCGTCGAACCGCCGCGCGACGATGTCAGTCAATCCAGGTTCGATGAGCACTTCGACAACGATGTCGGGGTACCTCTGTATGAACCGGGGCAAGGCCGGCGCTATGACCAATTGCGCCGCAGTTCTGGATGCGGTGATCCGCACGTGTCCCGAGGGTCGGTCGAGAAGGCGTCCGAGATCTTCGACCGCGTTCGAAATCTCCTCGATCGCCGGCCCAAGCCGCGCGAGCAATCGCTCGCCGGCCTCCGTCGTCGAGACGCTTCGAGTGCTGCGGGCGAGCAGCTGGATGCGCAGCCGCTCCTCGAGGCGCCGCATCGTATGGCTGAGCGCCGACGGCGACACGCCAAGCCGTGCGGCAGCCCGTGTGAAGCTGCGCTCCTCGGCGACGACGGCGAACGCCGCCAGGCTGCCCCAGTCTTCACGGTCCATTCATGACAAATTATCAATACCCCATACTGATTGTACCTCTTTATCAAGGGTGTTCAGACGCGCATCATGCTCATCGGGGCGAACGAGCTCCACTCGTGGATCTTGGCAGGAGGAAATATGCGGAAGCGCAAACTTGGAAACAGCGATCTGGAAGTCTCGGCCATCGGGCTCGGCTGTATGGGAATGAGCATTGCCTACGGTCCGCCCGCAGACAAGCAGGAGATGATTGCTCTCATAGCTAAGGCCGTCGAGCGCGGCGTCACCTTCTTCGACACCGCCGAAGTGTACGGCCCGTTTGCGAACGAAGAACTCGTTGGTGAAGCTTTGGCTCCGTTCCGCGGAAAGGTAGTGATAGCCACCAAGTTCGGGATCACGATGGATGCCAGCGGGCAGCAGGTCCAGGACAGTCGGCCTGAGCGCATCAAGCAGAGTGCGGAGGGATCACTCAAGCGACTCAAGGTCGATGCCATCGATCTGTACTATCAACACCGCGTCGACCCGAACGTACCCATCGAAGACGTGGCGGGAGCGGTGAAGGATCTGATTCGGGAAGGCAAGGTAAAGCACTTTGGCCTTTCCGAAGCAGGGGTGCAAACGATCCGTCGTGCGCATGCGATCGAGCCGGTCACCGCCGTCCAGAGCGAATACTCGCTGTGGTGGCGACGCCCTGAAGACGAACTGCTGCCGACGCTCGAGGAACTCGGCATCGGGCTCGTTCCGTTTAGTCCTCTCGGTAAAGGCTTCCTCACGGGCAAGATCGACGAGAACACGACGTTCGACCGGTCCGACTTCCGCAACATCGTTCCTCGCTTTACGCCGGAGGCTCGCAAGGCGAACAAGGCATTGGTCGACGTGCTGGACATCATCGCAAAACGAAAGAAGGCGACACCTGCTCAGATCGCGCTCGCCTGGCTGCTCGCGCAGAAACCGTGGATCGTTCCCATCCCAGGCACCACGAAGCTGCATCGCCTGGAAGAGAACATCGGTGCCGCCGCCGTCGAGGTCACGTCCGACGATCTGCGCGACATCGAGAGCGCCGCTTCAAAGATAACGGTGCAAGGGGCGCGATACCCCGAAGCCCTGGAGAAAAGGACCGGTCTCTGAGCGAACGAATCCGAGGAAGAGCACCATGCGAGTCGGCATTCCGGGTTCGGGGTTGATGGGCAGCAAGCTCGGAACGATCTTCGCGCGTGCCGGGCACGACGTCGTGTTCAGCTACGGGCACAGCAAGAAGAAGCTGGAGGCGCTCGCGCGCGTTTGTGTCCATAGCGTTGACAGGCCCTAGTCGGAAGCCTTCAGCAAGTCGTAAGACACGCGCCAGCGGATCGCAAGGTCGGTCAGGGACAATGTCGCTTGGTCATAGCGGCAGGCCCAACTGTTCTGTTTGGCGGGGTTTCCCAAATTGCCGGATATGAGAATTGGCCCAGGCAATGCGAACGGCCGACTGCCGGTCTGGGCGTGGTCCACTGCGCTCGTTGCCGCGTGGGTTCTGGTAGGACTTGTCGGACACGACCCGTGGAAAGCCGACGAGGCTCATACGTTCGGCATCGTCGTGGAGTTCTTGCGACACCGCGATTGGGTTGTGCCCACGCTGGCCGGCGAACCATTCATGGAGAAGCCGCCGCTGTTCTACGTGGTGTCGGCAGGTTCTGCGTATCTTTTCGGTGAGCTGTTGCCTCTGCACGATGCGGCCAGACTGGCGACTGGATTCTTCGTCGCCATTGCGCTGCTGTTTCTCGGACCGACTGCTCGCGAACTCTACGGTCGTGGCTACGCGTCTGCAACCCTCCTGCTGTTCATCAGTTGCCTCGGCACCTTTCTTCGATCGCACCAGATCATCACCGATGTTGCGCTGCTCGCAGGCTTGGCGCTGGGCGTCTATGGCCTGGCGCTTGCGCGGCGCACGTTCTGGAGCACGAGCGCGGCCCTGGGGGCCGGAGCCACCGTCGCATTCCTCGCCAAGGGGTTGCTCGGGCCCGGCTTGCTTGGGTTGACCGCGCTATTGCTTCCCGTCTATGTATCGTGGCGAACCCGGCGTTACATGGCCGTGTTGGGCGTTGTGGCACACGCCGCAGCGGTTCCGGCCGCAACCTGGATGTGCGCTTTGTACGCGCGCTCACCGGATCTCTTTCGCGAGTGGCTGGTCGTCAACAATTTTGGCCGGTTCCTGGGATTCACCCGTATCCACGGGCGCACCAGCGCCGGGGCCGAACTGGATTGCGGTTTGGGAGGGCGCGCGCCCAGGAGATCACAAGGAATTCCACCGCCTCTATCGAAAGGACGTCGCGCCCGCCCAGGCCGTAGTGACATTTCCGCAAATAGTCGCCGCGCGATTGCGACCTAGCTCGGAGAGACGATGACGGTAAATGCACTGCTAGCCTACCTTGGGGCCGCCCTCGCCTTTCTTGGGGCAGCGTTCACGATGCTGGCGCTTCGTCGCCCGCGAGAGCGGTGGCCTGACAATGGCAGAGTCGGCATCGATGTCTCGCGCCATCACGCTGCAGTCATTGCGGATCGTCGCGCGAATGCGTATTGCGCGGCAATTCTCTTATCCGTCGCCGCCACCGCTGAGCTCGTCAGTCTCGTGCGCGGCGGGCCTGCGACCGGCCAACCAAGCGGCAATGCGCCTGGCGGATTTCTGGCAATTTCCTTAGTGGCCCTTTTCTGCCTGATCGGTTGCCTCATTGCGCGGCACTTCATGTGGACTCATTTGTATTGCAGAGCACTGGCACGCGCAGGATGCCGATCGGAATGATTCGAAGGCAGAGAAGGCCGACCATCCGTCACAACGCTTTGGGTCCGGCCTTTGCTGGTGGGCCACATTCGCATGTCCGAGCCTTCGAGGGAATATCAACGCAGCCGGATTTGGAATCCAGGGCGTATTACTCTTTCGGCCAGGCGCTGACCTACGATGTATACTCGCCAATCGCTTCAGAACAAGCGACTCGCCATCATGCTCTCCGAACTTGGCGCGACGCTTCGCACCCGCTGGCTGTCTACGCTGATTCTGCTTGGCACGATCGCGCTGGTCGGGTGTGACGCTCATCCTCCAATCAACGCGCCGATCGCAAGCCAGGATCTCACCAAGGGATACAGGCTGCAGCGCGTAAAAGCCGATCCCGACAACCCGGGAGACGTGCTGGTCATCCTCACGCTGTCGGGCGGAGGCACGCGGGCGGCGGCATTGGCCTACGGAACGATGGAAGCGCTGCGCGACGTGAAGCTCAGGATGGGCGGCCGGAGCCGAAGGCTGCTCGACGAGGTCGACGTCATCAACGCCGTTTCCGGCGGCAGCATCGTCGCTGCCTACTACGCCCTCCATCGCGAAGGACTCTTTCGCGATTTCGAGGAAAAATTCCTGAAGCGCGACGTCGAACGCCAGCTCCGCGTTGAGCTCCTCGCCAATTTGCCGCGGCTTGCTCAGTCGCAATTCTCGCGCGGAGAAGTCCTCGCCGAATACTTTGATCGCGAACTGTTCCAGGGCGCAACGTACGCCGATCTGGCTCGCGGCGACATGCGGCCGTTCGTGGTCATCAACGCCGCCGCTCTGGCGACCGGGTCCCGGTTTCCCTTTACGCAGGCGCAATTCGACCTGCTGTGCTCGGACCTCGGCAGTGTCTCGCTCGGACGCGCCGTCGCTGCCTCAGCGGCACTGCCACCCTTCTTCAGCGCGATCACCCTCGAAAGCTACGCTGGCACCTGTGGTCCGGTATCGCTGCCGGGAATCGCCTCGAACATCGACCGGCCTGCCCGTACGCGGATCGTCCGCCTCGAGGAAGCGCGCACCTACCTCGATCGGTCGCGACGTCCGCATGTCCACTTGGTCGATGGTGGCCTGATCGACAACTTGGGCTTGCGCGTTGCTGGCGACTTCGCTGTCGAGCAGGGCGGCTTCTTCGAGCTGGTCGATGCCCTCGGCTATCCGGACGTTACCCATGTGGTTTTCATCTCGGTCAACGCCGAGACCGATCCCAATTATGCGATCGATCAAAGTGCCGATACACCGAACTTCTTCCAAACCCTGAACGCGCTCAAGTTGCCTGGACGGGCGCATTCGTTCGAAGTGGCCGAGCAGCTGAGATCGAGTTTCGAAGTCTGGCGAGACGAAGTGAGGAAGCGGCGTCCGCTCCGGCGCGGCGGCGCTGCGGGCGAATCGGGGCCGCAATTCTACTTCATCGATGTTTCCCTGCAGGCGATCGCGGACGAAGACGAGCGCAACGGTTTCCAGAGCATTCCAACTGCGCTGACCCTCGACCCGGCGACGGTCGATCGCCTGCGCGCCGTCGCGCGCAAGCTCCTGCTGGGGTCGGCCGATTTCAAAAAGCTCGTCGAGGACCTGGGGACCTGATTCGCGCGGATAAGTCGCGGCTTCGGCTAGGTGCAACACGCCCGCCGAAGCGCCGCGCCTTCACGCACACGCCATGCTATCTAAGCCGTCACTTCCTGCGCCTTGAGTTTGCTCACCAGCGCGACGTACGTCCGCATTGCCTCGTCCCGGGACACACCTTTGCGCTTGGCCCACGCGTCGTACTTCGCGCGGCCGACGACGTCGAGCATGCTGGGGCGATCGCCAGCGACGTCCCCCACGTCGGCCTGCTTGTAGAGCGCATAGAGTTCGAGCAGCGTCGCGTTTTCAGGCGGTCGGGTCAGTGTCTTGGCTTCCGCCGTCGCGGCGACGAAAGCGGCATCGAGGGCGACGGCCGCGTTATCGGGCGCAGGCGCCTTCCCGAAAAACGCATCCTCGAGCTCGATCTGGTCGGCGAACCAGCGCGCCTCGAGGAGCTTACCGGCGTAGAAGGCGAGCAGCAGCGCGCCGGGCGATTCGAGGCGAGCCGAATCGTTGCTCGCCACGAGCTGCGCGGGAACAAGCACGACGCCGCGATTGAAAACCGGTGTGCCGAACGCAGTGAAGCGGGCGTTCCCGAGGGCGCCGAACCTGCTCGCGAAGCTGCCGAAAGCCTTTCCGGCGTGCGCACCCGATATCGCGTTGGCACCTGGATGCACCCAGGTGAGATCCGGGATCGCTAGCTCGCGCAGACTGCCCAGATCGCCGGCGCCGAGCTTGGCCAGCACGGCATGCAAAGCCGCCGTCAGCTCCTCGGCGTTCATACGCGGCTCGTTGGCGAGCGCCGCCCCCGCGCCCGGTAGCGCTGCGCCGAGAAACTCGAGGACGTTCTTGGCGACGATCTCGCGGTCGTTGTCGACGCAGATCATGTGGTAACTGTCCTCGAGGATGACCATGCGGGCCCGCCCGCCGCCGATGGTTTCCACCATGAAGTGCGCCGAACGCAGGCTGGTGAGCTCGTCCTCACGCGCGTGCACCACCAGCGTCGGGCAGCGGATATTCGACGCGGCTTTCATCACCATCGCACGCAAACGATCGACCTGGCGGATGCACTCCAGCGGCACCCACTGGTAATGGAAATTCTCGCCGCGCTGAAACTTGGCCTTGACGATCGCGCGCAGCTGCTCGTTCTTGATGCCGAACGGATCTTCCTCTTCGATTTTCATGCGTCGCGGCAAGCCCGGAACGGCGTACAGCACCGGGCGGAGGAAGCGATACCACGGTGTGGCCCAGCCGTCGATGTAGACGGGAGGGGCGAGCATGATCAGATTGCCCTTGGCGTGACGCTCGCGTTCCGCGAGCAGTGCCGCCAGCAACGAGCCCATGCACATCCCCATCAAGTGCAAGGTTGGATGCTGATCGCGGATCTCGCGGTACTTGGCGATGACTGCCTCGATCCAGTCCTCGGCAGTGACGCTGGCGAGATCCTCCGGCTTGGTTCCGTGGCCCGGGAGCGTGAGCGAGTAGGTCACCAGTCCCGCGTTCTTGAGCCGCTTGTGCATCGACCCGAGGTCGTACTGCGTGCCCCCGAGGCCGTGGATGAGGAACGCCGCATCGGGCGCTGCAGCGGTACTTGTATGTTCCCCCGAAACCGCGCTGCGCGCCGCTTCCTCCAGGGGGCGAGTGCCTTGGGGCGGCCCTGCGGCACTCATGCGGTTACGGGCGTTGCGTGGACGATGCCGACGATGCGGTGCAGTTCGCCATCATGGTCGTGGATCGCTCGCGCCTCGTCGACCACCGTGCTGGTGCCCGATGGTCCGAACACCGCATAGCGCATGGTGTCCGCCGCGCCCCCAGCGCCGCGCTCGCCGAAGCGCGCAGCGACCGCGTCGCGATCCTGCGGCGCGACGCAAGCGAGCCAGTCGGCGAGAGTGGCGAGCTTCTGCGCGGGCAGCCCGATCAGGTTGGTCGTGTCGCCGCTGACCACCAGCTCGCCGGACTCCGGCGCCCATTCGTAGGCGATCAGCCCATGCGCGCCGATCGCGGCTTCGAAGTGAGTCTTCCATTCGCGCGCTCGCGACGCCGCCACGCGCTGGGCCTCCACGAGCGTGGCCACCAGTAGACCGGTCGTCGCCAGGGCGGCAGCGTAGCCCTGCGCGTTGAGCGCAGTGTCGCCGAAGAGCCCGGTGCGATCGATGAAGGGACCGAGGCCGCGCACGGTCTGCGCGATCGCGATCAGCGCGCCGACCAGCGCTGCCAGCGTCGCGCCTCGGGTGCCCCACAGCAGCGCGACCAGGACGAAAAACACGAACGGCAGATAGGTGAGCGCGACCGCGAAAGAGCGCAGGAAACGGCTCTCGGGTTGAGCTGAAAACAGCATGTACAGGCAGATCAGGAAGAGTGCACACGCCGCCGCTCCGCCGGTGAATGCCGACATCGTCAGACCGCCCGAGCGTTTTAGCCTGAACTGCGCCCACGACGCGACAAACGGCGCGACCAGGAGCATGCCGACGAAATTGCCAACCAGCCAGACGCGGAAAGTGCGCCACGCATCAGGCCTCCCCGCAAACTCACCCCACAGGCCGACGATCACTGCCCCGGTCAGGGCCAGGACGAACGCCCCGACCACGGTGGCGCCGACATCGCGCGGCGACGTGAAACGAAGCGGCGGCGGCGACAGCTGAGCAGCGACCGCACCTCCGACGAACGTCACGACGACTTCGATGACCGCATATCCCAGCGCATCGACCAGCGACGATCCGACGAACGGCTCGAAGATGAGCGCCCCGAGGAAGGCGCCGGCGAGCACCGGCATCCAGTCGGACCGCGCGCGGACAAACAGCAGTCCCAGGCCGAAGCCACTGGCGAGCCAGACGCCCCACGCGTCCTGGTCCGAATACGCGAAATAGGCGGAGAACGCACCGAGTGCGAGGTACGCCACGGTGACTACGACGATGGTCTGTACTTTGCCCAAGGCTATGCCCTCCTTTCGCCGTCGCGACAAAGACGCACAGGTCTTCGCAGCGTATCGCCTCCACGGTCGGCTTGACCGCGCAAGAGTGGTGCCTTGCGGAATTATATGCGATCGCGTTGATGGTCCCGGTCGCCAGATCCGGCGCGAGACTCGTTGCTACGCGGTACTTGCGCCGGGGGTGTTGCAAGATGGATGGGTGCCTGCGAGCCGTAGACGACTGTTCGAAGACGCGAGATGCCAGCGCGTTGCCGAAAGTTCGAAATCGCTTGACACGTGCTATTTATTTCCATAATACTGGAAGCATGAAAAAGACGAACGCACTCGCCGCGCTCGCTGGACTCGCCCAGGAATCTCGTCTGGACATTTTTCGGCTGCTGGTCGAACAGGGTCCCGAGGGACTGTCGGCGGGCGAAATCGCCGCGAAGCTGGGGCTGCCGAACGCAACCCTCTCATTTCATCTCAAGGAGCTTTCGCACGCGGGGCTTGTCGTGCCACGCCAGGAAGGCCGGTTTATCTACTACGCGGCGAACTTCACCACCATGAATGGCTTGGTCGGCTATCTGACCGAGAACTGCTGTCAGGGCGTGACGTGCGATATCGCCTGCGCCCCGAAATCTTTGCCGAAAAGGAGAGCATCGTGAAGCGATTCCACGTACACGTTGGGGTCAACAATATCGACGAAAGCGTTCAGTTCTATTCCAAGGTATTTGGTGCTGCGCCTTCCGTACTGAAGTCCGATTACGCCAAGTGGATGCTCGAAGACCCGCGCCTCAACTTCGCAATCTCAGCGCGCGGTTCGCAGCCCGGGGTCAACCATCTCGGATTCCAGGTCGACACCGACGACGAGCTGAAAGGCATGCGCAACCAGTTGGCCGCTGCGGACGCGGGTATTGTGGCTGAGGTCGGGGCCAGCTGCTGCTATGCGAAATCGGACAAATACTGGATAACGGACCCGCAAGGTGTCGCGTGGGAGACGTATCACAGCTTGGGTTCCATTCCGATGTTCGGTGCCGATGGGGAACCCGGTCGTGAACCCAATGCAGCGAGTGGCTGTTGCGCTCCTGCGGCGAACGCCGAAGCCAGTTCGCAACTTCCGGTCAAGTCGCGAAGCTGTTGCGCATGAGCGGACGAGTCTACAACGTCCTGTTCCTGTGCACCGGGAACTCCGCCCGCAGCATCATGGCCGAGTCCATCCTGCGTCAGGTCGGTGGCGGTCGTTTCCGCGCTTTCAGTGCTGGCTCCCATCCCGCGGGCCGCGTGAATCAGTTTGCGCTGGAGTTGCTTGAGAAGAACCGGATGCCGACCGACGGCCTGCGCAGCAAGAATTGGGACGAGTTCGCCCAACCGGGCGCGCCGAACCTCGATTTCGTCTTCACGGTTTGCGACAACGCGGCGGGCGAGCTATGCCCGACATGGCCGGGGCAGCCCATGACCGCCCATTGGGGCATTCCCGATCCCGCTGTAGTCGAGAGCAGCGACGCAGCTAAGCGCAAGGCGTTTGCCGAGGCGAGCCGGGCGCTGTTGAATCGCATCCGAGTCTTCGCGAGCCTTCCGCTGGACAAGCTTGATCGGCTCAGTTTGCAGCGCAAGCTGGACGAACTCGGAAGCGCACTGGCGAACACTGAATTGCCTTGACTGCCAATATGCCCGGAACGTTGATTTCCTTTCCCTAAGCGGCGCAAGTCAACAGGCAGAAATCATGGCATCGCTCGCCCAGAGACTCGGCTTTCTCAACCGTTACCTCACGCTGTGGATCTTCCTCGCCATGTTTGCCGGGGTCGTGCTCGGGTACGTTTTCCCGGGTGTCGCCGGATTCTGGAGCCGGTTTCAAAGCGGTACCACCAATATCCCGATTGCAGTCGGGCTGATCCTGATGATGTACCCGCCGTTGACCAAGGTCCGCTATGAGGACTTGGGCGACGTGTTCCGCAACCGCCGGGTGCTGACTCTATCACTGGTACAGAATTGGGTGATCGGGCCTGTACTGATGTTCGTGCTGGCTGTCTTCTTCCTGCATGACCAGCCGCATTACATGACCGGCCTGATTCTCATCGGGCTCGCGCGCTGCATTGCGATGGTCATAGTGTGGAACGAACTCGCCAAGGGCGATACCGAGTACTGTGCAGGGCTCGTCGCACTGAACTCGGTCTTCCAGGTTCTGTTCTTCTCTCTCTACGCCTGGGTGTTCATCACGGTGCTCCCGGGGTGGCTGGGGCTGCAGTCTTTCAAGGTGGACATCACGATTGCGGAGATCGCCCGGAGCGTGTTCATCTATCTCGGCATCCCGTTTCTCGCCGGCGCAATCACGCGTTTCGCGCTGGTGCGCGCAAAGGGCAAGGTCTGGTACGACGAGCGCTTCGTGCCGAAGATCAGTCCGATTACGCTGATCGCCCTGCTCTTCACGATCTTCGTCATGTTCTCGCTCAAAGGCGACTATATCGTCCGCATCCCCCTCGACGTGGTACGCATTGCAGTTCCGCTCGTCGTCTATTTCGTCGCCATGTTCCTCGTGTCGTTCTGGTTGGGGCGCAGGATCGGCGCCGACTACTCCAAAACGGCGACGCTTTCGTTCACGGCCGCAAGCAACAACTTCGAACTCGCCATTGCAGTCGCTATCGCCGTGTTTGGTATCAATTCCGACGAAGCGTTTGCAGCGGTCATTGGCCCATTGGTCGAGGTGCCGGTACTGATCATGCTCGTCAACGTGGCACTCTACTTCCGGCGCAAGTATTTCGTCGTGCCTCAGCCAGCCGGGTTCCGTGCACCCCGCGTGCGGTAAAAGCCGGGGGTCATGTCATCGTAGCGACATTCGGCCCCGAAGGACCTACCCAGTGCAGCGGTCTGAACGTCGTTCGGTATGACCCCAATTCCCTTCACAGCGACCCCGGTACCAGCTTTCAACTCGTTAAGGATTTACCGCAATGTTGCCTCCGGAGTTTCCTAAAGGAACCTAGCACGGCCGTAAGGATGAAAATTCCACGGTCTCGGCGGAGTTCACAGTTATTAGCGGTCGCATAATTGCGCGAACAACGGCGAAAAAACATTGGGCGACGATGATCATTGCCGAGTCGCCGAGGGGAACATCTTTACTTCCGGACGTGGGTTCGCGAGGTCGCGCAACAACCGCTTGAATTCGGAGGACTCGCGCATGGCGGTCCCCGCAGCAGCTCGCAGTCGGTCAACCTGCTCGTCGGTCAGCACAAAACTCGTCGGCGTCAAGTTGAGGTAGTCGCGCTCGGCAGGATCCGGATTCGCTTCAAAGCTCACGTCGACGGCATAGAGATCCATGTCGGGAACATCCGTAACCCGACTAAGCGCCGGATTGCCACTGCCGGCAAATACCGCGGACTCCTTCACCGAGCGCAAGGTTTGCCAGCGCGAAATTAGATCCTTCAACAGTTCGACCGCTTCGTACGAGTAGCGATCAATCGGCACGCCGGTCGCCTTCAGCAGGATGAGGACGTCGCTCGGTGGGCGTTCGCTGCGGTCCCAGTTCGTTTTGGGCACCGACAACGAGTTGACCACGATCACCACGATTCGGCGAAGATTGTCGACGCGCGATTGCCGGCCGATGGAGCGGCTAACCTCGATCTGCTCGAGTCCTTCGAGTACGGAGCGCATGCCGAGGTTGTCTGACACGCCGCCGTCGACCAGATGCAGATAGGGGCGATCGGCGGACTGCTGGAAAGACTGCATTTCCTTGTAGCGCTGGAGTGCGCGGCCGGCTGGCCGCGATCGGTTTTCCGGATCGATGACGGCGCGCACCCACGAGGGTTCTCTATACCCGCAGGTTCCACCATAGTTGTTGATGGTCACGGGCGACAGCACTAGCGGCACTGCCGACGACGCCGCCGCTGCGCGCGACAGTCGGAACTTCGATAAGTCCGAGCAGATCAGGTCAAAGTCGCCCTGAGTAAAGGCCAGCCGCGAGCCCGTTGAAATATCGGTGGCGCTGGCAATCGCGATTGGCCCGGGCTTGCCGACGAGATCGCCGAAGGTTGCGCCTTCGAAAAGAATCTCGTCATAGTAGGCAGCGGCCATTTCCGACCGGCCCCAGCCATCCGACGACAGCGCTGCCCAGTTTTGCGGCGACAGGAAGCGGCTGATCAACGCGCCCTGGACGTCTCGTTTGAGGAAGCGCTGCTCGTAGCTGTCGAACAACTTCTCGCCGTAGAGCGCGTAAGCAAGGGCGGTGAAACTGCCACCCGAAACGCCGGTGATCACATCCACCTCGTCCAGCAATCGTGTCTTGTGCCCGTTGATGACGACTTCGGTGCGACGAAGTTCTTCGAGAACGCCGTAAGAAAACGCCGCCGCACGCGTTCCGCCGCCAGAGAATGCCAGTACGACCATCGTGTCGCTGGCGACGCCCTGAATGGCGTGCCCCTCCGTCCGATATCCGGCCCTCCGGTCGGCAACCGCCAATTGCGGATTGATCGGCCGCGATGCGCACGCCGTGAGCAGTATTGCGAGAGTGAGCGTCAGGAACGACTTCGCAATCGCTGCAAGCGATCCCATGCGGTGGCGCGGAGCGCCGCGATGCTTCGTTTCGAGCTTCATGGAACGTTCCTTGTCGATTCCAGGCCGGAGCAGTGCCGAAAATTTGAACGCCGCGGGATTGAGACGTTGGTACGATGCGCCAGACGGTACCAAGTCGCGGCATTGCACCAACGGGGGCCCCATATGGAGGCCATAATTGTGTGGAAAGGATTAGACGCAGCGGCGGCAAAATGCGCGATTGTGTCTGCTGCGTACAGTTCGGTCAACACCAGGGGCGCTTTGAGCCTACCCGTCTTGTGATGTGGACGGGCGGGTGTGTTCGGCCGCAGGTCCGCTCTTGCTCCGTCTGCCGGTCATGGCGAGCGTCGCGTGCGTACGTTTTCCAGTTGCGCACACAGGGCCGCTGCTCCGTCAAGAATGCGTGGCGACGCGCGATGGATCATGTCGGCATCGAGCACGATCAGGTTGTGGTGTGACGTCGCGCGCAGGTGGGAAAACTTGCGCCACATCCCCAATCCATCATCTCGACCCGCGCTGGCATCACTGCCGGTGGTGACGATGGCCTCGGGATCTGCCTCAATCACCGCCTCGACGCTAACCGCAGGGACGAGCGGCGACAGGCGCGCGAAGATGTTGCTCCCGGCGCAAAGGTCAACAACGTCGTTGATCAAATGCCGGCCATTGATCGTGAGCAACGGGCGCGCCCATACCTGCCAGAACAGGGTGACGGGACTTCGGTCGGCATAGTGCGCGCGCAGCATCGCGGCCCGCGCTGAAAACGCGTCGGCCACGACCTTTGCTTCGCTCTCGGTGCCGCTCAGCACGCCGAGCTGCAACAATGCCCGCGGGATGTCAGCCAACGTTCGCGGCTCATTGTGGAAGATAGGCACCCCCAAGGAGCGCAACTTCGCGAGCTGGTTCGCGGACGTGCCGTGGAGCCAGGCGACAATCAGATCCGGCTTGAGGGCGACGATTCGCTCCATGTCCAGCAGCGAGCTGCTGCCGATTCGCGGTATTGTTGTGGCCGCGGCCGGATAGTCGCTGTATTCCGTTGTTCCGACGATGCGGTCCCCGGCCCCGGCGGCGAACAGGAGCTCGGTCATGTGCGGCGCCAGGCTGATGATCCGCTGTGCCGGCGCCTTCAGCAGCACAGTGGCGCCGCTGTCGTCGACAACGCGTATTTCAGCGTGCGCGGCCAACGCTGCCAGCAAGGCAAGCCCGGCAAAAAGCGCGATCACTCCGGTTCGTCTCATTTGGATCAGTCGGCGACAAACAACGCGTGTTCGCCGATGCTCAGGCGGGACACCTGATGACCGTAAGCTCTCGAGAGTGCGAGTTCGTTCATCACGTCGTCGACCGGGCCGGCGTCAACGCTCGCGTCAGCACCGAACAGCATCGCATGCGTGGCGAAGCGTTGGGCGAGATTGAGATCGTGGATCGACAGCACCACCGCCCGACCAGTCCGCGCCAACTGCGCCAGATGGTGCAGGACGAGGATCTGGTGATGCAGGTCGAGGTGAGCGACCGGTTCGTCGAGTAGCAAGAGTTGCACGTCCTGGGCCAGCAGCGTGGCCACGGCGACGCGCTGCCGTTCACCGCCGGACAACGTCGTTAGATCGCGCTGTGCCATGTCCGCGAGACCGACGTCGCACAAAGCGTCCTGCGCTCTGGCGCGGTCGTCACCCTGTTCCCACTCCCAGCGTGACAGATGCGGATGGCGGCCCATCACCACGGCATCGAGCACCGGCATCGGGAACGCATGGTAAGTCGATTGCGGCAGAAACCCACGGAGTCGCGCTGCCTCATCGAGTGGCCACTGCGCGAGGGACTTTCCCGCGAGCGCAACCGATCCACCGTCAATGGGCCGCAACCCTGCCAGCGTATGCAGGAGCAGCGTTTTCCCTGCGCCGTTGGCACCGAGAATGCACCAGAAATTACCCGCGTACACTCGTAGCGACGTGCCCCGTATCAACGTCCTGCCGGCGACGACGAGGGTCAGCGCGTCGACGTCAAGCAGGGGGAGCGATTGCACCGCGGTCACCGCCGGCCCCCAGAGCGCAGCAACAGATACATGAAAGTAGGCACACCGAGCACCGCGGTGACCGCCCCGACGGGAAGCTGTTGCGGCGCAATGACAGTGCGGGCGAGTGTGTCGGCCATTACCAATAGGGCGCCGCCTGCGAGCGCGCAAGCGGGCAGCAAAATGCGCTGATCGTTGCCGATGACGAGGCGCAGGGCGTGGGGGACAACCAGGCCGACGAAGCCGACCGTGCCCGCAGTGGTGACCGCGATTGCGGTCGCCGCCGACGCGACGAAATAGACGAGACGACGAAGTCGCACGACGGGCACACCAAGCGACTGCGCTACCACGGGCCCGCACAGCATCACGTTCAGTTCGCGGCCCAGCGGATACACGACAACCACTGCGATTGACAGCGTTGCCAAGGCAAGTCCGTAGTCATCGGCGCCACCAAGATCACCCATCAGCCAGAACAGGATGCCGCGTAACTGCGCTTCCGGCGCAATGGTCAGCATCAGGGTCACGATCGCCGACCAGCCCGCGGCGAGCACGACGCCAGTGAGGAGCAAGCGGGGGGATGCGTCAACCTCGCCCGCTGCCTGCAGCCACGCTAGATCGCGGTTCGCCAGTGCGAACACGACCAGCACTGATGCGAGTGCACCGACGAATGCGCTGCTGTCGATCAGTGCACTGCCGAAGCCAAGAATCATCGCGGCGAGCGCGCCCACCGCAGCTCCCCCCGACAAACCGAGTACGTAGGGATCCGCCAATGGATTGCGCAGCAGTACCTGCATCAGTGCTCCCGCTAATGCGAGCAGGCCGCCGGTGGCGAACGCCGCCATTGCACGCGGTACCCGCAGGCGATGAATGACTTCGGAGGCCGCCGAATCGTTGCCATGGAAGATAAGCCAAATCACGTTCGTTGCCGGGATGCGGCTGCTTCCGACCCACACCGCGACGAAAACCGTCGCGCACGCCAATACCGCGAGAACGAGCCAGATGCGAATCGCACGTGCCATCACCCGCGTACCGTGTATCGATACGCTACTCGGACGACGTGCGAAAACGCCCACATCATGTGCGATCAGTTTCCGTCTTCGTTCAGGCGGAAGCGAATCGGAATCCTGATGCGCGCCTCGATCGCATCGTGATTCCGAACGGCAGGACTGAACAGCCAGCGTTTCACCCCAGCGACCGCAGCACTGTCGAGCGCGGCGACCCCCGAGGTCGTCACGATCTTCACATCCATGGGAGTACCGCTCTTTGAGACAAGGACCTCCACCACCGTCAGGCCCTCTTGCCCATCGCGGCGGGCTGAGTCCGGGTAGGACGGCGACGGATGACTGAGGTACGCCACTGGTGCGGACGCTGGTCCTGTTGCAGGCGCGGTGGCATCGCTGCTCGCAATCGAAGAACCCGAAGCGCGCACGGCCATGGCGGTCGCAGCGGTCAAATCAGGCGTCGGAAGCGGCGGGCCTGGCTCCGAGATGGGCGGCGGCGGCGGAGCCGCTTCCCGTGGTGCGACGGCAACTTCCGTCGCTGATGGCAACACCGGCGGCGTGCTTGCCGGCAGGCGTACGATCGGCTCCCGCCGTCGCGCCTCCCGAGCGGGGGTGATCAACGCCAGGTCCGAGGCCTTGGCCGGGGACACCGGTGGCGCTGCCTGAACTAGCGTGATGCTGAGCATCGGAGGTGGCTCATCCAAGACCGCTAGCGCCTGCCCGGCAGCCCTGACGAGCGGCTCGAGCAAGCCAATCGCGCCGACGTGAATAGCGACCGACGCGGCCAGCGCGATACCCAGAGCGTAGCAAGGCGTGTTTCGCGTCATCGCGGCGGGTTCATTGCAACGGGGCCCATCGCAGCCACACGAACACGTTGCTCCCCGGTGTGTTGTAGCCCTGGGCCAGCTCGTATTGCTTGTTGGCCACATTGTCCCACCGCAGTTCCACCGACCAGCCTGGCGCCAGCACATACGACGCAAACAGGTTGATCAGAGCGTAACCACCCATGCGTGCTGCCGGATTTTCATCGGCCGTATCGAACCGTGGACCGCTGGCGACGACATCCACGCCGAATTTCCACTGCTGCCAGATATGGCTCGCGCCAATGGCTCCAAACTGCTTTGCCCGTCGGGGCAGTTGCGCGCCGTTGGCGTCGTTTTCCGGATTCTGCACGGTCAGCTTAGCTTGAAACTGGGTGTCCAGCACCGTGCCCTGCCATGCGAATTCGCCGCCTCGAATTCTCGCAGTCGCGAGATTTTCCGGGAGGAACGTGTTCAGATCAAACACGATCAGGTCAGTAATGCGATTTTGGAAGTAAGTCGCCGAGAACCGTTGCCCACTACCCTGCCAATCGAACCCGGCGTCCCAGCTCTTCGATTCCTCGGGCTGCAGGTCAGGGTTGCCAGCAAACGGGAAATACAGATCATTGAATGTCGGCGCATGGAATGCGGTGCCGGCCGTGGCGCGGAGCCGCAGATTGTCACTGACGCGATAGCCGTAGCCAAGCGATCCAGTGGTGTGGCTTCCGAACTGACTATTGTCGTCATAGCGAACATTCGCCTGGATGCCATTGTTGCCGAAATCGCCAGCATAGCCCGCGAAAGCCGAACTGATCGTCCGCGATGTTTGCGCATAGGCGACATCACTCGTTACCTTCTGGCGCAAGTATTCGGCCCCGACGATCAACGAGCCCCCCCATAGCTTGAACGTGTTTTGCCACGTCGCCTGGTTCTGGTTGGTCTCGAATTTTCCAGGAAACTGGCCGGCCGTGACGATGTCGTCGGTACCCTGACCGACGCGCAACAAGCTCTGCCACACGGGCGTGATCTGGTTCTTGCTGTACGCCGCGAACGTATACAGCTTCTGGTTGTTGAGGTCGTCAGTCAATAACCCGTTGTCGAAGTGCGTCCTGCCGTTGCTATAGAACCCGGCAATCCCGGCTTCATTTTCGGGATTGAAATGATAGGCCAGCTTGGCCGAGACGTTGGCATTCTCGTACGGGTCATTGTCCGGATTGTGCTGGTTGAACGGAATCGTCGATTTGGTCGCATCGAACTGGTTGGAATATGAATACCCTGCGGCTACCGCGACGTCGAAATTGTTTGCGCTTTGATTGAACGAGCCGTTGACCTTGGTCGTGTTCCACGTTCCGTAGCCGGCGGACAACGCATACGTCGGCGACGTGCGCCCATTCTTCGTAAAGATCTGGATGACGCCGCCGATTGCGTCCGAGCCGTACAGACTGGAAAGGGGACCCGCGACGATCTCGATGTGGTCAATCTGATCGAGCGGGATGTTTTCATAGGCAGTCGTCCCGGACGTCGCCGAACTGACCCGCATTCCATCGACCAGCACGAGCGTATTCGCATTGTTGGCGCCGCGAATGAACACCGCACTCGGCTGACCGGCACCACCGTTGGTGGCGATCTCTACGCCGCCCAGCCGCTGCAGAACCTGCGGCAGCGATTGCTGCCCGCTCTGCTCAATGTCCTGCGCGGTGATGACGGTCGTAGCCTGTAGCGCGTTGGATAAGCGCTGCGGCACACGCGCGCCCGTCACTACTGTTTCATCACCTGAATATACGGGCACGTCGTCCGCACGTACGATCGCCGCCACTGCCAGCCCCGCGAACGCCAATGCAGCGCCACGACTTCTCTTCAATGCCATCGCTTCCCCTCCTGTGCGGATCTCCGAATGTCGAATCCGGACAACCGGCATCGGCGCGACCAATGGCGCGAGTGGAGGCGGACGCAATGATCTCGTTGGCGGACAACGTCGCCGCCAACGACCCGGCCAAACGCTGGGGCGTCGATCATCAAATCGACGAATCGGTGCGAAAACCGCATCTGGCCGCCCTCCGCGACGCTGGATCGGTACACGTTCGGAGGCCGGTCTACGGGCTCGCGAGCCGGACCTGCAGGAGCACATGTCCGCGGGGCGGCGCCTTCCCGTGCGATGCACAGTGGCAGATGCCAACCCTAAGAAAACTCGCTTACCGTTGCGAGGGCAGCGTCGGCTTTGCCCGCGCGAGCGCAGGCGCACCGACTTCCCGTTTCATTCCGGAGAATGGATAAACTCCGGAACACCTCGAACGTTGCAGGCGTCTACGCCTGCGGTCTCAGTGTACTGACGACGCCGAGCCGCGGCAACCCTTAGCCGGCATTGAGGGCCTTCGGGCGCCGGTGATCCGTGCTACCCCCGAAGCTACGCTATGTTCGTTCCCGTACGGACATCGGCCATGTGTCAGCGTAGTGTGGCAGGATTCGCCAGATTGGCACGATGCCCTTAGAGCGTCGCACGCGTCCGTTGCCAAAGTGGTCCGCTGGATTCATCTGTTGGCTTGGAAAATTCATGAAGACATCGCTTGGTGTGGCTTTTGGTACAGCGCCTCTGTTGGCGGTCGGCGTCGCTTTGGCGCAAAACGCAAACGTGACGACCGGTGACGATGGCATGTGGACGAGTGGATATGGCGGGATAGGGCTGGCGATCCTGATCGCCATCGCCGTTGCTGGCCTCGTGGCATTTGTCATGCGATACAGAGTCAAGTAAGCGGCAAGGCATTTCGATGGTCCGGCTGCTCACGGTCGGGCTTGAGTCAAGTCGCCACTGACTGCTCATCGATGAATCGGCACCGTCGAAAGAAACCAAATGGCTAAGGGAACCGGTTCGACTAGGACCAAAGGCGGACTCTCCCGGGGTGCCGACACGACTGTGCACAAGCAGGCGGAAGAAGCGCTGCTGAAAGCGGGCGCGCTGCAGCGAGCGATTTTCAACAGCGCCAACTTCTCCAGCATCGCCACCGATGCGAAGGGCGTCATTCAAATCTTCAATGTCGGCGCCGAACGGATGCTGGGCTACACGGCCTCCGAGGTGATGAACAAGATCACTCCTGCCGATATTTCAGATCCGCAGGAATTGATCGCGCGCGCGAAGGCACTAAGCATCGAACTCGCGACCGCAATCACGCCGGGATTCGAGGCGTTGGTGTTCAAGGCCTCGCGCGGGATCGAGGACATCTATGAACTGACCTATATCCGGAAGGACGGGAGCCGTTTTCCAGCGGTCGTCTCCGTGACGGCGTTGCGCGACGCCCAAGACGCCATCATCGGCTATCTTTTGATTGGCACCGATAACACTGCGCGCAAGCTGGTCGAAGCCGAGCAAAAAAAGCTCGATCAGCGCCTGCGCGATCAGCAGTTCTATACGCGCTCGCTGATCGAATCCAACATCGACGCCCTGATGACCACCGATCCCTCGGGCATCATCACGGACGTAAACAAGCAGATGGAGGCGCTTACGGGCTGCACGCGCGACGAGCTGATCGGCGCACCGTTCAAGAACTACTTCACCGATCCCGAGCGGGCCGAAGCGGGGATCAAGCAGGTGCTGAGTCAAAAGAAGGTTACGGACTACGAACTGACGGCACGTGCCCGCGATGGGAAACAAACAGTAGTTTCCTATAATGCCACCACCTTTTACGACCGGGACCGCACGCTGCAGGGTGTCTTCGCCGCGGCGCGCGACGTCACTGAGCGTAAGCGCGTCGAGGCGGAGCTGCAGCAGGCCAAGGCCGTGGCCGAGAGCGCGAGCCAGACCAAGTCGGATTTTCTGGCAAGCATGAGTCATGAAATCCGAACGCCGATGAATGCGATCGTCGGCATCGCGGATCTGCTCGCGAAGACCCCACTCTCTCCGCAGCAAGACAAGTATGTGCAGATCTTTCGCCGCGCCGGCGACAACCTGCTGCATCTCGTCAACGACATCCTCGATCTGTCCAAGGTTGAAGCCTCGCAGCTCGAGCTCGAACGAACCAGATTCTCGCTGAATGATCTGCTGGAGAAAGTGACAGAGATGGTGGCGGTCCGGTCCGCTGAAAAAGGGCTGGCGCTGGTGTGCGAGATCGCGCCGGAAGTGCCCCGCGACTTGATCGGAGACCCGACCCGACTGCGGCAGGTGCTCCTGAATCTGCTGGGCAACGCGATCAAGTTCACGGAATCCGGCGAAGTGGCGCTGCGAGTCACGCAGGATGGCGACGTATCCGTTTCGGGCGTTCTGCGGTTCACGATCTCAGACACTGGCATCGGTATTCCGGGCGAAAAATTGGGTGCGGTGTTCGAGCGCTTCACGCAAGCCGATTCGTCCACCACTCGCAGGTACGGCGGGTCTGGCCTGGGGCTCACGATTTCGAAGCGGCTGGTCGAACTGATGGGCGGACGCATCTCGGTCGAGAGCGGAGTCGGCAAGGGCAGCGTTTTTTCTTTCGCTGTGCCGCTCGAGATCTGGGCCGGGGCCACGCGGCGGGCGACGGTGGCGGTTGGCGCGGGCCCCGAGCTGCCGCTACCGGCGCTCCATATTCTTCTGGTGGAGGACTCCCCTGACAACCGCACGATCACGATAGCCTATCTGCAGGACACGCCATACCGGGTGGAAATCGCCGAAAACGGGGCTATCGCCTTTGAAAAGTTTACGGCAGGGCACTACGACCTAATTCTGATGGACCGGCAAATGCCGGTGATGGACGGCTTGACTGCGACCCGGGCGATCAGGGAATGGGAACAGGAGAATCACCGGCCGGCCACGCCGATCATCGCGCTGACGGCATCTGCCTTGAAGGGTGATCAGGAAAAATTCGTGGCGGCAGGGTGTACGGCTTATTTGACGAAACCGATCAAACAAGACGTGCTGCTGCAGGCGATCAAGGAGCATTCCGTGTCGGTGCCTGGCCCATCGAACGAAGGGAGCTGCGGTAAGACTGCGATCCTTGTGCGCGCCAATCCAAAGTTGACAGACCTGATTCCCGGATTCTTGCAGAATCGCAGGCGTGATGTCATCGCGATGCTGGGCGCCCTGGATCGAGATGACTATGAAACCGTCGAGACTCTGGGACACGGCATGAAGGGCGCAGGGGGCAGCTGGGGATTCGAGGGCATCACTGACATTGGCGCCGCCATCGAGCAGGCGGCGGAGAGTGCCGACAACGAAACATCGCGCAAGTGGGTGGGCGAATTGTCCAGGTACCTGGATCGCGTCGAGATCGTCTACAACTAGCCGATCACACGATTACTGCCCCTGAATTCTGGTGAGGCAGGCGCGGACGCGTGAGGTGAGCTGCGGGATTGAAAACGGCTTCGTCACGTAGTCCGTCACCCCGGCTTCGAAGCCGGCGCGAGTGCTGGGCTCATCTGTCATGGCGGTGAGCATAAGCACCGGCAGCGTGTGCGTCTCGGGCTTGGCGCGGAGCGTTTTCATGACCGCCATTCCGTCCATGCCGGTCATCTTGTAATCGAGAACGACGAGGTCCGGCTTGTGCTCGTCGATCATCTTGAGCGCCACCGGACCGCTGGTCGCCTTGCTGACGATGTACTGCTCCTGCTCCAGCGCGCGCACGATCATCGTGAGCGTATCCGGGTGGTCGTCAACCGCCAGGATGCGAAAGCGGCGCTGCGCGACGGATGCCTGGAAGGGGACCTGCGTGACAAACGGCTTCAGGGTGGAACGCGGCTCCAGGACGAATTCACAGCCTTCATAGGCGCAGAAGACATCGAGTCCCGTCCCGCGCTGCAAGGCCAGGTTGCGGGCCTTGCGCTCGATGTCCGCGACGAATTCATCATCGTGGCCCGGATCATGGTGGGTCAATGCGACCCGTCGGACCCCCGCCGCCGCGGCAATTTGCACCACGTAGTCGTACGTGCTGTGTCCCCAGGTTTTCTTCGACGGATACTCCTCGGGTGTGTACTGCGCGTCGTGGATCACGAGATCCGCGTCGGCCATGAATTTGGCGTGCCGGCGATCGCCCTCGTGCAGGATGGACTCGATGCGTCCCGGCTCTGCACCGGCGCGCCAGAGTTCGTCGGAGAACGGCTCGTGATCCACCAGGTACACCATTGCCACACCGTCGACTTCGACTCGGTAGCCCACCGTCATCGCCGGGTGATTGAGAAATTGTGTCGCAACTCGCACACCGCCGATCGAATGGATGCCCTCGGTAAGGTCGTGGTACGTGATCGCTGCCGGGAGCTGGTTCAGGTCGATCGGAAAATAGGTGAACTCCATCTGGCCAGCCAGCACATCATGCAGCGGACCGCGACTGCCTTCAGGGCCATAGATGGCAACGGTGTTCCCTTTGACAAAGGCCGGGCTGAAGAATGGAAAGCCTTGAATGTGGTCCCAGTGCGTATGGCCGAGCAGAATGTTCGCGTTTATGGTTTTCTTGCCTTGGGCCATCAACTCGGCGGCCAGCCCGCGCGCGCCGGTACCGCAGTCGAAAATGAGAAGGTCCCCGTTGTTCGTAGTCACCTCGACGCACGACGTATTGCCGCCGAAGTGGTTCGTGCCCCGCCCGGGGGTGGCGATCGAGCCCCTCGTGCCCCAGAAACGTACTTTCATGAGTTTGCGGCTGCCTTTCCTTTGGCATCGACCGAAAGGAACTTCGATCTGGTATTCTCAAACGTCCAATCAATCGCGGCGGCAGCGGGCCGATTCACGGCTTGCCCCTACGCGGCGACAGCAGCAGTAGGTTGGCGGTACCGCACATCGGACAGCAAGCGGCTCAGTTCCCTCTTGACGACGGCGTAGCACTCGCAAGCGCCGACCTCCAATCCCGACCGCTCCAGCACTGCAATGTGGCCGCGGCGGTAACGAATGACGCCAGCGCGCTGCAATTTTCCTGCGGCCTCCGTAATGCCTTCCCGGCGCACGCCAAGTGCGCTGGCGACCAATTCCTGCGTCATGGTCAACTCGTTCGAAGGCAATCGATCGAGGGTCAACAATAGCCAGCGGCAGAGTTGCTGCTCTATGGAATGATGTCGATTGCAGGCCGCCGTCTGGCACATCTGCGTCAGCAGCGCCTGCGTATAGCGCAGCAACAGGCGCTGCATCAGCCCGCCTCGATTGAATTCCTCCTTCAGCAACTTCCCCTGCAACCGATAACCATGGCCCGCGGTCTGCACGACCGCGGAGCTGGGCGTGGTATCACCGCCCATGAACAGGGAAATGCCGAGTATTCCTTCGTTACCCACCCCCGCGATTTCGGCTGATGAGCCGGATTCAAGGACGAAGAGCAGCGATACGATGGCCGTCGTGGGGAAAAAAACGTGCTGCAACCGGCCGCCCGGTTCGTAGAGGGATTGACCGAGCAGCATCGGGACCAGTTCCAAATGGGGAGCCAGGCGCTCGAACTCGGCCGTGGGCAGTGCGGCGAGAAGATGGTTTTGATTGGGACTATGCGGCAATGACATGGTGAACTATCGTGTTCTAGTTCTTTGCGGTCAGCTCCACGCCGATTCCGCGGTAGCCGATGAAACGGCAGGACTGGTTGAACATCGGCTCCCCGCTTACCTGAAATTTCTGCTGCGAACCATCGGCATTGACGCGGCTGAACTCGAAATCCAGGAACGGTTGCCGGTCGGCAATCTTCGCCTGCAGCGCTTCTCGCTCCGCCTCATTCCAGCCGCTCATCCGATCATTGCTTCTTTGACCCACAAAGGTGTCCACTCGAACTCCGAGCATTTCCAGAACCGGACCCGATACCTTGGTGAAGGTCCCGGTCTCGTCCTGCTCCCAGTACCAATCGGAAGCCAGATTGGTCAAGCTGCGATAACGCGCTTCGCTTTCGCGCAGTTCGGCAGTCCGCTCCTCGACCGTCTGTTCCAGTATCTTGTTGTAATTCTCGAGTTGCCTGTATAACAGCCGCACTTCCAGCATGTTGTGAATGCGCGTCTTGACTTCGAGCAGATCGAATGGCTTGCTGATGAAATCCTTTGCACCGGCCCGCAATGCGCGCAGCTTGTGCCCCGGTTGGGCGGTGAGCACGATGACCGGAAGGTAGCTGTCAGCTTTGTTCGTCTTGAGGCCGTCCATGACCTGGAATCCATCCATGGCCGGCATCTGCAGATCCAACAGGATGAGGTCGTAGTGGTTCTTGCGATGCAGCGCGCAGACTTCCTGTGGATTCATTGTTGAGGCAACGCGGGTATAGCCGGCCTCACTCAGCAATCGCTCGAGCAGACTGACATTGGACTCCTGATCGTCGACGATCAGGATGCTGGCGCCAAGAATGTCGGGGACGCTGATCATGCTTTTTGCTCCCTGATTGCGCGGGCCGTCTCGGTTTTGGCATATCTCAGCGCCAGGTCCAGCGTATCCATGAACTCGTTGACCTTGATCGGTTTGGTCAGGTACCGGAAGAACCCCGCCTCCAATCCTTTCTCGATATCGCGGGGTATTGCATTGGCGCTGAGCGCAACCACCGGGATGTGCGCTGTGGCCGAGTCTCCGGCGAGGATTCTCAACGCTCTGATACCGCTGATGCCGGGCAGATTGATATCCATCAGGATGACGTCCGGCTGCGAGGCACGCGCAATCTCGATGCCGCGGTTGCCGTCCCTCGCACTCAGCAAGCGGATATCGGGGCGGCGCGCAATGAGGTCCTCGACCAGCATCAGATTGGCCGGGTTGTCCTCGACATAGAGCAGCGTGCTCAACTGCGCGTCGGCTTGACCTCGCGCCTGCGCAAGCGCGATGGGTTCTGTTGCTCCGGCGACCGGTTGTGGTTCCGCCGTCAGGTTCAGCTCAATCCAGAAAACACTGCCCTCTCCGACCGTGCTTTCTACACCTATGACGCCCCCCATCAATTCGATCAGCCGTTTGCATACCACCAGTCCGATGCCTGTGCCTTCCTCGCCATTCGCCTCTTGTCCGAGGCGATTGAAGGGCTGGAACAGTTGCGTCAGTTTGTCAGGGGTCAATCCTTCGCCGGTGTCCTTGACAGAAATGCGAATGCGTCCCGGGGCGTTCGCGTTGCAGTTCACGACGACCGTTCCGCCCACCTTGTTGTATTTGATCGCGTTGGAAAGAAGATTGATGAGAACCTGTTTTACCCGCGTCCGGTCGGCGTTTACGAAGTACGGGACGTCGAACTGGGGGAAAACTACGCTGATGCCGCGCTTCTGCGCCTGCGACTCGACCATGGCCTGGCATTCGTGCATGACTTCGGCCACCGAACTCGGTTCCAACGACAATGACAGCTTGCCGGATTCGATCAGTGCGAGATCAAGGATTTCGTTGATCAGTTCCAGCAGGTACCAACCCGCCTTGAGGATCTGATCGATGCTTCGCTTCTGGGAAGTCGTCGGCGCTGGCGAACCCGATTCCATGAGTTGGGCAAAACCGAGGATCGCACTGAGCGGCGTGCGCAGCTCATGGCTCATGCTGGAAAGGAAATCCGATTTCGCGAGGTTGGCCTTTTCCGCTACAGCCATGGCGTTGTTCAGTTCCAGTTCGACCTGCTTGCGCACGGAATTGTCGGTGCCAATCAACAGGTATCCGATGATCTCGCCGTAATCGTCTCGCAACGCGGTGATGGAGACGATCGCCGGAAAGCGGCTGCCGTCCTTGCAGATATAGGTCAATTCATAGATGTCTTCGATTCCCCGCGACGCTTTGAACGCCAACGCCTCGAACCCCGGCGTAATGGTGGTCGCAAGCTCGAGGCTCAATGCCTGGGCGCGCGCCATCACTTCCTGCGGATCGTGGATGTCGCTCGGGTTGATCTTGTTGACGACTTCGGCGGCCCGATAGCCCAACATGCGCTCGGCGCCGCCGTTGAATAGCTGAATGATGCCTTTTTCGTCAGTGGCGATGATCGAGAAATTGGCACTGGTGAGAATCGCGTTCTGCAACGCTCCCGTCTTGAGCAACGCTTCCTGGCGCCGCACTTCCGTGATGCCCTCCGCGTTCGGGACGTGGTCGGCGACGGCGAGACTGTTTCCTGTTCTGATCATTGCCGATTTCCGTGACAGCGCACAAGGGCTCCGGGCGCAGAGTTCTGCTCGTCGGGCAGACCTCCGGAGAATGCAACCTCCACAGTCAAATCAAGCCCGCTCCTGACCGGAGGAGTAGGCGAATGATTGCGGACTGTCCGAGGGAAGTCTGTACGCTGGCGCACACAAGCCCGGAAAGCGGTTGCAAGTGTCGCCAAGGACATCAATGGCTCGCGGGTCAGCACTACACAAGGCGATCGTGTGTTTAGCGCGTTGACTGGCCGCTTGGGCGCGACCGCAGCGAAGGCCCGGCATCAATGGGCGGCCGGACCGTGCGCCATCGCACTGACACAACTGCATCTCCGGGTCATCCTCGGTTACCATTTTCTCCGCGGCTTGCGATGCTCCCCGCTGTACCCGATACGTTGGTTACTGAACTCCACGGGAGCGCTACTCGCTGCGCATCGCAGACAAATATCGACATCCAAGCGCGCCGTGAACGCCCGGCGCGCGCTTCGATGTGGGTTGGGGGAATCTCCGTCGCGTTGTTGGCGGCCACGGGAATCTTCGCGACGATCCCCTCGATCACCGATTCGAACGCCAGGAGTCCGGCCGCGGTCAGGCCGTCGGCCTACGCACCAGCACCATCACCATCAGACTCCGACGACGCGCGCCCCAGGGACTCGCGGACTCAAGCCGCCATGGCGCCCAATGCGCTCAGCCGCCGCGACCGGTCTTCGTGCCCGGAGTGCGGCGTCGTCGAGTCCGTCCGGCAGATCGAGCGTTCCGCAGACGATGCCGGCGTGCACGGATCTGTCAACGCAAGAGTCAACGGAGGTGGCTCGGGCGGCGAATCTGGCGGCGGCGTGAGTGCTGCAAATGCGACAACCGCACCGGGTTACGAAATCAGAATCCGCTTTCGCGACGGCTCAACGACTGTCTTCAACAAGGCTAGTCCACAGGCCTGCCGATTAGGCAGTCAAGTGATCGTAGTCGGTCGCTCCACGACACCGATCTACTGACAGCGGCACGGCTTCGATCGTTCCTCCATACGCGTCAGCACATCGTCGTTGGCAAGTGGATGCGGGCGTTCACTAGGCGAGTATTTGATCGTACGATTCCCGATCCGCCTTGTAGCATCCGCAGGAAGCGGCCCTGAGTCCACGCCGGTCCAGCACCGTGATGTTGCCGCGGCTGTAATGGATCAGGCTTTGCTTCTGCAGGGAACTCGCAGCCTTGGTGACGCCGACGCGGCGCACGCCAAGCATGAAAGCCAGGTATTCCTGCGTAATATGGAAAGTGTCCGCGTGCGCCCGATCCTGCGTCATCAGCAGCCACCGCGCAAGCCTCGCCTCGACCACGTGAAAGCGCGTACAGGCTGCCGTCTGCGCGAGCTGGCTCATGTGGACGAAGACATAGCGATCGATTTCGCGTTGCAGCGCGGCGTTGCGTTTGAGTTCGCGGCTGAACGAGACGGCGTGCATTCGTAACGCGGATCCTGCGCCCTGTACGACCGCGCGCACCGGCGACACGTCTACGCCGAGCACGAGCGGAATGCCGAACATGCCTTCGTTTCCAACTAAACCGACTTCGAGGGACGCGGCAGGGTCGATCGGCATGATCAGTGAGATGAAGCTCGTGATCGGGAAATAGACGTGGCTGAGGCGCTCCCCGGGTGTGTAGAGCACCTCGGAGAACACCTGCTCGACGGTTTCGCACTCGGCCAACACGCGGCGCCGATCGCTGCTCGGCAGTGCCTCGAGGAGGCGATTGACAGCGGGTACGCGTTGAATCGGTGGCACCTGTACTCTCCTCGACGATACCGCCAGCCGATCCAGCTGCACCTGGACTATCGGAAGGAAATTTCAATGCCTGATGTCGACGATGCCAATAGCAATTCGCCTAATCTGACACCGCGAGCGTAAGGTGAAGCGATTGACCCGTCTGCGCGGTAGCGCACACAGCGCCCGAACGGTTTCCGGTTCCGCGCCGTGACCATCGAACCAGGCGACAAGGGAGGTTGTGTCAAAGGCGACCCTTCCGCCGGTGGGGTCGGGACTCAGGGAATACATAGCGCAGAAACAGGTGGCTGTCGCCGCGGCGTGCATCGATCAAAGTCCCCCACAGCGGATCGCGTGGCGCGAACGCTTTGCCCATGACGAGGCTGAGCCTCCGGTCGCCAGTGTCGCGGCCGGCAATCTGTGGCGCGAGCGTTAGGAACTGCTCGTCGATGAGGTGCTCCGCGTAGAAGTCGCCGAGCAATCGCGGCCCGCCCTCGACAAGAATCAGTTTGCCACGGCGCGCACGACACACCGCTTCGAGGACCGCGCTCGCCCGAATCGCTCTCATGCTGCGACGAATCGCGCAGATCTCGACCGAATCGGGCACACGTCGATTGCTTAAGCGCTTCGCACCTGCTGCCGTCGTAACGATCAGCGCCGGCACCTTGCCTGATGCGAATACCGGCAAGCGCAGATCGATCTTGCCGCTGCCGCTGACGATTACGTTCAGCGGCGCCCCTCGTTTGCCGAGCGTTCTTCTCAACTGAAGATAGTCGTCGGCGAGCTCCGGATAGACGGCTTCGGCAGTCCAGACGTGCCTGCGATCGGCGCGCAGCGTGCCGGAGCCGATGATCACCACGTCGGCAATGGCGCGCAACAGGCCCATCACCATACGATCCTGGGCACTGAATCCGCTGATGTCCGCACCGCTGGCGTGTCCCTTCGCATTGAGTGAGACCACGCCGTCGAGCGTGGTCACAAAATTGCTGAAGACGTGCGGATGTAAGCGCGGGAACGGCATGCGCAGGCATCCGTACAGTCGCGCCAGTTCGGGAGGCAGTGGCAGTGCTTTGCCGCGCTTCGTTTCGAAAAGCGTATCGAGCGGTTTGGCGGCAGGACTCGGATGCGGGATTGTTTCAGTCACCACGGAGTCTGATCAATCGGGAGCAGTCGAACGCGCACGGTGCCCGTCACGTCCGGCTGGGATTCGGATCTCAATGCATTATTTGGCGGCTGCGATCTGAATGTGATTCTCGACCGAGGTAACGCCTTTCACGGCGCGCGCGATCGAAACGGCTTTGTCAGATGCATTTTGACTCGGAGCAGTACCGCTCAGCGTCACCATGCCCTTGCTGTCCGTATCGACGCTGATGCTCACCAGGCTCGACATCTTTTCTTCGGCCAGCTCGGCCTTGATCTTGGTAGTAATCGCCGAGTCCTTTACATATGTCTTGGCGGAGTCGGAATCGGCGGCGTAGCCCGCGATCGGCAGCATGGTTCCGATGCAACAACGTCGCGGATTCGACACGCGAACGGTTTGTCCGGGAGATGTGGCATCGACGAGACGTCCAGTTAAGCATCCACCCATGACGCGCGTCGGCGCGGCGGCAAACATAGCAGGGCAGAAGATTCAACACGCCTCGCCGAGTATTCCACCCTGGATTACCGATGCGCCGTTACGCCTGCACGAGAGTAGTAATGCGCCGTCTGGTGCGTTCGCGCAGCGAGCACTCGCGCAGCGTATCGGCAAGTTGCTCCAGATTCGGGATACCGTAGAGGATCACGGTTTCAAAGCTCGCATCCGATGAGCGCAGATGCAGCAGGCAGTAGCCGGCAAGCCTCATTCCCAGCGGCTTGTGAACGTCGAAGTGATCGATGCGGAACAGCTCGATGCTGTCCTTGACTTTCGACAGGACGCCACGCTCGATCCTCACTCGTTGCGTGGTGATCTCGTAGGTCGTCGCGAGGCTCCTGAGCCAGTAGGCGCCGAGAGCGATTCCGAGCGTGAGCACCACGGCGATCCACTGCCAGGCGCTATGAATGACTGCAGGGTGGCCGCTCAGCAGAGGCTTTTCGACCTCGGCCTCACGCGACGCCGCGAAAGCTGCCAGATCCGTGTTGCAGAAACGGCACTTGATGGCGGCGGCCTTGATGGTTTCACCGCAGGCCGGACAAGATTTGGTATCGTCGTTCATCGGTGAGACGTCAATCTTTCCTTGACGGGCACCGCTTCTATCGGCGAGTTGTTCGTTCGACATATATGTGGCCGGACCTCAAATGGAGCCAACTACCATCGTCACGATGCTGCGATGTCGTTGCACTGGTCGAACTCCAGAATCAGATCCCACGCCGACCCCGCCATCGCTTCGGAGACTGGCTCAGATCACAAACCCAAGCCGACAAATGATCATGGGGGTAAACCGCCGCCGATATGCATTTGGAACCCCTTGTAGCTGCTGCCGCTCTCTGAGGTAGTAACGAAATGCAAGGGCGCGGAGTATATTAAAGCATCAGCATGCAAAGAAAGTCTGTACGCCGCCGCACAAAGCGGCGACTCGGTCTGCGTTTGCACATCTATCTTTCGCTCACAGGCTCGTCGCACAGACGTAAGTGCTCTGTTGCGCCAGATCACGGCGCGGGAGGAAGACGGTTCGGAGATCTACGTGACGGCGTAGGGCAGGAGACGATCGAATTCCGTCTTGACGACCTGGTAGCACTCGCAGGCACGGCTTTCCAGACCAGCGCGATCGATCACGGTGATCCTGCCCCGGCGGTATTGAATCAGCCCGGCGCCCTGCAACTTCCCCGCAGCCTCGGTAACGCCTTCGCGGCGCACGCCCAGCATGTTGGCGATCAATTCCTGCGTCATCGACAGCTCGTTCGATTGCAGACGATCGAGGCTCAGCAGTAGCCACCGGCACAATTGCTGATCGACCGAATGATGCCGATTGCAGACCGCGGTCTGCGCCATCTGGGTAATCAGAGCTTGCGTATATCGCAGCAAGAGGTGCATCGTCGGACCGAAACGCCCGAATTCATCCTTGAGCAATTGAGCCTTGAGCCGGAAGGCATGGCCCGCGCTTTGCACCACTGCACGGCTCGGCGTGGACTCGCCGCCCATGAACAGGGATATACCCAGAATACCTTCGTTGCCGACGATGGCAATTTCGGCGGACGCACCATCCTCCATGACGTACAGCAGCGAAACGATGGACGTTGTGGGGAAATAGACATACCGCATCTTGGCTCCGGACTCATAGAGGACCTCGCCGAGATTCATCGGTACGAGCTCCAAGTGAGGCATGAGCCGCTCGTAGTCGCTGGCCGGCAGCGCATCGAGCAAATGATTCTGATGGGGACTGGGGCGTGCGGACGCAGCCGCACCCGTCCCGTGCTCCTTCACGGGCAACGCCGGTGCCTTTTCAACGCTGCGTCCTGCTCTGCCGGTCGCCATCCAGGGAGTCTAAACCATCGCTTGGTTCATTGTGCGGTGTCGCACAAAGATTGGCGGCCGCACCGCAGGCATACCGGGCGCAGTTCTGCTGTGGACAACAAGCTTTTGATGCGACGGTGTGTACCACGAAGGGACGCGGCGAGGCGCCCCTTTACACCGTAGCCAACCAGTACAGAGCCCCGCGTTGCTCCGCGGCGGCTATGTCTGCCTTGGCCTCATCGGTCTGCTTCTGGCTCCGAGCGACGTCGGGCAAGGTCGAGCTCGGAACTTTTGAGCATGCCGTTAGGCCCCGGCTAGCTTCGAGTTCCCACAGCTAGCCCTTCAAGAATAAACCGCGCAGTGCTGTGGTGCCATACCAGAAACGAACCATCATGCATCGGCACACCAGTAAAGTGCGCCCTGACATACCCCAGCTCCGGGCCGTAACAAAATAACTCGTAGCCGCCATCATTGGTGAAGTTAGGGAGCATAGGGAATGGTGTGCCCAACACCCACGTACCGGCCACAGGCCCTTGGTCAGGTATGGGTGGGGTAGAGTAGTAGCATCCAGCGCTACTGACTGTAGATACCGCAAACAGCAGTGCAGCGAATAGTGGCGATTTCATCGCACGTCCCCTTCGAAATCAAAGTTGAAAGCCCACTATGTGCATGTCCACGGTCGCGGGTTGGAGGCCGGGGATCACAGCTTCCCCTGCCCGAAGCTCATGGTCCTCGCCTCTCTGCAAAGGATCTGTGCGCTGGTGCACATTCGTCGAGAATTCGAGTCGTCGTTTAGGCGCGGTGTTGGCGTCGCCTGATTCAACCTATTAACGCGTGGCGTCACCAGTATGCTCGAGTCTTGGAGCCCATGTCGCGCGTCCGGTAGGGTAGCGGATGGGTTCCGGTTACCTATGTGTTCCACCGTACCGACCACCGTCAAAGCGTTCGCTACTGTGATAGCTTCATTTTGCATGAAATTTCCGTGAACCTGCAAACAATCATCGTGCCGCTCTTGCTGGCCACCACTCTCGCGAGCGGATGCGCGAATCCGGATGCGCGTTACAGCTTCAGCAACCACGAATACCGTTCCGGCTCCGCGCGTTCGAACGAAGGCTATTACGCCGTCATCGCTTCCATCGAATTCAGACCTGCTGACATGACCGTCGTCTCCGGCGCAGCCGGGGGTGTATCGCTCAGTAACGACCCCGGCAACGCGAACGGGCAGCGGGATATCTATTCCATTCGCGTTCGATTCGACGACAGAAGCTATGAAACCGTGACGCAGGCAAGCCTCGATGGTCTGCGCGTTGGCGATAGCGTGCGGATCGAGCGCAATCGCGTCCGCCGCTATTGACTCTCCAGACGCTGTCCCGCGGAACCGTGGCGCGGCCGCGAGCTTTCTATCGCTGGCAATTTTGCGGGCGAGTTCACCAACGAAGGGCAACACCATGAATTGGGACGTGATCGAAGGTAATTGGAAGCAGTTCAAAGGACATGTCAAAGAGAAGTGGGGCAAGCTTACGGACGACAACCTCGACACGATCGCCGGGAAGCGCGATCAGCTCGCTGGAAGCGTTCAGGAGGCCTACGGCATCACCAAGGATCAAGCGGAGTTGCAGGTCAAGGCTTTCGAGGAGATCCATAAAGACTATCAGCCGAAAATCTCGGCATAGCTCGGGTCGTCTACAAATTCGGTGCGGCCTCGGCCGCACTTTTCTTGGCTTCCGCGGCTAGGCTGGAGAAGTGCAGGCAATAGATGCGCGACTCGACGCTAAGACGGCTTGGAGTACGTGCGGCAGCGCACCGACTTCGCCTGCATTCGTGGTTAGCCTTCATGTCGACGCCCATCGCCTGTTGAAGGCGCCCTTCAATTTTTTCAAGTGAGCTCGCCATGAACGAGAACAAACGCTGGATCCCGCTGCTAGCCCTAACCTTGAGCGCGGCGGTCTGCGCAGCGGTCGCATCGAGGCTTCAACGCCGGAGTGTTCGCGCTGCGCACGAGGACCAGCACCAGACGAATCTCAAGGCCTGGGAAAACGAAGGGGGCAACGCTGCCCCAGCCGCGGTCTCGTCGACGCAGCCGTAACCTCAACGGCCCGCGGTCCGACGCGTCCGTCGGTTTCTTTCCTCCGGGTCTTCGCGGCCGGTCGGTGGCTTGCGGTTTTACCTCAACGAGAAAGCGACATCATGAAGCGAATACTGACACCCCTCTTGGCAGGCATCCTTTCGGCAACTGCAGGTTCGGCCGTGGCCGACAAGATCACGTTCTACGAAGGCGACAACTATGGTGGCCGCCAATTCACCGCCGATGGACCGGTGACGAATTTCGACCACACTGGATTCAACGACCGGGCTCGTTCGGCAGTCGTGCACGACGGCCGATGGGAGATTTGCGTCGACGCCAACTTCAACGGCAGTTGCAGCGTACTCGCCCCTGGCGCCTATCCCAACCTCGGCGCATACGCTGGTCGCATCAGTTCCGTGCGCCCGACCGACGGACGCTACGCCAACAATCGCCCCGACGACCGTGGCCGAAATCAGGCCCAAGTGGCGATGGCGCGCGCAACCCTGTACGAAGGTCCGAATCTTTCGGGGCGTTCCTTTGCACTGCATGAGGCGATGCGAAACCTGGATCCCACGGGATTCGACGATCGGGCATCGTCGCTGCGTGTCGAGAGCGGCTATTGGATCTTCTGCAGCGATTCCGACTTCCGCGGTGACTGCCGTACCTTCGGGCCTGGCGACTATGCATCGCTGCCGGGTATGGACAACGCCATCTCGTCGGGGCGTCAAATTGCAAACGACTATCCGTACAACGACAAACCGAACTGGCAACGGGATTCGTTTCGTCAATCCCAGAACTACCCAAATCGCCAGTAGCCGATCGGCGGGCTGACTCGCATGTCGGCGATTTCTCCGTTCATCCATACAACTAACTGCACATAAGGAGCTCTCCATGCATATCAACAGGATTTCCAAGCCGGTCTGGCTGCCGCTCGGCGCGGCGTTGATGTTCGCTTTCGGGACCTATTCGACCATCGCTGCAGCCGCTGACGTCAAGGTGACCCTGTCTGGCGATCAGGAAGTGCCGCCGGTACAGACTGCCGGAAAGGGAAGCGGAACGATCACTGTCGGTACCGACAAATCGGTCAGCGGAAGCATAATGACCACGGGCATAACCGCGACGGCGGCGCACATCCACGAAGCCGCAGCCGGCGCAAACGGCCCGGTAATCATCCCGCTGACGAAGGATGGTGAGACCTTTGCGGTCCCGGCGGGCGCAAAGCTCACAGACGCGCAATTTGCCAGCTTCCAGGCGGGAAAGCTGTACGTCAACGCCCATACCGCAGCGAACCCGGGCGGTGAAATCCGAGGACAGCTGAAGCCCTGACGTCGATATTGAGCCAGGCGATCTGGCGCCGCGCGCCGACGCCAGACCCCTGCAACCGGAAAGGATCATCCAATGGCCGAAACCATCGAAAAAGCCGCCGTCCATGTGCTACCGCCCCTGCCGTACGCGAAAAATGCGCTGGATCCCGTCATCTCCGCCAACACGCTCGAGTTCCACTACGGCAAGCACCACAAAACTTATGTCGACACCTTGAACAAGTTGATTGCGGGCACGGACCTGGCCAACCTTACGCTGGAGAAACTCATCGCCGAGACCAGCGAAAAACCCGATAAGGCCGCCATCTTCAACAATGCGGCGCAGACGTGGAACCACACGTTCTACTGGCACAGTCTGCGACCGAACGGCGGCGGCGTACCTCCCGCCGCGCTCAAGCAAAAGATCGATGCCTCGTTCGGCAATCTGGATGCATGCAAGAAAGAGCTCGCGGCCGCGGCAACCACCCAGTTCGGCAGCGGCTGGGCCTGGCTCGTGCTGGAGGGCGACAAGCTAAAGGCAGTCAAGACTGGCAACGCAGAGACGCCTCTGACCAAAGGGGCGAAGCCGCTGTTGACCATCGACGTGTGGGAGCACGCGTACTATCTGGACTACCAGAATCGTCGTGCGGACTATGTGAATGCGGTGCTCGACGAGCTGATCAACTGGGAC
>CAWHIS010000015.1:0-182490 GCA_963829375.1 uncultured beta proteobacterium | reverse complement strand
AAAGATATTTGAAATTTTCCGTGCGCCTGCGGCGGCTATCGGCGATCAGGTATCGCTGATGACGCGCAGCAATTGCTTTACCGGATAGCCTCGGATTGCGATGAGGCGCCGAGACTGGTTGTCCTCGTAGACGAACGCGTCGCCGTCGAATTGGTAGCGACCTTGCCAGCCGATAGCGAAGCGGGTCCCGGTTTCTTCGATGTGGACCGGCAGCGGATCGCCGCCGACGGCGAGTCGGACGGCGAGTTGGTCTGCCGGCTCCAGCATCCAGGCGTCGCCGGTGTCGGTGGAGAAGACCACCAGCGGCCCGATGCTGACGATGCAGCCATCATGCTCGGCCGCGCGATGCTGGATCGAGCGGACCTCCTTGGCAAGGTGCAAACTCTCCCGCGACAGCTGCGCGGTCGTGGGCTGGTGTCCCGTCTTGCGTTGAGCCATAGCCTCAATCCGTGAGCCAGGGCCCTGCAGCCGACCGACGTCATTGGCAACCACACCCGTCGAGGAGAGGGCCGATGGAACTGTTCACCAAGCTGTTCGGCAGCCTGTTGGTGTTCGTATACCACTGCTTCGATCGTATTGTCATCCACGGCTACCTCAGCGCGCTGACCCGGCCCGAACAAGTGGTCTATTTCTTCCGCCAGGTGGTGGGCGTGCAGACCGTCGACAAGGAGGTGCTGAGCCGCCGCACCGGGGAGTATCAGGACTGGGTCGAGGCTTTTGCCCGCAATCACGACACACCCATCGAGTGGGCCGAGAAGGGCGTGCGCAAGGAAGACTACGTTCAGCGTTGGCTACGCTCGATGGTGCGCACGGACAGCTACGGCGTCTATTTCATCTTCAGGAGCATGGAGCAAGGACCGACGTTTCGCTGTACCGTCCCGAGGTACCCGACCAAGGATCCGAACCACCGCATCCTGGCACCCAACCGCAGCCGCTTCACCCACTATTACTTCTACATTCGCGACGAGACCCTGGGGCCCATCGCCATGCGCGTGGCCTCTTTCTTTCCGTTCCAAACCACCTACTACCTCAACGGCCACTCGTTCATCGAGCAGGAGCTCAATCGGGCCGGGGTCGGCTTTCGCAAGAACGACAACGCCTTCCTGGCGGTCGACGATCCGGCCGCCCTGCAGGCGGCGGCCGACCGGCTCAACCCGGCGCTCATCCGCGAACGTCTCGACTACTGGACGCTGCTGTTGGGACCGAAGTTCTCGGCCAAGGAGCGCGCCCGTATCAGCTTGCGCCGCTTCTACGCCATCAGCCAGATCGAATACTGCCGCAACTTCATCTTCAAGCGGCACTTTCCGATCCACAAGATCTTCGAGCGCAGCTGCGAGTTGGGGCTGTGGCGACTCTCGGCCGACAAGATCGCGCAGATCTTCGGCAACCGCATCACCAAGAAGCTGCACGGCAAGCTCAACACCACCCTCGAGCAGATCGAGCACGGGCACCACATCTTTCGCGCCTACTGGAAGCACGCGTTCGTCAAGCAGTACGAGAAGTTCGCCACCTTCCTGCGTAACGAGGTCTGCTCCAACAATCTGGCCGACTTCGGCCTGAGGAAAAGGGCTCGAACATCTGGCCGACGTGCGCGAGAAGTTCCTCGGCATCACCGAGCGCTTCGCCACCTTCCAGGCCCGCTGCCTGAACGCGCAGGTGGACTTCCCGCTGTTGCAGCGCCTGGCGCTCCCTGTTGCCCTTGGCAGCGCCAAGTTTCCTGGCATCAAGATCCACGACACCCGCATCATTCGCCTCATGCAAGTGCTGCTGCATGCCGGCACCACCGTGGGCAGCTGGCGTGCCCCGCAACTACATGACGCACTCCTGATGAGCTTCGGCCTGTCCGCCACACGCTACCGGCTTAATCAACTGCGCTACGATTTGCGCAAAATGCGCGCTCACGCATTGATCGAACGCGATGGCAATCGATACGCCTACCGCCTCACCGACAAGGGAGTAAAAGTCGCGCTACTGTTCGTGCTCTTCCACCAGCGCTTATACGGACCGCTCGCCAATAGCCTGTTTCACCACCGCCCCGACGCCAACTTTCAACCCGACAGCAAACTCGAAGCCGCTGTCCACAAGGCAGACCTCTCCATTCACCACGTCATACAGCTCATCGAGGCCCCGTGATATTGTTGAACAGCTCCTGTTTAACATTAAAAGCGTAAGAATCTAACGGGCCGACCATGTTCGAAGCATCGAAGTGCAACATCTTAGGCGCGACCGGAGATCGCTGGCTAAGATCACGGGCAACCTCGCAAAGCTGGTGAAGCACGTCGTGCGCGTACTCGAGAGCGTCGCGAGTTGGAGTGGTCCCATTCGGAGTACCGGTAAATCGGCGTACCTGCTCGTCGAAGTTTTCGAATAGAGCCCCCTTGGCCCTGTCGCGATGAATCCGCGGATGGTTCGAGGGGCAACGGAAAGGTTAGCGCAGGTACGCCGGTAGAGCCCTGTAATGGCAGCGCGCGCTTGACGGCGAGCAGGCGCCTTTCCGCGTTGACGAGCGGAGCCGCGTGGATGATCAGGTCCCGATAGGCGCCGAGCTCGTGCAGCCACCCATTCTCGTCTGTCGCCGCCATCAAATCGTCTGCCAATTTGTCTCGCGACGGAAGTTTGCCGAGGATATGTTTCCGCAACGCGCCCATCGATGACACGCCTGTTGTAGCCAGCCCGATCTGGGGCCCGTACACGAAACGCGCCGCGAATTCCGCGAGCACGTCTCGAAGGATGCAGGCCTCTACCAAACATGCCTGGACTTCGAAATAGCCTTGCTGAACGAAGCCGTCTACGAATCGGCCGCCAATCTTGAATTCGGTTTCGCCAACGTTTGCGGCTAGGGCTCGCTGATACACCTCAGAAAGCTGTCTTAGACGCCACGATGACGAGCGAATTTGGTATGCGATTCTGCTCGCCTGGTCCCATAATCGGCCGCTGCGCGCCTCATGTACAGCGTGCCCAATATTGCTCCAAGTCTGAATGCTGTCGTCGACTAGCCATGGTGCTGCCCCCGAGGGGGAGAAAGGTCACCAGTTTGGCGGCACACGTCCTTCTGCCTCCAATACATGCGTAACAAAGTCGACTCCAACGATCTTCCAGTGAAGAAGTTCTGCGATCGAATGAAATAGGTGGTGATAGGCAGCTACATTGAACTGCGCATGGCGGGCGTCGAGAGTTATGGGCTCAATCTTTGCGTCATGGTCCAGGCCATTGATCACTCGTACCCCGCCCTGGACATGTACAACTCGGATGGCGAGCCAGCCCGCCAGGTCTGCATTCGCTTCCGTCATGATTGGCCGCCCAACGCCGGAGATGCTTCAAGCCACTCGCTCGGACACGGCATGCACATCGCCCTGGCGGTATCGACGCGCGTGCGCTTTAATCGAACGCGCCGGCCGCGAGTTTTTCATCAAGCCGGTCAAGCCATGCTTCGCCGTGGCCGCCTGCCATGGTTGCGCCTCGCCCGCTCGCTCTGTTCGTAACCTTCACGACATAACGAATCGGAAACAGTCCGGTCGCCGGGTCTGCGATGGGCGGCATCTTGTGCACGTCGACGTCGAAATGCTCTGGGTCTAATCCCGTGGCCTTGATCGTGGCGATGGCGTCCTCTAGCTCGCCGCAGTCCTCAATCAGGCTTTTGTCGCCGGTCACATTCATCGCTCGATCTCCCAATACGCGACACGTCTGGCATGCTTTCTGCTACTCGTGAGAAGCGACCAATTCGGATGCAAGAATCGGCCGCAGATCGGCACTTCCCGGCACCAAGCGGCCCAATGCTGTCTTGCCGCAATGGTGAGAGACAAGTGTCGGATGGAGGTTGCAATGCCAGACGTCCGAGTAACGTGCATTAGCAGAGTGCCCCGAGACGATCCTCATGAGGGAATCACGCATCTTGGCAGCCAAAACTGGCGCTGGACCCGACAGGAAGTGATCGACACAATCAACGACCGAAGCAATACGTTCTACATCCTTGCTCATGGGCGACGTGCCAATGTTCGCGTAGTGGACGGACCGCACGGCCAGTATATTCGAACGTATGCAGACGGCGTGTGGAACGACGACCTGCTCGATTTGCCCGAGTGCGTCGGATAGTCGATCTACGAAGCTCGCTAGAACGCCTTTACTCATCTCGCCCGGCTCTCGCGGTCGGCCGCGATCGATCCAGCGAAGGATAGCAGCCGCTTGCGTGCGGAGCGCGTCGACCTGGCCGCCAGCAACGAGGTCGCGCAGTAACGCCGCCATCGTCGGCGCCTCCGCCATCAACGGTCCGTTCGGTAGTGCCAGACGCGTCCGTCGCGATCGAGCAAACAGTGCGCGAGGCCATAGACGTGCTTCTGGAATGCCCAGGGTCCTGGCGACGGCGACCATTCGGGCGGCGGCGAATCCATGCGCGGATTCTCGCCGACAACGACGCGGGCCGCCAGCCACTAGGGCTTGTGCCAACCGGCTCGACTGCCGGCTAGGGTGACGAATGACAACCAGGATCGAGCGGGTGTAGGCTGCGCGCAGGTCGATTCCTCCATTCATTTCTAGTTCCAACCGCCATGACCGACAGCTACGACACGCTTGTCCAATTTCAGAAAGCCTATAACGCACTCATGAAGGAGTCTGTGATCCCTGCGCTTGGTATCACCAAGGCAGAGGAGGACAGACTTACTGACGCCGAAATCGCACTTCGCATCCCCGACCACAACTTGCGCCGCGAGTTTGTTCGCATAGCGATTGCGATGTTCGAAGCAAATATCCGGCACTACAAGCGCGCGGCTAGGCCGCTCGTTGTTGAACGCACGACAGCGGTTCCGGTCGTGGTATCGCTACTTGCTGCGGCAATTGGATATCATTTCCAGGGACCTGTCTGGGCGATGCTCGCCGCGGCGGTCGGTTTTTGGCTCGGGCATGAATACAGTCGATCGCGATTCCGCGAGCAGGCCGGTGAGGCGGAAATACATAATGAACTGGCACCCGACTGGAAAGCGAGCATCGACAAATGGGAGCTTTCCATTCGCGAACTACGGGCTATCCGGACCTAGCCGCTCTCGACAACGCCGGTTTACGGCAAAACGTCCGCGCTTGACAGTTTCCTCCTGTTGCAGGATAGTTTAGACCATGGGAAAAACGATCGACGTCGCGACGGCCGCAAAACAGCTTGGCGTTGACGTCTCTCGCGTTCGCGTCCTGTGCCGCGAGCGGCGCATTCCAGGCGCACGGCTCGTCGGTCGGACTTGGATGATTCCGCAAGAGTTCAAAGTGACGCCGGGCACACGCGGCCCGAAGCGCGGCAAATGAAGAATCTCGTGCAAGAATTCAATCGCGCGCTTGACCGCGCGGTCGCGGCTCATGAAAAGAAGGCTTCAAAGGCAGCCGCGGACGAGATTCATTACGCCGATGACATCTACGAAACGATAGCCGAGGAAATTCGGCTTCAAGGATTACGGGAGCCAATCGAAGGTATTCCCCGCCTCGCGGAGCTATACACGCGGCTGAAAAAGACTGAAAGCATCGTGATACCCACAGTATGAACACCATCGAACACGCCTGGACCGCATTCATGATCGCGATCGACGAGGCTCGCGACCTGCACGCGCGCGGCGCCGACGCGAGCGAACTGTCCGAACTGTTGCGCCATGCGCGCGAGCTTCTCGACATCATTGAAGCGGAGATAGCCACCAATCAAATCGATGTTCCTGCCGGCGCTGCGATTGAGGTCCTGGCACAACTTCGCGGTCGTCTGCACTCGTTAGAGAAGGACGCCATGCCGACCAGGTATTGACGAGCAAACCGGCCCGACGGTTCTCGGGAAAGCGGGCAACGCGACTGCTACTAACAGCCGCGCGCCCTGGCCAAACCCCACCTAATGCAGAGGTGAAAGATGGTTGCTTCAAGTATAACGCGCGGCGATTCCGCTGCGCTTCGGCAACACCCTGACGTTGTATCCGTTCCTCGCGAGTATCTGTACGCCGCGCTGTTCGCGTTGTGTCAGTTGCGCTCGCGCCTGACGAACCACAAGACTCGCCTGACGACCGTCGACCTCGAGATTCTGACCTCGGCCCGGAGCGCGGAGACGAACCTGCGCGCCGCGGCTGACCTGTGGGGACGGAATTGAACACGCCCATCGAGAGGTACATCGTCATGGGCAATATCGACCATGGTCCGGTCTGCACGACCATGCGTATGCGGGATGGCATCACGCGCGAGCAGCGCATCGAGCTGATGCACTACCTCCGTACCATCGCGTACCCCACGGCGAGCCACGTTGACGCGATCGGGCCGGAAATCGCGGTTTGGGGCAGTCGCGATGCATGGGGGACGTCATGAGTCCGGGTAGCACGGAGGCCCTGTTGCTAGTTGCCTATGCCGTCTCCCTGTTCGCCGCGTGCGTTTTCCTGACCTTGCTGGTCCAAAGCCTTCTCGGGTATTGGGCGAATTTCAAAACCTCCTGGCGCTATCGGCTGCACCGGCGCCGGCGGCGACGCAAGGCAAAGGTCGACGCATCGGCCGAACGCGAGGCGCGCTGACTACGAGAACTCATCGAGAAGGACCGTCTTGCCAATTTGGCTTGACGAATCGAGTCGGCGGACCGAAGCTTATTCGGAGCCTCGGCCGCCTAACCACAACGTGAGGGAGTTTCACAATCATGACCGGAGACAATCGCAGTACCACGAGCGCGCCGCCGCAGGGTTGGCTTACGCCCGGCAAGTCTGAGTTCGCGATAACGATGCGCGGCGATAGCATGGAAAACCCGAGCGACGCGCTATCGATCCCGAAAGGCGCGAAGCTCATCTTCGACTTCGCGACGAAGCCTGTACCGGGATGTTTCGTCTTTGCGGCGGGCAAGACGTCGCGGGATGCGCCGCGGGTCCGGCAGTTCATCGTTCAAGCCGGCAAGCGCTATCTGCGGCCGTTGAATCCGCGCTACAGGACCAGGCTTCTCCCAAAGGATGCCCATATTTTCGGCGTGCTGCGCGGCTCGGTGATCGGTCGGGATTATTGGACGCCGAACAAGGCGTGACAGGATGGGCTTTCGCTTTCGCCGCAGGATCAGTATCGGACCCGGGCTTCGACTGAACGTGTCGAAGTCCGGCGTCTCGACCTCGGTCGGTACGCGCGGCGCGTGGTTCACGATCGGCCACGGCAAGACGCGCGAGACTGTCGGCATTCCAGGAACGGGCGTCTCATACACGGAGCAGCAAACCAGCGGCACGCCGCCAGGCGACGATGCCGCGCCGGCGACCTCGAGCATCGGTCGCGGGGTCCTGCTCTGGCTCGTTGTGTTCCTGGTGGCCGCAGTCCTCGCGATCGCGATCTTTCGGTAGGCGGCGGCTGCTCGCGCGCAAGCCCCGCTTCGGCGGGGTTTTTCTTTGACCGTCCCGCTCGATTCCCAGACCAGTTTTGTGCCAGCGCCAAGCTTGTTCGCCAAAGCTTAGAGTCGTCGGCGTTCTTTACAACTGTGAACGAGCCGTCTTTTACAAATTCGCAATACGTTGAATCGGCACCGTATTGCAGTGCACGCGTACATAACTTGCTTGGCCTGGTCCGCAGGGAAAAACCGAAATGAGCCCCCTTGATGAAGACACAAGCACGATGCGTATGCGCCTCGCGGCCATGCCGATCGAGTTGCGCAATCCAACGCGTGGGCCGCCGCCTAGGGCGCGCGGGATTGCTATCGGTGTTTTGCTCGGGGCGGCCATCTGGGCCGCGATTGTGGCCCTTGGCGTCGCGATCTGGCGCTGGATGATGGGCTAACTACAAAAAGCGCTCTGCGAGGACGAACATGAACGAAAAGCAATTGGACGCATATAACGAAAGCATGGAGGTCCTGGCGCGCTGCCGGAAGTACGCGCGCCAAGCCCAAATCGACACCCCGGTATTGATATCAACGGTCCCTCCTGGCGCGGTCTGCGCCACGCCGAGTGTTGTGATCCGAGGGAAAAGGATCGAACTCGACCGCAAGTCGATCAGCATGCTGCTTGACTGGCAGGCTTTAGGCGCGCATGAGCGCGACGCCTTCGCGCGCGCGATCGCGGCACGGGCGAAAGTTGCGCGCGAGGGTCCCCAAGATTAAAGACGCATACTTTCGCAGACCGTCGGAGGAGGGGGCCGGCGCAAGCCGGCTCTTTTTTTGGCATTGCAACGATTCGGCCGTCTGATACCGGACAGAGATTGCGACCGTTTCGAAAACGTCCGACAGTCCGTCACTGGACAGCGCGAGCGATCGATGACGACAGACTTGACTTATGCAGCCCTAGCGGAATGGCTGCGCGCCGAGCGGGACATCAACATGACAACCCCGCGCTTGTCGTCAGCCTGACTTCTAACGGGTTCGCATGTGAAATGCCGAAGGGCTTGACCATCGACGAAACGGCAGCCCTCGCGGCATGGGTCCGCGCAGCCACAAGGGTGGCCATGCGCGACCGGCCGGCTTAGCGAGCTGACGATGACGTCCATGACAACCGACAGTCGAAATGGGGACGCTGGCGACGGCATTACTCGCGGAGATTGAGGTCGCGACGCACGCCGGCGACTTCGACGCGGTCAAGCAGACGCTGGCGCGTTGCGCGTCCGGCATCGTCGAAGGCGAGTTCGAAGAGGGCGAAAGAGCGCTAATACTTCGCGCGGCCCGAGAGGCGAACAAGGCGATGCACGATGCCGGGCGACGCGCGGAGTGGATCGCCAAGGCCGCTGACGCTGCCGAAACGAAACGCTGCGCCGATCAAGAACGCATTGCGCTGGCGTTAGACCGATTCAAAAGACTCGATGACCGGGACTGGACCACTCAATTGCTCGCGGCAGGCAATGCGCAAAAGGGGCACGCGCGGAAAGGTAGATGAGCATCCCGCTTTAGCGGGGTTCTTCTTGGCGCCAAACAGACGCCGTCGTTCAGCCAGGTTCAACGTACCGCCCGACGCCGCTGCAACGCGCTGGCGTCGACCTAGAGCCGCAGAATCGGCATCCATCATCGACTCGCGGGCGTAGCACCGGCGATCGTCTTGCACCCTACGGAGTTTGGACTCGAGTTGCATTACCGTGGCGGGCGATGCCTGCGCGGCCGCGTAGGCTTGCTCGATGAGTTGGTGCAGGAAGTCGGCCGCCATGTTGTCCTCGCTGATGTGACCTGGCGCACAGAGGATACGTGGCCGATGTGAACGGACTATGAACGATCTGACGTCCCCACGGGGATTCGAACCCCGGTTGCCGCCGTGAAAGAGCGCTACAAACGGCGCACGTGGCTGGTATTCAGTCGCTACCGGAACGAGCCCCTTTTACGACGGCACTGATTGCCTTTGCCACGGCAGGTGCGTAGTTTCAACGGGATAACCACAAAGGCGTCGTCCTCTCCTCGCTCGAAGGCCTCCTGACGCACAACAATATCTCCAGCGGCATTGCGGTACACAGCGATCGCCCGAACCGAGGTTACAACGACTGCGTCCGTGTCGGTCCACTTGAACTCTTCTACATCGCTCATTTCGTGCCTCGGTTTCGTTTGAGAAGCGACGGCTTCTTCTGCCTGGATCGGAGCGTCAGTAGGGTACGATTTCTCCATCGCCCTTGCGCTCACTCAGAATCGTGAAATCTGCTTACAAGGTGCTTACACGGATGCCAGAAACGGACAAAGGATTAAGCGTTGTGCGCTTAACCCTTTGATTGTTGGTTGCGGGGACAGGATTTGAACCTGTGACCTTCGGGTTATGAGCCCGACGAGCTGCCAGACTGCTCCACCCCGCGATCGAATGTTAAGTATATCGCATCGACGGTGTATGGGTCAATCCGCAGCATCGCGATTGAGCGAGGTCCGCTTCACAGCGTTTCAGTCTCCGCCGTGCGCGGCCGCCACACGAGCAAACGGTTTTCAACGCGTGTGACCACGAAATCGAGCACGAGTGCGAACATCGTCAATACCAGAATGCCGGCAAACACGGTGTCGATGTCGAACACGCCCTCGGCCTGGTGGATGAGATAGCCCACGCCTCGCGCGGAGCCGAGATATTCGCCGACGACGGCACCCACGAACGCCAGGCCGATCGACGTGTGCAGGCTGGAGAACACCCAACTCGTGGCCGACGGCAGATAGACGTAGCGCAACAGCTGCTTGCCGGAAGCGCCGAGCATGCGTGCATTGGCCAGCACGACCGGACTGACTTCCTTCACGCCCTGGTAGACGTTGAAGAACACGATGAAAAACACCAGCGTGATGCCGAACACGACTTTGGATGTGATGCCGAGTCCGAACCACACCGCGAAGATCGGTGCGAGTATGACGCGCGGCATCGCGTTCATCGCCTTGATATAGGGGTCCGCGAGCGTTGACGCGGTGGGCGACAAGGCGAGCCAGAGCCCGCACATCAGCCCCAGCAGGGTGCCGATGGCAAACGCGAGCAGCGTTTCGATCAGCGTCACTCCCAGATGCAGATAGATGCTTCCACCGACAAACCATGTGTAGATGCGCTTGAACACCTCGACCGGTTGCCCGAAAAAGAACTTGGCTCGCGTCGGATCGTCGAAATAGAACGGCGTGATCAGACCCGGCTCGGTCATGGCGTACCAGAATCCGAATATGCCGCCGAGCAGCAGCACGTGATACAGCAGCAGCCGGCCGCGCGACACGCGGGCGTTAGGCTTTGCGACTTTGGGCATAGCCTTTGAGAACCTCGTCTTTCATCGCGTGCCAGATCTTGCTGTGCAGCTCGACGAAGCGCGGCGTGAGCCGGATTTCGTTGACGTCGCGCGGGCGCGGCAGGTCGATCGTGAAATCGGCGATCGGACGTGTCGCCGGACCCGCCGAAAGGACAACGACCCGATCGGACAGCGCGATCGCCTCCTCCAGATCGTGCGTGATGAACAGCACCGACTTGCGGTTCGCCGACCAAAGGTCGAGCAATTCGTTTTCCATCAGCTGCCGCGTCTGGACATCGAGCGCCGAAAACGGCTCGTCCATGAGCATGATCTCGGGATCGAGTATGAGCATCTGCGCCAGCGCGACGCGTTTGCGCATGCCTCCGGACAGCTCGTGCGGATAGCGCGTCTCGAATCCGCTCAAGCCGACGCGCGCGAGCCAGTCCTTGGCGCGGCGCTCTGATTCGCCGCGCTCGACACCGGAAAATTCGAGCCCGGCCAGAACGTTGTCGAGCGCGCTGCGCCACGGCATCAACGATTCGGCCTGGAACATGTAGCCCGCGCGGCGATTGATGCCGGTGAGCGGTTGGCCGGAGATGCGCACGTCGCCCGACGACGGAAACAGTAATCCCGCGGCGACGTTGAGCAGCGTCGACTTGCCGCATCCGGTCGGTCCCACCACCGAGACGAATTCGCCCGGACCTACGCTGACGGTCGCGTCGGCGACCGCCGTATAGCGCTCACCCTGCTGCTCGCGCGAGGCGAACGTGCAGGTGATGCGCTCGAGCAGCAGCGCCGGGGTGCTGGACGGCGCGTGGCTCACGTTCGTCACGAATCTCCCCTACTTCTTGTACTTCGCGAGCGCCTTTTGCGCGTAGCTGTTGTCGTAGGTTTGCGCGAGCTTGATGTCGGCGGGCTTGAGCGCCGGATTGAAGGCCGCGAGATATTTCAGCGTGTTCTGCGCACCGGCGTCATTGAACAGGCCGTCGGGCGAATACGCGGCCTTCACCTTGTTGTAGCTGTCGAGGTAGATGGTCTTGTTCCCGAGCAGATACTCGGGCGGGACCGTCGCGACAATCTGGTCGGGTGTCGCCTTTTGCAGCCAGAGCAACGCGCGCACGATGGCGTTGGTCAGCGCCTGTACGGTATTCGGATTCTTCTGGACGAAGCTGATCGGCGCATAGAGCGATGCGGCCGGCATGTCGGGGCTGCCGAACACGGCCTCCGTACCTTTCGCGGTACGCGTGTCGGCGACGATGACGACGGCACCCGATGATTCGAGCATCGTCATCACCGGATCGACGTTCGACATCGCGTCGAGCTGGCCGTTGGTCATTGCCGCGATCGCGCCGGGCCCACTACCCACGCCGATGATCGAGACGTCATCGGGCTTGAGCCCGTCCTTGGCGAGCAGGTGCCAGACCATGCGATTGGTACTCGACCCGGGCGCGCTCACACCGATTTTCATGCCCTTCAGGTCCTTGGGCGACTTGTAGTTCGCCGCCTTCGCCTTGCCGACGCCGACGGAAATCGCAGGATAGCGCCCCATCAGCACGAAGCCCTGCATGTTGAGGCCCTTGGGCTGCTGGTCGATCGTGTTTTCCCACGCGCCGGAAACGACATCCGCACTGCCACCGACCACCGCCTGCAGCGCCTTCGAACCGCCTTCGAAATCACTGATTTCGACGTCGAGGCCCTCGTCCTTGAAATAGCCGAGCCGCTCGGCGATGGTCAGCGGCAGATAGTAGAACCCGGACTTGCCGCCCACGGCGATGCTGACCTTTGTTTTTTCGGGCTTGCCTTGCGCGTGAACGGTGAACGGCAATGCTGCCGCCACGAAAGCACAGACAGCAATGATCAGACCACGAAAGAATTGCATCCATTTCTCCAAACAAGAATATGCGCCGACAACGGTTGCGACGCTGATCAAGAATCCAACTATTTCTTGTACTTCGCGAGCGCCTTCTGCACGTAGCTGTTGTCGAAAGTCTGTGCGAGCTTGATGTCAGCCGGCTTGATGGCGGGATTGAACGCCGCCAGATATTTGAGCGTGTTTTGCGCGCCGGCCTCGGTGAACGAACCTTCCGGCGAGAACGCATCCTTCAGCTTGGTGTAGCTCGCGATGTAGGCATCCTTGTTGCCGAGCAGGTACTCCGGCGGCACGGTCGCGACGATCTGCTCCGGCGTAGCCTTCTGCAACCACAGGAGCGCGCGCACCATCGCGTTGGTCATTGCCTGCACCGTGTTGGGATTCTTTTGGATGAAGCTGATCGGTGCATAGAGCGCGCCTGCCGGCATGTCTGCGCTGCCAAACACCGCTTCCGTGCCTTTGGCGGTGCGAGTATCCGCGATGACCACGATCGCCCCCATACCTTCGAGCATGGCCATCGCCGGATCGAGATTCGACACCGCATCGATCTGTCCGCCGGTGATCGCGGCGATCACGCCCGCTGACGTGCCGACACCGATGATCGATACGTCGTCGCCTTTGAGACCGTCCTTCGCCAGCAGATGCAGGACCACGCGGTTGGTGCTCGAGCCGGGCGCGCTGACCCCGATCTTCATGCCTTTGAGGTCCTTCGGCGATTTGTAGTTGGCGGCCTTGGCTTTGGCGATGCCGACGGTGATCATCGGATAGCGCCCCTGCAGCACGAAACCCTGCAGATTGAGACCCTTGGGTTGCTGGTCGATGGTGTTTTCCCACGCTCCCGAGACAACGTCCGCGCTGCCACCGACCACCGCTTGCAACGCTTTGGATCCGCCTTCGAAATCGCTGATCTCCAGCTCGATCCCCTCGTCCTTGAAGTAGCCCAGCCGCTCGGCGATGGTGAGCGGCAAATAGTAGAACGAGGCCTTGCCGCCCACCGCAACGCTGACCTTGCTTTTCTCGAGCTTGCCCTGCGCGAATGCGCCGAGGGGCAGCGCGGCAGCGAGCGCCGCGACGACCAGAATGCGAAACAGCCTCATCGTTCTTCTCCAACAGCTTTCCGCTTGGCAGCCCTTTGCAAGCAGGCTATCCATCGGTGCTGCGCGTGAGCGGCGATGCTCACACAGCGTCCGGACACTGTCAACGCGGCGCGATTGCCAGTTCCTTCGGCGGTTCGTGCAGGTCAGTGACTTTGCCTGCCTTGACGACTTGCCCAGGCAGCTCGTGGCCGACGATCTCGCCCAGACGTCTCGAAGCCGCCAGGAGCAAATCGAGGTTGACGCCGGTGTCGTAGCCCATGCATTGCAGCATATGGACGACGTCCTCGGTGCAGACGTTGCCGGTCGCGCCGGGTGCGAACGGGCAGCCGCCCAGGCCACCGAGGCAGCCTTCGAAGCGGTCGACGCCCGCAGTGAGGCCTGCGAGAACGTTGGCGAGCCCCATGCCGCGCGTATTGTGGAAGTGCAGCGCGAGCAGCAGATCTGGCCAGCGCTGGCGCACGAGGCCGACGAGCCGTTCGACGCGGGCGGGGTCGGCCATGCCGGTTGTATCGCCGAAGGTCACGCCTGCGACGCCAAGATCGACATAGCGTGCGACGCAATCGACGATCTGCGCATCCGGCACGATGCCTTCGAACGGGCAGCCAAAAGCCGTCGCCACGGCACCGACGGCGCGTGTTCGGCTTCCGCGAAGAACGTCGAACACCTCGCGAAAACCGTCGAAGGATTGCGCAACGCTGCGCCGCACGTTGGCGCGGTTGTGCGTTTCCGATGCCGAGACGACCATCACGACTTCATCGACATCGGCCGCTAGCGCACGCTCGGCACCGCGCGCATTGGGAATCAGCGCCACGTACGTCACCGCGGGATTGCGCCGGATACCGGCCATGACTTCGCCCGCGTCACGCAGGTTCGGTACCGCCTTGGGCGACACGAACGATGTCGCTTCGATCTTGGCAACCCCGGTCGCGGACAGGAGATCGATCAACTCGATCTTGCGGTCGGTGGGGATGAAATCCGGCTCGATCTGGAAGCCGTCGCGCGCGACGACGTCGTGAATGAAAATACGCTTAGCCATGATTCCTCCTGTGTAGGCGCGAATTCATTCGCGCTCACGCGAACACGACGACCGACGGTCCGAATGAATTCGGACCTACAAAGCCACCGCGGGCTTCACCGACGGTCCGAATGAATTCGGACCTACAAAGCCACCGTGGGCTTCACCGACGGTCCGAATGAATTCTGACCTGCAGCCACGGCGGGTTTCATATCGTCCCCGCCGCGCGCAGCTGCTCGATGTCCTTGTCGCTGTAACCCGCCGAGCGCAGCACTTCGGCCGTGTGCTCGCCGAGCTTCGGCCCGACCCATTCCATCGAGCCAGGCGTATCCGACAGCTTGGGCACGATGCCGGGAAGCTTGAGCTTCGTCCCGTCCGCAAGCGTCATCTGCCGGATCATCTCGCGCGCGAGGTATTGCGGATCGTTGACGATATCCGCCGCGGTGTAGATTTTGCCGTGCGGCACATCCGCGGCTTTCAGGGCAACGAGAACATCGTGCAGGTCGTGCGCAGCGGCCCAGTCGCCGATGGCGCCGTCGATATCCACCGTGCGCGGGACCCGCCCGCGATTGGTTGCGAGCGCCGGGTCCTGCCCGAGATCGTCGCGCCCAATGGCATGCATCAATCGCTTGTAGATGCTGTCGCCATTGCCCGCGATCACCACGCTTTGATCATCTCGTGTCGTATACGTGTTCGACGGGACGATGTTGGTCAGCCCCGTGCCGATGCGCTGGCGGATCTCGCCGAACAGGTCGTATTCGGGCACCAGACTTTCCATCATGTTGAACACCGCTTCGTAGAGCGCGACGTCGACCACCTGTCCCTTGCCGCCATGTGCGTCGCGATGATGCAGCGCCATCAGCGCGCCGATCACACCGTGCAGAGAGGCCAATGCATCGCCGATGCTGATGTTCATGCGCACCGGCGGACGCTCGGGAAAACCGGTGACGTGGCGCATGCCGCCCATGGACTCGCCGATGGCGCCGAAGCCCGGTTGATCGCGATACGGACCGGTCTGCCCGAATCCGGAAAGGCGGATCATGATCAGCCCCGGGTTGCTCGCGGCAAGCGCCTCGTAGCCGAGCCCCCATTTCTCGAGCGTGCCGGGGCGGAAATTCTCGATGATGAAATCGGCATCATGCGCCAGGCGGCGCACGATCTGCTGCCCTTCCGCCTTGCGCAGATCGATCGTGATCGACTTCTTGTTGCGCGCTTGCACATACCACCACAACGAGGTGCCGTCGTGCAGCAGGCGCCATTGCCGAAGCGGATCGCCGCCGGGTGCGCGGTCGGACGCGGGTGGTTCCACCTTGATCACTTCGGCGCCGAATTCCGCGAACACTTTGCCCGCGAACGGGCCGGCAATCAGCTGCCCCAGCTCCAGAACCTTGAGTCCGGCAAGCGGGCGCGTCGCGGTACGGGTGGCTTCCATGCGGCTCTTTCGTGCAGGCACGCGCCGAATCCGGCACGCGTCTCAGTCGGGAATTCTACCAATATCCCCTGGCACCCGCTCAGATGGTGTTGCCGGCGCGCCGCGCGCGCAGCGCTGCTTCGAGTTGCGGCAGCTTCGCTGCCATCGCATCGCCGACGAAGATCTGCGGGTTCGATGGCGGACTCACGCCTTCCGCCTTTTCGCGCTCGGCGATGCGTTCGCGCGCCTTTCCAAACGCGTCGATGAATGAATCGTCGAAGCGCAGCGCGTGCTGGAACAACGCGTCGCCGAAATAGGTCGCCTCGCTTTCACTGCCGCAGCCGAACGAAGTCCGGTCGGACGCCGATGCGGTCATGATCAAGGTGTGATCGTCCTTGAGGGGTTCGATGTAACCACCCGAATAGCATGCCGACACGACGATAATCCGCCACTTGATGCCGGAGTCGTCGAGCATGCTGCGCAGCAGCTGCGGCGTCAGCGCGTCGAGCTGCAAAGGCCAAAACTCGACGGCCAAACGGTGATCGCGAGTGCCGTGGCTTTCGAGGTAGAGCATCACGACGTCGTCGTCGGTGTCGATCGCGCCGCCGATTTCCTTCAGCGCGGTACGCAGATTGCTGACTGTAGCGAGCGGCTCGTCCAGTACCGTACGTGGGTTGTTGATCAGCAACAGCGAACGTCCGTCGGTATCGAAACGGTCGTCGAGCAGGTCGCGTGCGACCTCCATGTCCTTGCGGAAAACGTCCTCCCTCGCGTACGGTGCAAAGCCGATGAAATACAGATCGGTCATCTGCGGCCGCTCGTCCTCGAGGTCGTCGAGCGCATCGCCGAGCAACGTCTGCTGCGCGGCGAGCGCGGCCTCGGACACGGGGCTGACGTAGCGTGCGTCCTCCACGGGCGCGAGGGATGATTCTCGCCACCACGGCTGATGCGCCCAAATGGCAATCGGAACGCCGAGCAGCAGCAGCGCGGCGCCACCCAGCGATCGCACCCAGAAACGCGGGCGCCGCGGCATCAGCGCCGTCGCCATCGCGCGCCAGTAGACGAACGCCAGCCAGACAATGAAAACCCAGAAGCCGGCAATCTGGATCGAATAGCCGAGCAGCCGGCCGTGCGCTCCCGGCAGCGTCAGAATGAGCGACAGCAGACTGAGCGCCGGCTCGCTCGCAAGCACGATGACCGGGATGGCGAGCTTGAGGTGTGGCTGTCGGCACACCGCACTCAACAGAGCGCCGATGAGCAGCAGCACCGCCCCCATGAATCCTTCGTAGACGATGGCGGAGCTCGACAGGACAGGATCCGGCCCGGCGCGCATGAAGTCGATCATGACGCCAATGGCGACGTTGAAGCAGAAGACCAGGAGCAGTTGGCGCACGCTGATGCGAAAGGCGAGGAGCGACGTCGGCAACCCGAACGCCACGCGCAGGCCGCTGCCGATGTTGTGCCAGAAGTCGAACCAGAGCCGCATGGAATCGAGTTGACGCGAGGCTTACGCGAGCGCGTGCTCGCCAATGTACGTCTTGACCGCCGGCGCATCGACCGCCATCGTCGCAAACCGCTGTGGCAGGGTTTCCAGCGTTTCATACTTCGCCGGGCGGGGCGGCTCCCGCCCCAGCGCCTCGCGAATCGTCGTCGCGAATTTCACCGGCAGTGCGGTTTCGATGCAGATGAGGGGTATGGCGGCATCGCGATACGTCATGCCGACCTTGACGCCGTCGGCGGTGTGCGGATCGATGACGACATCGTAGCGCGCGGCGACGTCGCGGATGGTGGCGATGCGATCGGCGTGCGTGCTGCGCCCGGACACGATACCCGCCTCGCGCAATTTTTTCGCCAGTGGCGTCGCGGCGAGATCGAAGCCGCCAGCGCGCTCGACCTGGTCCCAGAGTGCCCGCACCACGCCCGCGTCATGTCCGGCGAGGTCGAACATGAAGCGCTCGAAATTCGACGCCTTGGATATGTCCATCGATGGGCTCGACGTCGCGTGCGTCTCGGCCGCGTTGCGCACGCGATAACGCCCGGACTTGAAAAACTCGTCGAGCACGTCGTTTTCGTTGGTCGCGAGGATCAGCTGGTGGATCGGCAATCCCATTTGGCGCGCGACGTGGCCGGCAAGAATGTTGCCGAAATTGCCCGATGGGACAGCGAAGGAGACCAGGTCCCGATTGTCGCCGGTCGCGGCAAAGTAGCCTTTGAAGTAGTACACGACCTGCGCCGCGACGCGGGCCCAGTTGATCGAGTTGACCGTACCGATGCGAAAGCGCCGCTTGAAGTCGGCGTCGGCAGCCACTTCCTTGACGATGTCCTGACATTCGTCGAACACGCCATCGATAGCGATGTTGAAAATGTTGGGATCGGGCAACGCATACATCTGCGCCGCCTGGAACGGGCTCATCTTGCCGTGCGGAGAAAGCATGAACACCGCGACGTTGTGCTTGCCGCGCATGGCATACTCGGCCGACGGGCCCGTATCACCGGAGGTCGCCCCGAGGATGTTCAGCGTCGCGCTGCGCTGTGTGAGAACGTGCTCGAACAGGTTGCCCAGCAATTGCAGCGCCACGTCCTTGAATGCCAGCGTCGGCCCGTTCGAGGCGCGCAACAGATGCAGCCCCGGTTCGAGTGTCGTCAACGGCGTGATGTCGTCGCTGCCGAAGGCCGCCGCGGTGTAGGTGCGCGCGATGATCGCGCGCAGGTCGGCGGACGCGATGTCGTCCATGTAGCGCGACAGGATCTCGAACGCGAGATCGCGATAGCCCAGAGGGCGAAGCCGCGCGAGCGCATCGAAGGTGAAGTGCGGGTAGTTCTCGGGCGCCGCGAGTCCGCCGTCGGGCGCCAGCCCCTCGAGCAGGATCGACGTGAACGGCTGCGGCACCATGCCGCCGCGCGTGCTAACGTAACGCATCGACTGTAGGCGCGAATTCATTCGCGCGCGATGGCGAGCTATCCCGTGGTCCGAATGAATTCGGACCTACAAAATCACAAGTTTTTTTGGCGCATATGCATTCGCGCATCAATTCAATGCCTCGAGACGGATGCGCACGACGCTGCCGCTGACGGTCGAAAGCGCTTCGATCGCCGAGATCGCCGCGACGGCGTTCTTCTCCATGGTCACGTGCGTGAGCAGGATGATGTCGGTGCGATCCTGACCCTCCGGCGGTTCCTTCTGGATCATCGCATCGATCGAAATGTCGCGGTCCGCGAGGATGCGCGTGATGTCGGCGAGCACGCCGGGACGGTCGAGCACCCGCATGCGCAGGTAGTAACTGGTCTGCACCTCGCCCATCGGGAGAAACGGGATTGCGGACAGCTGGTCGGGTTGGAACGCCAGATGTGGAACGCGATGCTCGGGGTCAGCGGTGTGCATTCGGGTGACGTCGACGAGGTCGGCGATGACTGCGCTTGCGGTCGGCTCCGCGCCCGCCCCCGGGCCATAGTACAGCGTCGGTCCGACAGCGTCGCCCTTGACCAGCACCGCATTCATCGCGCCCTCGACATTCGCGATCAGGCGTTGTTCCGGCACCAGCGTCGGATGCACGCGCAACTCGATGCCTTCGCGGCCCGCGTTCGACGTGCGCCGCGTGATCCCGAGAAGCTTGATCCGATAGCCGAGCTCCTCGGCGTAGCGGATGTCCTCGCGCGTCAGGCGCGAAATCCCCTCCGTGTACACCTTGTCGAATTGCATCGGCACACCGAACGCGATGGCCGACATGATCGTAAGCTTGTGCGCCGCGTCGATGCCCTCGATATCGAACGTTGGATCGGCTTCGGCATAGCCTCGCTTCTGCGCTTCGGCGAGCACGTCCCCGAACGACGCGCCTGTCGCGCGCATCTCCGAGAGGATGAAGTTGCTGGTGCCGTTGATGATGCCGGCGATCCATTCGATGCGATTCGCGGTGAGCCCTTCGCGCAGCGCCTTGATGATCGGGATGCCGCCCGCGACCGCGCCCTCGAACGCGACCATGACGCCGGCTTTCTGCGCCGCCGCGAAAATTTCGTTGCCATGTGCCGCAAGCAGCGCTTTGTTGGCCGTGACGACGTGCTTGCGATTGCCGATCGCGGCGAGGACCAGCGACTTCGCCGGCTCGATGCCGCCGATCAATTCGACGACGATGTCGATTTCCGGTCGCGCGACGACGGACGCAAGGTCGGTCGTCAGCTGCACGTCCCCCGCCGCGCCCAGGGCATTGCGCGCACGCTCGAGCGTCCGCGTTGCAACGCAGCTGATGCGGATCGGGCGCCCTGCACGGCGCGCGATTTCCTCTGCATTGCGGTGGAGCACGTCCCACGTGCCGCGCCCGACCGTGCCCATTCCGAGCAAGCCGACCCGCATCGGTTGCATCGGACCCTGTGCCACTAGAGTAGACCGTCTTCCCGGAACATCTGCTTCACGCCGCGGATCGCCTGCCGCGTTCGCGGTTCATTCTCGATCATCGCGAAGCGCACGTGACCGTCGCCGAATTCGCCGAAGCCGACGCCTGGCGATACGGATACCTTGGCGCTGGTGATGAGCTTCTTGGTGAAATCCAGCGAGCCCATGCCGGCATACGGCTCGGGGATTTTTGCCCACACGTACATCGAGGCTTTTGGAATGTCCACGGTCCATCCGGCCTCGTGCAGCCCCTTGCACAGGACATCGCGGCGCCTCTGGTAGTTCATCGCGATCTCGCTCACAGCGTCCTGCGGTCCCTCGAGCGCGGCGATCGATGCCACCTGGATCGGGGTAAACGTACCGTAGTCGTGATAGCCCTTGATGCGCGCCAGCGCATTGACGAGATCGCGGTTGCCAACCATGAACCCGATGCGCCAACCCGCCATGTTGTAGCTCTTGGACATGGTGAAGAATTCGACGGCGACGTCGCGTGCGCCGGCGACCTGCATGATCGACGGCGCCTTCCAGCCGTCGAAGCAGATGTCCGCATACGCGAGATCGTGCACGACGTAGATCCCGTATTCCTTCGCCAGCTCGATGATCTTCTCGAAAAACGGCAGCTCCACGCACTGGGCTGTCGGATTCGCCGGAAAATTGATGATGAGCATCTTGGGCTTCGGAAAGCTCATCTTGATCGTAAGCTCGAGCTCGGCGAAGAAATCGACGCCAGGGGTCAGCGGGACCTGGCGAATGTCGGCACCAGCGATCACCGGCCCGTAGATGTGAATCGGATAGCTCGGATTCGGCACGAGCACGGTATCGCCGCGCCCGAGCGTCGCGAGCGCAAGGTGCGCGATGCCTTCCTTCGAGCCGATGGTGACGATGGCTTCGGTCTCCGGGTCGAACTCGACACCCCACCGCCGCTGATACCACTGGCAGATCGCACGGCGCAACCGCGGAATCCCGCGCGACACCGAATACCCGTGCGTATCGGGCCGCTGCACCGTCTCGACCAGTTTGGCCACGATGTGCGCCGGCGTCGGCCCGTCGGGATTCCCCATGCCGAAGTCGATGATGTCCTCGCCGCGACGGCGGGCGGCCATCTTCAGCTCGGACGTGATGTTGAAAACATACGGCGGAAGGCGCTTGAGGCGCGCAAACTCGACTGCGGACGAGGAGGTCATGCGGGTCTTTCTATCGTAAGCGCCCGGAACCGTCCGAGCGACGTAGAAGAAGGGACGAAGCTATAATCCTAGCGGAGTTAAGAGTTTACCGCAACGCACCATTCCATCCGCCCGCAACGCCACCACCCGTTGCCTCGTGAAATTCCACCTCAACCGCGCCGAAGGCAACGTATTCACCGGGCATGGAGCGGGCTTCGTGCGCCTGGGCATCGTCGACTATCGCGAGAACGTCGTGGTCACCCCGGACCAGATCATCGTCGGTTGGGCCGCCAACGGTTTCGACGCGCTCGCCGCTCAGGATTTCGCGGTGATCGCCGGCCTGAAACCGGAAGTCGCTTTGCTGGGCACGGGCGCGAGCATTCGCTTTCCGCATCCGCGGCTGACGCGTGCGTTGACCGATGCCAGGATCGGCCTCGAAGTGATGGATACGCCAGCCGCATGCCGTACCTTCAACATCCTCGCGGCGGAAGGGCGCAGAGTTGCGGTGGGGATATTGATCGACTAACCGAGTATCTCGCCGATCTGCTGTCGGCGTTTCACGTCGGATTCGAATTCCTGGAGTTCGGGTCCGAGCGCGTCGCGCGCGGAGACCATGCCGACCGGCCGACCGTTTTCGACTACCGGTACGTGACGAAACCCGTTCTCGTACATCATGTGCAACGCATGCCCGACCGGCTTGTCGGGATGAATCGTCTGCGGTTTCTTGGTCATTACCTCCGACAGCCGCGTCGTCGCCGGATCGCGGCCGGTGGCAAGCACGCGGAACAGCGCGTCCCGCTCCGTAAAGATACCGCTGAGTCGCCCCTGCGCGTCGACGACCATGACCGCGCCGACCTCGTTTGTTTGCATGAGCCGTGCAGCCTCGCTGACGGTAGTCTTTCCCACGGCGACGAGAATCTGCTGTTGCTTGATGAGGGTGCGGATCGGACGTGCGGGCATGGTAGACCTCCTCGGCGCTCTGCGACAATTTGATGCTTGTCGTCGGCAGTGGCGCTCGCCTTACTGAACTATTCAGGATACGACCGTGGGCCACTGGATGCAACATATCCGCAAATGTTGTCGTAGGCGCGAATCTATTCGCGCGCAGCGGTCGTTTCTGCCATGGTCCGAATGAATTCGGACCAACTACATCCCGCTGCTTATTCGCCCATCTGCAGCAGCATGCCGTGTTTGCGGGCGTAGGCGATCGCGAGCAGGTAGAGCGCGACGCCGCATGCCATGTAGACCGCATTGATCGCGAGCGCTGCTGCGAACAAATCGGTGCGGAACGTGTGTTGCAACAGGACCCCTCGCATGCCCTCGAACACATAGCTGGTCGGAATGCAGTGCGCGATCAACTGCAGCCATCCCGGCAGGACGCCGATGGGATAGTAGACGCCGGACGCCGGTGCCAGCAGGAATACGGCAGCCCATGCGAGCTCTTCGGCGCCCAGGCCCCAGCGCAGCACCAAACCCGACACGGCGAGTCCGATCGCCCAGCCGCAGACGATCAGATTGACGAAAAACGCCAGCAGCGGAAAACCCAGCGAGAAGATCGAATAACGAAACAGGAGCCACGCGAACACGCATGCAGCGCCCACGCCGATAAGCGTGCGCAGCAGGCTCATCGAAAGCTGGCTGACGACGAGTTCCCACGCACGCAACGGGCTCACGAACAGGTTGCCCAGGTTGCGCGAATACATTTCCTCGAAGAAGGTAAGCGATACGCCGAGCTGGCCGCGGAACAGAATGTCCCACAACAGCACCGCGCCGATGAACAGTCCCGGCGCATCGGCGAGGAAGTTGCTGGTCGGTCGCAGGTAGACGGTGACAAAACCCCACAGGATCATCGTCACCGTCGGGTAGTACGCCATCGAGATAAGTCGCGGCCACGATTTGAGCAACAGATACGCATGTCGCTCCACCATCGCCAAAATGCGGTTGAAGGAATTCGCGCAGGCAGTGGCGTTCATGGGTACGAAACACTCCCTCCGGCCTGCTCGCTCACGGACGGCACGTGCTCCGGGTCGACGCGCTCGCGCGCGATGTCGAGAAATACTTCCTCCATGTTGCCGCGGCCGTAGCGCGCCAGCAGCGCAGCCGGCGAGCCTTGGTCCACCACCAACCCTGCGCGCAACATGATCACTTCATCGCACAGGCGCTCGACCTCGCCCATGTTGTGCGACGCAAGGAGCATCGTGCAGCCACTGCGTCGCTGGTAACCCTCGAGGAGCGTGCGCGTCTTGTCGCCGACGTCGGGGTCGAGCGATGCCGTCGGCTCGTCGAGCAGCAGCACTTCAGGACGGTTGAGCAATGCCTTGGCCAGGCTGACACGCGTGCGCTGACCCGCCGAGAGATTGCCGTATGGCCGATCCAGCAATTGAGCGAGCTCGAGTTCGTCGGCTAATTCATCGACACGGGCGCGCGGCTTGGGCACGCCGTACAAGCGCGCGTAGACGCGCAGGTTTTCGCTGACCGTGAGACGCTTGGGAAGATCGACGTAGGGCGAGGTGAAATTGATGCGCGGGAGAACGCGGTAGCGATGCCGAAGCATGTCCTCGCCCAGGATGCGGATAGCGCCCGCGGTCGGCGTCAACACACCCAACAGCATCGACAGCGTGGTGGTCTTCCCCGCGCCGTTGCCACCGAGCAGCGCGGTGGTCGTGCCACGCCTCACATCGAAGTCGATGCCCTTCACCGCCTCCACCTGGCGGTACGACTTGTGCAGGGCGCGCACTTCGATGACTGCGGCGGGGAATGCGGTAACGGCGGCGGACATGCGTGATTTTTGGGAAGGCGAGATATGCATTTCGCGCATGCTCGCCGCGATTGTAGAGGAATTGCGTAGAATCAGCAGAAAACCGCGAGAGGCACGCAATGATAAAGGTCCACGGCATGTCCAAATCGGGGAATTGCCACAAGGTGCGCATGGTCCTCGAGGTACTCAAGGTACCCTACGTCTGGAACGAGGTCGACATGTTCGGCGGCGCGACGCGCACGCCCGCGTTTCTCGCGATGAACCCGAACGGCCAAGTGCCGGTCGCCGAAGTCGAGCCGGGCGCGTTTCTGCCTGAGTCCAACGCGATCCTGTGCTACCTCGCCGATGGCTCGCCGCTGCTGCCCAGCGACCGGTTGAAGCGGGCTCGCGTCATGCAGTGGCTGTTCTTTGAGCAGTACAGCCACGAGCCTTACATCGCGGTCGCGCGCTTCCTGCGCAGCCTGCACCCCGATCCCGAATCGCAGCGCGCGCGCGCCGACTCGCGCATGGAAGGCGGCTACCGCGCCCTGGACGTGATGGAAAAACACCTCGCCCACGAACCGTTTTTCGTCGGCGGTCATTGCACCATCGCCGACATCGCGCTGTACGCGTACACGCACGTGGCCCATGAGGGCGGATTCGACCTCGCGCGCTACCCGTCGATTCGCGCGTGGATCGCGCGGGTCGAGGCTCAGCCGGGCTACGTCAAGATGCCGGACGTATAAAGCCTCTTTTGATGCCGGCACAGGCGAGGATCACAGTTGCCGTCACCGCGTTGCACCTGGAATTGGACCCCCCCTGCACCATATCAGCAGCGGATGGTCTGCCGGCAATACTGGGCCAGTTCGCGAACGATCGTCGTCGCCCCGGCGGGCGCCTTGGCGCGACCGGGCCCGTACTCGAGCGCCAGCTTGAAATCGTACTTGCTGAAAAAGGCGTCGAACTGTTCCGCGCCGATGGTTCCGAGCGCCGCGAGTTCGTCGCGCCCGGCATCATAGTCCAGCAGGATCGCCGCCAGGGGCTGCGGCGCAGGTCCGCTGAGGACGCGCGCACCCGCGGAAGGATCGTAGACGCTGTGATCGGCGCAGCAATGGATCGTGTCGCCATCCGAAGTCGGCGATCGGTCGGATTGAAAACGGATGAAACTGACCTCGCGTGTCGGGTACGCGAGCTTGTGCGCACAAATGGCCGAGTACGCGACGATCGACCGCGTGCGACCGACGCCGCCCGTCCAAGCGTAGGCGGCGCCATCGGCGCGCAGCAGATCGTCCTTCGCGCCGACGGGTCGGCCGAGATCGAGCAGGAAGCACGGCGTGCCGCCGAACGGATAATTGAAGACATAGTTGGTGCGGGCGGAGAGCCGTGCGGCCTTGATCGGGTCGCCGTGCACATCGACGAGCAGCGATCGTGCGTATAGATGTGGCGCGGTCGCGGCGCGTGTTTCGCTGGACGTGCCGATATGCACAGCGCCGGCGATGGCAGCGCATGCGGTCAGGAAATGCCGGCGTTCCATCTCAAGAATCGCGGTGACACGAATGCCTGCATGCGAGCTGGCGGCTAGGAGCCGATGAGCGTGCGCACATGGGCGGCAGCGCTGCGGCCGAGCGCCGCCAGTGCATAACCCCCCTCGAGCGTCGACACTATGCGGCCGTGTGCGTGGCGCGCCGCGATCGCCATGATTTGCGCAGTGACCCAAGCGTAGTCGCCGTCGGTAAATTTGAGATTGGCGAGCGGATCCTCGCGGTGCGCATCGAAGCCCGCCGAAATGAAAATGATTTCAGGACGATGGCGGTCGAGCGCAGGCAGGCATCGTTCCGTCATTGCCTGGCGAAACAAGTCGCTGCCGCTGCCCGGCGCCAAAGGCACGTTGTGCATGTTCGGTCCGAGGGGTTCGACGCCGGAATACGGATACAGCGGATACTGGAAGGTGCCGACCATCACCACGCGCGGATCGGCTGCAAAAATATCCTCGGTGCCGTTGCCATGGTGCACGTCGAAGTCGACCACCGCTGCGCGCGAGAGCCCGTGCACCGCCAGCGCGTGAGCAACGCCGACGGCAACGTTGTTGAATAGACAGAAGCCCATGGCGCGATCGCGCATGGCGTGGTGGCCGGGGGGACGCACCGCGCAGAAAGCCGACGCGCACTCGCCACCGACGACGAGGTCCGTGGCCAGCACCACGGCCCCAGCCGCATGCCGCGCGGCGGTGAGCGAATAAGGATTGAGGGCGGTATCGGGATCGACATAGTGAATTCCGGACGTCGGGCTCGCGGCGTCAATCTCGTCGATATAGCCTGAGGTGTGAACGCGCTCGAGCTGCTCGCGTGTCGCGCTCGGTGCGACGTGGTGCGCGACGAAGCCATCGAGGCCATCGCCGATGAATCGATCCTGGATGGCATCCAGCCGTTCGGGGCACTCCGGATGGTGCGACCCCATATCGTGCTGACGACAGGCAGGATGCGTGATGTACGCGGTATGCACGGACACGTGAAGGCGGATTGCAGCCCGGTGCGGCGTAGAAACTCGCTGGTCGGGTAGTCGAGCGGAGTGTAGCGCGGCGTCGGCGGTCGTGACTAGCGACGAATTGCACTCTATAGTGGCATTTTTCTTGCTCCGGACTCTCGGATGACCCTGCGCCCCGCCCAGACCCACGCCATCCCTGTGCCCGACCGGCTTGCGACGGTGCTGGCGGAACTGGGCCGGATCGTCGTTGGCAAGGAAACCCCGCTCAAGCTCGCGCTGACTTGCCTGCTGGCGCGCGGTCACCTGCTGATCGAGGACATTCCCGGCGTCGGCAAATCGACGCTGGCACAAGCGCTCGCCAGCGTGCTCGGGCTGCACTACTCGCGCGTTCAGTTCACCAGCGACCTCCTGCCCGCCGACGTACTCGGCGTTTCGATCTTCGATCCCGCAACGCAATCGTTCAACTTTCATGCGGGCCCGATTTTCCATTCCGTCGTGCTCGCCGATGAAATCAACCGCGCGCCGCCGAAGACGCAGAGCGCGCTGCTGGAAGCGATGGAGGAGCGCCAGGTTTCGATCGACGGCGTGACCCGACCGCTACCGGAGCCGTTCTTTGTAATTGCGACACAGAACCCTACCGAGCAGATCGGGGCCTATCCGTTGCCCGAGTCGCAACTCGATCGCTTCCTGATGTCGGTCGAACTCGGCTATCCCGACCCCGCTGCCGAACGCGAATTGCTGGTATCCGGAGACCGTCGCGCGCAGATCGCCGATCTCGTGCCTTGCGCGGATGCGGCGACGCTCGCCGCCTGGCAACGCGAGGCTGCGGAGGTGCATGTAGCGCCCGCCCTGCTCGACTATGTGCAAGCCCTGCTGGCGGCCTCGCGTGGCACGAGCGGGGGTGCCCCTCGAATGCAGCGCGGATTGTCGCCGCGCGCGGGGCTGCTGTTGATGGCGGCCAGCCGCGCCTGGGCGCTGCTTGCGGGGCGCCCGATGGTGCTGCCGGAAGACGTGCAAGCCGTATTTTCCGCAGTCGCCGCGCACCGGCTCGCCGGCAGCGCGCGTGCCGGCGGCGCACAAGCGCACGCCCTGCTGCGCGCGGTGCCGCTGCCGTAGCGCGCACCCACGCCCATCGCTCCACCGGCCGAAATGAATCCGGCCTTCCCCGCCAGCGCTTCGCCCGCGGCTTGGTTCTCCCGATGGCGCCAACGCCTTTGGCGGCTCCGCCCGGGCGATCTCGACGCCGTGGTCCTGCGCCACAGCCGCATCTACATCCTGCCGACCCGGCGAGGCACCGGTGTCGTTGCGACGCTGGCGATCATGCTGCTGACATCGATGAACTACGCGCTGTCCCTGGGTTACGCGTTCACCTTCGTTGCCGGCGGCATGGTCGCTGCGGCGCTGCTCGCGACCTTCCGCAACCTGGCAGGCATCGCAGTGAATCCCCTGGTCGCCGGCGAGGCATTCGCCGGTGGGGATATGGAATTCACGCTGTCGATCATGAGCGGCGGCCGCGAGCGCATCGGAATATGCATAACGCCGAGGGACGGGCCGGCGATTTATGTCGACCTGCCGCCGAGTGCCACGCGACCGCTGCAGCTGAGCGTTGCGGCGCGGCGCCGTGGACGCCTTCCGCTGGGCCGGCTCACGCTTTCGACCGACTTTCCGCTCGGCTTGTGGCGCGGATGGGCGTACGTCCATTTTCCACTGACTGCCAGCGTCTATCCTGCCCCAGAAGCGTCACCTCCAGCGCTGCCGCCGGGCCGTCAGGGGTCCGACGCACGGCGATCGGCGCGTGCCTCGGAGGCCGAACTCTCCGGCCTTCGGGACTACCAGCGCGGAGACCCGCAACACCGAATCGCGTGGAAGGCCGTCGCGCGCGGGGCGGGTTGGTACACCAAGCAGTTCGAAGACGCAGGCGGGAGCGGCGCGATCGAGTTCGACTGGGCTGAGTTGCCCGCGGGTCTCGATGTCGAGACGCGGCTGTCGCGCATTACCGCGTGGATTCTGGCCGGCGAGCGCGAGGCACGCCCGTTCGCGTTGCGCTTGCCGGGGACCAACCTGCCTGAGGGTCAGGGCGCGGGACATCGTCGCGCTGCGCTGACCGCGCTCGCGCTGTTTCCACGCGCCGACGAAGCATCCGGCGGGAGCGAGCCATGAGCGCAAGTTCCGGACCGCGCAACGCGCAGGTCTTGCAGTGACCGCCAAAGTCAAAGTCGCGTCGTCGCCGCTGACATATGCGCAAACAGCGTGGCTGGCGGCATTGCTGTTGTGCGCGCAAGTGCCCTTGTGCGGCCAAGTACTTACATGGGTCGCCGTCGCCGGTACCGGGCTCGTTCTCGTCCGTCTCCTGCCGGCGCTGCAAACCGGAGGCGGCAAATGGCGCCGCTGGACGCTGCCGCTGCTGGCGTTGGTTGCCGCGCTCGGTATCCGTGCGCATCTCGGCTATCTGCTTGCCCGCGATCCGTGCGTGCAATTTCTCTACATCCTGGTCGGCATCAAATTCGTCGAATCGCGCAATACGCGGGACGGATCACTGCTTGTCTGCCTGGCGCTATTCCTCGCGGTGACGCAATTCTTCTACACGCAGTCGATCCTTTCGGCGGTCCTCGCGCTGCCTGCGCTGTTCACGCTTGGCGCAGCGCTCGCCGCACTGCGCGCGCAATCCGGTCCGCGCGGCGCGTGGTGGAGGCAACTCGCGCCGCCGGGGCGCCTGATGCTGCAAGGCATTCCGCTTGCCCTGTTCCTGTTCGTGCTCTTTCCCCGACTCGCCGGCCCGTTGTGGGGCTCGCCCGCCGACGCAGGCGGACGCACCGGCCTGTCGGATCGGATGAGGCCGGGCGCGATCAGTGAGTTGTCGCAATCCGATGCAGTGGCTTTCAGGGTTGTCTTCCATGGGCAGCCGCCTGCAGCGCGCGATCGTTACTGGCGCGGTCCGGTGTTCGCGCGTTTCGACGGTCGGGAATGGACCGCGTCATTCAGACTGCAGGCCGGCAAGTTCGCGAAGCGCGAGGGGCCGCCTATCGACTACACGGTGACGCTCGAACCGCACGGCAAGCTGTGGCTGTTCGCACTCGAGCACCCCATCGGTCTGCCCCGAGCGGCGCCTGATGCCAATCTGTCGCTCGCGCCAGCCAATGACATCGCGTTCCTGACCCACGACCAGCAACTCCTTGCCCGCGTCACGGTGACGCAGACAGTGCGCTACACGCAGCGATCTGCGTTGCTGGGCAGCGTGCTGCCTCTCACGGGTGACGCCACCGGCAATCTGCAATTGCCGCCCAACAATCAACGAACGGCATCGTTGGCGCGCGAGCTGCGCGCGACGGTCGATTCCGATCAGGCCTTCATAGCTGCGGTCCTGAAGCGCTTCCGCGACGAGCCTTACGTCTACACGCTGTCGCCGCCGCTGCTCGAAGACGACCCCGACCCGGTCGATGCCTTCCTGTTCGATACGAGGCGCGGTTTCTGCGAGCATTACGCGGGCGCCTTCGCAGTTTTGCTGCGGGCTGCGGGCATTCCTGCTCGCGTGGTCACGGGTTATCAGGGCGGCGAGATGGCGCCGGATGGCGAATACATGATCGTGCGCCAGTCAGACGCACACGCGTGGACCGAAGCGATCGTCGACGGCCACTGGCAAAGATTCGATCCTACCGCCGCGGTAGCTCCGTCGCGTATCGAGCAGGGGCTCGGCGCCGCGTTGCCCACCGATGACGCGGTGCCCTACCTCGCCCGGCTGCAAATGACATGGCTCAAAGGCCTGCGCCTGCAGTGGGACGTCATCAACTACCAGTGGCAGCGCGGCATCGTCGGCTTCAACATCGAACGGCAACGCGATTTCCTGAGCGGATTCGGCCTCGACGATCCTCGACCGGCGCAGCTGGTGATGATCATCTCCTTCGTGGCATTTGCCTGGGTTCTGGTGGTACTGGGATTCTCGCGCATCCGCCGCATCCAATCGGCCCCGGAAGTCGCGTTGTGGGGGCGTGCGTGCCGCCGTCTCGCGCGTGCCGGTCTTGCACGGCGGCCGGACGAGGGTCCGCTCGACTACGCGGAACGTGCCGCCGCACGATGGCCACGATGGAACGTGCTCCTGCGCGACATCGGCGCCAGCTATGCGCAGCTGCGCTACGGCCCTCGCAGCGAACATCGCGCTGCATTGCTCGCGCAGCTTCGTGCGAGTGTCAATGCGTTGCCATGGGCACGGACGCTTGCGGGCTGAATGCGCTCGGGCGCGGATCCTTCACCCTACGGTACGAACGAACTCGGACCTACAACAATGCGTCACGCGACAGGCCGCGGCGGCGCAGCCGCGAGCGCAGCTTTTCCAGCGCTTCGGACTGAATCTGGCGCACTCGCTCGCGCGTGACACCCAGCGTACGCGCAAGCTGTTCGAGCGTCGCGACTTCGTGCCCCGCCAGTCCGTAGCGGCGTTCGATCACCTCGCGCTGCCGGTCCGACAATTCGTCGAGCCATTGCTTGATCCAGCCTTCGATCTCGGTGTTGTGCAACACCAGTTCGGGGCTCGGCGCATCGTCGTCCGCAAGCTGGTCGCCGACTGACATCCCCGTCTCGGTACCGAACGGTGCATCGAGCGAGGTGATGTGTTCGTTGTAACCGAGCACCTTGCGCACCTGTTCGACAGGTTTGCCCAGCAGGTGCGCGACGTCATCCAGCGTGGGTTCGCGGTTTGCGCCCGCCAGACCATGCGTTTCGAGGTGCCGGAGTGCGCGCAGCACGACGTTGAGCTCCTTCACCACGTGCGCGGGCAGACGAACGGTCCGCGACTGGTTCATGATCGCGCGCTCGATCGACTGCCGTATCCACCAGGTTGCATACGTGGTGAACCGAAATCCCCGCTCCGGATCGAATTTCTCCAGCGCGTGGATGAGGCCGAGATTGCCTTCCTCGATCAGGTCCGCAAGCGTCAGCCCGCGATTCAGGTAGTGCTTCGCAATGCTGACCACGAGCCTCAGATTGTGCTCGATCATCTTCTGCCGCGCTTCGAAGTCGCCATCGCGGTTCGCGCGCGCGTACCCCAGCTCCTGCTCGGCCGAGAGCAACGGGCTCTGACCGATTTCGTTCAGGTAGATCTGCGTGATGTCATTGAGGAAGTCTCCGCCGATTCCGACGACGGGCACATCCAGTGGCAGTTCCTGCGTACGGGTATCCGGCTCCGTCGCCGCAGGCAGCCTCTCGTCTTCAGGCACGAGACGAGGCGTCATGCGCGCGGGAACCTCATGCTGGCGGAAGGTACTTCGCGGGGTCGACTGGCTTGCCTAGACGACGGATTTCGAAGTGGAGCTTGACCTGGTCGGCGTCGGTGTCGCCCATTTCGCTGATCTTCTGTCCCTTGCCCACCTGCTGGCCTTCCTTGACAAGGATATCGCGGTTGTGCGCGTAGGCCGACAGGTACGTACTGTTGTGTTTGACGATGATCAGCTTGCCATAGCCGCGCAGGCCGGTGCCCGCATAGACGACGCGACCAGCTGCGCTGGCAACCACCGGCTGTCCGGCTTTACCCGCGATATCGATGCCCTTGAGATTCGCGGAGTCGGAAAATCCGGCAATCACTTTGCCGCTTGCCGGCCACACCCACTCGATCTTGTCGTCATCGATTTCAGGAACGCGTGCAGCATCGGGGCGTGGTGGCAATGCCGCAGGAGGCGGTGCCGGTGCGGCAGTCGCCGGAGGCGGCGTCATCGCTGCCGCGGCTACCGGCGCAGGCTGCACGACGGGAGTCTGCGGCGGGGGTGGAGGCGGAGGCGCAGACTGCAGCTGTGCGAGCGCCTGTTCCGAATAAGGCAGCTTCAGCGCCTTGGGCTCCGCCTTGAATGTGGCGGTATTCGTGCGCCCCGACGGCAGCACTGGTGCTGCCTGCATGTTCGCAGCTTCCGGGTTCTTCGGCGCGATCGGCGGTGCAGCGGCCAGCGGCGTTGTGACCGCGGTGCCAGGCACGGGGGCGGCGGACCCCGGCGCCGCGAGCACAAGAACCTGCCCGACGCGAATCACATTGGGATTGTCGATGGCGTTCCAGGTTGCGAGATCGCGATAGTCGAGTCCGTTGTCCAGCGCGATCGCCGCCAGGGTGTCGCCGCGCTTCACCGTGTACGTCGGCGGTGGTGGCGGCTCGTGCTCTCGTGGCGCGGCGGCGGCCGGGGAAGACGCAGGCGCCGCGGCGGGCGCGAGTGGTGAACGTTCGCTGACGGGCGCCGGCGGTCGCGTCATGCACGCAACGAGCAGAAGCGAGGTAAGCAGCGCAACGGCGACCGGGCGAACGCGAACGGTCATTGGAATATGCTCGCGCTCTGAGCGGTCCCTCGCGCTTGTAGGCGCGAATTCATTCGCGCGCGGTGGCAATTCAGCCCATGGTCCGAATGAATTCGGACCTACGGCGTCACGGTGTCTCATGCGAGACCCGGAAGCAGCGGCACGAATCGCACTGCGTCATAGGTTTGCTCGTGGACCCCATTTGACGATTTGTCGATGACAGTCAGAAACTGGACGCCACGGTCGTCGCCGCTCCGGCTCGTTAACGGGAGCACCATGCGGCCGCCGACAGCGAGATACGCGAACAGGGCGCTGGGCACCTCGCGCGCCGCGGCAGTTACGATAATGCCGTCGACGATTAGTTCTTCGCCCAAGCCAGTCGACCCATCGCCGTGCTTGATGCGGATATTGCTCAACTTTAGCGCGCGCAGATTGCGCCGAGCTTTCGCGACCAGCGAACCGATCCGTTCGACCGTATAAACTTCCTCGTACAGCAGCGCCAATACCGCGGTCTGGTAGCCACACCCCGTGCCGATCTCCAGTACGCGCCGACGCGCTCCGCCGGCGCGCAACAGTTCCGTCATGCGCGCGACGACATAAGGCTGCGAGATCGTCTGCCCGGCCCCGATGGGCAGAGGCGAATCCTCGTAGGCGCGGATCGCCAGCGCCTCTTCGACGAATATATGGCGCGGGATGGCTGCCATCGCCGACAGCACGGCCTCGTCGACGATGCCCTGCTCGCGCAGACGCTCGACCATGCGGGCGCGGGTCCGCGCCGACGTCATGCCGATGCCGTCGAACTTCTCCACGCCGGCGATCATGCGGGCGTTTCCTGCCTGCGAGCCGCGAGCCACGCGCTCACGCGCGCCATTTCGGCATGATGCGTAAGATCCATCTGCAGCGGCGTCACCGAGACGTAGAACCGGTCCACGGCGTGGAAGTCGGTACCTTCGCCGGCATCAGCTGCCGCGCCCGCGGCACCGACCCAGTAGCAAGTTTCGCCACGGGGAGTCTGCGTCTTGATGACCGGCTCGGCCTTGTGTCGTTTGCCCAAACGCGTGACGCGCCGGCCCTTGAGTTCGTTTTCGGGGACGTCGGGCACGTTCACGTTCAGCAACCACGCGGAGGGAGGCTGTTCGCGCTGCCGCTGAAGCAACTCGACCACGACATTCGCGGCGGTCTCGAAATGGCGGCCGACCTTGCTTGCCAGCGATATCGCGATCGACGGAATGCCCAGCAGATAGCCCTCGGTGGCGGCAGCCACCGTGCCCGAATAAATCGTGTCGTCGCCCATGTTGGCGCCCAGGTTGATGCCCGAGATCACCATATCCGGAAGGTGGTCGAGCAACCCGGTAACCGCGAGGTGCACGCAGTCCGTCGGCGTGCCGTTGACGAACAGAAATCCATTAGGCGCACGCCGCACCGTCAGCGGCCGGTCGAGTGTCAACGAATTCGACGCACCACTGCGGTCGCGCTCGGGGGCAACGACCGTGATTTCAGCGTGCGGAGCGAGTGTCGCGGCGAGGCGTTCGAGGCCTGGGGCGAAGTAACCATCGTCGTTGCTGAGCAGTATGCGCATCGCGTTGATTTCGGTTGCTCGCGCGTGCGCGGAGGCACAGCGAGCAACCCGCGCATTATAGACGACCGGCCGCGCGGGCGCGGGACGGAGGAACGAGCTGCTGCGCGGATACAGCGCGCAGGATTTCTGCTGCGCCCTCCTACGGCTTCTGCGGCGGCCAGTGCTTGGCGAACACGGCGGCGACCTTCGGGTGAGCTTCGATGCGCCGCAGCGCGGCAAAGAAGGTCGGACGCATTTGCTCCAGGTGTTTGCGCGCACCGGACCATTTGGAGACGACTGCCGCATGCAAGTCGAGCGCGCCCAACTCCTTGCCGCCGAGCCAAGGCCGCGCCGGAAACAGATCGGCAAAGATCTCCCAATGGCGATGCAGACGTCCCCGCGCTCCCGCGCGGATGCGATCCTTGATTGCGTCGTCGTTGTCGGCGTCGATGCACCACCTCTCCGGAAAATCGATTACGCTGATCGCGGAGTAGCAGTTGGCGGCGATGAACACCAATCCGCGCAACGCCTGGGCGCGTGCCGACGCATCGCGAGGGAGCAGGCCGCTTTCCGGATAGGCCAGGCCGAGGTGCGCCAGGATCGCCGCGCTTTCGGACAACACACTGCCGTCGGCGAGCAACAGAGTCGGGATCTGTCCCAGCGGATTGACTTTCAGCAGGGTTTCGAAGGCGTCGTTGCGCTCCCATGACGCCGTCTCGACGATGCGAAACGGCACGCCGGCGACGATGAGCGCAGCTTCAGCGGCGGCCGAGCCCGAACCGCGCTTGCCGTAGAGCGTGACCATCGTCTTGTCGGATGATTCGCGCAAGCCGCGCACGAGCGCCTGCGGCGAGACGCGCCGCTTAGCGGTCATGCGGCTGCCTCTTTGTGCTGTCGCGCGTGCGGCGGTCTCGGCCGGGGGCTCATGCGCTCTGCCCGCTCGACATCATCGCAGCGATGCGCCGCTGCATTTCATCGGGGGCGATGTCCTCGACATGCGTCGCAATGGTCCAGACGTATCCGAAGGGATCGGTGATGCTCCCGCTGCGATCGCCGTAGAATTGGTCCTTGACGGGATGCTTTACGGTTGCGCCGGCGGCAAGCGCCTGCGCGAAGCGGGCGTCAACATCCTCGACGTAGAACATCAGGCTCACCGGGGACCCGCCGAAGGACTCCGGCCCACGATACCCCATGTCGAGCTTCTCGTCCGCGAGCATGACGTGGCCATCGCCGATGCGAATCTCGGCATGACCGATCGTCCCGTTCGGTCCCGGCAGACGGAGCACCTCCGTGGCACCGAACGCCCTCTTGTAGAAATCGAGGGCGCGGGCCGCGCTGCGAATGATCAGGTAGGCGGTGACGCCGGTGTAACCCGCGGGAATAGGTTGAACCATGTCGAGACTCCTTCTTTGTTCGCAGTAAAACCTGTGGCGGATACATTGTCGCGGCAAGTGAACACCGACAGACTCTGCGGCGCACGCCCACGCGACAACTGACGGCAATGGGCGTCACCTCCGCTTGTCGTTGCGCACGAGTCCCACGGCGATGCCTTCGATGACGAATGGAGTGACCCTTGTATCCACGACGATGGGCGCGAAATCCTCATTCTCGGCAAGCAGCGTGACCTCGTGCGCCCGGCGCCTGAAGCGCTTCACCGTCACTTCGTCGTCGAGGCGCGCGACCACGATCTGACCCTGCCTCGCCTCCGCGGACTTGTGCACGACGAGCAGGTCGCCGTCAAGAATGCCCGCGTTTTTCATGCTGCTGCCGCGCACGCGCAGCAGGAAGTCTGCGCGCGGCGCGAACAGGGCGGGGTCAATGCGATATTGAGCTTCGATATGCTGTGCCGCAAGAATGGGATTGCCGGCGGCGACGCGCCCCACCAGCGGCAGCGTGCCCTGGATCGGCACGCCGGGTAAGTCCTTGATGCGCAGCCCGCGGGCGGCTCCCGGCAGGATTTCAATGGCGCCCTTTTTCGCCAGCGCCTGCAAGTGGTCTTCGGCGGAACTCGGTGTAGAAAAGCCCAGGCCCGCGGCGATTTCGGCCCGCGTCGGCGGCATGCCGCGACTATCGACGAAGCTGCGAATCCAATCGAGGACCTGGCGCTGACGCGCGGTCAGCCGTGGCGGAGCATCGGAAGCCCCCCGTGAACGGGTAAGGTGCGCGTACGGACGGCGCTTGGATGGAGCCACACGAGTACCGTATATATAGTAGGTACCCGGATTATAGACGGTACGCCGCGGGTGTCAACCTCCGCCAGGCCTGTCCGGCGACTACCCGTCGAACCTCAGCGAGACATGTGGATCACGTCGCGCACCACGGGGTAGATGCTGCCACTCCAGCGCTTCCCGCTGAAGACGCCATAGTGCCCGGCACCCGGCTGGATGTAGTGCGTCTTCATGTACTGGCGCAGACCACCGCAAAGGTCGTGCGCCGCAAGCGTCTGTCCCAGCGAGCAGATGTCGTCGCGCTCGCCTTCGATGGTCAGCAGCGCGGTGCGGCGGATCGCGACCGGATCGACCTTGCGGTCGCGCCACGTCAGCTCGCCTTTGGCCAGCGCGTAATCCTGGAAGACGCGCTTGACGGTCTCGAGATAGAACTCCGCAGGCAAGTCCGCGACCGCGAAATATTCCTTGTAGAAGCTGCGTGTCGCCTCGGCTTTTTCCGTGTCGTTGTTGACGAGATCCTCGAAAAATCCGCGAAACGAACTGATGTGCCGCTCGAGGTTCATGTTCAGGAACGCGGACAACTGCAGGAAGCCTGGATAAACCCGGCGCATGGCTCCGCAATAGCGCATCGGCACGGTTGAAATGAGTTTCCTTTCGAACCATTCGATCGGCTTGTCGGTCGCCAGCTTGTTGACCGTGGTTGGCGCGATGCGACAATCGATCGGCCCTGCCATCAGCGTCATGCTCGCCGGCGTCGCCGGATCCGCATCCTCCGACATGATCGCAACGGCCGCGAGCGCCGCCACGCACGGCTGACAAATCGCCATGAGGTGCGAACCCGGCCCCATCGTGCGGAGAAAATCGATGACATGGCCGACATACTCGTCGAGTCCGAAGCGGCCTGCGGCGAGGGGCACATCGCGCGCATTGTGCCAGTCCGTGATGTAGACGTCGTGGTCTGTAAGCATCGTGTGGACGGTGTCGCGCAACAGCGTGGCGAAATGGCCCGACATCGGCGCGACGAGCAGGACCCGCGGACCGGGGTCCGCCGTGTCCTTGCGAAAATGAAGCAGCGAGCCGAATGGAGTCGAGTACGCGACTTCCTCGTGGACCGGAACGTCGAGTTCGCCGACCTTCACGCTCTGGATGCGGAAAGGCGGCCGCCGATGCGTCAACGCCGCCAGGAGGAACACCTCGCATGCAGCCGCAATCTTGCGCAGGACTCTGTCGCCGGACAACCCCGGCCGTGTCCTGTCGAGCATCGGAATCGCCGCGGTTGCCAACGCACGCAACATCCACATTCCATCGGAGTGGGCCTGGAACGTCTGGTACATCAGGCCGCCTTCTCGCGTAATCGCATTCATCGCATTCATCGATTTGAATCGGCGTGGCTATGCACTACGCCAGTTGCGCGCCGGCGCAACCGTGCTGGCACGTCGTTTGCAAAGAGCACGTCACCGCCCGCCGTAATGGGCTGCACGGAACCATTACGGTGCACCCGCGAGTCCGGAGACGCCTGTCATGGCCAAAGCAACGCTCAGCATCAGCAGCAAGAACTACTCATCGTGGTCCCTGCGCGGTTGGTTGCTCGCCAAGTTCGCCGGGCTGGATTTCAAGGAGTTGCCGGTACCGCCTGACGACGCCGACGCCCGCAAGGAAATCCTGCTGCTGTCGCCATCGATTCTGGTCCCGTGCCTTACGCACGACGGGATCAAGGTGTGGGACACGCTGGCGATCGCGGAGTATTTGAACGAGGTGAAGCCCAAGAGCGGACTGCTGCCAGCCGACCGTGCGGCGCGCGCGCATTGCCGCGCGGTGTGCGGCGAAATGCACTCCGGGTTCTCGAGCCTCCGCTCGGCGCTTCCGATGAACCTCAAGCGCCATTTTCCGAAGCACAAGGTGTGGGCGCGCGCGATCGGAGACATCGAGCGCATAACCACCATCTGGCGCGAGTGCCTCGCGACCTACGGAGGGCCGTATCTCTTCGGCAAGCGTTCGATGGCCGACGCCATGTATGCGCCGGTGGTGACGCGGTTCCTGACCTACGACGTCGCAGTGGACAAGCGCTGTGCCGCGTACGGCGACGTGATCATGAAGATGCCCGAGATGATCGAGTGGGTCGCCGCCGCCAAACGCGAGCCGGAGGAAATCGACGAACTCGACATGGAGTTCTAGGCGATTTCCGCAGGCTGCAACTGCGACGATCATGTCCAGGGCCTCGGCGCAGGAACCTCTGCGGGTCCCGGGCTGACCTCGACCGTCGTGAAGTCGGCCGGCCCGACGACCTCCAGGTACTCCATGTCCGGCGAGTAGTCGAACAGGAAGTGAACGATCCCCGGACGCTGATGGACGCAGTCGCCTGCGGCGACCAGCGTTTCCTTGTCCTCGTACATGAAACGCGCCCAGCCCTTGAGCATGAGGACTATGTGGAATTTCGCCCCATGATAGTGCCAACCCGTGCCTTTCTCTGGTGCATGGTTTGCCTTCACCAGCTGTGCAAGCACTCCTCCGGCGGTAGCATCCGCGATCCCGAGATCGCGGTAGCTGAAGAAGTCGCGCAACCCTTCTCCTTTGAATTCAGTGTCCCCCGGTTTGACGTGCGAAAACTTCAGTGCGGTTCGATCCAACATCAGCGTCTCCTCAGGGTGATGCAGACGCAAATATGAAGCACGGACCGTTCCAACGATAACTTGCGACAAGCACCGTGGAAATCTCCGTGCATAGGAAGCAGTTCCGCACCAATCCCGCGCGAGCGCACTGATCTGGCGCATGAAAGCGCTCATGGGCCCGTGCCCTGCGCTCTCGCCAAGGCGTTGTCCGCACCTTAACGCATTGAATACATACGTTCCATGCGCCTGGTTTCGCTGCGCGGTCACGTGGTTTGGTTCTTGCAACGCTCATGCATGACGCAGGCGCGAATGCAACCGTCAGCCTCACGCCGGCTGCGTGCGACCTGACCATCGATGTGCGTTCACAGTCGTTTGCAACCGTCAAAGGAGAATGCAATGGCGACAAGCAAGCCCGCATGGTGGACACCCGGCGACTGGAACGCGTTCTTCGGTTTCGGCACCAACATCCTGGTCAACTTGCTGGTGCTGACGGGGCTCCTGCGCTTCGTGCTGAAAATGCCGGACGAGCTCGTGTTCGGCCGCATCATTCCCGCAGCCGGACTCATGATGGCACTGTCGACGCTTTACTACGCGTTCCTTGCCTACCGGCTCGGCCAACGCACGGGCCGCACGGACGTCTGCGCGCTGCCGTCGGGGATCAGCGTGCCGCACATGTTCATCGTCGTGTTCGTCATCATGTTGCCGATTGCGCTCAAGACGGGTGATCCCGTCAAAGGCTGGGAAGCCGGGCTGACCTGGGTCTTCATCCAGAGCTTCGTGCTGATGATCGGTGGCTTCATCGCCCCTTACGTGCGGCGCATCACCCCGCGCGCCGCCCTGCTCGGAACGCTCGCCGGCGTGTCGATCGCATTCATCTCGATGCGTCCTGCGGAGGAGATGTATCTCACGCCGGTCATCGGCATCGTCTGCTTCGCGATCATCCTCGCGAGCTGGTTCGGCGGCGTGCGCTATTTCCGCGGCATTCCGGCGGGTCTGGTGGCGATCGCCGTAGGAACGATCATCGCCTGGGGATCGAATGCGCTGGGACTCGGCTTCGGCGGCATGAGCCTTGCGAAGGTGACGCAGTCGCTCGCAACCTTCGGCTTCTCCATTCCGTTGCCGGCGGTCAACCATGTATTCGCCGGATTCGAGTTCCTGGGCGTGATCCTGGTCACCGCGATTCCATTCGGCATCTACGATCTCGTCGAAGCGATGGACAACGTCGAGAGCGCGGCCGCTGCAGGGGATAACTATCCGACGACGCGCGTGCTGACGGCTGACGGCGTCGTGAGCCTGATCGGGTGCCTGATGGGCAACCCGTTCATCAATGCGGTGTACATCGGCCACCCTGGTTGGAAAGCGATGGGCGGGCGCCTGGGTTATTCGGCCGCCACCGGCATCGTCGTGATCATCCTGTCCTGGTTCGGCGTCATCGCGCTCGTATCGTCGCTGATCCCGGTCGTCGCGATCTCGCCGATCCTTCTCTACATCGGGATGCTGATCGGGGCCCAGGCATTCCAGGAATCACCGAAGAGCCACGCGCCGGCGGTCATCCTCGCGGTGACGCCGCATCTCGCAGCCTGGGGCAAGCTGCTGATCGACAGCTCGCTCGGCGCGGCGGGCACCACGGCAGCAGTAATCGGTATCGACAAACTTGCGCAGGTCGGCGTGCTGTATCACGGCCTCGCGGTCATGGGCGGCGGCGCCATCGTTGCCGGTCTGGTGCTGGGCGCAATCGCCGTATACGTCATCGACCGCGAATTCTTCAAGGCGGCCGGGTTCGCGCTGGCTGGCGCGGTACTCACGTTCTTCGGGTTCATGCACGGCGAGGCGATCGGCGTTGCCCAGACACCGTGGGTCGCGGTTTCGTATCTGCTCGTCGCCGGGATTCTGTTCGCGTGCGCCAAATCGGTACCCGCCGAGGCGCCGATGATGCGCGAGGCGCCGGAACCGATGCATGGGACCGCCGACTAGCCGCTGTTGCGCAGGCCGGCGGCAACGCCGTTGATGGTGAGGTGAATCGCGCGCTTGGTGCGCTCGTCGGTCTGACCGGCGCGGTAGCGACGCAGCAACTCGACCTGCAGGTGATTGAGCGGATCGAGATAGGGGAAACGGTCACGGATGCTGCGGGCCAGCGTCGCGTTGTCGTACAGGAGCGCGTCCTTCCCCGTGATCTGCAACACCAGCTCGATGGTGCGTCGGTGGTCCGCCGCCAGGCGCGCGAAAATCGATTCGCGCAGGCTCGCATCGGGCACCAGCTCGGCATAGCGCGAAGCAACCGCGAGATCGGTCTTCGCGAGCACCATCGCCATGTTCGACAGCATGCTTCTGAAAAACGGCCAGCGTTCGTGCATTTCACGCAGCAGCGCGAGGCCATCGGGCCGGACCGCGAGCCACGCGTCGACAGCGATGCCGAAGCCGAACCAGCCCGGCAGCATCAGTCGGCACTGTGCCCAGCTGAACACCCACGGTATCGCGCGAAGATCCTCGATGCGTGTCGACGCGGTTCGCGACGACGGTCGGCTGCCGATGTTGAGCTCGGCAATTTCTGCGATCGGCGTCGAGGCACGAAAGTAGGCGACGAAACCCGGTGTCTCGTACACGAGTGCGCGATAGGTCGCCAGCGCGTATGCCGCGAGCGCATCCATCGCGGCGTAATAGGTGGGCGCCCGTGCCCCGAGTCGCTCGGTGTCGAGCAGACTGGCTTCGAGCGTTGCGGCGACCAGCGTTTCCAGATTGCGCCGCCCGAGGTCCGGATCGGAATACTTGCTGGCGATGATCTCGCCTTGCTCGGTGATGCGTAGGCCACCGGTGACGCTCCCTGCAGGTTGCGCGAGAATCGCCTCGTAGCTCGGACCGCCGCCGCGGCCCACGCTGCCGCCACGCCCGTGGAAGAGGCGAAGCTTCACGCCGTGATCCGCGAACGCTTCGACCAGCGCCAGCTCGGCTCGATAGAGGGCCCAGTTTGCCGTCAGATAGCCGCCATCCTTGTTGCTGTCCGAGTAGCCGAGCATCACCTCCTGCCAGTCGTCACGCCCGGCGAGCCAGTGCCGATAGCAGGGAAGCGAGAATGCCTTGCTCATGATCGAGGCCGCGCGCTTCAGGTCATCGATGGTCTCGAACAGCGGGATGATGTTGAGGGCGAGGTCCGGCCCGCGCAGCAATCCGACTTCCTTGAGCATGATCCCGACTTCGAGCAGATCGCTGACCGATTGGCACTTTGAAATCACGTAATTGGGCAGCGCCGCTGCACCGTAGCGCCGGTGAATGTCCGCTGCGACCTTGAGGATGTCCAACTCCGACGCGGTTCGCGGCGAGTACTCGAGGTGCGGTGAATACAACAGCCGCGCGCTGGCCAGCTCACGCGCAAGAAGCTCGACGCGTGCTTCCTCGGGCATCGCCTCGTAATCGTCCACGACTCCGGCCCGGGCGAGGAGTTCCGCTACCACGGCTTGATGAACGTCGGCGTTCTGCCGGAGATCGAGCATCGCGAGATGGAAACCGAATACCTCGATCGCACGCATCAGGGGATCGAGCCTGCCGGCGGCCAGCAGTTGCGCACCGTGCCCCACCAGCGAGTCGCGAATCGTCGCGAGATCGGCCAGCAGTTCCGCGGGCGTCGCGTAGGGTGGAAGCGTCGCTTGCGGCGCGAGCGGCGGCACCACGCCGGCGAGCGCGGCGGCAGTGGCCGCCGCTCGTGAATAGATGCCGACCAGTGCCTGGCGATACGGTTCATCCTTGCGGTGCGGATTGGCATCGTGCGCGGCCGCCGCCAGCGCCAGCAGCTTCTGCGATGGTGTCACCAACCGCGTCGACACCGACACCTCGGCGCCGAGACGATGGATCTGTTCCAGAAAGTAGGAAAATGCAACTGCAGCCTGCGCACCGATCGCGCGCGCGAGCGTTTCACCGACCACATTCGGATTGCCGTCGCGATCGCCGCCGATCCACGACCCCATGCGCAGAAACGGCGCCAGCCGGACATCGGGCGCGAGCGCGAAGTCGCGGCGCAACGCGTGCTCCAGCGCGGCATAGATCTTCGGAATTTCCGTGAGAAACGTATAGCGGTAGAAAGCGAGGCCATTCTCGATTTCGTCGGCCACGCGCAGTTTCGACAGTCGCAACATCGCGGTCTGCCACAGCGCGAGCACCTGCCGATAGAGGCCGGCCTCGAACTCGGCGACCTCCTCCGGAGTGAATTCGACGCGGTCGCGCCACTGGAGCAAGCGCACGATTTCGCGCTCGCAGTCGAGGATGCTGCGCCGTTGCACCTCGGTCGGATGCGCGGTCAGCACGGGACTGACGAGTGCATCCGCGAACCACTTGACGAGGACGGTCGCGCCCGTGCCGATGGCGGCGATACGCTCGAGTGCATGCGCGATGCTGCCGTGCTGCGGCGGTGAACCCGCGAGTGCGTGCGCGCGTCGCCGGCGGTTCTGGTGCACGTCCTCGGCAATATTGACGAGGTGGGAGAAATACGAGAAAGCGCGGACCACTTCCAGCGCCTCGCCGATCGGCAGGACGTTGAGCAGCGCGTCGAGCTCGCCCTTCATGGCAGGCGCATCGGAGGGTCCTGCACGACGAAACCGGATGGCCGTCTGCCGGATCGCCTCGATGCGATCGAATCCCGATGCGCCTGTCTGCGCGCGCAGCACGTCGCCGAGCAAGCGCCCAAGCAGACGCGTGTCCTCCTTGAGCGGCAGATCCTTATCTGTGCTGGCGTCCATCCCGCTTCGATTGTAGCGAGTTTGCAAGCCGGTCCCAATCGATTATGCTCGGGCACACCAACGTGGTTCACACGTTGCTCAGAGAAATCCCCTCCCGATGACCAGCGATCCTTCGGCGCCTTTTCCGTGGCAGGCACTCAGTGAGCACGGTCACGCGCTCGCACACAAGTCCCTGACCGCACTGTTCCAGAGCGATCCGGACCGCTTCTCGCGGCTGTCGCTTGCGTGGGACGGTTGGCTCGCCGATTTTTCCAAGCAGCGCCTCACTGTGGAAACCATCCGGCTGCTCATCGAGCACGCACGCGAGCGCAACCTCCCCGCCTGGATCGCCGCGCTTCTGGCCGGCGAAAAAGTGAATCTTTCGGAAGCGCGCCCGGCCCTCCATACCGCCCTGCGCCAGCAAAACGACGCACCGCTCCGGATCGACGGCGTCGACATCGTGCCGGCGATTCGCGCGGCACAGGCACGCATGCGCGCGCTGGCCATGCAGATTCGCGGAGGCGCGCGCATCGGCGCGACGGGTCGCCCGCTGCGTCATGTCGTCAATCTTGGCATCGGCGGCTCGGACCTCGGGCCGAGAATGGTGTGCGATGCCCTCGCCGGTCCGCGCACGCCGAATGCTGCGGGCGCCGACGTCACGTTCGTCTCCAACATCGACCCCGAGAGCCTCACACGCGCCCTCGCCGGGCTGGATCCCGCGACGACGATGTTCATCGTCACCTCGAAGTCGTTCACGACCACCGAAACGCTCGTCAACGCGAACGCTGCACGCGAATGGCTGGCGCGTTCGCTCGGTGGCGGTATCGCGCTGTCGCCGCATTTCATCGCGGTCACCAGCAACACCGATGCGGCGCGCGTATTTGGCGTTGCGAGCAGCGACGTGCTGCCGATCTGGGATTGGGTCGGCGGGCGTTATTCGCTGTGGTCGCCGGCGGGCTTGCCGATCGCCATTCGCTGTGGCTGGGATTCATTCACCGAACTGCTCGCCGGCGCCGCAAGCATCGATGCCCATTTCCGCGACGCGCCGCTGGAACAGAATCTTCCCGTCCTGCTCGCGCTTGTCGATCTCTGGAACGGACGCGCCCTCGAGTGCTCACAGCGCGTTGTCGTTCCTTATGCACACGCGCTGGCCCTGCTTCCGGCCTACCTGCAGCAGCTTGTCCTGGAAAGCAACGGCAAGTCGGTCGCGCGCGACGGCTCGGCGCTGCGATCGGGAGCCACAGCCTCACTCTGGGGCAGCCCAGGCACCGACTGCCAGCATGCGTTCTTCCAATGGTTGCATCAGGGAACGCAAACCGTGCCGGTCGAATTCATCGTCCCGCTGCGCGCTGCGCATCCGCAGGGCGACCAGCAAGCCGCACTCGTGGCCAACGCGTTGGCGCAGGCGCAGGCGTTGATGATCGGGCGCCCACGCCCGGTGGTTCAGGCGGAGCTCGCAGCCAGGGGCCTCGATCCCGCAAAGGCCGAAGTGCAAGCCGCGCACCGTGTGTGTCCCGGCAATCGACCGTCGACAATGCTGCTCCTGCCGGAACTCAACGCGCGCCGCCTCGGACAATTGCTCGCGCTCTACGAACATCGCACCTTTGTCGAAGGCATCATGCTGGGCATCAACTCATTCGATCAATGGGGCGTCGAGCTGGGCAAGATGCTCGCCGCTCCGCTTACCGCAGCGCTGCGCGACGGCGCCGATATGCAGGACGCCGATCCTTCGACGCGAGGCTTGGCGGCATACGCCCGCGCCATCCTGCAGGGCCGCTGACATAGCGCAACAGGCTAGCGCAGACCTGTGACGCCCGTCCGCGCCGCGTATATCGCCCGCGCAAGCTCCCATACCGCTGATGCATACAGGCGGCTGCGGTTGTAGCGGGTGAGCACGTACCAGTTGTTGAATACCATCCAGTACGAGGCTCCGGCGGGCTCTTCGAGCATGAGCAAGCCGACCGGATCGGCGGACAAATCGCCCGGGATCGCGAAGCCGGTCACGCCGTCGCGCACCCAGGCGGCAATGGAGCGCCGCTCCGTCGCGCCGCCATCGAGCAAGCGCAAGACTGTGTCCTGAGCCTCGGGATCGAGCCGAACGGCTTGCATCACAGGCTGGTCACGCTGCCACCCGTGCTGCGCGAGATAGTTCGCTACGCTTCCTATCGCGTCGGCGGCATCACCGGCGAGGTCGATGCGACCGTCGCCGTCGTAATCCACCGCATAAGCGCGGATGCTGCCCGGCATGAATTGCGGCAGGCCCGCAGCGCCGGCGAAGGAACCCTTGGGCTCGAGCGGCGAGATTCCCTGTTCGCGGGCAAGCAGCAGAAATTGCTTCAACTCGGCCCTGAAATACTCCGCCCGACGGGGGTAGTCGAAGGCGAGTGTCGACAGCGCGTCGATCACCCGGTACGAGCCGGTGTTGCGGCCGTAAAACGTTTCGACACCGATGATGGCGACGATGACCTCGGCGGGAACGCCGAACTCCGCCTGTGCGCGAACGAGTGCGACTTCGTTGTCGCGCGCGAATGCGATGCCGCCGTCGACTCGCGCCTGGCTCAGGAACTGCGGGGAGTATTCATACCACTTCGGTGGTACTTGCAACGGTCGCGACATCGCCGCGACGACCTTGGGTTGCGGTCGTACTTGCGCGAACAGCCGACGCAATGCCGCTGCGTCGAATCCTTCGGCGGCAACGAGTTCCGCGATGAATGTTTGGACGTCGGGGTAGGTCGTGTAGCCTGCCGGCGCGCTGGCTGCCGGCGTGGCCGCAAAAAATACGAGTAGCGGCACCCGCCAAAGGATTCGTACGCACTTTCGCATGCTTCGCACAGCCATCGGAACCTTGGCGCATAAATGAAGTGCGGCGGATGGTATCATCCGCACGCGCGTCGATCGCGCCCCTCCACGATCCGCAGTCGATGCTTTATCCCTTGTTGCGGCCCCTGTTGTTCGCGCTCGACCCCGAGACCGCGCACAACGCCGCGTTTGCCACCCTTGACGCTGCCACTGCCTGCGGCGTGGCGAAACTGGTCGCGCCGCGAGTGCGTGCTTCTCCGGTCGAGGTCATGGGGCTCACGTTTGCCAACCGCGTCGGGCTTGCGGCCGGCCTCGACAAGAACGCCGTGCATATCGACGGCCTTGCAACCATGGGCTTCGGCTTCATCGAATGCGGCACCGTCACACCGCGGCCGCAACCGGGAAATCCCAGGCCGCGAATGTTTCGCCTGCCCGACGCGGAAGCAATCATCAACCGGCTTGGGTTCAACAACCATGGCGTCGAACGCTTCCTGAGCAACGCTGGGCGCGCCCGCTTCGCGACCGAGCGCGGTGGCATCCTCGGCCTCAACATCGGCAAGAATTTCGATACGCCGAACGCACGAGCCATCGACGATTATGTATTTTGTCTGCGCGCAGTCTACTTGCGCGCCAGTTACGTGACCGTCAATATTTCTTCTCCGAACACCAAGGGCCTGCGCGAGCTGCAGGAAGACGCCGCGCTCGAGCACCTGCTCGCAACGCTCAAGGCCGAGCAGGCGAGGCTGGCGCAGACGCATGGCAAGTACACGCCACTGCTGGTCAAGATCGCGCCGGACCTGACGCCGGCCGACTTGCGCCGAATCGCACATTCATTGATGGACCACAAGATCGACGGCGTCATCGCCACCAACACGACCATCGACCACAGCGCGGTGGCGGGATCGCAGCACGCCGATGAGGCTGGCGGGCTTTCGGGGCGGCCGCTTGGGGCCAAGTCCACGGCGGTGATCCGGACGCTCGCGAAGGAATTGGCCGGCGCGCTCCCGATCATTGGCGTCGGCGGCATCATGTCGGGCGCGGACGCGAGGGAGAAAGTGGCCGCCGGTGCGACTCTCGTTCAGATTTACACGGGCCTCATCTACAAAGGTCCCGGCCTGGTGGCCGAGATCGCGTCGGAGCTGGCAGGCCTGTAGGTCGGAATTCATTCGGACCGTGGTCCGAACACCGGTCGTGCGCGAATGAATTCGCGCCTACCCCTGCACACCACCGATTGCACCAAGCAAGCGATCGCGTCGGAGCTGGCAGGGTTGTAGGTCCGAATTCATTCGGACCGTAGTTCGAACACCGGTCTTGCGCGAATGAATTCGCGCCTACAACCTGCACACTACCGATTGCACCGGGCAGGCGATCGCGTCGACGCCTAGCTCGACTGCGCCACGGCCTCGCTGCCGAATTTCTCCTCGATCGTCGCCATCATGCTGGTGAAGGCGCGATCGATCAGCGGTTCGGCTTCGACCAAGCGCGCACGATCGTTGCGGAAACGCTCGGCGAGCTCGTCAGCCGTGAGCGATACCGCCTTCTGCCCCTGACGATTGGTGAACAGATACGTCCCGCGCAACGGGCTGACCCACGCCAGCTTGGCGAACGCGAGCTGGCCGTCCTCGCCTTCGAACTCGACCCACATGCCCCGCTCCAGGCTGCCGGCGACTTCGGCAAAGCGGTCCTGGAGCACTTCGGCCTCGGGCTCGGGTTCCGGTGGCGGCGGGGCAGGCGCCATCGCTTCGGCCAGCGCGAGGGCCTTGTTGGCTGCTTCCTGATCGCCTTTGGCGGACGCCTCCACGGCCGCCGCTGCAGCCGCCTCGGACACCGCTGTCGTCGGCATCGGCGTCGCTGCCAGGCTCACTTTCACCGCCGCGGCGTGGGCCGCGACAAGGTTGGACATGAACTGCTCGCGCTCGCCCGGCTCCCACGCGACATTGTGCAGGCCGCCGTGCAACCGGCGCAGCAGGTTGCGCAGCATTGCGACCAGTTTCTTGCGGTCGTCGGTTGCGCGTTTCGGCTGCACGCTCCATACCAGGTCGTCCAGCGTGGACAGCGCCGAGGTCCACGCCTCGCTTTCCTCGCCGTCCTGGAGGTAGAGATGCTCGAGCGTGGTCTGCCATTTATCGCGCAGGAAGGTCGCGAGAAAATTCGGCGCCGGGTTTTGCTTGAGCCGCCGTTCGATTTCGGATCGCGAGATCATCTGCGCGATCTCGATGCGATCGCGCTTATTGATTTCGTCCGCCGTCGACTGAATGTTGACTTCGGCGGTTTTTTGCTCGGTCGCCAGAAACGCTTCGAGATCCGCACGCAGCGTGTCGAACAGACCGATGTCGTCGGTGAATTCATCGAGCACGCGATGAACGATGGCCTCGATCTTCCGGTACAGCGGATCGTCGTGCCCCATCGTCGGCGACCAGCCGATACCGGCATGCGCCAGCGCGTTGACCAGAAGGCGCGACGGGTGCGACTTCTTGGAAAAGAACGCGCCGTCGAGCATCGCGGCCTTCAGGACCGGGATTTGCAGCCGTCCGATCAGCGCCTTGATGCTGTCGGGCAGGTCCCTGGTCTCGAAGATGAAATCGAACAGCATCGCGACCAGCTCGATGGTCATCGCTTCGAGCTGGTTGGCGTTGGTGCCGAGCGGCGAATCGCGAATGTCGCGCAGGACGTTGTGCATGTCCTGCTGCAGGCCGCTGAATTGCACCTGTGCGCCCGCGAAGTCGAAGCCGGTCTCGCCGTGCTGCAGGCGTCCCAGGGCATCGCTCAACTCAGGTGTCACCAGGATGCGCGGCCCGCCGAATGGTCCGATGGCGGGCGGCAACTGCGCGCCGCCGGAACCCGACATCATCCCGCCCGATGGCCCGGAGAACATGCCACCACCAGTGCCACTGCCATGGACCGGGACGTTCAATGCATATCCCGCGGCCGCAGATGCCGCGCCCGTACCCGGGAAATGCATCCCCGCCCCAGGCTGGCCGCCGGAAATCGTTGCTCCACTTCGCAGCATGCCGGAGCTCGCAAGCCGTTGCAGGACAGCCATCAGATCGATGTCGCCGCCCGTGGGAGGGGGACCAGCGCCCGCCGCGGCTGCGGCGGCCGCGCTGCCGCCGCGTGACCCTTGCCATCTGCGCCGCGCTCAGCGCTGCCACCGCGGCTGACGACGGGCGTACGCTGCTGCGGAACGACGTTGAGACCTTCCAGATGCCGGTTCAGGTCTGCGTAGATTTCGTTGATGTCGCTCAGGGAGGTCTGGTTGAGTTCCTTCAGGATTGCCAGCTTGAGCCGATTCTCGCCCGGAATACCGTGCAGCGCGCCGGTGAACGCCTCGACGATCGTCGTCGGCGCGAGCGGATTTGCGGCGGTGTCCAGATCCGGCCGACCGAGCAGGTAGCCCACCGCGCGGTTGAAGTCGCGCAGTTCGCTTTCGCACTGATTCTCGACGATGCGGACGATATTGCCGGACAGCACCGACTCGTCCATTGCCGTCGTATCGACCAGCGTGAGCTTCTTCGCATCGACCTTGGCGAAATCCGCCTTGACCGCCACCTTGCCGTTCATGCGGGCTCGTCGACGAGCTGGCGCAAGTGGCGCTCGAAATCCGCAATCAACCTGCGCGCCCTCTTTGGCGAGGACTCTGCGCGCGTCGAGGCAAAGTGCCTGCTCTTCGCGGACGTCGGAGCGCTCGGCGCGCGTCATGAGCAGATCGCCGACGCGATCGAGCATCGACGTAAACGACAGCAACAGACGATGGATGGCCAGGTCGCGGCAATCGCCGAGAATCCTGGCCATATCCTTGGGCATCGGACGGCGGACTGTTCGATCACCCGAGGTCGTCGTCACATTCACGCCTTATTGGTCCCTTTGTCGGGCATACCATGCGCCCCCGGTCGCGATCGAGAAACCGGGTTCCGCGCCTTTGACTTATGTTCAGTAACTGACTGTATCACGCGTGGTTTCGAGCTGCCAACGCGATTAGTTGCCTCTTATCCCCGGGAAAGCTCCGCCCATGCCCTTTCCAGGCGTTTGAACGAAACCGGTTTGGCAGTTCGAAGCTCTTGCGCAAAAAGCGACACTTTCAGTTCCTCGAGCAACCACCGGTACTCATCGAGCGCCGGCTCGAGGCGTTGCGCGGCACGATTGGCGTCGGCGCGCGACCGATATCGCTCCCAGAGCACGGCCAGCGTCTGGCCGTGCCGGGCGTCCTGCTCGGGATGGTCCGGGGCCCTGGCGATTCGCCGTTGCAGTGCCTGAAGATAGCGCGGCAAATGGCTGAGTTGCGCCCAGGGAGTCGCAGAAAAGAAGCCGGCGTAGACCATGGCGTCCCGTTGTGCGGCAATTTCTGCGCCGAAGCGCGAGCGCCCCTTCGGCAACGCCAGGATTTTCTGCGAGACGATGTGGTACTCCGCCGCGATTGCGCCGACCAGCCGCAACGCTCCCTCGGCCACCGCGGGAAGCCGTGCCCGCGCCCGCTTGACCTGTTCGGCAAATGCGCTCCCCGAACGCGGCAATGGGTCGTCGCCCAGAAACGCGCGCGCGCAAGTCGCCGCGATCACATCCGCAAACAAGGCATCCGCAGGCATGACCGGCCTCAGCTGCAACGCGATAGCGACGAATCCCGGCGGCTCCTTTTCCCAGCGACGAACTGCATCCTTGAGTTCGATGCGGATCAGCCGAATGACGGCCGCGCGTGTTGCGGCTTCGGCGACGGCGCTGGTATCGTAGAGTTTGAGCGCAACGCTATCGCCCTCGTCGACCAGCGCGGGGTATCCCGTGACATGGCGCCCGTTGCGCACGAAGGCCAGCGTTTGGGGCAGATCCCCGACGTCCCAGCGCCGGATCCCGCGTCGTTCGAAGGCGGGTCCCGCTGCCGCAAATGAGAGCTGCGCCGCCTCGCCCAATTGCTCGCGCAGCCGTGCGAGGTCGCGCCCTTGCGCAAGCTCGGTGCCGCTTGCATCGACGATGCGCAGGTTCATCTGCAGATGCGCGGGAACGGGCATGGCGTCCCAGACATCGGCCGGAATCGTCTCGCCCAGCCGAAGCGCACAAAACGAACGCAGCGCATCCTCTAAGCGTTGCACCTGCGCGTCGGCTTCAGTCGCATCGGCTTCGAGGAACGCGGTCACCACTTCGGGCACAGGCGTCAGGCGGTTGCGCCACGCCTTTGGAAGCGCCTTCAGGTACCAAGTCACCTTTTCGCGGATCATACCCGGAACCAGCCAAGACAATCGCGCCGCGTCCAGCTGGTTCAAGAGCGCCAGCGGGACCGTCAGCGTCAATCCATCGAGAGGGTGACCGGGCGAGAACCGATATTTGAGCGGCAGGCGCGCGCCGCTCATCTCGAGGAATTCCGGATACTGGATCGCCGTAATACCGGCGGCGGCGTGGCGCATCAGCGCTTCACGGGTCATGTACAGCAACTCCGGTTCCCGGCGCTCGGCATGGAGGCGCCAGCGCTCGAATCCGGCAGCCGAATGGATATCGACAGGGACGCGCGCGGCATAAAACGCCGCGATCGCCTCGTCGTCGACGAGCACGTCCTGGCGCCGCGCTTTGTGCTCCAGTTCCGCGACTTCGGCGATGAGCTTGCGATTGTGCGCAAGAAACGGTGCATTGGTCGCGAGATCGTCCGCGGCCAGCGCGTCGCGGAGGAATACCTCGCGGGCGGCGGCCGGATCGACTCTGCCGTAAGCCACTCGGCGGCGCGCGACCAGCGTCAGTCCATACAATGCGACCCTCTCGGCGCCGACAACCTCGCCGCGCGCCTTGTCCCAGCGCGGATCGAAATAGCTGCGCTCGACTAGTTCGCCCGCGACCGATTCGATCCATTCGGGTTCGAGTTTCGCTGCGCCGCGCGCGTAGAGCCTTGTCGTTTCTGTAAGCTCCGCCGCGAGCACCCATTTCGCGGCTTTTTTCGCGATTCCCGAGCCGGGATGGAGGTAGAAGCGGATGCCCCGGGCGCCGAGGTAATGATCGCCGTCGTCGGCCTTGCAGCCAATATTCGACAGCAGCCCGGCGAGCAGCGCCTTGTGGATCGCGGCGTAGCGAGTGTCGTCGATGCGTTCCGGCAACGCCTGCGTCCAGCGCCAGCCGAGCTCGCGCACCTGTTCGCACAACTGCTGGTGAAGGTCGCGCCATTCGCGCAGCCGGAGGTACGACACGAAGTGCGCGCGGCAGCGATCGACGAGGCTCCGGTGCGAAAGTTTTGACGACAGTGCATCGGCAAAAAATTGCCAGAGCGCGATCAGGCTCAAGAAATCGGAACGATCATCGCGAAAACGCAAGTGAGCCTGGTCGGCTGCCTGCTGCTTTTCCAGAGGACGCTCGCGCGGATCGGGCACCGCCAGGGCACTGGCGATCACCAGCATTTCGGCGAGGCACCCTGTCTCCTTCGCAGCAAGGATCATCCGACCAATCCGCGGATCGACCGGCAGCCGCGCGAGCTCGCGTCCGAGTGGCGTGAGCCCGCGTTTCGCATCGACCGCGCCGAGTTCCTGCAGCAGCTGATAGCCGTCGGTGATCGCGCGCGGACTCGGCGGCTCGACGAACGGGAAGGCATCCACGGCGCCAAGGTCGAGCGCCGCCATGCGCAGGATCACGGCCGCGAGCGAGCTGCGCAGGATTTCGGGCTCGGTATATGCCGGACGCGCGGCGAAATCGTCCTCGCCATAGAGCCGCACGCATACGCCGGCGGCGACGCGACCGCAGCGACCGGCGCGCTGGTTGGCCGCCGCCTGCGCGATCTTCTCGATCTGCAGCAGCGTGACCTTGTTGCGCAGCGAATAGCGCTTGACCCGCGCGAGACCGGCATCGATCACGCTGCGAATGCCCGGCACGGTTAGCGAAGTCTCCGCGACGTTCGTCGCCAGCACGATGCGGCGTCCGTCACTGGGCGCGAATACGCGCTGCTGCTGTTCGACCGAGAGTCGTGCATACAACGGCAGCACTTCGAGCAAGCTGGCGTACGGCCGCCGAGCCAGACCTCGCAACAGTAATTCGGACGTCTCGCGGATCTCGCGCTCGCCGGGCAGAAACGCGAGGATATCGCCAGGGCCTGCGCGCCACAGATCCTCGACGGCGGCGACGATGGCCTCCTCGAGTTCTTCTTCATCGTCGTCCTCGTCGCGCGTCAACGGGCGATAGCGCACCTCGACGGGATAAGCGCGGCCGGACACTTCGATCACCGGCGCCGCCCGGCCCTCGGTGCCAAAGTGCCGCGCGAAGCGCTCGGCATCGAGCGTGGCCGACGTCACGATCACTTTCAGATCCGGCCGCTCGCGCGTCAGGCGCTTGAGATAGCCAAGCAGGAAATCGATGTTGAGACTGCGCTCGTGCGCCTCGTCGACGATGATGGTGTCGTAGGCGGCCAGGAACCGGTCGCCCTGCGTTTCAGCGAGCAGGATGCCGTCGGTCATCAGCTTGATGAATGCGTGCGGCTGCGTCCGATCTGTAAAGCGCACCTTGTACCCCACGACATCGCCGACGGCCGTACCGAGCTCCTGCGCGATGCGCGTCGCCACGCTGCGCGCTGCGATGCGCCGCGGCTGGGTATGTCCGATCAGGCCGCGCCGGCCTCGGCCCACATCGAGGCAGATCTTCGGCAGCTGGGTGGTCTTGCCCGAGCCGGTCTCGCCGCACACGATCACCACCTGATGCGCCGCGATCGCTGCGGCAATCTCGTCGCGGCGCCCGGCCACGGGCAAGTCGGAAGGATACGCAATGCGCGGTACCCGCGCCGCTCGCAGCGCGACGCGTTCACGCGACGCCGCCACCGCCTGGGTCAGGCGCTCGATCTCCGCAACCGGCGCCTTGCTCCGGCGGGCACGCTCGATGCGCACCGACAGCGGCCGCCAGTCGGCGGCCATCCCCAGGACGAGTTCGGACAGTAATCGGTCGATGGGTGACGGCGAGGATCGGGCCATGGCGAGAAGTATCGAAGCAGCGGCATTCTAGCGGGTGCGCACCTTCGACCGCAGGTGCGCCTGCGGACGGGTTATCATTCGGCCCTGAATTCGTCTGGGAGACATCCGCCATGATGCGTATGAAGCCGTCGCTTGTCGCAACGCTCCTGCTGACCGCCCTGTCGTTGGCATCCGGCGCCGTCGATGCCAAGACGTTGCGCTGGGCGGGCCGCGGCGACATGAATACCACCGATCCGCATTCGCAGAACGAGAATCTGACCAACAACATCAATTCGCTCGTTTACGACACGCTCGTTCAGCGCGACAAGGACCTGAAGCTCGAGCCCGGGCTCGCCATGTCGTGGCAGCAGGTGAACCCGACGACGTGGCGCTTCAAGCTGCGACCCGGGGTCAAGTTCCACGACGGCACGCCGTTCACCGCCGACGACGTCGTTTTCACCTTCGAACGTGCACGCTCCGACAGTTCGCAGTTGCGGGCTTATGCCAATGCCTCGGGTACGCCGAAAAAAATCGATGACCTCACGGTCGAGTTCACGACCAACGGTCCCAATCCGATCGAGCTCGAGCACCTCGCCACGATCTACATCATGAGCAAGGTCTGGTGCGAGAAGAACCGCGCCACCAAGCCGCAGAATTTCGCGCAGAAGGAGGACATGATCACCGCCCACCAGGCCAACGGCACGGGCGCGTATGCCCTGAAGTCGCGCGAGCCGGACATCAAGACCGTGCTCACCAAGAATCCGAACTGGTGGGGCATCAAGGAGGGCTTGTTCACCGGCAACGCCGACGAAGTGATCTATCTGCCCATCGTTTCCGACGGGACGCGGGTGGCGGCGCTGCTATCCGGCGAGGTCGATCTGGTCAACGATCCACCGCCGCAGGACGTGCCGCGGCTCAAGCAGGATCCCGCCATCAAGGTGCTGGAAGGCACCGAAAACCGGATCGTGTTCATCGGCATGGACCAGAATCGCGACGAGCTGCTGTACTCGAGCGTGAAGGGCAAGAATCCGTTCAAGGACAAGCGCGTGCGCCAAGCGCTGTACCAGGCGATCGACATCGAGGCGATCAAGTCGACCACCATGCGCGGCCTTTCGCAGCCATCAGGCGCGTTGCTGTCGTCACCTGTGCAGTCGACACCCGAACTCGAGCAGCGTCTGCCCTATGACAAGGTGAAGGCCAAGCAGCTGCTCACCGACGCAGGCTACGGCAACGGTTTCGACGTGACGCTGGACTGCCCGAACAACCGTTACGTCAACGACGAAAAAATCTGCCAGGCGCTCGCCGCCATGTGGGCGCAGATCGGCGTCAATATCCGCGTCAACGCAATGCCGCGCGCCAACTATTTCCCGAAGCTCGAGAAGACCGACACCAGCATGTACATGCTGGGCTGGGGCGGTGGCTCGACCGACAGCATCTTTATCCTGCAGCCGGTACTGTCTACGTACAGCGGCAAGGGCGACGGCGACTACAACTATGGCCGCTATTCCAATCCCAAGCTCGACGAACTGACGGCCAAAGTCAAGGTCGACATGAATGCGGAACAGCGGCTGAAGGAAATCCGGGATGCGAGCGCCGCGCACAACGCCGAGATCAATCACATTCCACTGCACCGGCAAGTCATTCCCTGGGCAACCCGCAGCAACGTCACGGTCTTTCACCGCGCCGACAATCAGGTCATTCCGTACCGCGTCTCGTTGCAGTAATCGCGGTGACCGGCAATGCTCGCTCGGGCGCCGCCGCGGGCGCCCCGGCGCTCACGAGATAGCGCGTTGCCGCCCAGGTGACCAGCAGGGTCGTCGCGAGCGAGAGCGCGGCAAAGACGGTGCCCGCTGGAGTCCGTTGAAGCAGGGCTGCCGCAACAAGAGATGCGCCGACCTGTGCCGCGACAAACGCGGGAACAATACGCAAGTCGAAGCGGATGACCGTCGCGAACAGGAACGTGTTGAGAGCCCCGACAGCGACGCCCGCAACGACGATGGTCACCCAGTCGTCGGCGGCCAGCGCCGCCTGCGCGCCCGCGGCGAAAGCCAGCACGACGAACGTCAGCACGCGATGCCGCTGCCACCCATGCGTGAAACGGTCGAGCCAGTACAGCATGAGGGCGGTCACCGCCATGCCGCCGAAGACCGCCGCAAATGGGCTCGCCAGCGCCGCGACCCAAGGCAGCCACGCGTTCTCGTCGCCGGGGCGCGGCCAATGCGGAGTATCCCGCGGGCCCATTCCGTTCACAAGCGCGTTGATGCCGGCGACAAACAAGCCTGCGGCCGCTCCCCGCAGGTATATCGTCTTGGCGCCGACGCCGGGCGACACTTGGATGCGGCTTGCCCATGCCGCCACGCCGGCGAACAATCCGATGAGCAACGTAAACAGCAGCAGCGACAACGCGGTTCCACCGAGCCAGAGAAGGACCTGCCAGGCGTACGGCTCCGCCGTCGACAGGGACATGGCCGTCGCGGGCCATTGATTGAGTCCCCCGACGATCAAGGCAGCACCCACACACAGGTTGGTAAGCCAGAAGGCGCGGCGATCGAAATGCCCGCGGCTCCAGGCGACGATCGCAGCGATCAACGCCGCGACGCCGATGATGAGAACCAGGAGTCCGATACCCGTCTTCGCGACGCGCAAGCGACTGGCGCGCTCGCGTTCGGCGCGTTGCCAATCCTCGGGTACGAAGATGTATCGACCCGCGCTGGAGATCTCGTCGCCCGCAAGCCCGACGAGCGCGCGCGCCTCGCCGCCTTTACCGACGTCGACGCGCGGGTCCGTGTACGTAAACTGCCAGTCCACGCGCGCTGGTCGCTCCTGCTGTTCGGCTGATACTTCGCGCAGGACCGAGGGATCGAGACCGAAACGCCGGCGGATTTCCTGTTGCGCGAGCTTGCGTGCGTCCTCCTCCGACAACTTGGCGCCCGCCCTGGCTTCCGGCAACGAATGCCTCACCTGCCTTACCTTGCCTGCGCCATCGACAGTTACGCGCCATTCTTCGGCTCGATCGGCGACGTCGCCGCCATCGAAGCGCGCATAACGCACATCCCACAGCGGCGGCGCGAGCCACGTTCCCATCAACTGCTCGTAGATAGCGTGCCCTGCTTCGCGCCATACGAACTTTTGCCAAAGCCAGCCGTTGGCATCCTGCGTCGCGAACCGGGTTGCGGACATGCGCTTCCACTCCGCGCCCAGCTCGACGCCTCGTTCCTTGAGCGCGCTATCCGCCGCGGTCTCCGCCTGCACACGGTCGATGCCCAGCGCCGGCGCATCGCTTCTGAAATCACTGCCGAACGCGAATGTCAGTACGCCCGCGACTGCCAGAATCGGCAGCGCGCGCTGCATTCGCGCAGCCCAGACGCCGGCGGACGCGCTCGCCATGCCAGCTCCTGGCAGTACCGCATCTTCTCCGCGCTGCCATGCCGCGTTGCGCAGATTCGCCGGCAGCGTGAGCCATGCCCCGACACGCACGCGGCGCACCAGCACGACGGCGAGCGGCATCAATCCGGCGGCGATCACGAGCACCTGATTGGCCGTTGCGCTGGGACCCTCGACGAGAAAGATCGGTAGCGACATCAAGACAAGATCGAACAGCGAGTGCAGGATCACCGTCGGCAGCAGTCCGAACCGCAGGAAGATGAGGCCCCAGATCAGCGACGGGCCGATCAGCTCGACGAGCCGTGAGTACGGCGGAAAGCCGGGGTAGTTGGCGTGGGCCGCACCGAATATCACCGCTTGCAGGACGAGCGCGATGGCGATGGCAACGCCACGGTGGCCGAAGCGGGTCCCGATCAGCGCCGCCAGCGACAACGGCACCGCGCGAAACAGGCACTCCTCCATGAACCCGGCCTGCAACGCCATGCCGATCGGCGCCAGACCCGGCAGGGCACTGCCGAGAATATTGGGATCGGACAGCGACTCCGATGGCTGCCACCACCCGAGATAGCGGTTGGTGATGAAATAGAACGCGACGATCAGCGCCAACTCGATCGGAACGAACATATAACCGCCGAGCGTGCGTCCGAGCACCGCGGGGGTCGGTGCGGCATCGCGCGACCACAGGTGCCAGAGTTGCGGGTGGTCGGGAAACGCCTGCCGCGAAAGGCTTTCCGCCGCCATGAACACGAGCGCCAGCGCCAACCCGCCGCCGAGAAGCACGAGCATCGCGATGCCTACCTGCTGGCCCCAGAACACCCATTCCGATTGTGCCGTGTCGACGTTGAACCACGACTGGGATGCGCTCGCGACGATCGCCAGCGCATTCAAACCGGCGACGATGACGCCGGCGACGAGCGCCTGGCGCCAGATCAGCGCACGCTTGCGCAACAGCCACAGCACGCCGAGCACGCAACCGCCGATGCCGTAGAGCAGGCCCGCAGCCAGGCTTGCAACGCGGGCGATCGCATTGTTGGCGGCGCGCATTTGTGCGAAGCGGCGCTCGAATGCCTCGGGCACGTGCACGAAGTGCAACAAGCCCGTGAACTCGTCACCGGTTACCCCCAGGCTCATGCGAAACCTTCCATCGCCGAGCGTTTCGGACTCGCGCTCATAGACGAAGACGTGGTCCACCCGGCCATTGGGGCGTTGCTGCTGCGAATGCTCGAGCAGTTTGAACGGTGAGAAATCGATATGCCAGTCTTCGCGGGCGCGCGCTTCGGCAATTGCGCGCGCCGCTTCGGCATCCAGTGCCGCGCCGGGTTGCGTCTCGGGCACCTGGCGGGAGAAGCCGTACGGCGTGCCGTCGGGACGAAAGCGCACCCGCGCTTCGGCGGTCTCGCGCGGCTTGAACAGCCGCACGTCCCACCAGTACGGCGAATACAGCTCGCCGGTCAGCAACGCACTGAACCTGGCATTGCCGCCGGCTTCCAGTTCGACGAAATTCTGCGTTTCGCCGTCGTGCCCGAACATCGCCGCGACGCGGGCATCTGGCGGCGCGAGTTTGAGCTTTTCCGCGAGCGCCACGCCTTGTGCGAGCGCGGCCGCGCGCGACATCTTGACGTCGAGGTTGATCAGCGGCAGCGCGTCGGGAAAGTAGCGCCACGCCAATGCGCCGCATAGCGCGGACAGGGCGGCAAACGCAATCCAGAATGCGGGTCTGTGGGTGACTTGGCGCACGGGGACTGGAATGATACTCCGGTTGGACGCATGACTTGGCCAGCGTCAAGCGACGCGCGAATGAATTCGCGCCCACAGCATCACTGGATTGTAGGTCCGAATTCATTCGGACCATCCGTCGAATCCGTCGCTATGCGCGCGAATGAATTCGCGCTTACGAGGGCGGCCTCGCGCTTAAACGGCCTTGACCAGATCCTCGACAATCTTTTTGGCGTCGCCGAACACCATCATCGTCTTGTCCATGTAGAACAGCGGATTGTCGAGCCCGGCGTAGCCCGAGGCCATCGACCGCTTGTTGACGATGACCGTCTTGGCTTTATGCGCCTCGATGATCGGCATCCCGTAGATCGGGCTGCCTTTCTGCTCCGCAAGCGGATTCACGACGTCGTTCGCCCCGAGTATCAGCGCGACGTCAGCCTGTGCGAATTCGCTGTTGATGTCTTCCATTTCGAACACCTGGTCGTACGGCACCTCGGCTTCCGCAAGCAACACGTTCATGTGACCGGGCATCCGTCCCGCGACCGGGTGAATGGCGTATTTCACCGTTACACCCTTCTCAGTCAGCTTGGCGGCGAGTTCCTTGACCGCGTGCTGCGCGCGTGCGACCGCCAGGCCGTAGCCGGGGACGATGATCACGGTATCGGCATTGGCGAGCAGGAAAGCCGCGTCGTCGGCACTGCCGCTCTTGACCTGCTTCTGCTGTCCGCCGGCCGCGGCGTCGGCGACCTCGCCACCAAATCCTCCCAGAATCACGCTGAAGAACGACCGATTCATGGCCCTGCACATGATGTAGGACAGGATCGCACCGGAGGAACCGACCAGCGACCCCGCGATGATCAGCATCGGGTTGTCGAGCGAGAAGCCGATGCCCGCCGCCGCCCACCCCGAGTAGCTGTTGAGCATCGAGATCACCACCGGCATGTCGGCACCGCCGATCGGTATGATGAGCAGAAAGCCCAGCAAGAACGCCAGCGCCGTCATGATGATGAACGGCGTCCAGTGCGTCGGCGCCGGCACCATGCAGAACCAGATACCGCAGCCGATCATCGCGATGCCGATCGCGAGATTGACGAAGTGCTGGCCCTTGAACTGGACCGGCGCGCTGCGAATGCGTCCGGACAGCTTGCCGAAGGCGATGACCGAGCCCGAGAACGTGATCGCGCCGATGAAGGTGCCGATGAACAGTTCGACCTTGTGGCCGAAGGTAATCGGTACGTCGAGTCCCATGGCCGCCGGGTTGTTGACCGCGGCGATGGCGATGAACACGGCGGCCAGACCCACCAGCGAGTGCATCGCCGCCACCAGCTCCGGCATCGAGGTCATCTGCACTCGTTTCGCAACCACCGCACCGATCGCCGCGCCGATGGCCATGGCGACCAGGATCGGCAAGACGTTCTTGCTGTGCGAATAGACCAGCGCCAGGGTGACCAGCAGCGCGATGGCCATGCCGATCATGCCGTACACGTTGCCGCGCCGAGCGGTGTGCGGGCCGGACAGCCCCCGCAGCGCGAGGATGAAGCTCACCGCCGCGACCAGGTACCACAGTGCGAGTTGATTGGCGCTCATTTATTGGTATCCCCTGGGGTAGATCATGCGCACGCGTCAGTGGGTTGCCTTGGCGCCGGGCTTCGGCTCTTTTTTCCGGAACATCTCCAGCATCCGCCGGGTAACCAGAAATCCGCCGAAGGTATTGATCGATACCAGCATGACGCCCACGACGCCGAGCCAACCGCCCCAATCCAGATCCGCCGCACCCGCGGCCAGCATGGCGCCGACCATGATGATGCTGGAGATCGCGTTGGTCAGACTCATCAGCGGCGTGTGCAGCGCCGGCGTCACGTTCCACACGACCTGGAAGCCGACGAAGACCGCGAGCACAAATACGATGAGGTTGACGACGATCGGATCAACGCCTGTAGTCATGGTCTGCTCCCGATTCAGTTCCGCTTACTTCTTGGCAGCGACGACCTGCCCGTTTTCGCACACCAGCGTCGCCTGGATGATTTCGTCATCCTTGGGCACATTGAAATCGCCCGTCTTGGCATTGAGCGACAGGGCGAGAAAGTTCAGGACGTTGCGCGCGTAGAGCGCGCTCGCGTCGGTCGCAACGCGCGCAGGAAGGTTGGTGAAGCCGACGATCTTGACTCCGTTCTTGCTGACGATCTTGTCGAGCTCGGAGCCTTCGACGTTGCCACCCTGCTCGACCGCCAGATCGACGATCACGGCGCCGGGTTTCATCCCCGCTACCGTTTCGGCCTTGATCAGCTTGGGTGCCGGGCGTCCGGGGATCAAGGCAGTGGTGATCAGAATATCGACGCTCTTGCAGCGCTCGGCAATGATGTCCGATTGCCGCGCCATCCACTCCGGCGGCATCGGGCGCGCGTAACCGCCGACGCCTTCGGCGATCTTGCGCTCGTCGTCATTCGCGTACGGGACGTCGACCCACTTGGCGCCGAGCGATTCGACCTGGTCCTTGACCGATGGGCGCACGTCCGAGGCCTCGATCACCGCGCCGAGCCGCTTGGCCGTTGCGATGGCCTGCAGCCCCGCCACGCCGACGCCGAGGATCAGCACCCGTGCCGCTTTCACGGTACCCGCCGCAGTCATCAACATCGGCATGAACTTGCCGTAGGTATTTGCGGCAATCATCACCGCCTTGTAGCCGGCGATATTGGCCTGCGAGGACAGCACATCCATGGATTGCGCGCGCGAAATGCGCGGCAACTTTTCCAGCGCGTAGCCGCTGACGCCCGCGTTCGCAAAGGATTGGATGGCGGCTGCGTCGAAAGGATCGAGCAGACCGATCAGCAGCGCACCCCGCTTGAGCTTCGGCAATTCCTCCGCCGTGGGGCCGCGAACCTTGAGCACGATATCCGCGCCGAGCGCCTGGTCGGCGCCGCCGATCTGCGCGCCGGCCGCCTGGAAATCGGCGTCTGGGATGCTCGAGGACGAACCAGCGCCCGCCTCGACGACGAGCGAGTGCTTGCCGCTCGCCGCCAGTTTCTTCACCGTTTCAGGCGTAGCGGCGACACGCGTTTCCCCATGCCGGGTTTCTCGCGGAATGCCGATGATCATCGTGATGCTCCCCTGGCCGCGGATTTCATGGAACCTTGTTTGGAGGCTCAATTCTCGCGCCCGCTATCTTGCCACAAAAGGCGAGCGCTGAACTTTGCATCTGCAGCGCGCGCGGTAAATGTCGCACAACGCCCCCGATTCCTAAGCTATCGCGTCCGCAATCGCCCGGCCCACGTCCGCAGTGGTCGCCTTGCCGCCTATGTCAGGCGTGCGCGGAGCCGCCTTGTCTGCGAGCACCGCTTCGATGCCGCGCACGATCGCAGCAGCGGCTTCGGCATACCCAAGGTGCTCGAGCATCATCGCCCCCGACCAGATCTGCCCGATCGGGTTGGCGATGCCCTTGCCAGCGATGTCGGGCGCCGAACCGTGCACTGGCTCGAAGGTCGATGGAAAACTGCGTTCGGGATTGATGTTGGCGGACGGGGCGATGCCGATGGTCCCGCACACCGCCGGTCCGAGATCGGAAAGGATGTCGCCGAACAGATTCGACCCGACAACCACGTCGAAGCGCTCAGGTCGCTGCACGAAATGCGCAGTGAGAATGTCGATATGGTATTGATCGGTGCGAATGGCCGGGTAGCGGGCGGCCATTTCGCGGAAACGCTCGTCCCAGTAGGGCATCGTGATCGAGATGCCGTTGGACTTGGTTGCCGACGTGACGTGTTTAGCCTTGCGAGTCTGCGCCAAGTCGAACGCGAACTTCATGATGCGGTCGACGCCGACGCGCGTGAATATGGTCTGCTGAAAGACGGTCTCGCGTTCGGTGCCCTCGAACACACGCCCGCCCACCGAGGAATATTCGCCTTCCGTGTTTTCGCGAACCACCACGAAATCGATGTCACCCGGCTTGCGGTTCGCGAGCGGCGATGGGATGCCGGGCATCAACCGGCACGGACGCATGTTGACGTATTGATCGAAGCCGCGCCGCCACTGGATCAGCGAGCCCCACAAGGAAATGTGATCAGGGACCGTTGCCGGCCAACCGACCGCGCCGAAGAAAATGGCATCGTGCTTGTGGATCTGCTCGAACCAGTTCTCGGGCATCATCCGCCCGTGCTTCGCGTAGTAGTCGCAACTCCACGGTAACTCGTCCCATCGAAACGTGACCCCGAATTTCTTGCCCACTGCGTCGAGCACGCGTATCCCCTCGGGCATCACTTCCTTGCCGATGCCGTCGCCGGCGATCACCGCGATCTTGTGCACTGCCATGACGCGACCTCCTCGAGAGGCTTCCCTAAAACGCAAGTGTACGTAACCTCATCCGAAAGTCCTATGGTCGGCTCGCTTGCCGGTTGTTATCGTAAGGGCGTGCTCTTGTCCCTGGAGGAATGCGATGAACTCTCGCCAATACTGGATCGGCGTCGTCTCGAAGGATCACGTAAACATCGGCGTGGCCAACGGGTTCATGCAACTCAATCACGGCAAGGCCGGCCCATTGGAACGCGTACGCCCCGGCGACGGATTCGTGTTCTACTCGCCGCGCACGGCCTACCCGGACGGGCCGCTGCTTCAGGCATTCACCGCAATCGGCCGAGTCGGCCAGGGCGGAATCTTCCAGGCCGAACCGAACGACGGGTTCCGTCCTTTCCGCCGCGTTGTCGAGTATATGCCTGCGCACGACGCGCCGATCAAGCCGCTCATCGACAATCTTACTTTCATCCGCAGCAAGCAGCACTGGGGCGCGGCGTTCCGGTTCGGCTTTCTGCGCGTGCCGGAGGAAGATTTCGCACGCATCGCGGCCGCGATGGGTCGTGATTTCACCGCCGACTTTGCACCGGACGTCAGGGCGTCGTAGCGGACGGGTAGCCTTCCGGGCACCGCTTCTCCAAGCGGATGATCGCAATCCCGAGTGAGGTCGCGGAGGCGCCGAGTGCAAATGGCGCGCCAGACCGCCTTTGCGCTATGATCCTCGACTTGCCTTCTGAAGCCGGATGCCTTTGAAGCAGACCTTCCTCGACTTCGAGCAGCCGATCGCCGACCTGCAAGCCAAGATCGACGAGCTGCGCTATGTGCATGAGGATTCGGCGGTCGATATCTCCGACGAGATCAACCGCCTGAGCAAGAAGAGTCAGCTCCTCACCAAGGAGATCTACTCGAAACTGTCCTCGTGGCAGATCGCGCAGGTGGCACGGCATCCCCAGCGGCCCTACACGCTCGACTATGTCGCAGGCATGTTCACCGATTTCCACGAGCTGCACGGCGATCGCAGCTATGGGGACGATCAAGCCATCGTCGGCGGATTGGCGCGGTTCAACGGCGCGCCCTGCATGGTCCTCGGGCACCAGAAGGGACGCGACACCAAGGAAAAGATTCACCGCAACTTCGGCATGCCGCGGCCGGAAGGGTACCGCAAGGCATTGCGATTGATGAAACTTGCGGAGAAATTCATGTTGCCGCTGTTCACCTTTGTCGACACCCCCGGCGCATTCCCGGGCATTGGCGCGGAGGAGCGCGGTCAGTCCGAAGCGATCGGGCGCAACCTGTACGAGATGGCCGGGCTGAAGACGCCGATACTGGTCACTATCATCGGCGAAGGCGGTTCTGGCGGCGCGCTGGCAATCGCCATCGGCGACATGACGCTGATGCTGCAGTACGCGACCTATTCGGTGATCTCGCCCGAAGGTTGCGCGTCGATACTTTGGAAATCCGCGTCGCACGCAGAGGAAGCCGCGGAGACGCTCGGCATCACGGCGGCGCGCCTGAAAACGCTCGGCCTCATCGACAAGGTCGTCACCGAGCCGCTGGGCGGAGCACATCGCGATCATGCTGCCGTAATGACGACGCTCAAGAAGGCCCTCACCGAAGCCTTGCGCCAGGCGACGGAGCGACCACTCGACGCGCTCCTGGAAATGCGCGAAGACAAGCTGCTCGGCTATGGCAAATTCAAGGAACTCAGCGCCGGCTGATCGAGTTGCCGCAGTCCACGCGACGCTCGCCGCTGCATGGACCGATCATGTGCCCGCAGGAGCATCCATCGCGGTAGCGCTTTCGGGAGGCATCGATTCGATGGTGCTGCTCGACGCGATCACGCCACTTGCGAGAGCCCGTGGCAGCACAGTGACGGCCGTGCACGTCAATCACGGCATTTCACCGCATGCGGATCGTTGGGCGGCGTTTTGCTCCGAGCAGTGCGATGCGCGCGGCATGTCACTCGCCACGCACCGGCTCACACTTGCCCAGAGCGATCGCGCCAACCTCGAGGCGATCGCGCGCAATGCCCGGTACGCCATCCTGCGCCAGGCCCGCGCCGATATCATCGCGCTCGCGCATCACGCCGACGATCAGGCGGAGACCGTGATTTTGCAGTTGCTACGGGGGGCCGGCCCACGTGGCCTGGCCGCGATGCCACGCTTTCAGCCGGGTGCACCAGCGCTGTGGCGTCCATTGCTCGATCTCACGCGCGCCACGCTCGCCGCGTACGCGTTCGAACGCGGCACCGCATGGATCGAAGACGAGAGCAATGCGAATACCCATCACAAACGCAACCTGCTTCGCCACGATATCGCCCCTCGCCTTGCCGCGCATTTTGCTGGTTATCCCGCGACGCTGTTGCGCGCGGCTGAACATCAGGCCGAAGCGAGCGAACTGCTCGATGCATTGGCGGCCCGCGATGCGGAAGGTATCGCACTTCCCGCCGGGACTCGACTGCAGCCGTCTCGTCGCGTTGCCGGCCGCCCGAGCCCGGAATCTGCTACGCTGGTTTCTGCGCGGACAGGGCCTGCGCTTGCCATCTGAGGCGCGACTCGCCGACATGTTGCGGCAGCTTGCCGCGGCGCGCTCAGATGCGCGCACGCGCATCGTCCATGATGGCGCGGAGATCGGCTGCCATCGGGGCCTCGTCGTCGTCCACGCGCTGCTGCCTTCGCCGGCCACATTCGTCCGCGCCTGGCATGGCGAAGCCGAAGTGTCGCTGCCCGGTGGTACGCTGGCGTTTGAACCAGCGCACGGGTCCGGGATGGCGACAGCGAAGCTCGCGCTTCATCCGGTCACGGTGCGTTCACGCGCGGGTGGCGAGCGTCTGCAGGTTGCGGCCAATCGGCCGCGACGCGCAGTGAAGAAATTGTTGCAGGACACAGGTCTTCCGCCATGGCAACGGCAAATGCTGCCGCATGGTGTGGTGCGGCGACCGACTCGTTGCGGTGCCGGGCGTCGGCGTCGATCTGGCGTTTCAGGCAGCTAAGGGCGAATCAGGCTGGGCCGTCACCTGGCGACCCGCCACGAGGTAAGACAAGGCGTCGGATTGACAAGCATCAAGGTCCCGAGGCTAAATGGCCACATAATTCCAAGCGGTATTCGTTCTCAATCGGAGGAATCCATGAAGTGTCGCTCATGTCTCGCGGCCATCGCCGCGGCGCTCATCGCCTGCACCGGCTCCCGCCCTCGCTCAGCAACCCATCGTGATCAAGTTCAGCCACGTGGTGGCGCTGGACACGCCCAAAGGCAAAGGGGCTGAGCAGTTCAAGAAACTGGCGGAGGAACGCACCAAAGGTCGCGTCAAGGTCGAGGTCTACCCAAACAGCACGCTCTACAAAGATGGTGAGGAAATGGAGGCGCTGCAGTTGGGTTCGGTACAGATGCTTGCACCGTCGGTGGCCAAGTTCGGCCCTCTGGGCGTGCGCGAATTCGAAGTCTTCGACCTGCCGTACATTTTCGTCGACTTCGCGGAGCTGCATAAAGTCACCGAGGGTTCGGTCGGCAAATTGCTGTTCGACAAACTGCAGACCAAAGGCATTGTCGGCCTCGCCTTCTGGGACAATGGGTTCAAGGATTTCAGCGCCAACAAGCCGCTAAAGCTTCCCACCGACGCCAAGGGCATGAAGTTTCGCATCCAGTCGTCGAAGGTTCTCGAGTCGGAGATCCGCGCGCTCGGAGGCATTCCCCAGGTCATGGCGTTCTCCGAGGTCTATCAGGCGTTGCAAACGGGCGTGGTCGACGGCACCGAGAATCCGCCATCCAACTTTTACACGCAAAAGATGAACGAGGTCCAGAAGTACTTGACCCTGACCGACCATGGCGTCATCGAGTATGCGGTGATCGCCAACAAGAAATTCTGGGATGGCCTGCCTCCCGATATCCGCACTGCCCTGGAAGGCGCGATGAAGGACGCGACCAAATACGCGAATGACATCGCTAAAGAAGAAAACGACAAGGCGCTCGCCGCAGTCAAGGCGACGGGCAAGACCGAAATCATCGCGCTGACACCGGAAGCCAAGGCGGCATGGAAGAAGCAGCTGACCCCGGTCCACAAGGAGATGGAAGGGCGCATCGGCAAGGAGGTCATCGATGGGGTGTACAAGGCGACCGGATTCAAGCCCTGAGCCTCGCGACGAGGAATCTCGCGCACGCCACTGTCGATCCTTATGGTGACAGTGGCGTTTTCTTGTTGAACGATGCCTCAAGAATGACGGAGGACTGGCATGCTGAAGATTCTTGATCACCTCGAGGAATGGTTGATCTCGGTGCTGATGGCCGGTGCCACCATACTCATCTTCGTTGCCGTCATCCACCGCTATGCCGCAGGCATGCCCATTCCGGTCGTGCAGGACTGGCTGCTCGCGATCAATCTCTCCTGGGCACAGGAACTTTGCATCTACATGTTCGTGTGGATGGCCAAGTTCGGTGCCGCGTACGGCGTGCGCACCGGGATTCACGTCGGTGTCGACGTGATGATCAACCAGCTCTCGGAAAAGGTTCGCAAAAAGTTCATTTTCTTCGGACTTTTTGCGGGTGCCGTGTTTACCGGAATCGTCGGTAGCTTCGGCGCCAGTTTTGTCTGGCAACTCGCACATACGGACTCGACCTCGCCTGACATGGAGCTCCCGATGTGGATCGTCTACCTGGCGATACCGTGCGGCTCGTACCTGATGTCCTTCCGCTTCTTACAGGTGGCATGGAATTTCTGGAAGACGGGGGAACTGCCCAAGCACGACCAAACGCACGTCGAAGGTATCGAAGAACTGCCGCCCATCGATCTCGCTGCAGCCGGCCTTTATCCGGAAACAGGTCCCAGGAAGGAGACCGGACGATGAGTTCCGCCATCCTGTTCGGCCTGCTTATCGCCCTGATGCTCACGGGGATGCCTATCTCGATCTCGCTGGGCCTCACGGTGTTGACCTTCGTGTTCGTGTTCACGCAGGTGCCGATCGAATCGGTCGCGCTGAAGCTGTTCACGGGCATCGAGAAGTTCGAGATCATGGCGATCCCCTTTTTCATACTCGCGGGCAGCTTCCTCACCCATGGCGGGGTGGCGCGACGAATGATCGATTTCGCTACATCGATGATCGGGCATTTGCACGGAGGACTCGCGCTCGCAGGCATCCTGGCCTGCTCGATGTTCGCACTGGTGTGCGGGTCGAGCGTCGCGACCGTCGTGGCGATCGGGTCGATCGTGCTGCCAGAGATGGTGCGCCATGGCTACCCGATGAAGTTCGGCGCTGGCGTCATCACCGTCGCCGGCTCACTGGGCATTCTCATGCTCCCGTCGATTCCCAAAGTGATCTATGCCGTCGCCACCGGAACATCGATTGGCGCATTGTTCGTCGCGGGGCTGCTCCCCGGCATCATGCTCACCACCATGCTTTGTACCGTCACCTGGTACATTGCGCGCAAGCGCGATTATCCGAGGATGCAGCGCTCGACCTGGATCCAGCGCTGGAGGGCGTTCCGCCAAAGCATCTGGGGGTTGATGCTGGTCGTCATCATCATCGGCGGCATCTATTCGGGCCTGTTCACCGCAACGGAAGCCGCCGCCATGGCCGCCGTCTATTCGTTCTTTGTGTCGGTATTCGTCTACAAGGCCATGCCGATCAGGGACACGGGGAAAGTGCTGCTGACCTCGGCGAACATGAGCGCGATGCTGCTCTACATCATCACCAACGCGGCACTGTTCTCGTTCATTCTGACCAACGAAAACATTCCACATGCCCTCGCCGATTGGATACTGGCCAAGGACCTGGGCTGGGTCGGGTTCCTGCTGCTGGCCAATTTGCTGTTGCTCGTTGCCGGCAACTTCATGGAGCCGTCGTCGATTATTCTGATCATGGCGCCGATTCTGTACCCTGCCGCCATGGCGCTCGGCATCAACCCGGTACACCTCGGCATCCTGATTGACGTCAACATGGAAGTCGGCCTCTGCCATCCTCCTGTAGGCCTGAATCTGTATGTAGCTTCAGGGATTTCCAAACTTGGCATCACCGAACTGACCAAGGCCGTCATACCTTGGCTGTTGACCATGCTCGTATTCCTGGTGATCGTCACCTACTGGCCGTGGCTGACCTTGGTGCTGCCACGCGCGCTCGGCATGATGCAGTGACCGGGCGTCGTCGGCTGCAGCACGGCGGCACCTCGCAGTGGCGTCGCAGCGCCGCCATTCGGGCCCGGTTGTTGATTGCGTCTTTTTGTCGGTAGTTGCGTAAAAGGCGCTGCGAACGCGCTCACGCGACGCCTCAGCCACGCCGGCAAGAGAAGGCCCGGACATGGTATAATTTTGAGTTTACTCGGATTTATTCAGTCGGAGCCCAGGCATGGCGGTGGAACGCACCCTTTCGATCATCAAACCGGACGCAGTCGCCAAGAACGTGATCGGCGAGATCTATTCGCGCTTCGAGCGCTCGGGTCTCAAGATCGTTGCCGCCAAGATGGCCTGGCTCGCGCAGCCCGATGCCGAAGGTTTTTATGCAGTGCATCGTGACCGGCCTTTCTTCAGGGACCTGGTCGGGTTCATGACGTCCGGTCCGGTCATGATCCAGGTACTCGAAGGCGAGAACGCCATCGCCAAGAATCGCGATCTGATGGGCGCGACCGATCCGAAAAAAGCCGCGCCGGGAACGATTCGCGCAGATTTCGCCGATTCGATCGACGCCAACGCTGCGCACGGTTCGGACGGAATCGACACCGCGCGTACCGAGATCGCATACTTCTTCCCGACCCTGGAGATTCACAGCAGGTAGGCAATCGCGGAATGTACACAAGCGACCAGCGAGATGATTAATCTCCTCGACTTCGATCAAGCTGCGCTGACCGCGCTGTTCGCCGAGCGCGGCGAAAAGCCGTTTCGCGCGAGACAGACCCTGCGCTGGGTCCATCGCAGTCTCGCTGACCGCATCGACGCCATGACCGATCTCGCGCAGTCAACCCGCGATGCGCTCGCCCGCGACGCGGAGATTCGCGCGCCCGCGGTAGTGCGCGACTCGACGGCGGGCGACGGAACGCGCAAGTGGCTGCTCGACGTCGACGGAGCCAACGCGATCGAGGCGGTCTATATCCCGGAAGACGATAGAGGGACGTTGTGCATATCGTCGCAGGCCGGCTGCGCGCTCGACTGCGCGTTCTGTTCCACCGGCAAGCAGGGATTCAGCCGGAACCTCGGTGTCGCAGAGATCATCGGCCAATTGTGGCATGCGAACCGCGCGCTGCTCGCCGACGGCGTGTCGGCGCCCTGGGTCGAGCAGGGACGGCACCCGATCACCAACGTCGTAATGATGGGAATGGGCGAACCGCTCGCCAACTTCGACAGTGTCGTTGCCGCAATGAACGTCATGCTCGATGACAATGCCTACGGGTTGTCGCGCCGCCGCGTCACATTGTCGACGTCGGGGCTCGTGCCGGCCATGGATCGCTTGCGGGACGCGTGTCCGGTCGCCCTTGCGGTGAGCCTGCACGCGCCAAACGACAGCTTGCGTGATCGGCTGGTGCCGATCAACCGCAAATATCCACTCAAGGAATTGCTCGCTGCGTGCGTGCGCTACATCGAGAAGGCGCCGCGCGATTTCGTCACCTTCGAATACGTAATGCTCGACCACGTCAACGACGCACCGGAGCAGGCGCGCGAACTCGTCGAACTCGTGCGCGACGTGCCCTGCAAGTTCAACCTGATTCCATTCAATCCGTTTCCGAACACTGAATTCGCCACCAGCTCGCGCAATCGCATCGTGTCGTTTCAGCGAGTCCTGCGCGACGCGGGATTGGTGGCCACCATTCGCAAGACGCGCGGTGACGACATCGATGCCGCCTGCGGCCAGCTCGCGGGGCGGGTGCAGGATCGCACCAAGCGTCGGACGATCAAAGTTCAGACGGTCTCGGCCCACTGACCAATGCGCCATCTGTTCCCCTTACTTGTTGCCGCGGCGTTTCTCGCCGGTTGCAGCAGCACCGAGAAAAAAGCCGACGAGCAAGCGTCCGCGCGCACGCCGCCTCAGCGCACGACTGTGCCGCAGCCGCAGCAGACGCCTCCGGGCGTGCGCGCCCGCATGCATACCGACCTGGCCGCGGGATACTACGAACGTGGCCAGATGGACGTAGCGCTCGATGAACTGAATCTCGCCGTCACCCTCGATCCGAACAACGCCCAGGCGTACAACGTCTACGGGCTGGTGTATTCCGTTCTCGGCGAAGACCGCAAGGCCGAGCAGAATTTCGAGCGCGCTCTGGCCCTGGCGCCCAGCGACTCCGACATCCACCACAATTGGGGCTGGTACCTGTGCCAGCACAAGCGCGAGCACGAGGCGCTCGAGCAATTCGAGATCGCAGTGCGCAATCCACTTTACAAGACGCCTGAAATTGCGCTGGACAACGCCGGGCGCTGCGCGATCACGATTGGCGAAATGCGCGTCGCGGACGGTTATTTCCGCAGAGCGCTGGTCGCGCAACCCGGCAATGCCCTCGCAAGCTACGGCCTTGCACTCATTGCCTACAAGGAGGCGCGCTACGCGGATGCGCGCAACTGGATGAAAGGCGCGATGCAGACGGCGAATGCGCAGCCGGAGACGCTGTATCTCGGCATGTGTATCGAGCGCAAGCTGAACGATCGGCAGGGCGAACTGTCGTATGTCTCCCAGTTGCGCAATCGCTATCCCGACGCCTCTGAGACCAAGGCGATAAGCACCGAAGGCTGCGAGTGAGCGCCACCCAGGAACGCCTGTCCGGTGATCCCGACGCCGTGCCGCCGCCGGGGATGTCGATGGACGGTCCCGGCGCTCGCCTCAGGGCCGCACGCGAAGCTGCGAGTTTGTCGGTGGATCAAGTCGCACAGCAGCTGAAGCTCGCGCCACGGCAGGTGAAGGCGCTCGAAGATGAGAACTTCGATGAATTGCCGGGCCGCACGTTCAGCCGCGGGTTCGTCCGCAATTACGCTCGCTTGCTCAATCTCGATCCGGAAGACCTGTTGTTGCACCTCCCCGACGTCGCGCACGCACCGGCGCTCGGCTCGCCATTGCTGCACTCGACCGGAGCAAGGATGGCGGAGCTGCCCAGCTCCACGACCGCGAAGTCGAACGCTGCGCGCTGGCTCATTCCGCTGGGATTGATCGCCTGCATTATCGCGGCAGCCGGTTACGAGTGGTATCGGGGCGGCCTCGGCTCGCTCGGCGGGACACCTCGTACGAGTACTTCCGTGACGGAGGCCAAGCCAAGTTCCAACGCCAGGACGCCGCTACCCAACCCACTTGCGAGCGAAGGGCAAACCATCAGCGCCTCGCCAGCTGCCAGCGAGGGAAAGGCCGTCGCTCCCGCTGATGTAAGCGGCGGCGTTTCCGCGGCCATGTCGACACAGGCCGCAGCGACACCTGCCGAGCCTGCACCCGCGGACGCATTGCTGATCCTTTCGTTCTCGGGCCCATCGTGGACCGAAATCCGCGATCGCACCGGAGCGCTGGTGCTATCGAGACTCGTCGGCGCCAATGCGGTGGAACCCGTTCCCGGCACGCCGCCATTCGACGTCGTGGTCGGCAACGCCAAGGCCGTCACGCTGACCTATCGCGGCAAGATTATCGACCTGGCGCCGTACACGAACAAAAACGTCGCGCGCCTCATATTGCCATGAGTAGCATGAGCGCATCTTCGTCGCAGGCGATCGCACGCCACCGGACGCGACAGGCCACCATCGCCGGCATCGCCGTGGGTGGCGATGCGCCGATTGTCGTGCAGTCGATGACCAACACCGATACGGCCGATGTCGCGGGGACCGTCGCGCAGGTGCGCGCGCTCGCGTCTGCCGGCTCCGAACTCGTTCGGATCACGGTGAACACCGCCGAGGCCGCGGCAGCGGTCGCGGAAATCCGGGAGAAACTGGACGCGGCAGGGTGCACTGTGCCGCTGATCGGGGATTTCCATTTCAACGGCCACAAGTTGCTCGTGGCGTATCCCGGATGCGCACAGGCGCTCGCGAAATATCGCATCAATCCCGGGAACGTCGGCAAGGGCAGCAAGCGCGATTCGCAGTTCGCGATCATGATCGAGCAAGCACTGCAGTGGAACAAGCCGGTGCGCATCGGCGTCAACTGGGGCAGTCTCGACGCCGATCTGCTGGCGCGGATGATGGACGAAAACGCACGCTCGCCGCAGCCGCAGGACGCCGCGCACGTCATGCGCGAAGCGCTCGTCACCTCCGCGATCGGCAGCGCTCAGCGCGCCGAGGAACTTGGCTTGCCGGCCGAGCGCATCATCCTGTCGTGCAAGGTTTCCGGCGTGCAGGATTTGATCGCCGTCTACACCGAACTGGCGCGACGCTGCGATTATCCTTTGCACCTGGGGCTCACCGAGGCCGGTATGGGTTCCAAGGGCATCGTCGCGTCGACGGCGGCGATGGGCGTGCTTCTGCAGCAAGGGATCGGCGACACCATCCGCGTCTCGCTGACGCCAGAGCCCAACGGTGATCGCACCCGTGAAGTCATCGTCGCGCAGGAAATCCTGCAGACGATGGGTCTGCGTTCTTTCACCCCGCAGGTCACGGCATGCCCCGGTTGCGGGCGAACGACAAGCACGGTGTTTCAGGAGCTCGCGCAGAAAATCGAAGCCTTCCTGCGCGATCAGATGCCACTGTGGCGGGCGCGCTATCCCGGAGTCGAGAGCATGAGCGTCGCGGTCATGGGCTGCGTCGTCAACGGCCCCGGCGAATCCAAGATGGCCAACGTCGGCATCAGCCTGCCCGGCACGGGCGAAACACCCGTCGCGCCGGTTTATGTGGATGGCCAAAAGACGGTGACGCTGCGCGGCGAGCGGATCGCCGAGGAGTTCCAGGTCATCGTCGAAGACTACGTGCGCACCACCTATGGCGGCGAGCCCCCTGCGCCGCACCTCAGACCGGATCGGAAATCGCTTGCGCTGAAGGTTGTGGCATAACGCCATGGCGAGCGTGATTCAGGCCGTGCGCGGCATGAACGATGTGCTGCCCGACGCGGCGCCATTGTGGCTTCGATTCGACGCCGCCGTACGGGACGTCGCCAGGCAGTACGGCTATCGCCACATGCAGGTCCCGCTGGTCGAGGCGACACCGTTGTTCGTGCGAGCGATCGGCGAGGTCACCGACGTCGTCGAACACGAAATGTACACGTTCGAGGATCGCCTCAACGGCGAAAGTCTCACGCTCCGCCCGGAGGCAACCGCCGGCATCGTCCGGGCGGCGATCCAGCACAGTCTGACCTACGAGCGGCCTCAGCGCGTATGGACCACGGGCCCGATGTTCCGGCACGAGCGTCCCCAAAAGGGTCGCTACCGGCAGTTTCATCAGTTCGACGCCGAAGCGCTAGGATTCGAAGGCCCCGACGTCGACGCCGAGCAAATCGTGATGCTCCACCGTCTGTGGCGAATGCTGGGTCTGGACGGCATCGCTCTGCACATCAATTCCATTGGTGACCCCGAGGAGCGCCGGGCGCACCGTGCCGACCTCGTGGACTATTTCAGCGCGCACGCAGCCGTGCTCGACGCGGATTCGCAGCGTCGTCTGCACACCAATCCGTTGCGCATCCTCGACAGCAAGAACCCGGCGTTGCAATCGTTGATCGTCGGTGCACCGCGTCTGCTCGATCGTCTCGGGAGTGCGACGAAGGCGCATTTCGACGGTCTGCAACAGTTGCTGACCGACCACGGCATCGCGTTCACGGTCGATGCCCGTCTCGTCCGCGGACTCGACTATTACAACCGGACCGTGTTCGAATGGGTGACCGAACGCCTTGGCGCGCAGGGCACGGTCGGCGGCGGCGGCCGTTACGACGGCCTCTTTGCACAACTGGGCGGCAAGCCGACGCCGGCCTGCGGCTTCGGAATCGGCATCGAGCGCGTCATCCTGCTGATGGAACTCGCGAAGAGCACCGCCGAGGCTGCGCCGGACGCGTACGTCGTTCACGTCGGCGATCCCGCGGCCAGGCTCGCGCGCTCGGTCGCCGAGATCTTGCGCAACGCCGGCTTGGCGATTGTCGTCAACGCGGGCGGGGGAACATTCAAGTCACAGATGAAGCGCGCCGACGCGAGCGGCGCGCGGTACGCACTGATCGTCGGCGAGGACGAAGCGACGGCGAATCGTGTCGGCGTGAAGCCGCTGCGGGCGGCCGGTGAACAAATCGCGATGGCGCCCGCCGAAGTCGCTGCGCGCCTGCGCCCGACGAACTGATTTACTGAGGGTAGAAAATGGCAGTCTACGATCTGCAGGAACAGGAACAACTCGACGACCTCAAGGCTTGGTGGCTGCAGTACGGCAAGTACATCGGTGCGGCGCTTGCCGCCGTCGCGATCGCGCTGCTCGCCAGCTTGGGTTGGCGCTGGTATCAGCAGGATCAGTCGGCGCAGGCCAGCATTCTCTATCAGGCCGTGAGTCAGGCGGGACGGGACAATGATGTCGCCAAGGCCAAGGAGCCGGCGACACAGATAGAAGATCGCTACGGCGGTACCGCATACGCGCCGCGCGCAGCAATGATCTACGCGAAGCTTCTCTACGAAGCGGGTGATCACGCGGGAACGCGCACCCAGCTGCAGTGGGTCATCGATCATTCCAGCGAGGACGAACTCAAAGCCATCGCCCGTTTCAGGCTTGCTGAATCACTGCTCGACGAAAAGCAATATGACCAGGCGTTGAGCACGATCGACGTCAAGACGCCCGACGCTTTTGCCGGTGTCTTCGCCGACCTCAAAGGCGACATCCTGTCTGCTGCGGGTAAACCCGTCGAGGCCAAGGCGGCGTACCAGCTCGCGCTGACGAAAATCGATCCCAAGTCGCCGTACCGCGGCTTCATCCAGGTCAAGTTCGACGCGCTGGGAGGCGCGCAGTGACGAGACCGGCATCACTGCTGGTGCTGGCATGCTGCATGGTGCTTGGCGGCTGTGAAACGATGTCGTCGTGGATCCCGAGCATTCCCGTGCCATCGCTAGCTTGGCTCGGTATCGGACGCGGTGCGAAAAAGCCCGGACCCCTGCCGGCGAACGAGGCCAAAGCCAACGCGCGCGTCGATTGGCAGGTTGCCATGGGCGGCAAGGGCGGGTTCGGATTCTCACCGGCCGTGCGCAAGGATGTGATTTATGCTGCGAGTCCCGACGGCACGATCATCAGCGTCGACCCGGCGACGGGCAAGCAGAATTGGCGCATCTCGGCCGAACGGAAGCTTTCGGCGGGTGTCGGTGCCGGCCCCAACAGCGTCGTCGTAGGCACCGACAAGGCCGACGTCTTCGCCTTCGACAAAAACGGCAAGCCGCTCTGGTCCGGCAAGGTCTCCAGCGAAGTCGCCGGCCCCCCGACCGCTGCAGAGGGTCTTGTCGTCGTCTGGTCGCTCGACGGCAAGATATTCGGCCTCGCCGAGGCGGATGGATCCCGCAAGTGGGCCTATCAGCGCACAACCCCGCCGCTGACCGTGCGCCGTTTCGCAGGCGGCGTCACCAGCCGCGGTGGTCTATTCACCGGTACGGCGGGCGGCAAACTCCTGGCACTCGATCTCGCCACCGGCGTCCTCGGCTGGGAAGCCAGCGTCGCCACGCCCAAGGGTGCCACCGAACTCGAACGGATCGCCGACGTGACCAGCCTGCCGATCGTCGAAGAACGACAGGTCTGCGCCGCCGCATATCAGGGCCGGGTCGCATGCTTCGAGTTGGTTCGTGGCACGGTGACATGGTCGCGCGACTTTTCGAGCTTGACCGGCATTGCGATGGACAATCGATTTCTGTTCCTGACTTCGGATGACGGCGCGGTTCACGCGCTCGACAAGACAACGGGTGCCTCGGCCTGGAAACAGGACAAGCTCGCCGCCCGCTTTCCGAGCGGGCCGGCGATCATCGGCGACTATCTTGGTATCGTCGATATAGAAGGTTATCTGCACTTGCTCGATCGCAACGACGGCAGCCTGGTCGGACGCATCGCGACCGATGGAGCTGCTGCGATCTCCCAACCGCAGGCAAACGGCACCGCAATCGTCTGGCAGAGCGCTGCGGGCAACCTGATCAACGCTTCCGTGAATTAACGCCGGGCCGAGCCCGGCCTCGAGGAACAACAGCTCAGCGTCGCAGTTGCTCGATGGCCGAAAACACTTTTTCGCAGCGCCTTCGATCGTTGGCGTTGGCGACACCCGGCTCGGCGCACCACGCGACCAGGCGTTCTGCCGGGGTGCCGGCACTGATCGCCGACGCATCCTGAAAACGCCGCTTCAACTGCTTCACCTGCAGCGCGAGCCTTTGCGACTGAAGGTCGGGCGGGCTGTCCAAGCCCAGCGATAGTTCAAGCTCGAGCAGAATCTCGCGGCGTGACTCAACACCCTGGTCGATCCGTGCCACGTACTCGCAGGTCGCAGCCGCCTCGGAAAGGGCACGCAGCGCCGCATCACGGCGAGCGGTCATCTTCCGGTCCCACGCGGGTGACAGCGCCGGCAACGCCGCCCACCGCTCCTGCATTGCTGTCGAGCTGATTGCGGCGGCGGTCATGTCCTGACTCGAGCGTACCAACTCGTCGAGCTCTTCGCACAGGCGTTCCTTCGCCGTCAGCGTCTGCCACACAGTGGCTTCGCGCGCGCGGATGCGCGCCGATACCGCAGCCTCCACTGCCGCTTTCGCGTCCTTGAACCGGGCTTCGATGCTGCGCAGTGCAGGGTCGCCCCTACCAGATTGAGTCTGCCATCGCTCCTGCAGTTCACGCAGGCCGCGACGGATGACCGGGTCGTCCCCACCGTGCACCAGCGCGAGGTTCTCGAGCTGCACGCATATGTCCTCCAGGGCGCGCCGGTGTTCATCCTTGCGGTTGTCCTGTTCCTTGCGCTTGGCCTGACGCGCGCTGAAAACCGCGTCGCACGCAGCGCGAAACTGTTCCCACAGTGCGCGCTCATCGCGCTGCGCCAGCGGCACTGTCTTTGCCTGTTCTTGCCACTTGGCTTGAATCGCCTTTACTTGCGACGGCGTGCCAGGCTCCATAGCCTTGGCCGCCAGCGCTTCGGTCTCGACGATCAGCGCCCGGCGATCCGCCTTCGCTCGCTCGCGCGCCGTCGAAAGCGCATCGCGTAGCGGCAGCAACGCGGTCTTGAGCCGTTCGTCCAGTTTTTTCCATGCGGACGGTTCGACGCTGCCCAGATCGTCCGCGCGCCATCTCTGATCGGTCTCGCGCAACCAGCGCTCGACTGCGCGCCAATCGTACGGCTCGACGAGGAGCGTCGCCGCATGTGCGGCTGCCGCGGCGATGAATTCCTCGCGCTGCTTCCGCACTTGCTTTCGATGCGCAGCCAGTTGTGCGAAATGTCTAACGGCCGGCGCGTAGGCTTTTTCGCAGGCGCGGTCGAAGCGCTCCCACAAGGCCTTCGGGACGCCCGCGTGTTGCTGGTCCAGTGCCTTCCATTCTGCGCGCAGGTTACGCACTTCAAGCGCCAGTCGTGGTGCATCGAGTATCTGCGATGCTGTCGCCTCGGCCCGCTCGCACAACTGGATGCGGGCATTGTGCTGGCCGAAAGACTCCCAGCGTTCGAGCTCTATCAGCTGCTGCATGCTTCGGCTGAGCCGCTGCATTGTCGGCTTGGGCAGTGAACCGGCAGCGGGCTTGAGCGTTTTGATCTCGTCGGCAGCCGCACGAGCGGCCTGCAATTGTCCTGCGACGAGCGCCAGCTCGGCCGCATGCAATAAATCGTGGACGCGCTGCCGCGCCGCAGTTGTCTGCTGCTGCGCGAGACGAACCTGCGCCAGCCTGCGGTGCTCGACCACCATCAGCGCAGCGTCGAAACGCTGCGTCAGGGCCGGCGTTCGGATCGCCTCCGCCAGCGCCTGCCAACGCTCGGGCAGATTCGCGTTGTCGATCGACGTGCCCGCGGCAAGCTGCTCGGCCTCGACGACCAGCGCTTCGGCGTCCGCAAGAGCCTGAAGTTCCTGCTCCCACTGCCCGATGCGCTGGTCTGCTTGATCCAGCTCGGGCAGCGCAGTATCGTCGCCGCACCGCTGCGCCTGTTCGCGCAGGGCCGCGAGCTCGGTACGCAGACCAATAAGGGCCCCCGGCGCATCTGGCGGCATCAGCGCACGGATCCATTCGCGTGATCGGCGCTCGAACTGCGCCCGCAGCCGCTGCGCGTCTTGCTCGCGATCGAAGCGCGCCTGAAGCGTGCGACGGGCCGCATCACAGCGCGCGCGACGCGCAGCGTCGCCGCTGAGGTCGAGCACCTGCCAGCGGCGATCGAGTTCGACCACGGCCGTGAGAATCGGACCAGGCTGGTTCGCGAGCGCCTCCAGTTGCGTCAGTATTGCGTCCGCTTCAGCTGCCTGTCCGCGCCGATTCTCCAGCGCATCGATCCGCTGTCGGGCGAACCGGGTGACGCCGTTATCCTTGTTCTTCGCCGCGTCGACGAGTCTGCGCAGTCCCTGCGGCGATTGCACGCGCTCAGCCGCCGCCATCCGCGTCTCTGCATGCTCGGCGACGAGCGCGAGCTCGACCAGGGCGTCTTCATCGCGAATGCTGGCGATCGCGATCTGACGACGGTTTGCTTCCTGCGTGCGGCGCGCGACCTCGGAGCGGATTGCATCGGTGCAACGGTCCGTTTCGAGCAGCGATCTCGCACCCGCGCCGTCGTTTGTTTCCGAAAGCACGGCGCCGAGCGCAGAGGCAATGGCATTTCGTACTACGGGTTCCGTCTCGTTCTCCCATGCGACGGCAAGTGTCGCAAGATTGGCGCAACGCCGCGCCGCGGCGACGCGGACCTGTGGTGCGGGGTCGGCGGCCAGCAGCCGCGCGAGTTCATCCGAGTCTGGCGCCAATTCCGCCGCGCCGTGAACCCGTTGCTCCGGTTCGGTGTGTTCGTGAAGTGCGGGGCGATGAAAAAAGTTGGTGATCATGGTGTTCTCGGCTGTGACGGCCTTAGTGTAGGCGATCCGATGAAAGCCGTGGCGACCGGAATCAGGGTGAACGCGCCTCACCATTCGGCAAACTGCGATGACACTGCGGAAAAATTCGCGCTGTGCACCGGCGACATACTTCCGGGTCGAGCCCGGGATAAATCGACGCGATTACATCGGTTTTCGGCGAGAAGATGTTCTCGTCGCCGATGGTTCTCAGATAACCGCCCTTGTCGAGCATCTGGCGCACCGCGTCCTTCATGAAGTAGAAGTACAGACGGCCGCCGGCCGTCCGGCGCCGCAGCGCTTCGCGCGCCAGTGCCTCCGCTCCGGAAATGTCAACAATGTTGACGCCGCTCGCCACGATCAGCAAGCGTTTTTGTTGCGGGTTTTCGCGGTCGACGCGATGAAACGCGTCTTCCACGTGTTCGACGGCGCCGAAGAAGATCGAGCCATTGACCCGCAGCATCTTTAGCTGGGGACAGTCCGACAGGCCGGTATCGGCATCGAAATGCAGGCCGCCGCCCCGAAAATCCGGTTTCACATCGCGAATGCCAGGGCGCGCTGCCTGATTCAGGAACAGCATCAGCGACAGGAGGACGCCGGCATAGATCGCGGTCTGCAAGCCCAGGAACAGCGCGGCGGCAAGCGTCACGAACATCACCGCGGATTCCGAGCGGCTGGTGCGGACGATGGACTTCATGCGTTTGACGTCGATGAGTCCATAGGCGATCAGGAACAGGATCGCCGCGACAGAGGCGAGCGGCAGATAAGCCGCCAGTGGCGCGACGACGAGCACGATCGCGACCAGGAACAACGCTGCATAGACATTGGCGAGCGGCGTTTTCGCCCCGGCCTCGTAGTTCGCTCCACTTCGATTGAACGAGCCCGCAGATGGGAATGCCGAGAAAAAAGCCCCGCCGATGTTCGATATTCCCTGACCGATGAATTCCTGATTGCTGTCTATCCGCTGGCCGGAACGAATTCCGAGCGAGCGCCCGATGCTGATCGCGAGCGTCAGCGCGAGGATGGTGGTCGCCAGTGCCGTCGGTGCCACCGTTCGGATGGTGTCGAGCGACAGATCCGGCAAAGAGAACGGCGGAAGCTGCGCTGGCAACGCCCCCACGGTTTTGATCCCGGTGACGTCCGGGCCGAAATACAGGTCGAGGCCCCATGCGAACAGACTGCCGGCGACGGTCGCGCTGATCATGAACGGTACCTTCGGGAAATATTTCCTCGCCGCGACGCCGAACAGCACGGTGAATACCCCGGTGGCTGTAACCCAAGGATTGATTCGGCCGGCCTGGATTGCTAACTGCCGCAACGTTTCCAGAAACGAAGCTTCCGCCGGGATCGGAATACCAAAAAAGGACTTGATCTGCGATGCTGCGATAAGGATGGCCGCGCCGGTGCTGAAACCGATGATCACGGTGTGCGAAATGAAATTCACCAAGGCACCCAGACGAGCGATACCCATCATGAGCTCGAACACACCGGTTAGCAGGGTCACGGTGAGCACCAGGCGGATGTAGTCCGGGCTCCCGGCAGGCGCGAGGTGCGTAAGGCTCGCGAATAGCAGTATCGCCACCGCGTTGGTCGGCCCGGCGACCATCTGATAGCTCGACCCGAACAGCGCAGAGAGCGCCGGCGGCACCATGGCGGCATAAAGGCCGTACTCCGGAGGAAGACCAGCGAGGATGGCAAAGGCGACACCTTGCGGAAGCCCGAGAATCGCGCCGGTAAGCCCGGCCAGCAGGTCTGCGCGCGTGGTAGCTCGATTGACCATCGGCCACCACCGTAGAAACGGAAATATCTTCGCGCTGCGTTGCATCGGGTCGGCTCAAGCGATTGCGAGCCGCTTTTCCGACGAGTTCCCCCATCATCATAAAGCGGCACATCCTGCCTTTCGATTCGTTGGCAGGCCCGAGGAAAGAATAACCTTTGTCGGCCGTCGCGAACATCGGAAGCGTAACGGCCCGGCACGCAACTACCGCTTCCCGTCAGGACCTCGGATGAACACTCGTCCTGCGGCATGAGCGGTTACGTCGCCGCGCGTTTCTTGACTCCGCGTTCAGAGCGTGCCGCTTCCTCGATCCTAACCCTTGGCGGGAGCGTCAGGCTCGCTTTCCGCGCCATACCAGCACGGGTGGGCCACCTTATAAACCGAGGCAACCACCGCCCCGAACACGAAGTGAGAAACGAGGCTCACGACGTCCCGCTCCTCGATGAACCAAGGAGAGAAGGCGTTGAGGCCGTAGAAGTTGACGTAGTAAAGAGCGAGCCCGTAAAGGCCGCCGATGACTATGGTCCAGGTCGTATTGGCCGTGGGCAGGAGGAGTGCGAGAAGGACCCCATAGACGATCGATAGCATGCCATGGAGCGAAATGGCGGCCAGCAGCACGACGACGTCGAATGCGTCCGGCGGCGATAGTACGCCCGGCCCCAGCAATATCGCTGCGATCATGCGCGCCGGCACCCAGGGCGAGACTCTGTACACCGCCCACATCAGTCCGACATGCAGCAAAGCGAATACCACGCCGCCGCTCACACTTGCGACAAGGGCGGCCCGCCAGCTGAACTGAGCATAGACCGGGGAGCTTGGCTGCTCGCTCATGGTCAGGCCCTACCCCTCGCGACCACGCAATCCGACGGTACCGACCCTGCTGGGCTTCGGTCCCGCGTTGATTGCGTCCGTCAGTGTTGCCTCCTGATATATCTCCAGCGACGCCGAAACCAGGGTCCTTACCTAGTCGATTCCTACGCACCACAGCGGGCACGGTTCGCTTGGGCGATTCGAGTATCTTTTCTTAAGCTGTTCCCGCAATTCCCGGGCACGAAGGATCTCCGCCGGCGATGCGATAACCGGCACGTCCAAGCTGGGGTCGCTGTCGCAACGCTCGCGCGTGGAGGCGTGACTCATGTCTTTTCCCGGTCGGCGCAACTTATTCAATATTCCTGCTCCATTTGGCTACCGAAAGCATCGTGCTTTTTTGCTGCAGTGCACAATTCGATAGTAGGGCGACGCCTGGTCGCGGTCAAGGGCTTGCCTTGCTATCGCGCTGGTTTGGAGCGCCATGTCGCAAACTTGCAACACTGGCAAGGACAAGCCATGTTGGTGCGTAATGAAATGTCCCTGGCCTGACTCAGGCTGATCTCAGGGGCGCCGCGAAAGCTCGGCCCCCGCGTCGGACGGCAGCCGATGCGACCACGCTACTGCGACTGTCATCAGTCCTGCGGCGACGAAAAGCGCGTTCTGGAAATCGCTAAGCGCGAGCTGCTCTCCTGCCCTGATGGTCTTGAAGAGCCCGAGTGCCAGGGCTGCGATCGCCACCCCCGCTGCACCGGCCGCCTGCTGCGCCATCGCTGCCAGCGTGGTGGCGCCCGGCCGCATCTGTTCGGAGACGTCGGCGAAAGCAAGCGTGCTCATCGATGTGAAGTTCATCGAGCGCGTCATGCCAGCCAGAAACAGCACGCCGCAGACCACAGGCATAGGGACCGCGGGCGACAGCAGCCCACACGCGACCAGCGACGCCGCACACAGCAGGCCGTTCGCCCGGATAACGTCCCGAAAGCCGAAGCGGTGAAGGATCGGAGTCGTGACGCTTTTCATCGCGAGGTTTCCAGCCATGTAGACGAGCAGCATGACTCCCGCCGCCAACGGGCTCGCCCCGAATCCGATCTGGAACATGAGCGGCAGCAAGAAGGGGGTCATGCTGATGGCGATCCGCGCCGCCAGGCCGGCAGTGATCGTGCTGAGCGCGAACGTTGGGACGCGAGCGGCGGTAAGATCGAGGACTGGCGCCTGGTGGAGAAGCGCGTGCCGTACCGCCGCGAGCCCGCAAACGAGCCCGAAGGCCACGAATCCGCAGCCCGCCATCAAGCCGTCCTCACCTCGAGCGATCAGCGACAAGCCGTAGATCAGTGTGGCGAGCGCTGCGGCGGTCAGCAGGAACCCCACCGTATCGAACCGCGCAGGTGCTCGTTCGGCATGCTTCGGCACGAACCGGAGCACGAGGTACACGCCGAGCAGCCCGAGCGGGATATTGAGGAGGAAGATCCAGCGCCACGACGCGTACATGGCGATGAATCCGCCCAGCGGCGGCCCGATCACCGGTGCGATCAGCCCTGGCCAGACGATCAACCCAATCGCACTGATGATCTGGTGCTTGGGTGTTTCGCGCAAGACGATGAGACGCCCTACCGGCGACATGAATGCTGCGGCAATGCCTTGCAGCAGGCGAGCGGCAATGAGCGTCCACAGCGAAGGACTGACGGCGCACAGCAGCGATGCCAACGTAAACACGGCGACGGCCCCGGCGAACAGGTTGCGTGCGCCGAAGCGATCACTAGCCCAACCCGCGGTCGGGACGAAGACTGTCATTGCCACCAGATAGACAGTGATGCTGGCCGTAAGGTCGAGCGTGGATTCGCCGAGGCTCCGCGCCATGGCCGGGAGCGCCGTGGTGACGATCGTCGCGTCCAGCGTCTCCATGAAAAACGCTGCCGCCACGATGAGCGGTATTCGACGCGAGAAACGGTCGGCGGTGCCGCGGGACGAAGTTCGGTGGCGCACGATTGCCGTCCTATTTGTCCCTGGCGCCAGCCGTTGAAAGCAAATGGATCGTAGATGCCAACGTGCTGCGCGGGCTGACCGGGGCCCGACGCTCAGCTTACCGGTGATTCTCTTACCTGGTCGCCTTCGACCTTCAGAATGGCATCGGACGCGATGCCTGCGTTGTCCAGATTCACGCCGATGAATCGCGAAACGCGGATCGGAATCCCCGGTCGCTGCAGTTGCTCGAGAGCGGTGTGCACCTTGCGGTCGGCAACCGTTGCCCGTTCACGAAGACGGACGTACTCAGCCCACGAGGCGATGATGAAGCGCTCGACAAAACACTCTTCCTCGCCCAGATCGCGGAATACGCGCCAGCTGACGGCTCCATTGCGGCGACGGGTGGGTTCGACAGCCTGCATGGCACGCAAGAATGCTTCGCGTTGATCGTGAGCTATCTGGTACTCGACCTGAATCAGGACCGGTCCGTCCTCCGGCATCGGCTGGACCGAAATCGCGAGCTCGGGCAGCTGGAAGCCCGGCGTCACGTCCGCCTCGCTGCCCAACGCCACGCGAACACGGTAGCTCATACCGTACAACAGGAACATCGTCGTTGCCGAAACCGCCAGTGCGATCCGAGTCCCCGTCGCGGAAGCCAACGCGCCCCATACGATGCTGCCAAGGGCCAAGCTCGCCTGGACCGCAACGAGGTTCACGGCCACTGCGCGTGCACGCACCCACGCAGGTGCAGTGCTTTGAGTCCCGGCCGACAGGCTTGCAAATACACAAACCCAAGCCATCCCGGCGGCGAACGTGCCGCCTACCGCAATCACGGTGAGGTCAGTGACGGCAATCAGCAACATGGCCAGTGTCCACAGCACCGACGCGGAAAGGACGACGGAATTCAACGTGCGCCGCCGCAGTTGCGACGGGATCGACACGGCGCCGGCGACTGCGCCGAGGCCGAAGCCGCCGGAGAGCAGGCCGAATCCACCTGCGCCCAGTTGAAACTGATCGCGGGCGATGACAGGAAGCAGCGCCCAGAACGCACTTGCGCAGACCGCAAAGTAGAAGTTGCGCAAAGTGAGCGATCGCATGCCCGCGGAATGCCGCACGAAGCGCAGACCACTCAGCGCGCCTGAGAGCAACCGCTCGGGCACCCCCGGCAGCACTCGCCCTCTCACCTTGAGCTTGCGCACCGCGAAGATCATCAATGTAAAGCAAGCCGCACTTGCCAGAAGCGCACTGCCCGAACTGGCCCAGGCGGCGATCGCGCCCGCGAGAGCTGGACCGGCGGCGCGGGCGACATTGAAAGCAACAGCCCCCAAAGCCACGGCGCGATGCAAGTCTTTTGCCGGCACGAGTTCGTTGATGTTCGCCTGCTGCGCCGGCAGGTAGAACGTGAAGCCCGCCCCAACCAGAAACGTCAACGCCAGCAGCGTCACGGATCCAATGAACCCAGCGAGTGCCGCGATTCCGAGGATTGCAGTCGTCAGGAGAAGAACTATTTGCGTGACCAGAATGATCTTCCGCCGCTCGACGATGTCGGCCAGCGTCCCGGCCACTAACCCGAAGAGCAGCGTCGGCAACGTACTGGCGGTCTGCACCAACGCAACCATCAGGGCCGAGGTAGTGAGTGTCGTCATCAGCCACGCCGCGATGGTCGCCTGCATCGTGTAACCAAGCGCCGAGCCGATCGACCCAAAATAGAAAAGGCGGAATTCGCGGCGCCGAAGGGGCGACGACTGCATCAAACCGGAAAGGATCGAGGAAAGCGACGTAGCCACGGCGGCTATCCAATGCACCTGATGCGTCGGCCGCGCGCGTGGCCAAGGGCTAGCGCCGCAAACACGGTAGCGATTCCCAGTTGGGGCGGTTGCCGAGGAAAGGTCCCCTACAAGTCAGCGAAATGGGTGCGCCCGCAAGTGAAAAGGTCGTAGTACAAGATTGTAGTCATCGGCCAGCCTGCTCGGCCGTCAATTGCCGAGGCCGTCGATCCGGCCCCAACGCAACATATGTCAAGCTCGCGTCGGTTACCTTCACGCAAATCACATCGTCGGGATTGCGTTGTGCATATACCTCGACGGCAACGGTGATCGAAGTACGCCCTACATGGGTGATCTCGGCATATAGGCTTACCACATCCCCGACCGACACCGGTTGCTTGAATACAAAGGAATTGACGGCTACCGTTGCGGTGCGACCGCGAGCCCGCCGGGCTGCGGGGATTGATCCTGCAATGTCCACCTGCGACATGATCCAGCCGCCGAAGATATCACCATATTGATTGACATCGGCCGGCATGGGAACGACCCGCAGCGTGGGCTCGCGGCTAGGCAGAGTCACGTATTCATCGGTCGGCATTCGGTACTCCTGTTCTGTGGCTCATCCGAGAAGACAGTTCCGGCCAACACGTTGACCGGGGACAATCGTGGGCAACGCCAGGGTCGTTTTCGATCGCGGCCGGCGACGCACCGGCACGTGGTGCAGGGGCGGATTATTTGGGTGGTGCGTACGGGCGTCACCTATCGAAAGTGAGGCCGGCTCGGCCTCTGGCAGGTGACTACAGAAGCCTCAGCTGGCGGGCCCTGGCAAGTGCTCCCGTTCGATTGTGCACCTGCAGTTTGCCGAAGAGCTGATTCAGGTGCCACTTTACGGTGCCGACGGTGGTCCCGAGCTTGTCGGCGATCTCCTGGTTGGTAGCTCCAACGTTGAGGAGGCGAAGGATCTCGCGTTCGGACTTGCTCACGGGTTCAGGGAGTGCCGGAGGCGCCCTCACCGCGTCTCGCGGAAGGCGTTCGAGGAGCTCGCTCACGAATTCCGGCGCAGCGTGCCGCGCTTCTTCGAGCATCGGGGCCAACATCTCACCTTCATCGAGGAATACCCGTCGATAACCTGCCGATGCGGCCAACGAAACGGCGTTCGCAAGCCGTTCTTGAGCGCCGGAGTGCTGCCCCAGCGCGCGCTTGCACAACGCTTGCAGGACATTGATCGCGACGAGACTTCCCTCGCATTCTTCGTTGGTCGCAGCTTGCTCGACAATCTGCAACTGCTTCCACGCCATGCTCGGTTCGTGCCGCGCAAGCAGCAGCCGGGCACGCACCAGGTTTTCATCCTCGGAAGCCGCACCTGACAACTTCCTTGCTCCGTCGAGCGTTCGGGCCGCTCCGTCGACATTGCCCGCGCGCAGTTGAAGCTCTGCGGTAGTCACCATGCAGAGCCGCCGACAGCGTGGGCTTTCGGAACGATCCGAGAGCTCTCGTGCAGCCGCGAGAGTGGTCAACGCGGCATCCAATTGCCCCGTCACGTTCTGAAGCTTGGCAAGCGTACATTTTCCCATCACCCGGATATAGACCATCCCCAGCTGTTCACAGAGATCGATCCCGGTAATGAGGCACCGCCGTGCTGATTCCAGCTCATCCATTTCGTAATGCAGCCGGCCGAGGGGAACATGAACGAGGCCCGTGATCGGCAGCGGCTTGCCTTCGTCATCCATGTAGCTTTCCGCTGCGCCGTAACAGAGCAAGATTGCTTCCCGCAACTGACCTTTCGCGATCATCGTGATCGCGAGATGCCCGAGCGCATCGAGCGTATTGAGATCATATTTGAATCGTCGGCCCCGGGCGACCGCCTTGCGCAACGTGTCGACCGCGGTTGTCCGGTCGCTGGTAAGTGCCTGCGCCTGTCCCAACAAACACATCGCGAACGTCTGGGAAAACGAAGCACTCTCGTCGATACGACCCACCGCCAGATGGGCAAGGGGAACGCTTTCCTGGGGGTCGGACCAATTCAGCGCAAGGAAAGCTCGCAAGGTCGGCAGCATTCCGTTCCTCGGTGCGGAAACGGCATCGCGCTCCGTTCCAAGCGCCATTTCATAGTAAGGCTGCGCCTGTGCGCTTTCGCCGCACAAATACAAGATCAGTGCTTTGTAGCCCGCGAGATCACCATGCAACCGCAGTGTGTCGTCGGGAAGCAACCCCAGCCACGCAAGCAGTGCCGGAAGCCGCCCTCGCGCAAGCACGCGCTCCGAATGTGCGCGCAGCAATCGAATCGCACGTTCGATGTCGTTGGCTGCAAACGCGTGCTTGATCGCTTCCTCACCCGATCCGTGCGTTTCGAACCACTCGCTGGCTTTGCGGTGTAGTAAACGCTCGTCTGTCAGGTCCACAGTCGCACGCAGGAAATCGGCAAACAACTCGTGGTAGCGATACCAACGCCGCTCGTCGTCAAGAGGCATCAAGAACATGTTGCCGCGCTCCAGATGCGACAACACTTCGCGGCTGTCCGTTCGCCCCGTAAGGGCATCGCACAATGGCGCACACAGGCGATCGAGGATGGAGGTCTGCCGGAGAAACGCGCGGGTGTCGTCCGATTGCCGACGCATGACTTCGGTGGCCAGGTAATCGACCAGGAAGCGGTGCCTGCCGCTGAAGCGGCTTAGCGCAGCGGTCGTGTCGCCACCCGCCTCGGCGCGGTCTTGGAGCTGTAGCCACATCGCGGCCAGTTGCAGGCCCGCGACCCATCCGTCAGTGCGCGACTCGAGTGCCCGGGTAGTATTCGAGTCGATGTCCAGGCCCATGGTTTCCCTGAGAAAATCCGCGGTCTCTTGCGGCGAGAAGCGAAGGTCCCGCATGCCGATTTCCGCGACCCGCTCCAGCGAACGCCAATGGGAAAGGGGGACCTTCGGTTCCTCTCGTGTAGCGATAATCAGGCGCAGAGTTTCGGGCAAGCGTTCCACCAGAAAAGCCAGCGACGTATCGATTTCCGGGCTGCTTGCGCGGTGATAGTCGTCGAGCACGAGAACGGTACGCTGCTCTGTCTCTGCCATCGCGTTCAGCAGCAACGCCGTGAGTGCCTCCACCTGAAGCTTGGTCGGGGCGTCGAGCCGCGGCTCCGGGACATGGAGTGCCTTCGCCCCGACATTTTTCAGGGCTGCGATGAGATAAGAAAGAAAGTGGACGGGATCGCGTTCACCCTGGTCAAGCGACAACCAGGCGACACGGGGCCCTCGTTCGCTTTCCCGAACCCAGCTGGTGATCAGCGACGTCTTGCCGGAGCCCGCAGGGGCAGAGATCAAGGTGAGCGGTCGGGTCGTTCCGTTGTCGAGCAATCCGTGCAACCGCTTGCGCACGACCGTTTGCGGCCGCGGCGGCGGAATCGTCATTTTTGCCTTGATCAGTGGAGCGCTGGCGGATAGTGGCATGTCGCAATCCTCCCGTTGACCCAGCCCATGTATCAAGGCGCGCCACGGCGGACGCGGTGAGGTTTCGTTCCACTCGCTGCCGGCTGCAGCGCTGCTGGCGATTACGACGTTCGTAGCCACCGCTCGACAACCAGTATACCCGCACCCACGCGCGACCGGCGCCGTGGGCCTAACTTTCGACAGTTGCCTCCCCACGCCTGATCGACGTACGGTAGCGAACGGTACGTGGAGCATCGTATGAGGAAGTCCATCGCCACCGTATCCCTGAGTGGCAAGCTCACCGAGAAGCTGGACGCGATCGCCGCGGCTCATTTTGACGGCGTCGAGATTTTCGAGCCTAACTTGCGGTCGCATAACGGCACGGCGAGGGAAATTGGGCGCTGCGCCAAGAATCTGGGCTTGAGCATCGAACTGTTTCAACCGTTTCGCGACTTTGAAGGTGTCTCGGACAAGCAGCTGCAACGGAACCTCGGACGCGCAGAAGCAGCGTTTGACACGATGGAAGAACTCGGGGCACCGCTCCTGCTCGTCTGCTCCAACACGACGGCCGAGGCTTCCGACGACGAGGAACGGGCCGCCGCCCAGCTCTTTGCGCTCGCCGAGCGCGCCGGCCGTCGAGGTCTGAGAATCGGCTACGAGGCCCTCGCTTGGGGTAAGTGCGTCGCGACCGTCGACAAGGCTTGGCGAATTGTCAAACTTGCGAACAACCCCTCTCTCGGGCTCATCCTCGATAGCTTCCATACGCTTGTTCGCTCGGACGACTGGTCATTGCTGAGCGAGTTGCCGGCCAATCGAATCGTGTTCGTGCAACTGGGTGACGCTCCACGCATGCAGCTAGACGCACTGTCGCTGCGCCGAAACTATCCCAGGATGCCGGGTCAGGGAGACTTTGACGTCGCAGGTTTTTTGCGCTCGGTGGTTGCCACCGGCTACAAGGGCTCGGTCTCTGTGGAAATTTTCAACGAAGGCACATCCGAAGCACCTCTGGCAACGGCGCGTGCGGCCATGCACGCCCTGCTGCTTGTCGAGGCACGCGCGCGAAGCGCGAGCGGACGCGACACTACGGGCTCCACGGGTGCTGGTGCGCGGTAGCAGCCCGGGCGCGCAGAGTGCCCGGTAGCCGGCTGGTTCGATTCGTTGATCTGGAACAAAAAGAAAAAAGGGTCGTGGCTGTAACCTACCTTGGCCGCTGCAACGTCACCATCGCCTTACAACAACCGAGGAAATCACGTCATGGCGAACTCCCTGGAACCGATTCGAGACATCGCGACGATTGGCAGCATCGAGTTGCTTTCCCCAAAGCCCGATCGCAGCCTGTGGTATTTCAAGGATGTGCTCGGCATGGAAGCCGTGCATACGCAAGGCGACTCTGTCTACCTTCGCGGCTATGGGGATTTTGCGCTGAGCACGTTGAAGCTCACCGGCGCGAAACAAGCGGGGCCCGGAACGATCGCGTGGCGCGCGGTCAGTCCGGAAGCGCTCGACCGACGCGCGCGGGCGCTCGAGGCGGCGGGTCTGGGCCTGCACTGGAGCGAAAATGATTTCGGCCGGGGGCGAACCTACCACTTCCGTGATCCCGATGGACATCGGATGGCTGTCTACTACGACGAGCAGAAGTACCTCGCCCCCGACGACCTCCGGTCAACGCTCAAGAATCTGCCGCAGAAGTTCACGGGTCGCGGCGCTGCTGTCCGGCGCACGGACCATCTGGCTTTGCTGTGCAAGGATGTCGTCGCGAATCGCCGATTCGCCGAACAACTGATGGGATTCCAGCTGCGCGAAACGATCCTGTTCGAGCAAGGCACGTTCGAACTGGGCTCCTGGCTGAGCCCGAATGCCGTCCATCATCAACTCGCCTACGTCGTAGACATCAAGGGAGCGAGCGGGCGCCTGCATCACATCTCGATGTGGGTGGACCAGCGTGAGGACGTGCTGCGTGCGGCGGACGTGCTGACCGAGAACGGCATCTTCATCGAAGCCGGGCCGTCCAAGCACAACAACTCGCAGGCGTTCTATCTCTACTCCTACGAACCGGGTGGCAACCGCGTCGAGATTTACTCGGGCAGCTACCTCGTGTTGTCGCCAGACTGGGAGCCGGTGACCTGGAACGAAGACGAGCGCGGCACCGGCGTCTACTGGGGCGGTGCGCTGCCGGATAGCTTCATCAACTACGCGACGCCCGACGTCGCGGAGAGTGCGAAGCCCAGCCGGACGTTCCCCGTGTTCGACCCCGCTTGATAAGCTGCGCGCTGCAGCGCGCTTGGCGCATCACGCCGCACCGTCGAACGTCGCTAGGGCACTTGTTCGGCTTCGTCCAGAGTAAAGCCGATTTTCAGCGTGACCTGCCAATGAGCAACTTTGCCGTCGACTACGCTTCCACGGGTCTCGATCACGTGGAACCAATGGATGTTGCGGATCGTCCTGGTCGCCCTGTCGATCGCCGTCTTCACCGCATCTTCAATGCTGGTCGCGGAAGTTCCGGTCAGTTCGAGCAGTTTGTACACATGATCGCTCACGAATGCCTCCTTCTGGAAGGGTTCAGAACCTCGCCGGAATACCTGTGCGGCTAACGCCGCACACATGGCCAAGCCCGAAAATTCAGCGATGCTTGAAGTTGGGCTTCCGCTTCTCGACGAATCCGCGCATCCCTTCTTTTTGATCCTCCGTCGCGAACAACGAGTGAAACACGCGGCGCTCGAAATGGATGCCTTCGGCAAGGGCGCTTTCGTAGGCGCGATTCACCGACTCCTTCGCCAGCATCACGGCAGGGAGCGAATACTCACAGATGGCGTTTGCGGCTGCGAGAGCCTCGTCGAGGAGCTTCTCCGCGGGCACGATGCGCGAGACGAGACCAGAGCGCTCGGCTTCCTGCGCGTCCATCATGCGCCCCGTCAGAATGAGATCCATCGCTTTCGCCTTGCCGATGGCGCGCGGCAGTCGTTGCGTGCCGCCGGCACCTGGGATTATCCCGAGCTTGATTTCGGGCTGACCGAAGCGCGCGTTCTCCGCGGCGATGACTATGTCGCACATCATCGCAAGCTCGCATCCGCCGCCGAGCGCGAAGCCGGCGACGGCCGCGATGACAGGCTTGCGAACTGAACGGACGGCTTCCCAATTCCGCGTTATGAAGTTGGTCTTGTACACGTCCATGTAGGACCAATTCATCATTGCACCGACGTCCGCCCCCGCTGCGAACGCCTTTTCGCCTCCCGTGATCACGATGGCACCGATCGTTTCGTCAGCGTCGAATTCGCCGAGCGCTGAACCCAGCTCGTTCATCAGCGCGTCATTGAGCGCGTTGAGCTGCTTCGGACGGCTCAGCGTGACGACGCCGACACGGCCACGCCGTTCGGTGAGAATGTTTTCGTAGGTCATCGCAGTGAGTCCATTGGGGAGTTCAGCGCCGCGTGTCTACACGGTCGAAAGGTTGCGTCTGTCGTACGACACCGACCGAGACAGCGATCTTGGGATAGCGGCTCGATTCTACAGCTCGACGTCGCGTCGGCTAGTAGCTGACTTTCGCGACCGCCCGAAGTTCATCTGGGGTGGTCGTGCCAAAGCCGAAGAACTCCAGGTAAGCGGGAATCTGTTCGAACAGCATGTCTGTTCCAACCTGGTACCGGCAGCCCTTTTCGCGCGCCACCTGCAGCAGCGGAGTAATCTCCTGCTTCATCACGACTTCGCCGACAAACGTGCTTGGCGCCAGGCGCGTGACGTCGATCGGGTACGGATCGCCCGCCTTCATTCCCAACGGCGTAGCGTTGACCACGAGATCGTAGCCGGTTGGATCGTTCGTGCGCAGCCCGGTTTCGATCTTCGGGTGGTGATGCTTGATCCGGCCGGCGAGCGCTTCGGCCGACGCCGTATTGGTATCCGACAGGAACAGCTTTGCCACGCCTTCGCCGGCAATCGATGCTGCAATGGCGCATCCTACGCCACCGGTTCCGACCACGAGGCATGAGGCTCCCGCGAACTTGAAGTTCTTGCGTTTCAAGCCGCGGGTGAACCCGGCGCCGTCGAACATGTCGCCGAGCAGTGTCCCATCGGGGCGACGAAGTATGGCGTTGCAGGATCCGGCGACCTCGACAGCAGTCGAGACCTCGTCGAGCAGCGCCACGGTCGTCACCTTGTGCGGCATCGTCACCAGCGCACCGCGGATGTTGGTCAGCCGAAACAGCGATTTCAAAACGGTAGGATAGTCCGCGACCTGGATGCCCATCGGCACAACGACGGCGTCGATACCAGCCTTCTCGAACCAAGGATTGTAGATGAGGGGTGCCTTGAACGATTCGGTCGGATAACCCACGTGAGCTATCAACGTCGTTTTGCCGCTGATCATGCTGGCCTCCCGATTCGGAAATAACCGACCGCAATTCGCGCCATGCGCTTGTGTCCGATTCGGGTCGTCGCGTTCAATGGCGCCATTGCTCCTCCGCTTGGGTATTCGCTGTCGCTCGTAGCCACTCACTATCGGAGAATCACCCGAAGGCCTGTTGTCGAACAGCAGATCGTGATGGATTATTTGGCGCGCAGTCACGCCATGTCACCTAACCAAAGTAAGGTGCGCACGTCGCCGGCAACCCAGCCGTCACAGAAGCCTGAGGTCCCGGGCCTTGGCGATCGCCGTCGTGCGATTGTGAACTTGCAGCTTGCCGAAGATCTGGTTCAGATGCCACTTTGTCGTACCCAGGGTCGTACCGAGGATGTCGGCGATTTCCTGATTGGTGAGGCCCCGCGTTATCAGACGGAGAATTTCGCGCTCGGTTCGGCTCAATGGCTCGGGCAGTGCCTGCGGCGCCGCTTGGCGTTCCGTGGAATCGCGATCGATAAGGCTGCTCACGTAGGTCGGGGCGACGTGGCGGACCTTCTCCAGAAGCGGAGTCAGTACCGGGCCCTCGTCGAGGAATATCCGACGATACCCAGCCGAGGCGGCGAGAGACACCGCTTTCTCGAGCCTCTCAACGGTGGCTGAGGGATGGCCTAGCGCACGCTGGCAGAGCGCCTGCAATATGTGTACCGCGATAAGGCTCCCTTCGCTTTTCTCTTTTGTCGCGGTCTGCTCGAGGATGTTGAGCACCTCCTCCGCCTTGCTGGGGCGATGCTGCGCGAGCAACAGCCGCGCATAGGTGAGCGATTCGTACTCGGACGCCGAACTGGGAGCTTTTTGCATGTCGCCGAGCGTCCGCGCGGCGGCGGAGGTATTCCCCTCGCGCAATTGAAGCTCCGCCGTCACCACCGCCACGAGACGCCGTCGCCTCTGGCTTTCCGATCGGTCGGCCACCTCCCTTGCGCTGGCGAGCGTGTGCCAGGAAGCTTCCGCTTCGTCGCACACGTTCTGCAATTTGGCCAAAGCGCGCTGTCCCATCAGCGTGTAATAGACCATTCCCAGTTGCTGACACAGCACAACCCCTCGGGTGAGATAATGTCGCGCCGATTCGAGGTCATTCATTTCGTAGTACAGGGTCCCCAGCGGCACATACACCAAGCCCGCCACCGGATCAGGCTCCCCGCGCGCGTCCACGTACTTTTCGACGGCGTTCAGACACAGGAGGTGCGCTTCGCGCAACTGACCTTGCGCGGTCATGACCGATGCGAGATGGCCGAGTGCATCGAGCATGACGAAATGATTCTGCAATTTTTCCGCGAGCTCGACCGCTTGACGGAGCGTCCTGACCGCCTCGCTGCGCTCGCCGGACTGAATCTGGGACTGCCCCAGGAAACTCAAGGCATAGGCGCGGAAGAACGATGCGCTGTCGCCAAGCTCGTCGAGCGCCTGCCGGGCGAACCGCTTGACATCCGCCGGATCGCCCCAGTTGATCGCCAGGAAAGCCCGGAAGACGAGCATCATCCCGCGTCGCGCCGGATTGGACTCGGTGGGATCGATCGCACCTACGGCGGGCGAATACGAATGCGCCTCGGCCGTTCTACCGAGAAGATAGAGGAGCCACGACTTGTAACCGGCAAGATCGCTGTGTGCCCGAATCTTGCTCTCAGGGATCGTATCCAGCCAGCTGAGGAGCGCCTGGATTTCGCCGCGCGCCAACATGCTTTCTACCTGAGAGCGGAAAAGTCGAATGGTGGCGGGAATATCTTTCGCCGCGAGCGCGTGCCTGATCGCGTCCTTGCCAGAGCCGTGGGTCTCGTGCCAGACGCTGGCTCTCTTGTGGAGGTCCCGCTCGATGGTCGGATCCAATTCCGTGCGCAGGAAATCCGCGAAAAGCTGGTGATACCGAAACCATTCCCGGTTGTCGTCAAGTCGCAACAGAAACATGTTGGCCTGCTCGAGCCGCGTCAGTATGGCCTTGCTGTCGGTTTGTCCTGAGACGGCATCGCACAGGGGAGCGCAGAGGCGGTCGAGTATCGCGGTCTTTTGCAGAAACGAGCGAATCTCCACCGGCTGCTGGCGCAGCACCTCGCCGGCCAGGTACTCGATGACGTAGTGATGTTCCCCATTGAACTGAAGAATCTTTTCGGCGATATCCGCGCTCGCGGAGCGCGCGTGTTTTTGCACCGACAGCGCTGCCATTTGCAGGCCGGCGATCCAGCCCTCGGTGCGCGCTTCCAGTGTTCGCGCCAAATCCACATCGAGCTTGAGGCCCATGGTCTGCTCGAGGAACGCGGACGATTCGTCTGGCGAGAATCGCAGCTCATCCGGTCCGATCTCGACAACGCGCTGCAACGTCCGCCACCGAGCCAGAGGAAAGGGTGGTTCCTCGCGGGTTACGATGAGCACGCGCAGCTGCTCGGGAACACGCTCGATGAAGTGGGCCATCGTCGCATGAATCTCGGGGTCCGTGACCGTGTGGTAGTCGTCGAGGACCAGAATGATGCGTTCCCGGGTTTCCGCGATCTCGTTGAGCAGCGCGTCGGCAAGGTCCTTCGGTCTTGGCAGTCCAAGCCTGCTGAGCAGGGATATCGGTGCGCGCCCGACGACCGGCTCGACGGTCTGAAGCGTCGCGACCAGGTAATATAGGAAACGCATGGGATCGTTGTCCTCTTCGTCGAGCGACAACCATGCAACCTTCGCCAAATCCTTGACTTCGTCCAGCCAGCTGGTGACGAGCGTTGTCTTGCCAAAACCGGCCTGGGCCGCGATCAGAGTAAGGGGGCGGGAGAGTCCTTCGCGCAATTGGTCCAGCAACCGCGGCCGTGCAATGGCCTGCGGTCGCGACGGTGGCGCGCTGATCTTTGTCTTGAGCAGAAGCGTGCTGGTAGGCATGGAGGGAGACGGTCAATGTCGACGAAAGTACGAATCGCTTTCGGCTTTCGGAGAAAAGCCTATTCTTCTGCTCCGGCCCAGCCCGCGCAACGATCCGTGTGCTCCGCTGTCCGGAATGGTGCATATTCTCCGCTGATTCCTGGCGGAAAGGGGTTCCATCGCGTTGTGCTGACCCATCGGACGTCGCTCACCCGAATCGGGAACGATCTTTTGTCTTATCGCGGCATGTGCTTTGCACCGCTTCGCCTGCAGCGCTAACGCCGCGGTACCTTGATCAAAGGCGCTCGGGAAACGCGGCAAGATCGACCCGGCAGACGCCTTCGCAGAATCGGCGCCGCGCACGGATCGATAGTGGCTCGGCGGCCGCCGCGAAGGTTTATTGGGCCTCAGTGATGCCCGAAGTCCGATCGTACTTTGCCGCGGAACACCCAGTATGACCAACCGGTGTACATCAAGATGATCGGCAACAGCAGAAGAGTTCCCAGAAGCAGGAATGCCTGGGACTCCGGTGCGCTCGCCGCGTCCCACAGCGTAATCGTGTGGGGAACGATGTACGGAAAGGTACTGATACCAAGTCCAAGGTAGCACATCGCGAAGAGTCCCATGGCCGCGAAAAACGGCTGGTTGTCGCGCCAGCGCGTCAGCGCGCGCCATAGCCACCAGGCCAACACGACCGTGACGATCGGCACCGGCGATAGGAAAAGAAGGTTCGGCCATGCGAACCAGCGTGCCGCGATCCCCGGCTGGAGCATCGGCGTCCAGATGCTCACCATCGCCATGAACGCCAGCACGCCAAACAGGCTGATTTCCGCTTTGTTCCGTGCCCAGGCCTGCAGCGCGCCCTCGGTCTTCATGACAAGCCACGTTGCGCCAAGCAGCACATACCCGAAGACGACGCCGACTCCCACCAGGAGCACGAAAGGATGAATCCAGTCCAGGCTCGTGCCGGCATACTGGCGTCCTGTCACTGCAAATCCCAGCACGAATTTCCCGAGCACGCAGCCTTGGGCGAACGTCGCAACGAGCGAGCCCCAGAAGAACGAACGATCCCAATGCTTGGTGCTCTTCGATGCGGTCGGCCGGAATTCGAACGCGACACCGCGAAAAATGAGTCCGAGCAACATGGCGAGGATTGGAAAATACAACGCCGGAATGATGATTGAGAACGCGAGAGGAAACGCCGCGAACAGCGCGATGCCACCCAACACGAGCCAGGTCTCGTTGCCGTCCCAGATTGGCGCGACCGAATTGATCATCTGGTCGCGCGCGTCGTCGCTGGGTGCAAATGGGAAGAGAATGCCGACTCCGAGATCGAACCCATCGAGCAACACGTACATGAACACCGCGACGCCGAGGACAATGGTCCAGATCGGTACGAAATCGAGCATCATGGGCTCGCCCCAAGATCGGTCGCCGCCGACAGCGGCCTCGCGGGCCGCTCCCCGAGCTTCGGTTCGTGCGAGTCCACCACGTCGGGAAATCCTCTTCGCACGACGCGAACCAGGTAGTACGCGCCGGCGCCGAAGACGAGCAAATATACCGTGAGGTATGCAAGGAGCGACGCGATCACGTCGCCCGTAGTGATAAATGGTGTAACGGCATCGGCTGTGCGGAGGTGCCCATACACGACAAACGGCTGGCGTCCGACCTCGGTCGTCACCCACCCCGCCGTGACTGCGACGTAGCCGACCGGGATGGCACACGTTGCTGCACCGAGGAAAAGCCGCGATGTGTAGAGCTGCTTGCGCCAAGCAAGCCACCAGGCGCCTAGGGTGAGCGCCAGCATGATCGACCACATCCCTATCATCACTCTGAACGCATAAAAGACAGGAATGATGGGAGGCCGGTCGGCGGGCGGAAAGTCCTTCAAACCCTTGACGACACCATTCCAATCATGGGTGAGGTACAAGCTGGCGAGCTTCGGGATCCCGATTTCGAAATGGTTCGTCTCCTGTGCGCTGTCAGGAATCGCGAACAGGACGGCGCTCTGTCCTGGCCCGGTATCCCAGATGGCTTCCATTGCGGCGAGCTTTTGCGGCTGATGGTGGAGCGTGTTGAGCCCGTGCGCATCACCAACAAGCGCCTGCAGCGGCACGAGAAGCGATGCAAGAACAAACCCCATCACGATCATCACTTTCGACTCGGGGATGAACCGATTGCCGCGAAGGTAGTACGCCGCAACGCCGATGACCGTGAATGCTGTGGTCAAGTAAACCGCGATGACCGTATGGAGAAAGCGATAGGGGAACGACGGATTGAATAGGATCGCCAGCCAGTCCGTCGGCATGAATCTGCCGTCGACGATGCGGAAGCCCACGGGCGTCTGCATCCAGCTATTGAGCACGATGATCCAGAACGTCGAAAAGAGCGTGCCGATCGCGACCATTAGAGCCGACGCGAAATGTGCCCACGGAGGTACGAGCTTGCGCCCGAACAGCAGGACTCCGAGAAAAGCGGCTTCCAGGAAAAAGGCCGTCAGTCCTTCGTACCCCATCAGTGGCGCCACGATATTGGCGGTCGCATCCGAATATCGGCTCCAGTTGGTACCAAACTGGAACGGCATCACAATCCCGGACACCACGCCCATCCCGAACGACAGGGCGAAGATCTTTATCCAGAAGGTTGAAATACGCAGATAGACCGATTTTCGCGTCCAGAGGAAGAGGCCTTCCAGAACGGCGATGTAGGACGCAAGCCCGATCGTGAACGCAGGCAGCAGGAAGTGAAACGCGATGACAAAAGCGAACTGGAGCCGGGAGAGCAACAGCGGATCAAAGTGCATGCTTTCGTCCTCGCATCGGCTGATCGCGCCAGTAAGTCACGCGCGCGCGGCCTTCATGGGCTTTACGGTAGTCGTCTTCGCCCTCTTCGGCGGCAGCACTTCACCTCCGAGACCGTCGGACAAACCGATGAGGATGCCACTGGCGAGCGTTCCGTAGTTCTTCACCAGAAGGTGGGTTGCTTTCGCGGCACCGTCGCGTTTTTTGCGGATAGCGGAGCGCATTTGTGCGGCAAACTGTGCTGCGGCGGCGTCTGCCTGCGCGCCGGCACCGGTGCCGCCCGCAGGCATGTGCGCAAAAACGCCTCCCCACTGTGCCTTCACCGGTTTGCTTGCGGCATCGGCAGACTGCTTGACGATCTTCAGGAATTCATCTTCCAGGCGATCGAGATCGCTCAGGACTTTCCGGATCTTGGAGTCCTCGAAATCGACGCCATGGTCGAGCAGCCGCTCCAGCGCCATCCTGCTCGCGTTGACCACCTTGAGCAACGCATCGTCCATGCCGGCAAGCGCGTCGGCAAGCGGCTTTTCGACATCGATCTTCGCCTTGGCGGCGCCGGCGTTCACGCCGTCCGCCACGCTCTTCAGCACCTGCTTGATCTGAGTAAGGGAAAGCTCACGAGCCTGCATTGCCCGCAACGTCAGATCGCGTACCCTCGCACGCAGATTCTCGCCTTGCACGACGGTTTCGCTCGCCATCTTCTTCAGCGTTGCGTCTACATCGACTATCTGCTCTAGCATGGGCTACTCCAGTGGCGAGTCGTTGAGTGCTCGATCGTGTGGCCACGCGATTCGTCGCCAAGGGCGGCCCAATGCGCAGGATGCGAGGCTAATACGACGGTTGGCACATTTCCGGTCGGTCATCCTGCCCTTGCCTTCACGTACCGTCCGGGCGCCGGTTCGATCACGCGATACTTCTTGTTCCCGAGCGCCGTACGCGCCGGCACGCGCTTGCCGCCGTGCCGCCCAAGCCAACCAATCCAGTCGGGCCACCAGCTGCCCTCCACGCTGGTCGCCGATGACAGCCATGCATCTGCGTCGCCCTTGCGGCTGCCCCCCGTCCAGTAATTCCGCTTGTTCTTTTTCGGCGGGTTGATCACACCGGCAATGTGTCCGCTCGCGCCGAGTACGAAGGTTGTCTCCCCCGACAGCAGGTCGTTACTGGCGTATGCCGTGCGCCACGGCACGATATGGTCTTCGCGCGAGGCATAGATATAAGCCGGAATCGCGATCTTCGACAAGTCGACCGGCGTGTCGCATGCGACCGTTTTGCCCGGCTCGCGCAGATTGTTCTCGAGGTACGTGTTGCGCACATACCAGCAGAACATCGGCCCTGGCAGGTTGGTGCCATCGCTGTTCCAGTACAAGAGGTCGAACGCGGGAGGCGCTTTCCCCTTGAGATAGCTGTTGACGACGTATTGCCAGATCAGATCGTTGGCGCGGAGTGAGGAAAATACGAAGCCCAGTTCCTTGCCCTCCAGCACGCCGCCGTTGCCCATGGCTTGCTCGCGCGCCGCCACGCTCTGCTCGGAGATGAGCAAGCCGATCTCGCCGGCATCGGAATAATCCAGCATCGTCGTAAGGAGCGTAAGGCTCGAAACGTGATCCTCGCCTCGTGCGGCCTTCACTGCCAGCGCGGACGCCAGCAGCGTGCCGCCGACGCAGAAGCCGAGCGTATTCACCTTGTCCGCGCCAGTGATCTCCCGCGCCACGTCGATCGCGGTCATTACGCCGAGCTGCAGATAGTCATCCCAGGTCAGATGTCCCAACTCGGGCGTGATGTTGCGCCAGGAGACGAGGAACACCGTCTCGCCCTCGTCGATCGCGTGCTGAACAAACGAATTCTCCGGTTGCAGGTCGAGGATGTAGAACTTATTGATAGCCGGGGGGATGATCACCAGCGGTCGCGCGTGGACCTGCGGGGCGCGCGGCGCGTACTGGATCAGTTGAATGAGTTCGTTCTCGAAGACGACAGCCCCCTCCGTCACGGCGATGTTCTTGCCGATCTCGAACGCGCTCTCGTCGGTCATCGAGATGCGCCCTTTCGCCAGATCCTCGACGAACAGCTTCATCCCTTCGACAACACTTTGACCTCCGGTCTCCGCCGCCATTTGCATCGCTTCCGGGTTGGTCGCAAAGAAATTGGCGGGGCTGATCGCCTCGGAGAACTGTCGGGTGGCGAAGTGCAACTGTCCCTTGACCTTGTCGTCGACCGGCACTGCCTCGACCGCGTTCTTGAGGAAGTCCGAGTATCCCAGGTACATGCGCTTGACCACGTCGAAGCGCGGATCCTTGGTCCACGCCTCGGTCGCAAAGCGCCGGTCGTCCTGCTTCGCCGCGGTTGACGCTGGCTGCGACCCGGGCAGCTTCCACATGCCGGACCACAGGTCGGTCATCTGGCGGACGTAGTTCTGCTGCATCTCGGCGAACTGCTTCGATGCGGCTACAAAAGGATCGGGATCGCTGGCCTTGGTTTCATCGCCGCCGCCGCTGGCGGCACCGGACTGCGTGAACTGACGCATCATGGCCTGGCTGTTCTCGAAGATGGTTGCCAGCCACTTGGCGGGATCATCTTGCGGAGTGGTCATATCGTTATCCTCCATACGATGCAGGTCACAATGCCGTCGGTGAACGGATCAATGCAGTTTGACGTGCGACTCCGTGCGCCGAGTGATCAGCCGCGCGGCCGTGTCCAAGGACATTTTCCAGAACCCGTGCAGCGCGAGCTCATGCATCTTGTATAGCGACAGATACATCATTCGCGCGAACCATCCCTCGATCCACATGTTCTTGCCGGACAGACTGCCCATCAGGTTACCGACAGTCGAGTACTCGCCGAGCGAGACGAGCGACCCGAAGTCGCGATAGCGCCATTCGGTCAGTGGTTGATGTGCGAGCCGCGCCTTGATCTGCTTCACCATGTGCGATGCTTCCTGGTGAGCGGATTGCGCCCGTGGCGGCACGATGGCGCCCTCTTTCCCGAGCCATGGGCAGGCAGCGCAATCGCCGATGGCGAAGATGTTTTCGTCGCGTGTCGTCTGCAGCGTCGGCCGCACCACCAGCTGATTGATGCGGTTTGTTTCGAGCCCAGCGATGTCCTTGAGGAAATCCGGGGCCTTGACGCCGGCCGCCCATACGATCAATTCCGCCGGGATGATCTCGCCGGTCGCGAGCTTTACGCCGTGCTCCTGGACCTCGGCCACCCGCGCCTTGGTCCGCACGTTTACTCCAAGCTTCTCCAACAGTGTGACCGCCTTGTCCGAAATGCGGGGCGGCAAGCCTGGAAGGATGCGATCGGCTGCTTCGATCACGATGATCTTGATATCTTCATCCACATCGATGCGGCTGAATCCGTAGGAGACGAGCTCGCGCGTTGCATTGTGCAGCTCGGCGGCAAGCTCGACGCCGGTCGCGCCGGCACCGATGATCGCGATGTCGAGTTGTTCTGGACGAATCGGTCCGGCCTGCGCATGGGCGCGAAGACAGGCATTCACCAGGCGGCGATGAAAGCGCTCGGCGTCAACCGTGGTTTCCAGTGCAATCGCGTGGTCCGCAACACCCGGCGTGCCGAAATCGTTGGTGAGGCTGCCAACGGCGATCACCAGCGTGTCGTAGGGAAACTCGCGCGGCGGCGTCACCTCTTCGCCGTCTTCGTCGATGTACGGCGCCACCCGAACAACACGTCGCTCGCGATCGAGGCCGGTCACTTCGCCGATGCGATAGCGGAAATGATGCCAGTGGGCCTGGGCAAGATAGTTGGTTTGATAGACACCGATGTCCATGCTGCCGGCCGCGATCTCGTGCAGGTGCGGTTTCCAGAAGTGATTGCGCTTCTTTTCGATCAGAGTGACGTGCGCCTTTTTGCTCTTCCCCAAAGTGTTACCGAGGCGCGTTGCGAGCTCGAGGCCCCCCGCTCCGCCGCCGACGATCACGATGCGAGGGAGTGGCGCGCCCGAGTCCTCCGACAGCATCTCGGGTTCGACGCGTACGGTGATTTGTCCGCCCGTAGTGTGCACTGGAGCTTCTTCGCCCGGCGCGCCACGCCCAGCGGGCACGCGGTCGTCAGCCCGGGCCGCAGCGGTCATGCGCGGGAGCCAACCCTCACCAGGGCTTCCCCGGTGATCACCACTGTCTCAAGCACCGAGCAGACGGTATCGAGGAAAATCAGCCGCTTCTCCGGCAGCATCCTGCTCACCGTGACTTTGGCATGCACGGTATCGCCAGCGCGCACGGGAGCCTTGAACGCCAAGCTCTGCTGCATATAGATGGTGCCCGGACCAGGCAGCTTGTTCGCGATGGCGGCCGAGATGACGCTGGCGCTCAGCATGCCGTGTGCAATGCGCCCCTTGAACGGCGTGCTTGCGGCGAATTCCTCGTTGATGTGTAGGGCGTTGTTGTCGCCCGAGGCGCCGGCGAACAGGACGATATCGGCTTCAGTGATGGTTTTGGCGAAGGTTGCGGTCATGCCGACCTTGAGGTCTTCGACGTCGTAGCCGTTCAGGGCATTCATGGCTTTCCTAGGTTGAGCGTCAGGCGACTTGACGCACCGGCTGCTGGTTGCGAAACGCGTGCAAGAGTTTTTCCTCGAGCGCTTTCGCGGTCTCGATGCTGCGTTCCTTGACGTGGCCATAGCCGCGGATCTCGTCAGGCACAGAGGCCAGCTCGACGGCGGCGGCATGATTCGCGGCATTGAGCTTGGACGAAATCTCGTCGAGCTGCTTGATGTAGTCCTCGATCATCTGTCGCTCGTGCCGCCGTTCCTCGGTCTTGGCGAAAATGTCCAGCGCGCCACCGCGCAGACCCTTGAACTTCGCCAGCATCCTGAAGGCGGTCATCATCCAGGGGCCGAACTGCCGCTTCAGCAATTCGCCGGTGATGGGATCGCGCTTCGAGATCGTCGGTGGCGCCAGGTTGTATTTGACCGTGTAGCCGTGTTTGAACTGCGCATCGAGCTTGGCCAGAAACGCAGGGTCGGTGTGCAGCCGCGCGACTTCGAACTCGTCTTTGTAGGCCATCAGCTTGTACAGATAGCGCGCCGCGGCTTCGGCCAGGCCGCTCTTCCCTGGCGCGGCCTTCTGCTCGGCGGCAGCCACGCGCTTGATCACATCAGCATAGCGCTTGGCGTAGGCTTCGTCCTGGTAATCGATGAGGTCCGGCACGCGTATTTCGAGCAGGCGCTTCGTCTCGCCCTGCGCGCCAACAGAATCGACGATGCGCGCGCGCGCTGGCTGTCAGTGCGCGGCAGCTCGGACACCGCGGCCTTGCCCTTCGCGATCTCGGCTTCGACGAACGCCCGGTCGACCACCGCCATGCGGCCCCATCGGAACGCGGCCAAGCTCATCTCGACGGCGACCCCGGATTGCTTGATGGCCGTCTCGATCGATTCGGCCTTGAGTGGAATGGTGCCGGCCTGGTAGGCGACGCCGACCATGAAGTTGTTGGTCGCCATGGCATCGCCGAACAGCCCTTCCGCCAGCGCCTGGCCGTCGAGGAAAACGTTGTCTGCCTTGCGCGTGACGCGATCGATCCCGGCGGTGAGCGCATTAGTCGCGGGAAAGACGACGTGGCGGTCGGACACCATCTGGCCTGTCGGCGTCTGCGTTGTCGAGACCACCGCGATCGTGCGCGAAGGATGGCACTTGTCGAGATTTTTCGGGTCGGTCGCGTTAAGGATGTCGAAGCCGAGGTATAAGTCGGTGCGACCGTCGGAGATCTTGTTCGAGCCGTCGAACGGCGCATTGGTGATCTTGATATCGGAGATTACCGCGCCGCCCTTCTGCGCCAGTCCCGTCTGATCGAGACCGATCACGTGCTTGCCTTCCAGTCGCGCGGCGTTGGCCAGAGTCGCGACGACGGTCACCGAGCCCGTTCCGCCGATGCCCATGACGTGAATGCCGAAGCCGAAGCTCGCGTCGACCTTGGAGACCGGCTCGGGAAGCGTCTTCTCGAGCGCGGGGATGCGGCCCTTCTTCTTCTTTTTCGGCGCGTCGCCCGCCGCGGCCGGTTCGGGGTTGGGGGTGATGGTCAGGAACGACGGGCAAAAGCCCTTCACGCAGGAATAGTCCTTGTTGCAGGAGGATTGGTGGATGCGGGTCTTGCGACCGAACTCGGTCGCCACCGGCTCCACGCTCATGCAGTTGGACTTTTCGCCGCAGTCACCGCAGCCTTCGCAAACGCGCTCGTTGATGACGATGACTTCGGCCGGTTCCTCGGCTTTGCCACGACCGCGCGCGCGCCGCAGCTCGGCGGCGCATTCCTGGTCGTGGATCAACACCGTCGTGCCTGGAATCGCAGCCAACGCACGCTGCGCCTCATCGAGGCGATCGCGGTGCCACACCTCGGTCCCGCCCGCGAGGCTGACGCCCTGATACTTGCCCAGGTTGTCGGTGGTGACGATTATCTTCTTGACGCCATTGGCGAGCATCTCGGACACCATGCCGGCGGCCGATTCTTCGCCTGTGATCTGCTGGCCACCGGTCATCGACGTGTGCAGATTGCGCAGCACCTTGAACGTGATATTGGTGTTGGTCGACGCGCAGTAGCGGATTGCCAGGCTGCCTGAATGGGCATACGTCCCGTCGCCCATGTTCTGGAAAATATGCTTGGTGCCCGTGAACGGGGCCATGCCGATCCACTGCGCGCCTTCGGCGCCCATGTGCGTACCCATCACGACGTTGCGGTCCATCCACATCGCCATGGTGTGGCAGCCGATGCCAGCCGAGACGACGCTGCCTTCGACCGCCTTTGTCGAGCTGTTGTGCGGACAGCCCGAGCAGTACCACGCCGTCCGCGTCGCGGTGGGAAGCTTGCTTCGGGCGTGGATCTCGTCCAGTCGGGACAGCCAGGTCTCGGCCGACTCGATGCGCGACTTGCGCGACAGGCGCGAGGTGAGCGCGCGGCCGATCACGTCGGACTCGAACTCACCGTAATGCGGCAGCAGTTCCTTTTCCTCCTCATCGAACTTGCCGACAATGCGCGGTGCGTTGGCCGTTCCATACAGCACGCTCTTGGCAAACATTTCAAGGAAAGGCCTCTTCTCCTCGATGACGAAGATTTCTTCCAGACCCTGCGCGAAATCGCGCACGACGGTCGGCTCCATCGGGAACAGCATGCCCATCTTCAGGATGCGAACGCCAAAACGCCGCAGCGCCTCGTCGTCCAGGCCCAACTCGAGGAAGGACTGGCGGAGGTCGTTGTAGGTTTTGCCCGCAGTGATGATGCCGAGCCACGCAGTGGGATTCGGGAACACGACGTTGTTGAGTTTGTTCTCGCGCGCGTAGCGCTTGGCGACTTCGAGGCGCCGTGTGTAGAGCGAGCGCTCCATGTCGAGCGCCTCGGCCCGCACATTCATGCCCAGGTTCATGCTCGGCGTGAAGGCTTTTCCGTCGAACATCAGATCGGGCGTGACGAACTTCAGCCGATCGGGCGATACCTCGGCGGTGCCCGTGCCATCGGCGATATTGGTGACGATCTTCAGCCCCACCCACAGCCCCGAAAGACGCGACATCAGGTAGCCGTGCAACCCCAGGTCGAGGATCTCCTGCACGTTTCCGGGATACAGCGAGGGCATGCCGACGTGGAACAGCATCGGCTCGGACTGGCTGCACAGCGAAGAGGACTTGCAACTCGGATCGTCACCGACCACGGCGATGACGCCGCCGTTCTTGTCGATGCCCGTGTAGTTGGCGTGCTTAAGCGCGTCGCCACTGCGGTCGACGCCGGGCGCCTTGCCGTACCACATGCCGGTGACGCCATCGAACTTCTTGTTGCCCACGGAGTGCAGCATCTGCGTGCCCCAGACCGCGGTGGCGGCGAGGTCTTCGTTGATGCCGTCGACGAACTTTATGTTGTGTTCGAGCAGCAGCTTCTGCTGCTTGAGCAGCGCCGCATCCAGCATGCCTACCGGCGAGCCGCGGTAGCCCGACACGAACATGCCGGTCTTCAGGCCACGGCGCGCGTCGGTCCGTACCTGGTCAAGCGTCAGGCGCACCAGTGCATCGATGCCGCCCATGTGGATGACGCCTTCCTGGCGGGTGAAGGAGGATCCGGGATCTGCCTTTGGCGTGGCTGTCATAAGAGTGTTTCCTGTGAGGTTAGGAGCAGCGCCCGTCGGTGCGCCTGGTCGAGCGTTAGCCACGTCAGCGCGTTGCTCACTCGCGCGGCTGGCCTACCGGCTTGCCGGCAATTCCCCAGTGCGCCTTGGGTACTTCGAGCACGATCACACGCACCGTTTCGATCTTCACTTCCAGCGATTCGACCAGCGCCTTGGTCACCGCTTCGATTGCGCGCGCCTTCTTCTGGTCGTCACGGCCCTCCATCATGTGGATCATGGCAATCGGCATGGCCGCTACTCCGCGACAGTGAACGAACACCGGCCGAGATTCTGCACTTCGCATTCCACATAGAGTCCCGGCTTAAGGGCTTCGGCGTGGCTGGCACCTCCTGCCATCACTATCCAACCGGGTTGCAGCGGCTCGCCCGCCTCGGCAGCAAAACGCGCGGCCGCGACCAGCGAACGCAGCGGGTGTCCGAGAATGGCCGCTGTCGATCCCACCAGGACCGGCGTTCCATTGAACGACACGACGATGCCCAGATTCGAGAAATCGATCTCGGGCGCGTGCCACGGCCCGACGACAAATCCCGACGACGAGGAATTGTCAGCAACCACGTCGGTGAGCGAGAACTTGAACGCCTGATAGCGGGAGTCGATGAGCTCGACGGCCGGTGCGACTGCCTCGACCGCCGAGAGCGCCTGCAGCGGCGTGATCGTCCCCACCAGCTCGCGCTTGAGCAGGAACGCGATCTCCGGCTCGATGCGCGGGTGGACGTAGGTCTTGAACGACGTCTTGCCACCGTCCTCGACGATCATGCGGTCGGTCAACCGGCCCCAGATCATGTCGTGCACGCCCATCTGGACCATCTTGTCGCGGCTGGTGAACCCCATCTTGATGCCGACCTGCCGCTCGCCGCGCGCGAAGCGCCGGCCGAGGCTCTCCTTCTGGATAGCGTAGGCATCGGCGAGCGTGATCTGCTCGCTCAACTGAGGAATTTCTTTTGCGAAATGCGCAGCGTCGTCGACGCGTTGCGCAAGGGCCTTGATATCGGGCATGACGTGGTCTCCGCTAGTCCTTAAGCCGCAAACGCTGCGCGCACCGTACCCAACCCGTTGATGCGCGTTTCGAGCACATCGCCCGGTGCGACGCCTACCATGGGTCCCAGCGCGCCGCTCATGATGATGTCGCCCGCTTTCAGCGGGCTGCCGACCTCCACCATTGTCCGCGCCAGCCACAGTGCCGCATTGAGGGGGTTGCCCAGGCATGCGGCGCCGGCGCCGAAGGACACCGGCTCGCCGCGTCGCTCCATCGCCATCCCGCACATGCGCAGGTCCAGCGCATCGAGTTTGCGTGGCTGAGTGCCGAGCACGAACAGTCCGGAAGAGGCGTTATCAGCGATGGTGTCGAGGAGCTTGATGTTCCAATTCGCGATACGGCTGCCGACGATCTCGACTGCGGGGAGCGCGTAAGCCACGGCCGAAATCACGTCTGCAAGGGTGATCCCGGTGGTGCTGAGATCATGATCGAGCACGAAGGCGACTTCGGCTTCGACCTTGGGTTGAAGCACCTTGCCCAGCTTCACTTCCTCGCCGTCGTAGAGCGCCATGTCGGCAAAGAGCATTCCGAAATCCGGCGAATCGACCCCGAGCTGCTTCTGTACCGATACGGACGTGAGACCGATCTTGCGGCCGACCAGTCGTCTCCCCTGCTTGACGTAGTAATCGGTGTTCGCCTGCTGCACAGCATATGCCGCCGCCACGCCGCCGTCACCGAGCTCATCGCGAATGGGTGGAATCGCGACACCCGTTTCAGCCGCCTGCCGCAGACGCCCAGCAACCGCCGTGATCACCTTCGTGTCAACGCTCATTCCGCCTCCGATTCGAGAGCTTCCGATGCCTCGGGGTCGGCCGGCATCTTCGCAAGCGTGTCGCGATCGGCGATGAGCAACACCGCGTTGCAGCTGCCCGAGGATTGCGCATAGTCGCCATACTGGGTCGCCGCCATCGGCTTGCCTTCGCGCGACATGGCCGTCACCGCGCCGAGCATGGTGGCGAGCGCGCGTCCACCCATTTCCGCCACCGTTTTCTTGCTGTATTCGGTAAACCCGGCAATTACTTCGTCGATAGCGCCGCGTTTAAGTTTATCGACGAAATGTTTGTCCGCATCGACTCGTTCGGGGGTCGGCCAGTTCTGGCGCCCGCGCACGAGCTGATGGCTCAGTGCCGAGCTGCACAGCAAGACGACCCGTCTGCCCGTCTTTTTCGCCGCCGCATGCACGGCCGCACCGGCGCGCAGGCATTCCCCGTGGTCGGCCATCAGGACAACCGGCACGCCCACAACAGGGACATCGCCCTTGGGGTCGATGTACTGCAGCGGGACAAACGTGCCGTAATCCCAATGGTAGTTGGGCGATTCGTTGCGCACGCCAACAACGCTGGATTCGTTCCAGGTATCGACCAGCGCAGCGCCGAACTCCGGATCGCCACGATAGCGATACGGAACCCCAGGAATGAGATTCGGCGCTTCATCGGCCACGCACAGCCCTTCGTGCATCGGCTGGCATGTCGCGAACCAGTCGAACGTCGAAATCCAGTGCGTAGAAACAATCACCCACACATCGGGCTTGAGTCTTTCCCGCATGGCCGCGCCCATCAGCCGTTCGGCTTGCACCAACGTCTGTTGATACTCCGGCGTATTCTTCGCCAGCCCGAGCGTCGGGACATGCGCGACCAGCGCGGCCGCGATAACGCCGCCACTCATTTGGCGGCTCCTACGGTTTCCTTTCCGGGCTCCCGGTCCCATCCCGTGGCGGAAGCTTCGCGCCGTTCCACGGGTTGCGACGGATCCGCCGGATCGAGCTTGACGCAGACGTTGCGCAACTCGGTATAGAACTCCAGCGAATGCACGCCGCCTTCGCGTCCGATTCCGGAATCCTTCGAGCCGCCGAACGCCGTTCGCAGATCGCGCAAGAACCAGCTGTTGACCCAACAAATCCCGACGTCAATTTGCTGCGCCACCCGATGCGCGCGGCCGAGGTTGGTCGTCCACACCGTGGTCGCGAGTCCATAGTTTGTGTCGTTCGCCATCGCAATGGCTTCGGCTTCCGTGTCGAACGGCGTCACGTGGCAACAGGGTCCGAAAATCTCCTCCTGCACGACCGTCGCGGTTTCCGGCAGCCCGGTCCAGATGGTCGGCTTCATCCACGCGCCTTCGGCCAGCTCCTTGGGCATGTCGGGAGGTCCGCCGCCGGTGACCACCTTCGCACCTTCGTCGACGGCTTTCTTGCAATAGGACAAGACCTTCTTGCGATGCTCATGACTGATCAGCGGGCCGAGGACCGTACCGGGCGCTTCCGGCCGTCCGATCTTCATGCCTTCTGCCGCCACCTTCAACGCCGCAACGAATTTGTCGAAGATCGGCCGCTCCACATACACACGCTCGGTGCCGAGGCAAATCTGGCCGGTGTTCGCAAAGCTCGCGCGCGCGATTCCGTCCACGGCCTCCTTGAAGTTCGCATCCGCGAAGACCAGTCCCGCATTCTTGCCGCCCAGCTCGAACGATACGGCGCGCGTCCCTTCGGCTGCGACCTTCATGATTGCCGTCCCGGTGCGCGTTTCGCCTGTAAACGTGATGGCGTTGACGCCGGGGTGACGCGTGAGAAATTCGCCGGCGGAATTCGGACCGAAGCCGTGCACGACGTTATAGACACCCTTCGGGACGCCAACCTTGTTCATCACTTCGCCGAGCAGCGTCGCGGTCGAGGGCGTCTCTTCCGACGGCTTCACGATGACCGCGTTGCCGCAGGCCAGCGCTGGTCCCACCTTCCAGGTCATCAACAGCAGCGGCAGATTCCACGGCGCAATGACCGCGATGACACCCTTGGGAACACGGATTGCATAGTTGAGCGCGGATCCGCCGTCCGGTGTCGTCATCTGGAAGGATTCGGTCGGCACGTTCTTGACGACATCGGCGAAAACCTTGAAATTGGCCGCGCCACGCGGGATATCGATGTGCTTGGCCAGCGCATGCGGCTTGCCGGTGTCGGCAACCTCGGCGTCGAGGAAATCGTTGAAGCGCCGGTTGATCTCGTCGGCCACCGCATACAGCAACTCGCTGCGCTTGGCAGTATCCATGCTGCGCCAGGGGCCATCGAGCGCGGCGTGCGCGGCCTTCACCGCGGCGTCGATTTCCGGCTCCCCGGCTTCCGACACGATGCCAACAATGCTGTTGTCGACGGGCGAGCGATTCTCGAACGTCTTGCCCGACTTCGCGCTGACGTACTCGCCGTTGATGAAATTAAGAATTTGCTTGTGTGCCATTCGATTTTCTCCCGGAGTGCGTCAGGCGCTATCGGCCGTCGGTGATTTCGCAGCCGCGGCTTCGGTCTCGGCTTCCCGCTTGGCAATATTGGCAAGGAGTTCCGCACCGCGGTTGGCCGCGGACAGACCCCGGAACAGAAACGCCAGGCTTACGACCGCCTGCATCTCTTCCCAGGTCGCGCCCGCGCGCCGCGCCGCGATGCCATGCAGGGGCGCGGCGTCGTTCATGTCCATCAGCAGCATCCCGAAAAGCATCAGCTGCGAGGTCTTGACGTCGAAGCACTTCGGGTACATCGCCCGCGCTCGCATCTTTTCCTGCAGGCTCAGCAACTCTGGATCGAGCGCGCCCGTGACATTGATGCGGGCCTCGATGCGCGGCGGAATGAACCCGATCAGCTCCTGATAGATCGCGAAGCGCTGTTCGGCGGTCTGCTCCTTGTCGGCGTACGTACCAATTCGCTCGCGGACGATGTCGACACTTACGCGAGGGGGGATCATCTTTCGCTCCTTTGTTGGTCAAATCGGAATCGTGTTCGAGTTCATGCAGCAACACCTGAAATCCCATAGCAGCTAATCGATACGCGCGCTTCGGCGGAGGTCGTTTTTGGCACCACTCGCATCCGCACGTTCCCGTGCAGGCTCGGGGTTTATCCTCCTTCGGTCCTGTGCACACTATGTTTGCCGCAACGACACGTCACCTGTCGAAAGTTAGGTTCGAATCGGCCAGGCGTGTGACACCATCCGGCCTTGATTCGCAACGGGCCACCTTTGGCGATCGGACGGACCGATGATCATCGGCAATCAACGTGATGTGACGCAAGCCGTACTGGCCGAGCTTGATCGCGCCACTAACCCGCGCTTCCGGGAAATCATGGGCGCGGCCATTCGGCATCTGCATGATTTTGTGCGCGAAGTAAAGCTCACCGAGCCGGAGTTTCAGCAGGCGTGCGCCTACATCGCGACGCTCGGCCGACTGTCCACCGAATCACACAACGAAGTGGTTCTGATCGCCGGATCGCTCGGCGTTTCGTCGCTGGTGTGTCTGCTCAATAATGGCGACCATGGCCGTAAGGAAACGACGGCTAATCTTCTCGGCCCTTTCTGGAGAATGGGTTCTCCGTCGACGGCCAACGGCGCATCGATCGTGCGTTCGCCGACGCCCGGGGATCCGATCTTCGTCAACGCTTGGATCAAGGACCAGCAGGGAGGTCCGGTTGTCGGCGCGGAGGTAGACGTCTGGCATACTTCAGGCGAAGGCATCTACGAAAATCAGGATCCGGCGCAGGCCGACATGAACCTGCGCGGCAAGTTCACGACCGACGCCGACGGGCATATCGCCTTTCGCAGCATCAAGCCGATCGGCTATCCGATCCCCGTCAACGGTCCGGTCGGCGAGTTGCTGCGCGCCCAGGGTCGTCACAATATGCGTCCCGCGCATATCCATTTCCTGATCTTCAAGCCGGGCTTCAAGACCCAGTTCTCGCAAGTGTATTCGAGTGATGACCCGAATCTCGAGACGGACGTCCAGTTCGGAGTGACCAACGCGCTGATCGGCAACTACGTGCTCCACGACAACGAGCCTGCACCAGCGCCGGACGTCAAGGGGCGCTGGTATTCGCTCGACCATCATTTCGTCATCGAGTCCGGCGAAGCCAAGCTGCCGAAGCCTCCGATCACGGGCAAGGCGAGCGGCGAACGGCCGGTGTCGGTCGTGCTGGAGCGAGAAGCTCGCTGACCGCGTTGGCGAATCTCCGGCGGCGCCACGCAGGCCAAGCGACATGACACAAGACGGTGCCTGAGGTCGTGCGCGACTCTCTATCTGACGCACATTTAAGCTCGCGGAACTCGTACGAGCCGACGGCCGATGCGGCGTTCGAACTGTACCCGCGCACGGACCGGAAGCGCCGGACGTGAGACAGGTTCTCGTCAGGTTCGCGAGCGGGCGCCGCTCTCGCCGGACTCAATCGAAGCGGCTGATCATAGGCATTCAAAAATGCGATTGGCATTAATGCGCCGGGACCCCTAACTTGTCGTTGTGCGGCGCAGCATCAACTGGCCGCCCGTTAAATGACAAGGAGTACAGTCAAATGGAACGCAAGCGAATTGCTACTGCAAATCGTTCGGACGGTCTCGTGATGAACGCGTTCGAGCGAGCACGTGCGCAGGAAGGAATGGAACAGGCGCTCCTTCTCGCTGACCTGACGCTCGCGGGGATTGCCCGTGTTCGGAATGCGCTGGATAGCGTGGGTCATGCCATGTATGCGGCATACGGTCGAGGCAGGTCTGAGAAGGCGAGAAGTTTTCGCCTGAATTAATCGCCCTTTGTTTCGGGCCGGCGTTGCTCAATCGCGGCGTTGGACATTCATCGTTGCAGGTGCTTGACGCCGCGATTCTCACCCTTGCTGATGGCGCGCAGGAGAGATTCGCGGGCGCCAACACGGTGTCCCGCGCCGGTCGTGGCCAGGGCTTCAATAACACACGCATAGGCATCGCGATGGCGACGTGACGATCCCGGCCAAAACATGCTTGCTTGGCTTTCAGCCAGTCCTTCGCGACTGGCTTTTTTCATGCTTCAGCCGCGACCGTTGCGGGACCGGCGGTCCGGAGCAATGTCGTTGTTCGCTCGCACGCGACGCCCGAGGCGATGCAGGTCAGCTTCCGCTTGCGCCTCGCTTCGCGGCAAAATGGTTCTATTGTAGAGTCGCAACAAACGGGCGTGACGACGTGTGGGCACTGGCCGACGACGATGCAGTCGACGACCGACGTCCCGGCGAGATTCTCGCCGCCTCACTGACCGAGGAAGAAAGCCATGGCGCATCCGATCGGCCTCGCTGCATTGACGGTGCTCGAGCTCAGCCCGCCCGAGATGGTGTCATGTGCCGTCGATGCGGGATTTGATTGCGTCGGCCTGCGGCTCATTCCCGCAACGTCCGGGGAGGTGCAGCACGCAATGATCGGCGATACGCCGCTGGCGCGCGAAACGGAGCGCCGGCTTCAGGACACTGGCATGCGCGTCCTCGACGTCGAGATCTTCCGGCTGCGGCCCGAGACCGTCGTCGCTGATTATGAAGCAGCGTTGGCGACCGGTGCACGTTTGGGGGCAAAGCAGGCGCTGATTGCAGGCAATGATCCGGACGAGGCTCGCCTCACTGCAAACTTCGCGGCCTTCTGCGCGCTCGCGCAACGATTCGGCATCGGCGCGAATCTCGAACCGATGCCATGGACGGATTGCAAGAACTTCGCTCAGGGCGTGCGCATCGTCACGGCCGCCGACCACGAGAACGGTGGCATCCTCATCGATCCGATTCACTTCGACCGCGGCGGCAGCAGGGCGAGCGAAATTGCCGACGTGCCGCGCACGCGATTTCGCTACATGCAGTTGTGCGATGCACCAGCCGAACGACCGACCGACATCGAGGGATTGCTCTACCAGGCGCGGGCAGAACGCCTTATGCCGGGCGACGGCGGGCTCGATCTCACCGGCATGCTGCGGGCGGTGCCCGACGATCTACCCATCAGTCTGGAAATTCCGATGGAGACGCTCGCCAAGACACTCCCTGCTGTCGAGCGGACAAAGCGGATGCTCGCCAAGACCCGACGCCTGCTCGACCGTCTGTAGGCGCGCGTGCGAACCATAATGGCGCCAGGATAATCTTGACGAACCTATGGATTGTGCAAATCGCGCCGAGGGGAGCTGCGAGGTCCAGCTGCCGTAAAAATTTTTGACCCGCGCCTCGATCTGGCCTAACTTTCGGCAGGTGCCTGACACCTCGCTTCGCGGTAACTTCGCGCAGCTTTGAGCAAAAGGCGGCAGCTGACCGCCGTCCGGACAAAGTGATCCTGATGACACCAACCAGATGCACTTGGAGCAAAATCTGCAGTGCATTGCCGCAAGAATTCCGTATTGGTGGGTCCGCTAATTCGAGTGTGTGAGTTTGTGCTGACCCAATTCGATCGATCGATATTGGAGGACGCAAATGGCTAACGCGACGACGGCTAACGCGGCGGAACATGAGCCACACGGCACGCACCAGACGAAGAAGGCGACGGCCAGCGGCTGGATCGGTTCGGCGCTGGAGTATTACGACTTTTTCATCTATGCCACCGCCGCGTCCCTGATCTTCCCGCAGATCTTCTTTCCCTCCACAGACCCGAAGGTCGCCATCATCGCGTCGTTGGCGACTTACGGCGTCGGCTACGTGGCCCGACCCATCGGCGCCTTTTTCCTCGGGCACTGGGGCGACACTCACGGCCGCAAGACCGTGCTGATCGTGTGCATGTTCCTGATGGGCTTCTCGACCATGGCCGTGGGGATCCTGCCCACCTATCAGCAGGTCGGCTGGCTCGCCCCGTTACTCCTTGTCATCCTGCGTCTCATCCAGGGTTTCGCGGTCGCCGGCGAGATCTCCGGTGCCAGCTCCATGATTCTCGAGCACGCTCCGTTCGGCCGGCGCGGCTTCTTTGCCAGCTTTACCCTGCAGGGCGTGCAGGCGGGGCAGATCCTCGCCGCGGCGGTGTTCCTGCCCCTCGCACACTACATGGACAAGGACGCGTTCAACTCCTGGGGCTGGCGGATCCCCTTCCTGTTGAGCTTCGTCGTCGTTATCGCCGGCTACATTATTCGCCGCGAGGTCGATGAGACCCCCGCATTCGCCGAAGAAAGCGAGCACCACGAGGTCCCGAAGGCACCGGTCATTGTCGCCATCAGAGACAATTGGCGGGACATGCTCCGCGTCATGTGCATGTCCTTGATGAACGTCATCCCTGTGGTCACCACGATCTTTGGCGCGGCGTACGCGGTCCAACCGGGATACAAGATCGGCTTCGAGAAGGACGTCTACCTTTGGATCCCGGTGCTGGGCAACATCGTGGCGGTGCTGGTCATCCCTTTTGTCGGCAATCTTTCGGACAAGGTAGGTCGCCGGCCCCCGATCATCGTCGGTGCGCTTGCCTCGGGCCTGCTCTCATTCGGCTATCTGTACTCCATCAGCATCCACAACGTGCCCCTGGCGATCGCGATGTCGCTGCTCATGTGGGGCGTCGTCTATCAAGGCTACAACGCCATTTTTCCGAGCTTCTACCCTGAGATGTTCCCGACCCGTACCCGGGTTTCCGGCATGGCAATTTCGCAGAACCTCGGGACACTCGTTACCGCCCTGCTTCCGGCGCTCTTCGTAGCCGTGGCGCCACCCGGCGCGACCGACATCCCGTTCACGATCGGCTGTTGGACCTTTGGCATTGCGTGCGTCGCAGCGATCGCGGCGTGGACTGCTCGGGAAACATATCGAACCCACCTGAACGACCTCGGTGATCCCAATGCGGTCCCGGTGCCCAAGGCGGAGTACGACCGGATGCGGGAGCAAAGCATGGCCGCAGCGCGGATGGCCAAGGCCGCGGCCTGAGCGGTCGCTTTGTCGGGCCCTGCGCCGCCAGGGCCCGGCTCCCGGATTCACGCGTTGATCTCCCGCTCGCGGATTACTTTGCTGGAAATGCCGCACAGCGCTGAACGAATAGCGTTCGGTGCGCATTACAACCTTGGATTGGCTGACCAAGTAAAGACCTTCCCATGGCCAAGACACGAATTGCGGTCGCAGGTGCGGGATATATCGGGCTCGCCCACATGGGCGTTGCGCAGCAGAGCCCGACTTGCATGCTTTCCGCAATCGTCGACCCAGCGCCCGCTACAGAAGCTGTCGCCGCCAAGGCCGGCGTGCCGCTATACAAGTCGCTCGATGAGCTATTCGAGAACAATCGTCCCGATGGAGTGATTCTCGCGATCCCGAATCAGTTGCATCTCGAACACGCTCTGAAATGTATCGCCGCCGGTGTGCCGATACTGTTGGAAAAGCCGATAACACCGACTGTCCGAGAAGCCGAGACGCTGGTGAAAGAGATCGACAATCTGGGCGCGAAGGTCCTGATTGGCCATCACCGCGCCCACAGCCCGATCATGGCTCGCGCGAAGGAGGTGATCGACGAAGGCAGGCTCGGCAAACTCGTCGCGGTGATGGGCAGTGCGGTGTTCTTCAAACCCGACGAGTACTTCGCGGGCGGTCCATGGCGTCGTGAACCCGGTGGCGGGCCGATCCTGATCAACATGATCCACGAGGTGCACAATCTGCGCATGCTTTGCGGTGAAATCGTTGCCGTCCAGGCCATTTCATCGTACGCCACCCGCGGATTTCCGGTCGAAGACACCGTCGCCATCAGCTTGCGCTTCGCCAACGGGGCGCTCGGTTCATTCATGCTTTCGGACACGGCCGCCTGCGCGCGCAGCTGGGAGCAGACCTCGCAAGAGAACAAGGCCTACGCTACCTACCCCGACGAGGACTGCTATGTCATTGCCGGCACTTTCGGTTCGCTTTCGATACCGACGATGCGCATGAAGACATATGCCAAGGCTGAGGATCGCTCGTGGTGGAAGCCGTTCGAAGCGAGCGTCGCCGAGGTGACGCGCGACGATCCACTCGCGCATCAGATCGAACACTTCGGCAGGGTCGTTCGAGGGGAAGCAAAGCCCATCGTCAGCGCCCGGGATGGTTTGCAGAACCTGCGGATCACGGAGGCTATCGTCGAAGCCGCGCGCACCGGAAACATCGTCGACACGACCCCGAGTTGATGTTTCGCCCGTCATCGCCCTGTTCAACGACAAGGAAGAACCCATGAAAACGTTCTTGATGCTGCACGGTATCAATCACAACATGTTCGGAAAGCGGGACCCCAAGCAATACGGGACGATCACACTCGATCAGATCGATGCTCAGTTAAAAGCGCTGGCGAAGGAGCTCGGAGTCAAGGTGGTAAGCTTTCAGACGAACAGCGAAGGCGAGATGTGCGAACGAATCCATCAGGCCTACACCGACAAAGTGGATGGCGTGATGCTTAATGCCGGCGCCTGGACCCACTACAGTTATGGCATACGCGACGCGCTCGCGATCCTGACGGTGCCGGTGATCGAGCTGCACATGTCGAACATTCATGCACGCGAGGAGTTCCGCCACAAATCAGTCTTCGCCGAGATTATCCTCGGGCAGATCTCGGGCTTCGGCGTCGACAGCTACCTGCTGGCGCTGCGGGCGGCGGTATCGGCATCGGAACGATCGAAGTAGCGCAAGTCCAAGAGCGACCGGCGTCACGGGCAGCCCCCTTCGGTGCATGAAAACCAGCGGCGGGAGAGAATGACGTCGACATCGTTCGATTGCGTGACCCTCCACGCGCTGCTCGGCGACTATCCTGTCACGAAAGCATTGAAAAGCGGAGTACTCGAATCGACGCGCGTCGCACTTGATTTCGCGAACGCAGCGAAGCCGAGCTCCGCATTCAAGCGCGTGGTGCGAAACCTCGAATTCGACGTCGCCGAGCTCGCCATCGTCACTTACCTCATGGCCAAGGCGTATGGCAAGCCACTCGTGCTGCTTCCGGCAGTGGTACTGGCGCGCTTCCAGCACCCTTACCTCGTCTACAACGCCGAGCGGGGCGCGCTTGCGCCCGGCGACCTTAAGGGACGCCGGATCGGCATTCGCTCGTACACAGTGACGACGGTCACATGGATCCGCGGGATCCTCGCGGAACAGGGCGTCGATCCCGACACCGTCACATGGGTGACGTTCGAAGAACCCCATGTGGCGGAGTTCACCGATCCGCCATCGGTCCAACGGGCGCCGGAGGGCAGCACACTGCTCGGAATGCTGCTTGCAGGAGAAGTCGATGCCGCCATACTGGCCGAGCCGGCCGGCGACCCCAGGGTCAAGACTTTGTTTCCCGACGCCGAAGCTGCTGCGCGATCCTGGCATCAGAAGCACGGCGCGCTTCAAATCAATCACATGGTCGTGGTCCGCCAGTCCCTATCGGCAACGAGACCCGATGCGGTGCGGGAAATCTACCGCTTGCTCGCCGAAAGCAAGCGCGCTGCGGGTTTGCCTCGCGTCGGAATGTTGGATACGGAACCCTTCGGCCTGGAAGCGAATCGTCACAATCTCGAGGTCGCGATCGACTACGTGCATCGGCAACGGCTGATACCAAGACGCTTCGAAGTGGACGAACTGTTCGACGCCACGACCCGCGAACTAAGCTAAGCGCACTGGCGGAACGACGTGACGCAAACGCCCGCGAGTTTACGCCCGGAAGAGCGAGAGCGCAGGGAGCAATCAAGCTGCCTCACTTTCGTTAGGTGACAGCCGGATCAAGCTCGCAAATACTGAAAAACCGCGGTAGTTTGGATTTCCGGCGCGGGCAGATGATCACCCGATAGCCGTCGGGGTCAGCGATAAAGATTGGGCTCGCGTCGGCACGGGCGGGTCCGCCGCAAGAACGAGCACGCCGAGGATCGACCATGCGCAAAGCGATAGCCACTGTTTCGATGAGCGGGACGTTGCGGGAGAAACTCGAGGCGATTGCTGCCGCACGTTTTGACGGCTTCGAGTTGTTCGAGCCGGACCTCATCAATTTCAATGGCACGCCCGCTGAAGTCGGGGCAATCGCGGCCGATCTTGGCCTCACCTGCGACCTTTACCAGCCATTCCGCGATTTCGAGGGATCACCGGATGCCGTCTTTCGCCGCAATCTCGAACGCGCGGAACGGAAATTCGACGTCATGGAGGCGCTGGGGGCGCAGCTCATGCTCGTATGCTCGAATACGCAGCCCAACGTCCTGCCGGAAGAAGAGCGCGCCGCCGAGCAACTCTATCAGCTCGCGGAACGCGCCGCGCGACGCAACCTGCGCATCGGTTTCGAGGCGCTGGCGTGGGGCCGCAAGACCAATCTGTACGCGCAGGCGTGGTCGATCGTGCAGCGTGTCAATCACCCGCATCTGGGTCTGATTCTCGACAGCTTTCACACCCTTTCGTTGCGCGATGATCCGTCCGGCATCGCGAAGATTCCTGGTGACAAGATCTTCTTCATGCAGCTCGCCGACGCGCCGTTGCTGGTCATGGATGTCCTGCAATGGGCGCGGCACTACCGAAACTTTCCCGGACAGGGCCAGTTCGATCTCGAGACCTTCTTCGAACTCGTCTTGCTGGCGGGCTACACGGGGCCGATGTCGCTGGAGGTGTTCAACGACTTATTTCGCGAGGCGCCCAATCGTCGCACTGCAGTCGACGCGATGCGATCGCTACTCTACCTCGAAGGGCAAGTGCGGAATCGCATGGAGGCCGCAGCAATCCGTGGCGGAGAAGACGCAGGGGCGCGCGCTCGCGTGGTCGAACGCATCGAGCTGTCCGATCCGCCAGCCGCGCCGACGTTGGCGGGCATCGCGTTTCTCGAATTCGCCGTCGACGAGGCATCGGGCCGCGCTCTGGGCAAACTGCTCGAAAACCTGGGCTTCCGACGTGCCGGCAAACATCGTTCCAAAGACGTAACGCTGTACCGGCAAGGCGACATCAATCTGATCCTGAACGCGGATGCCGGTTCGGTCGCGCGGACGCATTTCCTCGAGCGGGGCGCGTCGGTCTGCGCGATCGGCTTGCGCACGGACGACCCGATAAGAGCGTTGAACCGGGCGACCGCGTTGCAGTGCGTGCGTTTCGACAGTCGAATCGGTCCCAACGAGGCGCGCATTCCGGCCGTCCGCGCGCCCGACGCGAGCGTGATCTACTTCGTGCCCGCCGAACTCGGTGCTAACGGGCTCTTCGAAATCGACTTCGATCTTGCGGGCGACAAGGCGGATGGCAAGCCCAGCGCCGGCTTGAAATCGATAGACCACGTCGCATTCGGCCTGCCGCCCGACCAGCTCGATACATGGGTGCTTTTCTGTCGCGCAGTCCTGGGTATGAAACCGGGTGAGAGTCTGGAACTTTCCGACCCATTCGGCCTTATTCGCAGCTGCGGCATCACGACCGACGATCGCAGCGTTCGCTTCGTCCTCAACGTTTCGACGAGCCAGAAGACGCGCACCGCGCGAACGGTGAGCGCCAGCGGGGGCGGCGGCGTCCACCACATTGCACTCGATTGCTCGGACATCTTCGACACGGTGGCGAGGCTGCGCGCGAACGGGGTGTCCTTCGTTTCGATTTCTCCCAACTATTACGACGACATCACCGCGCGCCTCGACATCGATTCCGCGCTGGTCGAGCGCATGCGAGGCCTCGGCATACTGTACGACCGCAATGCTGCCGGCGAGTATCTCCACGTGTACTCCGAGAGCTTTGCCGACCGCTTCTTCTTCGAAATCGTGCAGCGCATTGGCCGCTACGAAGGATATGGCGCGCTGAACGCGCCCGCGCGCATGGCGTCCCAGGCACAGGCGACGGAAGAGGCATAGCCGGCGCCTTCGTGCTCGAACTACAACGATGCCTTTATCGCGGCTGAAATGCCAGGGATGAGTTCGCGTTCGACCGACAAGCTGCAAATCGGGATCCTCGGTGCCGCGAGGATTGCACGCTTGTTCATCGACGGAGTGCGCTCCTCGCGTAACGTCGCGATCAAAGGGCTCGCGAGCCGCGACGTCGCGAAAGCGCGAACGTTCGCCCGAGAGACCGGCGTTCCTGACATCCACTCGACGTACGAAGCGCTGTTGGCCGACCCGACGATCGACGCGGTCTACGTTCCGCTGCCGAACAACCTCCACGCCGAGTGGTCGATCCGCGCCGCCGAGGCAGGCAAGCATGTCCTCTGCGAGAAACCGCTTGCGACGTCGGCGGACGAAGCACGGGCGATTTTCGATGCGGCGCGCAGGAACAACGTGTACGTGGTCGAGGGATACCCGTATCGCGCGCAGCCGCAGACCCTGAAGTTGCGTGAGCTGCTCGAGTCACAAGCGATCGGACGGCTGCAGTACGTCCACGCAGCCTTTGGTTTCCTCCTGACGGACGCTTCCAACATTCGCATGGATCCGGCGCTTGCCGGAGGCGCGCTCATGGATGCGGGGAGCTACCCCGTCAGCCTGGTGCGCATGGTAGCCGGTGAAAGACCCAGGCGCGTGCAGGCATTTGCGCGTTGGGCCGAGAGCGGAGTCGATCGCACGCTGGTAGGATCGATCGAGTTCGCCAGCGGCCTGCTCGCGCAGGTCTCGTGCAGCTTCGCCACGGCGCGACATCGACGTGCCATGATCGTCGGAGACGCAGGTTCGATCGAGACCACGTATTTCAACGACACGTCAGTGAAACTTCCACCCGTGTTGCAACTGACGCGAGGTACGGCATTGGATGCTGCACGCGAAACAATTGAGACTGCGGCGATCAACGGTTTCCTTGCCGAGGCCGACGCCTTCCATGGTCTCGTCGCGCACGGCTGGAGCCATTGGGTGGGCGCGACCCCGGAGGAATCGATCGACATCATGTTGACGTTGGAGGCACTCGCCGCGAGTGCCCGTCAAGGGGTCGCAATCGCGATCGCTCCCTAGCAACCCTCGACTGTTCCTGGCAGAGTTCGGCGATTGCGCGTCCGGGGATAGGGGAACCGCAGCGGACCGAAGATGTGGTTGTGACAATCAATCCTGGGTTCGTTGCAGGTGTTCATTGCGCTGAGGCTCTGGTGTCTGCGGGCCGCGGCAGCACCTCAGCAATAAAATCGCCGGCCAGCTGCGAGGCATCGGGCGCATGACGGTCGTTGAACGCAACCGTGTCGTCACCGCCGCTCCAGGCGTGACCCAGCCCTCCGATGGAGATATGGCGAACAGTCAGCCGGCCATCGATGCGCCACTCTCGCGTTGTAACCTCGCGGCCCTCCGCGGTGCTCGTGGTAGCCACACCGTCGGAGGGGGGCAGCTCCGTTTGCCCAGTGGAGTCCGCGCTGACTGACGGGTGTCCGTTGAAGTGAAGATATTGGCGTACGAGCGCAATCGAATTCGCGGGCGAAATAACAGTATCGTTCTCACCGTGAATGGCGAGCAAAGGAACCGGCAGCGCGCTGCTCGCCTTCGTGCGAGCCTGCACACCGATTGCCTCGACATCAGCATTGGGCCCACGCAACATGACTTCACCGGCGGACATCGGCGTATTTGCGGCACCACAGGCAACGCCCGAATGGGTGACCACCGCGCGCACCTGTCGCGGGTGGCAGATGCCCAGCACCGCCGCCAACGCCGCCCCCGCGGAGATTCCAACGGCTACGACGCGACGCGGGTCGGTGCGATAGCGTCGCCGGAGAAGCCGGACCTGCGCGGCGACAATCTCAGCCTCTCCGCCGCCGCTCATCGTTGCCAGGTCGAACCAATTCCAGCAACGCCACGGGTTGGCCCATCGCGTTTGCCGCGGTATCAGCACCACGCAGCCGAGCTGGTCCGCGAGCGCTGCGATTCTGGATCCTTTTGCGAATTCCTCGGGAGTTTGCTTGCATCCATGGCAGAGCACGATGAGAGGCGCTCGAACTTCCGCGGACCAGCCTGCCGGCAGGTAAACCATGAATTCGCGGCGCTTGGTCGGCGCATCGTAGAGTTTCGGCCGCACTCCAAGTTCGGCATCCGTCTCGAATCGTCCAGGTGCCAACGGGACGAGGATTTCGAGCGAAGGAACCGGCGTCAGCAGAGCCTCGGGCGCAGCGGTCGGCGCGACGATGTCTGCTAGTGTAGAGGGGGAGGCGATGACCACCGGTATCTCCAGCGGTGGCGCGGGTACGGGTTGCGGCGTCGATTCCGGCGGACGCGTGGCCTGAACCCGGCCCCGCCGGTCACGACGACGCGCGATGAGATTACGGAGTCGCGTTCGAAAAGTTTCGAAGCTCATGCGTGGACTGCGCTGCGAACTGCGGGAAGTTGACGACGTCCCGACGAGGGATACCTATCGGCGAACAATGCTCAATGCGCGCCAAGCTTACGCCTCGTGCGTCGAAGCGCCAGCGCCACCAGTATCAGGACGACGGGAATGGCCAAGGCGATCGTCATTTCAGGATCGATACCGATTCCGTCTGCCTTCAGTCCTTTGGCAATGTAGCCGACCAATCCGACGACGTAGTACGTAATCGCGGCGACTGAAAGCCCTTCCACCGTCTGCTGCAATCGCAACTGCAGTTTGGCGCGCCGATCCATCGAAGCGAGGAGCGTCTGGTTCTGTTTCTCGCGGGTGATTTCGACCCGGGTCGACAGGAGCCCGCTTGCCTGGGCGATGCGCTCGGAAAGCTCGTTCAAACGCTGCGATACCGAAAAGCAGGTCGCCATCGCCGGAGCGAGGCGGCGCGTCATGAATTCGTCAATAGTCTGGATTCCGGGGATCGAGCGTTCCTTGAGCTCCGTGATGCGCGAGCGCACCAGCTCATAGTAAGCACGGCTGGCGCTGAAGCGATATTGACTTGCGGCGAGCGCACTTTCGATTTCGGCAGCAAGCGTTGTCAACCTGCCGAGCAACATCTCGTCTCCACTGTCGTCCTTGGCCAGTTGATCGGCCAGCGACGCCAGCGAGAGCTCGACCGCGCGAAGCCGGGGTGCCAGTTCCCGCGCAATCGGCAATGCCATGAGCGCCATGACGCGGTAGGACTCGACCTCGAACAGGCGTTGCAGCATTCGGCCCGCCTGGCGCGGTACCAGGTGCCGATCCAGCATCAGGAAATGCACAAAGCCGTCATCGTGAATCCGGAAGTCGGTGAAGGCGAACCCCGCGCCTGCGCCGATTTCCGCACCCACGATAACGCTTCCGCCAAAATGTTCACTCGCGAAATCGAGTTCGGAGGCTTCCCCGGCGTAACTCACCAACTTGGCGTGCGCCGCAACGATCGTCTTCCCCGGAATGGCGCGAAGCCAGCCGTCCGGCAGCGATTCCGAGGCGGGGCGGGCAAACAGCTGCATGCTCTCCCCAGGCACGATGAAGGTATAACCAGAAAACTCGGCGTGCCGCTCCCATTTAACGCGAGCCGAATCCAACGTTGCGCTGAAATGCGAAGCCGCCGCCGTTGGCCCGGCCACACCAAAGCGCTTGCACAGCTGCGCAAGATGCAATAGCTCTTGCTCGCACTCTTCCTTGCTGACCGCCACTGCCACATAGGTCACACGTTCTGGCGTGTAGAGCGCCTCGTACGGCCGTGCATGCACCTCGTTGGCGAGCGCCAAACGTTCAGGATGATCAGGAGGTGGACCTTTCGCGCGTTCCCTACCAGGCTCCGTGCCATCCTGACTCCCTGGAGGGACGGCGCCGTCTGCGATTGCGCGAGTGTCATCGATCATGGAGCCATTCGGCGGGAAATATCGAAATTGGTCGGCGCCCTGCGTGACTCTTCAGCGGCCGCACGTCGACTCAAATACCGCCCGGCCCTGCCTGCAGACAGGATTGATTTTAGAGTCTGCTTTTTCGGGCTGTCGCCTATCGAAGGATAGGTTTGCCTCGTCCGCGTTTGGTGGGCGCCTTAGCGGCGCTCGCAGCGCCAAGAGACGACTGGCACGGCGTGCGCATCAGCCGCTCTCTCGTACCGCTTCCTCGGCCCTTCAACCACTGGAGGCAGATAAAGGGTCATCCCAATAAGGCTCGATGTCGTAGTACTCGTGGATGTCGGTTGCCCAGGCGCGATCGGCCATTGAAGGCCAATGGTCCTTGTCGAATCCCGGCGCGGATTCCAGCCGCTCCCTGCTGACGTCGAGAACAAAGCGCTTCTGTGCCGCGTCCAGCGTCAGCGCGGGCCACGGGATGGCGAACAGCTTACTTCCGAGACCGAGAAAACCTCCGAATGACAAGACTGCATAGGCGATACGCCCCGATTTGACATCGAGCATGATTGCTTCGATCTTGCCGAGATCATCGCCCGCTGCATTTACGACCTCGTCGCCCGTCAACGATACAGCGTCCATGACGTCGGGGCCGGGTCCGTTTGAAGGACGAGTCGAGTCCCGCACAATTGCGACATCCCGCTCCAGCATCGCCGAATTCGTGTTCAAACTCGTGTCGGTTGTCATAGTCTTCCTCACGATGGTTAGTGGTCACCACCCCATTCCGCTATTGGCCTGGCGTAGCAGCAACGAGCTGCTGCTATTGGTACGTTAGGCGCGAAAAATAGCGGGCACTATAGGCAGCAACCGATATGCGGGTAGGAATTCGCCTACAAGTTCACTCGGGTGCAGCCACGAGCCCGGGCGTCCGCGCGTTTGCTTTCGGAGGTGACCAGGTGTCACCACGGAGTGCGCGAAGATCGCGGCAAAGGTAACATTGTCGCGGAACGAGCGCCGAGCGCGTTGCCTGCGGCCGTCCAGCGAATACTCGCGTCAAGAGGGGAGTCCTAACGATGCCGCAGCCGGTCCGCCATTTCCGGCAGATCCTGATCTGGCCGTTGCAGGTGATGCCGATCCGTGAAGGCTCGCAGATCCAGGAGCCATGGGACATTCTCCAGGACTCCGAGAGTGAGCACCCGTGGCGGGAGCTCCAGGACGAGTTTGGCGGCAGTGCGGACGGTTTGGAGGAACGACGCTACAGCGAGTTCGTCACTTTCCTGCCGTACGTCCGCCGCTTTCTATACGGCGAGGGGCCCAGCCGCGGCGGAAAGTCCAAGGGTGCCGAATCGCCGCTGCGGGTCTTCCGTCGCAGCGATATCGCCAAGATAAGGTTGACGTTTCCGGAAGCGGGAGCCGAGCCGCAAACCCTCGACGTGGCGCGTGTCGACCTGTGCTTCCTCTATGATATCGATGTCGTCCTGCTGGTCGTCGAGGTATTTGCCGACAACCTGAGCCTGAGCCGCGCGCAGGACACGATGTATCGCTTCGGCCGCGCGTATCCCACTTATTGGGCAGAAGGCTGCCGGGCAGGCCACTGCGTCATGCTGGCCGAGTGGCTCGGTTCGGACGGCTCGGTACTCGCCGCCTCTGACTTCGAGCAACGGGACAAATATCTGCGCTTTGTCAGCAGGTATCGCGCACCTTTCTTTGCGAACCACTGGACTCACGTGCTGCAGCCGCTGGTCCCGGACTACTCGGCGGAGAAGGGTCTGATCCGCTACCGGCAGATCGAATACTCCCGCATGCCGGTGATGGCCTATCTCGCCATGGACGACGCGCGAGCGCTCACCCGCGCCGACTTCGTTCGCCTGGGACTGGTGACCGGCCCCGGCAAGTCGGACGTGCTCCCCTATTCCGCGCGTTACATGCGCGACTTCGAGGAGCGCTATTGCTACGACCAGTTCTGGAACGAGGAACGCAGCGGACGTCCGGGGACGCGCTTCCTGTCGTGCGGGCACGGCTTCGCCATGGTAGGCGATGCAGACGACCCCTTCTTCATCGATCGCGATGCTGGTCTGCTGGGCCAGTTCAGCCACCAGTATTTCCTGCTCTTCCTGATTCCGCACATCCACAAAGCCACGCTGCTGATGCTGTCCGATCGCATGGTAAGTGCGCTGAACAAGCTGACGATCGATGACCCGGATTCGGTCCGCCGGTTCAAGCGAACCATCCGCCAGCTGTTGGAAATCTTCCTGCGTTTCACGCATCGCTACTGGTTCCACGAAGTATCGGACCAGCCCCAGGCCAAAGAGATCTATCGGATGACATCAAACTATCTCGGCACGGACCGGCTGTACGTCGAGGTTCGCCACGAGATCGAAGACATGGCCCAGTACCTCGAGACCGACACCCTGCGGCGCCAGGCCAACACGGTCGTCCGCCTCACGGTGGTCACCGTCTTCGGAATGATTGGGAGCGTTGTCACCGGGATTTTCGGCATGAACTTATTCGGCTTCGCCGAGATACCGCTACCTTTGCAGCTCGTGGTTCTGATCCTCGCGATCTGCGTGGTCGCCGCGGTTCTGTTCTACACATTGGCGAAATCGAAAGGGCTGGCGGATTTCCTCGATGCCGTTTCGGATGAACGACTGAGTCCATCGAAAAAGCTGCAGTCCTTGATCGACGTCTGGCGCAAGAAGCACTGAAAGCCCTCGTTGTCCTCGGCGTGGCCAAGTGGAGGACAATGGCGGCGCCGCATGCCCTGGCACAGCGTTCGAATCGTCCGGGTCCCTCTGCCGCCCCCAAGGGCGAATCGCCGAGCATCTGCTTTAGCGCAGAACCCTAACTATGCAATCGTCATAACAAAGAAACGGCTCAATGGTCTATCCCATCCCCACCCTCGTCATCGTCGGCCGGCCCAACGTCGGGAAATCCACGCTGTTCAACCGGCTGACGCAATCGCGTGCCGCGCTGGTCGCCGACTATCCGGGGCTCACTCGTGATCGCCACTTCGGGCGTGGGCTCGGTGGCGACCGGCCGTACCTCGTCGTCGATACCGGAGGCTTCGAACCCAAGGCGACGTCGGGGATCATGCATGCGATGGCCAACCAGACGCGCACCGCGATCGCGGAAGCCGACGTCGTCGTTTTCCTGGTCGACGGGCGGGAGGGCCTTACGCCGCAGGACAAGACCATCGCCGACCTTCTGCGCCGCTCGGGCCGGCCGCTCGTGCTCGTGGTCAACAAGGCCGAAGGCCTCGCGCCCGAACGCGTCACCGCCGAATTCCACGAACTCGCGCTGGGAACCCCCTTGCCGATCTCGGCAGCGCACGGCGAGAACGTGCGGGACCTGGTCGACACTGCGCTGGCGCTCTGCCCGGCGGCAACGCCCGAAGCGCCCGGCCCTTCCGAGGACGACGCTCGACGCATCAAGGTCGCGATCGTCGGGCGCCCGAATGTCGGCAAGTCGACACTGATCAACACGCTGCTCGGCGAAGAACGAGTGCTCACATTCGACGAGCCGGGCACGACGCGCGATTCGCTGTATCTCGATTTCGACCGGGGCGCACGCCACTACACGCTGATCGACACGGCGGGAGTGCGCAAGCGCGGCAAGGTGACCGACGTCGTCGAGAAATTTTCTGTCATCAAGACGCTGCAGGCGATCGAGGACGCCAACGTCGTCATTCTCCTGGTCGACGCGCAAGCCGACATTTCAGAACAGGATGCGCACATCGCCGGTTACATCCTCGAAGCCGGCCGCGCGCTGACCATCGCGGTCAACAAGTGGGATGGTCTGGCGAAGGATGCGCGCGAAGAGGTCAAACGCGAACTCTCCCGCAAACTGGCGTTCCTGTCTTTCGCCGACCTCAACACGATTTCGGCGCGCGAGGGGAAGGGTATCGGCGCCATGCTGAAGGCGGTCGATCAGGCCTACGCTGCAGCAACTGCCAAGCTCGCGACGCCCCGGCTGACGCGCACGCTGCAGGCCGCCGTGCAGCAACAGCAGCCGCCCCGCGCCGGCATGGTGCGTCCGAAACTGAGGTATGCGCACCAGGGAGGGATGAATCCACCGGTGATCGTGATCCACGGCACCTCTTTGGCGCACGTCCCGGCCACGTACCGGCGATACCTGGAACATTTCTTCCTCGACGCGTTCCAACTGCGGGGAACGCCTCTTAGGATACAATTCAAGACTGGCTCGAATCCCTACGCAAGCTCCCCTACGCACCGGCGGGGACGCAGCCCAGGCCGCTCGCGGCGCGCTGCGGATCGCGGGTGAGCGCGCAGGGGAGCGGCCAAAAAAACCAAGTGGAGCAAGCAACGATGAGCAATAAAGGGCAAATGCTACAAGACCCGTTCCTGAACACACTGCGCAAGGAGCACGTGCAGGTGTCGATCTACCTCGTCAACGGCATCAAATTGCAAGGACAGATCGAATCCTTCGACCAGTACGTGGTGCTCCTCAAGAACACGGTCACGCAGATGGTCTACAAGCATGCCATCTCGACCGTGGTACCCGCTCGCGCCGTCACCATGCCGGCGCACGACAACGACGCTTGACCGTATCCTGCCGGCACGGCCGGCGATGAGCGTTCTTCCGCATCGAAGCGATGTTTGATCGCCCGAGCGGCACGGATCGCGCTCTGCTGGTCGAGCTCGATCTGGGCGAGGGCGAACCTGCCGAGCGCCTGTCGGAACTCAAGGCGCTGGCGACGAGCGCCGGCGCGGACATCGCCGGCATCGTCACCGCCCGGCGCAAGAAGCCCGATCCGGCATTGTTCGCCGGCCGGGGCAAGGTGGCCGAGGTCGCGGCCCTGCGGAGCGCAACCGGGGCCGATCTGGTCATCTTCGACCATGCGCTGTCCGGCGCTCAGCAACGCAACCTCGAACGCGAACTCGACTGTCGTGTCATCGACCGCACCAGCCTCATTCTCGATATTTTCGCGCAGCGCGCGCAGAGTGCCGAAGGCAAGCTGCAGGTCGAACTGGCGCAGCTCCAGCATCTGTCCACTCGGCTGGTCCGCGGCTGGACGCACCTCGAGCGCCAGAAAGGCGGCATCGGGTTGCGCGGTCCCGGTGAAACCCAGCTCGAAACCGACCGGAGGCTGATCGGAACCCGGGTGAAGCTGCTTCGCGATCGGATCGACCAGGTCAGCCGCCGCAGGGACATTCAACGGCGGGCGCGTCGCCGTGCCGCCGTTCACAACGTAGCGCTGGTTGGCTACACCAACGCCGGCAAATCAACGCTGTTCAATCGCCTCAGCGGTGCCGAGAGCTATGCGGCCGACCAGTTGTTCGCGACCCTCGACACGACCCTGCGCCGGGTGTTCGTCGCCGGCGCCATGCCGATCGTGATGTCCGATACGGTCGGGTTCATCCGCGAACTGCCGCACGATCTGATCGCGGCGTTCCAGGCAACGCTAAAGGAAGCGGTCGACGCCGATCTGATCCTGCACGTCATCGACGCCAGCCACCCGGGACGGGAGCAGCAGATCGCTGCAGTCGATGCCGTGCTGGCCGAGATCGGCGCGGATTGCGTGCCGCAAATCCTGGTCTGGAACAAAGCAGACTCCGCCGGGTCGACCCCCGGCGTCGAGCGCGACGAATATGGTAAAATTCACGCTGTTCGACTGAGCGCGCTGACCGGCGCTGGCGTTCCGGAGTTGCGTGCCGCGCTGGCCGAGCGGTTCCCCGGTGCCGAAGCCCGGGCGGCAACCGCCTGAAGCGCGCTTCGGCGCAACTTTTCCACCACGTTTCCACAAGTCACCCCGACCCCACAGCGCCGCGAGGCAGGCTACAGTCATGTCCCTCAACGACCCGCAGTGGGGTAAGCGCGGCCGCAGCGGCCCGCCCGATCTCGATGAGATCTGGCGCAACGTCGTCCGCCGCTTCAACGAACTGTTCGGTCGCAAGGAACCCGTCGACGCGGGCGATGCGGGTCCTCCGCCGAAACGCCAGCTGCCGATGGGCAGCGCCGGCCTGCTGGTGGCGCTGGTGCTCGTCGTATGGCTCATCAGCGGCTCCTACATCGTCGACGACGGCCGTCGCGGCGTCGTCACCCGCTTCGGCAAGTTCACCGAGACCACCCTTCCCGGACTGCGTTGGCACCTCCCGTTTCCGATCGAATCGGTCGAGGTGATCGACTTCTCGCAAGTCAAAACCGTCGAAATCGGTTATCGCAACGGCAACCCGAAGAACAAGATCGCCAAAGAGTCGCTGATGCTGACCGACGATGAGAACATCATCGACATCCAGTTCGCGGTGCAGTACAACCTCAAGAGCGCACCCGATTACGTCTTCGACACCCGCAAACCGGATGACATCGTGTTCCAGGTCGCGCAGACCGCGATGAGCGAGGTCGTCGGCCGGAGCCAGATGGATTTCGCGCTCTACGAAGGCCGTGCACAAATCGCTGCGGAGACCGAGAAGCTGATGCAGACGATGCTCGACAAATACGCTACCGGCATCTACGTGCAGAGAGTCACGTTGCAGAACACGCAGCCGCCGGAACAAGTGCAGGCGGCGTTCGACGACGCCGTCAAGGCGAGCCAGGATCGCGAGCGCCAGAAGAACGAAGGACAGGCCTACGCCAACGACGTCATTCCGCGGGCGCGCGGCATGGCGTCGCGCTTGCTGCAGGAGGCGGACGGCTACAACGCCAGCGTCGTGCAGCGCGCCGAAGGCGATGCAAGCCGGTTCAAGCAGATCCTGGTCGAGTATGCAAAGGCGCCGGCGGTCACGCGCGAACGGCTGTATCTCGACATGATGCAGTCGGTCCTCGGCAACTCGAGCAAGGTCCTCATCGACCAGAAGGCAGGTACCAGCAACCTGCTCTACCTCCCCTTTGATCAATTGCTCAAGCAAAGCCTGCCCGGCGCCGCAGCGGCGGTCGCCGATCCGACCCGGCCTGCTGCGCCGGCGCCGGAGGCCGCCGTCACGCTGGATCCGTCCCGCACCCTCTCGCGCGACCGCGGAACTTCGCGATGAAGGCCGTCATGCCTCTTCTCGCGCTGCTGGTGGCGATCGTCCTCGTGCTGTCGCAGGCGCTGTACACGGTCGACCAGAGGCAGTATGCGATCAAGTTCCAGCTCGGCGAGTTCATCGAAGCGAAGACGGATGCGGGACTCTACTTCAAGATTCCGCTGGTGCAGAACGTCAAGTTCTACGATCGGCGACTGCTCACGCTCGACGCACCCGAGCCTGATCGCATCACGACTTCAGAGAAAAAGCCGCTCAAGGTGGATTTCATCGCCTACTGGCGCATCGTCGACGTCCGCAAGTACTACCAGAGCGTTACCGGAGATGAAGAGGCGGCGAAGCGCCGTCTGGCACAGACGATTCGTGCCAATCTGGCGCAGGAAATCAACAAGCGCACGATCCATGAAGTCATCTCGACCGAGCGCAACACCATCATGACCGAGGCGCGACAGAAGGCCGATGCCGACGCGCGCACGATCGGCGTGGAAGTCGTCGACGTTCGCCTGCGCCGGGTCGAACTTCCCGACGAAGTGCTCGCGCAGGTCTACCAGCGGATGGAATCGGAGCGCAAGCGCGTCGCAAACGAACTGCGCTCGCAGGGCGGTGCCGAATCCGAAAAAATTCGGGCTGATGCCGATCGCCAGCGCGAGGTGATCCTGGCCGATGCCTACAGGCAGGCACAAAAAATCAAAGGTGAAGGTGACGCCAAGGCTTCGGCGATCTTCGCGACGGCGTTCGGGCAGAATCCCGAGTTCTTTTCTTTCTACCGCAGCCTCGAGGTATACCGGTCGGCGTTCAAGAACAAGTCCGACATGCTCGTGCTCGACCCGACTTCCGAGTTTTTCCAGTATCTGAAACAGTCGGGCAGTCTCCGCTCTGCGCCGCGGCCCCCGGCGAAGTAGCTTTACGCGGGGGATGCAGCGGTGGAATCGTTGGTGACAGCGTGCGCGTTGGTGCTGGTGCTCGAGGGCCTGATGCCTTTGCTTGCGCCGCGCGTCTGGCGCGAAACCTTTCGCCGCGTTACCGAGTTGTCCGACGGCCAGTTGCGTTTCATCGGAATGGCCTCGGTACTGATCGGCGGCGGAATACTGGCAGTGATCTATGCGTAAGTGGGTTCTTCCCGAGTACATCGACGATATCCTGCCGCCCGAGGCAGAAGCCATCGAGTACCTGCGACGTACGCTGCTCGACCATTTCAAGGCGCACGCATTCCGACTGGTCCAGCCGCCGCTGATCGAGCACCTCGATTCGCTGCTCACTGGTACAGGTCACGATCTGGACATCCAGACGTTCAAGGTTGTCGACCCGCTCTCCGGGCGGTTGCTCGGCGTGCGTGCCGATATCACACCACAGGTCGCCCGCATCGACGCGCACTTGCTGAACGAGCCAGGTGTCACGCGGCTGTGCTATGCCGGCAGCGTGCTGCGCACGGCGAACACAGGCGTTACGCAGACTCGCGAAATACTGCAGATCGGCGCCGAGCTCTACGGCGACCCGCTGATCGGCGCAGACGAGGAAGTGCTGGGCCTGCTGCTGTCGTCGCTTGCCGCGGTCGGTGTGAAAGGACTGCACGTCGATCTCGGTCACATGGGCGTGTACCGTGCGTTGGCCAATGGAGCGCGCATCGCCGGCGACGGCAACGACAGCGACTTGTTCACGGCGTTGCGCAACAAGGACGTGCCTGCCGTGGCCGAACTCACATCCAGGCTTCCAGGCGCATGGCGCGACGCATTTGCGGCGCTGCCGTCTCTGTACGGCCCGGCACAGGACGTGCTGTCCGCAGCGCGTGCGCAATTGCCTGACACACCCGCGATTGCCGGTGCGCTGTCCGCGCTGGCGACGCTGGCTGCGTCCGCCGCACCGCACGTCGAGGCACTGCACATCGACCTTGCGGATCTTCGAGGCTATCACTATCAAACCGGCGCGAGCTTCTCCGTGTTCACGGCCGGTGAGGCCAACGCCATCGGCCGCGGCGAACGCTACGACGGCATCGGCAAGGCGTTTGGCCGCGCACGGCCCGCGACCGGATTCACGCTCGACCTGCGCCAGCTCGCGGCGCTGGCTGCCAAGTAGTGCCACGTAGGGTCAGACTCGGCTTTCGACGCGTCCTGCTCATGGCCCAACATTCCACAGAAACTCGAGTCTGACCCTACTTATGGGAAAAAACGTCGTCGTCATCGGCACCCAGTGGGGCGATGAAGGGAAGGGGAAGGTCGTCGACTGGCTGACCGAGCACGCGCAGGGCGTCGTGCGGTTCCAGGGCGGTCATAACGCCGGGCATACGCTGGTGATCGGCGACAAGAAGACGGTGCTGCGATTGATTCCATCGGGGATTCTGCGCCCGAACGTGCACGCATACATCGGCAACGGCGTGGTGTTGTCGCCTTCGGCGCTGCTCCAGGAAATCGGCGAGCTGGAAGCTGCAGGCATCAAGGTACGCCCCCGGCTCGCGATATCACCCGCGTGCCCGCTGGTGCTGCCGTATCACGTCGCGCTCGACCAGGCGCGCGAAGCCGCGATGGGTGAAACCAGGATCGGCACCACTGGTCGCGGCATCGGCCCTGCGTACGAAGACAAGATCGCGCGCCGCGCGTTGCGGGTGCAGGACCTGTTCTATCCGGATCGCTTCGCCGCCAAGCTCGAGCCGCTCCTCGACTATCACAACTTCGTCCTGACACAGTACTTCAAGTGCGAGCCGGTGCCTTTCAAAGCCACGCTCGAGTCGACGCTGACGCTGGCGCCGCAGATCCAGCCGATGGTGGCCGATGTCGCGGCGCTGATCCAGCTCGCGCGACAACGCGGCGACTCCCTCCTGTTCGAAGGTGCGCAAGGCGCGCTGCTCGACATCGATCACGGCACCTACCCTTACGTCACGTCGTCGAACTGCCTCGCCGGCGCGGCCGCGCCGGGCAGCGGCATCGGCCCGCAATTGCTCGACTATGTGCTGGGCATCGTCAAGGCGTACACGACGCGCGTCGGTACCGGCCCCTTCCCCACGGAGCTTACGGACGCCACCGGTGCGGGCCTCGCCAAGCGTGGCAACGAATTCGGTTCGGTGACCGGACGGCCGCGCCGCTGCGGCTGGCTGGACGTTCCCGCGCTCAAGCGGTCGCTGCAGTTGAACGGCGTCGACGGCCTGTGCATCACCAAGCTCGATGTGCTCGACGGCATGCCGACGATCCGCATCTGCACGGCTTATACAGTCGCGGGCAAACGATTGGATCTCTTGCCCTCGGGGGCCGACGCAGTGGCGGAATGCCAGCCGATCTACGAAGATCTGCCGGGATGGAGCGAGAGCACCTTCGGCGTGGACACCTTCGACGCCCTGCCTGCGAATGCGCGGGCCTACCTGCGGCGCATCGAAACCTTGACCGGCGTACCGATTGCGATGGTCTCGACCGGTCCTGAGCGCGACGAGACCATTCTCGTGCATCATCCGTTTCACTGAACGTTCCGGGAAGACGCGACGACCATGAGCTTGAACATCAGCTGGGACCAGTACAACACGCTCGTCGAGCGGCTCGCGCTGCAGGTCCACGAATCCGGCTGGCGATTCAATCAGGTGATCTGCATCGCGCGCGGCGGGTTGCGCGTCGGCGACGTGCTGTCGCGGATCTTCGAATTGCCGCTGGCGATTCTGTCGACGCATTCCTACACGGCTGAAGGCGGGACCGTACGCGGACAGCTCGTCATCGCCGAACACATGACGATGACTTCGCCTCGGCTAGGCGATCGCGTCCTGCTGGTCGATGACATGGTCGATTCGGGGCATACGCTCGAAGTCGTGCACAAGGAGTTGCCGCGGCGCTTTCCGCTCATCACCGATCTGCGGACTGCGGTGGTGTGGTACAAGGCGTGCTCGGTGATCAAACCCGACTATTACGTCTCGTATCTTCCGGACAATCCCTGGATTAACCAGCCGTTCGAGGTGTACGACACAATGCGACCCGAGGGATTGAAGGCGCGTCTCGGGTGAGGTTTATCCTGCGGTAAAATCGCGCGGTGCACACGGTCGTTGGCAACGGAAAATGGCGCACGACAAATGGCAGACAGCTCAATAGCCGTCGTTAGGTTCCCTTAACATGTCCAGCGAGCTGCTTGCTCCTTCTGCGGTGCCAAACGCGCAAGACTCGGCGGCGCAAGGTGCGCAATCCGACGCCGTGAGAACGGGCCGCTACGTCGCGCGGATCCTCCAGCAGCATTTGGTCGACAACGCGGACGCACGCTTCTGGACGAGTCACGGCAGCGCAGTGTTCGTCGACATCTCCGGGTTCACCAAGCTGTCGGAGCGGCTCGCGCGCAAGGGCCGCGAAGGCGCGGAACAGATCTCCGATGCGATCGGGAGCAGTTTCGAATCGATCCTGCAGGTCGCCTACGACAATGGTGGCAGCCTGCTCAAGTTCGGCGGCGACGCGCTGCTGCTCTGGTTTTCGACCGATGGGCACGTCGAGCGCGCCTGTCGCGCGACGCTGGAGATGCGCCGCGTGCTGCGCGACGTCGGACGCATCGAGGTTCCGGGAGCGAGAGTCACGCTGCAGCATGGCCCAGGGTGTGCACAGCGGCGAATTCCATTTCTTCGCGGTCGGCACATCGCACATCGAATTGCTGCCTGACCGGACCCGGCTGGAGCCGGCTCGTTGCGATGGAACATAGCGGCAGCGCCGGCGAGATCTTGCTCAGCACCGAAACGGCAGCGCTCCTGCCCGCGCCGTTGCACAGGAGAAAGCAAGGGCCCCGGAATGCTCCTTCAGCGCGCGCCCCCGGGCCATACCGAAAAACTGCCGCTGACGGCCTCGGCCCGCGATGCCGTATGAGACGGTCGCGCAGTGCCTGTCGCCGCCGATTCGCGCGCATGTGCTGGCCGGCGGCGGCATGTCGGAACATCGCGCCGTGACGATTGCGTTCATCCGCTTCGAAGGAACAGACGCGCTGATCGAACGCATTGGCCTGGATGCTACCGCCGAGGCGCTGCAGCGCCTTGTAAGCGTTGTCCAGGCCGCTGCCGATGAACAAGAAGTCACATTCCTCGGCTCCGATGTCGATGCGGATGGTGGCAAGCTGATACTGACCGCGGGTGCGCCGAGGATCACCGGCGACGACGAGGAGCGCATGTTGCTCGCGTTGCGCAAGATCGTCGATACCGAACTCCCGATGCCAATTCGCATCGGGGTCCACCGTGGTTCGGTGTTCGCTGGCGACATCGGACCTTTCTATCGGCGCACGTACACCGTGATGGGCGATGCGGTGAATCTCGCGGCGCGTTTGATGGCGAGGCGCGAGCCGGGACCACATCTACGCGACGGCGGCAGTGCTCGACCATTCGGACACGATGTTCGAGACGACCGAATTGGCGCCGATTACCGTCAAGGGCAAGGCGCAGCCGGTGCAGGCGTGGTCGATGGGCCGCGCCAAGGGTTCCCGCACGCGGCAAGTGGTGCTCAAGCAATTGCCGCTGATCGGACGCGACGCAGAGCTTGCGGTCATCCGCGAGGCGCTCGCTGCCGCGCGCACGGGAACCGGGCGGCTGATCGAAATCGTCGGCGAGGCCGGCGTGGGCAAGACCCGCCTCCTGCAGGCGCTGGAAGACGACGCGACGGGGCTGCGCGTGCAGCACGCCGTGTGCGAGGCCTACACCGTATCCACCCCGTACGCGGTCTGGACGCGAGCTTCTGCGCGAGTTCATGGACTTCGGACGAGATGATTCCGACGCGATTGTCGAAGAACGCCTGCGCGCAGCGGTGGCGGCAAAGGCCGCGGACCTGACGCCGTGGCTGCCGCTGATCGCCATCGTATTCGGCCTCGAGGTTGCGCCGACACCCGAGATCGAGATGCTGGCCGAGAATAACCGCCGACCGAAGTTGCATGAAGTCGTCGGGCGGTTCCTCGAGATCATGATGTCCGATCCGACCCTCGATCGAGATCGAGAGCGCGCATAACATCGATGGGGCCTCGGCAGAATTGCTCGCTTATCTGTGCGCGCAATTGAACAGCCGGCCCTGGCTGTTTGCCATTGCGCGGCGCGAGGCCGGGTCGCGATTCAAGGCACCGGAGATGCCGGCGGTCGCTCGACTCAAGCTGGAACCGCTTGCCGCCGAGCGACGCGTTCCGGCTGACGCAGCTTGCCACGACGGATGATCCGTTGCCGAGGCACGTCCTGGAGGTTGTCGCGCAGCGTTCGGGAGGAAACCCGCAATTCCTGCGTGACCTGCTGCGCGCCGCGATCGAGTCCGGCGGCACCGCGGGCTTGCCCGACTCGGCCGAAGCCGCCGCGATGGCGCGGATCGACGCCCTGGCTCCCGGGGATCGTACGCTGGTACGACGCGCGGCGGTGTTCGGACTGACGTTTCATCCTCGGATGCTGTCCTGGTTCGCCGACGACAGCGACGGTGCGCCGCCGGTGCAAGCGACGTGGGCCAGGCTGCACGAGCTCTTCGACGAGGAACCCGACGGTTATCTGCGCTTCCGCCGTTCGCTGCTGCGCGATGCGGCGTACGAAGGACTGCCCTACAAGCTTCGACGGCGACTCCACGGCGTCAGTGGCTGCGCACATGGAAGAGGAGATGGATCAGCCTGAGGAAGCGGCCGACATCCTCTCGCTGCATTACCTTGTCGCGGGTGAGTATCGTGCCGGCGTGGCGCTACGCGTCGGTCGCGGCCAGGCGCGCTCAAGGCGCCTATCGCGTACGTCGAAGCGGCGGGAATGTACACGCGCGCGCTCGAGGCGGGGCGCCGTCTCGCCGAGGTGCGCAAACAAGACCTCGCGCGCATATACGAAGCGCTTGGCGATTCCTGGATGCTGGCCAGCGTGTTCAACAAGGCGTCGGAGGCTTATGTCGCGGCGCGGCGCATGAACGTCGACGACGACCGACTGATGAATGCCAGCTTGCTGCTGAAGCATTCGCGCATCGACGATCGGCTCGGCAAATATCCGAGCGCGTTGCGCTGGGCTACACGAGCACGCCGAGCACTCGAAGGTCGCACCGACGTCGACGCACTTCGGCAGATCGCACGGACAAGCGCCTGGCATGCGACGGTGCTGCAGCTGCAAGGGAAGACTGGCGATGCCGTTCGGTGGGCCGAACAAGCCCTGGCTGAGGCGAAATCGGTCGATGACCCGGAGGCACTGGGCGGTGCGTACGTGGTGCTGGGCTGGGCTAGCGGCGTCCAGGGTAAGGATGGGGCAGAGGCATACTGGCGCCTTGCGCTGGAAGCGTTTCAGCGCTCCGGCAACCTGGTCCGCCAGCCGGCCCTGCTCACCAATCTCGGGCTCGCCTGCCAGTGGGAAGGCCGCTGGGATGAGGCGCTGGCGTACTACGAACGCGGTCGCGACGAAAACATCAAGATCGGCAACAACGTGAACGCCACGATCGCGCGTCTCAATATCGCCGAGATCTTGATCGATCGGGGCGATTGGTCCGATGCGGAAGCGCTGCTGCGCGAAACGCTTCCGTTCTGGAAGGCAGCGAAATACCGCTATTTCCTAGGAGCTTGCTTGTCGCTTCTCGCGCGGGTGTCGTTGCGCGATGGGCGCCTGGATGAAGCGCTTAGCCGGCTCGAAGACGCAAGGGCCAACTTCCTGCACATCGGCGCCACCGACGAGGTTCCAGCCGTTGAAGCGCGTATCGCCGAGTGCTACGTGTATCAGGGCAAACCGCAAATAGCCCTTGACCTGGCGGCTGGCATGCTCGCTCGCACCCGATCCTCGAACCCGATCGCCAAACTGGTGCCGCTGCTCGAACGGGTGCGAGCGCTTGCACGGCTCGCGAGGCGCGATATCCAGGGCGCACGCGCGGCCGCCGCGGCGAGCCTCGCCGTGGCCCGGACACGCAAGGACCTGTTCGAAGGGGCGCTGACGCTGCTCGCGCTGATCGAGATCGACCGTGTGGCCAGCGTGGTACCCGCCGAGGAACTTATTCGGGAAAGCAACGAGCTTCTCGAAAAATTCAAGGTGCGCAGAGTACCCAGCCTTCCGGCGTTTCCGGCCTAGCCGTCGAGGCCTCCGCCAAATGCAAAGCGGCCCGTAGGGCCGCCCCGCATTGCTACGTGGATACGTGGTCAGTCGTAGGATACCCAGCCGTCGCCGATGTCGAAGATAGTTGTCATGAACTGCACGAACCCAGGGCTAAGCGACATGAATCCCTCGAACTGAATACACATTTGGGCCTGTTTGTTCAGGTAGGGGTTTGGCACTGCCGTGTTAGGCGGCGCCATTGTCGGGTTGTGGTCGATTGGCAGCGGCGTGCTCATCACGTACGCGGTCGGCACAGCGGAGTGCGCAGCTTTCGTCGTCTGGCCGTCGCCGCGGACCACGGTGAAAGTCGAAGGTGAGCCGGCCGCAACGCCGGCCACGCTCATCCGCTCGGTACCGATAACGATCGGGAAGGTCCCGCTGGGTAAGGTGCCCGTTACGTTAACAAGGATCGTCGTCACGTTCGGGTCGGTGATGTCCGCCGCGAGCGTGCCGTAAGGGGCGGGCAGGTCCGGACTCAGACATGCGACACCGAAGACGTAGTCGGGACCGGTGACGGTGTACTTATCCGTCTCCCACGCGACCTTTGTATGCCGCCCCGGCGGCAGGCCGGTGATCGGATCGACCGCTGTCTTGGGCCACTTCACCGAGTAGCTGAACGCGGCGTTGGGCTGGCTCGCCGTGTCCCACTTGAAATTGACGACCTTGTCGGTGCCGGTCGCCAAGCCCGTCGGGCTGTATACAACCGCCACGCAGGTCGAGCCATCCTTGTTCGAGGCTCCGCGATTTCCGCTGACTGTCCCCGTTGCATCCGTGAACGTACTCGTGCCCGGCTGACCCGCACAGACAAGATCCCCGGGCGCGGCCGGGGTGACGCTAAAGCCGGACGACGCGACGGAAGGGAATGGCGGCAATGAAGGCACCGATGCAGTTAGCCCGCAGATTGTCGGGTTCGCGACGGAAGCACTCTTGAGCATGTTGAACGTTGCCACGCCGCCGGCCACGTTCGCCGTGCCGCCGCTACCGACACACGCCCCGGCAATCGTCACCGACGTACCGTCGAAACTCGTCGTGAGGTTACCGTCCAACAGCAACTTGACCGACACGAACAGGCCCGCCGGAATGTTGTAAGGGGTGTTCGTAATCAATGCGCCGCCCAGCGTCGTGCTGGGCTGATTCACGAACATCAAGGTGGGCACATTGACGTCAAAGGCGGTTGACATTGTGGTCGTGTATCCGGCCGCTGATGCTGTGAGCTTGCAGCCCGTTGCGCCAGGCGCCCCTTTGCTTAAGAGGTTGCTGAACGTCGCCACACCGCCCGTCGACGTCGCTGTGACACTGGAAGCGAGACACGAACTGGTCACCGTCACCAATGTATCGGGACTTGGCAACATGTTCACCGTCAACTGGACGGTCACGAGCGAGGAACTCGCCGGGTTGTACGGAGTATTCGTGATGTTGGTGCCAGCGAACGTATTTTTCGGCTGGTTCATGAAGCTCATGGAACACGCGGCCGACAACGTCTGCGTCAACTTGGAGTTCGAATCCAGCTTGAACTGGTCGTCGTTGAAATTCGACTCCGACCACGCCTTCGCTTGCCAGGCAAAGGATGTGTTGCCGCAAGCAGCAGCGGCTGGATACGTAACCTGCGTCAGCGTCAACACGACCGATTGGCCGCGGCCGATGCTGACACTCTTGACGGCGATCACGCCATTGCTCACGCTGATGTTCGCGGCCGGGATCGATGGCACCGACGTGACATTGGCGCTGGAAGGAATCGTTACGTTCGCGGGCAAGGTAAGCTTGAACGACTTAATCTTGTCGTCGTCGCTAACAACGTTCGTAACCGTGGCCGTGATCGTCTGCGCCGCGGGTGATGACAGGGACAAGGGAGATAGCACGACCTTGAATTTCTCGTCATCACCATCGGCGAAGGCGGGCAATGCGAAGCCCACAAGCAACAGCATAGTCAGGAATCCTAGCAACTTGCGCGCGCAATTCATTTTTTGCATCCCCTAGGAAAAATGGCGAAACCGAGCAGCCGGACGGCGATGAAGCGTGCCGCCGAGGGAAGAATAGTAGGCTGTGGGCGGACAATTGCAAAGAAATGTATTGCTGATGCCGCAACAGAATCGTCAACGATCCGCGGTGATACGTGCATATTCCCATCCCGTTGACATAAAAAGACACCCGTAAACAAAAACTCATTCCGTTTGGAGGATTCGCGCATGTCGCGAATGACGAAAATGTTTGCTACAACCTCAGGGCCGGATGCATCTCAAAGGACGACGAGGCAATAGCTATTGCGCTGCGATGGGCTGGTGAAGTGAACAAACTAAGGGTGGTTGCTGCAACAGCGTCGTCGTTCGATTGCGACGTACATTCTCTAGTGCACAGCTTCGACTACGACGATGCGCGAGAGCGCCAGTGCTCGGCAGTCCGTTTCGCCTCAAATCCCGTCAGCGCCAAAACGATGAGGACGACCAATAGCAGACCCAGCCTGCCGCTGCGGTACTAACCCCACCCAGCGCTGTCCGCCACGGTTAGCAAAGCGGCCACGAGCAGAAGAATGACCAATGCCAGAAGAATGACGCGCGCCTTGCCTCCTTGCGTTGTCGCTGGCCACATTGCCTCACTGGGTTTCTGACTAACCAGAAGCACCGGACGTGGCAACCTAACAACTTGCATTCCGGCGCGCTTCGCCACGCCGATTTTTCACCAGTGCTCGTTGCAGCGGAAAGACGAACCATAGAGCCAGTAAGGCAATTAAAGCGGCTGCAGCGGTCCCTGCACAAGTCACCGTATCGCTCGTCGTGAAAGCCATGCGCGCCACCAGATAAACATCCAGCGCTATTGCAATTGCCAGCGGCAGCATCGAGGCCGCGATCAGCTTCGACGAGACATCAACGAAGTACTCGGACACGCTTTCTCGCTCTGCAAGACGATGAAATGCTGCCGGCGCCATCAACAGACCAATCGCGCCGGTCACCAACAACAGCGACAGAAAATATATTCCGCGATCGGCAGCCTCCACGTCCGCGAAGCGCTGGTTGAAGACGGCAATGAGCTGAAAACCGAACAGCGCCTGCACACCTGGAAGCACCATTCGTGCTTCTTCGTGGATGCTTTGCTCCTGGTCTTTCAGCGGTTTCGACTCGTATGCGCGCCATTGTCTTCATGATCAGCGCGTGCATCGTGATCCGCGATCGCACGCTCGCGCACAATGATGGCTTCGGTGTCGGCATCGCCGCAATCGGACGATTGCGAGACCTGGGTGAGACAAGGTCCTACATGGAATTGTGTCTCGCTGTCGTCGTCGCCGACTCGGCGCCAGCGGCCGTCCTACAAGGAAATCAGCCACGCGCCGATGGTCCGTATGCGCCCTCCGGTGCATAGTGAAATCGTAATTCAGAGAGGGCGTTTTTATTTTCCATTCTGATGAGGGAATCGACGATGAACGCTGCAAGATTGTTGATTGCATCGGGGTTCGCAAGCGCCTTATTGTTGTCCGCTGGCACTACGCAGGCCGCCAGTGACTTCTCGGTCCAACTCAATGTCGGCCCACCGCCGGTGGTCTATGAGGCAGTGCCTCCGCCACGTGTAGGCTACGTGTGGTCACAAGGCTATTGGGACTACGACCATAACAAGCACGTATGGCGTAAGGGCCACTGGGAGCGAGAGCAGCATGGCCAGCGATGGGCCCAGGGGCAATGGTCAGAGCGAGACGGGCACTGGTATCTGAATCGCCCTCACTGGGAACGATAGCTCGCACGCACGCGCTATAGCGCCGGCACTCTGGGGCAAGTGGCCCAGAGATGTCGGCGCTTTTCACACACGCGCGCAATTCGCCGAGTAGGCGGCAGACTCTGACGGCATCTGAGGCGCCGCGGCGTCGGGGCTTTCTTGCGCCCTGACAGAATAGGCGCGGGCCGCTTGAGTCCTACGGCTTCGCCCCGAAATGGTTTATTCTGACCATTCGTCCCATGAAGCCGACCGCCCGCTTTCATCCCGCTGTCGAAACGTGGTTCTCGGACCACTTTCCGCGGCCCACCGAACCGCAGGCGCAGGCTTGGCCGCTGCTCCTCGCAGGAAAGAGCGTGTTGATCGCCGCGCCTACAGGCTCAGGCAAGACGCTCGCCGCGTTTCTCACCGCCATCGATCGATTGGTTCGCCAGGGGGTGAAATCACCCCTCCCCGATCAAACGATCGTGGTGTACGTCTCGCCGCTGAAGGCTCTTTCCAACGACATCCAGCGCAATCTCGCCGCACCCCTGTCCGGAATTCGGGCTCAACTCCAGTCGATGGGGCTTCCGGATGTTGAAATCCGAACGCTCGTGCGCACCGGGGACACGCCGGACAAGGAGCGAGTCCTGATGCGGCGGCGGCCGCCGCACATCGTGGTCACCACCCCGGAGTCCCTCTACGTGCTTCTCGGCTCAGAGTCGGGACGGACGATGCTGGCGACGACGGATACCATCATCGTCGACGAAATCCACGCGCTGGCCGGCAACAAGCGCGGCAGCCACCTGGCATTGTCGATCGAACGTCTCGCGTCGTTGACCAAGAAGCCGCTGACGCGGATCGGCTTGTCGGCGACGCAAAAACCGATCGAGGAGATCGCACGGTTTCTGGCGGGGATGTCGCCATCGCACAAGCCTCGCGCCTGCGCGGTCGTCGACACGGGCCACGTCCGCCGCCGCGATCTCGCCATCGAAGTGCCGTCATCGCCGCTCCAGGCGGTGATGTCGAACGAGGTGTGGCAGGAGGTCTATGCGCGGCTGGGGCAACTCGCGGCCGAACACCGCACGACGCTGATTTTCGTGAACACGCGGCGCATGGCCGAGCGGGCAGCGCGTCACCTGTCCGAGCTGATCGGACCTTCCCAGGTCATGTCGCATCACGGAAGCATGTCGAAGGAGCGTCGTCTCGACGCCGAGCAACGACTGAAATCCGGTGCGCTGAAGGTTCTCGTTGCGACGGCCTCACTCGAGCTGGGCATCGACATCGGCGACGTGGATCTCGTCTGTCAGCTGGGATCGCCTAGATCGATTGCGACGTTCCTGCAACGGGCCGGGCGCGCAAGCCACCAGGTCGGTGGCGTTCCGAAGGCGCGCCTCTTTCCGCTGTCACGCGATGAACTCGTCGAATGCGCATCGCTGCTCGACGCCGTCCGGCGCGAGGAACTCGACCGACTCACGATCCCGCGCGCGCCGCTCGACGTGCTGGCGCAGCAGATTGTCGCGGAGGTCGCAGCGAACGAATGGTCCGAAGAAGCTCTGTTCCAGCTCGTGCGGCGGGCGTATCCCTATCGCGACCTCGAGCGCGAGCGCTTTCTCGAAGTCGTACGCATCGTATCCGACGGCTACAGCACGCGGCACGGCCACCGCGCGGCGTATGTCCATCGCGACGCGGTCAACGGCGTTCTGCGCGGCCGGCGCGGCGCGCGGCTCACGGCGCTGACTTCGGGGGGCGCAATCCCCGATACGGCCGACTACGACGTCGTGCTCGAGCCCTCGGGACAGCTGGTCGGCACGGTCAATGAGGATTTCGCGGTGGAAAGCCTGTCGGGTGACATTTTCCAGCTGGGCAACACGTCCTATCGCATTCAACGCATCGAATCGGGTCGCGTGCGCGTCGAAGATGCGCATGGGCAGCCGCCCACCATTCCGTTCTGGTTGGGCGAAGCGCCCGGACGAACCGATGAACTGTCGCAGGCTGTATCGCGATTGCGCAGCGAAGTCATGCAGTCCATCGATACCACCGGCGATTCGCGCGCAATGATCGACCACTTGTCGAATCACGTCGGCGTCGGGCCCGCTGCCGCGCTGCAACTGGTCGAGTATCTGGAAGGCGCCCGGACTGCCCTTGGTACATTACCTACCCGCGAGCGGATCGTCTTCGAACGCTTTTTCGACGAATCCGGCGGCATGCAGCTCGTCATTCACTCGCCGTTCGGCAGCCGCATCAACCGCGCGTGGGGCCTGGCATTGCGCAAGCGCTTCTGCGTGAAATTCAATTTCGAATTGCAGGCCGCGGCCACCGAAGACGCGATCGTGCTGTCGCTGTCGACGACCCACAGCTTCGAGCTGGCCGCCGTGGCGCGCTATCTGCATTCGGCGACGGTACGCGACGTCCTGATCCAGGCGATGCTGGACGCGCCCATGTTCGCCGCCCGCTGGCGCTGGATCGCCGGGATCTCGCTGGCCCTGCCCCGCTTTCGCAGCGGGAAAAAAGTTCCAGCGCCGCTGCAGCGGATGCGCGCCGACGACCTCATGGCGGCGGTGTTCCCGGACCAGATCGCGTGCGCCGAGAACATCGTCGGTGCGCGCGAAGTGCCCGATCATCCGCTGGTGGAACAGGCGGTGCACGACTGCCTTTACGAAGCGATGGATATCGAGGGGCTGGAACGACTCCTTCGCGCCATCGAATCGGGGGCTGTCGAGGTCGTAGCGCGCGATCTGCCGATGCCCTCGCCCCTTGCGCTGGAAATCCTGACGGCGCGACCCTACGCGTATCTGGATGATGCGCCGCTGGAGGAGCGCCGCACGCAAGCGGTGATTGCGCGGCGGTGGCTGGATGACGCATCAGCCCAGCGACTGGGGCGCCTCGACCCTGCCGCGATCGAGCGCGTCCGCGCGGAAGCGTGGCCGGAAGCGCAGACGCGCAGACGAATTGCACGATGCGCTGCTTGGGCTCGGATTCATCACGGCGCGTGAGGTCGAGGCTCAGCCGCACTGGTTGCCGTTGATGCGAGAGCTCGCCGATCAGCGGCGCGCCACCTCCCTGTCCATCACCACTCCGGATCACGCGCGGAATCTTTGGGTGCCCGCTGAGCGCCTGCCATTGCTGCAGCGTATCTTCGACGCTGCTACGCTCAGTCCCCCAATCGCGGTTCCCGACGAATTTGCGCGGCAGCCGTGGACACGGGAAGCGGCGATCGTCGAAATCGCGCGCTCTCGCCTCGGCGCGCTCGGCCCGGTAACGCTGGATTCCTTCGCCGACTCGCTCGGCGTGCCCCGCGCCGAGGTTGAATCGGCGCTTGGATCATTGGCGGCGGAAGGCGTCGCCATGAGCGGATTGTTCACGCCCGGAGCAGCGCAGCAGGAGTGGTGCGACCGCGCGCTGCTCGCGCGTATCCATCGCTACACGGTCAGCCAATTGCGGCAGGAAATCGAGCCCGTTTCGACGCAAACCTTCATGCGTTTCCTGTTTCACTGGCAGCAGGTGATGCCGGACGAACGCCGGCAAGGTCAGGATGCCCTCGAGGGAGTCATCGCGCAGCTTCAAGGCTTCGAAGCTCCTGCGGCGGCATGGGAATCCGAATTGTTGCCCGCGCGCCTCGCGGACTATGACTTCACCTGGCTCGACGATTTATGCCTGTCCGGCCGGGTCGTCTGGACGCGGCTTACCGTACCCGGCAATACGCTCGGCAAGACGCAAGCGGGTCCCATCCGGACCACGCCGGTGGCACTGCTCCCGAGGCGCTTTGCGCCGCTCTGGAATCGCGCGACACCGGCATCTCCCGATGTCGAGACCGCGACGCTCAGTTCGCGGGCGCGCGCCGTCGCGAGCTATCTGCGCAACCACGGGGCGGCTTTCTACGACGAAATCGTCGATGGAACGGGTCTGCTACGCACTCAAGCCGAGGAAGCGCTCGCCGAACTCGTTGCCCTCGGCGTAGCCAGCAGCGACAGCTTTGCCGGATTGCGCGCCCTCCTGACGCCGTCCGAAAAAAGAAAACCGCTGGGCGGGCGGCGGCGCCACCGGCGCGCGATTTTCGACATCGCCGATTCGGGACGATGGGCGCTGCAGAAACGCCAGGCACCGCCGGCGCTCCGCGCATCCGGCACGTCCGAGCCCGCGGAGCCGGTGCTTGACCTCATCGTGCAAACGCTGCTTCGTCGGTACGGCGTCGTGTTCTGGCGCGTGCTGCATCGCGAAGGCGCATGGCTGCCACCATGGCGCGATCTGCTCCGCGTTTTGAGGCGAATGGAGGCGCGCGGGGAAATACGCGGCGGACGCTTTGTCGCAGGTGTATCGGGTGAGCAGTTCGCGCTGCCCGATGCAGTGGAACTGCTGCGCAAAACACGGCGCACTCCTCTCACGGGGGAATTCCTGTCAGTCAGCGGCGCGGATCCTTTGAATCTCGTCGGCGTGATTCTTCCCGGTGCGAAAGTACCGGCGCTCGCGGGCAACCGCATTCTTTACCTCGATGGTGTCGCGGTGGCGACGCTCATCGGCGGGATGATTCAGTGGCTCGCAGAACTCACGCCTGCCCAGGTCAACATGGCGGAAGATCTCTTGATCCAGCGCCGCGCGGGCGCGCCTCTCCTGGCCTATTTGCGCTGAAGCACCGCGAGTGTAAGGTCGGTTCCCACTCCTGCGAAAGGGGACCTGTTGCGATCGATCTGCGAGCCTCCTCCTAGCGCATGTGCTATTTCGATGCCGTGTTCCAGGCAGGAGGCCACTCGCAGTAAGGCGAGAAACGTCCGTTGAAATCGAGTCGGATGAACATTGTCTGCACCGGCATGCGGAGGCGTTCCCCGAAGGTCGCGTAAGCACTCCGCGCGGTCTGGCAGGTGCGATCGAGGTTCGTCGTAAGCGCGGCCTCGACGAAGAACGCACGCGTGGCATCGATGTCCCGTCCCGTCAGAGCACTTGCTACCGCGAGCGTGTTCCAGTCGCCAAATCGAATGGACCGTTGTGAGCCGCTGACGAAGATCGCGTACAGAGCAAGCTGACGCGCCGTTTCCGGTTGCACGGGATTCATCCTGAGATGGAGGTATGCGAGGTAGACGGCGATGTCGGGATCGCGTGGATTCGCCCCGAACGCCTGCAATTCGACATTGACGGCATCGGACACGCCGCCGTACGCAAACGCCTGTCGTGCTTCGCCGTGGAGCCGACGCGCGCGGACCGGCTCAATGTCCGTTGGAGGAACCCACTCATTCTCGCCGGGCCACGCGGCAGATGCCGCATCGAATATCGCACGCTGTTGCGAACGCTGATTCGCCATCGCCGCCACAGCCAGTATTCGTGAAACATCGGGTTCTGCCCGCGCCGCAACGCGAGGAACCACATCGGCGAGCATTCGCCGCGCTCGTGTCGCGAGCGCCTCCTGAGACTGACCCCAGGCGCGCGGAGCTGACTCCACTACCGTCGGCGAAGACGGCGCAGGCGGCGCTGGAACAGCTGAAGGCGCCACTTCGGCGCGTGCATCGGCGATGACCGTCAGAGGTGCGGGTTGGGTGGGGGGCGCCGAAGGGCGGAGCTCGGTCCGCGACTGTTCAGTCGGACCGGGTGCAGACAAAACGGGCGGAGCCGGTTGCGGAGACGTCCCGCTGAGCGGATCTGGCCGCGACGGCGCCGGGGAACGCGATGCGGGCGCCGGCGGGGCAAGGGCCAGGATGCGGCGTTCTTCGACAGGGGCAGGAGGTCCTTCGCGGCCTTGCAACAACTGGCCGAGATTTGACAACAGCGTTCGCAATTCGCCGAATGGCTGCGGATTCTGTGCGCGCTGCTGTCCCTGACTGGCTGCCGGCGGTGGGGCACGGCGCTGTTCGTTCGGTGCCCGCTCGGCAGCGCCAGATGCGCCGCTGGCGACAGCCGTCGACGCTCGCGGCTCGTTGCTGGCCGTGCGGGGCAGCTCCGCCTGCAAAGGCTGCTGCGGAGTCGCAACGCTGGACTTCGAACTCGAACTGCTTTGGTCGGACGCTGGATCGCTTGGCGCAACCCGCGCAGGGTCCGCCTCGCGTGAAGCAGTTTGCGCGATCGAATTTGCACCGGGCAGCGTTGGCGCGGACGTCGAGGCCACGACCTGGGCCTCGGGCGGCGATATCTGGATCCGCTGTTTCTGCACCGATGATTGCCGCACGCTCGAGTGTGCAGACGTGCCGGCCGATGCCATTGACGGACCGCGCGGCTGCTTCGGATTTGCAATTGACGCTGAGCGAGGAAGCGGATGGGCCGGCCCCGTCATCTCGCTTGCCGACTGAGGCAGACTCGAGACCGGCGGCGCTCGATTCGCCGGCATGGCTGACTTCGCGTGCAGTTTTGCGATGCGTGTCGACGGCGCGCTTCGCTCCGGTATCGCAGAAAATTTCGCGTCAGGCTGCTCGCGCAGTGGCTCCGGCGATACTGCGACGGGCGGCGGCTCCTCCACCCGCGCTGGCGCCGAGTCTGCAACCTCCCCTGGCGGCACGTCTAGCGGCTGACCGGATGGGGCTGGCAACGTCCCGGGTTCGGCGATCGCGTTATCCGGCGGGCCTCCTTCGATCACCGAGCGCATCGCGTCGAAGGCTTCGCGCGCCCGGTCAATCAGAGGATGCTCCGGATCGCCGATGAATGCGGGCGCTGCCAGGGCCACGATCGCTCCGACTACTGGTGCAAGCACCGTTGCTCTCCACAATGTGCGTCGTGGCGCGGGTGGTAGGCGCGAATTCATTCGCGCGCCATCTGATTGATGACCGCCGCGCCCGAATAAATTCGGGCCTACACGAGCCGCGCTCTGCACCGCTGTCACCGCCGTCGGCACGACGATGCGCGTGGTGATGTGCACCGGCTCGACGGTGCGGATAGAGGGAGCAATACGCGTCAACGGCGTGATCGGTGCCGCAGCATCATCGGTCGTGACGTCGCGGGCCAGTGTCCACCCGTGGTCGAGAGAAGCGACGAGATCGTGCTCGGCTATCCGCGCGCCGGTGAAATCCATCAGCTGTTGATGCGGACGCCAGTGCGGCACATCTCGATCGTGACACTCGCGTAGCCGGAAGATGAGTGTCCGCGCATCGTCGTAACGCTCCCGCGTCCACGCTGCGTCGTCGCCCGGCGCCTCGCTCGGCAGGTACCGCTTGAGCATCGCGGCGAGACTGTACAAATCACAGCGCCAGTCGAGCTCTTTCGTCGGCTGCAGATCTCCTTTGCGCCCCGCATCGAGTGCTCCCAGCAGTCGGGGCGACTGGTAGTCGTAGTCTTTCTGCCAGCCGATCGGCAGCGGCGTGGAAAGGTTCTCGCGAGACACCAGCGAGAACGCGAAGTCGATCAATGCGAGCCTCGGGAAGATCGGATACAGCGCGGCGGGCCGCGTCCGGATCGAAGGTCGACGGCCCATAAGGAACGCAAATGTTGTCGCCTTTGATGTCGAGGTGGACGAGTTGCAGCGAGTGAATTTCGTCGAGCGCGGCCAGGCAGTAATGGGCAAGAGCCCACCAGTGCGCGCAATCCTCGAAGACGTGGCGACGCACATTGCCGTCGCGCGAAACCGGCAACAACGTCGCCCATTGATCGACAGTGACCCCGGCGTCGTAGGTCTGGACTAGACGTACGCCCCCCATCGCCCCGCCGTCGAACTGCACCACATCGGGTACACAACGGATGCCGTGCCCGATCAGCCGCGCGAGGATGCGCCATTCGCGCTCGGTCCACTGACCGAAGTCGCCATCGCTCGTCGCAAGGAAGCGCTTGGTATAGCGACGGCGTTCCCCGGGAGCGACCGCCTCGCGAAACACCTCGACGTGCTCGCCGGTGGCCATTTTCAGCCGTCCACGGCCGAAAACGCGTTCGATTTGCGCTGGGGTCATGGTTGCACCTTGGCAGCAAGGGGTGGGTTCGCCGGTGGTAACCGCTGCGCAGTTACCCAGTCGGCCGCGAGCCACAACAGGGCAACCGCGGCGACTGCGATGAGCGCACCAATCGAAACCAAGCGCGCAAGCCGTGCGCGCGTGCGCTCCACGCGCTGCACGACCAGTACCGTCGCATCATCGTTGCTGCCCCGCGTTCGCGCGAATTCGATGAGCCGGACGCAGCGGTCCGCGAGCGGGGTCGGTCCGTGGAGGAGTCGCGCGATGTCACGCGGCCCGGCATGCTTGTGGACCCCGTCGCTGCACAGCATCAGCATTTCATCGCGGCCCAGATCGATGTCGCGGACGTTCGGCACATCGACGGCGCCGTTTCCGACCATTCGCGCCGGATCGTCGAGCGAACCGCCCGGCGGCGGCAGCTCGCTCAAGTGACGGTAAGTGTCATCCAGCGTGAGAAGCTGCGCGGTTCCGCCGCGCGCCGCGCTCACGCGATAGACGCGGCAATCGCCGACCCACGCGACCAGCCACCGGGACAGCGATCGCGCCGGTACCCGCGCAAAGCGCTACCGTCGCGGCGCCTGACGCGTCGGTCAGGCTTGCGATGCTGCCGCTTATCTCCCGATCGGCGTCGAGAACAGCGCTGCGCAGCGCGTCGGCGTCGACGCGACTCCGCTCGAGCGTCGCGTGAAGACGACGCCACAAGCTCGCGGCTCGCGCACGAAGCCATCGCGCCCGAACTCACCCCATCCGCGACCACGAACAGCGGAAAGGCCCCGTCGAGCGCACTGGACCAATCCTCGTTGATCGCATGGAATCGTCCGCGCGACGACGCGACCGCAGCGTCGAGCCTGACCCATCCAGTCGTAAGCGCCGCCTCGCGTACGTACGCCGACGCGTCGCCGCGAGCGCTGTTCTGCGGCGACGATTGCCGATCGCGAGTCATGCCGACGTTCATGCAGAAACGCCGTTCGTACCGCCTGGCAAACGAGCGGTAATCATCCGGCCTGCGACAGCGTCAGCGTGCACGAGGACGCTTGCCCGGAGGCGTCCCCGAGCAAGAGCGTCTCTCCGGGCTTCCATTTGAATTCGCTACCTGGCCCGTGTGACCTGCCATTGACGGTCACGCCGTTGTCACCGTGAACGACGATCTGGGCACCCGACTGGTCGAGCGCGACGATTTCGAAATGGCGCCCGGAGACTTCCGCGTGCGCCCCGTCGATGACGAGCGCCTGATTGCGCGAGCGCCCGACGCGAAATGGAAGTGCTTCCGCCGGAACGTCGACAGTGCGGACGCCCGAAGCCATGCGGGCGGTGATCATCATTGCCCGTTCGCGACGGCGCGGCGGAGCAATGGGCGTAACCGGCGTCGGCGAGATGGTGCTGGGCGACTTCGTGCGCGCGTCGGTGAGATCGACCGCGCGCAGCGACAGCCGCGGGTACTGCCGTGGCTCGCCTTCTGTCTGCGCGGAGAGAATCAACCGCGCGCCTGGTGCCAGCTCGATTGGCGGGAGCGACGCTGCGCTTTGCGTCCCCTGGTGACATCGTGCAATCACGCCGTTCGCCGACTCGACGCGAATCCCGTTGGTCGATCCAGCGTCGACGACCCACCAGATGCCCTTGTCGAGCCATATCTCGCAATGCCGTCGGCTGGCATATGCACCGTCGACCACGACATCGCAACCCTCTCCTTTGCCGATAGCATAGCGACGGCCAGGCACGACGGACGTCAGCAGGACGCGGCGAGCGCCACCCGAATCCTCGATATCGATCGCGAACGTCTGCGCGGCAAGCGGCGTCTGGGCATCTCGGAGCGCGGACCAGACGCGGTCGCTCACAGGTGCAGACGCATCGAGCTGCGACCAGCGTCCCAGAAGAGCCACTTGATACGGGCGCGCGACGCTTCGGGGCGAGCTCCGTCGCAGTTCGGCGAGCAGCTCGCCGTAACGCTCGGTTGCCTTGTTTTCGCCAGCGTCGTGGTGTATCGCGTTGAGTCCGGCGAACTGCGACAAGTCGATCGCACTTGCGTTGCGCAAACCGGCGATCACTTCCTTGGCGAGGTAGTGCTTGATCTGCTCAGGCTTGAACTCAGCGATGAACCTGCGCAACAGCTCGCGATGCTCGTCGCTTTCTTCGCACTCGACTTCGACCGACGTGAGCACGTAGCGGTCGCGCTCGGCGATCGCGAGATGAAGGCGCAGCTGCGTCGTTACGAAATGCTCCAGTTCCTCGCGAATCGCCCTGATCAAGTCACGATAAGGACCGAGGGTCTCGACGCTGTCTGGCATTGCTCCGCGTTGCTCTCCGAACGTCCGCAGCCTCGGCTCGTGGGCATCGAATTGCGGCGCGCTTGCGTCGCGCGCCGTCGGGTCGCGCGACTGTGGCTCCACGCGCGCCCTGGGATTGCCCACCCCGTTCACTTTCTTCAGCATCCAGCCCTTAAGCCTCATGATCCTGCTCCTTGCCCGATGCACGCTCGTGCGCGCTAGCTTCGATATGCAATAACCAGTGTAGCGAGCGGCCCATCGGCGTCCAATGGGCGCACCCGCGGTGGCGCCGGCAGGCCGTACCGATCCGACATCCGCTCCAGCATTTGTCCCCACGCGGGCTGAATCGCATCGCCGGCATCGACGCGCCGCTTGAGCGCGGGAAGCGATACTTCGATCAGCACGGCGATCGACGCCACGTCGCCCACCTGGACGATCGCCCGCCGCAGCGTGTCCTCCATGTCGGCAAGGCACATAGCGAACGCACCGTCGAAGGTCCACACGAGCGGGCCACCGATAACCTCGGCGGCGGAGCGAGCTTGCACCCGACGCGGACCATGCGCGCGCCCCCCTGCGCAGTGGCTTCACTTGACCCCCTGCGCCACGACCGCGCCCTGCCCCAGGACGCCGGCATGGCGCCCAGCGATCTGCATCGCGATCTCCGCCGCCGGATTGGGTCCGTGATCGCCGGCGCCGTGAACGCGTCCGGTGTCGGCGAGCCAGTTGCGCTCGGTCAGCACGCCGATCACCTTGTTCCAGCGTGCGTCGGCCGGATCGGTTCGATAGGCGGCGACGTACCACTTGTACGGTCGGAGCGGCCCACACGCGTCGCGGTCGCGTCGTGGTCGGATGGCGTCCGGCGTACACAGCCGGGCAAGGTCGTCGAGCGAACGATCGTCGTTGGGAAACGTCGGTGTCCCCGTCTTGCCGGCGATCCAGTCCATCTGCGCGCAAGTGCGCGCATCGAACACCTGCTCGCACGCGAGTCGTGCCGTTCCTGCGCGATGACTGAACGAAAGACCGCTGATGATCACTTCGGCAGCGTCGTGCGCGATGCGATTCGGCTCCGCATCAGCTCGACTCCAGCGCAGAACCGACGTATTGGCCGGACCAGCACCGCGCACGGCCTGCACCAGATGCGGCTTGAATACCTCCGTCTGGCCGTTGGCCGCCGCGGCCAGCATCGCCATCATGCCCGCGCCGCCAAGCGCGCTCGCGCGTGCGTGCCCCTGACCCCAACCTTCGGCCACGATGTCGACCACCACGCCACCACTGCATTTTTCCCAGTCGTCCTTGCTCATGCGTTGCCCGTCCGGCCCGGCCGCGCATTGCCGCACTCTTGCGGGATCGAGTTGCGTCGGGGCGCGCGTACGAATCGGCGCCCCCAGCTTTCCTTCGAGCGGCTCAGTCAGCAGTCGACCATAGGGAACGGACAGCGCTAGCGACGGGCCAAAGCCGTCGCCGTCTTGCCCATCGAGCGTGCGCCCGAAAAGCAGGTCGCGCTTCCCGCATTCGTCGCTCGGAACGGCGCAATCACCATTCCAGCCGAACGCTGGCGCCATCGCCTGAATCTCCCACGGCCGCTCGCAAGCGGCAAAACCCTTGTCCGCGCAAAACATGCGATCGAGAAATCGCGCCGAATTCGAACGCATCAACTGTCCCCGCAAGCTGTCGGCAGATGGTAGCGTCGTGGGCGACCGTGCGATCTCGGCGCGCTCCGCGGTCAACCAGCGTGCACCCACTGCCGGATCGGAGAGGAATGCAGCGGCCATGATCGGCTTGATGATCGAGCCCGGCATCGCGTCGTGGAAGACGGCAGCGTTCAGTAGCGCGTCGGGGCGATACCGGATGGGGTATGGGAGGCGCTTGTCGCAGTGAGTGGACCGTCCCGGCCCGTCGTATTCCTCGCGCGTGCAAGGCGAGAGCGCCCCGGCGAGCGCTTCGATGCGGCCGCTCTCGACGTCGATAACCGCGACTGCGGCCATGCGAACCATGGCGTGCTCGAGCAGTTCGTGCCCGACGCCAAGTAACCCGTCTTCCTTGCGATGAATGTCGAGGGCTCGACACACGTCGTCTCGTCCCGTGTAGCAGGCGACCGTCTGTTGCGCCAGCGCCTGCAATGACGGATCGATGGTGAGATCGATGGAGAACCCAACGTCGACCGGCGCGCTACCTACAGCGATTTGGTTCGGTCCATAGCGGTAGCTCGCCGACGATCCTTGCGGTTCCGTTGCCGCGGCGGTTTGCGCGAGATACACCGAACCCGCCGGGCGGTGTAGTGGCTCCAGCGGTTGCAGCATGACACTGAGCGATGGCGGCACCTTCCAGCGCTCGTCGCCCACGGGCATGTCCGGACTTGGCTCGCCCGCGACGCGAAACACCGGTGACGTATGCCCGTTGCCCTCGACGATACCGCGCATGTCGGCGCCCTTGCACAGCCGTTCGTCCTGCCCACGAACGCCACCGAGGAAATAGGTGGCTCCTTCGTCGTTTGCGCCCGCGCCGGGACCCAAGTAGATGCACCCTGGAATTCCGGACCACGGGTTTGCGCGCGCGACGTTGCGCGCTGAGATCTCGACGAACTGTTCCGGGCGCCAGCGCGCAATCACGCGTTCAACTTCGGTGCCGCGCCAGGCCAGTGCGGCAAGCATTCGCCCATTCGAGCGCGCGAGCGTCGACACCGCTCCTGCGATGTCCGCGCATTGCACTGCGAACAGGACACCGGGGTAGTCGGGAGCCTCGATCGGCGTTTGGAGTGCGGTCGTCACTGCGTCGAACCAGCGAGCGCTATCGATGCCGACAGCGTCGCTCACCCGGCGGTTATTGCCGGCGCTGAAAGCGAGCAGCGCCTGATCGATCTCGCCGAGCTGCAGAGCCATCCGGATTGCAGGCGACGAACTCTGATCCGACGAACGCGTCAAAAGCCGTCGCATGCGACTCAGCACGCCACCACGGCCATCCCATGCGCCGCGACACTGCGGAACGCGCTCGAGCAGGGCCTCGGCGGATGGGGGCCCCGAAGTCACTCGGTTGCGCTGGACAATGGCGTATTCGAAGGTCTTGAGCGCAGCGACATGGCGCACGCTGACGTGCCGATCGCTGTTCCCCGCGGGCTTTATACCGTCCGCTTGCCGCGCCGAAGCGACGGTTAGCAACACGGCAAGCAGCACGGGCACGACCGCAGCGCTTGCCGCGATGGCGAGCTGCAGCAACGTCAGTCGTCGGCGTCGTTCAGGCATTCGCGCCCTCGTTCTGTGCATCGAGGTTGATGGCCAGTCCCAACATCGACATGTTCACCGCGAGCGAAGTCAGGCCGAAGCTCACGAATGGGAAGGTGACACCGGTGAGCGGAATCACCGCGAGATTGCCTGCGACGGTCACCGCGAGCTGACACAGCGCGAGAACGACCCACGCCACGCAGAGCCAACTCAGAAACGCTTGGTGGTCGTTGCGAATGCGACCACCGATCCGGACAAAGCGGGGTTCGCCGCGGGTTGCCGGCCCATGGCTGCGGATAAGCGCATGCAGCCATACCGCGCAGCCGAGGGTAAGCGCCCAGGCCGCCGTCCAGCCGAATGCGCCAACCATCGCAGTGAACGTGTAGTCGCTCTGTATCTGCGCCGGCACACCAGCGCAAGTGGCGCCCGACCCGAAGCCGCACCAGGGGACTGAGCCCATCCCGAACCCCTCAGGGGGCGCAGCCCGCTGGAACCACGTAACCAAAGCCAGCTGGTCGTTGGCGGACGCGAGCGGTGCCGCAAGATTCTCGAGCCGCCCTGCCGCAACCTCGTCGAGCGAACCGAATCGAAATAACGCGACGGTCGTCGCGAGGATCCACCCCACGAAAAGAACCACCGCCAGCGCGTAGGCCAGGCCGATCGTGCCGAGTCGCTGGTACAACCACATCGCCACCGACGCCGCAACGAAAGCGCCTGCAGCATATCCGGCGATCAGCAATGGTCCCATGTCGTGCGTGACCACCATCGCGCCGATCAGGACGATGACCACGAACAGTAACGGCCACACGTATCGGAAGAGCGAGGCGAGGGAATTGCCGCTGCGGGCGAGGCGCTCGGTGAGCGGCGTACCGCGCATGAAGAAGAACCAGGCTGCGCCAAGGATAAGCCAAAGACGTCCGATCTCAGACGTGAGCTGGGGAGAGTTCGGGAGCAGCGATCCAATGGCACAGACGAGCGCCAGCATCGACACCAGAAACAACGTCGCGCCGCCCGCCGCACCCACCCGCTTTGCTACGTTGCTCGCGACACCATCGAAAACGGACAGCACCCACGACAGCAAGCGTCCGAGCGGCTGACGCATGAACGCCACGAGGCTGAAGGCAAGCATGCCAAACCATAGATGGCCCTGGTGGTAGAGCGCGAGATAGCGGTTGCCCGGTTGCCCGTTCGCTGACAGGTCGAGCACGAGGAGGAAACCGATCCCAGTCGCAAATACAAGGCCCGGGTAGCCAAACATGGAGGATGCGTTTTGCGGTCCGGAAGCGAGCGTCTTCCGCAACCACGGCGTGCAGACGAGTACGACGATCGCCGCCCCTACCATCCACAGCACGAAGTTCGCCGGCATCGCAAGCGGGTAAGCCGATTCCCGCGCCAGCACCAGCGTACGTCCCGAAGCGAATGGCCACGGTACGCGGCCGATCCATGCCGCAAGAGCCCATGTCGCCAGCCCGAACGCAATGCCAATTGACGAAAAACCTGCTTGGCGGCTCAAATGCAGCAGCACCATACCCGCGACTGCCCACGCCGCCCACTGCCAACCGGCTGATCGAAGCAGCGCCCTCATCGCCTCGTTCTTCTCGGTCCGCATCGACGCGGTGCGTGCGTCGTCCATCAGAACAGAGGTCGCGGAGAGGGCCGCTGAGGTTTCGAAGCCAGCGCAGGCACGCTGTGACGTGACGCCAGCGATCGGCAGCGTCGCAGCGCTTGCCAATGACGGCACCGCCCGATTGCCGTCGAGCGCTGCACCGAACAGAAGCACAACGTTTGCGCGCAGGATTTCGCGATCCGCACCGGGACGGGCGGAGGCTTCCGCAACCGCAGCCTCCACTCGACGGTACGCGCAGGAAAGCGGCAGCGGGCCCTCACCCTCTCCATTTGCAGCGTCGATCGAGTAGCGCTTGATGAAAGGCCGGATCTCCGCTTCGGTGGACGCGATGGCATCGCCAAGCACGAGGACGTTGTCCTGACCTTCGTACAATTGCTGCCGAAGGCCAGCGAGCCGCGCCTGAACGTCCTGTAGCGGCGCGACAAACGCCTGTCTCGCCCGGGCGCTTGCGCTTGCAAGTGCGGGCGGGATGCGATCGATGCCACCGCTCAGGGGAGTGGCATCGGTTTGCCCGCACAAACGTTCGCGTACGAGGGTCTCTGCAGACGAACCGAATGTTGCGCAGAGCTTGGGAAGCACAGGATCGGGCAGTTCGCGCACGGTGATCGTGGCTTCAGCGAAGCGGCCGTCGCGCCCCGTTTCCTGCGCGGCGAGCAACGCGAAGCGAGGAAGAAGCGCGCAGATGGCCAGGACAAGCAGGACAGCCTCGGTCAGCAACGACCAAGCGGTGCTGCCTTCGCGCGACAGGCTTCCGGCGATCGGTGTGGTGCTAGACGCCACGGACTGCCCTTCGTCTGCGAGGCGGCCCTCCCTGGCCGCCAGCCTCTCCCTTAAGCGAGGTCGGTCACGCGCGCGCCGGCTGCCTCCGTTCGGCGGTTGTCAAGCCGATACGCAGCGCACAGGATGATCACTGCTGGCAAGTGTATTCCTCGATTCGTAGTCCCCACAAGCCTGGGGCGCCGCGGATCGCATACCCGTTTCAGGGAGCCGAGAACTCTCCACTCCTACCTGGGCGAAAAAAACCCGCGATGCTGCGAGTTTGCACAAATTGCTTGGATTGTGCGGGGCCGTTGCCGAATGCATCGGATGCACCCCTCGTCGGCGGGTTGTCCACCGGAAGGACTCTTTTGCGCTTTTGGTCTCGACCCTGCGACGTAGGGTAAGACCTGCAGGTTGAGTCGCAGGCCGGTGGCGCGACCGGAATGCGCTTCGCGTACGACCGCGCCGCACCCCGCGAGCTGACCAAGGTGCAGCGGCACCGACTGCCGCGCCAGACCCGTGTCCTGGCAAAGCTTACGGACTGACGGCCAACATCGGCCATCGTCGTCGGCGCGAGCAGCGAGCGCGAATAGGATCAGCTTGGAAGTAGGTTGAAGCGCAAGCTCGCGCACTAGCTCGATGTGATGCCATGCCACAGCGACGCCGTCACGACGGCCGCGGTTGCGCTCCGACGGGTACGCCGACTCCAGGTAGCGTTTGCAGTCCGCCGCTTTGTAAAAGACACGTTTGCCGCGGACGATCGGCTTCGGCCCAATTGGGGTCCAGGCGTTCGTGTCGATAGGCGGTGATTTTTGCGCGGCCAGTGAGTTGGCAAAAGTAGGCGCGCGACACTTCGGCATCGGGGTGGTCGAGGGGGTTGAAGATGGCGCTCATCGTCTGGTCCTTGAGGGTGCGTCACGGCACTGACGGGGTATTCGTGCGCGCCACTTCGTGGCGCAAGTGTCTCGGGAGGCTTCGATTTACGCGAGCTTTGTTTGCCCACGTTCGCCTGGCTACGCTGCAAGAACCGGCATGTCCAAACGCGACTACGGGCGATTCCGACCCCGACCGATGCTACCGCGAACCCGCGGTGTTGCCAGCCCCCCACGGCTCATCGCGCGGGTCCTGAAGGAGGTAGCTCGACGCGGTGGGAGCTTGAGTTTCGGGCTCTGCAACCGACACCCGACGCTGGCCACGGTCCGTCACGGTTGCGTTGACGCAAGCTTCTCCGGCACCTCGTGGAAGACGTGCAAGAGAGAGCCATTCAGAACGCCCAGCGCGCCTATTCTGAGAACGGTCTTCATTTGCTGCCTCCCGTCCGTGAGATCGCCGTAGCAGTTCACTTGTCTCGGCGAGTGACTCGTCCCATGCCCGGGCGAGCATGGTCATTTTGTCACCTATGACCGTACGCGCTTCACAGCCAAAGTTCACGAAGGGCTCAAGGTCCAGCGCCGCCGAGCCACCGCTAGCGCGGCTAATCCCAGCCCGAGCAGCGTGACCGACATTGGCTCGGAAACCCGCGTGGACACCGGCGTACCCAACACGTCGAACGCGCTCTCCCCCAACCCAGAGACCAGCGTCCAATTCGTTCCGCCATCGATCGAGAAAGCAAACGGTCCAACTATTTCCGGATTGGCAAACTGCCATGCCATCGAGGTACTCATTCCGATGGCTATCAGCCAATATCGCGCACCGCCGGTAAGCATAGTCCCGGTGATCCCGGTAATCATCTGCGAGGGTTGAAGCGTAGTCGTTCCAATTGCGGGAAGGTTGGACAATACCCAGCTCTGGATGAATGAACCCGGTAGGTCGCCACCATCGTCAAATACGAGCTGCAAGGTTGCACCATTCGTACCGCCCAGCTCCGAAACATACGTCAGTCCAATATCGATTTGCGTCAGATCGAATCCGGGTCCAATCGGCACGACAAATGGCATCGCAATGTATTCCCCGGGGGTTGGGGATCTGCCGTGCATTGCGCTGATAGGTGTTGCCGACGTTAGGTTGCTGAATATGATATCGGCCTTAACCGCTGTGGCGCCGACGCAAATCGCCACACCCATAAACAAAACCTCAAGCAGCCTCTTCATTTCATTTCCTCTTTCTCAATTGCAAAAGCTTCACCGCAATACTGAGCAACTGGATCGCAGCTAAGGCCTGCAGCAAGCAATTTGAAGACCACTCCTGACAATCAACTGGTTAAACTTACTGACTTAGTCGGTCTGTAAAATTCCGCGACGTTTCGTCTTTCCGTAGGTTTGCCGTAAGCGGATACTCAGACAGATAACCTCCGCTTGTCAGAGAACTCGCTTGACGCACCCTACGGGCCGCGTGGCCCGGACCACGGCGCCCACCGAACGGGAATTCGCCCGGCTTCTTGCCGGTGGTACGAATATAGTCGTCGACCGCTTGCGGGGTCTGCTCGGTCACCTCGAACCGAGTCGGCTGGCGCGCCTTCTTTCGGACCAATCTTGACTCTGGGTGGTCGCTAAGCCACGAGTGGACGTTGCGGTAGACAAGAAGGTCAATCTCCCGAGCGCAACGACACCTTGAAGTCGTCCGGGGCGCCAGGCGGTATCGACGGGTGCACCCTAAGGCTCTGCTGGAAATCAGCGAGCATGCGCAGGATCGGACCGCGTACCCAATTCTCTTCCGTGGCCACGTTGGTCTCTTCCTTCGGATCTCGGACTAGATTGAAGATATAGGGTGTCTCGAGCTTGTTCGGTCCGGTGTTCGGTTCTACCTCCCAGATGAAATGCATTTTCCAGTTACGCCACTTGACCGCCCGAAGCTCGTTCTTGATGTAATAGACAAACCCTTCGCGGTTGGACCGCTCTTGATGTCCAAGAAAGAAATCAAGCTGATCAACGCCGTCGATTGGCCGGTCGGTCGGTACGGTAGCGCCAGCGATGCGCGCCAACGTCGGGAACAGGTCCACGACATGAATGATCTCGTTCGTTACCTGACCGGCTTGGACCTTGCCGGGCCAGCGCAGCATGAACGGCGCGCGCAATGAGCCCTCCATCGCCGTGTGATACGTGCCCGTCCAAGGGCCGGCGGTGCCGCGCCACGGCCGTCGAAACTCCGGCCCGTTGTCGCTACCGAATAGCATCACCGTGTTGTCAGCGACGCCGAGTACGTCGATCTCATCCAGGACCTGGCCGACACGATGATCCATCTCGACCATCGAGTCGGCGAAGTCACCCGCGCCTGTTTTGCCTTCAAAGTCACGATGCGGCAGCGTCGGAAAATGCAACTGCGTGAGCGGCACGTAGGCGAAGAACGACCGTTTTGCGTTGACCTGCCGGCGAATGAAGTCGTTTGTTCGCCGGGAGAGCTCGCCATCGATCCGACGTCGCATTTCGAGATCGTAGGGCTCCACGTTGCGCGCCTGATCCCCTGCCCGGCCTTCCATCACATAGGGAAGGTCCACGACCGACGGATCGAATCCCACTGCGCCAGCGAACATGGTTTCGTTTGTCGTGCGCGGAATGCCGTACCACTCGTCGAAGCCACGGTCCTTTGGGTAGCGCCCTTCCTTGTCGCCAAGGTGCCACTTGCCGTAAATGCCGGTGGCGTAACCGCGGCCGCTGAGCAGCTGCGCGATGGTGATTTCCCAAGGGATGATTCCTTGCGGCAGCCCCGCCGGTATCGATTGAATTGCGCCAGTGCGGATCGGATGGCGGCCGGTCATCAACGCTGAGCGCGTCGGAACGCAGTCACTCTCCACATTGAAGTTGAGAAACCGTAGCCCTTCCGAGGCGAGCCGATCGATGCGCGGCGTCGGTGCCCCGCGTAGCGCACCGCCGCCATAGCAGCCAAGCTCGCCCCAGCCAAGGTTGTCGGCCAAGATCAGAACGATGTTCGGTGGCCGGGAATTCGAATCAGCCATGGCCGCTCCGGAGGAGGTTGATCCTCGACGTCAATCTATCCTTACGAGCGCGGTTTAATCGATCTTGATCTTCAGCTCGCGCACGAGCCGGCCATACTTCTCGTAGTCGGAGCGGACCACGGCGGCGAATTGCTCCGGGCTATTGCCCACCGGGTCGAGGCCGCTCTGCGCATAGCGCTCGCGAACCTGTGGATCGGCGAGCGCCTTGACGATCTCGCGATTGAGGCGCACCACAATCTCCACCGGTGTCCCTGCCGGCAGGAACACGCCGAACCACTGTTCGAGGATGAGGCCCTTGAAGCCGGCCTCCTCGTAGGTCGGCACCTCGGGCAGTGCCGATACACGCGTCTGCGGGCTCTGCGCGAGCAACTTCACTCTGCCCGCCGTGTAGTAAGGAAGCAGCGGTCCTGGGCCCAGCGAGGCGAGCAGCACGTGCCCACCGACCAAGTCGGTAATCGCCTGTCCGCCGCCTTTGTATGGCACGTGAGCAAGTTTGATTCCGGCAAGGCTTGCAAACCATTCCGCGACGATATGCTGCGGACTCCCCGACCCGGAGGTTGCATAGGGGAGCCCGGGTTTATTTTTTGCCAGCGCCACAAGCTCGGTAACCGAATGTACGCCGAGTGATGGATGCGCCGCGAGCAACACTGGTTGGCGTGAAAGTTGCGTCACCGGCACGAAGTCCCTGAGCGGGTCGAAGCCGAGCTTCGAATAGAGATGCGGGGCGGAGGCGATTCCATCGGAGCCGGCGAGTATGGTGTACCCGTCTGCTGAGCTCTTGGCGACGTACTCAAAGCCAATGTGGCCCGCGGCGCCGGGGCGGTTCTCAACGATCATGGCTTGGCCGAACACCTTCGTGAGGCGATCGGCGACCGTGCGCACCGCGATGTCGGTGGAGCCGCCTGGTGGAAACGGCACGATCCAGTGGACCGGTTTTGCTGGCCAATCTTGGGCGAGCGCCGAGTTCGCCGCGAGGGCCAACGCGTACGCGAAAACAATACGCTGCGGCGAGATGGACACGGCGCACTCCTCACACCAATCCATCTTGATAATACACGGCCTTCGCAGGCGCGCAATGGGTGGCACCGAGGGCATTCCAAGACATCCTCCCGCTACGCTGCGGCGCGTGGACGCTCGAAGTGGTCGGGCCGGCTCAAAGGTGCGGGCCGGTTTGTGGCGCCGAGCTCAAACTCGAGTGTCCGCGTCACTCGATCTGGATGTTCCGCTAATCGCTTACGGTGAACGCGAATGTCGCAATCAGCGTTACCTGTCGGTCAACATTCTCGATAGCGGCCGCTCGGGTCGCTTGGTCCAGGTGGGCGCCGAATTTCAAAGCATCGGCCTTGCTAACCGATTTGAACTCGTATATTTGGACAAACCCGACGTGACCATTTATGGATGGGTGCAAGCCTGGTACGGATGCCCGCGCATGGGCCATTTCCGGGGCTTGATGCGGTCGGTTAGCCAAGAACGCAAAATCGGATCAAACTAAAGTCGAATTCAATCTTTCATCCATCGGAGGTCAAAATGAGTCACGCGTCAATGCTGAAAGCCAGACGGCAGCACCAAAAAACCAGGAAACTTCTCGATGTCGCAGCCAAGCAGGCCAAACGGCTGGCGAAGCAGGCATTGGCGGGGCCGGCCGTGAAGAAGGAAAAGGTGAAGAAGGAAAAAGTGAAGAAAGAAAAGGTCAAGACGGAAAAAGTGAAAAAGGTCAAGCTGACCAAGGAGGAGCTTGGCAGGCAAGACGCGAAGAAGAGCAGTGCGGGCGCCGGGAAAAAAGGCGCGTCCTAGCCTTTCTCGACCCGGAACCGGGGCGGCTTATTGCGTTGAATCGCGCCGCCCATACTTGTCTGAAGCGGCGGACAACGCGTTGCCGCGTATGCGTATCACTTGATGAGGCTTGTTGAATCAGGATCAAGCGCGTCCGTCGCCTCTCGGCCTCAAGCAGTCCGTCGACACGGCCTCTCAATTCTTGAAGCGGCTACTCATTCTTCGATACATCTTCGATTGTTGCGCGCCGTCCGTGATGTTGACCTCACTGGCACGGCGGTCCGAGTGCGATGGCGAGGCTTGCGCGGAAGACCCATGCGGTGTTGTGCCTCGGGGCCTTATTGGCATCGTATCCGGCGAAGTAGAGAGTGCCCCCGTCATTTGGGAAGAGTGAGTGTACGATTGACCGCGTTGCGACCAGCGCCTGCCCCGTTGCAGACGAGGCGGTGATCTGTCGCAGGTCATAGTGCCCGTCGGGAAACCTGACCAGATACCACCCGCCAGCATCGAGCCGGCCGTAACCAACGTCGCTTGAGCAACCTATTTGCCTGTCGGATGAACGGTGCGTTCGGTAACCAAAAGCGCGATTCCCGCCAATCCAAGCAACAACACGGTGCTAGGTTCGGGCAGGGGCCCTCCCGGACGAGCTTTCTCGAATCAGAAAGCTCGTGCCCGGTATATCGTGACGTTCGCCAGAGGGAGAACTAAGTTCCGGAATTGGTAGCCAGCCAGCGCAGCTAGCTGCTCCGAAGCAAGGTGTCCGAACGTACATATTTCCACTTTGGAACACCGTGGGTGGACCGATCAACCCACTCTCCACAAGGAATCCGCTTGTTCCACGAGCAACGTCTCCGTTGCCAAGAGTGAAGGAATACGTCTGGCCCAACAGCGCAATCAGATTGCTTGCCGCTGTGACGTCGCCGGCATTGGCGGATTGCGGATTGGACGTGGTGGGAAGACCGGCATCAACAAACAGTCGTCCCAGAGCGCTATCCGTCGCATAGGAAAAACCAGAAAACTGTTGGCCCGGGGCCAACTTGGCCAAGATATCGTCGATCGATTGATTGGTGGTAATGGACGGATCAAGCCATTCAAGACCGGTCGCCGTATCGAGCGTAATCGTGTTAGCTCCAAACCCGCTGCTGCCAGAAACTAACGTGGCTTCCGCGGTGTTCAACAAGAGCGCCACGGCCATCGCCGCTATGCCCAAAAAGACGATCTTTTGCGAAATGCGCATCTTTCCTCCCTCGGGTATTCTCCCTTGATCCCGACGCGCAATCGGTGCGAGAACGCAGCTTGCGGGGCAAGAAGCCGAGTCCGGCGAGGCCGATGCCAAGAAGCGCGAGCGTCGCCGGCTCGGGGGTGCGGCTAATGAATCGCCCGCACGCACCACCCACCCCGCCGGGTCGGAATTGAAGAAGTTACCCTGCTCGCCATTGACGCGCTGCCCGCCAAGCCGATCCCCGACACTAGGTGTAGCGTGCCCCATACCTTTACGGTTGCGAAAAGTCGCTTGACCATTTGCCCCGTCGCTGAAAGGCGATTCGATGTTTACTACAATTTGAAGCATAAAACGCGCCAAAAAAACTATTGCATTGTGATAGCAACATCTTAGCGTCGTTGTGGCGCACAGGCGCTGCTCGGCGAGGGTGATATGTAAAATTCTTCGACAGTGAGCGCAGCTTCGGATCTGACACCGGGCCGGATCAAATCTGCCTTACGAACGGTCATCCATGAGCCACACATACGGCTCGCTAACTGAGACCTTCCCTGTCTTCAGTCGCGGGTCCTTGTCCTTATTAAGGTTGACCTTGATGTTGTTACCGCTGCTGTCCTCGTGTCCGGTGCGCAGTGCCCAGCGCCACCGCCACTGTTCTAGGGCTACCGCTTTCACACTTGGGATCGTCGAGGATTCCGGCGTCAACTGACCGTGTTCGCTAATCGTCTCTCGTTGGACTTCGCGCGCCACGTCGCGGCGAACCGCTTCACGTCGCAAGTTGCGATCCTCGCGCTTCCAAAACGTTCGTCGGTCCGCCTGTTCCGTTGAATGTCCCCTGCCGTGGTCGGCGACAATTATCTTGGCCGGCCGGACAAGATAGTTGACGCCGCCCACCTGCCGGTTCCACGCAATGTCGGCAGCGGGTCGATCGCGCACGGTCGCCGTTTTGAGCTGCGGCCACTCGGCTGTAGTCTGTCCACATCGCTGGCAGAAATCCGGCAACGGAGGTCTTGGCGCTCAAGGTCGACGTTTTCTGGGTGGGTACGGTGCCCCGCTCGCTGCGGCCATGAAAGTGACCACACAGCTACCGATGGTCGTCGCGGCGTGTTCGGACGACATGGTCGCGGCGGGCATCGTCCAGAGTCTTGCCCACCCCGGCGGGAACGTCACCGGCATCCAAAAGTTCACTCCCGAGCTGGCCGCCAAACGATTGAAGCTGCTCAAGGAAATGATGCCCCAGGCTTTTCGCGTGGCGATTCTCTGGGACCCACCGTACTCCGACTTTGCCGCCGACTAGGTCCGCTTGCGTGCCTCGGCTCGGTCGCTCGGCGTGACATTAGTGCCCGTCGAAGCGAAGCACCCAGCCGAGTTTGAGAACAGTTTCTTGACGATGGTCGCGATGCGCGCGCGGACGCACCAATCACTTTTCCGATGCTGTCGGCTATGTCCACGGGCAAAGGCTCGCGGACCTCGCTTTCCAGCATCGGCTGCCGATGATGACGCCGTTTCAGGAAACGACAAGTGCCGGCGGCCTCATGTCGTACGGGCCTAGCATAGGCCTAGCATTCCATACCGGCCGGATTGTGATGTCGCCGATAGCAGTCGTTCGCTCGCGCAATCGACCAGAAGCCGACATACGCGCCGCTTTGAAACAGTCATTTTCCACTAACTGGTGTTCCTGGTCTTGCCTCGCACCCGTTCGTGGCGCGCATGCAGGGCGGCGCTCGCTACGGAGTACGCTGATCTTCCTCGAAACGATACGGTGGCGTAGGCTATGGTCGATCGCTGTGCTGTCGTAGCGCCTGAGAGTGGCAAGGGAGGGAGGCGGATGGGACGGGGCGCAAGACCTGCAAAGGCCAAAGTCGAAGCAAGGTCAACTGTTACCAGGAAATTGCGGAAGGCCGACGCCTCTACCGGCCTGCAGCTCAAACAGCGCCTCGCGGAGGCATTGGAACAGCACGCCGCGATCGGCGAGATCCTGCAAGTGATCTCCGCTTCGCCGAGCGACGTTCAGCCGGTGCTTGATGCCGTTGCCGAGCGGGCAGCCCATCTGTTGAAGCCCCCTTAGCTCGGGTGGCGCTCGTCGACGGCGACGTGGTCCGTGCCATGGCTGAGTATTCGCTCGATGCCACGTCCCAGGTACGCACAGTACCGCTCCGCTGAGGCGGACGACCCTCGCCGGTCGCGCAATACTCGACCGCAAAACCATTCATCACGACGACATCGTTCCGTTGCTCGACAGCGAGTACCCGGACGCGCTAAACGCACGGCGGCTCGGGTTTCGTGCCGCGCTTGCCGTGCCGCTGATACGCGAAGGCAGCGCCTATGGTGTGATCCTGCTGTGGCGCCGCGAGCCCGGACTGTTCTCACCCGAGCAGGTTGCGCTGGTGCAGACGTTTGCGCAGCAAGTGGCGATCGCCATCGACAACGTGCGCTTGTTCAATGAAACGAAGGAGTCGCTTCAGCAACAGACAGCCACAGCCGACGTGCTCAAGGTCATCAGTCGGTCGGCGTTCGATTTGCAGATGGTGCTTGAGACGTTGACCGAATCCGCATGCAAGTTGTGCGAAGCAGAAACGTCGACCATGTGGCGTCCCGACGGCGACGTATTCAAGGTCGCCGCAATGTTCGGCAGTCTCCAACACACGAGGCGGCGATCAAGCAGCGCGTAGTCAAGCCCGGGCGAGATACCTGCGTCGCTCGCACTTTGCTGGAGGGACGAACGGTTCAAATCCACGACGCGGCGGCTGATCCGGAATACAACGTGCCAGACTTTCGGACCGCCGATGGAAATCGCGCCTTGGTCGGCGTGCCACTGGTTCGTGACGGTGCTCCGATTGGTGTTCTGGTGCTGACACGCTCCGTTGCCCGACCTTTTACCGAAAAACAGATCGCGCTCGCGACAACCTTCGCCGACCAGGCAGTAATCGCCATAGAGAACGTGCGCCTCTTCAAGGAAACGACGGAAGCGCTGGAGCGGCAGACCGCGACCAGTGAGATCCTGCGGGTGATCAGCCAATCGCCGACGGATGTGCAACCCGTGTTCGACACCATCGCGCAGGCTGCTCAGAGATTGTGCGGTGCCACGTCGGCGAATCTCTTCACCTTCGACGGCGAGTTGCTTCATCCGGCCGCTCGCGCGAGATCGATTTCGAGCCCGAACCACGCGGATGACTTGCTCGGGCTACGGACGAATTTCCCACGGCCTCCCGGTCGCGACTTGGCGGCGCCCAGAGCGGTCCTGACGTGCAGCGTGGTCTCCATTCCGGACGTCCTCGAGGACACCGAGTACAAGTTCAAGGACGTTGCAGTCGCCGGGGGTTCCGCAGCGTGTTGGCCGTTCCGCTCATTCGTGACGGTGCGCCGATCGGCGCGATCGTCGTCGGCCGGCCGGAACCCGGACAGTTTCCCGACAAGCAGCTCGCTCTACTTCAGACGTTCGCCGCTCAAGCGGTCATCGCGATCGAGAACGTGCGCCTGTTCGATGAAGTGCAGGCACACGCGCGCGAGTTATCGGTGTCTCTTCAGCAACAGACGGCGACGGCCGACGTGCTCAAGGTCATCAGTCGGTCGGCGTTCGATTTGCAGAAAGTGCTTGATACGCTGACCGAATCCGCATGCAAGTTGTGCGACGCAGAGGGGGCGAACATGTGGCGTCCCGACGGCGACGGATTCAAGGTCGCCGCAATGTTCGGGCACACCGCGGAACACAGAGCGGCGCTCAAGCGCGTTGTCAACAAGCCCGGAAGAGGCACCTGCGTCGGTCGCGCTTTGCTTGAGGGAAGAACGGTTCACATCCGCGACGCAAAGGCCGATCCGGAATACAACGCACCGCGATGTCCTGGCCGTCCGTGGAAATCGCGCCATGATCGGCGTTCCACTGCTCCGCGAAGGCGCTCCAATTGGTGTCCTGGTTCTGACACGCACGGTGGCGCGGCCTTTTACCGAACAACAGATCGCGCTCGCGACAACCTTTGCCGACCAGGCAGTAATCGCCATAGAGAACGTGCGTCTCTTCAAGGAAACGCAGGAAGCGCTGGAGCAGCAGATCGCAACCAGTGAGATCCTGCGGGTGATCAGCCAATCGCCGACGGATCTGCAACCGGTATTCGACACGATCGCGGCGGCGGCGCTGAAGCTGTGCGCTGCGAGCTCGGTCACTGTCTTCACGTTTGATGGCGAACTGATCCGAATAGCGGCACTCGTCAATGTGAGTCCGGAAGGGGCCGATGCCGTACGTGGCTTCTATCCGAGACCACCCGGCCGCGACAACGCGGCGAGCCGCGCGGTCCTGACTTGCAGCGTCATCACGATCCCGGACGTGCTCGAGGATCGCGAGATTGCGTACAGAGATACCCCCGTTGCTTCAGGCTTCCGCAGCGTCCTGTCCGTTCCGTTAATCCGAGATGGAAAGCCGATTGGTGCCATCAGCGTCGGTAGGCCCGAACCGGGGCCGTTTCCGGCTAAGCAAACTGTGCTGCTCCAGACGTTCGCGGATCAGGCAGTAATCGCAATCGAGAACGTACGACTCTTCAACGAGACGAACGAGGCTCTGGAGCAGCAGACGGCAACGGGCGAGATCCTGCGCGTGATTTCAAGCTCGCCAACCCAGCTCCAGCCTGTCCTCGAGGCGGTGGTCAGCGCCGCCTCCCGGTTTTGCGGGGCGCCGGACGTAATGATTCTGCGCGTGGACGGCGTGGTTCTCCGTGGCGCCGCCGGTGTGGGGCAGTTTGCCGAAACCGTTAGACTGCGCGAGGGCACCATTGACGCGCTCGAGATTCCGATTAGCCGGGCGTCCGTGTCCGGCCGGGCCGTGCATGAGCGCCGTACCGTCCATGTTCACGATCTCGCCGCCGAGCGCGAAGACGAATACCCGATAGGGCGCGAGTTGCAGCGCCGGTTCGGACACCACACTTGTCTCGCCACGCCCTTGCTCCGAGAGGGCGTGCCGCTCGGGGTGATTTGCCTGTTCCGGATGGAGGTGAAACCGTTTTCCGAGAAACAGACAGAGCTGCTCCAGACCTTCGCCGACCAGGCAGTAATCGCGATCGAGAATGTCCGTCTATTCACCGAACTTGAAGCCAGAACGCTTCAGCTCACGCGATCGGTCGGAGAGCTGAAGGCGCTTGGCGAGGTCGGGCAGGCGGTGAGCTCGACGCTCGATCTTGAGACAGTACTTTCCACCATCGTCTCCCGCGCGGCCCAACTTGCCGGCATGGACGGCGGATCGATTTGGGAGTACGACGAAGCGAGTGAGAAATTTTACCTGCACGCGACCGACCGGCTGCCCGATGAGCTGGTCGAGGTACTCCGGGCTACGCCCATCCGGAAAGGAGAGGGTGCGCTGGGGCGGCTAGCGGTGACCGGCGAGCCGGTCGCGATCCGCGACATCGCGGACGAAAGCAACTACCAAAGCCGAATACGGGAAGTCCTGATTCGATGCGGCTATCGTTCGGTATTGGCAGTGCCACTCCTGTGCGAAGAGCGCCTGCTCGGCGCGCTGGCTGTAAATCGGAGTAGCCCAGGCGATTTCGCCGTAGAGGTAGTCGCGCTGCTGAAGACCTTCGCTACGCAATCTGCGCTGGCCATCCAGAATGCGCGGCTCTTCCGGGAGATTGAGGACAAAAGCCACCAGCTCGAGGTGGCGAGTCAGCACAAGAGCGAGTTCCTGGCCAACATGTCGCACGAGCTGCGCACGCCGCTCAATGCCATCATCGGTTTCTCGGAAGTCCTAGCGGAGCGGATGTTCGGCGAGATCAATGACAAGCAGGCGGAATACCTGAGCGACATTCTGGAGTCGGGACGGCATCTCCTTTCGCTCATCAACGACATCCTCGATCTCTCCAAGATCGAGGCGGGGCGGATGGAACTGGAGTCGACCGATTTCGATCTGCCGAGTGCCCTCAAGAACGCGCTGACCCTTGTCCGGGAACGCGCACAACGCCATGGCATAACGCTCGGGCACACGATCGACGAGCGCCTGGGGATGATCCACGCCGATGAGCGGAAGGTGAAGCAGGTGCTGTTGAATCTTCTATCAAACGCGTTGAAGTTCACGCCGGAGGGCGGATGCATCGATGTCCGGGCTGCCGCACGCGACGGCGCCGTCGAGATTTCAGTGACGGACACCGGCGTCGGCATCGCGCCCGAAGATCAGGCCACCGTGTTCGAGGAGTTCCGGCAAGTCGGATCGGTAGCGAAAAAGTTCGAAGGGACCGGCCTTGGCCTCGCCATCTCGCGGAAGTTCATCGAACTTCACGTTGGAAAAATCTGGGTCGAGAGTCAGGTGGGGAAGGGCTCGACGTTCGCCTTCACGTTGCCACTGCCGATCGACCAACACGACCAGCCTGCTTGATAGTTGGCACGTTTGTCCGGTGGAAGCAATTAGGAGGCAAGAAACAAGCGCCTGCTGCATATGTGCTATCCGATCGGCCAGAGCGGCGGCTCCACGATCCACAGCGGCCCTTGACGCACGACCGGCTGCTGTACGTCATTCAACGGCCGCTCGGTCGAATCGCGTCAATGCCGGCGACCGGCCAGGACCAGCCACGGGCAACTCTTCTCCAAAGCTGCCGCTGATCTGGCGCCATCACCCGAAAGCCGCCTTTGCCTCTGGGCCACTGATTTCTTGGATTGAAGGGCGGCTGTGCAGCGGGGACTGTTACTGGCGGAGCTTAAAAGGAGGGGGGTCCGAGCGGCGGCTTACTGAGTGCATGAAATGGGTTGTCATCCTTCTAGCTCAACCAGAGCTAATCCAGTTTACGCCTACACTCTGATTAAGACTTCACCACACATCTCATCGGTATCGGGAAGAGCCTCGTTAGCATTTGACGCAACCCTCTGGGCAACAATTGCGCGGCGGACATTCGCCCGGATCACACTCTACCGGGAACTCGGGATTTTGCGGGGTTCCGGGAGGAGAAGGAACCCTACACAGCTTTGCGCACGTGGGAACTCCAAAATCATACGTGTCCCAGACACATTTTCCGCAGAACGCCCTAATTTGAGGGAGTACGCCATTCTGGACACCGACGGTTGGCCAAGAGCTGCTTCGGTAATGTCGCTTCGCACCAAACATCGAAGCTTCTGCTGTAAATCCTGGAATGTTCATCTGGTATACCTCATTTGGTCAATTGTTGGATACCCATTTAGCTAATTCTTGGCTGTGTTCCCAGAAGCGCATGTCAATCGCTCAATCACAAAAACAGTTACGCTGTGAAAACTTCACCCATCCGAGCTTTACCCTGGCGTGCACGCGGGAGAAGTCTTCGGCAGACAGCCTGAGCCGATGATGCAACATGTATCGGGCGTACAACACTGTCCATTCGAGCAACACTCGGTCCCATCTGGACAACACTGAGGCCCCTCGGAAACATTACATGCGTGCTGACCAGCGGGACATCCTCCGCAACGCCCCGTTGCGGGTCTTGACAGAACTGACCAGCACCACAACACGCCGGGCCACAGATAGTGGAACAGCAGGTGCCAAGAGTCGGGTGGCACTGCTGGCCAAGACCACAGCATTGACCGTTGCAACATTCATTTAACGGAGGGCAGCACAAGCCGCCACACACGTGATTAGGGCTGTCGCAGCAGTTGCCATCACTATCACAAGGCCCCTGGCAACAGGCCCCGTTGCATATTCTGTTTGCCCCTGGGGGACAACACTGGCCCTGTACACATGTGGAGGTGCCCGGACAGCCACACTCATTACCACAGCAAGATACGCCTGGTGGGCAACACTTATCTCCGCAAATGCTCTGATCGCTGGGGCAACAACCGTCACGTGAGTTGGGGTCATTTTGGTCTACACAATGTTCACCGTGGTCGCAGCATCCGGATCCGGGAATAAGTGGATTGGGTGGTCCACATACTTTCGGACAACATCTTTGTGCATCACAGTAGCCAATGCCAGACACCGACTCGGCATCACATATTATAATTTCACCCGGCAACCTTGCTATAGCCGTTTCGCATGCACCAAACCAGCCGAACGGATTTAAACACTCAGCAGCGACATCTGCAACCAATAGTGCGTAGCAGCCTGCAAGACTCGTTGCAACATATCCCAAACAGTCGCTGCATTTTGCCTCTGTGCTTGGTCCAGGAAAATACGCTGGAACGATTGTTGAGCGACCAGAAACCAAGGGCGAACCACGATAACGAACTTTTGATCTGTACAATGACCTTCCATCGGATTTTCGGGCACCAAGCGGCAGCGTTCAGGCCGCCAACTTGGGCTCGGACTGGATCTTGAGCCATGCCTCGTAAACTGCTGCAGGGCTCTGGCCTCCGAGCGCGGAGTGACGACGACTCCGATTATAAAAAACCTCGACGTAGTCAAACAAATCTGCGCGCGCCTCATCACGAGTCTCGTAGCGTGAACCATGCACGCGCTCGTTTTTCAGGCTGTTGAAGAAACTTTCGCTGGTAGCGTCCCAGCAATTTCCTTTGCGGCTCATCGACGCCAGCATGCCGTACGCGGCCAGCTGCTTCTGAAAATCGTGACTGCAATATTGGCTGCCGCGATCCGAGTGATGAATCAGCCCCGGCGGCGGGCGCCGACGGCGTTAAACGGGTGATTGGGCGGCTGACCGCGTTCACGCAGCCACCGCGGTCGCCAGCACCGCAGGAAATCTGAGATGAATTACTCCTCGCGTTCGGTAGTGTTCTGCACCTGAAATGATGGCTTTATGAATGTGCGCTCTTGCTTCTTCGGTCTGCGCTCGCAATACCATTGGCATGCGCACAACGCTTTTGTAGATGAGCTCGAGAATCGCTTGGGGGTCCTCCGTCCGCCAAACTAGCTAGTTGGAGACTTGCGGTGCTCGGCGCTGCGAATCCCGCTTGGCTCAGTGCTCTAGCGCATTTTCCGGTGTCCGCAAACCGAAAGATGGGTGGTGCCTGCGGTAAAGGAACGTCAAGCGTTCCGTGCTCGCGGATCGCACCCATCACGAGCTTGAAGAAATCACCTCCTTGATCAGGACCGCACCAAACGGTGAAGGTGTAGCGCCCACCCGCTTTCAGCACGCGCCTTGCTTCCTGAAGCGCACGATCGGCGTCGGCCATATGAAGGAGACTAAAGGAACATGCTGCGGCGTCAAAACGAGCATCCGGATAAGGAAGCTTCTCAGCGTCACCCTCCCGGAATGGGATATGGGGGTATTCTGGCTTGCCTTCGCCACCATGGTTGCGGCGAAATCCAGCCCTTCGGCGGTTGCGCCCCGTCCCGCAGCTTCTGCAGTCAATTCGCCAGTCCTGCTACCGACATCCAGAAAACGCTTGCCTGAAGATTGCTGAAGGTAGCGAGAATCGGGGTAATCGCTTGTTCGGTGATCCTTCCGAAAATATCGCGATAAGCGTTGGCCTTGTTTAACCACCCTTGATGCTCTAGATCTCTGAAGGTCTTCACACCGATGATCCCTCCATGTCAGTGACCATTCGGTTTGGCGCACCGGATCAGCCGCCCAACGCCAGCGCTAAGGCGATGCGCGGATCGTTGGACGTATTGAGGGGCTGAGTCCGTGATTTCCACCAAGGCGCTTTGAGCCGACAAAAAATGTCAGTGCTTCGGTGTTTGGCTTAGATCTCCTTCCATAACTTCCATTGCTGAATCGTGGGACCCTCTCGTTGGCATTCCAGCGGGATCAGCGAGTGGAAACCTGGCGAGATTTCAACGGGCGCTTTGCGGAGATCATAAGGACGAGTGATGCAATCACTGCCCCGGCAAGACAGGAAAAATGCCGAGCTTCAACGACCGCAAGGTTCCAAACGCCGAGCCGTAAGCCTCGCGGCATTGCGAACAATGACAATGGCTGAGCTCTCGAACCGGTCCATCAACCCGGAAACGCACTCTTCGAGATAAACAACTTCCGTGAATCATCTTGGGTCTCTTGCTGCCCAACGAAGAGAGGACTTCCCCGTCCCGGAGATGGCCATCGAGGCGCCAAGATTGAATTCCGTTCGTTCGAGCTGAAACAGGAGGGAAGGTCATGAAAGAGATTACGACGTTGGGCGTCGATCCGCAAAGTCGGTATCACGGTGCACGGAGTGGACGGCGCGGTGCACAGTGATCTCTCGCTCGTGGCCAACGAGCACCAACCAATGACCGCAATGGAGCGCATCGCGCTTGGGGGTCCGAAGTTGGCCGGTCACGGAAGCTCAAGCGACTACACCAGCGGCCGCTAAGTAACGCATAGCCGCCAACGAGGCGTGAAGGGCAGTATACGCAGCGGAGCTGCCGGCCGGCGCCTCCGCTCCAACGGGCGGAACGATCCACTCCGGCCCTTTGAGCTTCCGGACAGCCGACGTTAGATGTTGGCGAAGCGATGTTACTTGCTAACCTCCGGGAGTCCCCCGGAGGTCGGCCTCATCCTTCGTCACTCGATTTGCGCTTTCTACTTTGTGCCAGGCCGACGAACTGCGACACGACGACGGCTGTATACGAGCACGAATCGGTACCGATGCGACGGCCTCGCACGGCATGATCCTGACTGTCGCGGAGCGCGCGTTCACCCTCACGGAATCTAGCCCTTTTGTTGCGTTCAGATGCTTTGTAGGGACGTGAGGTCTGGGAACTTGATCCTCGCCACATGCTTATGGCGGCAACGGGCCGCACCAGAAGGCAGCCGCGGGTGCACGTTGCGCGCACCCGCGTGCTTGGGACAACTACCTCGCGATCGTCGGGATCGCGTATGTCACGCCGCTCCTATCAAGGTAGTTGGTTGATATCGTTATTGTCCGGAAGGGGTGGATTGCCCTGCAGTATTTGCAGTTGCTTCGCCAGCAGAGCGGGATCGTCGTTAGCGTTGGTCTGGCAGACGAAATTCGCCTGATCGTCGGTGCTGCCTGAACCCGTGTAGACTTCCGTGTTCGGGTACATGCAGACCTTTCCGGTCCGCGTGGCACTGACCTGCTGGACCAGATAGTCGGGCGCAACGCCGTTCTCGACCCAGTTCACGAGCGCATCGAACAGCACCTGGGTCGTCATGCCCGCGCCTCCGCAATGGGTTGCCATCGGGAACACGTAGTAGCGATAGAACTGCTGTGTCTGCGGCACGCCGCCCATCGCAGTGAACAGCCGCTGCATGTAGTTGTAATGTCCTTTGTACGGGATGATCTGATCCTGGTTGCCGTAGCTAACCAGCATCTTGCCGCCCGACGCCTTGAACGCACTCAGGTTCGGATTGTCCGACCCGATGTACTGCGACCACTGGTTGGTCAGGTTGTATTGCTCGTTGGCGAACTGCGTCACGCTGATCGATCGCCAATTGAACGTGGGATCGCGGTGAACCCAGTAGCGATTGATCTGCTCGCCGAACAGCGTAGGCGCGCCCGTTGTGGCCGGGGTGATCCCGAAGACGCCTCCGACCCCGCGTTCCCAGCCGACCCACAACTTGGTGCCGTCCGCGTTGTTGGGACCCTCCCAGATGTAGTTCACGGTCGCGGCTTCGAACGGCGTCAGGCATACCGTCGGATCGGTCGACGCGCCGGGTTGGCCGCAGATCGCGGATTTGGCGTTGTACGTGCAAACGCGCTCGTCCTGGATCATTCCGTCGGTGATGCCGTCGAGCGGATCGCATGCCGCGAGAGCCCTTTGGTTGACGTCCTGAAACTTGGCGGTGTCAAGGCCGTTCTGTGCAGAATTTATTGGCGTAATAGTTGCCGAAGCCGCCGGAAAAGCCCCAGCGATCCCACATGATCGCCGGCGACACCGCGACGATGCCGTCGAACTGGCCGGGGTAGCGCTGCGCCATTTCGTGTCCTTCACTGCCGCCGTCCGAGCAGCCGACGTAGTAGTTGCGCGTATGCGCCTGGCCGTAATAGATCGTCGCGATGCGCTGGCCCCACAGATTGGCGTGATGTTGCGAGCGCCAGGCGTAATCCTTGATGCGACCATAGTTGAGGCTGCCGTCCGGACGGAGTCCGAACACGGCGCCGTTCTCGCTCGGAGGGCTTCGACGGTCGCCGGCGGCGGGTTCGGATTGGGAATGGGGTTGGTAATGGACGAGCTGTGTCCGGTGTCCGTGCCTGTGCCGACGTAGCCGGCGTTCGTCGCGCTCGTCACGGCGGTGACGGTGCCCGCGAATCCGCCATTCCCGAGCGTCTCGATGTTTCCGTTCCATGCGCCCTGCACGCCTCCCGTGCCGCCGTCGGTCGCGTTCAGCGGCAAGCCGACACGAATCTGAAACTTCGAGGTTTGTCCGGCCGCATAGCCGAACTGCGGTCCAACCAGCGTCACGTCCGTGAAGTTGACCTGGCAATAGGCGACGTTCGCCCGCCGCCGGCGTGACCACCGCAGTCAGGCCGGTGATGGACGGATTGCCGGCAAGGCCCAAGGCGGGGTTGGTGCAGATCCGAGCAAGGGGGCGTGGCGGACCACGCGATAATAGGCGCCATTGATAGCAACGCCGCGCTAAGCGCACGCCGTTGAAAGACCCATCATAGATACCTCCTCCTTGACGTTTGCAAGAGTTACAAAAATGCCATTCCAGCCGCCGCATTCCACGAACTGCCCTGCGCCGCCACTACTCCACATTATGGAGGTCCCGTCAAGAGATACGAGAGAACCCGGGAAGCTTCGCTCGCCGGCTCCATCCTCGTGCACAAAGCAAGTCCGTCTTCGAATTGTGTTCCATCGTAAACCTCACACGCCAGTTTCTGCGCGTTAAGCGCCCACCGCGATCGTTCGGCAACCCGCAGCAGCTTCCAGATCATCACCTCCGCGTTGACGGTCTTGTTGAAGCGTAGCAGGAACTCGTCGCGCTTGCGCTCGCAGGCCGAACGCTCTGCGCATGCATCATCGCGCCCAGCGAGCGGCGAATACGTCGAGGCCCGTCTCTAAGTCAAACGAAAACATCGGCGTCAGTTAATCGCCAAATAGGAAAGCCAGCACGACGAGACGGCGTCCGGAAGTCACTTGGAGCGCCTCGTGTAAGAGCGACGACGAAAACACGATCGCCGTGCCGCTATCGGGGCGATAACGTTGATCACCAAACTCCGGGAAGCGCAATTCGCCGCCCAAAAAGTCCTCCGTATTGAGATTGATAGACATCGCGAAGCGGCGGTAAGGCGTCGGCTCTACATTATCGCGGTGCCCTGAAGCTTGCCGCCACGCTCGCCCAGATAGCAGCCGATGCGCAGCCGCTCCCATTTCGTGACGCGGTACTGAAACGCGCGGGCGATCTCAGGAAGCACGCGCTGCGCGATACGTCGCTGCAGCAGAGTCTCGGTATCGCGGTCGACGATCCAGTTGGTCGACACGGTCGGCACGCCCATGTTCGGGTATGCGCATCTTGTAGTCGGTGCCGATGTAGTCGATCCCCGGACCTGGCGGCATAAATTGCTGACCACGAGTTTCGTACACAGTCATGAGGTGGTGACATTCATCGCGACTCAACACGTCCGGCAAGAGCAGGACCGGCGGATGGTGCGCCATGAATACGGTTCGTCGTTCAGGTGCAAGGTCATCGAGCTGGTCGAGCGCCTCCGCAACCTGTAGGGACGGCGCGGATTTCAGCACAGCCATCACATGCTGATTCGGCCGCACCACAACCGTAGTCGGGAAGTCGTGCGTGTCGGCGTCGAAACTGCGGAACACATTGCCTTCACGATCAAGCAACACAGGAAAAGGGATGTGTTGTTTCTGCGCGTCTTCTGCATCGCCGAGAGTGACGACGAAGACCTGTGCGCCGGCGGCAATGAACGACGGTTGCGCGGCAACGAGCGCCTCTAGGCTTGTCGTGGTCGACTCTGAAAAATTCGGGCAGAACAGAAGCACCAGCGGGTTGCCTGCAATGGCGTCAGCCCGAATATCGACCGTATTGTCGTCCAGAGAACGAAGAATGCATGGTGGGGTAATATCGCCGGCCGTAAGAGCGGCCGACAGATCCCCTTGCTGAGGCTCCTTGGCGTTTGCCGCAGGCTTGGCTACTTGCTTCATACCGCAGATCGCCCTATCTCAGCTCCGAAAAGAATTGT
>CAWHIS010000014.1:0-75271 GCA_963829375.1 uncultured beta proteobacterium | reverse complement strand
ATCGCCGACTCGCGCCGGTGCTGCGGGCGCAGCGACGCCGGCGCATGGCGCGGCACAGAACAGACGACTGACGACGTACGCGGAGCTCGATGGAGCTTTCATCAACGGGCTCCTCGAAGATCGCGAAGGGACGGTATGGGTGAGCGTCCAGGCGCGCGGCGCCGGATCGGTCTGCGCGATCCGGGACGCGAGCGTTCGCTGCGACGGCGGCGAGGGCAAGCTCGGCGTGGCGGCAGGATCGTTGCACGAGGACAGCGAGGGCAATCCTGGGTTGCCACGGCGAGCGGACTCTGGCGCTGGAAGCCTGGGCCTCCGACCGCCTATCCGCTGCCGAACCCAATCGGTGGCGGACTGCAGGTTCTCGCCGAGAGCGCGAGCGGCGCGCTCGTGGTCGTGACGCGAGCTGGGATCGCACAGGTATCGACTGCAAGGGTCGAGGCACTTCCGATTGCGCCGCTGCCGCCCAATCTTCGAGCCAGCGCGGTACTGCGCGACCGCGAAGGCTCGCTGTGGATCGGAACGGTCGATGCGGGCATCGTCCACATCCACGAGGGGCGCACCGATTTCTTCGCGCGCGCCGACGGTCTTTCGGGCGACCGTGTCTCGCGCCTGTTCGAGGATCGCGAGGGCAACGTCTGGGTCGCGACCAGCGAGGGCCTCGATCGCTTTCGCGCGCTCGCTGCCGCAACGTCAACAGTCGGCCGTGGTTTGGCGACCTCCGTCGGAGCTGTGGTCGCGGATCGCGACGGAAGCGTATGGATCAGCACTGACACGTCGCTCGACCGTTTCAGGAATGGGTACTGGACCATCTACTCCTCTCGCCGCCAGCCATCGTCGGACCCGCGATCCGCGCGGCCGGCGCAGACGGCGACCGATGAAAGCATCGTGCTGAAGGGCTTTCCCGATGCTGCTGGCGGGTCGCTGCTGCAGGACAGCCGTGGCCGACTTTGGCTTGGACGTATTCCGGTGGGCTGGGCTACCTCAATGGGGAACGCTTCGTCCGGGTCGCCGGCGTGGAAGCTGGGCCGATCGATTCGATCGCGGAGGACAGCGAAGGCAGCGTCTGGATCGCGAACCGCGATGCCGGCCTGACACGGATTTCTCCCGCTGGCGAAGTGCGAGCGCTTCCATGGACGAGCATCGGCTCGGGCGGTCCGGCCAGACGTCTGGCGTCCGACCCTTCGCGCGGCGGCCTCTGGCTCGGCTTTAACTCAGGCGGTGTCGCCCATTTCGTCGACGGCAGAGTCAACGCCGCGTACGCGACCGGAGACGGGCCCGTCAAGGGTCGCGTCAATGCCCTGTATGTCGACGGCGATGGAACGTTATGGGTCGGAACCCAAGCCGGCCTCGGCCGCGTCAAGGACGGTCACATTGGGACGCTCGACAGCGCGGGCGGACTTCCCTGCGACGGGGTCCTCGGCATCGTCGCCGACGACGACAGATCGCTATGGCTCTACATGACCTGCGGCCTGGTCCGCGTCGCTCGTGCCGAGCTCGACGCGTGGGCGACCGCCATCGACCGCGGTTCGGGTGCAGGGCGGACGATCCGAGCCACGACGGCTCTCGGCAGCGCCGACGGTGTCCGCAGCGTTAGCACGGTGGGGAGCTTTTCGCCGTCGATCGCGAAGTCCACGGACGGCAAGCTGTGGCTTGCGACGTGGGACGGCGTCACCATGGCGCTCGCGGCTTGCGGAGAAGCTCAAACGCCAAGGGACGACCAGCGATTCGTGAGCACCGAGCCGTTGGGCCTACCGATGCTCGAGAAACTCTGCGACGGTGAGGCCAATGTCTTTAGCGATCTGGCGTAGAAGAGTGGGCGCGATGTCGCGGCCTGCGTGAAACGGTACAGTTGTCGACCGTCCCGAATTGTCGCGAAATTGCTTGTGCGAGCCACGCTGCCGTACTTCGATGAACCCTAGTTTGCGCAAGATGGCGACGACTTCAGCAGGTTTCAGAACGGGAACGGTTCCCACGCGCTACGTGACCGCCACGTTTTGCACTCCGATGAACTCAGACTCGAAGACCGGTTCACCGTCCTCCAGCAGCATGGTGATGACTTCTCGCAGATTGCCATTCAGCTCATCAAGGGTTGCGCCCTGTGAATGGGCTCCGGGGAAGCCCGGAACGAAGCCGACGAATAACCCCGTATCCGGGTCGCGTTCAATCACTGCGGAAAAAGTGCGCATTGCATCGCTCCAAAGGCATCGATTATCTCTCCGGCGATCGCCTCGCGCAAACCTGGTAGGCCCAACCAGCAAGGTAACCGGCGGTCCGGTTGAAAGGTTAAGCAGCCTCTTCCTTGAACGCGCGGAGCACCGCGTTGATACGCGTCTGGTACCCGGGTCCCTGTGCCTTGAACCACTCAAGTACGTCTGCATCGACGCGCAATGAAATTGACGCTTTAGGAGGCACGGCTTTAAGGCCGCGACGAACTATGCCGCGCACAATGTGTTTAACCGACGCTTCCGGGTGCTCCGCGCCCACCTGGATGTCTTTATCCTTCATCGCGCGGACACGTCTCCAGTCAGTTCTGGAGGCTCTTGAAGAAGATCGTTTGCTCATGCTTGGTCGCCTTTCGAAAGGATATGATATGGATTCGGCTTGGCGTTTCCGTGTGGACGATCGAAACGACGAGACCGCGCAGCAGCCCGAGGGTAACGAATCGCTTCTCGTCGTAGGCGAATCGATCGTCTTCATAAGTGAAGGTAGCTCCTTCGAAGACTTCGGGCGCATCAAGGAAGTCTAGACCGTGATCTCGCAGGTTCGACTCGCGCTTCGCGTCACGCCAAGTGAATCGCATATGCGAACTGTATATACACCAAGCTTGTGCGTCAAGCGCCGTGGCTGCCTAACGCCTGGTTTTTGACCCCGCGGCGCGCTCGCCCTTACCATGGTAGTAGTACACGCCAGCATGAACACCGTTCCCGATCGCATTCGCATCCTTTGCGTCGACGATCATCCCGTCGTCCGCCAGGGTATTGCCGGGCTGGTCGGCGTTCAGCCCGACATGACGCTCGTCGCGGAAGCGACGAACGGGCGCGAGGCGGTCCAGCAGTTCCGCACGCATCAGCCCGGCGTCACGCTGATGGACCTGCAGATGCCCGAGATGAGCGGGCTCGATGCGATCATCGCGATCCGCGGCGAGTTTCCCGACGCGCGCATCATCGTGCTCACCACCTATGCCGGCGACGTGCAGGCGCTGCGTGCGCTCAAGGCCGGCGCGCGCGCGTACCTCCTGAAGAACGCGATGCACAAGGAGCTGCTCGAAACCATTCGCGCCGTCAACGCCGGGAGAAAGGCGCTCTCGCCTGACGTGTCGTTCCTGCTCGCCGAGCATGCCACCGACGATACGCTGACCCCCGCGGAGATCCGGGTCCTGCGTCTGATCGCGCAAGGCAACGCCAACAAGGAGATCGCCGCCCACCTCTCGCTCAGCGAGGAGACGATCAAGGGACAGGTGCGCAACATCCTGTCGAAGCTCGGCGCCAAGGACCGGACCCACGCCGCGATGATCGGGTTCAAGCGGGGGATCATCGAGTTCTAGGCTCGAAAGAGCCTGAGACATCACTCTTTCTAGGCTTTCTGCCGCCGTCGGGTCGCTCCTAAACTCGACGGCGTGCGTAGACTGTTCTCCACGTTCGCCCATGGCGCGCCCGGCGTCGGGCTTCTGCTCATGCGTATCGCCGCGGGCGGCGCATTGGTCGTTCGCGCCGTTGCCACGCTGGCTGCCGGACCGCCGGTCGCAGTCGCCGTGTTCGACGTAGTCGCTGCCGGCATCGGTATTCTTCTGCTCGTAGGTCTCTGGACGCCGATCCTCGGCGCTCTCGCCGCGGTCGTCGCGGCCTGGTGCGCGTTCTCGAATCCCGGAGACGTGGGGTTCTACATCCTTCTCGGCACGCTCGGCGTTGCGCTGGCGCTGCTTGGGCCGGGCGCCTGGTCCCTCGACGCACGCTTGTTCGGTTGGAAGCGCGTCGAGATCCGGAACGGTAACGGCAACCGGAAGAGGCAGGATCCACCCCCCTTTTGAGGGGATCGCTACGCCGCCTTCGAGCGTCTTGCGTTGCTCTTTAGTGGCTGCCGAATCGTCCCAATCGAGTCTGAACAGCACACCATACGGGGCTGTCGCGTCGTGAAAGTTCCGCGCATATTGGGCACATGCTGGTGCATGAGGATACATGGAGGACAGTCGGTATGGATAGCTGTGCTCGGGTTGGAACTCTCTGAGAACTACGCGTCGCATAGCAGCACGGCGATGGAGGCAGGCGTGATCCTGTCGGCGCGCGAACGAACGGTCGTGCTCCTGATGGGCCATGGGTTGTCCAACAAACGGATCGCCCGTCAATTGAGTATCGCTCCTGAGACAGTCAAGACGCATGCGAAACGCATCTTCTGGAAGCTGACCGTCCAGAGTCGGGCCCGAGCGGTCTATCGGGTCATCGGAACTCGGCCTCATCTGAGTGTCGCGGCTGATCAAATCGTGGCCAGACCAATCATTCGGTCCACCTCCGCGCGCGAACTCAATCGCGCACACCACCGCGCTGCCGCACGCGGCGTGACCGCAAGCACTCCAAGGAGCTCGGACATGAAATCCATCCTCGATCCTGACTTCGAGTACACGCCAAGCGCGGAGACCGACATCTCGTGCGACGTTCGAGCGGGTCTGGCGCGAGCTCGATACCCGCGACCAGTCGCCCACGAGTTCCGGCGAGGACTGCAACAGTATTTGGCTCGAATGCAACGGTGAGCTGGTCGACTCATGCTCGGTGAAGGTGCTTCGCGTTCGCAAATCCTCCCTCGGCTTCAAGATGCTCGAGTTCGTCTGCCCGCGCTGCAAGCAACCCCACGAATCGCTTCAGTTTCGCTGACCGCTGCTTGCAGGGGTCGTGCGCGGCCTGAGGCACCGATTGGATGCGGTGAAGGCACGAGGCTCCTGAAGGCGTGGGCCCTCAGGAGCGAGGCTCGGACCCACTACGCCGGAGAGCGGCGGCCTTCGAGCGAGTAGCCGTCCAGACTGAAGGCGCCGGCGCCGACGGCTGCGATGTGAAGCAGCCCGCCCGCGATCGCCAGGTTCTTCAGGAAGTGAACGAACTGGTTGGGGTCTCCGAGGGCGCGATGAAAGATGAGCGCGGCCGCGACGGTGAAGGCCGCAAGGACCCAGGCCATCAGGCGCGTCCGGAAGCCGACGAGCAGCAAGGCTCCGGCGCCGATTTCGATCACGACGGTGATGGCGTAGACCAGCGACGGGAAAGGCAGCCCCGCCGAGGCGATGTAGCCCTGGATCATGGCGGGCACGAATAGTTTCTGGATTCCGCTCACGAGAAAAAGCGCCGCAAGCAACACGCGGCCCGCAGCTGCAACCGCGGGTTGGACATTGAGGGACGATGTGTTCATTGATGACTCCTGGGATGAGTGAAAAGACGTGTAAGTACCGGTTCGGGAGCGCGCTACGCGAGCTCGAGCTCCGCTATCTCTGTTTGGGCCGTCTCGGATTCCAGCGCGTACAAGGCGTCCTCGATCTGCTGGCAGGCCGAGTTGATCGCCGTTTGTTCGGCGTCCGCGCCCAGGTTGAGTCCTTCCGCGTATGGATAGAGCAACAACGAGATCAGGCGCTCGCGTGGACCGGTAGATTCGCTCGGGCCCACGTGGCGAACTTGGTCGGTTCCCGGCCTGCTACTCTGTTCGCGAGCGCAATTCGGTCGCGCGAATCCGAGCCCAGGTAGGTATGCGCTTCGAACCAGGCGAGCGTCGCTGCGATCTCGGCGGCACCAGGGAAGAGCGTGGCGAATACTTCCCGTGGGACTCGCTTGAATGAAAAGTCATGTCCCTGCCGATTCAGCGTCGTGACGATTTCGTTGAAGCTCATGAAATCACCGACCAGGGGCAAGTACTCGCCATTGCCTGCCTGGTCCGGGAGTGCGAATGCGCCGGCAACGATGCCGCCGATTTCGGTGATGTCCCCCATGTGAATGCCACGCACAGTGGGATCGATCGGAAGCGCCCAACCAAGGGATCCGTCTTCCTGCTTTTGCGGAGCCAAAAGGCCCGCCAGGTTCTGGTAGAAAAAAGGTGCGATCACGAACGTGTGATGCGCAAACCCGGCTTCCTTCACGATCCGATCGACCTTGGCCTTGCCGGTGAAGTGCGGAACGTGGAGCTTGCCGCCGCTGATCGTTTCCACATCGGGCAACGTCGACCAGATAAAGTGTTTGACGCCGGCTTCCTTGGCCGCACGTACCGCCGCCGTTGCCTGCTTGAGCTCATCGGTACCGGGTTCCCAAAAATTGGTGACCAGGAAGACGCCATGGGCTCCTGCAAATGCGGCCTTGAGCGTTTCGGGGCGGTCGAGATCCGTTTCGACGACTTCGTCGGCGAGCCCGCGATGCTTGCCCGGATTGCGGGTCAGAGCGCGTACCTTGAATTGGCCTTGGGCTTGCAGGGCACGCACGACCGAGCCGCCCTGCTGCCCCGTTGCGCCGATCACGGCGATCAGTTTCTTGCGGTTGGATGACATGTCTGCTCCTCGTCTAAGAAAGGTTGATGTTCACAGGCGGCCCGCGGCACGAAGCCGGTCGCCGATGCGATTGATTTCCGCTTCGCCCTGAGCAAGCGCCGCTGCGCTCGTATGCACCGAGTAGTAGCCCAGCACGAGTGGGTGCGGGTGCTTGATCGCCGATCCCAGGACGAACGATGTGTCACCGTTCGCCTCCAGCTCGATGGCGCTCTCGGATTCCTCGAAGACGGCGAGCTCTCCTGCACGAATCGGCACGGGCGAGCGCAAGTCACCTTGGTCGACCGCGAGCCATGCGACGGTGTGCCCTTCGGGCGGCGCGTAGCGCCAGCGCTCCCCATCCTTCAGGCGGACGTGAAAATAGTTGATTCCGTCGGGGGCGCGAATCTGGCTGCTCGCCCGGCCATAGCGTCCGAGAATCACACGCACGGGTGCTTCTTCCTCGACCGCGTCCGGCGCGATGTACTGACTCTCCGGTGAAGGAAGGCTTGATCAACTCGCCGATATCGGACGGGCTGACAAGGCGCGTGATGGGCCCGTGCCGGCGACCGCGCGTGCTGAGCGCAATTCGGCGCGCACCCGCGCTCACCGCTCGTTCGGGTGCGTGCTGGATGTCGAACCGAAGGGTCGGGCGGGGGATTACTGCTGGAGCCAAGGTATTCACTCCCATCTCCAAAGACTTCGATGTCGGTAGGATAAGGCCTGGCATACCATCTGAGAAGCCTATATATTTAGATGGTACATATCGTTGGGGTCGATGGATATGCTTGACGGACTCACGCTGGACCAGCTACGAACCTTCATCGCCGCTGTGGACGAGGGAAGCTTCTCGGCCGCGGGGCGCAAGCTGCGCCGCGCGCAATCCGTCGTAAGCCAGACGCTGGCGAATCTCGAAGTGCAGGTTGGCGTCAAACTCTTCGATCGCTCAGCCCGCTACCCCAAGCTCACCGAGGAAGGGCGAAACCTTCTTGCCGACGCCCGCTCAGTGGCCGCGAACGTCGATGAATTCAAGGCGAGGGCCCGCGCGATGCGCGAGGGCCTCGAGCCTGAGCTCTCCGTTGCGATGGATGTGATGTACCCGATGGAGGCGCTCACGAGGGCGGCGGTACACAGCCGAAAGACCTATCCGCATACGCCGCTGCGCCTCTATGTCGAGGCCCTCGGCGGGGTCATCAAACCGGTTCTCGATCGCAATTGCAGCATCGGCGTCATCGGCTCGCTGCCGCTCGTGCCGGACGAGCTCCAATCGGAGCCGCTGCTGAGCATTCCGTTCGCGACGGTCGTCAGTCCCTCGCATGCCCTGGCAAGCACGCGCGGCGTGGTGTCGGCATCGGTCATCGCTAAGCACGTGCAGCTCGTTCTCAGCGACAGGACCGCATTGTCGGAGGGCCGAAATTTCGGCGTCCTGTCGCCGCTGACCTGGCGCCTCGCGGATCTCGGAGCGAAGCACGCCTTTCTCAAGGCCGGGCTGGGATGGGGACACATGCCCCTGCACATGGTGAAGGCGGACCTCGACAGCGGGGCGTTGGTCAAGATCCGGGTCGATGGCTCGCCGCGCGACATGAGCCTTCCAATGAGGGTGGCCTTTCGCAAGGATGCACCGCCGGGACCGGCGGGCCGCGCCTTCATTGCGCAACTCAAGCGGAAGTAGGCGATTCGCCCCGACTCGAGCACCACCTTCCATGACAGCGATGACGCCGACGCGGCCGTCGGTGTCGCGAAAGACCACCAGATCCTCGCTCTTCCACGAGGAGTCCGAATCAGTCGACCGGCATCGCGTTGCGCGGATCAAGCATGAGAGACGCGTCGGTGCCCTTCACATCGACGGGCTGGTTCCACATCAGCCGCTTGTTGTCGACCTTGGCGTCGCTCAGTACCCAATAGCGACCTGCCGGCAAGGGCGGCGTCTGCGCGTGCCCGTTGGCGTCCGTCGTCGCGATGCCTACGCTGTAGGCTTTGAGCGCCTGCGCGCCCGTGGCGCAAGCCTGCTCCCGTTTCTGACAAGCGCGCATCCAGTTCTGCAGCACCGTGCCGTCCGGCGTCGACGTCAGGCCGCCCTTGATTAGGGCGAGCTGCGGATCCGCCTTCAATACCCAAAGCTTGCGGCCGGAGACATTGTCGGTGGACGACGCTGCACCGACCGAAAGCGCAAGCACGCCGCCCGTGTTGGAGTGCGAGCCGGCGCTCGGTGCCGGAGGTGCATTGGCCACTTTCGCCGGCGCGGACCCTGCGGACGCGGTCGGCGTAGCCGCTACGCGCACCAGGACGCAATTCTGGCCGGTCCAATGGATGCGGTCTGGGCCGTCGACGTCGAACTCGATCAGTTTCAGCGTGGCCTTGGGCAGTACGACTACGTGCTTCGCATCCCCGCGATATTCGACGCGATCGAGCTCCTGTTCGCGCGTGCGCTCGTCCATGCCCATCAGCCGGTCCGGACGGAACTCGAAGATACCGCCACCGAACAGCACTTCGCACATGCCGCCCTTGGCCAACGCCTGGATCTGACCGAAGGGATCGTTGGGGTTGGGCCGGGTGGAAGCGGGACGCGTCCACTTGCCGAGCAGCGGATTGCGGTCCACAGGTAACGGCGGCTGCTTTTGCCACTTCGCACGTGCAGCGTCGGCGGCAGCAGCCGCAGCTCCACCTCCACCGCCGCCCGGCGCCATCCGTGGGCCTCCCTGCGGCGATTGTTGTTGCTGCTGAAACTGCTGATCCTGTTGTCGCTGCTGTTCCTGCAGCTTCATGCTGCCTTCGTAGGTCCAGGGTTTCGGAATCTCGCCCGGCGTCTCAGCAAGGCCAACCGTTGGCCCGCACGCGAATGCGAGAGTCGAGAGCACCAGAAAGACGCGCGCGGTGCGATACGCTCTGTTCATGACGAACCTCCTACCGCCCCTGTTCATTTCGGGGCGTCGAATGAACCTATCGGCGCCGAAGCGACTGCCGCAAGCGCCCTTGGAGAATCGATGTTCCAGTGATCGAGGTCCAGGGGTCACGATATTAGCCTTTGATCTCTCCGCCAACATCGGATCGGCTCGGAACGCTGGCCTCTTGGGAGCGGTCGTCTCCTGTTCCGCTCGCTTTGTCACCTGGCCTTTGCCCCATTCTACAAATGCCACAACCACCATGAGCAGACCAAGTAGCGACAAGAGTGTCGACGTCATGAAGCGCCCCATGACGAGTGCGAACGCACTATCCGATGAATGACAGTGCAATGCAAGTGTCGCCGCGCAGGCGCGGCCGAGTAGTCGATCCTGAATGGCTGCCCTATGGAAAATCGAGCGGCGGCACTGACGTCCGAAGTTGGCCGCACGCGGTCTTATCGTCGACGGGCCCAGTTCAAGGCGAGAACTTCAGTCCATTGCGACATCTCCCATTCGTTGTCGACCGCGAAGAGGCTCCGGCGCATATTGCCGGGATCGCCGCCGCGATGTAGAGTCGACTGCCCGGGCGCGCACGAATTCGCGCCTGCTCGCTCAGTCGACCAGAGGACGTTATGGCCTACACAATCGTGCATCACTTTCCAGGCGGTACCAAGGAGCAGTACGAGGCGGTGCTTGCCGCGGTGCATCCGGCACGCAACGTTCTGCCCAAGGGTCAGGTCTTCCACGCCGCAGGCCCGTCCGCCGGGGGCTGGACGATCGTTGCGGTCCACGATTCCAAGGAGAGCTGGGAGCTGTTCCGCGACGGCACCCTGCGTCCGGCGTTGGACAAGGGCATCAAGGGCAGCTTTACCTCCCTGCCCCAGGAGTCGGCGTTCGAGGTCTACAACTTGCAAAAATAATACCTGTGCAAGTGTGGCCGGCAGCGAGTCGCGCGTCGCCCGAAGAGCGATGGGCTCGAGTGCCCGCTTTGAGGAACGAGGTGCTATGACCGGGCCGCTCTCGGTCAAAAGTGGCTTTGACCTAGTTCGATGGCGAGCGGTGACGTTCAGAGAAGTGGGCTGCGCGGTGCGTTAGATGCCGCGAATAAGTGCTGGTAGGTTTCGCACATCGATGGTCCGTGCGCGCTCGCCGATCTCGCTACCGTAGCGGTCGATAAGACCTTGGCCCTGTTCGAAGAGCGGCGCGAACGCGGCCTTGAGTTTTCCGGCATCGAGCGTGCGGCCGCCGCCGTAATACTGCTTGGCGAGCTGCCCCAGCGCCCATGTCGTCGCGAACGCCAGGCCCGAACTTGCGGTCTGGTGACCGACCGCACGGCCCATGCCGCCCAGCACGCTGCCCAGCAACCCACCCAGTAGTTTGCGGCCGAACTGCTCGAGGTATTGTCCGGTAAGACCAACGCCCAGCGTCGCCATGAATTCCTTTACGTGTCCCTGGTCGAGTTCGTAGCCGTAGGCCTTGCCAATCTGGTAGACAAGGCGCACCTGCAGCGGCAGGATCGCCATTGAGGCCAGCGATTCCGGAAGCAGTTCTAGCGCGGCGTTGGTCACGCACGCGTGCACGATCTGCTGGTCCAGCGCGGCCGCGTCCGGCATAACATGTCCCGGCACTTGGCGGGACGGCTCAGAACCGCTTGCGTCGGCGACACCGGCGGCACTTGCGACTGCATCGGCTTGCGCCACATAGCCTTGCGCTGTCTGCGCGGGCAACCCGAGCGCAGCGGCGAGATCGCGCAGGAACGCGCCTTCCGCCGGCGAGTGAACCCCGTCTGCATTTGCGACCGCGACCGCGGTTTCGTAGGCCTGGCGCCTGGTTTCCGGCGTGGTGAGGGAGCGCACCGTATCTGCGATCGAGACCTTGTGTACGAGAACATCGTCGTAGACGTCGATGAGATCGATCCGACCTTCGCCAAGCCGCGTGGCGAGGCTCTTCAGCGCCGCGCGCTCACGGTCGTCATTGCCGCCGTCGGCGAGCGCCGCCATGAGTGCAATGGTCAGGAAGGCGCGAATCTCCGAATCGTTCATCTGAGTCTCTCCTTGGTTCTAACAGGCTATGGCGCGTCGGTCAGCAGCGCCCAATCTTCGGGACGGATCACTATTTTGACTATCAGGTCGCATCCGTATCGCTGGATAGTACCGGACGGTGACCTATCTTTCACGAAGCCGCTAGAATGGAGCAATGTGCGGCAGGTACGAACTGAATGAAACGCCGGCGCGCATGGGCTCGCGCTACCGCATCGACCCCCCGACGGACACGAATCCGGTGATCTTGACGACATGGTCACACTCGCCGGCCTGCACGATCGCTGCACCACGGTGCCAAGGTGGTCGAGTCCCACACTATCTTGACCACGTCACCGAACACCATCATGGAACCGATCCACATTCGCATGCCAGTGATACTGTGGCAGAGTGACGAGGACGAATGGCTCGATCCCGCAACGCGCGTCGATACCGCGAGAGCGATGCGTATGCCGTGCCCGAGCGAGTGGCAAATGGTAGCGTCCGCAGGATAACTGCCGCAACCCAACGGCAGCGTACTATTTCTCGTTCGCTTGGGACACCGCATGAAAACGCTATTTCTTATCCGCCACGCCAAGTCGAGTTGGGCCGACATGGCTTTGGCCGACAGGGATCGGCCATTGAATGACCGCGGTAAGCGCGATGCGCCGAAGGTTGGGAAGCGATTGGCGAAGCGTCGTGTAAAGCCTGACTTGATCCTATCAAGCCCGGCGACGCGCGCGCTCACGACGGCAGAGATCATCGCCAAGAAGCTCGATTACAAGCGCAGCAAGATCGTGGTGGATGATCGGCTGTATGCTGTCTCGGCGGATGAGCTAACCGACGTGATTCGTCAGCTTAACGATAAAGCGGAGCGGGTAATGCTGATTGGCCACAACCCCGAATTGACCGAACTCGCACATCGCCTTTCAAGCAAGATCACCCACCTGCCGACGTGCGCCGTTGCCAAGTTTACGTTCGATGCGAAATCGTGGACACGCATTGGCAAGGATGAGCCGACAAAGGTTGCACTTGAATATCCAAAGCACTTGGCGAGAACGTACGGCGCCTCTAGTGACGCTTAGCGACTTGGCAGACAGAGGTCGTCACTAAGGGCCTGCGGGACAGTCAGCACAGTCACGACCCACCCTCCTGTCTGGGTCGTCGGCGAGGAAGATCAAACGCATGTAAGACTCGAAGCAGACGTCGCATAGGTGCCTAGGCGCCGGCTGACCCCTGTTCCCTAGGCCCTAGTCCACCATCACGCGATCGACATAGCACCACTTCCAGTTCTCGCCCGGCTCGATCGACCGCATGATCGGATGGCCGGTGGCGTCGAAGTGCTTCGTCGCGTGCCGATTTTTAGAACTGTCGCAACAGGCAACGTTTCCGCAGCTGAGGCACATGCGCAGGTCGACCCATCGGTCGCCGGACCGCACACACTCGGCGCACTTGTCGGTCTCGGGTTTGAGGTCGCGGATCTGGTCGCGGTGCGTGCAGGCGATTGGCGCCTCCGCTGCGGTACCAGGGGTCGCGCCGGGAAAGAGGCGCGACGCGACGATGGCGACGCCGAAGATGCCCGCGACGACGGCAAGCGACACCAGCGGAGGAATCTCGACGACATCCGCCAGTAGCATCTTCGTCGCGACGAACAGCAGCAGGATGCCGAGGCCGGTCCGCAGGAACCGCAGGTCGCGGATGGCGCCCGCCAACACGAAATAGAGCGAGCGCAGGCCGAGCAGCGCCAACACATTCGACGTGTACACCAGGAACGGGTCGCGTGTCACCGCAAACACCGCCGGAATCGAGTCGAGCGCGAAGATCAGGTCGGTCGTCTCGATCACCACGAGCGCAACGAGCAGCGGCGTGGCCATCAGCCGCCCGCCTTCGCGCACCAGGAAGCCCGTGCCCGTCGTGAACGGTGCGATCGGAATGAAGCGCCCGACCCAGCTCGTGCAAAGCGCACAACTGGATTCGACCAGCCGCTTCTCCTCTTCCTTGCCGAAGAGCATTCGCACCGCCGCGAACGCGAGCAGGCCGGCGAGCGGATAGATCACCCAATGGAAACGCTCGAGCAGGAACAGGCCCAGGCCGATGAGGATCGCGCGCATGATGAACGCGCTTACGACGCCCCAGAAAAGCGCACGATGCTGCAGCGGGGCGGGGATGCCTGTCTGCGCGAAAATCAGCACGAACAGGAAGAGGTTGTCGACCGACAGCGATTCCTCCAGCAGATAAGCGGTCAGGTAGGTGATTCCCGCGTCGCCCCCCAGGCGCACCGCCACGAAGACCCCGAACAGCAAGCCCAAGCTGATCCATACGCCGCTCCACAAGGCCGCGTTGCGCACCGTTGGCGTGCGTCCACCGAGTCGCGCGACGACGATGTCGGCGACCAGCGCGATGGCGACGACCGTCCAGAAGACGGCCCAGTCGACGAATCCTGCCGTGGTCATGCGTCGAATTCTCCGGGGGAAGGTGCGTGAGTCGGAGCTCGGAACGCGAGTGCCGTATCGAAGCGGCCAGTGCTCATTCGGTGCCAACCATTTCGATCTGCTCCGGCGACGCTCCTTCACCCGTTATGTTACTTTTCACCGAACCACTTAGCGTAGATCCACGGACAGTCGCGCGCCGCGGAGGAAGCGATGTTAGCGGTTTGGCACTCGGACCGGCGGCTTCAGACGGAGTTTCTTTGCCGGACGCGCATAACCTCGATCATCGAAAGTCAGCAGCTCGCTGCATGCTTTGCTGGCAGCAAGGTGCAGCGCATCGGCAAAGTCGATTCCATTCCGGCAGTGGCTTAACGCTGCTTCGATTTCGTCGCGGTCCTCGACAGTGATCCCCGGCAACGCGATCAGATGCGCTAGGCACTCGATAACCTTGCCCTCCGGTTGATCCGCCACATACCGCAACACCCATTCAAGTTCCAGGATCACGGTCTTAGGGACGAATATGTCGCCGGCTGACAGAACACCGGCGGCAATTTGCCCCTGCACGGCATCGTCGCGGAGGTAAAAGCGCGCAAGAATGTTGGTGTCAACGGCGCGCACGCTTCGCCGCCTTCTTCATAGCCAAGCCGCCATGCATTTTATCGACAGGAATTCGCGGACCTTGGTAGTCGAGAATCGCAGCCCCCTCCTCGATGCGAGACGAGACATGCCTCTTGACCAGCTTCAGTCGCGCCCCGCCGCCAGCGACGTCGAACTCGACTTTGCTGCCTGGTGTAATACCCAAGGCTTCCCGAACCCTTTTCGGAATAGTGACTTGACCCTTACTTGTGACTGATACAGCCATTGGCTATCTCCTAAGTAATACCAAGTAAGAATTCTATCAGACATCGACCGGTGTGGTCGGAAATGTGGAAGGGGTACTCACGACTGGGAGTTTCCTCGATGGACTTCCTTTTTCATGACGATTCCTTCGTTCATCGGTTTGCGAATCAGCGCTCTCTTCTTGGCGCATCTTCCGTCCCGACGCCTGTTGCCGTCCTTTGGCGTTCTGAAAGACCACCTGAAATGTTCTGAAACAAACGCTAACATAAGTCCCTCGGGGACCTACAAGAAGTCATTTGCAAAACGTCTACCATTTCGGTGACATCGAGATCCGGCGCGTCGAGCGCGAGCTGCTGGTGGGTGGCCAGCGCGCGGCGATCGGCTCACGCGCCTTCAATGTGCTGCTGGCGCTGATCGATCGTCGCGATCGCGTGGTGAGCAAGAACGAACTGCTCGACCTGGTCTGGCCCGGCCTGGTGGTCGAGGAAAACAACCTGCAGGTTCAGGTCTCGGCACTGCGCAAGCTCCTCGGGCCGAAGGCGCTCGCGACCATTCCAGGCCGTGGTTATCGCTTCGCCGCGCCTCTCGCCGAGGAGTCAGCAGTTCCTGCACCGGCGAAGGCGCCCGGCGAGGCGCCAGCCCTTGCCCCACTGCTGACCAATTTACCCGCGGCTGAGGAAGCTCCATTCGGCCGCGAGGCCGACATCGCGGCCGTGACGCAGTTGCTGCAGGAGCATCGGCTGATAACCGTGCTGGGCGCGGGCGGCATCGGCAAGACGCGGCTCGCGCAGGAGGTCGCGCGCAGGCAGGTCGATGCGCACGCCAACGGGGTGTGGTGGGTGGATCTGGCGGCGCTATCCGTCCCCGACAACGTCGTGCCCGCGATCGTGAACGCCGCACATCTTCGATTGGAAGAAGGCGATCCGGTCGCGGAGTTGGCGAAGGCGCTCGCCTACCACCGCACTCTGCTGGTACTCGACAATTGCGAGCATCTTGCGGCCGACGTGGCACGTATCACGCAGGCCGCTCTCGACGCGGCTGCGGGCTTGCGCGTTCTGACCACGTCGCAGGAAGCGCTGAAGACGCCGGGCGAGTACGTGTATCGGCTCGATTCGCTCGCGGTCCCTCCGCCGGGCACCTCGCTGGAGTGCGCGCGCACGTTCGGCGCTATCCAATTGCTCGAGCAGCGCGCACGAGCAGTGGACCGGCTGTTCGCATTAAGCGAGTCCACCATCGCCGGCGCCATCGAGCTGTGCCGGCATCTCGACGGCATCGCGCTCGCCATCGAGATGGCGGCCGTTCGTTTGCCACTACTCGGATTGGAAGCGTTGCAGGCGCGGCTGGGAGAGCGACTGAAACTCCTGCGTGGCGCGAACCGCTTGATGCCGGCACGGCAGCAGACGCTGCGCGCGACGCTCGACTGGAGCCACTCGTTGCTGAATTCCGAAGAGCAGGCCATGCTGCGCCGCCTGTCGGTGTTCGCCGGAAGCTTTCGCCTCGATATGGCGCAACGGGTGGCAGCGACGGAGAATCTCGACGAATGGATGGCGCTTGACGCCCTCACGGGGCTGATCGATAAATCGCTGGTGCAAGTGGAAGGCAACGAGCCGCCGCGTTATCGCCTGCTGGAAACCACTCGCCTCTATGCCGCCGAAAGATTGCTGGAGCACGCGGAAACGGAGGCCACATTACGGCGTCACAGCGAGGCGCTGGCCGCGCTCGCCGACGAATCGAATCAAGGGTACTGGACGCTCCCCGACAAGCCGTGGCTTGCCCGCTATGCGGCGGACTACGACGACCTGCAGGCCGCCTTTGATCGCGCCTGCCAGGCTCGGCGAGCCGACATCGCGGCTTCGACCGGGGAGGCGTTGTTCAACTTGGACCGAGCGCGCGGACTCGTTTCGCCGCTGCGACACCGGGCGCGATCCGCGCACGCTTTGCTGCCGCTGGGTGATACCCTTACTCAGGCGCGCTTGTGGAATTGCATTGCCCGTTTTCTTGCCAGCACGGCCGAGTTGCCTTTGGTGTTGACCGCACCGCAACGCGTTGCGGCGTGGCGGCGAGTCGGCGACAAGCACCAGCTCTATCTTGCCCTGGGAACCCTCTCCATTGCCTGCGCTCGCGTGGGCGATTGGGACGGCGCCCAGCGTGCGCTCGACGAAGCCCGCGCGCTCGAAGACGCGGCGTTTCCGCGCCGCCTGCTGGCGGAACTCGCGGGAGACGGGGTCACCCTGGGCAACTACCGCAAGGATGCTTCCGCTTATCGCGAGAGCCTGCGCGAGACCATGCGGCTGGCCGAGGAAGTCGGCGCCGATGGACTGGCCTCCGGAAGCCGGCGATCGCTTGCCGATGCGGCATTGATGGCGGGTGACGTCGCCGAAGCCATTGCACTGGGCCGCGCCGCCGTCAGCGATCCACGCGTGCGCAATCAGCCGCGCTCGCTGGCTGTCGCGTTGTCCAATCTCAATGCCGCGCTGCTGATGGCGGGCGATTTGCCTGCGGCGCGGCGAACGGCAACAGAAGCCTTGCCGCTCGCCTGGCAGACCGGAATCGTGCATTACTTTCTCGACCACGTGGCGCTCTACGCCGCGCGTACTGGCCAAGGTACGCAGGCTGCGCAGTTCATCGGCTTCGCCGACAGGGTTTACGCCGCAAACCAGGAGCCGCGACAACCGAACGAAGCACGCTCGGTGGAGCAGGCGGAGGCAGCAATCGTCTCCACCCTCGGTGCGCAGGAGCACACCCGGCTGCGCGCGGCCGGCAAGGCCTTGAGCGAAGCGCAGGCGGAAGCACTCGCGCGGGCCGTGCTGGTCGAGCGACCGGAATGAAAGTGCGACCATGACGAGCGACCGCGACAAATGCGTTTGGATTCGTCCGGCACACGATGCTCCATTCCCTTACTGCATCGCATCCGCGACCAGCATCAGGCGCAGGCTTCCCTGTTCCCAGTCCACCATCACGCGATCGACATAGCACCACCTCCAGTTCTAGCCCGGCGCTCATTGGGTGGCCTCCTATCGCGCGTGCACCTCTTTCGGCGAGATCCAAGGTGACGGGCTCGGCGACGCGATCGAACCGACATCTTCGGCGGGACGTGGCACCTCGCCCGTGTGCTCGATCCACCCGCCACCGAGGGATTGGTACAGATCCACGAGATTGGTAAGGCGCGCCAAGCGCGTCGACACCAGCGTAAGCTGGGCGGTGTACAAGCCAGTTTGCGCCGTAAGCACGCTGAGGTAATTGTCGACGCCATTCCGAAACCGCATGTCCGAGAGGTCGAGCGCGCTTTGCTGGGCCGCGGTGTAGCGTTCGACCGCCGCCACCTCGTCATCGTACGTGCCGCGCGCGGCGAGGCCGTCGGCCACTTCGCGAAACGCCGTCTGAATCGTCTTCTCGTACTGGGCAACGTTGATGTCCTTTTGCACGGTCGCGACATCGAGGCTCGCCTGCAGCTGGCCCCCCTCGAAGATAGGCATAGTGATGGATGGCAAGAAGCTCCACGCCAGTGATCCGGCCTTGAACAGCCCTGAGAGGGCCGAGCTCGCCGTGCCCAGATTGCCGGTCAGGCTGATGGTCGGAAAGAACGCAGCGCGCGCGGCGCCGATGTTGGCGTTCGCCCCGCGCAGCGTCGCCTCGGCTTGCATGATGTCCGGACGGCGTGTCAGGAGCTCGGAGGGCAGATCTGCCGGGATGTCGGCAAGAAGCGCTTGCGAACTCAGCGGAACGGACGGCGGCAGATCCGAAGGGAGCGGCTGGCCGAGCAGCAGCACCAGCGCGTTCTCGGCTTGCGCACGCGCGCGCACCTGTGCCGCATGGTTCGCGTTCGCCTGCTCCACGACGGTTTCCGCCTGACGCACCGACAGCTCGGTTCCCGTGCCGGTCTGGAATTGCAGCAATGTAAGCTTGTACGACGCCTGCGCGCTCTCGAGTGTGTGTTGCGTCACGACGAGAAGTTCGTCGTCGGCGAGCATCGTCAGGTATTGATCGGCGATTTCGGAGACGAGCAGGATGTCAACAGCCTTGCGTGCCTGCGCCGAGGCGAAGTATTGCTGCAGCGCCTGGTCGGAGAGGCTCTGCAGGCGGCCGAAGAAGTCGATCTCCCAAGCCGCCGACACGCCGACGGAGTATTCGTGTTGCACGAACGCTTTCCCGGTGGTCTCCAGACTTGCAGGTGTCCGCGAAGGCGACGAATCAGCGAATCCGCTGATTTGCGGGAACAGCGCGGCGCGCTGGATCCGGTATTGTGCCTGCACCTGCGCAACGTTGAGGGCGGCGATCCGCAAGTCCCGATTGTTCGCAAGCGCGATCTCGACCAGTCGCTGCAGTCGCGGATCGGTCAGGAAGTCGCGCCAGCCGATGTCGACGGCCGGCAATGTCCCGCCGCTCGAACCGCCGGTCGATGACTTGTACGCATCGCCCGCCGGATAAGTCTTGGCGACCGGCAAAGCGGGCCGCTCATAGACAGGCTGGAGGGAGCAACCGGCGATCAGCGCCGCGACAGCAACGAGCGCGAGGACTCCACCACGCCTCGCTTTGTCCCCCCTCACCCTGTTCAAGCAAACATCGCGCTTCATGTCGCCGCTCCCGCGACAGCCCCGGGCGCGGCGGTTCTGGACGACGCCGGCGGCGCAGCGCGCTTCGGCTTGAACACCTTTTCGGTGATCACGAGGAAGAACATCGGCACGAGGAACGGAGCAAGGAACGTGGCGGTCAGCATGCCGCCGATGACGCCGCGTCCGACCGCGTTTTCCGCGCCCGATCCGGCTCCGGTCGCAACCGCGAGCGGCAACACGCCGAGCACGAACGCGAGCGACGTCATCAGGATCGGCCGCAATCGCAGGCGCGCCGCTTCGATCGCCGCTTCGATCGCGGATTTGCCTTCCTTCTCGAGGTCGCGCGCGAACTCGACGATCAGGATCGCATTCTTCGATGACAATCCGATCGTCGTCAGCAGTCCGACGTGGAAGAACACGTCGTTTTGGAGGTGCAATACGAACGCCGACGCGAGCGCGCCCAGCAAGCCAAGCGGCACGACCATGATCACCGAAATCGGAATCGTCCAGCTTTCATATAGCGCAGCGAGGCTCAAGAACACGACGAGAATCGACAACGCGTACAAGATGGGTGCCGACGACCCCGACAACTGTTCCTGCAATGAAACGCCGGTCCATTCGTGGCCGATTCCCGCGGGCAGATCCTTCATCAGACGCTCCATCTCCGAAATCGCCTGACCCGTGCTCTGACCGGGCGCGGCCTGCCCTTGGATCTCGGCCGACGATACCCCGTTGTAGCGCTCGAGCTTGGGCGAGCCCCAACTCCAATGCCCGGTCGCGAATGAAGTGAAGGGGACCATGAGGCCGGCCGTGTTGCGCACATAAAGTCCGTTCAGGTCTTCGGGGTTCATCCGGAACGGCGCATCGGCTTGGGCGTACACCCGCTTGATGCGGCCGTCGGTGTCGAGGAAGTTGTTGACGTACTGTGAGCCCCATGCAATCGAGAACGTCTGATCGACGGCGCTCAGATTGATGCCGAGCGCGCTCGCCTTCTCGTGATCGATGTCGATCTTGTACGTCGGGTTGTCGGGCATCCCGTTCGCGCGCACCAGCGCGAGGTTCGGGTCCTTGGCCGCCGCCGCGATGAGTTGAGTGCGCGCCTGCATCAGCTTGTCGTGTCCAACACCGCCGCGGTCCTCGAGTTCGAGATCGAAGCCGTTCGCGGTTCCCAACGCGGGGAGCAATGGTGCATTCACCGGAACGATCAACGCCCCCTCGTACGACGCGAAATGCTCGGCAGTGCGTGCCAACACGGCCTGCGCTGACAAGTTTGCGCCCGGTCGCAACGACCAATCCTTGAAGCGGACGAACACGAAGCCCTGGCTTTGTCCGCGCCCCGCGAAGTTGACGCCCGCGACCTCGAACGTACTCTCGACCGCAGCGTTTTCCTGGTGCAGCAGGTAATTCGAAACGTCTGCCAGTGCCTGCTCGGTGACGGCCTGCGTCGTGCCGGGCGGCGCCTGTACCTGGACATACGCGATGCCCTGGTCCTCCTCTGGCAGGAATCCGCTGGGAATCCGCACGAACATCAACGCCACGGCCGCGATCACGGCTGCATAAACCAGCAGCCATCGCCCGAAGCGATTCATCACATGGTGCGCGCCGCCGAGGTACCCGTTCCTTGTATACTCAAACCCGCGATTGAATCCCCCGAAGAAGCGGCGATGGAGCGCGCCGAAGAACCCCCGCTGCTGCTCGCCATGGTCAGCCGGCTTCAGGATCAACGCGCAAAGCGCCGGAGTGAGCGACAACGCAACGAAGACCGACAAAAGCATTGCCGAGACGATCGTGAGGGAGAACTGCCGGTAGATCGCACCGACCGATCCACCCGAGAACGCGACCGGGATGAAGACCGCGCTCAACACGACGGCGACGCCGATCAGTGCGCCGGTGATCTGGCCCATCGCCTTGTGCGTAGCGTCGCGCGCCGACAGCCCTTCGTCGGCCATCACGCGCTCGACGTTCTCGACGACAACGATCGCGTCGTCGACCAGAAGTCCGATCGCGAGCACGAGGCCGAACATCGTCAGCACATTGATCGAGAATCCGGCGGCCTTCATGACCCCGAATGCGCCGAGCAGCACGACCGGTACGGCGACGGTCGGCACCAGCGTGGGCCGGATGTTCTGCAGGAACAGGTACATCACGAGGAAGACCAGCGCGACGCCCTCGAACAGCGTCTTGACGACCTCGGTGATCGAGGTCTTGATGAATGGCGTCGTGTCGTACGGGTACACGACCTCGAGGCTCTTCGGGAAGAACGGCTTCAGCTCGTCGATCTTGGCGCGCACGGCCGTCGCCGTCGCGAGGGCGTTCGCGCCGGGCTCGAGCTGAATCGCGATACCCGACGACGACTGCCCCATGTAGTGGAAAGTCTTCTGAAAATCCGTATTGCCATACCGATGTGCAAATCATTTCGCCAAACGTAACGACCCAATGAGCAAATCGATCAAGGCTATGCCGGTAGTACGCGAACTGTCTCAGGCCCTCTGCATGGGATTGTTACTGTTGACCTGCTGCGCGGCCTCGGCGCAGAACGCAGAGCATCGCGTTCGGAACATTGTCCTGGTTCACGGTGCCTGGGCAGATGGTTCCGGCTGGAGAGGTGTCTATGACATTCTTGTCAAGGACGGCTACAACGTCAGTATCGTCCAAGAGCCGGAGACGTCCTTTAAAGATGATGTGGCTGCAACGAAGCGCGTCCTTGCTCAACAAACTGGACCGTGCATTCTTGTCGCTCATAGTTATGGGGGAGCCTTAATTACTGAAGCGGGGACGGATCCATCGGTTGCCGGATTGGTCTACGTCGCGGCCCACATGCCAGACGCTGGAGAGAGCGAGGCTGACGACGGAAAACGATTCCCGAGTGACCTCAGCAAATCCACGGCGATAAAGATGACGCCAGACGGCTTCACTTACCTGGACCCCGCGCAGTTTCATGAGTACTTCGCAGCCGACCTGCCCGCTGAACAGGCTGCTTTCATGGCGCGGTCGCAGGTGCTCAACTTCGCTGACAACTTCAAAGCGGTCATTACCACGCCCGCATGGAGAGGCAAGCCGAGCTGGATGTTGGTCGCCGGAAAAGACAGAACCATCAACCCCGACCTCGAACGGTGGTATGCCGCACGAGCCAACAGCCACACGGTCGAAGTCGCTGGCGCCAGTCACTCGGTCTACGTCTCCCGGCCGAAAGAAGTGGCAGCTGTGATCGAAGAAGCTGCATCGCACGCCCGGTAGAAGAGGATGCGAGCGGACTGTGCAATCGCCCATGCGACGCGCGTCGTGAAGGACCTCCGATGATCGGATCGATACACGCCTGGTCGACCATCCTGAGCGCATTCCTTGCTTCCTCGGTGGAAGCGGTCGAGGCGTTGACAGTCGTCCTTGCGGTGGGCGTCGTTCGGGGATGGCGATCCGCGTTGCTGGGCACGGTGGCTGCACTCGGCCTGCTTGCGGCCCTGGTGGCAGTTTTTGGGTCAGCGCTCGGGTCAGTACCCATCGCTCTGCTGCAGGTCGTCGTGGGCACCTTGTTGCTGCTCTTCGGGATTCGCTGGCTGCGCAAGGCAATGCTGCGCTCTGCTGGCGTGATCGACCTACACGACGAAGATGCGACTTACGAGAAGGAAGTCCTCGCTTTGAGGGGCTACGGCGCGAGCCTGCAGCTCGACTCGCGCGCCCAATGGGACGTAATCGCAATCGTGACTGCGTTCAAAGCGGTGACGTTGGAAGGGGTTGAGGTCATCGTCATTGTTATCGGCCTCGGAGCCGTCCGAGGCCTGCTCATCGCGGCCAGCCTGGGGGCTCTTGCCGCGTGCCTGCTCGTGGTTGGCGCGGGATTCGCCTTGCGCCGCCCGCTCGCGCGCGTTCCCGAGAACTCGCTCAAGTTTGTCGTCGGGATTCTGATGTCGGCATTCGGCTTGTTCTGGTTTGGAGAAGGCGTTGGTCTGCAGTGGCCGTACGCTGATGCCGCTATCCTGGGACTGATGGGGATCCTCGCAGTCGCATCGTGGCTTGGCATCAGGCTCGCCAGGCAGTTTGGGCGCGTCGCAATCCGAGGAGCAAGCGCATGAACGTCCTCACGCGCACGATGCGGGGGTTGATCGGTCTCTTCGTCGATGACGGCAAGCTGGCCTTGACCGTAATCAGCGTGCTCGTCCTCGTAGGGCTGTTGACCCATCTCGGTTCGCTCGACGAATCGCTCGGGATGGCGCTGCTTGTCGCAGGGACCATCAGCGCACTGCTCGTGAACGTACTTCGCACCGCTTCGACGACCAACCGCTAACTCTTGCATTACTCTGCGCGGTTCGTGGCGTGGGTTACCCGGATCTGATGGCGATTACCGGCCTGTCGACGGCAGCGCACGCGCATGCGGTGGATGATCGGGCCGAAGCGGACAAGGCCTTGCTCATGCTCCCGCTGAAGTATCCTGAGGCACCTCCTCTGCGGTGAAGATGCCGAGCCCGGACGAGATCCGCCTGTTCCGCGAATTGCGCCCACACAGCTCCGCCAGCGTTGGCAGCGATACTGCTCTACTCAAACGTCGAGTTGTTCAACAGAATAAAAGTAAAGCGGACAGAAGCCTCAGTCGACGCTATCGGTGGTACGCAGGCGTTCACATTGGGCATGCGATGCCCACTGTCGCTGGCTGCACTGCATTTGCATGCAGCGGTACAGCGAGAACTGCGTACGCTCACCGCAGGCCTCGCGCGGGTTGGCCGGGACGCGCGAGGCCTGTTGCTGCGCCACGCGCGTTGGGGGCGGGGTGGGGGCGGGTGGCTGCGCGACTGCAGCCGGAGCAGCGGTAGCTGCGGCCGGAGCAGCGGTAGTTGCAGCCGCCAGCGTCGCGCGGTCGGGACTGGCGGGAGGTGCAGGCGTGGTGGTGCTCGCCGGTGAGTCCGCGGCGGTTGGCTCCGTCGGCATCGGCTTCGCGGCCCCAGCTTCCGTGGCAATCGGCGGTGGCATCGGCGCCGCAGGGCCCATGGCGGACGCGGACACAGCCGCGCTGTCCCCAGCGCCAGTGCCACCGCTGATGCCAAGGACGTCGAGCACGCGCCCAACCTGGCGTTCCTGGCGAAACTCAAGCATGCCGATAAGCAGCAGCGCCAGCAGCACCACCCCCGCACCGCTCCACATCGCGATGCGTCGAGGGTTGGGCACCTGGCGTGCGAAAACCGTCCGCACCGATGGATCATCATCGTTGCGAGCGAAAACGGAAGTTGTCATGGGGTCGGGATCGGGCGCGAACGCCATCACGGCATCGAGATCCTGCGCCACACGGGCCGGCGGCGCGGGCTGCGGGGCGGGCGCCGACGACGATGGCACGGCTTCGTTTGGTACAGGGGCAGCGGCCCACGCCGCGCTAATGGGGTCGCCTGCGACCGGAGGCGCCGTATCTAGGCGAGCGCGCATCTGCGCGACGCTTTGCGGCCGCTCCGCGGGATAGATTGACAGGGCGCTGTCGAGCGCATCCAGCAGGGATGCGCTGTATTGCAGCCGCGGCCGGGTCAGGCGCAGCCGTTGCACCGTGTCTGCGAGTGTTTCGGGCCGTGCGGTGCTGGGCGCGCCAAAGGCTGGCGCGGGCAACTGCCCGCTCATCCAATAGCGCGCGACGCCGGCCAACGCGTAGAGGTCGACCGAAGGATGGAGCGGAATGTCGGCTTCGACAATCTGCTCGATCGGCGCGAAGCAGGGTTCCATGCTGGTCATCAGCGCGTCGATCCGGTCGCTGGCGATCGCCCGGCCCACTGCACCGGGGCCTAGGAGCAGCGGTCGATTGTCGGCCAGCAGCAATATATTGGACGGCGTGACCTTGCCGTGACATCCCCCTGCGTGGTGAAACGCTTCCAGCGCACCTAGCAGCGCGTCAAGCAGCGCGCGCAGTGCCTCCTCATCGGGTGGTTCGTTCATACCCTGGCGCACGTCGAGCAGCCGCCTCGTAGGGTAGCGCGGCATGACGCGGTAGGCCGTTGCATTGGCTTCCCATAGACGCACGATGCGCACCAGCGAGGGATGGTCGCATCGGGCTAGCGTGCGGGTTTCATTGATGAAGGCCTTCAGCCCTTTCGCAAAGGTATCGGCCTGCGCGGAGGTCCGTAGCGTGACCTGCCCTTCATCATTACGCTGCGCAAGTCGCGCCGGAATGTACTCCGCGATCGCCACTGGGACCGCGAGCGCGCGGTCCATGGCCGCATAGACGATCACGACGCTGCCCTCGCCGATGATTTCCTCGACCTCGAACTCGTCCAGCCAAGCACCCACGGGCAAGGCACGGGCAGCGGACGCGATTGGGCTGTCAGGCAGCTCTTTGCTCAATGCAGCGGGTGTCGGATCAGGAACTTTCATGCGAACCGGCTCGGTTGAGGGTTGGATTCGGCTTGGTCCAGCTTGGTTCGGCGATGTGCCATCCGGGAGCGGCATATTTTTTGGGTTAGACGGACCATGCTTTCTGTCCCCTCGTGCAGCAGTGGCCGCGCATCGACAGCGCGTACCACCGGTACGAGCGGATTGATATGACCAACAGTTGATCGACGCAGCGACCGAATTGACGCTAACCTGCCCCATGTATTCGCGGAGCAAAATCGGTCTGAGGCTGAAAGTAATGTAGGACAGACGGACAGCGCTCGTGCGATACCCGTTCGCGGGCCCGCTTCTCAGGGCACGAACGGCCCTGGGCCGCAGCGCGGAAGCGTTTTCGACACGCAGCCCCGAGGCGCCCTCCGTCTCGCAAAATCTTGCTCTAGGATGAAATCCGGCAGGACGTCGGCCGCTCCACTGACATCGCATGCTGCGGGAATCATTTAAGCTTAGCAGGCAGTCCATTTTCCATGGACGCGAGGGCACCTCGCGCGCGCCATGCCCATCCCTGCGAATCGTGCGCTGCCATCGAAGCGTCTGATTCTCTGGTTCACGCCGGCATCGCTGCTACGTGCCGAGCCGCTCAAGGCACAACCGGTCGATACCAGCGTGTTGCTCGAGAAGAACGCGAAGGGCGATGATAACTGGCATCTAGGGACCGCGGACAGGCGTTTGGCATCGGCAACATCGAGGCAGAACGTGGCGTAGTTCGCTTTCGCGACAGCATGGCGCGCGCCGATGTCACGCTCCAACTACAGACGATCATTGGTGCCGGCGACGATCGCGCAGCGCTGCGCTTTAATGGCGCGGGCACGTTGCACGGGGAAGAGGTCAAACTGGAGGGAACAAGCCTCGGGCTCGCTAAACTCCAAGATGTCGATGATCCGTATCGCCTCACCCTCAACGCTCGTGCCGGACGTACCACCGTCAATTTCGTTGGCACGATCGTCCCCTCAAACACCGAAAACGTCAGCGGCACGTTGCGCTCGCAGGGGCCTGATCTGTCGAAACGCTACCCGGTCGTGCCGGCAGCGTTGCCGTGGACGCCACCCTACAACCTCACCGGTGAGTTGACGCACACAAGGTACGTCTGGGATTTCCGCCGCATCGCGGGGAACGCCGGCGAAAGCGATCTCAAGGGCGATGTCCGGATTGACGTATCCAAGCCACGCACCATGGTGACCGCCGATCTGACGTCGGCGCGATTCGATTCCAAGGACCTCGGCGGGTTTATCGGCTTGCCGCCCGGCGAACCGGCGCAGCGCGCGCAGACGGCGGAACAGCAGAAGGAAGAGCTCGGCGCGGGCTTTCGTATCGGGTGCTGCCCGACAAGCCGCTGGAGCTTGAGAAACTGCGCGAGCACGACGCCGATGTCAAGTTTCGCGGTACAAGCGTCACATGGAGCGCAATACCCATGGACAACCTCGCCGCTCACCTGGGGCTCAAAGATGGCGTGCTGCGCTTCGATCCGCTGGATTTCGGTATCGCGCAGGGTCACGTGATCGCCAATGTTGCGGCCGACGTGACGCGCAATGTCGCGCAGGCGCAAGGCGACTTCGAAGCGCGCGATGTCGAACTCAAGCGCCTGTTTCCAAAACTCGCGGCACGCGTGGGGACGGCAGTCGGTCTCGGTGCCGCCGCTCGCGTTATTGCCGTTGATCGATTTCGGCGGCGCGTCCGACGTCGACTGCAGCACGCTGATCGAGCAAGCTCGTGCTAACACCTCGACCGTCGAACACGTCGTGCGTCGGGATCCTCCCGAAGGCTACCCGCGACGGAGCGCCAATTGAGCGGGAACAACGGACGATGCTCAGACTTCGCTGCGTTTGAGGATGTAGTCGAGACCCCCCACGCGGTACCAGCGGTAGCCGTAGGGTTCCAGAAGAATATGATGTTGCCCCATCGCGCTGGAGCGACTGTGGTTTTCCGCGAGGAGGTTGACCAGATCGGCGCCGTCTTTGCCAAGTAGGTTCGCGTTGATGCTGAGCTCGCGCGGCTCGCCGGCAAGGTTATGAATGAAGAAGACGCTGTTGTTGCGCCATTCGTAGAGAAGCATCAGCACGGCGGGCTCTCGAGATGGAAGCATCTTGAAATCGCCCCAGCCGACCTCGGGCACTTCCTTGCGCATACGGCATACACGCTCGAGCCAATTGAGCATTGAATTGGGATCGCGCCGTTGCGCCGCGACGTTCAGATGCTCGAAACCGTATGCGCCGCCGCTGATCACCGGCAGTACCGGCTTGCTGGAAACGGTAAAACCACCGTGCGGTTCATCCGACCATTGCATGGGCGTGCGCGCACAGGTGCGCTCGGGCAAAGCTAGATCATCACCCATGCCAATCTCGTCGCCATAGCGCAGCACAGGCGTCCCGGGCAGCGTCAACATGAGACTGTAAGCGAGCTCCAACCGGCGCCGATCGCTTGCGAGCATGGGCGCCAGACGACGCCTGATGCCGCGATCGTAGAGTTGCATCTCCTTGTCGGGTGCGAACGCGTCGAGCACGCGTTGACGCTGGGTTGGCGTGAGGCGGCCGAGGTCAAGCTCATCGTGATTGCGCAGAAACATCCCCCACTGCGATGTCGCGGGTCTGGCCTTGGTCTTGGCAAGTGCCTTCAGCAACGGCCGGCTGTCCGCGGTGGCCAAGGCATAGAACAGGTATTGATTGACCTGGAAGTTGAACATCATATGCAGACGCTCGCCTTCGACACCAAAATATTCCATGTCCGTCGCCGGCAGAACGTTGGCTTCCCCAAGGATGATGGCGTCGCCTTTGCGCCATTGCAGCAACTCGCGGAAGCGACGCAGCATGTCGTATTGCTGCCTGGACTTGATGGCGTCTGGGCCTTTAGCGGCGATAATGAAGGGGACGGCGTCCATCCGGAATCCGGATACGCCGAGCTGTGTCCAAAATCCCATGATCTTCAGAATCTCTGCACGCACGAGCGGATTCGACGTGTTGAGGTCCGGCTGGAACTCGTAGAAGCGATGGAAGTACCAAGCCTTGGCGAGCTTATCGAATGTCCACGTCGATTTCTGTACGCCCGGGAAAACGACACCCCTGTCAGCGTGCGACGGTTTGTTTTTGGACCAAACGTACCAGTCGCGATACTTTGATGCCGGATTCCGCCGCGCTTCCTGGAACCATGGATGCTCGTCAGAGGTGTGATTTACGACCAGATCGATCAGGACGCGCATTCCGCGTTGCGAGGCACCATGCGTAAATTCGACAAAATCGCCGAGCGTACCGTAGCGCGGATCCACGTTGTAATAGTCCGCAATATCGTAACCCCCGTCACGATTCGGAGAGGTCTGGAACGGCATGAGCCAGATGGTCGTGATACCGAGACCGTGCAGATAATCCAGTCGCCGGGCGAGTCCCTGAAAATCGCCCATGCCGTCGCCGTTCGAGTCCATGAAAGTAGCGACCGACAGGCAGTAGACAATTGCGTTTTTGTACCACAAGTCGTTGATCATGCCCGACCGCGCATCTGAATAAGTAAGGAAAAGGCCACCGTGTCGAAGCCCTTCTGGTGGAAAACCGGAGTCATTTACGAAGTCTACCTTCGCTCGTTCCAGGACAGCAACGGCGACGGCATTGGCGATCTCGAAGGCGCCAGGAGGCGCCTCGATTATCTGGTTGGTTTAGGTGTCGATGCCATCTGGCTATCCCCTTTTTATCCGTCGCCCATGGCAGATTTTGGTTACGACATCTCTGACTACTGCGATGTCGATGGCCGTTACGGAACGCTGCAGGATTTCGATGCGCTGTTGGCGGATGCCCACGCGCGCAAGCTGAAAGTCATCGTCGACCTGGTACCCAATCACACGTCGGACCAGCATGGGTGGTTCGTCGAAAGCCGCGCCGGCCGCGTCAATGCCATGCGGGACTGGTATCTTTGGCGCGACCCGAAGCCGAATGGAGGACCGCCCAATAACTGGCTCAGCAACTTCGGCGGCTCCGCCTGGACCTTTGATGAAGCGACTGGGCAATACTACTTTCATGCGTTCCTGAAGGAGCAGCCCGACCTCAATTGGCGCAACCCCGCCGTACGCGCCGCGATGTACGAGGTTATGCGCTTTTGGCTCAGGCGGGGTATCGACGGCTTTCGCGTCGACGTGATCTACCACCTGATCAAGGACGATCTCTTCCGCGACAACCCACGCAATCCAGTGTCAGATCATGGCGCGCAATTGTCGCGCGCGGTGATACCTCTCTACACTACGGACCGCCCTGAAGTGCAAGAAATCGTGGCCGAGATGCGGCGAGTCACGGATGAATTCGGTGATGCCGATTCGCAACGAATACTGATAGGGGAGATCTATCTTCCACTGTCCCGCCTGATGGCCTATTACGGTCGGGGCGAGGACGGGATCCTGCGTGGGGTGCAACTGCCATTCAACTTCCAGCTGATCGGCGCGCCTTGGAAGCGCGATTTCATCGACCGTATCGTTCGCGAGTACGAAAGCGCACTGCCAGGGAGCGGCTGGCCAAACTGGGTCCTGGGCAATCACGACAAACCGCGCATTGCTTCGCGCATAGGAATGCAGCAGGCACGCGTGGCTGCAATGCTGTTGCTGACACTGCGCGGAACCCCAACGATGTACTACGGCGACGAAATCGGCATGCAGGACGTGCCGATTCCGCGAGACGAAGTTCAGGACCCCTTCGAAAAAAATGAACCAGGAAAAGGCTTGGGCCGCGACCCGGAACGCACGCCCATGCCGTGGGATGATTCACCGAAAGCCGGGTTCACCACTGGCAAGCCGTGGCTGCGGCTGGCCGACGACTGCGAGAGCAGGAACGTGGCGATGCTGGAACGCGATCCGCAATCGATCCTCAATTTGTATAAGCGACTGATCGTCTTCCGGCGGCAACACACCGCGTTGACCGAAGGTGCTTACGAGCCAATCAGCACCGAAGGCCAGTTGCTCGCTTTTGCGCGCGTACACAGCGGAGAACGTCTGTTCGTCACCGCGAACCTCGGCACCAAGCCTGTCTCGATTCCTGCAACGGTACTGCCGCCCTCGGCGATCGTGCTGATGTCGACGCATCTAGACCGCTCGGGTCCAATCGCACCGCCCGTGCTGAGGCCGAATGAAGGGATGATCTTCGGAACGCATGACCCGTCAAGCGCGTCCGGGCGTCTTCAGGATTGCAAGTAGATCGAGCGCGATTATCGCGACGAGCTCCGAGACGGGGCTCCTGGGATCCGAGCAGGTGCCAGACTATTCGGCGACGAAGGGCGCAATCAACGCGTTCACGAAGGCTCTGGCATTGAACTTGATTGATAAGGGAATTCGAGTTAACGCCGTAGCGCCTGGTCCGGTCTGGACGCCGTTGAACCCGTCAGATGCCGGAATGACGCCGGATCGGGCAAAATTTGGCGAACAAAGCCCCATGAAGCGGCCAGCTCAACCTGAGGAAGTTGCACCCGCATACGTATTCCTTGCGTCCGAGGCCGACTCCTCTTTCATAAACGGCACGGTCCTGCAGGTCACGGGAGGCGAAACGACCGGCGGTTAACGTTTGCCCGCGTAATCGGCAAGCGTTTCAGCAGCTGCATGCGGTCTGGACCGGCAGTACTTCGTGCTCAGACGACACGACTTGCCCTGCTGGAGGGCACGAGTCTCGCATGTCGCGAGGGGGTGGCCCCTCTCGCCTGCGTGCCAACAGGGCCACCCCTGAAGGCGCGCGGGCGAAATGTCGAAGCGTTATCCTCCCTTGAACCGCACGCGGATCACGTTCTTATCGTACTCGGCTTCTATCGCCATCGTGATTTCCCTGCCGTTGGCCGCGTAGATGCGACCGCCGCTGCGTCGGCACGCATTGCGCTCGTACTGGCATGGTCCCATCTCAGGGTGCTTTGCGCAGAGCTCCCCGACCTTGGGCGCGAACTCGATCGCGGTCTGCTTACGGACCCCGTCAACGTCCACTACGCAAACATAGAGCGTGTTCGGCGGTACGACGATTGCAGGCTGTGCCGCAGAAGTCGAAGGTCGGCCCGGTACGGTAGGCGTCACCGCAGGTGTCGGTGAGTCTGGCAGCGCACGCCGATCGACCACAGTGCCATCGAGCGGGCGGGGTGCGGTTGGGTTCGCCTCGGGCGCAACCGCACATCCCCCCACGACGACGGGAAGCATCACGATGATAACAACGCGCTTGATCATGCATGGCCCCGGCCGTGTAACGCTACGCCGATCGAATACCTGTGGCAAGGAACGAAATGCGCATGCTGGCGTTGCCATGAACGAACGACAGAACCGCCAAACAAGCCTGGTACGAAGCACGGGGTGCCTAGCTCTTAGACGCACCACATGATAATCATCTGACGGGCCTCCTCGCCGCGTGGAAGCGGCGGGGCTAAAGTTAAGGTGCGATCCCACCTTAACCCGAAGGAGGCCCGCAATGAAGTTTAGCGGAATTGACTTGCACTCGAACAACAGTGTCGTAGTGGTCAGTGACGAGGAAGATCGAATCGTGTATCAGAAACGCTTGCCCAACAATCTGGAACAAATCCGAGCGGCGCTGGCGCCGTATCGTGACGAGCTGGCCGGCGTCGTCGTCGAGTCGACGTACAACTGGTACTTCCTGGTGGATGGATTGATGGACGCGGGGTACCGGGTACATCTGGCGAATACGACGGCAATCAAGAAATACGAAGGACTGAAGTACAGCGGGGACTTTGCCGATGCGGCGTATCTGGCGCAGCTGCTGCGGCTGGGGTTGTTGCCGGAAGGCTACATCTATCCGCGCGCGGAGCGTGCAGGGCGCGATCTGGGGCGCAAGCGGATGCAGCTGGTGCGCTGCCAGACGATGCAGATACTCGCGATCGAGAACATCCTGGCGCGGCAGACGGGCGGGCGGATGAGCGGCGAGCGGGTCAAACGCTTGACCGCCGAGCAGGTCGAGCAGCTCGGCTTTGCACCCGATGTGGCACTGGCGCTGGAGGCGAACCGCGCGGTCAGCTCAACGCTACAGCAGCAGATCGAGGTGCTGGAGAAGCGGCTCAAAGAGCGGGTGAAGTTGCGCCCGGAATATCGTTTGCTGAAGACGGTGCCCGGCATCGGTGAGACGCTGGCCACCACGATCATGCTGGAGACGGGGACGATCACGCGCTTTGCCAGCGTGGGCAATTTCAGCTCCTACTGTCGCTGTGTGGACAGCCGGCGCGAGAGCAATGGCAAGAAGAAGGGTGAAGGCAACGCCAAGAACGGCAACAAGTATCTCGCCTGGGCCTTCGTGGAGGCCGCCAACTTCGCGCTGCGCTATTGTCCGGAGGCCAAGCGCTTCTATGAGCGCAAGAAGCGCAAGACCAACGGCATCGTGGCGATCAAGGCGATCGCGCACAAGCTCGCGCGGGCGTGCTACCACATGCTCCGTGAGCAGAAGCCCTTCGATGTGCAGCGCTGTTTTGTGTAAAGGGTTTGGCCAAAGGCGGTGAGCCAGGAAGCAGTCTGGTGAAAAACCATGCGAATGATTGGACCCCGCCTTTGTGCCACCCGATGGAGTGCAGATGACTGAATCGCCCAAGCCGTGAGCCCGTTGCGGACTGGCGTCGCTATCGCGACAGCCACACAAAAATGTGACCAACCCCTTGGACACGGCTTGGTACCAACGTTTCTCTGGGGCGGCCCATGCCGCCAGGGCGGTCGCAGCAGATCGCGACATGCTTGAACCTGATGGGTGACTGGCGCGATTCGGTTCGCAGCCAGCGGAGCGAGAAAACGGATGCGGTTAGAGTCTGCAGGAAGACGGGTGGCCGCGAATTGTGCTTGGAATGTGAACGCGACGACACTCGGATTGCGACGAAATGCTATTGCCTCTTGACACAGGCCCGTCAATGGGTGACTGCTTGGGACAATCAAGCGCCACCTTGGCGGGCTTGTCCTTTCCGATGCGTGACCACGATTTCGCATCGAACGTGAACTGGGCGATGGCGCACGTCGGCAGGTGGGTGATCTTTCCCGACAAGCGGTGTGCAAGTTCGGTCAACTCGGAGTTATGGCCAATCAGCATTACGCGGTTCGCTCCGTCGTCAACCTTGCGAATCACGGCAAGCAGGTCATCTGCCTCGACTGCATACAGACCGTCATCTACCACGATTTTCTTGCGTTTGTAACCGAGCTTTTTGGCGATGATTTCCGCCGTAGTGAGCGCAAGAGCCGCCGCGCTCGAGAGGATCAGATCGGTCCGTACACGACGCTTGGCAACCGCTTACCCATCTTCGGCGCGTCACGCTCACCGCGATCATCCAATGGCCGGTCCTTGTCGGCCAACGCCGTGTTATCCCAACTCGACTTGGCGTGGCGGACGAGAAATAGCGTTTTCATGGGATATCCTAAAGGATAGGCTGAGCCGATGGCCGGTCTCGTCTGTCTATTGTCGTTGGCGGCGTGGTTAGCTGGAGTCCGTCAGAACTTGCGGCTTGGCGAAGTCAATCTGGCTGGTGATTCGCGTCCGGCCTCCTCCAGCCTCGGCGACCAGGCCACCCGCGCGTTAGGAGTCGGCCCTCGAGTACGGCGGAGGGTGGGATAGTTAGCGGTCTGGCATTCGGACCGTTGGCTTGAGGCCGAAGCTTCTCTACCGACGCGCATAACCTCGATCATCGAACGTCAGCAGCTCAACGCAGGATTCGCGATTGGTCACAGGAGTTTGGCGGGACCTCCGCTAAGCGGTTGCGATCCCGGCCAGTGCGCCCTGGAGATCGCTGGCATCTTGATGAAGTCTTTCTCTCGATCTACGGCAAGCTGCGGTATGTGTGGCGAGCCGTCGATCAAGACGGCGAGGTGCTCGATATCCTAGTGCAACCGCGCCGTAACCGACAGGCTGCGAAGAAGTTCTTTCGCAAGCTGCTGCGAGGACTGCAGTACATACCGCGGGCCCTCATCACCGACAAACTTGGCAGTTGCGCCGCCGCGAAAACGGAGTAGCGCCCGATGTTCTGCACATACGGCGCGGCTTAGTCGCGCATTGCACGGACCCGCCAGACCACGTGCGCGCCACCGAGTACGTCGTACCTCGGCGCTAACCGCCCCGTTCGATGCGACCGTCGACGCTCGATAATCAACGCTGATCGCCATCATCTGAACTTGCGATTGGCGATTGTCGGTGTCAGTCCCTATCCTGCGGTTGTCCAGTGCAGCAAAGTTGCCCTAAGCGCTGAAACGAAACCGAAGACATCTGCTATGGCTAAGATTCAATTGATCGATCTTTTCGTGCTCACCTGGTTCATTGCCTGCTGGGCCGGCTACACCTATTTCGCAGAGCGCAAGTCGCTGACAACGGCAAGCCTCGTCGCGGCGATGCGTCTCTATCGGCGCGAGTGGTTCAAACGCGTAGTCCAGCACGAGAACCGCATCGCCGACGTTGCGGCGTTTAATAGCTTATTGACCAGCGCGACCTTCTTCGCCTCAACGGCGATACTGATCCTGGGGGGGCTCGTCGCCATGCTGGGTACCACCGATCGCGTTATGGACGTGGTCGCCGAGCTGCCATTTGCGCGGCCGGAATCCGAACTCTTGTCGCGCATCAAGATCATCGTGATGATCGGCGTGTTCGTGTACACGTTTTTCAAGTTCACCTGGTCGATTCGGCAGTATCACTTCTGCACCATCCTGGTTGGCGCTGCTCCGCTTACGAACGATGCGCAGGAACACGACGATTACATAGACATGATGACCCAAGTGACGAGTCACGCCGCGGAGGACTTCAACCAGGGCCTGCGCGCGTTCTATTTTGCGTTTGCGGCCATCGCGTGGTTCTTCCACCCTTGGTTATCTGTGGCCAGCTCCGCACTGGTGGTATACATCCTGCATCAGCGTGAATTCCGATCGAGGACGCTCCATGCGCTAACGGGTCCGAGCACGGTAAGTCGATCGCCGCACCTCCCTGAAAAGGTGTTCAGCGAACTGCGCCTCAATTCGCGCGTCGCCTGACAGGGGTAGGCGCCGCTCGAGTTTAGGTCCGGTGCCGGGAAGAGAGATCATTACACGGCGGGCCAGCTCCGCGAGTGCTTGATCAGAGCACTCTGGTAGGCAGCTCCGATGCCCGCTGTTGCACCGCAACCCAAATCGCGAATCGGCGTGTAACAAAGCGCATTGCGAAACGTCGCAGTCGGTGCCTGCGTGGGGCCGGCTGGGCTGCCTATGTCCTTACAACGTAGACAACAAAAGCGACACGGCCGCGATGCCGCGGCGAGCTGACTGTCGGAAAGGTTTACAGGCTTGCCCGTCAGTACGTATGAGCCGCGATCAATCAAATGATTTTAAAGATAGTGCTGACGAAGGCACGCTAAATGCTCGCTTCATAAGGCGAAACGCAATCGTAGCGACCCATCCGATGCGACGTTTTATTGTGACAGACAGAACGTGAACCTACGCGAATGGAAGCGGAAACGCGTGCTCGCATGCTTCTGCTGCGCGGTGACAACGGTTGCAGCCGGAACCGCGATAGCAGGAGCGATCGTACAAGACCGCGTGCACGCCGGCCTTTGGGAAATCACCTTACTGCAAGACGGAACGCCAAGCACCAGTACGTATTGCATTACGCCGGAGGCGGCAAAGGTCATGAGTGGCGACGCCGCAACTGTTCAACGCTACGTTGAACAAGCCGTCTCCAACGATAACGGTCATGGCTGTACAGTCAAAACTTTCAAGTTACAAGGCAATACGGTCTATCTGACTAAAGTGTGCGGTTCAGGCCCGTCAGCGATCACGATAAAACTCGTAAGGACGTACCATGGCGACACCGCCGAAAGCGAAGTGGTGTCGATGGCAGGCGGACGCGAGCTTCATATCAAGAGCACGCAGCGACGCGTCGGTGTTTGCTCGTAAATGGATGGTGCTACCCAACTGATGATGCAAGGCACAGCGTTATTTCCAGACCAAGGACAAGGAACCCCGAATCATGCTTGAGGCGCGCAAGACCCGAACTAAGCGCCCGGTTTGTTCGGGCTTCAACAAACATCGACAACCGCTTCTTCCGGGCGACGAGCGCAATGACGTGGTTGACCGAGCCGCATTTGTAACAGCGATTGTTCGTTTCGGGTTTTCTCCCGCCGATTTCGCTCTCAACATTCAGCACTTTGGGGGCAAACGATCGACCCACCCACCGGCGGGGACCCTTACGGTGACCGTTGAGAACCTTCATACCGGACGCCGCGCGACCTATCTCGATGGACCGCGCGGAGCGTGGATTCCCGAGTTCCTTTTGGATCTCATCGCAGGGACCTTTGGTCGGTCGTAGTCAAACGTAACAGAGCGTCGACGGAACTGCTAGAGACACTCGTGTCGTGTCGTAGAACGGCGGCTTCTATGAGGGCGTTTGTCAAGCCCCCCTGAATTCAGATGTTCAGTGATTCAGTGGATTGGCTCCTCCTTGTGCGGTTGTCGTGTATCCATGATTCGGTGCAGCTGCTTGCTTGTCGTTGACTCGAGTTCATGCATCTTGAGATTCAAGGTCGGGGTGTATAGAGCCGAGCCCGTTGCTCGGTCGAACTTCTATCCGTGCCGGCACCAGGCCGGTCACCACATACCACATGCGCGCGAAGCGCTGGGTCCAAACCCCGGTTACCAACGCGCCCCATCTTAGCGGACGATCGCTCGCAGGCGACCCGCGGCCGTTTCGGGCGCGTTGACCTTCAATTCTCACGTTGCACCATGGCTAACAAATCCGCAGTACCTACTCGCCGATGGGTTTGAGCTGCGCCCCGTCGGGGATCAGTCCGTCCTCCAGGCAGCGCCATAGCGCAATCGCCAAGCGCCGGGCCAGCGCCACAATGCCGATGCGTCGCAGGCGCTTGCCGCCACCGGCGAAGCGACGGTTAAACCACTGGCTCAATTCGCTCTGCGGCTGGTAGCGCAGCCAGCTCCACGCGAGTTCGACCATCAACGTACGCACCCGGCGATTGCCGGCCTTGGAAATACCCTGCTCGGTCTCGCTCTCCCCACTCGCGTAGGGCGAGGGCGTCAGCCCGAGACAGCCTGCCACCTCGCGCCGGTTGCGAAAGCCCCGCCAGCCGAAGAGTTCCTTCGCCAACACCCAGCCGCTGCTCATCCCGATCCCGCGCAGCTGCGCGAGCCGCGCTACCTGCGCTTCGCTGCCAGCGGCCACCGCTTGGCGTTGCTCCGCCTCGATCGTGTCCATTTGCTTCTTGACCAGCAACAACCGCGCGCTTTCGCGCTCGATCTCGGTACGCACCCCCGGCGCAAGCTCCTGCGCGTGGCCGGTCCACCAGCGCTGCCACAGCCGCCCGCCCACGTACTTCACCCGCACATTGTTTAACACCAGCAGCGCACGAATCCGATTGCTGTGCGCGGTGCGCTCGTGCCCCAGCCGCCCCAGTTCCCGGTGCACCCGCCGCGCGTCTTCCTGCCCCGGCGTGGGCACCCGTACCACCGACCACACCCGAGGCTCGTCCGCGTGGTAGCGAAGCAACATCGAGAGCAACTTGTCGCCGTCCAGCCGGTCGGTCTTGGTACGCCGCGCGCGGCGGTTCACTTCAATGCTCGCCGAATCCACCACGATGTTGTCGATACCCTGCGCGATGAGCCAACGGTGCAGCCAGAAGCCGTCGCGTCCGGCTTCATAACAGCTATGCACGCTCACCTCCGGCGCAAGCCCGCAACGCGCCTTAGCCTTGGCGAGGTACTCCAGCAGCGCCGCCGTGTCCCCCGCCACCACCGTATAGCGACTCGGGCTGCGCACCCCGTCGCCCAGCGCCAGCTTCCAGTTCTTCTCACCCAGCTCGAACGCCATGTACAGCTCGCTCGCTTCTGCCGTAAGCTTTCCTTGAAGGGTTGTTCCAGTCGCATTCATTTCGCTCTCCTTCCGTTAAATCGAGTTGGTCGAACTCTCGTTTTAACTCAAGGGGGCAAATCACGAACAGCCCTTCATAGTATCTTTCAAGCGAATTGGGTGGCGTCGCAGTGCCGGGCCTCAAAGGCCTCGTATCTCAAGGTCGCGTTAGCGGCCTTTGCCACCGATCCCACGAATCGCCGCCGTTAGTCCGTCATCCCACCGCAATGGGCTTCATCTTGTGCGCAACGAGGCAGCCCTTCCTTGCCCGATGCAGAAGGTGTTTGGCCAACGCGTCGCCTTCGATCGCCACGGCGGTCGCCTTGCCGACGCGGTTCGTGCCGTGCACGACGACCTTGCTCGACGCGGTGAGCCCGACGGCGATGAGCTTCTCGCCACGGTCGAGTCCCATGACAATGACCCCGCGTCCCCTCGGCACCTCTCGCATTTCGTCGATCGGAAAAACTAGCAGCCTCCCCTTGGCGGACAATGCCGCCACGTGATCCAGTCCGGCAGACAAGGCGACGGGGACCAACGGCTCTTCGTCTTCTCCCAGTGTCATGAATGCCTTGCCTGCCTTCACACGCGCGACCATGTCCTGCACCGCCGCGATGAAACCATAGCCACCACTGCCGGCAACCAAGTACTTCTGCTCGGACGCGGCCGAGATCGCCTGCGCGACTTTGGCGCCCGCCTGGAGCTCGATCAACGTCGTCACCGGCACCCCATCGCCGCGCCCACCAGGGACGTCCGATGCCTGAATCGTGTAAGCCCGGCCTTTGGTGTCGAGAACCACGATCGGGTTCACGCTCCGTGTTTCCAGGACCGCCAGCGCGGCATCGCCCGCCTTGTACGAAAATTGCGTGACGTCGAGTCCATGTCCCTGGCGCGAGCGGATCCAGCCGTGGCGAGAGATGGTGATCGTGACCGGTTCGTCGGGCACCGTCCGACTGACGACCGTCGGCGCCACCGCTTCGATCAGTGTCCGGCGCGCATCCGCGAATTGCGCTGCCGCGGCCTCGATTTCCGTCACGACAAGGGCGGACAGCGCTTGACCATCGGACAGGATGTGCTTCAGTCCCTTGCGCTCGGCCTTGAGTGCTTTCAGTTCGTTCTCGATCTTGATGCCCTCGAGCCGCGCCAGCTGCCGCAGCCGGATTTCCAGGATATCGTCGGCCTGAATGGCGGTGAGTCCGAACGTGGCGATGAGATCGGCCTTGGGATCGTCAGCCTTGCGAATGACGCGGATCACCTTGTCGATCGACAGCAGCGCCAGTTGCCTGCCTTCGAGGATGTGAATGCGGTGGTCGACTTCGCCGAGACGGTATTTGGTGCGACGCGTGACGGTCTCGAACCGAAACTCAATCCACTCCTCGATGATCTGCTTCAGGTTCTTCGGGCGCGGCCGGGCATCGCGACCGAGCATGACCAGATTGATGGATAGGCTCGATTCGAGCCGGGTGTTGGCGAGCAACAAGTCCACGAACTCCTGCGCGCTCTGCCGACTTGACTTGGGTTCGAGCACCAGCCGAACGGGCGCGGTCTTGTCGGACTCGTCGCGAACGGTGTCCAGCACCGATAGCATCAACGTCCGCAGGTTGGCCTGGTCCTGGGTGAGCGACTTCTTGCCCTCCTTAGGCTTGGGATTGGTAGCTCTCTCGATATCCTCCAGTACGTCGCGCGTCGACACGCCGAAGGGCAGCTCGGTGACGGCAATCCGCCATTGCCCGCGCGCCAGCTCTTCGAGCGTCCACCGCGCCCGCATGCGCAGGCTGCCGCGTCCGCTTTCGTAGATGGTCCGGATGTCCTCGTGCGCCGAGATGATGTGTCCACCACCGGGAAGATCCGGTCCGGGGATGAACGCCATGAGTCCGGCCACGCTGATTTGCGGATTGCGAATGGCAGCGATCACCGCGCGTGCGACCTCGCCCAGATTGTGCGACGGAATATCGGTCGCCATGCCCACGCCGATGCCCGAGGTGCCGTTGAGAAGCAACATCGGCAGGCGCGCCGGCAGCAGCTTGGGTTCCTTGAACGCGCCGTCGTAATTGGCGACAAAATCCACCGTGTCCCGGTCGATTTCGGATAGCAGCAATTCGGCAATCGGCGTCAAGCGGCACTCGGTATAACGCATGGCCGCGGCACCGTCCCCGTCGCGCGATCCGAAATTGCCTTGACCATCGATCAGCGGATAGCGCAGGCTGAAGCTCTGTGCCTGGCGCACCAGCGCGTCGTAGGCCGCCGTGTCGCCGTGCGGATGGTATTTGCCGAGCACATCGCCGACCACGCGTGCCGACTTGACGTGCCGGGCCGGCGTGTGGAGTCCCAGCTCGTGCATGGCGTAGAGAATGCGCCGCTGTACCGGTTTCTGGCCGTCGGCGACATCGGGCAGCGCGCGTCCCATGACGACGCTCATCGCATATTCGAGATAGCTGCGCTCGGCGAACGCGGCCAGCGGGAGGGACTCATCCTCCCCGCTCGAACGATCGTTACCGTCCGCCGCTGGACTCGGGGACGGCTCGGGTCGCGCTTCGACGGGCGCCTCCGAAGTGAAGAGCTCGCCCGTCAGTGTGTCGGCGTTGCTGGCCGCACGCTTGGCAGCACGGGGCGGTGACTTGGTCTTGCGGGTTCGTGCCATGCAATGATCCGGTCGAGGTCGGAATGGAGATTCGTCTTGAGGTGGTTCAGATGTCCACGTCGACGGCGTTGCCGTACTGCTCCATCCACTGTCGGCGGCTTGCCGCTTCGGTCTTGCCCATGAGTTTGGTAAACACCTGTATCGCGTCGGCCGCGTGCTCCGGCGCCACCCGAACCGGCACCACGCGACGGGTCTCCGGGTTCATCGTGGTCTCCCAGAGCTGGTCCGGATTCATTTCGCCCAGGCCCTTGAATCGGCTCACCGCCCACGAGGCCGGTTTCGCTCCTTCCTTGATCAGTCGGTCTTCTATGGCGGCAAGTTCCCCATCGTCCAGCGCGTAGAGCTTGCGTGCCGGGCGCTTTGCCAGCGGCGGGACATCGACGCGGTACAGCGGTGGACTCGCCACGCAGATGTGACCGCCCTCGATCAGCTTCGGAAAATGTCTGAAGAACAAGGTCAGCAACAGCACCTTGATATGGCTGCCGTCGACGTCGGCGTCGGCCATGATGATGATCTTCGCGTAGCGCAGCCCGGTGAGCTCCACGTCGTTCCCCGCAGCATGCGGGTCGACCCCGATGGCGACCGCGATGTCGTGAATCTCGTTGTTGGCAAACAACCGATCGCGCTCGACTTCGAAGGTGTTCAAGACCTTGCCGCGCAGCGGCAGGATCGCCTGGTACTGCTTGTCCCGCGCGAGCTTGGCTGAGCCGCCGGCGGAATCGCCTTCGACCAGGAATACTTCGCGACGGGATACGTCATCGGACTCGCAGTCGGTGAGCTTGCCCGGCAGCACCGCCACGCCCGAGCCTTTTCTCTTCTCGACCTTCTGCGCCGACTTCATGCGCGTCAACGCCTGCTGGATGGCGAGCTCGGCGATGCGCTTGCCTTCGTCGACGTGGGCGTTGAGCCACACCTCCAGCGGATCCTTGATGACCTGGGTGATTAATTTGAGTGCGTCGCGACTGGTCAGCCTCTCCTTGACCTGGCCCTGGAACTGCGGATCCAGGATGCGCGCCGAGAGCACGTAGTGCAGCTTCGCGAAGACGTCTTCCGTTTGCAGCCGCGCCCCTCGCGGCAACAGGCCATGGTGATCGACAAAGGACTTTACCGCTTCGAACAACGCTGCACGCAGTCCCGCCTCGTGCGTGCCGCCCGCGGCGGTGGGAATGAGATTGACATAGCTTTCCCCCGCGCCGCCACCTTCCTCGTACCAGGCGAATGCCCACGCCGCCCCTTCCCCCTCGGCAAAGGTGTCGCCGTCACCCGGCTTGCCCAGGTAGGTTTCGCCCTCGAAGATCGGGGCGACCGGCGACGCACCGTCGCTGAGCTCCTCCAGGTAGCCCTTGAGCCCGGTCGGATACGACCAGGTGCGCGTGGTGTGTTCCTTGCCTTTCTCGACGACGAGACTCACTTTGACGTTCGGCAGCAACACGGCCTTGGCCCGTAACGAGCGCTCCAGTTCCGGCAGCGAGACGGCGGGCGAGTCGAAGTACTTGGGATCCGGATACGCGCGCACCAACGTTCCGCTCGCGCGCGCGCCGCAGCTGCCGATGACCTTCAGCCGTTCCGCAACCTCGCCACCGGCGAAGACGATGCGATAGACCTTGCCATCGCGTTTGACTTCAACCTCGAGACGCTTGGACAGTGCATTCGTTACCGACACCCCGACGCCGTGCAGGCCGCCGGAGAATGCGTACGCTGCTTGCCCAGTCGTCTTGTCGAACTTGCCACCCGCGTGCAGGCGCGTGAACACGAGCTCGATCGTCGGCACCTTCTCCTCGGGATGCAGGCCGACCGGAATGCCACGGCCATCGTCCTCCACTGATACCGAATGGTCGGCGTGCACCCGGACGTCGATGCGCGATGCGTGCCCACCCAGCGCCTCGTCCGCCGCGTTGTCGATCACCTCGTGAATGATATGGGTCGGATCGACGGTCCGCGTGTACATCCCCGGGCGTTCCTTGACGGGCTGCAGGCCCTTGAGCACGCGAATGGATGATTCTTCGTATTTGCCTTTCGCCAAATCCGTTTCCTTTCAGACTCGTCTGCGCCGAGTGGAGCACGGTCGGCTGCCTACCTCATGCGCGCGAGGTAATAGTACAGCGTGGCATGTCCGCTGCTCGTCGGCGATTCTGTGGCGCTTACGCTTGCGAGCATCCGTCCGGCATTGGAGTCCATCTTCGCGCGGGTGTCGCTTTGCGCGGCTGTCAAGGTGCGAGCCGCCGCAGCCCGCACGCGCTCTTCCCCATGCTATTGACCGAGCCGCGTGTCACCACCGCGATTCGCCTTAACCCGATCGGCGGAGTTCGACCAAAAACCTGCCCTACAGGGGCTAAAATGGCTACCCAATAGCCGCCGTTCGTGGGCTATGAATGAACCGGTTTAAGACGCGCGGAGCGCTGTATCCCAACTTATCCCTTCTCTGGTCTGGTTAGCTTCCGACGGAAAACGGGAAGAACGCCCACGCGTCGCTTCCGCCCGTCACGTCTTTGGCCCAACGCTCGCTTGAGACGACGTTGGTGGCGCGCTTTCCTGAGCGCACCGGCGGTCATGCAGGTCATGATTAGTGTGGCGGTCGTTCTGGCGCTGTCGCTCGCCATCAACTGGACCTATCAGGTCATCCGCAAGCCATCGGAGCTGTTCTTTCCCGTTAGCGGAACGCTCTACAAGACACCGTCTGAAACCTGGCGACAGTACGCACCCATCTTTAGAAAGTACGCAACGAACGCGATCACCCCCGATCTCCTCGCGGCGATTGCGCAAGTGGAGGGCTCTGGAAATCCGGTGGTGCGCACGTACTGGCGTTGGTCATGGACATCGCAGCCGTTCGAAGTCTACCGGCCGGCTTCGAGCGCTGTCGGGATGTATCAGATGACCGATGGCACGTTTGCAGCAAGCGCGGCGCTATTGCATTCACAATCACACTGTCGTGGAGGATGGGCCTTGGAATAGTTGGCAATCGTGCTGGTTCAATAGCCTGTATGCCAGGGTGGTGCCGGCTCACGCGGCCGAACTCACAGCGGCCCACCTCGATCGAAGTGTCGCGCTCACCCTCGAGCGGCAGCCGAATGGCCTCCGCTACACTTCAGCACAAGCAGGAGCTGGCTGCGCTGATCCACCTGTGCGGTGCCGGCGCGGGCGACGACTACGCGAGACGCGGGTTTCGGTTGACTGACCGCCAGCGGTGTGGGGATCACGATGTCCGAGTGTATCTCGTGCACATCAATGAGATGAAGGGTGTATTCGACCGCCTCGCACGAATTCATGCAGACAGACCACCTGACAACTTCGGTGCTTCTGACAACAATCCATAAGTTCCATGCCGGACCGCTGCCGGTCACGAACGAATTAGAAGGGTCGGCAACCGCCCCCTCGGGATTGAGGCGGAAAGCTGGGCAAGCACTACCGAAATTGATTCAGGAAAGAAAGCGACCAGGCGCGAGACTTAGAAATCGAATCTCGCAGGCGACAACTGGCAACGTGAGTGTTTGGACTCGGGGCATGCTTCGATGCGCGCAATCGGCAATTTTCTGTGGTTCGTTCTGGGCGGGGCGTTAATGGGCCTTGCGTGGTGGCTCGTTGGCGTGGTTGCGTTCCTGTCCATCGTCGGCATCCCGTGGGGCAAAGCGTGCTTCGTCATTGGTCAATTCTCCTTCTTCCCCTTCGGTAAGGAAGCCATCAGTCGGAAGGAACTCAAGCAGACCGACGACATCGGTACCAGTGCCTTGGGCACGTTTGGCAACGTCATATGGTTCGTCTTAGCCGGAATCTGGCTGGCGATCGGGCATGTGGTCTGGGCCCTCGGATGCTTTGTCACCATCATCGGAATTCCATTCGGGATTCAGCATCTGAAACTCGCCGGCATTGCGCTTGCCCCCATTGGCAAGACCGTTGTCAGCAACGAGGTGGCCGCGGCGGCAAGAGCGGCGGCGGCCACGGCGACGGTTGCTGATTTGAGGAGTAGCAAGTGACCGCCGGTTCGGGGCGATGTAAGCGGCCAGTGGATATTCAGAGATTCATCTCAATCGCTGCGGAACGCAGCTGAGCGGACTGCGCACGCAATCGGACCAACCCATGCCGAACGATCACGTGTCCTGCTCGAAATCAGACCTGAGGGACACTGTCCGCTCAGATTGAAGCGTCAGCGACGCGGAAAGCACCAAGCGCCTCCGCGCCCGCGCGACCGAGGTTCCTTCCAAACCCCAGGCTCGGGTCACCGTCGGCATAGCGCTCCTCGATCACGATGCTGCCGCCTTCACCCGCGCAAAGGCCTCATTGCGGGAAGCGGCCGAGAGGTAGCCGACCAACGGCACCTTCTCCGCGGTCTGGGCCAACGCACAGGAGAGAGGCGCCGCGGCCAGCCCTGCCGCGCCCGCGATTAAGATTTTGCGCCGGTTGATCATTGAATCACGTCGTCCGCGCGCAGCAGCATGTCCTTCGGAATGGTGATGCCGAGTGACTTTGCGGTCTTGAGGTTGATCACCAGCTCGAATTTCGTCGGCTGCAGGACCGGCAGATCCGCCGGCTTGGCGCCGTTGAGGATCTTGCCCGTATAGACGCCGGCCTGACGATAGACTTCGGAAATGCTGGCTCCGTAGCTCATTAGGCCGCCAGCGGCGACGAACTCACGGAACTCAAACACCGCAGGCACGGCGTAGCGCACCGCCAGCGCTGCGAATTGTTCCCGTCGGGCGTTGAAAAATGAATCGGTGCCGACCAGGACTGCACCCGCACGGAGTTGCGCGAGGCTGGCGAAGGCGGCGTCAATTTCCTTTTCGTCGCCGGCTCGCAAGACGTGTAATTGTTGACCGAACGAGCGCGCCGCCTCCTGCGCTCTCCGTGTCTCCACTGCGGCATTCAGGCCATTTGGATTTACGATGTAGGCGACTACCGTGGCTTTGGGGACCAGTTCATGCAAGAGCCCAAGCCGTTTCGAGACCAATTCGACGGTGACAATGCTGACACCCGTTGCATTGCCGCCGGGATGGCCGAGGCTGGAGACGAAGCCAAGCGCAACAGGGTCGGCTCCCAGCGTAAAGACGATTGGAATGGCCGCGGTTGCCGCCTTGGCTGCCAGCGCAGAATCGGGACCACCGGTCGCAACCAGGATGGCGACCTGACGCTTGACAAGATCGGCCGCCAGCGCCGGTAGCCGATCGTATTGGCCCTCCGCCCAATGGAACTCGATCGCTAAGTTCTGGCCCTCGACGTAGCCGGTTTCGTTCAGGCCCTTGCGGAACGCGGCAACGTACGAAGCCCACTGTGAGGGAGACGCGCTGCAGAGAAACCCGATCACTGGCATTGCCGGTTTCTGCGCGCCAGCGGCGAGCGGCCACGTCAGGAGTCCACCTGCAACGCAACCAATAAACATTCGCCGATCCATCACCGATCCCCTCGTCGACAAATGGAAGTACAACCATACTACGCCTTCAGGCGGGTCGTCACGCGCGTCGGCAGCTGTCCGCTTTCTGGAGATTTCCGCGTTGCTGCCGAACGGCTCCAGTTGGCCAATAGTGTTGAAAAACTCATTTGCATTGGCGAGATTGGGTGTCGTCGAAAAACTCGACCCTCTAAAAACGCGCTCAGAGCACGCAAATTAATCAGGTGATGATTCGAGGCCCCCAAAATCTCCGCCGGAAAACTGCCAATCGAGTTTTTCAACAGCATCTGGCCGATAGTGTGAGTTCGAAACCAAGCCAATAAGGTGTTGTTCCCAGAAAAGGCCGGTCTATCCAGCGGTCGGTTTGGGCGAACCTGGGGCGTCGCGGCTGTCGGCCACGCACCGACATTGGCCGGCGGTGATTCCTGCGTGCCGGATTCCAGTCATAATTGCGTGGCTGATCCAGCTGGCATCAGCGTGATGATCAAAAATGGGAGGAAATGCGATGAAGTTCATGGTCGAATGGAAAATTCCGACTGGCTCCTACAAGGCTGCAGTGGAAAGGTTTTTAACGACGGGCGCGCCCAATCCTGCGGGGCTGAAAACTATTGGACGCTGGCACGCGCCAGGTTCCGCTTGCGGTTGGCACGTCGTAGAGGGAGATGCCACAGCGGTGGCGGAACTTGAGGCGGTGTGGGGAGATCTTCTAGAGGTGCAGATCACGCCTGTAATTGAGGATGCCGAGGCAGCCAGCAGTCTGGCTAAAGTTCACGGAAAGTAGCGCATGCCCCGCTCCGGCTCGGACGGCTTGGCACCTTTCGGTATCTTGTCGACATAGATGGCACTACGATAGACCTCGCGCGGGTCGGCACCGTAGGAGATGAGACCGCCCGCCACGACGAAGTCTCGATGCTCGTAAATCGTGGGAAGCCGACTCCTGGCGCAAACGCGCGCCGATCCATCACCGGATCACCTCGTCTGCGCGCAGCAACAGCGACTGCGGAATTGTCAGGCCAAGCGCCTTCGCGGTCTTGAGGTTGACGTCTAAGGAATCGAAGTCGAACGCCTGGAAACACGAGGGGACTACTCTCCTCGTGTTCCCCGGTTCCCGCCGAAAGCGATCGGTGGCGAGAACTACTTCGGCTTTGTTCCGGCTGCCCTCTTGAATAGCGGCGCCAACGCGAGAGTGTCGCTCTTTACAAAACAACCGCGAGTGAAGTCGTGGCGCGGCTCGGCTTCGACGAATTCGCGATCGCAGCGTCCTGGGGTCACCTCGCTTTGACGGCAGCGATGGTCGGAGTCGAGTGGCCGCTCCAGCGGAATCGATAGGTCGTTCCCTTTCTCACGTTCATCACCAGCGCGGGCCGGAAACATGCGAGGCAGGTGCCGCCGGCGCGGCGTACGCTCGGATAGACGATGCCGAGCGATCCGCCGTCGAGCAACCGTTCGGCGAGCGCCTGCGACTGTACGTAGCTATCAGGATCAACGCAGTCGACCCAATCGTTCGGACCGCGGAGATCGTGAAACTCGCCACTGAAATCGGCGAGATAGTCGTCGAAGGTCACGTCGTCCTCGAATCGGCCCACTTCCGCGAGCTGCACAGTCTTGTGGAAGGCGACCTCGGCCTGCGCGGTCCTGATCTCGAACGCGGCATACCATGCACCGCGATCGGGACCATTGAACCGGCTGCCGAGCGGATGCGCGTACGTGAATGTCGCATTGACGACGCGATAGTACGGAACGCCGAACAGGAGCTCGCGCACGCCGATGCCGGGCAGAAAGTCGTTCTCGGCGCGCAGACGATCGTTGGTCGCGTTGTCCAGGTCGAAGATGTCCGCGAGGTGCTCATCGCTGTCGGCAATGCGTGCGAGCACACTGTCGCCGTCGTCGCTGTACTTCGAGTGGATCAGGCGGTGAGTATCGTTGCGCCGGACAAGTGAGGTGCCCGGCAGCGCCGTCACACCCCGCCTCGGCGGGCGTCCAGCAGGCGCCGCACGGTCTGCATCGCCGGCGCGCCGCCTTTCATCATGTATGAAAGCGGCGTGCTGCCCACGAAAATGCGATTGGTGTTCGGCAGCCACACCCATTCGTCCGCCAGCGCCTGACCGTGGACAATATTCAGTGCCTTGAAGATGCCGACGAGATAGGAGATGCGGAGCAGCTTGTCGGTGTCGAGCACCCGGCGCCTCGGGTTCTTCTTCATCTCGTAATAAGGGCCGTTGGTGACGCCGCCAAGAAGTTGCCGTGCGTCCTCGTCGCGCACGCCCCAGCGGTCGACGATGTTGAAAAACGCCTTGAGCGCCGACGGGCTCAACCGTTCGCGCTCTGCTTTAGAAGCGAGGTCGATCACCAGCGACGGTTCGTAGCGCGTTGCGGGATAGGTCAAGGCGGCCAATGGATATCTCCTACATAGGAGACTATACTCTCTCAAGAAGGAGATTTAAAGTTTTCGAACCAACCCGGCCAATCGTCTCAGCCGCGACCGCCCTTCCCCATGGCGGCGTATTTTTTCTCCAGACGCTACAAATCGCTTGGTAATCAACCATCCACCCACATCCAAAATGCGTTGCGGCACGGTCCAGCTGCGTTACGCCACGTTGCCTAATCTTCTCGGATTGTTTGTGGCGCACTACTGGTTCGTGATGTGGGACGCGGACGGCTGCCACCGCTGGGAAGTTTGGCAGACGAAGAATGCGGGCGGGCGGAGCATCGGCCACGTGCACTGCGATCTCCTCCCGCCGGATGCTGGCGTAGGCGGCGGACCTGCGCACATCGCCGCCGAGTGGATCGGCGCCGAGGCAGCCGCCATCAGGGCGGTGCTGCAGAATGTGAGCGACTATCCGCACCGCGAGCGCTACCGCGCGTGGCCTGGGCCGAACAGCAATACCTATGCATCCTGGGTCCTGCGTCGCGCAGGAATCCGCCATCACCTTGGCTGGATGGCACTCGGCAAACGCTACCCGGCGGCGTGACTCCAGGCAGCACTGGCGACCGTATTGTCGGCGTCCCGCCGGCGATCGCAGCCATTCCCGAACTACACCGATCGGCCACACGCAGACGGTAGCGATCGCCCGCCGGTCTCCTCAAAGGTGGTCATACGCTCGGACGCGGGCCTAATCGGCTCGTCCCCTAGCGCCTTTTCCCTGGCTGGAGAATATCTAGGAGCCCTTCCACCACGCCGTCGGCAACCATGCCTATGCGGCGAGCCGCCGCTTCGGATAGGTCGGCAATACGTCCGGACACGAACAGGCCGCGATCGTTTACCACGACCTCCACACTGCGTTGGTTCTCGAGATTGGTGACGCGCACGCGCGTGCCGAACGGCAGCGTTCGGTGCGCCATGGTGAGCGCCCTGGGATCGAACGGCTCGCCGCTGGCGGTCTTCCTGCCCGCGAAATCATTGCCGTACATCGAAATGCGGCCGCGTTGTTGCGTGCTTATCGCATTGTCGTCAGACGATGGTGGCGCTGGGGGTGGGGGAACAGTCGGTGCCGGCGTCGGCGGTGCGGGCTCGGGCGCGCGCTCGGGCTGCGCGCAACCGAACAGCATCGCGCAAGCGAGCGCCGCGACGAGATACGACGGTGGGCGGGATCGCGGTCCAAACGCGGGCATCGCGGACTCCTGCACTTTGAAGCCGGAACTGTACAACGGCACAGCGCGAACGAACGGATCGAGGGGTACCAGGCGTCAAATACCGCTGCCACTTCCAGCGAAGTGCGAGCCGCAGGGACCGAGCTTCAAGTGCCGTAATCGGAATTCGACCTGACGAACGATGTCCGGTTAAGTTGATGCGCCTTCGATGCAAGGACGAAGATCGACACTGAGCCGTTATTGGGTGCAGCGCCGTGAACGGGTGCAAGCTCGAAACCGGCCGTTCAGTCCGGGCTTGTCAACCGGCGCTTTCGGCCACCTCCGGCCGTTCGTGGTCGCCGCAGAATCGTCCGGTAAGCCGCCATTCATGGGGCGACCGCACGACGCCACCGGGCACTCAGCTAACGTGCCTCAGCCGCGCTACCTTAGTCCCAGCGGGCAATGGCCGCCGACACCGCGCACGATCGCTGCGCTGATCCGCTGCTCCAGTGCGCCCCGGCGTTCGAGTTCAACCAGCGCATCGCCTGGTAGCAGCCACCGGCCACCTTCGCGCCTCGCGGCGCCGGGCACGCTCGCGCCAGCGCCCACGCGCCGCGAGTTGCCGGCACGTCGATCCCCGCGGGGTCACCCGCACACGGGCTACAAAGGCCCCGCGGTAACGCTCCACCACCCTATCTTACCGTCAGCCCGGTCGCGTCGGCCCGTGATAACCTGACCTTGGTGGCGTTGAATCGCCTATCCGCAAGTGGAGGTGTCGGAATAAAAACAAAGAACTGTACCGATCTGCGTTTATAAGGGCAACTAAGGCGCTGCCTTGATCTGCGCGCGATAGGTCTTGGCGTTTTCGCGTGCCGGTGCGGACGACTGATGTGGGTACAAATCTTTTCCGAACTGAGATAGGGCGATCTGCGGTATGAAGCAAGTGGCCAAACCTGCGCCAAACGCCAAGGAGCCTGAGCAAGGGGGTATATCGGCCGTCCTTGGGGCCGGCGACATTGCCCCATCATGCGTTCTTCCTTCTCTCGACGACAGGATCGTCGATATTCGGGCTGACGCCATTGCTGGCAACCCGCTGGTGCTTCTGTTCTGCCCGAATTTTTCAGAGTCGACCACGACAAGCCTAAAGGCGCTCGTTGCGGCGCAACCGTCGTTCATTGCCGCCGGCGCGCAGGTCTTTGTCGTCACCCTCGGCGATGCAGAGAATGCGCAGAAACAGCACATCCCTTTTACTGTATTGCTTGATCGCGAAGGCAATGTGTTCCGTAGTTTCGACGCCGACACGCGCGACTTCTCGACTACGGTTGTGGTGCGGCCAAACCAGCATGTGATGGCTATACTGAAATCCGCGCCGTCCCTTCAGGTTGCGGAAGCGCTCGAGCAGGTCGAGCGCCTTGCACCTGAACGCCGTACCGTACTGATGGCGCACCATCCGCCGGTCCTGCTCGTGCCGGACGTGTTGAGTCGAGATGAATGTCGCCACCTCGTGATTGTGTACGAAACTCGTGGTCAGCAATTCATGCCGCCAGGTCCGGGGATCGACTACATCGGCACCGACTACAAGATGCGCGTACCCGAACATGGGCGCGCCGACCGCATAGACCACTGGATCGTCGACCGCGATACCGAGACGCTGCTGCAGCGACGTATCGCGCAGCGCGTGCTTCCTGAGATCGGCCGCGCGTTTCAGTACCGCATCACGAAATGGGAGCGGCTGCGCATCGGCTGCTATCTTGGCGAGCGCGGCGGCAAGGTTCATGGGCACCGCGATAATGTCGAGCCGACGCCTTATCGTCGCTTCGCGATGTCCGTCAACCTTAATACGGAGGAATTTTCCGGCGGCGAATTGCGCTTCCCGGAGTTTGGTGATCAACGTTATCGCCCCGATAGCGGCACGGCGATCGTGTTTTCCTCGTCGCTTTTACACGAGGCGCTCGAAGTGACTTCCGGGCGCCGTCTCGTCGTGCTCGCTTTCCTATTTGGCGATTACTAACGCCCTCGTTTCGTTTGACTTGGAGACGTGTCTCGCCGTATCTCGCGAAGGGTGACGCGCCGCCACCGGTTGGCTCCTTGCGGGCAGAGTGTACAACGGCCACACCTGTGTAGCACAGCTTCTGCATGGCGCAGTACACTTGACGCCGGGCTACTCAGTTCGTGGAAATGTCCCGGCTGGGATGCTCGTTGTCTTCTAATCTTAACCAGGAGGCACCCATCATGACGATTCGCTTGCGTGCGCTTAGCGCGGCGTTGCTATCAATAGCGCCCATCACCGCGTGGTCCGCCACGCCCCCTTGCTCGGATCTCGCAACCAATCCCGCCTGGGGCCTTGCCGGCAATCCGAACATCACCGACTTGACTGCGGTCGTCACGCCGGCGGCGGGCGGCAATGCGGCCTATTGCCAGGTCAACCTTACCGATCGGACGCTCGTCGGACCGCAGTACGGCTACGCGGTCGCAGAGACTTCGAAGATGAAGATTCGTGTCGGCTTGCCGCTGAACAGCACCGACGGCGGGACCGGAGGCGTGCAGGGCGCATGGAACGGTAAGATCCAGACCCTGGGGAACGGCGGGTTCGCGGGCACCGTCACCGCCGTGACCAGCGCAACGAACGCCGGCTATGTCGGCACGGGCACCGACACCGGACACAGTTCGTCCATTACCAATCCGATTCCCAATCCGAATCCGCCACCGGCCACCGTCGAAGCCCCTCCGAGCGAGAACGGCGCCGTGTTCGGGCTCAGAACGGACGGGAGCCTCGACCTTGGGCGCATCAAGGATTACGCGTGGCGCTCGGAACATCACGCCAATCTTTGGGGTCAGCGCGTCGCGACGACCTATTACGGGCAGCAGGCTACGCGCAACTACTACGTCGGCTGCTCGGACGGCGGCAGAGAAGGACATGAAATGGCGCAGCGGTATGCCGGCGAGTTCGACGGCATCGTCGCGATGTCGCCGGCGATTATGTGGGATCGCTGGGGTTTTTCCGGCGGCTTCGGTAACTATTACGCCAATCAATACCTGCGCCAGAACGGCCTCGCCACCGCGAAATTTCAAGACGTCAACCAAAGGGCCCTGGCGGCATGTGATCCGCTCGATGGCATCACCGACGGAATGATCCAGGAAGAGCGCGTTTGCACGTACAACGCCAAATCCGCGATATGCGGCCAACCCGGCGCGTCGACCGATCCGACGGTGTGCCTGACGCCGTTCGAAGCCGCGACCGTGAACTACATCTGGGAGGGTCCCAACAACGCGGACGGCACCAAGTTGTGGATCGGCTGGGAACGTGGTGTCGGCAACGTCTTGGGGATGACCCCGGCGACAACGGGAGCACCCACGCTGTTCGGCGAACAGATCAATAGGTACTGGGTTCACCGCGATCCGACGTTCAATTGGCGATCGATCGGCGTGCCGCAGTTCGCCAACGAGCAGTACAACCTGACGAACCAGTGGTCGCAGTACATCGGATCGGACAATCCGAACCTGAGCGCGTTCAAGGCGTCGGGCGGCAAGATGATCGTTAGCTACGGCAACCAGGATCAGATCATCCCGTACAAGGGACATTACAACTACATGCAGCGGCTGTTCACTGCGATGGGCGGCGTGCCACAAACACAGCAGTTCTATCGCTACTATGTGTTCCCGATGGCACAGCATTGCGGCGGGGCCGGCATGACGACCCAGGTGCTGTTAGATGCACTCGTGAACTGGGTCGAGCATGGGGTTGCGCCGGACTATCTGATCCAGCAGTTCAATGCCACGCGGACGCGAAAGGTGTGCATGTATCCGAATACGCCCGTCTACACCGGTTCAGGCAGCACCGACGATCAGGCGAATTTCGTCTGCCAGACCAACGCCAACGACGATCCCGCTTTGCTGGCGAACCAAATGCAGATACTGCAGGGCAATCCGCCCCTTGTGGACAATAACGATATCAACCAGCTGCCTTGATAGGAGCGGCGTGACAAACGCGGTCCCAACGATCGCGAGGTAGTTGTCTTACTCAGCAGTCGGAAATATAGGAGACGGACGGAGCGCGAAAGAATGACCGCACGAGTGGTCGATTGCGCTGCACGGCAAGCAGCTCTTCTGCAATGCGCTCGTGCAGCTTCTCTCCTTGCTGCAGCGGTCGCCTTGCCGTCCCGGTGCGTTTGACATGACTCCATACCAGTTCATCCGGATTCAAGTCCGGTGCATAGCCGGGCAGAAAGTGCAGCGTCAATCTTCCGTCGGTCGACTGCACATAGTCTTTGACCAGTGCTTTTTTGTGCGCGGGCAGACCGTCGAGGACCAGGTGTACCGGTCGCTTGCGATGACGCATCATTTTCTTCAGCAGCTCGATGAACAGTTCGGCGTTCAACGCCCCTTGGTAAGTGCAAAACCAGAACGCGCCGCGCGCCTGGACCGCCGACGCGGCAGACATCGACTGGCGCTGCCCGGGACGGTGCACGATCGGCGTTTCGCCACGGCGCCCCCAAGTCTTGCCATGGACAGCGTCAGCGCGAAATCCCGATTCGTCCCAGAAGAAGATGTCGGCGCCCTCACCCTTGGCGCGACGGGCCAGTGCCGGGTAGATCTCGCGCTGCCAGCGCTCGATGGCTTGGGGATCGCGTTGATAGGCACGCTGCAGCGGCTTCTGCGGCGTGAGCCCGAGCTTGGCCAGCAGCGCGCCGACGGCGGTGACCCCGAGTCGGACACCAAACTTCCGCTCGATCAACAGCGCCACGATGCGCCGTGTCCACAGCCCAAAGTCGAGTCCGTACTGGCGCGGATCACGACCGTTGACCCAGCGAAAGACCTGGCGCTCTTGCGCCGGCGTCAAGGTTCGCGGCCGCCCGGTCGCTCGCGTCGAACGCAACGCGCGCAGTCCGCGACCACGTCCCGCCGCGGCGTTGAGCCACTTATAAATCACCGTGCGGTGCAAGCCCAACGAAGCCATAACCGCCGCCGGCCGTTCCCCTTCACGCACCCGCTGCACCGCCATCCGACGCATCTCTTCGAGCGTTTGATGATCAAGTGTGCGTCCGTCCCGCTTCATGCTTCCTTCGACCGACGGATACACCCTTTGGTTCACAATATGTCTTCTAATTTATCGACTGAGAAGTAAGAGCCGCGGGTGCGCGCAACGTGCGCCCGCGGCTGCCCTCCGGTGCGACCCGTTGCCGCCACTTAAGCTTGCGGCGAGGATCAAGCTCCCCGACCTCAAGTCCCTACAAAGCATCTGAACGCAACAAGAGGGCTAGATTCCGTGAATCTGAAGTAAACGGGCTGATCAACGACCGCATCGACGACGCCTACCGGGTGAAATACCAAGGCAGCCCATACCTTCTTCCGATGATCGGCGAACGCGCGTGCTCCGCGACAGTCAGGATCATGCCTCGCGAGGCCAACGCATGATTATCGATTCGTGTTCTACACAGCTGTCGTCGTGTCGCAGTTCGTCGGCCTGGCACAAAGCAGAAGGCGCAAATCGAGTGACGAAGAATGACGCCGGCCCCACGAGCCCCGGGAGGTTAAAGTAACGTCCGCTTCGCCAACATCTAATGCCGGCTATCCCGAAGCCCCAAAGGGCCGGAGTGGGTCGGGTCCGGGCGTAGAACTGCACGCGCCCAACTGCTGCTGTAGTTCCCTCACCGGACATAAGGAAGGTCGAAATTGGCGGGTTTGAACCGGCCAAGAGCCGCCACACAACGAAGTTGCCGACGACGGACGTTCGATAGCGCTGTCAACCTAGAGCGGCCAACTGGCCGCCACAGTGGAGCAGCCTGGAAGTGCCCCGGTTGCCATGTCGGGACCATCGCGTCTGGCTCGATGAACGCGCGACAGACCTTCTCGCGTTTCATGCCAAGACTCGATGGAGTCGCACGGTGTTGGGCATGGTCAGTTCTCCTCCGGTTTCGCGTTCCGGGGTTGTCGAAATCACAGCTCGATGATGCAGTGCGCGCGGGCAGGCTCCAGGTGCAGATCACCCCGCGCGCACTACCTCCCCCTAAGCGCCTGGAATGGGCAGCACGGGCATGATCTCGACGGAATCGCCAGGGAAAATGGAAAAGTGCGGATGCCTGTCGAAGAGCTTGGCGGCGGCCTCATGCGAATCCGCGCGCACAACCGTGAATGCGCCCATGTCATTGCTCGTATCGTCGATCCCACGTTGCGTGACCTTCTTGGTTTTCCCTAATGGTCCGCCCATGCTGACAATGGCGGCGTGATGTTTCTCGACCCACGCCTTCCAGGCCGCCATGCCTTCTCGTTCCTTCGCGCGGCGATCGCCTTCGGGAAGGGCGTCCCAGGCCACTCGTCGCGGACTGGTTTTGCTGCCAAGGAACACTGCGAGATAGGTATTGTTCGTGCTCATAACGTCTCCTTTCTATTGCGCTTTGCGGGTTGGAACAACAACTCGATATAACGATGCAAGTGATCGATGCTCGCGGCCGCGATCGTCTAGACCGACCTTGGCGGAGTTCTGCGCTCGAGCGGCACCGATGACCGCTATGCCGTCGGCCCACCGAAATATTTATATTCGATATAACCTAGGCAGATGTATTTCATGACCCACCTCCTATTTTTTTATCGCGAAATCCGCCGCCTCGAAAATCTGACGGATTTCGATCGTGTCACCGGGTTCGGCCGGGCAACGCTGCGCCCATTTCACGACTTCTTCTTTTGACGGCGCCTCCACCATCCAGTAACCGCCGAGCACTTCTTTGGATTCGATGTAGGGTCCGTCGGTCACGGTGGGTTTGCCTTGGCCAAATGAGACGCGGGCGCCGGTGGTTTGCGGGTGGAGTCCGTTCAAAGACTCAATCCGGAGGGCTTTGCCCATCTCGTCATTAAACCGGCCCATTTCTTCCATCTTCTTCGGATCGGGTACGAAGTTGGGGTCTACTTTCTTGCCGCCTTGATAAACAGCGGGGATCATCAGCATCATGAATTTCATGGTATTGCTCCTTGTTAATAATTGTTGTCGTACACCCTTAGTCGTTTGGCGAAGCCCGATTTCGACAACGCTCGAAAATTATTGTTTTTCATCGACAGCTTCGCGAGACCCGGGGGCGCCTCACAGGGGTTCACTTCGTGTCGGCCGATCTAACGGCAAGGCGGCTCGAGATCCTAAAGGAGATACTCCCGGAGGTCCGCAGAGTCGTCACGTTCTACGATCCTAAGAGCGAAGTTGCAGTGCGAGCTGCTAATGCGGCACGGGAGGCGGGGAGACAATTGAGGGTTGAGATTGTTGAGCGACCCGTTGGATCGGTGGAGGACCTCCGACTTGGCCTAACGGCGCTCAAGACGCTGGAGGTAGATGCTTACTTCTACACCCAGGACGCGATGGTAGTGAGCCAGTCGCAGTTCATCATCGATACAGCGAGATCCAAGAAGTTACCCACGATGTTCGGAGAAGTCAGTGCTGTTTCGCAAGGGGCTCTGGTGAGCTATGGCGTGAGTTACTTCGATGTGGGCCGCCTGTCAGCAAAATACGTCCAGCGGATTCTCACGGGAACCGGCCCGCAGAACCTGCCGGTTGAGTCGCTCAGCCGACCCGGCTTGGCCGTGAATCTCAAAACAGCACGAGAACTTGGCGTGGCAATTCCGCAGTCCGTCTTATTTCGGGCCGACAACGTCGTTGAGTAGGGCCGCTGGATCGCATTAGGCCCCTTTAACTGTCCACCTGTGGCGCGTTATCGTATGACCTCGTCTGCACGAAGCAGGATCGATTGAGGGACTGACAGGCCGAGGATCTTTGCCGACTTCAAGTTGACAACAAGATTGAATTTTGACACTTGCTCAAACGGCAGATCGCTGACCTTCGCGCCTCTAAGCAGCCTTCCGACAAAATAGGCAAGGCGGTAATAGGCGTCGCGAAATTCAATGCCGTAGGAGACCAAACCGCCAGCGTTTGTGCAGTCGCGGAACGAACTACTCACGACGATGCCATTCGCCAGCGCTAACGCGCCAAGCTGAGTGCGTTCCACATAGAACGCATTTGTGGCTATGATCAAAACAGCGTCTGCCTTGTTTCGCTTGGCGGTCTTGAATGCGGCGTCAAAATCGTAGGGCGGCTGAAGCTCCATGAGCTGAAGCTGGATTCCCATCGAGCGAGCCACGCGCCGGAGCTCATCAAGCTCGCCTTGGCCTAGCGGATCCCAGAATACCGCAAGCTGTGACAAATTCGGGATCAGCTCCTTAAGTTGTTCGAGGCGCTTGCCTACCAGCTCGGATGTGCGCGTGAAAAGCCCAGTCAGATTAGCGTCGGGATGAGCAAAGCTGTCGACTAAACCGCCAGCCACCGGGTCGTAGTTATATAAGGACACCACGATGGGGATCGACGTGGAAGCTTGTTTTGCGACTCTCGCCGAACGCTCGTTGCCAACGACAATTGCGTCGACCTTTAGGTGTACGAGCTCCTTCGCGAGGCCGGGCAACAGGTCCAGATCCCCCTCCGCGCCGCGAAATTCTATCCGAATGGTCTTGCCTTCGATATAGCCTTGATCTCTGAGGCCCGTACGAAAAGCCTCGATAACCGGATCGCGCGGCCCGACATTGCCCATAAGCACGCCAACAACCGGCATACCACCTGACGGTTGCGGCCAGGCGTTGCATGCAATGAGTACGACGCACAGCGAAAACACAGTACAAATTAGCCGACGCATTTTCGCATTACCTCATCAACACATAACCAACTTGCACAGGTATTATTTTTGCAAGTTGTAGACCTCGAACGCCGACTCCTGGGGCAGGGAGGTAAAGCTGCCCTTGATGCCCTTGTCCAACGCCGGACGCAGGGTGCCGTCGCGGAACAGCTCCCAGCTCTCCTTGGAATCGTGGACCGCAACGATCGTCCAGCCCCCGGCGGACGGGCCTGCGGCGTGGAAGACCTGACCCTTGGGCAGAACGTTGCGTGCCGGATGCACCGCGGCAAGCACCGCCTCGTACTGCTCCTTGGTACCGCCTGCAAAGTGATGCACGATTGTGTAGGCCATAACGTCCTCTGGTCGGCTGAGCGAGCAGGCGCGAATTCGTGCGCGCCCGGGCAGTCGACTCTACATCGCGGTGGCGATCCCGGCAATACGCGCCGGAGCCTCTTCGCGGTCGACAACGAATGGGAGATGTCGCAATGGACGATGGTGAAACACGCGACTACGCCGGGAGGTTTTTCTGTCCCCGCTGCGGCTCGTCCATTTTCGGACGCACCGCAGACGAAATCGAGGTGAATCTAGGATCCCTGGATGCACCTGACCAACTGATGCCAACCTACGAAAGCTGGATCGTCCGTCGAGAGTCCCGGTTGCCGCCGTTTCTGCTCACGAGACGATACGACCGCGATCGTGACGCCACGAGTCGCTTTGAGGAGTAGGTCGCACGAATGGTGCGAAGGCGCCGTTATGAGGTGCCAGAGATGTATGCCTTGATCGACATCTCGAACCAGATGCTCGAGGACAGCGCCTTCGACATGGAAGGCGAAATCCGCGGCGAGGCGACCGAGCAGTTCGCTGTCAAGGAAGGGGCCGAAATCCGCGGCACCGTCCGAACCGGCCAGAAGTCGTGCAGCGTGTTAGGAAACTACGGGCATTGGTGCAGGGAGTTGTCCGTGATCCGCTGCAGCGCCTTCATGTCTGCGAGCAGCATCACCCGGTCGGGCGACCGGCAGCTTTCGGATCGAATGGCCGGTTGGGAGGGTCACGCCGGCGCGTCACTCCGGAAGACGCCTGCACCGCCATGCAGGTCCGCCTGATGACGATTTACGCCATGGTCAGGATAATCTACTCAGCGTGCGGTCTGAGCCACCAAGAAGTTCCAGTTTCAGGCAACTGACCTTCAGTTCGCGAACTTCCGCTTAGGGTCGTCTTCTGCCGAACGAGATCGTCGGTCATCTGGCGGTCCCCGGCCAGCTGCGGCCATACGTCGAAGTCGCCAACAGATACTATGGAAGGGCTGTTCGTGATTTGCCCCCTTGAGTTAAAACGAGAGTTCGACCAACTCGATTTAACGGAAGGAGAACGAAATGAATGCGTCCGGAACAGCCCTTCAAGGAAAGCATACGGTAGAAGCGAGCGAACTGTACATGGCCTTCGAACTGAGTGAGAAGGATTGGAAACTGGCGCTGGGCGACGGGGTGCGCAGCCCGAGCCGCTATACCGTGGCGGCAGGGGACACGGCGGCGCTGCTCGAGTGCATCGCCAAGGGCAACGCGCGTTGCGCTGTTGCGCCGGAGGCGAGAGTGCACAGCTGTTATGAGGCTGGGCGCGACGGCTTCTGGCTGCACCGCTGGCTCGTCGCGCACGGTATCGACAACATCGTGGTGGATTCGGCGAGCATTGAAGTCAACCGTCGCGCGCGGCGCGCCAAGACCGACCGGCTGGATGGCGACAAGCTGCTGGCGATGCTGCTGCGCTATGCCGGGGGAGAGCGACGGGTGTGGTCGGTGGTGCGGGTGCCCACGCTGGAGGAAGAGGACGCGCGGCGAGCGCACCGGGAACTTGGACGGCTGGGGCACGAGCGCACCGCACACATCAATCGCATTCGTGCGCTGCTGGTGTTACACAATCTGCGGGTGAAGTACGTGGGCGGGCGGCTGTGGCAGCGCTGGTGGACGGTCCATGCGCAGGAGCTTGCGCCGTGTGTGCGTGCCGAGATCGAGCGCGAGAGCGAGCGATTGTTGCTGGTCAAGAAGCAAATGGACATGATCGAGGCCGCGCAACGCCAGGCGGTAGCCGCCGGCAGCGAACCGCAAGTCGTTGGGCTGGCGCAGCTACGCGGGATCGGGATAACTAGCGGCTGGGTGTTGGCGAAGGAGCTGTTTGGTTGGCGGCGCTTTCGCAACCGGCGCGAGGTGGCGGGCTGTCTCGGGCTGACGCCCTCGCCCTACGCCAGCGGGGAGAGCGAAACCGAACAGGGCATCTCCAAGGCCGGCAACCGGCGCGCCCGTACTTTGATGGTGGAGCTCGCTTGGAGCTGGCTGCGCTACCAGCCGCAGAGCGAATTGAGCCAATGGTTTAACCGACGCTTCGCCGGTGGCGGCAAGCGCCTGCGCCGCATCGGTATTGTGGCACTGGCCCGGCGCCTGGCGATTGCGCTATGGCGCTACCTCGAGCACGGGCTGATCCCCGCCGGGGCGCAGCTCAAACCCATCGGTGGGTAGGCAGAGCATGTTGTTGACCATAGTCGAGAAGGATGCATCGTGAGCATTGAAGGTCAACGCGCCCGAAACGACCGCGGGTCGCCTGCGAGCGACCGTCCGCACAGATGGGGTGCGTTGGTAACAGGGGTGTGGACCCAGCGCTTTGCGCGCATGTGGTATGTGGTGACTGGCCTGGTGCCGGCACGGATAGAAGTTAGACCGAGCAACGGGCTCGGTCGCTTGATACACCCCGACCTTGAATCTCCGATGGACCTTGGGTCAACGACAAGCAAGCAGCTGCAACCGAATCATGGATAACGACGTAACGACAACCGTATCCGAAGGAGACACTCCACTGAACCACTGAACATCTGAATTCAAGGGGGCTTGACAAACGCCCTCATAGAAGCGGTCGTTCGATCGTGCTGTCAACCCCATCCGGCCGTTCGTGCCGATCCATAGCTCACGACGTTACGCGTAGCCCGTCGCGCATCGCGAGAGGAATTTTAGACTACCAATAAGATGGGGCGGATTGCCCGTCCTCGTCTCAACTAACCGGAGTGCGGGCCGAAATGCATTCCACCGGGGCCCATCATGTTGAAGTGCTGGTCCGCGATAGTCTGCTGTTCCGGCGTCAAGGCGGCATAGAGATCCTTGAGTGCGTTGGTCATCGTCGCCATGCCGGCCGCACGCTGCTGCATTGCCGCGGTGCGCTCGGCCATGCGCTCTGGCGCGGTTCCGGTGCCTTGCTGCATCTGTGTGTGCATCGCCTGCATGCTCGTGACCTGCTGCTTGGCCGCGGTGGTGAACGCCTGCCATGCAGCTTCCTGCGCGGTGGTGATCTTCAATTGCGTCTTGAGGTCACCAAGGTGCGAGTCGATCATGGTCGCAGGGTCGGACCCTGCCATCGACCCGTGACCTGGCCCCATACCCATTGCATGTCCCGAGCAGGGGTCCATACCACCAGACGGCTGGGCATAGGTGACTGCGGCGACTGCCAGTGACGCGCCGGCTACAACGCCGGCAACGATTGTGTGAATCTTCCTCATTGTGTATCTCCAGTTGGTGGTGAGGCATCCGTTCGAAGGGAAGCATCCTTCGATGGGCATCCCTTCGCAACGGTTATGATTTCATCACTCCCGTGTAACCCCATCATGTCAGGTGAAGGCCTTTTTGGTAGCGTACTGCAACAAATGGCCAGATGACACACTGCGTTACTTTTCTCTCTCGCGCCACGTCTGGAACCGTCCGAGAATTCCGCCATGGACACGCCCGATCACATTCTTATCGTCGACGACGATGCCGAGATTCGGAGCCTGCTGAGCCAATATCTGGTAAAGAATGGCCTGCGTGTGACGGCTGTTGCTGATGGCCGGACCATGTGGCGGGCGCTCGAGGCGGGGCGGATCGATCTGATCGTGCTCGACCTGATGCTTCCGGGCGAGGATGGACTGACCCTGTGCCGGAACCTACGCGCAAAGTCCTCTGATGTTCCGGTCATCATGCTCACCGCCCGCGGCGAGGAAACCGATCGCGTCGTCGGGCTCGAGATGGGCGCCGACGATTACCTCGCCAAGCCCTTCAGCGCAAGGGAACTGCTGGCGCGCATCAAGGCGATCCTGCGCCGCGCACGCAGCCTGCCGGAGAACCTCCGGCCCAGCGACGCGCGCAACATCCGGTTTGGCGAGTGGCTACTCGATACTGTTGGACGCCAGCTCGTCTCGACGGCGGGCACTGTCACGCCGCTCTCCGGTGCGGAATACCGGTTGCTGCGGATATTCTTAAGTCACCCGAATCGAGTGCTCAATCGGGATCAGCTCGTGGATCTCACGCAAGGCAGGGACGCCGATCCGCTCGATCGCAGCATCGACGTGCAGGTGAGCCGCCTGCGGCAACGGCTTGGCGATGACTCGCGCGAGCCGCGCTTAATCAAGACGGTGCGCGGTGAAGGTTACGTGCTCGCGGTGACAGTCAGCGCCGAGCCATGATGCGCTTCCTGCCGCAGTCGTTATTTGGCCGCCTGATGCTCGTACTGGCGAGCGGCCTGATCGTCGCTCAGCTTTTGAGCGCAGTGATCAACCTGGCCGAGCGCGACACCGTGCTCGTCCGGGTCATGGGTATGCAGCCCGCGCAGCGCATCGCGGATGTAGTCAGGTTGCTGGACTCCCTGAGCCCGGCGGAACGCGAGCGTATCGTCAGTATTCTCAACGTGCCGCCGATGGTCGTATCGCTCGATCGTGCACCCGGTGTCCGAGGAATCGGATTCGATGAGCGCCGCTCATGCGGCGATGTTTGCTGCCGTGCTGCAGGCGGCCCTCGGCGACGAGCGACCGATCCGGGTCACGATGAGCGGCACACCACCCGCGTGGATGCACGGACCGGTTCGCGCTGCGGGTCGGTTTCCTATGGACGGACCCCTCGGCCCGTCGGCCATGCATCGGTTCCCCCCGGACGGCGTGTCGATGCTGACTCAGGTGCGTCTGCAGGATGGGACTTGGGCGAGCTTCGACACGCAACTCCCGCAGGCAGCCGCAGGCTTGCCATGGAGAGTATTGCTGACGCTCGCGATCCTGCTCGCCGCCGTGTTGCTAGCTTTCCTACATCGGCGTGCGGTGGGTCACCCGCCCACTGAAGGTGCTTGCCACAGCCGCAGACGAGCTCGGTCGGGATATCAATCGCCCGCCACTACCGGAAAGCGGCCCGCTCGAAGTCAATCGCGCCGCCCGCGCCTTCAACACGATGCAGGCTCGGCTAGCGCGATTCATCGACGAGCGGACCCGCCTTCTCACGGCTATGTCGCACGACCTCAAGACTCCGATCACGCGCATGCGCTTGCGTGCGGAATTGTTGGATGACGATCAACTGCGAGAGAAATTCGAGAAGGATCTGATCGAGATGGAAACAATGGTCGGCGAGACGCTGGATTTCATGCGCGGGCTCAGCAGTCACGAGCCGGAGCAACCTATCGACGTAATGACTCTGCTCGCAAGCCTGCAGGCCGACAACGAAGCGATGGGGCGGAGCGTGACCATCGACGGTCAGGTCGCGAGACCGTGGAGCGGAGCGCCGCAACTGCTCAAGCGCTGCATCTCCAATTTGATCGACAACGCCGTCAACTACGGCAAACGCGCGGAAATATGGGCTGAAGAAGAGCCCGATCAACTGATCATTCGCGTGCGCGACCACGGCCCCGGGATACCGGACAGTGACATCGATAAGGTCTTCGAACCGTTCTACCGTCTCGAAGCCTCACGCAACCGCGAATCGGGCGGAACCGGGCTTGGCCTCAGCATTGCACGGAACATTGCGCAGGCGCATGGAGGTGACCTGCGCCTTCGTAATCATGAGGAGGGCGGGTTGGAGGCCACCCTGACTCTGCCGTGGAACAGAGCATAGGTCAGTCACTTGAGTTTCATCAGCTCGTCCAATAGCAGATACCAGTCATGGCGATTCTTTTCAAGGAGACGGCATGCAGTTCAAAGTGATACTTGGTGTGGCGTTTGTAGTCGGGACCAGCGCCTACGCGCTATGGGCCACCGCGCAAACGCAGCAGCACGAGACGGCAGGGGCCAGCGCCACATCGGGGGACGCGCGACAACTGGTGAAGTTCCCGGAGCCGATGCGTCTGCACACCATCACCAGCATGCGCGACCATCTGCTGTCGCTGCAGGAAATTGACGTTGCGCTCTCGAAGAATGACTTCGACAAAGCTTCCCGCATTGCCGAGCAACGCCTGGGGATGAGCTCGTTAGAACTGCATGGCGCGGCGCACATCGCGCCCTATATGCCGCAGGGGATGCAGGACATCGGGACCGCGATGCACCATGCGGCGAGTCAGTTTGCGGTCGAGGCCCAAAACGCGAGCGTGAGCAATGACGTGCGGCCCGCGTTGGCGGCGCTTGGAACCGTCATGCAACAGTGCGTCGCGTGCCATGCCGCCTACCGTTTGCATTGAATTGCTGGTGGATGCCGGCGCCGCGAATGCCCGAGGTTGGTCCCTTCGGTGGAGTTCGCGAATGGCCGGCTTCCGACGCGCGACAGGCTGCAACAGGTCGATAGCACCATTTCGCCCGACGGCAGCGAACGGCTCCTTCCCGCCTGAAACGGTCAGCCAGTCGCCTACCGTCAAAGATAACTGATGGCCGAACTCGGCCCATCAAGGTCAGAGGCCATCTAACACTGTCTGCACGATCAAATCGCGGTTAATAGAAATTAGGGTCGACTATAGTCTCTTCCCGCGTACTTCAATGCCCGTCTGGGTTTGTCCGTCGGGCCACGAATCTCCGACGACATCTGCCATCGCGGGAGGTCTGCAACCTGGCGCCATCGCGCGTCGATCTCCTTGATACTGCCACGCATCAGGCGCAGTGTAAGTTCCAAAACTGGCGCGACGGTCGGCGCGCGTTGGCGACTGCGCCGATTTGACTGTGAAGCGATCAAGATGTCGTGCCACCCGACCGAAGGGTGTTCGCTGCAGAGTATCTCGGAACCTTCCTTTATGGCCCTTGGTCGAATTGCCTAGTCAAGAGCGGACTCCTATGAAGAACTGGATTCGTGTCAATCGCCGATTCCTGCTGTTTGTGGTTCTCTATGGACTGTTCCGCACGGCCTGCGCCGACTGGAACCCGATCCCCAGTGGCTCCATGCGCCCTAGTCTTCTCGAAGGCGACGTGGTGTTCGTGAACCGGCTTGCGTATGCCGTGAAGGTGCCACTCACCGACGTCGTCCTCACCCGCACCGGCGAACCCCGCCGCGGCGATATTGTCACCTTCTCCTCCCCTCGGGACGGCACCCGCCTCATCAAGCGCGTCATCGCCCTGCCCGGGGATACGGTCTCTATGCGTGACAAGCGCGTCACGATCAATGGCGAGGTGGCGCATTACAGTGGCCGTGCAAGCCACTTCGAATCTCTTGGCGACGGACGCATGGCCATCGCTGAGGAGTGGGAGGAGATGTTGGCCGGGCGGTCCCACGAAGTACAGTGGCTGCCGGAGCGCTCTGTGGTGCCCGACTTCGGGCCCGTCATCGTGCCGCCGGATCAATACCTGATGCTCGGCGATAACCGCGACAACAGCGCCGACTCGCGCTACTTCGGCTTGGTTCCCCGGGAGCGTCTCATCGGTCGCGCCGAAAGAATCCTGGTTTCCGCGGAGATACTTGACAACTGGCTGCCGCGCTTTAACCGCTTCGGAAAGCGCGTCGATTAAGGCTTCCGATCCACCGCCGGACGCGCAGGGATCCAGCACTTTGGCGCTGTCACTGAACGAATGCATTAGCCGCGAAACCCATCCAGAATTATGCCAAGGCTGCTCAGTTCCTGCGTTAGTGCAGAGCAGGCCAACTTAGCCAATATAAGAAGCGCGCCAATTTCATCGTTAAGGGGGCACGTTGAGCGAGGCCTACGTGCACGGCTACCACCCGCGCGAGCGCGAACGCCTGCAAGATCAGGCTGGCACGCTGTTGGCCAGCTTGCAGCCAACCATCCACTGAGATTTGCCGCTAGCTCCTGACGCCTCACTCACCGACCGCGCCTCACATCGACAGACAGGCCTGCTCCCGTTGCGCGCACGTGAACGTTTCCAGATCGATGATCACGTCCCCATGGCCGCGAGATCCAGTGTCTGGATACGAAGTATTCCTGCCCGTAGCCGCCGATGCGCAGCACTTCGCGCTTCATCGCCATGAACATCCGCCTTGCGGTCAGGATCAAGTGGCCCGTCCGCCGGTGCCTAGTCAGCCCGACGTAGTCAGACCAATCCGATGCGGTACCCATCGTCGTTCCAGAGCCGCAATATTAGTTGCCGTACTTCATTTGGTGCAGCGCGAAGAACCGAAGCATTTCCGCCGACGCATCCGGGCCCTTGGGGTCGGTATACGACCCGGTAGGATCGCCCCCGAACCAAGCATGACCCGCGCCGTGCACCAACCACTGCTCGGCGAGGATACGACCCTGCGCGTCTTGCAGCATCGTCCGAGTATAGGAATACCCACCGGGAACGCCGCCACGCTCCACCTGCTTGTTTTGTTCGCCGTACGAACCGGCGTTCCATATGCTGTCACCGAGACCTGCCATCGATTGTGCAATCACGATGTCGCCGTTGTGCGCACCGACCACCATGTCACGATCGCCATGAAAGACGATCGTAGGTACGGGTACGCCATTCGCTTGGTTGGTGACGTTGGTGTCAGCCTTGGAAGTGCCGCTGCCTTGTTTCATTGCCGCGAACGCGGAGGGAACGTCGTGGGCGCTTCCATACGGCAGCCCGGAATGGACCCCAGCCGCCGCATAGATATCCGGATAGGTACGCGCCAGAATTACCGCCATTGCCGCACCCGCCGAAAGGCCAGCCACATAGACGCGCGCCGGGTCCAGACGGTGCACCCGCACGACGTGCCGGGTGAGCTCCGCAATGATCGCGGGCTCGCCCCGGTCACGGCATTGATCGCCACGTTTAAACCAATTCCAGCACTTAGTCGGGTTATTACTTGCTGCCTGAGCAGGATATACGACGTAATAGCCCTCCTCCTCGGCGAACTGGTTCATACGGGTCCCCCGCGCAAAATCGTCGGGCGACTGCGTGCATCCGTGCAGCATCACAAGCAGCGGCAGCTGCCGACCTGGATGACCCTTCGGAATGAATAACTTGTACTGACGCGTCCCCGCGGCGCAAGTAAATGAATGCAGTTGAAACTGTTCGTCGGTGGGATCGTGAATCTCGCGTGGCCGTTCCAGATCCGGATGATCAGCAATCGGCTCAGGATCCGAAATATCCAGTACCCGGTGCTCCGCATCGATCCACGGCCTTTCCGGCGCGCCACCTACGTACCCTGGGTGAAAAGCGGACCGGTCTTCCGTCCCCGTCAGACCGCGTTGGATGGTGGCGGTCGCGGCGTGCAAATCGCCGGTTTGCATCAGGCGCATCGCCTCATGCATCGTCTTGCTCAAAGCGTAATTCATCGAACGAGTTTCCTTTCAAATGATTCGATCACCCAATGCCGCCTTCACCGCAGGACTGGCGTGCAGCGCGCCGAGGACCTCCACCGATTCGATCGTGTCCCGTGCCAGCGCAGGCGAAACGTCGGCAGCGATACGGACCAACCCCAAAACGTGAATCCTTAGCTTCGATCCCGCCTTGCGGACGCGCTCGAGGTCTCTACGCGAGAACTCCTGGAGTCCCAGCACGAGCGTCTTGCGAGTAATGGTCTGTCGGACCGTCTCGGCGTGGGCCACGAGCTGATTGCGGATGGCTGTACGAATGAGGTCCGTCCGATTGGAATAGAACCCTTCCTGTACGAGCAAATCGATCTGCCCCAGGTCGATTAGTCCGAGATTGATGGTGATCTTCTCGGAGTCCGAGCTCTTCGGTCTGGGGTCGATGTTCAAACTCGCTCGTCGGCATCCATGTACCATCCTAACACCATCCAACAGGATGGTAAAGCGGTCAGGATTTCAAGCCGGTTTATTTGTCTAACCGGAATTCGCTCGCCTGCCGTAGGCGAGTCCCGCGAGCTCAAGTCCGAGACGCGAGAACGCCGTGCTCATCATGGGCGTGAAGGTGTGGGTGACGGGGTCGAAGATGTCGACCAGGCCATTCCCTGCGCCTGCGACCTCGTCATGGTTGGCCCCGTCCTGCACCGCGAATGTGGCGTAAAAACACGCCGCCGATATTCTGAACGTTAAACGGTGCGTAGTCAGAATTCTATGGATCGGTATCGTTGCGAAAGTTCAAACCGCGCTATTTGTTCTGCCGTGCCGACCATTTTCGGAGCGAGTCAAGCGTGTATTCGACGTGCTTTTCGGGGTTGAGCGATGTGTAGGCATAAACCACATGTCCGTCAGGCGCAATGACATACGACACTCGGTCCGCATACTCGGGCTTTACTGCCAGGACCGCGTCGTAGGACTTCATGATGCTTTGGTCCTTGTCCGCCGCCACCGCAAACTTGCTTCGGCACTCGCTGACGGAAAATCTCTTCAACGTGTCGATATCGTCGTGCGAAACGCCGATCACCGTAGCGCCAAGCGCGCGGTACGCATCCACCGCATCGGCGAAATCGTGGGCCTCGATCGTACACCCGGTCGTGAACGCGGCGGGGTAGAAGTAGAGAACGACCGGACCCTTCCTCAACGCTTCGGCGAGCGAAAACGTGAAAACGTTGCCGCCGAGCGACGCCGGTGCGTTGAAATCCGGCGCGGTGTCGCCCGGTTTCAGCGCAGCGAGCGACGGCACTGCAAAGAATGCGGTGATGGCTGCGAGAAAAGCGATACGCTTCATCATCATTCGGTTCTCCTGGAATGAAGAGGTAGGCCGCGGCGAGTCTTGCGGCCGTGGCATGTGCAATGTTCGCTTAGATTCGTGAAGGATGACAAGAGTTTCTGCTGCAAGGTCGCCCTGAGTTCGCAGCACGCTCGACTCATCGGCTAGAGGCGAGGCATCAGGGTCTCTGGGTTTCTGGGCGTCGCAACCCCCGGGGCTGAGATGTGTCTGCGGAATAGGCGCCATCCGCAGCCTGTTTGCGTTGACCAGCGCGGTATCTTGTCGAGCGTGGACATTCGGCGTGGCGTTGGGTTGCGTGACGCACGCCCGGGACGTCGTGCGTCCCGTTCGACAAAGGCGCTCCGACAGATTCACCTGCGCGTCGACGTGTGCATGGCGGAGATTTGCGCAGTGCAGGCGAGCACACCGTTGAAAGGAGTGATCATGAATCTGATGTCATGGGTGTCGAGACAAGCGTTGTTCGTCGTCGGACTTGGGCTCTATGCAAGCGTGGCGGTGGCCGCGAACAGCTATCAAGTGCGCAACCTCGTGTCGGACGGTGGTGTAGCAGCGGATCACCACGACGGTAATCTCGTCAATGGGTGGGGCGTCGCATTCAATCCGAACGGATTTGTTTGGGTAGCTGACAACGGCACGGGCCTTTCGACCCTTTACGATGGGTTGGGTAATCCGCAATCGCTGGTCGTCTCCATACCGGGCGTGGGAGATGCGGCGGGTACGCCCACGGGAATCGTCTTCAATGGTTCGAGTGACTTTGTGGTCCGAAACAGCACCGCGGCCGGCCCTGCGCGCTTCATCTTCGCATCCGAGGACGGCAGGATTTCCGGTTGGGCGCCGAATGTGGATGGAACGCACGCATTGCCCGCTGTCTTCATGGCCGATGCGGTCTACAAAGGCCTCACAGTGGCGTCAAGCGCCGGCGGGAACATGCTCTACGCCGCGGATTTTCACGGACACAAGATCGACGTCTTCAGGTCCAACTACACGCCTGTCAAACTACCTGGCGCCTTTGTTGATCCAAACGTGCCTTCCAATTACGCGCCATTCAATATCCTATTGCTCGCCGGACGGCTTTACGTCGCCTATGCGCAGAAGGAAGAAGATGGCGACGACGAGGTCGCGGGACCCGGGCTCGGCATCGTGGACGTATATGACACAAGCGGTCAGCTGTTACAGCGTATCGCGACGGGAGGCACGCTCAATGCACCGTGGGGCATGGCGCTCGCGCCGGCAGGTTTTGGCGATTTTAGCAATCAACTCCTCGTGGGCAATTTTGGCGACGGCACAGTCAACGCGTACGACGTCGCGACGGGGCAATTCCTAGGGCAGCTGCGTGCGCCGAACGGCGACGTGATAGCGATCGATGGTCTGTGGGGCCTGGCCTTCGGCAACAATCTCAACAACCAGCCGTCGACCACGCTGTTTTTCGCTGCAGGTCCCAATGGTGAAGCAAACGGAGTCTACGGCAGGATCGACGTGACTTCGCCTTAGACACTTGGACGTCGACGACTTCGGTGAAGGTCATGGTCATCGCCACGACTCACCCGGGGGCGTCGCGCCACCCCCGCCGCGACGCCAAACTGACGATCACTGCTGCGCAGCCGAACGTCCGCGCCGTATCCATTGGGCGAGCGCGCACATCGGTATGCGGCATTGGCCCATGCCTCGCTCGTGTGCGCCAATCGGGGTTAGCTTGAGAGCCCCCGTATTGACCGCGCTCGTCGGCGTCATAACGCTCGCCGGTTCCGGGTGGGCGTGTGCCGTTCCCAGCTTTGCTCGGCAGACGGGCTTCGAATGCGCCACCTGCCATTTGAGTTGGCCCGAGCTTACGAGTGTCGGACGACAGTTCAAGCTTCGGCGGTTACACGCTCATGCGGGAGACGGTCGGGGAGCGCCCGCTGCTCCCCACCAGCAACGACGGGCCGCCACCGATTCTGCCTCTCGCCGCAATGGTGCAAGGACATCATTTACCAATACGCGGCAAACATCCGGCGCCGACCCCGACAACTTTCCACGCAATAACGACCTCGTCTTGCAGCAGCTCTCGGCGTTCTATGCCGGGCGGATCGTCGAGCATTTCGGCGCGTTCGTGCAATGGACCTACGACGGGGTCGTGCACCAAAGTTCGGTCGATAACGTTGACATTCGCGCGGCGGGGCATTTCGAAGGCGATGGGCTCGATTTGAGCTACGGCTTGACGGTCAACAACAACCCTACCGTTTCGGATATCTATAACACGACGCCGGCCTGGAGCTTTCCGTATGCGTCGTCGAGCGTTGCCGTTGCCCCTAATTCGTCGACCTTGATCGACGGCGGCCTCGCGCAGCAGGTCGCCGGTATCGGCGCCTACACGATGTGGAACCGGTCCCTATATGCGGAGATAGCCGGCTACGGCACGGCGGACGGCGCCCTTTCCGTGTTCCGCGCCGGGACCGACAAGACGACCGATGCGGTCCTCGACGGCGCTGCACCTTACTGGCGGGTCGCATTGCAGCATGTCTGGGGCGAGGGCGTGCAGAGCGCGATGATCGGAACCTACGGCATCGTCGCGCACAAGTTTCCCGACAGCCCCGATCCGACCGGACCAACCGACCGGTATAGAGACGTTGCCATTGATGCGCAGTACCAGTACGTGACGGACCGCCACCGTTCTCGCGCAGCTCAACTATATCAACGAGAACCAGAGCCTCGATGCGACGTACGGTGCCGGCGGCGCCAGCAATCCGACCGACACGCTGCGCACGTTCAAGAGCAAGGTGACCTATTACTATGACCAGCAATACGGGACAACGGTCCAGTACTTTCGAACGACCGGAAGTGTCGACAACGGCCTCTACAACACCGGTGAGCCGGTGACCGGGAGCGCGAGCGGCAGCCCGAAAAACAGCGGCGTTGTGGCCGAGCTCGACTGGCTGCCGCGTCGCGATCTGCGCCTGATGCTGCAATACACCGCGTATAAGACGTTCAACGGTGCCAGTAGCAACTATGACGGTTTTGGCCGGAATGCGAAAGACAACAACACCCTGTATTTCGTGCTGTGGTTGATGATCTGATGATCAATGCAAGGAGCGCGCGATGCACCCTCGCCAATTGAACCGAGCGCGACGTGTGTTACTTTGTAAGAAGCGTCCAAGGCGCCGGACTCGCTGCCGTGACGGTCATGGTCGGCCGAAGCACGCTCAGCCGCCGCCAAAGCGGCGAAAAGCGACCTCATGTACCAAGATCACGAGCACGACGGCAAGAGCTGCGACCAGTGCAAGTTCTACTCGCCCGATGGACCGAACTCGAATATTGGAAGCTGTTCGATCGTCGCAGGTGCCATCAGCCGCGAAGGCTGGTGCAGAGCCTTTGCGCCGAGGGTCTCCGCTCAGAAGACTCTTTAGCCACTCGCTAACTGGCTCGCTGCCGCTCTCCAACCGAAAGAAGACGGCATGGAGCCGTTGCGGAGTCGGCATTGGAGGAACGTACCGTATGCGGTACAGATGTCGATACTCCTACCGATTTACCGGTGTCGGCGGCTTGCACGGCCGTCGCCTTCATCGCCGCGATGCACGCTGCGCGTCGCTCGAATGGGATCGGAATATCCCGTTTGCATTAGAATCCGCGCAGCGACGACTCAACTGATCATCTGCAGCCAAGGCAGCACGATGGCAAGAAGGCCCGCGAAGTAGATCAGCCCGAAGATGAGACCGAACTTCCAGAAGTCTCCCTTGCCGATGAAGCCGCTGCCGTAATACATCGGCGCGGGCCCCGTGGCATAAGGCGAAATGACCCCCATTAGGCCTAATGAATAGCAGCACAGAAGCGTCAGCGTGGGCACCGACATGCCCGCGATTCCCGTCCCCACCGCCAGCACGACCGGCAGCACTGCAGCCGCGTGTGACGTGATGCTTGAAAAGAAATAGTGAATCCAGAAGAAGAGCGCCACGAGCATGACCAGCACCAGCATTGGCGACATCCCTGCAAGTGGCTTGGCAAAGCCCTCGGCCACCCACTTGATGAATCCTATTTCGTTCAACCCCGAAGCGAGCGTGAGCAACGAGGTGAAATAGAAGAACACTTCCCACGCGCTCTTCTCGGCAACGATGTCGGCAAACTCGACGACCTTCGTGACCAGCAGCAGCGAGATGATTACAAGCACCACCATCGTCGCGTTCATGTAATTCGCACCCAGGTACGGCAGCTTGATGGCCGGATTGGAACCGGTGATCCAGAGGAACATCGCCAGCACCACCAGTCCCGACATCACCCACTCATTTCGTGACAGCGGGCCCATCGCCTTGAGCTCGGACGTAGCCCACGTGACGATTTCGGGGCTTTCCTTGACCTCGGGCCGGCAGATGATGTAACTCACCAACGGTACCAGCAGGATCAGCAGCACACCCAGCGGGGCAAAGCCGATGAACCACTGCGACCAACTCAAGTCCACGTTCACCGTCTTCTTGGCGATGGAAAGCGCCGCGGCGTTGGGTGCCAGCGCGGTGAGAAACAGCGAACTGGTGACGGCGGTGGCCGCAAAAGCGGTCCACATCACATAGGTGCCGATCTTCCTCGCGGTGGGTCCCGGCTCGGAGCCATAGATCTTCGGAATGTTGCTGACGATCGGGTAGATGGTGCCGCCACTGCGCGCGGTGTTCGACGGCGTCGCCGGGGCGAGTATCAAGTCGGCGAACGTGACGGCATATCCCAACCCGAGCGTCCGCCGGCCCAGGCCGCGCACCAGCAGCAGGGCGATGCGTTTGCCGAGTCCGCTCTTGCGGTAGCCGATCGCGAAGACGAAGGCGCCGACGATCAGCCAGACGGTACTCTCCGCGAATCCACTAAGCGCCCAACGCAGCGACTTATTGGGATCCGATTCGACGTAGCCCATGACGGCAGCAAAGGTGAGGCCGATGAGCCCGACCGCACCCACCGGCATCGATTCGAGCACCAGGCCTGCGATCACCGCGGCAAAGACGGCAAAGTAATGCCATTGGTTGGCATTGAGGCCCGCAGGGATTGGCAGCAGGTAGATCACGAGCCAGACCCCGAGTGGAGCGATCGTCTTCCAGTTGATCTTCATGGATGTCTCTTCAAAGGGCCACCTCTGTCCGGCGCCGTGGAACACGCGCACCGGCTCGTGCACGGCCGCGACGCGGCAAGGGAAACGCCAGGCAGCGCTGACACCGCTGCTTTAGATCAATACAGTCTCGGCGTAGTCCTTTTCCCGGAGCTTCGCCTGCGCTGCGGCGAGGCGCGCGATTGGCACCCGTCGGCGCGGAGCAGGAGACGTAGTCCAGCCCGGCATAGTGACAAAAGCAAATGGACTCCGGTTGCCCGCCGTGTTCGCCGCAGATGCCGACGACAAGGTCAGGCCGCGCGCGCCGCCCGGCTTCGACGCCGAGCTTCATCAGACGCCCGACGCCCTCGACGTCCAGCACCTCGAATGGGTTGTCGGGGAGGATCCCTCCGGCGACGTATTGCGGAAGGAACTTGTTCTCCGCGTCCTCGCGTGAGAACGAAGAATGTCGCCTGGGTGAGGTCGTTCGTTCCAAACGAAAAAAACTCGGCGAGTTCGGCGAGGCTCGCCGCGTTCAGGCAGGCACGCACCACTTCGATCATGCTGCCGAACTTGAAGTGGAGCGCAACGCCATAGCGCGCCTCGATATCGGCCTTCGCCGCATCGACGAGCGCCTTGACGCGCCTCAACTCCGCGGCGTCGCACACCTGCGGGACCATGATCTCGGGATGGGTTTCGATGCCCTCTTGCACGCACTCCGCAGCCGCTTCGAGGATCGCGCGGATCTGCATCTCGTAGATCTCGGGATAGGTGATTCCCAGCCGCACGCCGCGGTGCCCTAGCATCGGATTCACTTCCGAGAGCAGATGGACTTTCTTCAGCATCGCCTCGCGGCGGGTCAAGAGCGTATC
>CAWHIS010000013.1:0-328664 GCA_963829375.1 uncultured beta proteobacterium | reverse complement strand
TGCCGATCAATTCGGCGCGCACGAGGATATGTCCCTGCATCGCTTGCTCCACCGCGGCCTTGTCCGGGCGCGCTAGCGATGGCAGGACAACGTCCAGCGCGTAGAATTTGTGGAAGTAGCGATGCCGACCAATCGGCGGACATGGTCCGCCGTAGCCGGTGCGCCCCCAATCGTTGAGACCCTCGCGCGTGCCCACCGGCAACGCCGTGGCCCTGACCGCCTCAGGCAGTCCGGTCGTTGCTGCGGGAATGTCGTACAGGACCCAGTGCACCCAGGTCATCTTCGGTGCGGCGGGATCCGGGGCATCCGGGTCGTCGACGATGAGCACAAGGCTCTTTGCCGCTGCGGGTACGCCGCCAAAAGCGAGCGGCGGCGAGATGTCCTTGCCTTCGCAGGTGTAGAGTGCCGGGATCGAGCCGTTGGGCGCGAAAGCGCTGGAAGTGATCGTCAGGCTCATCGCTTTCTCCTCTGCGGCGGCGATCGACGCGTTCACGCCGCAAAGCGCGAGAACGCTTGTGGCCGCGGCCACCCCCGATCGAAGCAGGTTGCGCTTCATCGAGTCAACCAGTACGTCAGTCGCGATCGGAACGCGGATTCCGCAAAGATGGAAGCAACCACGACAGTGATTTCGCGAAAAGCTTCGTCTGCTCCAGGAAATAGTGCTGCGCGTCATCCACCATCCGATCGTAGACTGTACGATCGACGTCACCCTCGAAAGTCTCCTGGGTGAGCTTGCCCTCTTCCAGACGCGTTCGTCTGGCTCTGACATGGGCCTTGCCTTCTCCCACGGAAATTTCCGTGTGCGAATAGTGGAAACTGAAGAACGAACTGGCAGGTCGAATCACCTCGACCGCATCGGGCTCGACCTCGCGCGGCGCGCGTTGATTGCGTTTCACCGGATATCTGCTCATGCGAATCTCCAACCAGGTTTATGCCGCCTCGTCACACAAAAAACGAGTCAGTGACGAGGTCCTCAGCGATCATTTTACTCGGCAGACAATGGTAAGGCGACGTGTTCGAGCGACCGCCGCTCCGCGTCGACGCCGAGCCACGCTTCGATGCCGGCCGCCGCCAGCATGAGCGCAGCCCCCAGTGCATAGCCGAGGAACACCGATTCCCGCGAGCCCGTACCGATGAGCACACCAAACAGCCATGGTGCCGCAATGCCCCCGACGGCGGTGCCCAGCGCGAAGAAGACCGCGATCGCCAACGCTCGCAGTTCGAGCGGAAACAGCTCGCTTATCGTGAGATACGCAGCGCTCGCTGCCGCTGACGCGAAGAAAAAGATCGCGGCCCAGAGCAGTGTCTGCGCTTGCGCGGTCAAACTATCCTGCACGAACAGCACGCCGGTCACTATCAGCAGCACGCCGCTGATCGCATAGGTCGAGGCGATCGATACCCGGCGGCCGATCGTATCGAAAAAGCGTCCGAGCAGCAGCGGGCCGAGGAAGTTGCCGAGGGCAAAAGGCAGGAGATAGAAACCGGTCTCGCCCGAGGCCACGCCGTAGAAGCGTACGAGCACCAGTGCGTACGTGAAGAAGATGGCGTTGTAGAGGAACGCCTGCGAAGTGATGAGGGTCAGGCCGAGCACAGCACGGCGGGGGTAGCGCCGGAACAGTGTAGTGAAGAGGTCGCGCAGATCGATATGCCGGCGGGGGTGGAAGAGAAGTTCTTCGCCCGATCTGGTGATCGCCGTCGCATCCGCATCCGCCCGCGCGCCGGTACGGGCCTCGAGATCAGCCATTACCGCAATGGCGTCCGACGGGTAACCGTGCACGATCAGCCAGCGGGGGCTTTCCGGCACGTGCCGGCGCGCCAGGATCACGAGCAGACCGAGCGTTGCTCCGATTCCGAACCCGAGGCGCCAACCCAAATCGGCGGGAAAGCGCGCCGTGTCGAGAAGAACGAGCGTCGCCAGCGCGCCGATGGCTGCGCCGATCCAATAACTCCCGTTGACGAATAGATTCACGCGGCCGCGCACTCGCGCGGGAATGAGCTCATCGATCGCGGAATTGATCGCGGCGTATTCGCCGCCGATACCGAAGCCTGTGATCCATCGGAATGCAGCGAAACTCCAGAAATCCCACGCGAACGCAGTCAATAGCGTGCCGCAGAGATAAATCGCAAGCGTCGCAAAGAACAGCCGCTTGCGACCGTAACGATCGGCAAGATAACCGCACACCAAAGCCCCGATCACGGCACCGGTCAGGTACGCCGACGCAGCGGCGCCGACCCGCGCGCTCGATAGACCCAGCGATGCCGGCTCTTGCAGCACCGCGCCGACCGCGCCCGCAAGCGTTACTTCGAGACCGTCGATTGCCCAGCTTGCGCCAAGCGCTCCGACGACAAGCCAGTGAAACCGCCCCCATGGAAGTCGATCCAGTCGTACGTGCACGTCGGACCGAACCGGAGAAAAGTCCCGTGGCCCTCGTGGCGCCCGCTTCACAGTGTCCCCGCCGCAGCCACGGTGCGCATGCCTCCATCGATGCCCGCACGTCAGTTATGCAATCAGTGTGCCACCAACCTCTGACCGATTACGGCCGGTTGATCCGTCGGTTGCCGCATTGATATGTGATGTTCAGCCCGGCGGTTCGATCTGTCCTGTGGTCGATCTTGCCCTTCGGTCGTGCCAGGCTCGCAGCTCCCTTTTATAGCGATCGAGCGCGTCCTCGTAAACGTCGAAGACGCAAGGGTCACATCCATTGCCGCAGCAATCGTTGATGTCCGGCAGCGGCGGAGGCACGGGCCGTGGATCGTTGTCCTGTGGGGAGACCATGGTCGTGTCCGGTTCGCGCGTCCGTTTGTTCGACCACGAAAACATCGCTTTGATCCGGAAAGCCATGAGTGCCTTGCGGCAAAGTTGTCGCGGCACGAATGGCCTGGCGACAGCCGACATAGAGGCAATAAGGCGCTGCCGCTGACTTGTAAGATTTACAATGTCTCACAGCATCCCGCGCGGCAACACCGGCAACGCGAGTTGAATGCTACGCATTTTCGCTCATCACGATTGTTGCCATGCGCTCGCTGGCGCGGCGCCGTGGCATCATATGCTCGGGTTCCGCGTCACCGCGGCGACCTCGCCTAAAACCGGACCGCTGCCTGTGCTTCTTCGAACAACTTACTGGTGCAACCTGCACGCCGACGGGCGCTTTTGCAAACGCATAGCCGTAGGGATAGCCTTGTTCTGCTACGGCTTGCCGTTTGCGGCTCAGGGGTTCGACTTCGACAGTGTAGCGAATCGAGCGCGGCAACTTGCTGCAACGGCGCCCAAACCAGGGGACGCCGACCTTCCAAAGGAGTTGCAGGACCTCAATTACGATCAGCTGCGCGATATCCGCTTCCGGCAGGACAAAGCGACATGGCGCGATGCGAAGCTGCCGTTCGAGCTTGCATTTTTTCACCTCGGATCGCACTTCGATCATCCGGTGAAGATCAACGAGCTCGTTGGAGACACAAGTCGCGAGATTCGATTCGACCCGGCCCTGTTCGACTACGGCGCCAACAAGATCGACCCGAACCGGCTGCGCGGACTCGGCTTTGCGGGCTTTCGCGCGCACTATGCGCTCAACACCCCCAAATACAAGGACGAAGTTCTCGTCTTTCTCGGCGCCAGCTATTTTCGGGCGCTGGGCAAGGGCCAAGTCTACGGTATCTCGGCGCGTGGTCTCGCGGTCGATACCGGACTCGCGTCGGGCGAGGAGTTCCCGCGTTTTGTCGAGTTCTGGTTCGAGCGGCCCGGTCCGCAAGCGACGACGCTGACCCTCTATGCATTGCTCGACTCCAAACGCATGACGGGTGCTTACCGATTCGTGCTCAAGCCGGGCGTCGAGACGTCGGTCGACGTCAAAGTGCGGTTCTTCCTGCGTGAGAATGTGACCAAGCTCGGAATCGCGCCGCTGACGACGATGTATTTCTTCGGCGAGAACCAGCGTACGTCGCGCGAGGACTACCGGCCGGAGGTGCACGACTCCGATGGGCTATCGATCCAGTCGGGAACCGGCGAGTGGATCTGGCGGCCGCTGGTCGATCCGAAGCGACTGCTGGTGACTTCGTTTGCGTTGACCAACGTTGTCGGTTTCGGCCTGATGCAGCGCGACCGCGACTTCGGCAGTTACCAGGACCTCGAGGCGCGGTACGACTTGCGACCCAGCGCCTGGATCGAACCCAAAGGCAAGTGGGGCGCAGGAAGAGTCGAGCTGGTGCAGATTCCGAGTCCCGATGAAACCAACGACAACATCGTCACGTACTGGGTGCCCGAGGGCCCGCCGGCGCCCAAGCAGGCGCTCGACTACGAATATCGCATCCTGTGGCAGAAGGAAACGGGAACGCGTCCCCCGCTGGCGTGGGTAACGCAAACGCGTCGTGGCCGCGGCTACACGCGTAGTGACGATGGGAGCATCGGCTTCGTAGTCGACTTCGACGGCCCGGCGTTGAAGAAATTGCCTGCGGACGCCGAGGTCGAAGCAGTCGTTTCGGTTGACGCGAATGCCGAGGTCAAGGAAGCAATCACGCACCCTAACGAGGTCACCGGAGGGCGGCGGATGACGCTGCGCCTCGCGCGTACCGACCCGGGCAAGCCGGTGGAACTGCGGGCGTTCCTGCGCACTCGAACCGGCGTCCTCTCCGAAACGTGGAGCTACATCCTGCCTCCCGACTAGGAGCTGACGCCTATGCTCTTGAAGATCCCAACCGAGACCGATCGCGACGAACGCGCCGTTGTCGAGCAGCAACGCGCGCTTCCGCAGAGCTGCATCGATTACGTTGAAAGGCTTCCGCTGAGCGGCGAGCAACGTCGGGCGTTGCTTGCCGAGGTTGCCGACCACCTCGCCAACGCGCCGTTCGATGCGCGCCAGGCAATGACCGCGTTGCATCGCGCGCTCGCCAGGCGCGACGTGGATCCCGACGATCCGCCGTGTGCCACAACCCGCCGCCGGCTCGAACTGGCGGCGGCGACGCGCGACAACGGAGCCGCCGCCGCGCTGGTCACCGACGCCCACGGGCGCGAACGGCTCGTCACGTCGCCTCCCCTGGCGCGAACCTCGATGGTGCCTCCGCCATGGTCGCGGAACCTCTTCGGACGCTGGCTGGGCTCGCGCCGTGAGCGCGACCGCGAACGCATCGATGCGCCCGACCCTCTGGGCCGCTGGCACTCTGTAGGCACCTTCCGTCGCCTCATCCTTCTCGGCTTGACCGTCGCACAAACGTATATCGCCACCAGTTTCATGGTCGCCGTGCTGCCTTATCACGGCCGCCAGCCGCTCGAGATAGCGATGCTGGTCCTGTTCGCCATCCTTTTCGCGTGGGTGTCCGGCGGTTTCTGGACCGCGATGGCCGGCTATGTTGTGCTGTTGCTCAAGGGCGACCGCTACGCGATCTCCGCCACCGCTGCGGCCGATGCGCCGATCGGCAGCGATGTGCGTGCCGCCATCGTCATGCCCATCCGCAACGAGAACGTCGCACGGGTATTCGCCGGGCTGCGGGCGACGTACGAGTCGGTCGCTCAGCGCGGCACGTTGGCGCACTTCGATTTTTTTGTGCTCTCCGATACCAGCGACCCTGACACGCGCGTCGCTGAAATCAGTGCCTGGCAACAGACCTGCCGCGCCGTGGACGGGTTCGAGCGCCTGTTCTACCGCTGGCGGCAGCACCGCATCAAACGCAAGAGCGGCAATATCGCGGACTTCTGCCGGCGCTGGGGCAAGAACTACCGCTATATGATCGTGCTCGATGCAGACAGCGTGATGAGCGGCGAGTGCCTGACGCGTCTGCTCCAGCTGATGGAGGCCAACCCAGGCGCAGGAATCATTCAGACCGCGCCCCGGGCCGCGGGCAGAGAGACGCTTTATGCACGCGTACAGCAGTTCGCGACCCGGGTCTACGGTCCGTTGTTCACCGCCGGTCTGCATTTCTGGCAGCTGGGTGAATCACACTACTGGGGTCACAACGCGATCATCCGCATCGCGCCTTTCATGCGCCACTGCGCGTTGCGGCGCCTTCCCGGCACGGGCACCCTTTCCGGCGAAATCCTTTCGCATGATTTCGTCGAGGCGGCGCTCATGCGCCGTGCCGGCTGGGCGGTCTGGATCGCCTACGATCTCGGCGGCAGCTACGAGGAGATGCCGCCGAACCTCATCGACGAGCTGCAGCGTGACCGCCGTTGGTGTCAGGGTAACCTCATGAACTTCCGGCTGTTCCTGTTGAAGGGGCTGCACATCGCGCACCGGGCGGTGTTCATGAGCGGGGTGATGGCGTACCTGTCGGCGCCGCTGTGGTTCCTGTTCCTGATTCTATCGACGACGCTGCTCGCGGTGCACACGCTGACCGAGCCGACGTATTTCACGGGTCCGAATCAGCTTTTCCCGTTATGGCCCGAATGGCACCCCGAATGGGCACTTGCCTTGTTCAGCGCGACTGCCGTTCTGCTTTTCTTGCCGAAAGTTCTCGCCGTCCTGCTGGCATCGACAGACCGGCCCGCGCGTTATGGCGGTGCGGGCCGAATCGTGGCCAGTCTTGCCGGAGAGGTTGCGCTGTCGATGCTGCTGGCGCCGATACGCATGCTGTTCCACACTCGCTTCGTCCTGGCCGCAATTGCCGGCTGGCGCGTGCATTGGCGATCGCCACCACGGGAGGACGCCGAGACGTCCTGGGGTCACGCTCTGCGTCACCACGGCATCCACACACTGCTCGGCATCGCGTGGGCTGGAGGAGTGTATTGGCTCAACCCGGCGTTTCTCTGGTGGATGCTGCCCGTCGCCGGAGCGCTGATATTGTCCATTCCGATTTCTGTTTACAGCAGTCGTCGGGCGTTGGGTCGTCGCGCTCGCGGTGCGGGTTTGTTCGTAATTCCCGAGGAACTGGATGCGCCGCCGGAAATCAGGGCGACGGTCGCCTACGCACGCGCGGCGCCGCGACATCCTGGATTCGTCGAGGCCGTCGTCGACCCCGTTACCAACGCCCTGATTTGCGCCGCCGCAGTGGTACGCGTTCGCGGCACCGCGGCAGTAGGCAGCGAACGCGCGTCGCTTGTGCGGACCGCGTTGCAAAAAGGACCAACCGCGCTCAGCGAGGGTCAGCGAATGCGCATCGTCAATGATCCGATTGCGCTGTCGCAGTTGCACGCGGCGGTATGGGCGACGCCCGATGCGCAACCCGAATGGCGCGCAGCGCTAGGGACGCATTAGGAAGATAGCGGCTCGTTCAGAACGCGGCCATTGGTCGCGATGATTTTCGCATACAGGGCGGCGCTGTCCTTCGGCGTGCGTTTCTGGGTCGCGAAATCGACGTGCACGATCCCGAAGCGCTTGGAATAACCGAGCGACCATTCGAAATTGTCGAACAGAGACCACACGAAGTAACCGCGCAGGTCGACGCCACGCTCGAGTGCGGCGTGAACCGCCACGATGTGCTTGCGCAGATAATCAACGCGCAGCGGGTCGGCGAGGCGATCGCTCTCCGCGGTCGGAGGATCGTAGAAGGCTGCGCCGTTTTCGGTCACATACAGGGGCAGGCCGCCGTAGCGGTCCTTGATCCAGAGAAGCGTATCGGTCAGACCGCGTGCGAACACCTCCCATCCCGTCTCGGTGTACGTGGCCTGCTTCTGGCGCACGGGCGCGGCGCGCAGCGGCCAGGCAGAAGGATCGTAGCGCGTGACGTTGCGCGTGTAATAGTTGACGCCGAGGAAATCGATCGGCTGCCTGATCAGCGCCAGATCCTCGGACGGCCACTCGGGCCACGCTTCGCCGAAGATTTCCGACAACTCTTCCGGATACCGGCCGAGCAGGATCGGGTCGAGATACTGTCGATTCATGTAGGCATCGGCGCGCGCCGTCGCGGCGCGATCGGCGGTCCCATCGGTCTCAGGGTATTTTGGCTCGAGGTTGACGACGACGCCGATGCGATGCTTGCCTTCGCTGCGATAAGCCTGCACGGCGGACCCATGCGCCCGCAGCAACTGATGAGCCGCGATCGGCGCCTCGAATCGATTCCTGTGCCCGGGCGCGAGCGCACCGTGCAGATATCCGCCATCGGTGACCACCCAGGGCTCGTTTAGCGTCGTCCACATCTTCACGCGGTCGTCCAGCTTCCGGAACATGATCGCCGCGTAGTCGGCAAACCACTTGGAAACGTCCGGGTTGAGCCAACCGCCACGGTCGTCGAGCGCTGCCGGCAGATCCCAGTGGAACAACGTGAGCATCGGCTCGATGCCATGTTTGAGCAGAGCATCCACCAACCGATCATAGAAACCCAGTCCCGCGGGATTCACCGGCCCCCGACCCAGCGGCAGGATCCGGCTCCACGAGGTGCTGAACCGATAAGCACGCATCCCGAGTTCGTGCATCAGGGCGACGTCGTCAACGTAGCGCCGATAGTGATCGCACGCCACATCGCCGGTGTCTCCGTCACGCACTAGATTCGGGGTGTGACAAAAGCGCTGCCAGATACTGGGCCCCGCACCGTCTGCGAGCGGCGAGCCTTCGATTTGGTACGCCGACGTGGCGCTGCCCCAGAGAAAGTCCGCAGGAAACTCTATTTTTGTTGTCGTGTTCATGATCATCCGCCAGTCAGCCACCGGGAGTCGACCGCGATGGTCGCAGGGAGTTCGCCAATACGTAATTCGGGGCCTCGCCACTCGACACGCTTGCCGTTGACGCGGGCCACGCGCGGTGGTTTGTCCCCGGGCCAAGCGAACGCGAATCCGCCCGGTGGAACTGCGGACCCACCTGTCAGTCGCAAAACGATGCGCGCGCCCTCCTTGCGCAGCGAGTAGCTCAAGCGGCCATAGGGCGTCCGCAAATCTTTCACGGCGACACCGGGTCCGGCAAGCCATTCCGCAGGAATGCCGGCACCGATCACGATGGCATGGTCCTCATCGCGCTCGTAGGCGAAGAGATCGAGCGTGGCGCGAATGAAGTCCGAAGCGATCCAACCATGCGGCATATCGCCGACAAAGCGGGGACGCCGCGCATCGCGTCCGACCACCTCGGCCCATTGGTTCCACGCGGCGGGACGCCGGCCGGCGAGAAAAAATGCGAGCTCCTCCTGGGCGCGGCCGCGCGCACCAAGGCGAACGAACGTCCCCACGGTGCGTAGCTCGTACGGCGTGTACTCTTCCCATGTCTTTCGGCCATCTCGCCGGTCGACGAATTCGCGCCAGTAACGCTCGAACGTCGGCAGGACCAATTCGGACGGAAGATACTGCGAGCCGCCTCCCGGCGCGAACGCGATGGCGGTCGACGTCGCATCAAAGTCGCCGAGCTCGGCGGCACCCGCCAGAAAGCCAATGCCATGCACCGTTGCGGTATCGCGCAGCGACGCCGTCACGTCGCGGGCGAACTCGTTGCGCTCGCGCTCGAATCGCGCCGCTTCGCTATTGTGCCCCAGCGCCGCCGCGGCGCGGATTGCGCCTTCGTAGCCCTTCAATGCCCAAAAGTCATCCCAGTAGGCGTGCATCGGCTTTGCAGAGTAGCCCTCGTGGCTGATCGACGCCGGCAGCAGTCCGTAAAACCCGCGCGTCTCCGGCGAGAGATTGGCGGCACTGCGCTCGGACTGACGCAGTGCGTCGAGATAAACCACCGCTCTCTCAACATGCGGCCACATCGCTTCCAGCAGGGCGCGGCCTTGCGTGTAGCGATAAATTTCGGCTACGAGATACAGGAATTCCCCGGTGCTGTCGTTTTCAGGCACGGGATCGGCGCCGCGCTCATCGACGCAGCACGGAACCTTGCCATTGCCGAACTGGTAGGGCGCATACCAGCGCAGATAGTCCGTCGCGACGTCCGCATGGCCGAGGCGCAGGAGCGACTCCGCGATCATGGTGCCGTCGCGAATCCACGAGCGCGCGTACGAGCGCGTCCCCGGCCGAAGGATCGGCCCATCGCGGGTGATCAGAATGTGGGCGATTGCAGTGCGCAGCGTGTCGACGAGTGGCTTGCCGGCCGCCGGCACGCGCAGCGAAACGCGATTGAGTATCTCCCGCCACATGCCGGCGACGGCATTCTGCTTGCTCGCGATCCACTGTCGGGGCTGCTCGCCGTCGAGGTCCGGCCGCACGGCAGCGCCGGATAGCGGCACGACGATACCGACCGTCGTGCTGGCATGGGGTGCTAGCTCCACATCATAGCCAAGCGCGGCCGAAGCGTAGCCAAAATCATCGTGAACGTTTTCGCTGCGGCCCCAGTCGCCGGACGCAAGCAGCTTGGGGATTGCCCCGGCATCGGAGGGAAAGATTCCCGCACGGTCCGGTGCGCGCAGCGGGAAGAGTTGGCGGTCGCCGTTGATCGTCAGTGCCGTGCCGTCCCATCGGGCATCGTGAATCGCGCTGACGCCACCCGGGGTGCTCAGGAACTGGCTCGGCGGGTTGACCTGGAACGGCCGCGCGGCAAGCACCAGGCGCAGTGACAATGGTCGGTCGGTGAGGTTGGTGAGCGCGTAGCTGGCGATCAGCTGCGACTGCGCCCGCGAGCCTGAAGCGAAGGCCGACACTCGCAGCTCCCACGCGCGGTCGCGCCACGTCACTTCGGGCATCGGCAAGTAGTCGTCGCGCAGGGACTGCCTTGCATCGACATCGGCCCACGTCACGACCCGTGAGCTCGTCACGACGAAAGGCTCGATCGAAAAGCCGCCCCGAGCGACTTCGAGCGCGCCATCTTCCGACAACAATGCCGTTTCGCTGCCACCGTCGATGCCGACGATCGTCCAGTACGGCTGCTCGCCGGAGAATCCGCGCGGATAATAGCCTCGAGGCGATTCGCGCGCGAGCGCGGCGAAGAACGCGTTGACCGACTCGCCGAAGGCGAGGTCCTTGATCTCCACTTCGCGAAGACCGTAGGCGTTGACCGGTCCTGCATGGAGCGCGAGACGCACGAAGCGTGTCTCCGCGTCGGGAAGCAGCAACGCATCGGGACCGCCGCGGCCGGCGACTACGCGACGAACGGTCACCCACTGCGTACCGTCATCGGAAAACTGCACGTCGTAATGCGAAGCATATGCGTCGCCGACCCAGCGCAGGATCAACCCGCCGAACTCGCGCGGGCGCCCGAAGTCGAAGCTCAGACTCTGCGCAGGTCCGGCGACAGGATCGCTCTTCCATGCGGATGCGAGATCGCCGTCGAATACCAGCGACGGTTCTGAGCCAGTCAGATGCGACGACGCCTGCGCGACGGGAGGCGGCCAGATTTGCGGTTCCGGCGGCAGCTCGCGCAAACGAAGAGCGCTGAAATACACGGAACCACGGCCGCCGCCACGTCCCGCCGCAACGACGAATTCGAGTCTCGCGACGTGTTTGAGCAGGTGATCCCGAGTCGGCCCCCATGCGAACTCGATTTGCCGCTTCTTGATCCGGACGAGTTGCCAGTCGGATGGAAACTTGTAATTGGGACGATTGAACCACCATACGTTGTCGCCGCTCTCATCGACCAGCTTGACTTGGAATGTGTTCACCCGCGCATCGGCGCGCACATAAAACGAGATCTCATAGTTAGCCGGCAGGTCGATGGGCAGCGCCCGATAGGCAAGCGCATAGCCAGCCGTGCCCGCAAGATCGAAGTCCAGTCGCAGAGCTTGCCCGTGAACATCGTCGATCGCATGGATGGATGCCGCTACGCCGTCCGATGCTCCGCTCTGCCATGGCGCCAGGTCGTCGAAACTGTCGAGGACATGTGCCGGCGGCGGCGCCTGGGCTCGGAGCGACGGTACCCACGCGATCACGGCGAGAGAAATTGCAGCCAACGCGGGACGGAACCCGCAGCGCCAAGGGCTCGAGCCGATTCCAGTCGAGGCGATCATCCCTTGACGCTTCCGGCCATGAGTCCCTGCATGTAGTAGCGCTGGAGCGCCAGAAACATCACAAGCACCGGAAGGGTGGTCAGCACCGATCCCGCCATCATGAGCTCGTTATCCTGCACGTGCTCGCGTGAAAGGCTAGCGAGGGCGACGGGCAAGGTGTAGAGACTCTTGTCAGTGAGCACGATGAGTGGCCACATGAAATCGTTCCACGTACCCAGCAACGTGAATACAGCGAGCGTCACGATGATCGGTTTGAGCATCGGCACGACGATCGAGCGGAAGATGCGCGACTCGGTGGCGCCGTCGATGCGCGCTGCCTCGAGGAGCTCATCGGGAATGGACAGGGCGTATTGACGCACCAGAAAGATGCCGAAAATCCCAGCCATTGCGGGGACGATCACGCCGCCGTAGGTGTTCACCAGGCCGAGATGTTTCAACAGCAGGAACAAGGGCACCATTGCGACCTGCGACGGGATGACCAGCGCACCCAGCATCAGCTTGAAAATGCGGTCGCGTCCGACGAAGCGCAACTTCGCGAACGCGTAGCCGGCGGCGACGTTGAACAGCAACGACAACGCCGTTACGGCGACCGCGAGGAAGACGCTGTTCGCGAGATAGGTCCCCATGCCGGTGCGAGCAAACAGCTCCCGGTAGTTCGCCAACGTCGGGTCCCGCGGCAACAGGGGCGGCGGAAATGTATTGGTCTCGCCTTGCTCCATGAACGACACCGAAATCATCCACAACAGCGGCAGTAGCGTGGCCGCGGCGCCGCCCAGCAAGAGGGTGTTGACCGCCACCGCTGCCGGCGCGCGCTTCATTGCGCGCCAGCCCGGCGCGCATAGCGCAACTGCAGCATCGTGATGCCGAAAATGATCAGAAACAGGAGAAACGCCACGGCCGAGGCGGACCCGAGATTCCACCACTTGAAACCTTCCTCGTACATGAAATAGAGCACGCTGACCGTGCTCTGCAGCGGGCCACCCTGCGTCATCACATACGGCTCGGCGAAAAGCTGAAAGTAGCCGGCAATGGTCAGCACGCTCACCAGCAGCAGGACCGGTGCGAGCAGCGGCAGCGTGATGAAGCGGAGTTGGCGCCAGGTGGATGCTCCGTCGATGCGTGCTGCTTCGTAGAGGTCTTGCGGGATGTTCTGCAGCCCCGCAAGCAGGATGATCATGTTGTAGCCGAAGTTCTTCCACGTCGCGAAGACGATGATCGCCGGCATCGCCCAGTGGGGGTCGCCGAGCCAGTCGATCGGACGGATGCCGACGCCGCCCAATGCGTAGTTCAGCAACCCGTAGCGGGTGCTGAACAGATAGCGCCAGATGACGGCCACCGCGACTAGCGTCGTCACAACCGGTGCGAACAGCGCCGTGCGAAAGAATGGTTTGAATCGTGCGAGTCGCGAATTGAGCAGCAGCGCGGCGCCGAGCGAAGCGCCGATCGACAACGGCACCCCTACGACCACGAAATACAGCGTATTTCCAAGCGCCTGCCAGAACAGTGGCGTCTGCAGGAGGCGGAAATAGTTCCGCAAGCCCAGGAAGCGCAGATTCCCGAGATCAGCCAACGCGTAGATATCGAAATCGGTGAGGCTCATCACGAACGCCGCCAGGACTGGCAGGAAGAAAAAGACGCTGATGATCAGGAGTGCGGGCGCGACAAAGCACCACGCGGCGCGCTGGGTTCTCAATGCACCGCTCCCCGCGCCAGCATCCAGCGCCGCTTTTCGAGAATCGCGTTGGCGCGTGAATCGAGCTCGTGCGCCGCCTGATCCACCGAAATCTCACCGTGAACTGCACGCTCGGTGACGAGGCGCAACTCGTTGGCGATGCGTTCCCACTCCGGGACTTTGGGTGCGGGCTTGACGCGTTCGAGCTGATCGCGAAAGGCGCGCGCATACTCATCCGTCTGAAGGTGCTCGTCGTTCCACGTGGCGCGGCGGGGTGGGAGATCGCCTGTCATTTCGTGGAATCGACGCTGGACCGAAGGCTGCGAGAGGTATTCGATCAATTGCCAAGCCGCCGCCTTCGACCGCGCGCTGCGGAAGAGCACCAGGCTCGAACCGCCCGCGATCGATGCGCCGGGTCCGTCCGGCCCCGGCAAGGCCGCTGTCATCCAGTTGCCCTGCTCGTCTGATGGCAACCGGCGCTTGAACTCGCCGATGTTCCAGGGGCCGGAGATGTAGAACGCAAAGTAGCCGCGGCCGAATTCATTCCACACATTGGAGATGTCAGTGTTGGTCAAGGGTGGTGCCCAACCCTGGCGGTACATGTCCAGATAGAATCCTAGGGTGCGGCGGAAGCCCGCGCTTTCGAAATTGCCCCATCGTCCCCCATCCCGCAGTAGCGGTTCCTGCTGTTGCAGCGCCAGCGCGAGCAAGGGTTCGAATTCGTTGAGCGGCAGCAGAATCGAGTATCGGCTGGGGCCGGCTCGCTGTTTGATCGCGGCCAGCGCGCGCGTCCACTCATCCCACGAGCGCGGTGGCTCGGCAAATCCTGCCTGGGCCAGAAGATCCCGCCGGTAGAACAACAAACGTGTGTCCACGTACCATGGCACGCCAAACAGCTCGCCATCCACGCGGTTCGTGTCCAGGATGCCGCTGAAATAGTCGCCCGGATCGACGACCGGCGACGCCGCGACATAGCGGTCAAGCGGCTCGATAGCGCGCAACGCCACGAATTCGGGAATCCAGGTATTCCCCAGCTGGCACACGTCCGGTGTGGCGTCGCCGGCGAACGCGGTGAGCAGCTTTTCATGCGCTGCAGTCCACGGCAAGCTCTGCACGTCGACACGCACCCCCGGATGGTCGCGTTCGAATTCGGGCAACAGCTCCGCAACAACTTCGCCTTCGCGGCCCATCGCCCAGAAGCGAACCACCGTAACGTCCCGGGACGACGCGCCGCAGGCCGCAACGAGCGACACGGCGGCAATCATCAGGAGCAGGCCCGCACTGCGCAGAAACGCCGATGTGCTCATTTCGAAGCCGAGAGCCAGCCGCCGGAGAACCCGGCACGCTCCAGCCCGCGAAGTATATGCGGGTTCGTTTTCATCACGCGCCAAACAAGCGCGCTGCGGTAATTTTCGATCATCGCGCAGATGGCTCCCTGATCGATGCCAAGGTAGTCGCCGTCGACCCAGCCAAAACCAGGAACCGAGCGGCCATGGCGAAGCGGAACATCGGAGTGAAAGCTCAGATTGAACGCATCCAGAAACCCGTACATCGAATAAATGTATTGGCCATAGCGCTTGTGCATGTCGAGTACCGCCGGAATCGCCACCTCCGGCGCAAACGGGATGGAGGAAACCGCCGCCGTCGGCGCGAGGGTGCAATCGTCGTGCGCGGCCGCGTCGCCGATGCCGCGGGCGGTATAACTGCGAAATGTCCGGCGTCCGCTCGCGTCTTCGACCTCGACGTCGGCAGGCCCGTCGCTCGCGGTGATGCCCCAAACGGTCTTGCCGTAGTCCTTGCAACGCAGCGGGTTGGCGACCGCGTAAGCTTGCTGGGCATAGATCGCGCGACGACTGTTCTCGAAATAGTCGAGTCCGCGCTTGCGCATGTACGCATCCTGGATGTTGCGCAGGTCGAGCCAGACGTGGCTGTATTGATGCCCGAAGAGAGGCGGAAAGCCGAGATATTCCTGACCGAAATCCTTGCGCCAGTTCTTGTCGTAGGTGCTGGTCCACTCGGTCCAGGCATCGGCGTTGACGGGGAAGGTCGGCGAGCCCAGGGCGATGACGTACAACAGCATCGCCTCGTTGTAGCCACGCCAGTCGTACTCCATGAACCCGTCGGTCGGGGTCCAGCCGTGATTGATGGCGGGAGGACGAACCTGGGCCCATTGCCAGTCGACGCGACGATAGATCTCTTCGACCAGATCGCGTATCTCCACCTCCTCCGCGTCCGGCCCGTCGAAATAGGACTGGCAGAAGAGGGCCCCAGCGAGAAAGAGCGCCGTATCGACCGTTGACAGCTCGCTCTCTTCGAAGCGTTCGCCGGTCTTCATGTCGAGAAAGTGATAGAAAAAGCCCTTGTAACCGGTCGCGCCATGAGCGTTCGTGTTCTGAGGCGCGTCGCGAAAGAAGCGCAACGTCGCGAGCACGCGCTGTCGCGCAGCCTCGCGTGTGATGTAGCGACGTTCGACGCCAATGGGATACGCAGTCAGGCCGAACCCCACAGCCGCGATGCTGGCGAAGGACGGTGTCGGGAATCGATCGGGTACGAGGCCGTTCTGCCGATTCGCGGTGTCCCAGAAAAAGCGGAACGTGCGCTCCTCTAGCTCGATGATGAAAGGGTCGAGCACCGGTTTCAGGCTGCGGACGACTACCGACACCTCCGGGAATTGGACGCGTGTGGTATCCCGAGGGAGCACGAAGCTCAGCGCGACGACCGCGATCGCCGCGTAATAGAGAGTGAAGCGTTTCCTGGGCTTCACCGACCGCGAACTGCTGTCATGCGTCGCCTGGGAAAGACGCTGTCCGGGCGGCGCAAGAAGCGCCGCCACGGGATTAGGGCCACCCGTCATACTTCGTGTCCTGCTGCTGAAGACTGGTCGGAACGGGACGCCGCGCCTCCCGCACGGACGCCAAAAGACTTGCCTCGGGTCCACGCCTGGTGCTCGCCCTGCAGCAAGTCCGCTAGTGTCGCTGGCATCGGAGCCGCTACCCCGTGCAGCTCGGATCGGCCAGCGATTGAGCACCCGGGACTCCGCTTGTCCCGAGCCTTCGGCAAGCTGAACATTGGATTTGCACTTTGGACGACACCAGGTCGCTTAAGTTCGGACAGAGTCGCGGTGACCGGCATGGGTCGCTCAGGCTTCTTTCTGAAAATCTTTCATCATTATCGCTGACGGCCCAACCTGCGCATTGCAACATTTACCTTCTCCGCGTCGGTGTCGCCGCTTTCGCCGCCTGCATGCGGCTCAAGCTGGTTTGGCACAGGAGTTGCTGGCCATCGCCGTAGTGCGTCCCCGTATGGACAGCCATCTTGGAGACAAGGATGATTCGAAAACTGAAATCCGGGGAATATCGTCTATATTCGGTCAAGAAAGACGCGAAAACCGGCCGCCGGCGAAATCTTGGAACCTTCAGCAGCCTGGAGGCTGCCAAGAAGCATGAACGCGACATCCAATATTTCAAACACAGTTAGTGGCGCTCTGCCGCCGTCTTTTCACGCTGCGGGGCCAGCTTCGGCTCCGGGCGGGCGCCCGAGAATAGCGCTACCGGGCTCCCGCCGGCACGAATCAGTGAAGCCGTAGTTGCCGAGACGCAAAGCTCTGCCCGCGCACGCTTGCGCGCTGCCGTCGTAACCCACCACTCGTGACGTTCGCGGCATGTCGCCTGCGTGTCCGACAAGCGGACCCGCATATTTCCTACGTTATTTTCAGCGGCCGCCCAATTGTCCCGCGGAGCTTGGGGACGATAATCGACGCTAAGGGTCTACGTACTTGGCGCGAGGGTTTCAATGAACATCCTGCAACTCAAGACAGTGGCCGCCGCGGGGACCGTGACGGTCTTGCTGGCGGGCTGTGCGACGGCACCTGCTCCGCGCGAGCAAATGGCAGTCGCGCGCACCGCCGTCGCGGACGCCGATGCGGCCGGCGCGACGCGTTACGACGCGATCGACCTCAACAGAGCGCATGATAAGCTCAATGCGGCGACGCTGGCGCTGGGCGCGCACGACTACGACCAGGCGCACCGGTACGCCGAGGAGGCGGAAGTCGACGCTAACCTCGCGGCTACGCGCACCCGCTCCGCAAAGACGCAGAATGCAGTGGCCGAAGTTCGGGAAAGTCTCCGCGCGCTGCGCGCAGAAATCAGTCGGAGCGAGCCATGAAGCCGGCGGTTTGGGCCGCTGTTCCCGTGACATCGCAAGGCCGAGCGGTGACATTGGCTATGATCCTCAGCTGCGCTGCGGCACTCGCCGGGTGTAACACAGTTCCGGAGCGCGATGCGCAGCTGGAGAATGCGCGCGCGGCGCATGACCTGGCCCGGGACAACCCCGACGTGCGCGTGCTCGCGCCGGTCGAGTACCAACGCGCTGACGAAGATTATCGACGCGCTGAGGCCGCCTGGGAGCATCACTACAATCGCGGCGAGGTGAATCATTTGGCCTATCTCGCGCAGCGGCGCGCCGAAATCGCTCTGGAGACCGCGAACATGAGATCCGCTGAAGCGGCCATCGCCAACGCGAAGGCGGAGCGTGATCGAATCGAGCTCGAGGCACGAACCCGCGATGCGAACATCGCCCAGCGTCAGGCGCGCGCCGCGGAGATGCAGGCGGACGCAACACGCCAGGAAGCGTTGGCGGCGACCCGCGCCGCGCAGCTCGCCGAACAACAGGCGACGACGTCCCGCGCTGAAGCATCGGCAGCCCAGCAGCGCGCGACGGAATCGACCGCACTGGCGCAGTCCCTGGCTGCTCAATTGGCCGACCTGCAGACACAGATGACCAATCGGGGCATGGTGATCACGCTGGGAGACGTCTTGTTCGAAGTCGGTAACGCACGGTTGCGCGAATCGGGGGTCCGCGCCGTCGACAAGCTCGCAATATTCATGCGGGATCATCCGGAACGAACCGTCGCTGTCGAGGGTTTCACGGACAATACCGGCTCCGAAACCTTCAATCAGGAACTGTCAGAGCGTCGCGCCATGACGATTCGCAGCGCATTGATCGCCGCCGGCATCGCTCCCGAGCGAATTGCCGTTCGTGGCTACGGCAAGTCCTATCCCGTCGCAAGCAATAGCGACTCGACGGGGCGCCAGCTCAATCGGCGAGTGGAGGTGGTGGTCTCGGACCGGGAAGGCCGTATTCCCCCGCGCGGCGCCTAGCGCCGTGGGACCGGTGCACCGGAGTGAACGATGCCGAGGATGCGCACAAAAAAGTGGTCTGCCGATGTTACCAAACACAGTGATGCGCTCGACCTCGAGCGCGATGTGTTCCGCTCGAACGACCCCGAAGCCATCGCGCGATCGCTCAAGCGCTCGGCGGCGAAGAGCTCGCGACGAAAGTCGAGCCCGTTTCGCTCGGCGATGTCGATGCTTACCTTCTATGTGAATCGCGCCGGCAAGAACCTCCCGGCGCGCAAGGTGAAGGTATTGCAGACGGCAAAGGATCGCCTTCGCGCGGCGTTTGGTCGGGGCACCTCCTGAGCGTAGCGTTCACGTTCGCATCGACAACCGCACTCGGAAGCGGCGACAACGTGACGTTTCGATGCGTCGCGGAGACGACGAACGCGCAAAAATAAGCGGCGTCGATTGCTCGACGCCGCTGTGGAAGGAGTCCCCCACCTGTGCCGTACCGGCCGAGGTCTTGAACCGCAGTTCAAGAGGGTCGCCTGCCGGAGCCATTAGGCGCTTCCCGCGTAGGGAACGCACACCAGCCCGCTTAAAGCGCGGCAACCTCGCTAAGGTAGCATTGGTTCAAAGAACGTATGACCAGTTCGAACACTGCAGGGGACAACTAGCGCAGTCGCTAGAACAGCTTATCCTGTTCCGCCATCGCACGATCGATGGCCGACTGCATGGAGGAAATTCTACGCTGAATGGCTGCGCTGTCAAAAACATTTGCCGGCGCCGCTCCGCCTTTCGCGGCGAGCAGTTCATGCGTGATATTCAGCGCAGCCATGACGGCGATGCGCTCGGTTCCCGCGATCTTGCCGCTGTCGCGAATCTCGCGCATGCGTCGATCGAGGTATTGCACCGCCTGCATGAGTTCGTCGCGCTCCGATTCCTTGCACGCCACGCGGTACTCTCGCCCGAGAATCGACACGTCCAGCATCGTCGAGCGCTCATTCATCGGTGATCAGCGCGCCGCCTCGGGCAACCGCTGCAGCAGGGCATCGAGGCGCTTTGAAGCGGCGGCCATCCTTTCCGAGAGGACGTGGCTTCGTTGCTGCGCCTGCACCAGTTCGCGTTTCAGCGACTCATTCTCCGCGCCCAGGCGGTGATATTCGGCTAGCAACGCCGCCAGCTTGTGTTCGAGGCCTGCGAGTTCAGCATCCATGGGCGACTATAGGCGGAAGATTTCAACGCCGTCAACCGGATGCGAGAGGCTCATACCGGACCTCGAGAACCTCCAGTTCTTCCGTGCCTCCCGGCGTCTTCAGCATGACCGTGTCGCCTTCGCGCGCTTTGGTGAGAGCCCGTGCCATGGGTGACATCCAGCTGATGTAACCGCGGTCGGTGTCGATTTCGTCGACGCCGACGATGCTTATGGTGCGCTTCTTGCCGTGCGCATCCTGCACGTCGACCGTAGCGCCGAAAAAGATGCGATCGGCGTCCGCGTCGTCGCGTGGGGCCAAGGGATCGACGATTTCAGCCCTATCCAGCCGCTTGACCAGAAAACGAATGCGGCGATCGATTTCGCGCAAGCGCTTCTTGCCGTAGATGTAGTCACCATTCTCCGAACGGTCACCGTTGCCTGCCGCCCACGCAACTGTCGCGACCAGCGCGGGGCGTTCCCGGTCGACGAGGTCGTCGAGCTCGGACTTGAGCCGCCTGAAACCGCCCGGTGTCACATAATTCTTCGTCCCCGCCGGCAGCGACGTATCCTCGATCTCGCCGTCATCGACCTCGGCGTCATCCTCGCGTGTAAAAGCCTTGTTCATGGCGGTGCGTGTGCTTCAGTGAATTATAGGACACTCACCAAAGCCGTGCGTTCGACGTGCATCAGCGCTCCTTTTCCATCGCGTTGGCACGCGCCATCGCAAGTGCCTGACAAATCTGTTCGTCGGCCGCCGCGACCATGGCCCGCGCCGATGGCGAAAGCGCTCAACGCCAGGAGCAGAAGCCGCATAGCTTTGCGGCAGCATGATGGTGCCGTCTTCCCGTTTCACCCGCGCCGGACGAACGTGCATCCCTCCCGCCGCGGACATCTGCAGCGCCCATTTAAAGCGGGGCAAACGGGGGGCGGCGTGGTCCGTGCGCAGCTGCTATAATCGTTGCCCCTTTAAGAACCTGCCGACTCTGCCGCAAGACATCGAGTGAGCAAGCTCTACATCCGCACGTTCGGCTGCCAGATGAACGAGTACGACTCGGACAAAATGGCAGACGTGCTGCACGCCGCCCACGGACTCGAGCTGACCGAGTCCCCTGCGGACGCCGATGTGATTCTGTTCAACACCTGTTCGGTCCGCGAAAAAGCGCAGGAACGCGTGTTCCATGACCTGGGCAGGGTGCGCGAGCTCAAGACCGTCAATCCCGATCTCATCATCGGAGTGGGCGGTTGCGTCGCCAGCCAGGAAGGCGCGACCATCGTCGAGCGTGCTCCCTATATCGACGTCGTCTTCGGCCCGCAAACCCTGCACCGGCTACCCGAACTGATCGCGCGCCGACGCAGCTCCGGCAAGCCGCAAATCGACATCAGCTTTCCGGAAATCGAGAAGTTCGACCATTTGCCCCCGGCCCGGGTCGACGGCCCTTCAGCCTTCGTGTCGATCATGGAAGGCTGCAGCAAGTATTGTTCGTTCTGCGTTGTCCCGTACACGCGGGGCGAAGAAGTCTCGCGCCCCTTCGACGACGTGCTGACCGAGGTCGCGGACCTCGTCGATCAGGGTGTCCGGGAAGTTACATTGCTGGGGCAAAACGTCAACGCATACCGCGGTCCGATGACGACCGCCGCGACCGTTGCTGATCTGGCAACATTGATCGAATACCTTGCTGAACTCGATGGCCTCGATCGCATCCGCTTTACGACTTCGCACCCGAAAGAGATGACGCAGGCGCTGATCGACGTTTATCGTCGGGTGCCCAAGCTGGTCTCGCATTTGCACCTGCCGGTGCAATCGGGTTCCGATCGCATCTTGGGCGCGATGAAGCGCGGCTACACCGCGCTCGAGTACAAGTCGATCGTGCGCCGGCTGCGGGAGGCCCGCCCGCAGCTCGCGCTGACATCTGACTTCATCGTCGGGTTTCCCGGCGAGTCGGACGCCGATTTCGAGCAGACCATGAAACTGATCGACGACATCGGCTTCGACGGCAGCTTCAGCTTTATCTACAGCGCCCGTCCAGGGACGCCTGCGGCGCAATTCGTTGACTCGATCGCGCGCCCGGTCGCGCAGGCACGGCTCGAGCGCCTGCAGGCGAAAATCGAAACCCAGTTCCGTGCCCGGAGCGAGGCGATGGTGGGCGGAGTCCAGCGCGTGCTGGTGACCGGCCGTGCCACCAGGAGCCCCGATGAACTGGCGGCGCGCACCGAGAACAATCGGGTCGTGAACTTTCCCGCTCCGGACGGTCTCATCGGGCGCCAGGCCGACGTGAAAATCACCGCCGCGCTGGCGCATTCGTTGCGCGGCGAATTCGTCGCCCATTCGTAGCCAGTGTGCCCTAATCATCGCGCAAGTCTTCGGCGCAATCTTTGATCGAGTACGCGCATGCACCTCATTCGCCTCACCCCGATCCACTTACCCTTCGTCCTGGCAGCATTCACGGTAGCGCTCGGCGGCTGCGCGCTCGCACCTACTGCGCCAATCGGAAGCACGCCCGATGCGGTGCGCGTCGCTGCGACTGCAGCAGCGGCGGGTGCCGCAGCCGCGGACACGACGGCCCACGCGCCCGCGCGACCGCATGCCCCCGGCGCCGGGACGGCATCTCCGGCCGCCTCCGCGGCCGCCGCCGCGGCCGCGGCGGCGGTCGCGGCCCTCAGCAGCCAGAAGCCTTTCGCCGAAGTCATCAAAGGTGCCAAGGAGATCCCCGGCTTCTACAACATCTACGAGCGCGACGACAAAGTGTGGATAGAGATCCGGCCGGAACAATTCGATGAACCGTTTTTCTTTGCCTTCAATTTCTCGAGCGGGCTCGGCGAGAAGTGGTTGTTCGGCGGCCTGATGATCGACAGCTTCATTGCCTCATTCCATCGGCTGAGCCCGTCGCAGGTGCAACTCATTGCGCGTAACACCGAGTACTTCGCCAAACCCGGCACGCCCGAGGCGCGCGCCGTGAGCGAAGCGTTCTCCAACAGCCTGCTCAGCGCCGCGCCCGTAGTGAGTCAACCGCACCCGGAACGCAAATCGGTCCTCATCGAAGCCAACGCGCTTCTTCTGGCGGACATTCCCGGCGCGAACGGCATGCTCGAGCGCGCCTACCGCCAGTCGTATTCGTTCGACCCGCGAAATTCATCGATCACCAAGGCGCGCGCGACTCCCGACCTGGTCGCCATCAACGTCAACGCCCACTATGCTCTCCAACGGGTAAGCCAGCCGGCAGCAGGAGCGAATTTCTCCACATCCCCGCCGTCGACGGTGCCGGATATCCGCAGCCTCTTCCTCGGTTTCTATTACAACCTCGCGAAGTTGCCCGAGCAGCCGATGCGCCCGCGCCTTGCGGATGACCGTGTCGGCTACTTCATGCAGGACCGCTTCGATTACAGTAACGACACGGCGCTGACGCCGAAGGTGAATCTGATCAAGCGCTGGCGCCTCGAGAAAAAGGATCCCTCGGCCGCGTTATCGGAACCGAAAGAGCCGATCGTTTTCTGGATCGACCGCAACATCCCCGTCCAATACCGGCAAGCAATCGTCGATGGCGTGCTCGAATGGAACAAGGCATTCGAGAAGGTGGGCTTCAAGGATGCGTTGCAAGCGAAGATCCAGCCCGAAGACGCCGATTTCGACACGCTCGACACGCGCCATGCGTCGATCCGCTGGATGCCTACTGCGCGGCCGGTTTTCGGAGGCATCGGACCCACCCAGATCGATCCTCGCACCGGAGAAATTCTCGACGCCGACATCGGCATCGACCCGGTGCGCCTGCGCAATCGCCGCTTCATTCGCGTCGAGCAAATCCCGCCGCCGAGCGCCCCCGCGGCATACCTCGATCATCCCGAGCGCATGTGCCTGATGCAGGACTACGCGGCGCAGGAACTGAACTTCACCCTCGACTTGCTGGAGGCGCGCGGCACCCTCGATCCCGACGGACCCGAAGCCGAGGCGTTCGTGCTTGCCGATGTCAAGGAAGTCGCCATGCACGAAGTCGGCCACGCGCTCGGCCTGCGCCACAACTTCCGTGCCTCGACCGTATACACGCAAGCGCAACTGAGCGACAACAACTTCACCCGCGAACACGGCGTCGCAGGCTCGGTCATGGAATACAACGCGATCAACATCGCGCTACCGGGCGAGCGGCAGGGTGCGTACGGCATGACGACGCTCGGACCGTACGACTATTGGGCCATCGAGTACGGGTACAAGGAGATCCCGCCGGAGAAGGAACCCGCGGAATTGCGCAAAATCGCGTCGCGTGCCAGCGAACCGCTGCTCGCCTACGCCACCGACGAAGACAACAACATCGGGATCGATCCCGAAGCCAATACCGGCGACCTCGGCAGCGATCCGCTGCAGTTCGCGCGACGACGTCTTGTGCTCGCGCGCGAGCTGTGGGACCGCTGGCAGGACCGCGAGCTCCCGCCCGGCGACTCTTATGCCGTTCTGCGCCGAACCGTCGGCCGCGGCCTGATCGTCGTCGGCCAGTCGACGATGACCGTTGCCAAGTACATCGGTGGAGTCAGCACGCTGCGCGATCATGCCGGCAGCCCGCGGCCACCACTGAATCCGATCACGGCAGCCCAGCAGCGCGAAGCCCTGGACATCATCGCGTCCGGCATCTTCTCGGCAGACAGCTTCCGCTTCAAGCCCGCGTTCATGCGCCGGTTGCAGGTCGACTATCTTGATCGCAGCGATGCCTTCGACGTCGGCTTGTCCACTGCGGGCGTCGACTACTCGCTCCCTGGGCAGGTGCTCAAGATCCAGCGTGATGTTCTGACTCTGCTGATGAGCGACACCGTGGCGCAGCGCATCATCGACAGCGAGGTCAAGCTCGACGAGCCCAAGCGCGGCTTTCGGCTTTCGGAGCTGTACGCCTCCCTGCATCATTCGATCTGGAGCGAACTGAAAACAGGGCAGGAGATCACGCCGTTGCGGCGAAATCTCCAGCGCGAGCATCTTTCCCGCGTGGCTAGCGCGCTGCTGAGGGCTTCGTCCGCGATGCCCGCGGACGCGCGGGCGCTGCTGCGTCAGGATGCGCGCGCGCTGCGAGACGAACTCAAGGCGGTGCCGATGAAAACGGGCATGTCGAAGGAGACTCAGGCACACATCGTCGAAAACCTGTCGACGCTCGACGAGGCATTGAAGGCGCCCATGCAGCGGCAGGGCGTTTGAAGTCCGCCAGCACCGAAATCACGCTCACGCCGCTCGACAACCGCGCGCTCGCCAACCTTTGTGGCGCGCTCGACGCGAATCTCCGCCAGATCGAGGCAGCGCTCGAAGTGACGATCGCCCGCCGGGGGGCCACATTCACCCTGCGCGGGACGCCGCGGCAGCTCGAGCAGACCGCGGCGGCGCTCCAGCGCTTCTACGCTGCCGCCGATGCGCCGTTGACGGTCGACGATATCCAGCTCGGACTCGTCGAGCTGGCGACCCGGCGCAGCTCCGCATCGCCCGAGGGCATGGTTGCCGCTGACGGGGAGGAGGCGCCAGTCCTGCGCACCCGGCGCATCGACCTGCATGGCCGTACGCCCAACCAAGCCTTGTACATCCGGCATATCCATGACCACGATATCACGTTCGGGATCGGCCCCGCCGGCACGGGCAAAACCTATCTTGCCGTCGCCAGCGCGGTCGATGCGCTCGAGCGCGACCTCGTCAAGCGCCTCGTGCTCGTGCGGCCCGCAGTCGAGGCCGGCGAACGCCTCGGCTTCCTCCCCGGAGATCTCGCGCAGAAGGTCGATCCGTATTTGCGCCCGCTCTACGATGCCCTGTACGACCTGATGGGCTTCGACAAAACGGCAAAGCTGTTCGAGCGCAACACCATCGAGATCGCGCCGCTGGCATACATGCGCGGCAGGACGCTGAATCATTCGTTCATCATTCTGGACGAGGCGCAGAACACCACGCCCGAGCAGATGAAGATGTTCCTGACCCGCATCGGCATCGGCACCAAGGCGGTGATCACCGGCGACGTGACGCAGATCGACCTCGCGCGCGGCCAGAAAAGCGGGTTGATCGAGGCGCGGCGCGTGCTCAAGGATGTGCGCGGTATCGCGTTCACCGATTTCACCAGCGCCGACGTCGTACGCCATCCGCTAGTGCAAAAGATCATCAGCGCTTACGAGAAGCACACGCAAAGCGAACGCATCGACGCACAGGACCCGCCACCGCGCGGCGGGCGCTGAGTCAATGGCAACGCCTCATGAGCGCGACGGGCCGCCCCGAGCGCGAATACCGGAGCGCGCAGCGCAAAGGCACTCCAGTGACGCGCTGCGCCTCGGCTGCACGCTGCACATCGCGGGGCACGCCCCCGCGGATCCCGGCGAAGAGCTTATTCGCATCGGCGAATGGTGTCGCGCCCACGGACATGCGGCCGATCGCTACGGCGACGGCGAGCTGATCCAGTCCTTCGAGGCGAAGGTGGCCGCGCTGCTGGGAATGCCGGCTGCGGCCTTCATGGTGAGCGGAACGATGGCGCAGCTCATCGGCTTGCGCATCTGGTGCGAACGCGCAGGCACGAAGCACGTGGCGATGCATCCGACGTCGCACCTCGAATTGCATGAGGAACGCGCGTATGCGCATCTGCACGCTCTGCGAGCGACATTGCTGGGCCCGCGCGAACGCCCCACCGAAGCGTCTGATCTAGCGGCATGTCCCGAGCGCCTTGCTGCGCTGCTGATCGAATTGCCCGCGCGCGAGATCGGCGGCCAGCTGCAGACCTGGGACGAGCTCGAGAAGATCGCCGGCCTCGCGCACGAGCGCGGGGTGAAGCTGCACATGGACGGCGCGCGACTGTGGGAGGCGCGCGAGGCCTATGCGCCGCGATCCGTCGCCGAGGTCTGCGCACATTTCGATTCCGTGTATGTGTCTTTCTACAAGGGCGTCGGCGCACTCGCCGGCGCGATGTTGCTGGGTCCGGCGGATTTCATCGCGGAAGCCAGGGTGTGGCGCCGGCGCCAGGGCGGCACGCTGGTGCAACTGCACCCTTTGGTGGCGTCTGCGGCGATGCGCTTCGACGAGCAGCTGGCGAAAATGCCGGCCTACCGCAGACGCGCGCGCGAATTCGCCGCGGCGCTGGCGGCGATCGAAGGCATCGTCGTCGTGCCGGAGCCACCGGAAATCAATTTGTTTCACGTTCACTTTTCGGTCCCGCCTGCCGCGTTGACCGCCGCGCGCGACGCAATCGCCGCACAACACCGGGCGTGGCTGCTGCCGCGCGCCGTCCCTGGCAGGTTGCCTGGCTGGTCGAGCACCGAGATTTACGTCGGCGACAACCTGCTTGGGTTGCCAGACGCGGTCGTGATACCGCTCTTTGCGCAACTGCTGAAGGACGCACGGGCTGTGGCCACCACGTGAACACAGCTCGTAGCGCAGACCGGAGCGTGCGTCGGCGGCGCCTTGCGCTCAGCGTCCAATACGCGGCTGCGGGCGACGATCTTCCGGCACGCCCCTTGCTTCGGCGATGGGCCGCTGCCGCACTTGACGGCGATGCAAGCGTAACGGTGCGTTTCGTCGAAGCCGCGGAAGGGCGAGCCCTGAACCAGACGTACCGCGGAAAGGACGCCGCAACCAATGTGCTGGCGTTCGTGTACGATGGCGTTTCGGGAGGCGACATCGTGCTGTGCGCGCCAGTGCTCAGACGCGAAGCGCGGCAACAAGGCAAGACGCTGGACGCTCATTGTGCGCACCTCGTCGTTCACGGAATGCTGCACTTGCAGGGGTACGATCATCACCGGGCGGCCGACGCGACGCGCATGGAAGCGCGGGAAATTGCCGTCCTCGACGAGTTCGGCATCGCCAATCCTTACGCGGCGCCCGTGCGGCGCACTCGTCGATGATCAGCGAACCCTCCGACGGTGAACCCGCGAAGCCGACGCTGCTCGAGCGACTGTCGGCGTTCCTGACACGCGAACCGGAAGACCGGGAGGGACTGCTCGAAATCCTTCATGGCGCGTTCGAGCATAAGCTGCTGGATGCCGACGCGCTGTCGATCATCGAAGGAGCGTTGCAAGTCTCCGAGATGACCGTTCGCGACATCATGATTCCGCGCGCGCAAATGGATGTCGTCTCGATCGACGATGATCCTTCGCAATTCATTCCCTTCGTCCTCGAGGCCCGCCACTCGCGCTTCCCCGCGATCGGCGAAAGCAAGGACGACGTCGTCGGCATTCTGCTGGCCAAGGAGCTGCTGAACTTCTACGCCAATCCCGACGCGTTCAGTCTTCGCGATACCCTGCGGCCCGCGGTCTTCGTGCCTGAATCGAAGCGGCTCAATGTCCTGTTGCGGGATTTCCGCGCCAATCGCAACCACATTGCCATCGTCGTTGACGAATACGGCGGCGTGTCAGGACTGGTCACGATCGAGGATGTCCTCGAACAGATCGTCGGCGACATCGAGGACGAATACGACTTCGACGAGGCCGAGGACAACATCATCCCCGAGGCCAACGGCGGGTACCGGGTCAAGGCGCAGACTGAAATCGCCGATTTCAACGAAGCGTTGGGCAGCGACTTCGGCAGCGACGAGTTCAACACCGTCGGAGGGCTCGTCCTGCAGTCCTTCGGCCGTTTGCCGAAGCGTGGTGAAATGACGACCATCGGTGATTTCCGGTTCAAGGTGATCCGCGCCGACAGCAGGCGCATCTACACCCTGCAGGTCGAGCGGGTTGCGCCGCAACCAGAGCGCACACCGCCGGCTGGCACGGTGTGATGTCCGCACTAGCCGCACTGTTTCTCGGCATCGTCACCGTTTTCGGATTCGCGCCGTTCGGCGCATCCACCCTGCCCGCGCTTACACTCGCCGGCCTGTTCGTTCTCTGGCAGAACGCCTCGAGCCCGCGCCGCGCAGCCATCCTCGGGTTTGCGTTCGGCATCGGCCTTTTCGGCGCAGGCGTGTCGTGGGTCTACGTCGCATTATCGACATTCGGCGAAATGCCTGCAGTGCTGGCTGCGATCGGCACGGCCGGATTCTGCGCATACCTAGCTTTGTTCCCGGCACTCGCCGGCTGGGTGAGCGCGCGGCTCGCGCCCGCCGGTTCGTCCGCACGGCTCGCATTGGCCGCAGCGGCATGGACCATCGCGGAATGGCTGCGAGGTTGGGTGCTTTCCGGTTTTGGCTGGTTGTCGGTCGGTTACGCCCAGCTCGGCGCGCCCTTGGCGGGTTTTGCGCCCTACGGCGGCGTCCTCCTGGTGAGCCTCGCGCTTGCCAGCGCCGCTGCATTGTCAGTGTACGCGGTGCAGGCCTTTGAAGCGCGCCGCCGAATCGGCGTCGCCGTCTCGGTCGCTGCGATCCTCGCGCTCGGCGTAGTCGGCAAGTCGCTGTCGACAATCGAATGGTCGCGGCCCGCAGGCGATCCACTGACCGTCAGCCTGGTGCAAGGCAACATCGAGCAGGACCTCAAATTCGATCCGGCGTACCGCGACAAGACCCTCGCGATCTATGCCGAACTAGCGCGACAGGCCACCGGCCGCCTGATCGTGCTTCCTGAAAGCGCGCTGCCGATGTTCGCGGACGAAGTGTCGCCCGAATATGTCCAGACGCTGCGCGACGCTGCCCTCAAGAACAGCGGCGATCTCTTGCTCGGCCTGTTCTTTTTCGAGCCGCGACCGAACCCCGACGACGACGACCGCTACTTCAACAGCGTCGTTAGCGTCGGCACCGCCACGACGCAACGGTATCGAAAACATCATTTGGTCCCCTTCGGGGAAGTGATCCCCGGCAAGGCGGTATTCGGATGGTTCATCCGCAAGGTGCTCGCCATACCGCTCGCCGACCAGACACCGGGACCGGCGTACCAGGCTCCGTTCGAGGTCGCAGGCGAGCGCATTGCCGTCAACATCTGCTACGAGGACGCGTTCGGCGGGGAACTCGCCCCCAGGGCGAACGAGGCGACGTTGGTGGTCAACGTCACCAACGACGCGTGGTACGGCCGCTCGCTCGCCGCGGAGCAGCACGAACAGATCGCTGCGATGCGCGCGCTCGAAACCGCGCGCCCGATGCTGCGTGCGACCAATACCGGCATAACGTCGATCATCGATCATCGCGGTGTTGAACTCGCGCGCCTGCCCTGGTTCACGCGTGGCGTGCTCGAAGGGAGCATCGCCGGCCGTACCGGCACGACGCCCTACGTCCGCTTTGGCGATGCAGTGGCTGTCGCCGCAGCTTTGGTGCTGGCGATGGTTACGCTGCTGACGGGACAACTGCGCGCGCGTTCGTAGCCGAAGTTGTTTGGCCGTCGCGCGTCGATCCCGTAAAATCGGCCGGTTCGTCCACCGGTGTCGTTCCGATGCTCACCTTTCAGCAAGTGATCCTCACGCTTCAGGATTATTGGGGCGCGCAAGGCTGCGCGCTGCTGCAGCCATACGACATGGAGGTTGGGGCCGGTACTTCGCACACCGCAACGTTCCTGCGCGCGCTGGGACCCGAGCCGTGGCGCGCCGCTTACGTGCAGCCGTCGCGACGACCGAAGGACGGCCGCTATGGAGAAAATCCGAACCGGCTGCATCAGCATCATCAGTTCCAGGTCGTTCTCAAGCCTTCGCCTGCCGACATCCTCGAGCTGTATCTTGGCTCGCTCAAGGCGCTCGGCTTCGACCTGACGAAGAACGACGTGCGTTTCGTCGAGGACGACTGGGAAAACCCGACGCTGGGGGCGTGGGGGCTCGGCTGGGAAGTGTGGTTGAACGGCATGGAGATCACGCAGTTCACCTATTTCCAGCAGGTCGGAAGCCTCGACTGCAATCCGATCACGGGCGAAATCACCTATGGCCTCGAGCGCATGAGCATGTATCTGCAGAATGTCGAGTCGGTGTTCGACCTCGTCTACGTAGAAGGCATGTCATACCGCGACGTATTCCTGCAGAACGAGGTCGAACAATCGCGCTTCGCATTCGAAGAGTCCAACGTGGCGAAACTGTTCGAACAGTTTGCATTGTTCGAGAGCGAAGCGAAACGTTTGCTGGAGGCGAAGCTCCCGCTGCCCGGCTATGAAATGATCCTAAAGGCGGGACATACCTTCAATCTCCTCGATGCGCGGGGCGCAGTGTCGGTGACGGAACGGGCGGGATATATCGGCCGCATACGCGCGCTGTCGCGACTGGTGGCGCAGGCCTACGTCGATGCGCGCGAGGCGCTCGGTTTTCCGATGCTGCCGAGCGCGCACCGCAAGGCCGCGTGATGCAGAAGTCCACGACGCTGCTGGTCGAGCTGCGCACCGAGGAGCTGCCTCCGAAATCGCTGAAACGGCTTGGCGAAGCCTTCGCCGATGGAATCGCAACAGGACTCAAGCAGCGCAATTTTCTCGACGACGACGGTCACGTCACCGCATATGAAACACCGCGCCGTCTTGCGGTGTCGATTACTGCCGTACGACCCGTTGCGCCCGACGAAGAAGTGCTCGACAAGCTTATGCCAGTAAAGGTGGCGCGCGATGCCACGGGAGTCACTGAAGCTCTGAAGAAAAAACTCAGTGGTCTCGGTCGCGGCCACCTGGCGACCGATTCGCTAGACGCGAAGGACGGTCCTGATGCGGTCTATGTCGCATCCGACGGAAAAGCCGACTACGTCTATCTGCGCAGGCTCGAGAAAGGGCAGCCTCTGGTCCGTGGTCTCCAGGAAGCGCTCGACGAGACGATCGCTGGGCTGCCGATCCCCAAAGTCATGAGCTACGCCAATGCCGGCGCCTACTACAACAACCAGAAATTCGTGCGTCCGGCGCACGGCCTGGTCGCACTGCACGGCCATAGCGTTGTCAACGTGCAGGCGCTCGGATTGACTGCAGGTTGCACAACGGCGGGGCATCGGTTTCTTAGCAGACCCGACCTGCACATCGAAACCGCCGACGCCTACGAGCCCACCCTCGAAGCCGAGGGCAAGGTCATTCCCGACTTCGCCAAGCGTCGGGCTGCGATCGTTACCGCGCTGTGGCGGGCCGCGGAGCACGCGCAAGTGATCATGCCCGACGCGCTGCTCGATGAGGTGACAGCGCTGGTCGAGTGGCCGGTGGTCTACGCGGGAACCTTCGACCGCGCCTTCCTCGACGTGCCGCAGGAGTGCCTGATCCTGACGATGCAGCAGAACCAGAAATATTTTGCGCTCGCCGACGACACGGGAGCGCTCAAGCACCGCTTTCTGCTGGTAAGCAACCTGCAGACCGACGAGTCGTCGGCGATCGTCCACGGCAACGAACGCGTCCTGCGCGCCCGACTCGCCGACGCCAAGTTTTTTTACGACCAGGACCGACGCCACAGACTCGACACGCGACTGCCGAAGCTTGCCAGCGTCGTCTATCACAACAAACTCGGCAGCCAACTGGATCGGGTCCTGCGCCTGCGTGCAATCGCCGCGGCGATTGCCCCCGCATCGGGGGCCGACCCCGTGTTCGCGGACCGTGCCGCGATGCTCGCCAAAGCCGATCTCGTCACCGACATGGTCGGCGAGTTCCCTGAGTTGCAGGGCACCATGGGCCGGTACTACGCGCGGAACGACGGCGAGCCTCCGGCAGTTGCCGACGCGATCGCCCAGCACTATTGGCCACGCTTTGCGGGCGACTCCTTGCCGCAGGCTCCGGTGGCAACGACGATTGCATTGGCAGACAAAATGGAAGCCCTCGTCGGCATGTTCGGGGTTGGCAACGCACCAACCGGCGACCGGGACCCCTTTGCGTTGCGGCGCGCTGCGCTTGGGGTCGTGCGGATCCTGCTCGAGGGCGGCAGGCCATTGCGTCTCGACGATCTGGTCGCCGCCGGCTTTGCAGCGTTCAGCGGTGTCGCCTCGGTCCACGATGCACGCGAAGAGGTGCTCACTTTCGTGCTGGAACGACTGCGTGCCTACCTGCGCGAACAGGGCTACACTTCGAACCAGGTGGAATCCGTCGTCTCCATGCGGCCGGTACGCATCGACCAGGTCCCTGGCCAGATGCTGGCGGTCAAAACATTCATGGCCCTGCCCGAGGCCGAAGCACTCGCCAGCGCCAACAAGCGGATCACCAACATTCTCAAGAAATCCGGCGACGAGGCGGCGCTCGCCGTCGATCGCGCGTTGCTCAATGGCGGCGCCGAGCATGACCTCTATGCGGCGGTGCAGACGCTGTTGCCGGTCGTGCACGGCGACGTGAGCCGCGGCGACTACACCGCAGCGTTGCGCGCCCTGGCCTCCGTCCGCGGGCCCGTGGACCGCTTCTTCGACGATGTGATGGTGATGGCCGACGACCGCGCAGTACGCGCCAACCGACTCGCCCTACTGCGCGGGCTTGCCGAGGCCATGAACCAGGTCGCCGACCTGTCCAAGCTCGCGGTATAGGGGAGGAGCCTTGGTCCAATTCGCCTCTGAATCGGTTGCCCAGACGCGCCACCCCAAGCTCATCATCCTGGATCGCGATGGCGTGATTAACTACGACAGCGATCAGTTCATCAAAGCCCCTGAGGAATGGCGGCCGATTCCCGGGAGCATGGAAGCGATCGCGCGGCTCAATCACGCCGGCTTCCGCGTCGTCGTTGCGACCAATCAATCCGGGCTGGGCCGCGGCCTGTTCGACATGGCGACGTTGATCGCCATTCACGAAAAGATGTACAAGGCACTGGCCGGCGCGGGCGGGCGCATCGACGCCGTCTTCTATTGCCCGCATACCGCCGACTCGGCATGTGATTGCCGCAAGCCGAGGGCAGGAATGTTGATCGAAATCGGCCAGCGCTTCGGCGCGGACCTTACCGGGGTACCGTGCGTCGGCGATAGCGTGCGCGATTTGCAGGCCGCGGCGGCGGTCGATGCCCAGCCGATTCTGGTGCTGACCGGCAAAGGCGAGAAGACATTGCGCGAAGGCGACTTTCCAAAAAATACCGTGATCTTTCCCGATCTCGCATTCGTGGCCACCGCGCTGCTCGCCGGGGATTGAGCCGTTTCGTTCGCCATGTCGGCGCTGCGCTCTCTCCTGTTCGCGCTGTACCAACTCGTGGTGACGCCGATATACGCGATATTCGTCCTGCTGCTCTCCTGGCTGCCACCGATTCCACGTTTCAAGTTCATCATGGGTTGGTGCTGGCTCATGCTGTTCGGCGCGCGATGGATATGCGGCATCCGTCAACACGTAGTCGGCCGAGAGAACCTCCCGCCCTTCAGCGCGCCGCATATCGTGATGTCGAAGCACTCGTCGACCTGGGAGACGCTTGCGCTGAATTTCGTGGGCCCGCCGCTGGCCTTCGTCGCCAAGAAGGAATTGCTGTCGATTCCATTCTTCGGCTGGGCGTTCAGACAAGCGTCGCCGATCACCATCGATCGCAAATCCGGCAACGATGCGATGACCCAGATCGTGACCCAAGGACAGGAGCGCTTGAGGCAGGGGTTCTGGATCGTCATGTACCCGGAAGGAACGCGGATTGCCGCGGGCACGCGCGCGCACTACAAGACCGGCGGCGCGCGTCTGGCGATCACGCTCGGCGTGCCAATCGTCCCGGTAGCGCATAATGCCGGCTATTTGTGGCCGAAGGGGTTTTTGGGCAAACGGCCCGGTACGGTCACGATGTCGATCGGCGCAGCGATAAGCTCCGACGGCAAGGACTTGCAGCGACTGATGAACGAGGTCGAATCCTGGATCGAGAACGAGGTCGCACGGCTGGGCAATCCGCTGGAACCAAGCCAGGGCCCGCACAGCTGACCCGCGACGACGGGGCTAGCACACGGCGCGTGATGCTTGCGGGACAGCACGTCGAGTATCGGCTGCACCGCGCGCGCCGCCGTTCGATCGGCATGCTGATCGACCAGACCGGCCTCACCGTGCGTGCGCCACCGTGGGTTACGATCCGTGAGATCGAACTGGCATTGATCGAACGTGCGGAATGGGTCGTTACCACGCTCGTGGAATGGCAAGGGCGGCAAAGCGAAGCGCTGCCAGCAGCGTGGCGCGAAGGCGCAGCGCTCCTCTATCAGGGCCGACCGTTGACGCTGGCGCTGTTCGCGGCGCGCCGCGAGACCATCGCCGCGGATCTGCTTCACCTGACGGTCCTGCATCCCAATCCCCGGGACGAAGAGCAGATCGGCGCGTTCGTCGGACGTTGGCTCAGGGAGCAAGCGCTCGCGCTGCTTACCATGCGCGTACTGCACTTCGCGAGCCGGGTCGCCACGTCACAGCCCACCGTGAAACTCTCCAATTCGCGTACGCAGTGGGGAACATGCAATCACAAGGGTGAAATCCGGCTCAATTGGCGACTGATCCAGCTGCCCCCACGCATCTCGGATTACGTTGTCGCGCACGAAGTGGCGCACCTCATCGAGCTCAATCATTCACCCCGTTTCTGGGCACTGGTCGAGTCGCTGTTGCCGGACCACGCGGCCGTCCGCCGCGAACTCGACGTGCTGACGCCCCTGCTTGGGTAGTGGAGGAACCTTGCGATTTCGCAGGTCCGGATTGGCTCGGACTGTAACCAAAATGACCGCCGCGCGCGAATGAATTCGCGCCTACAGCGGTGCGGGGAGCACCGGCAATTCGACGTCGATCCCGGCCTGCGTTCGGAGCAGCTGCGACAGGGCCGCGCCGAGCTCAGTCCGGTCCCGTGTGTCGCGCCATTTGCCATCTTGCCCTCGAAAGTGATATCCGCCGGACTTTGCCGCGACCCAGATCTCGCGGCTTGGCTGGTGGCGATTGACGATGACCTTGCCTCCGGCCCCGCAGTCGATGGTCAGGACGCCGTCGTTCAGCGTCCAATCGACATCGGCGTCACCCGCATCGAGCGCAGCCGCAATCGCGCCGAGCACACGATCGGCCAGCACCACAAATTCGCTCTCGGTGCTCATCGGGTGGCCCCGTTGCCGCGTGATAGACTTCCTCGACGCAACTTCATTGTGAATGCCGTCGCATGGAGCTTCGGATGTTACGCCGTTCCGTGACCGCATTGCTCGTCGCTGCTGCAGTCGGCACTGCGATGGGATGCGGCATCAAGGGCCCGCTGAAACTCCCGCCCGCCAAGCCCGGCGCGCCGGAAACACCCGCACCTCCACCGGTGCGGATGGGTGACGAAGTTCCCGACCGAATCGTTCCCGACGTGCAACCGGACGGCGGGAAGTAGGTGGCCGAATTCTCGTATCGCGACGGCGAGCTCGCTGTCGAAGGGGTTGCGCTCGCGGACATCGCCACGCGCTTCGGAACCCCTTGCTTCGTCTATTCCCGTGCAGCGCTCGAGGGTGCGTTTCGCCAGATCGATACTGCGTTCGCCGGGATCCCGCACCTCGTCTGCTACGCGGTGAAAGCCAATTCGAATCTCGGCATCCTCAACCTCTTCGCGCGGCTCGGGGGCGGCTTCGACATCGTGTCCGGCGGTGAACTGGCGCGTGTCATCGCTGCGGGCGGCGACCCAGCCAAGATCGTGTTTTCCGGAATCGGGAAGTCCGATGCCGAGATTGCGGAGGCGCTCGAGTTCGCCATCCATTGCTTCAACGTCGAATCGGCGAGCGAACTGGAGCATCTCAACCGTGTCGCGGGGCGCCTGGGCAAGCACGCCCCGGTGAGCTTCCGGGTGAATCCGGACGTCGATCCCAAGACTCATCCGTACATCTCGACCGGGCTCAAGGAAAGCAAATTCGGGGTCGCGTTCGACGCCGCACACGCGCTCTACCGCCGCGCCGCCGCGCTGCCGCACATCAGCATTCGCGGCATCGACATGCACATCGGGTCGCAGATCACCGCCCTCGGCCCGCACGTCGAGGCTGCCGAAAAGGCTTTCATGCTCATCGATCAGCTCGCCGCCGAGGGCATTCATTTGGAGCATATCGACGTCGGTGGGGGTATCGGGATTCGCTACCGCGACGAAGAAACGATCGATCCGTATGAATACGCGCTCGCGATCGGTCGCCTGCGTGGTAACCGACCGCACAGGCTGTTGCTGGAACCTGGACGATTTCTGGTCGGCAATGCGGGCGTCCTTCTGACACGCGTCATGTACCTCAAGCCGGGCGCGGAAAAGAGCTTCGCCATCGTCGATGCAGCAATGAACGATCTGCTGCGGCCGGCGCTGTACGACGCCTGGCACGAAGTCCTGCCGGTGCGGCCGCGCACTACACCGTCGACGGTCTGGCAGCTCGTCGGGCCCGTTTGCGAGAGCGCAGATTTTCTTGCGCATGACCGCGATCTCGCGCTCGATGAAGGCGACCTGCTCGCGATCTGTTCCGCCGGCGCATACGCGATGACAATGAGCTCGAATTACAACTCCCGGCCTCGTGCAGCAGAGGTGATTGTCGATGGCAAAACCGCGCATCTCGTACGTTCGCGCGAGACCGTGGCGGAACTCTATGCGCACGAATCGATGCTGCCTTGAATCACTGTGCAGTGTCGAAAAACGCGTGTGCAAAATCACAACAGTGACGTTCTACGTCACTCAAAACTGCAATTAAATCTTGTATTTCGAAAAAAATTGGCTAGAATTCAGGCAGCAGGTGTCAATGGGTTTGTCAAGAGGTCAAGCAACACTCGATGACAAATTCACCGAAGCCTGCGATGAAACAGAAGCACTCATAATAGTTATAGCAACTCAGACAGGAGAATCAAAGATGATGGCTGACATGTTGACGATGGCCCCGGCCGCACCGGCCATGGCGCCCAAGAAACGGGCGAAGAAGAAGGCGGCAACAAAGAAGAAAGCGGCAAAGAAGAAGGCAGCCCCGAAGAAGAAAGCGGCGAAGAAGAAGGCCGCCCCGAAGAAGAAGGCAGCCAAGCGCAAGCCCGCGAAGAAGAAGGCCGCAAAGAAGAAGAAGGCCGCCCCGAAGAAGAAGGCAGCCAAGCGCAAGCCCGCGAAGAAGAAGGCCAAGAAGGCGGCGAAGAAGAAGGCCGCCCCGAAGAAGAAGGCCGCAAAGAAGAAGAAGGCCAAGAAGGCTAAGAAAATCTAAGCTTCGGAAGGCGAACCGTCCGTCGGCAGACTGCGGCGGACCTCAAAACAGGCGACGCGCGAGTGTCGCCTGTTTTGTTTTTGACCCTCGTCAGGGATGCTGGCCGGCTGCGACGCGCGGACGCGGCGTTCGGGGCGGTGCTTTCGACGTGCGGCCAGAGGTACTTGTCGAGCCGGTCTTTTTTCGCGCCGGTCGCGCGCCGGCGATCGGTCCGGCGTCGGTGACGATGCGCAGTTTCTGTCCCAAGACGACCTTCGTCGTGAGGCCGTCATTCCATGATTTGAGGTCTTGCTGCGTGACGTCGTAGCGGGCCGCGATCGAAGCGAGCGTGTCCCCTTTGCCAACCCGGTGGTATACCGTGCGGCCGCTCGGTACGGTCGTGAACACGACGTCCTGCAGCGTCGCCACCGTCGCATCCGATGGCGCCTGCGAGGGCACCAGAAGCGCGTGGCCCGGCGGCACCGCGTTGGCGCGAACGCCGATACCGTTGACCGTGCGCAGGGTCTCCAGGGGCAGGCCGAAGCGCGTAGCGACTTGCGCCAGCGTCTCTCCCGGCCTTGTCTTGTACGCTTGCCACGTCACCATCGGTTGATCCGACAGTTCAAGTTTTGCCGCAAACAACTCCGCCTTGTCGTAGGGCAGCAACAGCGTCGTCTCGTCCGCGCCCGCGATGACCGGTCGATTGTGCTGGGGGTTGAGCGAGAGAAACTCATCGACCGGCATCTCGGCCAGCTCCGCCGCCTTCTGCACGTCCATCTTCTTGGTCGTGCGCACCACGGTGAAATAAGGCGCGTCGGGAATATCTGCGAGTTCCAGAGCAAAGGCCTCGGGATCATTGACGATGTTCTTCACCGCCTGCAGCTTGGGCACATATTGACGCGTCTCTGCGGGCATTTTCAGGCTGAGATAGTCGGTGGGCAGGCCTCGCTTCGCATTGGCCGCGATGGCGCGGCGCACCGAACCCTCGCCCCAATTGTAGGCGGCCAGCGCCAGGTACCAGTCGCCAAATTCGGCGTACAGCTTTTCGAGGTAATCCAGCGCACCATCTGTTGCCGCAACGACGTCCCTTCGTTCGTCGAGCCACCAATTCTGCTTGAGCCCGAAATCCTTGCCGGTCGACGGGATGAACTGCCAAATACCGGAAGCGCGGCTGCGCGAATACGCCATCGGGTTGTATGCGCTCTCGATCATCGGCAGGAGCGCGATTTCTGCCGGCATGCCGCGCTTCTGGACCTCGCCCACGATGTAATAGAGATACCGCCGGCTGCGCTCGACCATGCGCGCAACGTAATCCGGACGCGCCGCATACCAGGACTCGGCCGCCTTGACATCCGCGGTGTCGAGATCGGTCAGCACGAACCCCTGACGAATGCGCATCCAGAGGTCGCTGTACTCCGGCTGCAATGTGCTGATGGAGTCGGCGTCTCCAGCCGATGCCCGGTAAATCGTCGGTTCGGGTTCAACCGGCACATCGACGATCATGGCGGGAGGTTCCGGCGCCCGCTCCGGCGGTGGCGTGAATGCGACGGGCGCAGACGGCACGCCAGCGCACGAGGCAAGCGCAAGCGCCACGATCAGGACTGGAATGGCGCTCGGAACGCGCCGCTGCGTCGAATGTGAGTCGGGCAAGGTCCCGCGATGGTAGGGGGCTGGATTGCGGGACGTCAAGCTTCGCGCGGCGCTCAAAAGCCGTTTTTCCAGGCGCGCAACTCGGCAAACACCTCCACCGGGCCGTCCAGCTGCGCGGCCTGCGTGGCGTTCGACCGCGGCGCGGATCGATGCTTCGTGGACGCGCAGGAAGGGATTGGTGGCGCGTTCTTCGGCGATCATCGTCGGTAACGTCGGTGTGCCCTGTGCGCGGGCTGCCTGCGCACGCGCCTGCCGCTCCAGCAACGCGCCGGAGCGGGGTTCGACCGCAAGCGCGAACCGAAGGTTCGACACGGTGTACTCGTGGCCGCAATAAATCCTGGTTGCGTCGGGCAGGGTGGACAGCTTGGCGAGCGACGCTACCATTTGTGCCGGGGTGCCTTCGAACAGCCTGCCGCAGCCGGCGGCAAACAGCGTATCGCCGCAAAAGACCGTGCCATCGCCGACGAGCGCGATATGACCTGCAGTATGGCCGGGAATGTCCAATACCGACAGCGCGAGGCCGATGCCGGATACGACGATCCTGTCACCCTCCGCGAGCGCGTGCGTGCGCCGTGGTATGGACTCGTTCGCGGGGCCATAGACAGGGATGTCTCCGAGTGCGAGCAAATCTCGGATGCCGCCTACATGATCACCGTGGTGATGCGTTGCGACAATGGCCGTAAGTGCCAATCCCTCGCGCTCGAGATACGCGATAACTGGCGCGCTTTCGCCCGGATCGACAGCCGCCGCGGCGGTACCTTCACGGATCAGCCAGATGTAGTTGTCGGCAAACGCGGGGATGGGGATAATCGTGGGCATGGGCGAATATTCGATACCGCGAGCCGGCATGTCAACCGGCACGCTGGCCGACTGGTACGCGACGCCGCTTGGTCAATACCTTCGCACTCGGGAACAGGCGTACTTCGATTCTACGCTGGCCGATATTTTCGGCTTCCACGCACTGCAGATCGGCCTGCCCGAATGCCCCTTTCTGCAGGCTTCCCGCATAACCACGTGCGTGACCATCGACCTCGAGGAACCGGCGCAGGTACTGGCCGATCCGCATTGGCTGCCCTTCGCCGAAAACAGCATGGACCTCATCGTGCTCCCGCATGTGCTCGAATTCACCGACGAGCCGCACCAGTTGCTGCGCGAGGTGTATCGCGTCATCCGGCCCGAAGGGCAACTGCTGATCGCGGGTTTCAATCCTTTCTCGCTGTTCGGCGCAAAGCGCTATTTCGGCAGAGAACAGACGATGCCCTGGAACGGCAATTTCATCGCGCTTTACCGTTTGAAGGACTGGCTGGCGCTGCTCGGATTCGAAGTGACCGGCGGACGTCTCGATGCATACGTGCCGCCGCATTCACAGGAAAAGTGGCTCAAGCGCTTGGAGTTCTTCGAAAAAGCTGGGGACCGCTGGTGGCCGATCGCAGGCGGTGTCTACTTCCTGCGCGCCACCAAGCGCCTGCTCGGCATGCGCATCATCACCCCGCAGTGGACGAGACGCGTGCGCAAGAAGGCGCTCGCATCGGCGGCGCGGCAGGCTCGCGAATGCGCCGAACTCGTCGACTGAGCCCCGGTGCATGACGGCGCCGGTTGTCATCTACACCGACGGCGCTTGCAAAGGCAATCCTGGCCCGGGCGGCTGGGGCGCCTTGCTCCAATACGAGGGCAAGGAGCTCGAGTTGTTCGGAGGCGAGGCTCACACGACCAACAATCGCATGGAAATGACCGCGGTCATCCAGGCGCTCGCCAGCCTCAAGCGTCGCTGCCCGGTCGCGATCTACACCGATTCTCAGTACGTCAAGAACGGCATCCAGACCTGGATCCACGGGTGGAAGCGGAACGGCTGGAGAACCGCCGACAAGAAGCCGGTCAAGAACGCCGATTTGTGGCGAGAACTCGACGCGCTCGCCGCCCGACACGATATCGACTGGCATTGGGTCAAAGGGCATGCCGACACGCCCGGAAATCACCGGGCAGACGAGCTCGCGAACCTGGGTGCAGACTCCGTCCGCTGAACCTATCGCCGATGGACGGTGCAGACTCAAATCTGCATCGGCAGAATCACCATCTGCATACCGTTCAGGTGCAGTCGGCGCTGGAGCGCCAGCGCAGTCTGGTTGTGCAAGAGCCGCGTGACCCAGTTTTCGTTGCGGAAGACCAGCTTGCTGGTAAAGAACAGGCTGTTCGGAAACTCACGCAGCGTCTCTTCGGCGAGCTTGACCAGTTCGTCTGCGCGATCGGTGCCAAGCGAGTAACGCGCGGTTGCCGCCAGACCGTTGGCGTGGCAGTAGTCGACGTAGAAGCCCAGCGCCTTGTCCAGCGCCGCTCGCATCGCGGCGATCTGTTCAGTGCCGCCGTAACTCCGCGCATCGACCGCCTTGGCGCTGATGAAGATGAAATTCTTGAAATTGTTGGGGAACAGCCGTTGCACCCAAAGCACCGTGTGAATGCCGCCGCCGCGGCTCGAACCCACGATGAACACCGCGGTTGGCGCCTCCGGGTCGACCCGCGGGGGGTTCTGGCACTTCGGTGATTGGGCCGCAGTGAAGATTTCGTCGACCTCGCGCAGCCGTAGCTTCACGCCGTCGTAGTGGCGATGGATGGCGAGGCAGAGGGCGATCACAACCGACGTGATCAGGACCGTCACCCAGCCGCCCTCGCCGAACTTTTCGACCAGGGTAACCGCGAGGATGCTCGAGGTCACCGCAAATCCAAGCGCCGAGAATGCAAGCCGATGCAGCCAGCGCCCGTCGCTCGCGCGCGCGCGCCACCAGTAGATGCACAGCCCGAGCAACGAGAGCGTAAACGTCAGGAAGACGTTGATCGAATAGAGCACGACCAGGAGATCGACCTTGCCGCGGCTCCACAGCAGGATCACCAGCGCCGCGAGACCCATGATCACGATACCGTTCTGAGTGACCAGTCGCGTCGACAGATGGCGGAATTGATGCGGCAACCAGGAATCGCACGCCATGTTGGACAACACCTGCGGCCCCCCGAGGAAGCCCGTATTGGCCGCGACGAAGAGCAGGCCGGCCTCCGTGACCAGCACCACCAGCAGCGCGGTCTGGTTGAACGCGGCAGGTAAGCCGAAGCTCTCGATAATCGTCCCAAAAACGACCGCGTTGAGCGTTTGCCCGTCGACCGGCTGCGCTTTCCACAGCAGATATAGAAGGATGATCCCGCCCGCGGTGAACGCGAGCGATGTCGCCATGTAGAACATCGTCAGCTTGCCGGTCCGAACGACCGGCTCGCGAAGTGTCTGCACATTGTTAGACACCGCCTCGATGCCCGTGTAGGTGCCGCCACCGAGCGAATACGCACGCAGGAACAGCGACAATGCAGCGACCCAACCAATGTCGTGAGCAAGCTGCCGCGTCTCTGCCACCGCGTCGGGGACCACCAGCGTCAACCCTTCGGAATGGCCGAGAATGCCGTAGACGATCAGCACGGTGTGGGTGACAAAGAAGCCGACGAATATGGGCAGCAGGACGCGTATGGACTCCTTCATCCCGCGCAGATTCAGCACGAGCAGCAGCGCCACCAGCGCGAGCTCGGTGCCGAGTTTGTAGAAAGCCATCCACGCCGGGAGCAGGCTGAACAGGGCGTCGACCCCGCTGGCCACGGAAATGGCGATCGTCAGCACGTAGTCGACGATCAAGGCGGCGCCGGACACGAGCCCCGCCCGCGGTCCGATCAGGCTCGTCGCAACGCGGTAACCCCCGCCCCCCGTCGGGAACAGCTCGATGACCTGGTTGTACGCGAGGGAGATGATGAACACCGTCGCCGCCGTCGCCAGCGCGAGGTACAACCCGAGATGCGTATGCGCGCCGAGCGCCCGGAACGCTTCCTCCGGGCCGTACGCCGATGACGACAGACCGTCAGCACCCAATCCGACCCACGCGAGGAACGCGGCCAGCGCGATGTGCTGGCGCGTGCGCTGACTCAAAGGATCAAGCGGTGCGCCGATGACCAGCGTGCGCAGCTTTTCGTAGGTCGTCATGGCGACACGTAGTGCGACGCGGCGCTCTCGGTGAGCGGTACGGTACGCGCGGGAGGAGGAAGCCGAGGGGCCAAGATGCGGGGACGCCAACGCCGCGTGCTGCGACGCAGCACGAAGACTTTACCCCTGCCCCATTTGCTTGGCAAGCCGCCGAGCGAAGACCTGCATCTCCTTTAGCGCCTGCTTGTCGCCCTTGCGTTCCGCGGCCGCGATGCCGTCCCGGTAAGCCGCGAGCGCCTCGGATTCAAGCCCCGTTGCCGTGAGCGCTTTGCCGAGCAGCTTCCATGCGGCGGAATAGCCGGGATCGAAAGCGACTGCATGCTGCAGGTGTTCCACCGCGCGCAACGCATCGCCCGCGCCAAGATAGGCGTTGCCGAGGCCGAAGCGCAGGAGCGCGCTGTCCTTGCCGTCGGCGAGGAGCTTCTCGAGTGATGCAGTGGCGGAGCCGGAAACAGTCACTTGCGGATGGGCGCTCCGGTCTGGCAGTCGACGTGCCGAAACGGATAGATCACTTCCTTCACCTCGCCGTTGACCTGACCGCCCACATGCGCATAGAGCCAGCCGTTGCCCGCGTGGCGGTAGATAATCCGCTGCGGGAATTCGGTGCCGACATTCTCGAACGTAAAAATCTCGTCTTCACCGTCGGTGGTCCTGCTCACCATCTTGAATGCCTCGTCCTTGCGCCCCGATGGCATGGGAATGTAGTAGACCGCATCCGCGCGTGGCTCGAGGCGCAAAAACTCATAGCTCAACGTTTTTCCCTGCATCGCGGTCTGGCTTGCGCCGATCATGATTTCGCCGCGCAACGGCAGCCATTCCTCACGGAAATCACGTTGGTTGACGCTGCCTTCCCAGCAACCGGCGAGCCACGCAAAGGCAGCCAAGGGCGACTGTGCTGCCGCCGCCGACGGCTGCGGAGTGGGTGGCGTCTGCGCCATCGCGTCCGCCGGGAGCGTCGCGAGCAGCAGAATCAGCGCACGGTAGCAACGATTTGCTAAAACCATACCAGGTTCCTCACTGTGATCGCGCCAGCGGCAGGTTGAGCAGCAGATTCTGCGGCTTGAGGCGCAGGCGCTGTTCCTGATCCATCGCCATGGCCAGATACACGGGGCGCCCCGCGATCGCGGCGCGCATCGCGGCGGGATCTGCGAAGCTCAATTCGAACAGACACAGTAGACGTTCCATTCGCTCGCTGCCGACATCGACGCGATTGTACAGGTCGTTGAGCAGCAGACTCGCCTCGGCGTCCAACCCGACGTGCCACACCCAACGCGCATCGTTGATTTGGCGCTGTGGCTCGATTTCGACTTCGATGGACAGGAAGTGTGCGATCCAGCGTTCGAGAACGCGACACAACGCCGTCAATGCCGGCCTGCCGCGGTTCATGCTGACCGCGAAGTCGTATCGCTCGTCGCGATCCCAATACGTCTGTGCATTTTCGTCGGACATCACGTCGAGATCGATGCTTCGCGCCGGAGTGCGATTTTGCGCCAGAAGTTCGCCGAGGCTACCGAAGCCCGCCGAGGTGGCGTACAAATCGACCGTCAGCTCGTCAGCCGCCATGACCGTCCCGTCCTCGGTCACGGTGATCTTCTGCGCGCGAAACAGCATTTCGCCGACGCGCGCCTCGAAGGCCGTGGCGCCATCGCCAAGAATATGCCGCAGCAGGATCTGCGTCAGCTGATGCACGAATTGCGGCGGCACGTCGACGCCTTCGCCGCCGAACAGCCCGGTATAGGCCCCTTCGAGCGTCGGCGCGCGCAAGAGGCGATCGCGAAATCTCATCCAGATGCGATAGTTGTCCCGCGCATCCGGATCGGCGATGCCCGCGATGTCCGTCTCGGACGTCGTGCGCGATGGATCATCGAGCAGCGCTTCGTGCAAGGCGAGTTCCGTCGCGCAGGACTCCGGCACAGGCGCCAGCTCGGGACGAAGCAGAAAACTGCGCAGAAAGGCGTCCGTGACGCGGAGTCGTCCGGCAGTGTCGATCTCGAGCAACCGGTAGCCGCAGGCGGGCCAGAAGTCGGGCATCGGCGATCCTTGGCGCGGTGACGTGCAATGCGCCTGTGCGCGCTAGACAGACTCGAAGATGCCAGCGGCTCCCATGCCGGTTCCTATGCACATGGTGACCATCCCGTACTTCTGTTTCCGGCGACGGAGCCCGTGCACGATGGTCGCTGTGCGCACCGCGCCGGTTGCCCCGAGCGGGTGTCCGAGCGCGATGGCCCCGCCGAGTGGATTCACCTTCCCCGGGTCGATGCCGAGCTCCTTTATCACCGCCAGGCTCTGCGCCGCAAAAGCCTCGTTGAGTTCGATCCAGTCGATCTGGTCCTGCGCCACGCCGGTGTGCTTGAGCACCTTCGGGATCGCCGCGATGGGACCGACCCCCATCACTTCGGGCGCAACACCGGCTACCGCGTACCCGACCCAGCGCGCGAGGGGAGCGATGCCGAGTTCTTTCAGTACACGCTCGCTGACCAGGAGCGATGCGCCGGCGCCGTCCGACATCTGCGAACTGTTGCCAGCGGTCACCGAACCCTTGGCGGCGAATACCGGGCGCAGCTTCGCCAGGCCTTCCGCGCTGGTGTCCGCGCGCGGCCCCTCATCGCGCTCGAAGCTGTGGCTCCTGGCGATGATCCTGCCCGACCCGACATCCGGAATAGCATCGTGGATAGGATACGGCGAGATTTCTGCCGCGAACTCGCCGCGGGCTTGTGCAGCAAGTGCCTTTTGATGGCTGGACAGCGCGAATGTGTCCTGTTCCTCACGCGACACCTTCCAGCCGGACGCGACCTTCTCTGCCGTGAGTCCCATGCCGTAGGCAATCCCGAGATTTTCGTCGCGGGCAAAGACGTCGGCATTGATCGCGAGCCGGCCGAGCATCGGTATCATGCTCATGCTCTCGGTGCCTGCGGCGATCATGATGTCGGCCTCTCCGGTACGAATGCGGTCTGCGGCAATCGACACCGCGTTCAGGCCGGACGAACAAAACCGGTTGACGGTCATGCCGGCGACCGTATTCGGAAGCCCGGCGAGCAGCAAGCCGATCCGCGCGACATTCATGCCTTGCTCGTATTCCGGCATCGCACACCCGACGATCACATCGTCTACCCTGCCTGGCTCGATCTGCGGAATCTGCGCCAGGAGACATTTCAGGACGTGCGCGAGCATCGAATCGGGTCGCGTGTGCCGGAATGCGCCGCGCGGCGCTTTGCCGACGGGCGTGCGCGTCGCGGCAACAATATATGCGTCCTGCAGTTGCCTGGCCATGATCCTTCCTCTCAGTTGCGCAGCGGCTTGCCGGTTTGCAGCGTGTGCGAGATCCGCTCGAGTGTCTTCGGAGTCCTGAGCAGCGTCATTAATTCCCTGCGCTCGAGCTCCAGCAGCCATTTCTCGTCGACCAGGCTGCCGCTCTCGACATCGCCGCCGCAGAGCACGCGTGCGATCGCCAACCCGACGACGAAGTCGTACGCGGAGATGAACCCGCCATCGCGCATGTTCACCAGCATCATCTCCAGTGTCGCGATGCCCGTTTTGCCGACCACCGGGATGTTTCGCTCCGACAGCGGGGGGCGATACGCGCTTTCCGAGAGCGCGAGGACCTGTGCCTTGGCGACCCAGAGCAACTCATACGCGTTGAATATCACGACATCCGCGGGCAGCAAGTATCCAAGGTCCCTGGCCTCGAGCGCGCTCCGCGACACCGTCGCCATGGCTACCTGCTGAAAATACGTGCGGATGAACGGCAACGGATCCAACTGACTGCCGTTGGCTCCGCGCGCCACCTCCCGCGCGGCGCGGACCGCCAGCTCTTTGCAACCGCCTCCGCCAGGTAACAGGCCCACGCCGGCCTCGACCAGACCGATGTACGACTCCAGCGCCGCCACACTGCGATCGCAATGCATGATGAATTCGCACGATCCGCCGAGTGCCATGCCGCGGACCGCGGCAACGGTCGGAATAAGGCTGTACTTCAAACGCTGCGAAGCGTGCTGGAACTTGGCGACGACGGCTTCGACAGCGTCCCATCGCCCTGCTTGCACCGCCGGCGCAAACGAAGCCAGGTTCGCCCCAAACGAAAACGGCTCGCGCGTCTGCCAGATCACAAGGCCCCGCCAGTTCTTTTCGGCCTCCGCGATCGCGGCGAGCATGCCATCGAGCACATCGTCACCGATCGTGTGGGACTTGCTCTTGAAGGAGACGATCGCGATGTCGTCACCGGTGTGCCACATGCGCAACGCGTCAGTCTCGAAGATCGTCGTCCCCTTCGGCCATTTCTCCCCGAGAATCGGATCCGGGAAATATTGCCGCTTATAGACCGCGAGGGAAGACCGTGGCTGAAACGAGTTGCTCGCGGCCGAAAAGGCGCCTGCGGATGTGTGCACGCCGTCACTTGCCGGCCCCCTGTCCACCCAGTCGGGAACGGGGGCCCTCACCAGCGCCTTGCCTGCAGCGATATCGTCGCTGATCCAACCAGCGATCTGCTTCCATCCGGCGGCCTGCCAGGTCTCGAACGGCCCCATTTGCCAACCGAAACCCCACCTGATTGCCAGGTCGACGTCGCGTGCGTTGTCGGCAATGCTTGCGAGGTGATACGCGGCGTAATGAAACAGGTCACGGAAAATCGACCACAGAAATTGTGCTTGCGGGTGATCCGTTGCCCGCAACCTGGCGAACTTTTCGGCGGGATCCTTGAGCGCAAGGACTTCCGCGACACCCGGATCGACCACGCCCTCCGAGCGGCGATACGCCTGCTGAGCAAGGTCGAAGACCTGGATGTCCCTGCCGACTTTCTGGAACACACCCGCCTTCGCCTTTTGTCCCAGCGCTCCCTTGGCGATGAGCGCCTTCAACCACGGCGGCGGCTGGTAATACGCATGCCAAGGATCGTCGGGCAGTGTCTCGTCCATGGTGCGGATGACGTGCGCCATCGTATCGAGGCCGACCACATCGGCGGTTCGATAGGTCGCGCTCTTCGCACGTCCGATCACCGGGCCAGTCAGTGCGTCGACCACGTCGAAGCCCAAGCCGAATCGCTCGGTATGCACCATCGTCGCCAGCATCGAGAAGACACCAACCCGATTGGCAACGAAGTTCGGGGTGTCTTTGGCGCGCACCACGCCCTTGCCGAGTGTGGTGACCAGAAACGTTTCGAGTCGATCGAGCAGGGCGGGCGCGGTGTCCTTTTGCGCGATCAACTCCACCAGATGCATGTATCGCGGCGGGTTGAAGAAATGAATGCCGCAAAAGCGCGGACGCAACGAAACCGGGCATGCCTCGGCGAGCGCGTTGATCGACAACCCCGATGTGTTGCTCGCGAAAATGGCCTCCGCTCCAACGTGCGGCGCCACTTTCTCGTACAGCGCCTTTTTCCAGTCCATGCGCTCCGAGATCGCCTCGATGACGAGGTCGCACTCCGCCAGGAGGTCGAGGTGCCGGTCGTAGTTCACCGCGTCGATGTAATCGGAGCGATCCTTGGTCGCCAGTGGGGATGGCTCGAGCTTCTTCAGATTCTCGATCGCCCTGAGGGAGATCCCGCTGGGGTCACCCTCTTTCGCGGCCAGATCGAACAGCAGGACGGGAATGCTGGCGTTGGCGAGGTGCGCTGCGATCTGCGCACCCATGACGCCAGCGCCGAGTACAGCGATCTTGCGCACCAGGAAATGCGATTCGGGCATGATGACCTGCTCGAGTGATTGTCGTGCCGCGGCCGGTTGGCGCTGCGTCATTATCGCACCTGCCAAAATGGCGCGCCGCAGACCGGGGCCTGCGGCGCGGTGCAGCGAGATCGCTTCGATGACTACTTGAACGTGTACGTCACCTGCATGCCGAGTATTTGGACATTGTTCTTGTACGATCCGCTGATCAGGCCGTTTTGGGCGGTGCTGCCCCCGTTCTGATTGATGCTCGGATCCTTGACCCAGATATACGCGTACGCCAAATCGAACGCCCAGTTCGGATTGAACTTGTACTGGGCGCCGAATGCGAGCCAGGTGCGGTCATTGTCGGGAATAGCCGCATTGCGGTCGGTATTGTTGACCGGCGACTGATCGTACGCAAGACCACCGCGGAATATCCACTTGTCGTCGTAACGATAGTTGGTGCCGACCGAGACGCGCCAGGTGTTGCGCCAATTTTCCGGCACCGTCGAAAGCACGACGCCCGTGTCGCGCGTGATCTGCAATTGCTGGAAGCTGCTCCAGCCGGTGTACTGCAGGTCCGCCATCAGATCCCATTTGTTGTTGAACTGGTGGAAGATCGACACATTGGCGGTCTCGGGCAATTTTATCGGCACGCTGATATTGCCGTTCGCAAGCTGCGCGTTCAGGCCGCTCACGATGAGCGCGCCGGCCGGCACGAGCGCAGCAGGCAGCGGCCCGAGGTTCGCGGCAGTAGGATTGTTGAAGCTGACCGTGCCGTGGGCGGTGTACCTGATCGACGAGCGATAAGCCGCGCCGAATCGGGTCTGATCCGTCGCTTGCCACAGTATGCCGGCGTTCCAGCCCCAAGCGCTGTCGTCAGCCGTGGCGTCGACAAACGATGTGAGACCTGCGGCGGACCCAATGAGCGTGTTAGCGAATTGCGGGGGAAGCTGCCCGCCGGCCACCAGTTGACCGACGCCCTGCGCGAACCCGGCAGCGTAGTTGAAATCCTTGGTCAACGTCGCATCGACCTTTTGCCAGCTCACCCCGGCGCCCACGGTCAGGTTCTTCGTCGGCTCCCAGGACAGGGCCGGATTGATGTTGAGGGTCTCGACCTTCGACTTGATGTTCTGGAAGCGGCCGAGCCAGCCGTTGTTGTAGTCGGTCTTCAGTCCGAACGGGGCGTTGATGCCGAGCCCGAAGGACCATTTGTCGGTGAAGGGGACACCCACATACATGGCGGGCACAACCGCGCAACTTCCGGCATCGGCGCCGTTTCCACCGAGCGGCTGATTAAACGCGGGCAATGAACCACCGTCGTTGAATTTCGCCGACGGACAGATGACGTTGCCGGCCACGACTACTTGAGCGGTAGTCAGCCGCACGAGGCCGGCCGGGTTGAAATAGATGGTGCTGACGTCTTCAGCCGCCGCCGCACCACCGGCGTACGCATGACCGAGGCCGCTCGCGTTCTGTTCCGACAGCGCGAAGCCGGCGCCCAGCGCCTGCCCTGCCGCGACTGTGAACAGCGCTCCTGCCACAGCAGCCGCGATACGTGTGCGGTGAAACCGGTTGACCATCATCTTGTTCTTCCTCCTTCGACGCAAGGCAACTCGAGCTGATTATCTGTTGTGTCGACCGCTCGGTATGAACGCGGCGAACGCGCCGCCAGCCAATATACACTGGCGAAAACGTCGCGTCACTCCGGCGGCAACGCCTGCGGCCGACGATCCGGCCCCACCGCAACATACGTCAGGCTGGCTTCTGTCACCTTGACGCAGATCATCTTGCCGGGATTTCGCTGCCCGTAGACTTGGACGTCGACGGTGATCGACATGCGGTCGGTATGCGTGAGCTCGACCTAGTAACTCACGCCATCGCCGACCAGCACCGGCTGTTTGAAAGCAAACGAATTGACTGCGACTGCGTGACCCGACCGCGCGCTCGCCTTGCCGCAGGAACGGCGCCCGCGATGTCGACCTGTGACGTGACCCAGCCGCCGAAGATGTCGCCATGCTGCTTCGCGTCCGCGGGCATCGGCACAACCCGCAGCTCGGGTTACTTTTATCAGGAGTATTGCCCGTTCACCCTGGAGCAGCCGCGACCCTACGCCGCTTTTGCCTTCGCCTCATCGCGCAATTCGCGGCGAAGGATCTTCCCGACGTTCGACTTCGGCAACTCGGCCCTGAATTCGACTTCGCGAGGGCATTTGTAGCCGGTGAGCTGCCCGCGGCAATGTGCGACCAACGCTTCCGCGGTCAGCGCCTGGTCCTTCTTCACGACGAAGAGCTTGACCGCCTCGCCGGACTTCGCGTCGGGCACGCCGATTGCCGCGCATTCGAGCACGCCGGGATGCATTGCAACCACGGCTTCGATCTCGTTCGGATAGACGTTGAATCCCGAAACGAGAATCATGTCCTTCTTGCGATCGACGATACGGACGAATCCCTGCTCGTCCATCACGCCAATATCGCCGGTCGCGAGCCAGCCGTCCTTGTCGATCACTTTTGCGGTCTCGTCGGGGCGGTGCCAGTAGCCGGCCATCACCTGCGGCCCCTTGATGCAGATCTCGCCGCGCTCCCCCAGCGGCACCTCGTGCGCTGCGTCGTCGCGCAGGACCAGGTCGGTGGATGGCACCGGCAGCCCGATCGAGCCGTTGTACTCGGGGAGCGTGAAGGGATTCATCGTTGCGGCAGGCGATGTCTCCGTAAGCCCATAGGCTTCAATGAGCGGTTTGCCGGTGACCTGTTTCCATCGTTCCGCAACCGCCTTCTGCACGGCCATGCCGCCACCGAGGGACATTATCATCGCGGAGAAATCGAGCTTGGCAAACTCGGCATTGTTCAGCAACGCGTTAAACAACGTATTGACCCCGGTGAGCGCCGTGAAACGATGCTTGCCCAGTTCCTTCACGAACCCGGGAATGTCCCGCGGATTGGGAATCAGCACGTTCTCAGCCCCCAGCGTCATGAACACCAGGCAATTCGCCGTCAGTGAAAAGATGTGATACAGCGGCAACGGCGTGATGATGATCTGCTGTTCTTCTCCGAGAAACGGCTTGAGCCATGCCCTCGACTGCAGCAGATTGGCGACGATGTTCCGATGCAGCAGTGTCGCACCCTTCGCTACACCGGTCGTGCCGCCGGTGTACTGCAGGAACGCGATGTCGTCGTGACGGAGCGGGACGCGGTCGAGCGTTCCGCGGGCGCCTTCGGCCAGGGCATCGGACAAGCGCATCGCCGCCGGAATGTTCCAGGCCGGAATCACCTTCTTGACGTGACGCAGAACGAAGTCGACCAGGAGACCCTTGAGCCCCAGCATTTCGCCGATGCTGGTGACGATCACCTGCTTGACCTCCGTCTTGCCGATGACTTCGGCGACCGTGTTCGCAAAATTCTCGACGACGACGATGATCTGTGCGCCGCTGTCGGTCAGTTGATGCTCGAGTTCGCGCGCGGTGTAGAGCGGATTGACATTCACGACCACGCAGCCGGCGCGCAGGACCCCGAACAGACATACGGGATACTGCAGAATGTTTGGCATCATCAGGGCGACGCGATCGCCTTTCTTCAGTCCCTTGCCCTGCAAATACGCGCCGAACGCGCGCGACAGCTCGTCGAGTTCGGAGAAGGTGATGGACTTGCCCATGCAGGTGTATGCGCGACGCGCACCGAACTTCGCGCAACTCTCCTCGAATACGTCGCGCACCGAGGCGTACGTGCTGATGTCGATCTCGGCCGGAACCCCCGGCGGATAAGACTTGAGCCAGATTCTTTCCACCGTTCCTCCCTGAGCGATCGAACGTGGCACGGAGGCAGGCGCCCCTTAGCTCCCAGCTGTATCGCGTTGTCTGGAGTCCGGCAATCCTAACATTGAGGGTCAGGAACCGGAACCGCGCGCTGCGAGGTAGTGCATCGGACCACCCGTGAATGGCGCGAACCCGGTGCCGAAGATGGCCCCCGCGTCGACCAGGTCCGCATCGGTCACGATGCCCGCCGCAAGCGCAGCCTGCGCCTCCGCGAGCAGAGGTCGGAGCAGCCGATCGGCCAGCCCTGATGGAACGGTGCCCGGCGCACCCTTCGCAGCTTTCCCGGAGCTCCAGTCGTAGAACCCGCGCCGGGTCTTCTTGCCCAGTTGCCCGGCCGCGATCAGTTCGGTCAGTTTTTTGGGCGGCTGCGTATCCTCGCCCAGCATCTTGCCGACGGCGAGACAGATGTCGAGTCCGACCGTGTCCGCAAGCTCGATGGGACCGACCGGCATGCCGAAAGCGAGCGCCGCTTCGTCGACGGTTTCGGGTGCCATGCCTTCATCGACGCAGCGCATCGCTTCCATCAGATACGGTGCGAGAATGCGGTTGACCAGAAATCCCCGCGCACTTTTCACCGGCAGTGGAAGCTTGTCGATCTGGCGTACGAACGCCGCGGCGGACGGCACGAGCACCGGCCGCGTTTGCATACCGACGACGATCTCGACGAGCATCATGCGTGCGACAGGATTGAAGAAGTGCAGTCCGATCAGGCGGCCGGGGTCTTTGAGCGGAGCGGCGATCTGCTCCAGCGGGATGCTCGACGTATTGGTCGCCAGCAGCGCGCTCGGCTTGGCCTTGCCTTCGAGCGCGACAAAGAGCTGTTGCTTGGCTTCGAGATTCTCGAAAATCGCCTCGATGATGACGTCGGCGCGCGCGACGCCGTCCCCGGCGACGTCGGGGGCGAGGTGATCCAGCGCATCGCGCACGCGCCGCGGATCCTTGAGCCTGTCGGCGAACAGCTTCGCAGCGCGGCCCATCGCCGGCGCCAGGCGCTCCGCATTTTGGTCCTGCAAGGTGACGCTAAGACCGCGCAGTGCGCACCACGCGGCGATGTCGCCACCCATGGTGCCGGCGCCGACGACGTGCACGTGCTTCGCCGCGAATACGGCGTCACGGCCAAAATTCTTGAGGCGCTCCTGCAACTTGTACACGTGAATAAGATTCATCGCGGTCGGCGTCTGCAGCAGATGCGCGATCGACGCCGGATCGTTCGGCGGCGGCGCCAGCGCGTCGCCGTCGTATTTCACCCACAGATCGAGGATGGCGTAGGGCGCGGGATAATGTTCGCGCCGTGCGCGCGCAGCGACCTGCTTTCTCGCCTGTGCAGCGATCAGGGGCCGCAGCAGCGGATTGAGCGTGAGCGAAAGCGGAAACGGAAGGCGCCGCGGCGGCGGGGCGCCGAGCAGCACACCACGGGCAGTGTTCATCATGATGCGCGCAGGCACGCATTCATCGGCGATGCCGAGCTTCTTGGCGCGCCGCGCGTCGATGGTCTTGCCGGTAAGCAACAAATCAAGGGCGGCGGGCGCTCCCGCCAGACGTGGCAGGCGCCGCATTCCACCCCATCCCGGAACGATGCCGAGCATGACTTCGGGCAATCCCAGGCGCGTGCCGGGTTCATCGACGACCACGCGGTAACGACAGGCAAGCGCTAGCTCCAGGCCGCCACCGAGGCAGAAGCCGCGGATCAGCGCCAGCGTCGGATACGGCACGGCGGCAAGGTCATTGAACGCGTCCCAGCCGCGCTTGACCAACGCAATCGCATCATCGATGGTCTTGAGTTGCGTGAAACCATCGATGTCGGCACCCGCAATGAACCCGTTTTCCTTGGCGGAACGGATCACCAAGCCCTTGGGAGGCGCTGTCGCCAGTTCAGCGAGAATTGCACGCAATTCTTCGAACACATCGGCAGAGAGGGTGTTCGTGGAAGTCCCGGCTTTGTCGAATCTGAGCCAGGCAATCCCATCGGCATCGCGATCGAGCTTCCAGTGCTGGTATGCAGTCATGTCGTTCTTCTCGCGCTAGGGCCGCTGAACCAGCATTGCGCCACCCTGACCGCCGCCGATACAGATCGACGCAATGCCGCGCTTGCCGCCGCTGCGCTTGAGCGCGTTCAGAAGGTGCAGCACGATCCTGGCTCCGGATGCACCGACCGGATGCCCTAGCGCGATGGCGCCGCCGTCGACATTGAGTCTGGACGTGTCGAGCTCACCCAGGGCGTGCTCAAGGCCGAGTTCGGTGCGGCAATAGTCGTCGCTCGCCCAGGCCCGCAGGCACGCGATGACCTGGGCTGCGAAGGCCTCGTTGATCTCCCACAGGTCGACGTCGTTCAGGCCAAGATTGTGTCGCTTCATAATAGGCGTCGCCGCGTGCACTGGACCGAGCCCCATCTGCGCCGGATCGAGCCCCGCCCACTCACTGTCGACGATCGTTCCGAGCACGGGCAGGTTGTGCTTCGCGACCGCGGCCTCGGACGCCAGCACGAGCCATGTCGCCCCATCGGTGATCTGCGAGCTGTTGCCAGCGGTAACGTTGCCGTACTTGCGATCGAAGAACGGCTTGAGCTTGGCCAGGTTCTCCGCGGTCGAATCCTCGCGCACGCCGTCATCGGCCACATAAAGCTTGCCGTCGGCATCGAACAATGGGGCGATTTCGCCGTCGAAGTGTCCGGCTTTTTGGGCGGCGAGCACGCGCCGATGACTTTCGGCGGCGAAATCGTCCATCTCGCGCCGCGTGATGCTGAAGCGAAACGCGAGATTCTCGGCGGTTTGTCCCATCAGCAGCCCGACCATCGGGTCGGTCAGGCCTTTCATGATCCCGATGATCGGCGTCAGCACTTCCGCTGGTTTAAGTTTCAGGAATGCTGCCGCCTTTTCGCCGATGGTTCTGGCCGTGCTGAAGTTGGCGAACCACAACACCATCTTGTCGGAGTAAAGCAGCGGCGCTCGCGAGAGCGCATCGGTGCCGCCGGCGAACACGAGGCTGGAACGCCCCGCACGAATATTGGTTAGCGCGGAATCGAGGGCCTGCATGCCCGATGCGCAGTTGCGCATCACGGTCCACCCCGGCACCTTGAGGCCGCAGCCGAGACGCAACGCGACCACGCGCCCGATGTTGACCTCGTCCGGCGACGGACTGGCGCACCCGAGGATCACTTCGTCGAGTTCGTCGGGAGCGAACGGCATCCGCGTCAGCAGCGCGCGGCCGGCCTGCGTTGCGAGATCAGACGCAGCGAACGGCCCGGGCCGGTTGCGCGCCTTCAGAAACGGCGTTCGTGTACCGTCGACAACATAGACCGGCTCGCTCATGACTGCCTCTTCGGGACGTGTGGATGCAATGTCGTACGAAAGCCGTCCCACCGCGCAGGCGGGACGCCGGCGTATGCCCTGCGCTCAGGCTGCGGCCTTGTGCGCGATGGGCGCGGACTCCTGTGCAAGGACCGGCGGCCGCATTTCGGATGCCCCCAGGTCAGGCGCAAAATCGTCGACGCGTATGATCTCGTCGGCGAGCCGCTTCGCGCGACGAACGAGCGCCAGTTCGTCGGCATCGATGACGCCAGCGGCTTGCGCCGCCGCGGCGCGGTCTTCGAGCGTTTTCGAGGCAATGCGGCCGCTTTTCGCGGCTTCGCGAATTTTGGCCTCGATCGGCTCGGCCGCAAGCGTCGCTTCCACGGCAAGCTCGATTGCGCCGAGCACGTCGGTCTCCACCCTGGGCAGATAGATTCCCGCCGTCAGGCGATCGCGCGTCGGCGAGGGCTCGATCAGCAACTGTGCCACCTGATGACCGAGGTGATCGGAGGGCACGACATAGGGGCGACCGAGTGGAAACACCAGCATGCGCAAAACGGCGGCGATGACGCGGTTCGGGAAGTTGGAGATGACCCCCTCGAGCGCATTCTGCGCCTTGAACATCGCATCCCAGATCGCCCAGTCCATCAGCGGCGTGTCGGCCGCCTGTCGACCCTCGCTTTCGTAGCGCTTGAGCGTCGCGGAACACACGTACAGCATCGACAGAACGTCGCCGAGCCGCGCGGAGAGCTTTTCCTTGCGTTTCAATGCCCCACCCAGCACGCCCATCGACACGTCGGCGAGAAACGCCAGTGCCGCCGAGAAACGCGTGAGCTGTTGGTAGTAACGGCGAGTCTCGGGAGCGATGTTTGCGGGAACGGCCGCGCAATGCGACCCGCACAATCCCATCACGAACGCCCGCGCGAAGTTCGACAATACGAAGCGGAGGTGGCCGAACAAAGCCTGGTCGTATACGATCGACGCCTGTTCGGCGTCGGCGTTATTGGCAGCCGCGATTTCCTTGAGCACATACGGATGACAGCGGATCGCGCCCTGGCCGAAGATGATCAGGCTGCGCGTGAGGATGTTGGCACCTTCGACAGTGATCGATACCGGAATCTGCATGTACGCCTGGCCGAGGAAATTGCGCGGGCCCATGCAGATGCCTTTGCCGCCGGCGATATCCATGGCGTCGATCGCGACCTGTCGGCCGCGTTCGGTCAGGTGATATTTGGCGATGGCCGACAGCACCGCGGGTTTCTCGCCAAGGTCAACGGCCCCGGCGGTCATCACTCTTGTCGCGTCCATCGAATACAGATTGCCGCCGATCCGCGCGAGCGGCTCCTCGATGCCTTCGAACTTTCCAATCGGCGTCTTGAACTGCGTGCGGACGCGGGCGTAGCCGCCCGTCGCGCGGGTCACCATTTTCGCCATGCCGGTGTTGAGCGACGGCAGCGAGATCGAGCGACCCGCGGCGAGGCACTCCATCAGCATCCGCCACCCCTTGCCGATCATCGGCTGCCCGCCGATCACCCAGTCCATCGGGACGAACACGTCCTTGCCCCAGTTGGGACCGTTCTGGAACACCGCCGACAACGGCATGTGACGGCGTCCGATGTTGACCCCAGGATGATGCGTCGGTATCAGCGCGCAGGTGATGCCGAGGTCTTCCTTGTCGCCCAGCAGCCGGTCCGGATCGAACGCGCGAAATGCGAGACCGAGGATCGTCGCCACCGGACCGAGCGTTATGTAGCGCTTGTCCCACGTCAAACGCAGGCCCACAGTCTGCCTGCCCTCGTATTCACCCATGCACACGATGCCGGTGTCGGGCATCGCAGCGGCGTCGGAGCCGGCGTGCGGACTGGTCAGCGCAAAGCATGGTATCTCGAGGCCTTTTGCCAGCCGCGGCAAGTAATACCGCTTCTGCTCATCAGTGCCGTAGTGCATCAACAATTCCCCGGGACCGAGCGAATTGGGAACCATCACCGTGACCACAACCGCGCTCGAGCGGGACGCGAGCTTGGCGACGACTTCGGAATGGGCGAACGCAGAAAAGCCGAGTCCCCCGTATTCCTTGGGGATGATCATGCCGAGGAACCCGCGATCCTTGATGAACTGCCAGACGTGCGGGGGCAGATCGCGATAGACGTGCGTGGTTTCCCAGTCGCTGACCATCGCGCAAAGCTCTTCGCATTCATTGTCGACGAAGCGCTGCTCGTCCGCCGTGAGCTTGGGCTGCGGCACCGCGAGCAGCTTGTTCCAGTCGGGGCGTCCGGAGAACAGGTCGCCGTCCCACCAGACGGTGCCCGCTTCGATCGCTTCGCGCTCGGTCTGCGACATCGGCGGCAGGATCTTGCGGAAGGCGGAAAGAATGCCGTCGCTGATCAGCTTGCGGCGAAGCGGCGGCAGGTTCAACGGGAGCGCCAGCACGACCAACGCGGCACCCAAGATGAGCAGCGCCAACGGGGGCAATAGATGCGCGGCCCAGGCAACAGCGAGCGCCGCAGCGATAGCAATCGCCCAGGCCCATCCCGCGACATTGACGTACGCGAGCGTGAAAAAGCCCACGACGACAACGAGAATCCAGATCAAGGTCAACATAGTGGCTCCGGTAATTGCCTGGCGTGCTACGCGGCGTCCTCGCCGTCGAGTTCGTCGAGCTCGGGAAGCGGCGCCTTGAGTCCGGCGATCAGAAACGGTGCCAGCCTGCGCAGCAGCATCTCGTCGTTATCCGAATCACGCGGGTTGAGCGCGGCGATCAAGCGCAGCGCATCGGTGCCCGCGAGGGTGTACGACAGCGCTCCCATCACGAAATGCAGGCGCCAACTCAGCTCCTTCTTCGGCAAGTGCGGTAAGGCACGCGCGAAAGCTGCCTTGAACCGCGTGATCATCACCGCGTACTGTTCGGACAGGAAATGCCTGATGAAGGGGGCCGGATCCGCATATGCGCGCCCAAGCAACCGCAGGAAGTTCTTGCCACCCCGCTCGGGGTCACGGGCGAGCTTCAGCGCGGGAATGAACATAGCGGTCAGAACCTTCTCGGCCGACAATTGACGCGGGGCGATCTCCCGCTCGAAACGCGCGAGAAGCGCCATGCGCTCCTGATTCATGGGATCGAGCCGCCGGGTGAGCACCGTCTGGAACAGCTCCTCCTTGCTGCCGAAGTGATAGTTCACCGCTGCCAGATTGACACCAGCGGCCGCGGTTATCTGGCGCAGCGATGTTGCCTCGAAGCCGTGCTCCATGAAGAGCCCCTCGGCGGTGTCGAGGATCTTTGCCTGCGTCGCCGAGATCGTCGGCGCATCGAACGGAACGACCTTGCCACCCATCGAGTGCTCTCCAGATAACCGTGCCCGGACCGCCGCCGGACACCTCCATCAAACGTTCGTTTGAATTCTAGGCGCGGTCGCACGCGCTTGTCAAACCGGCCACCGCATTATGGTAATGCGTGATGCGATCGCCCGACATGCCGTCCGCGCTAGGTGGCTGTGAGCGTCGGCTCGAAGCGGCCGTCGATAGCCGTCCACCCGGCATCGGCGAAAATGGTCGTTGCGGTCAGATAGCTGCTCGCGTCAGAAGCCAGAAAGACAACCGGCCCCGCCATCTCCTCGGGTGCGGCCCAGCGGCCAAACGCCGAGTGTCGCGCGTACGCGTCATTCCATGCTGGGTTGCTGGTGATCGGCTTGGTCAGTGGCGTCGCCACGATGCCGGGTGCGAGCGCGTTGACGCGAACGCCGTGCGGTCCGAGTTCGACCGCGAGTCCGCGGGTCATCTGGACGATGCCGGCCTTGGTCGCAGCGTAAATGCTCTGCCCCGGCTCGACATTGACCGAGCGCATCGATGACATCAGGATGATGCTGCCGCGTCTGTACTTGACCATCACGCGCGCCGCGGCGCGCGCGACACGAAACGTGCCCTTGAGATTGAGGTCGATGACGCGATCGAATTCCTCATCGGTGTAGTCGAGCAACCGCTTGCGCAGATTGACCGCCGGAGTGGCAAGCACCACGTCCAGGCGCCCGAACTCTCGCTCCACCCCGCTGATCAGCGTTTCTACGCTGTCCGTGTCGCGCGCGTCCACCGGCGCGTGCGAGGCCTGGCCACCGGCGCTGCGGATGCGTTGCGCCACGCCCGTCGCACTGGTGGCATCGACGTCGGCACAGACTACATGTGCACCGAACGCGCCCATCGCTTCGGCGCTCGCCTGACCAATGCCGGAGCCGCCACCCACCACCAGCGCCACGCGGCCCGTAAGATCGAACAGTGAGCGGTAATTGAAGCTTTTGTCGGGGTTCATGGCTTGCACAGCCGCTACAGCGGCGAGAACGACACCGATTTGAGAATCTTGTTTTCCTGGTGCTGGACGTTGCCCGATGCAGCGCTCTTCTTCCGGTAGGCCGACCACGCGGGGTCGGCTTCCATCGCAGCCCGACGTCGCTCGCGATCGGCCATGCTTTCATAGCCCCACAGGTGAACCACCTGGTTTTGCGTGCCGATCTCGGTCGTGAAATAGCCGATGAGCTTGCCCAGGTGGCGCAGTTGAATCGGCAGCGCCTCGGCCTCGTATAGCTCGAGGAAGGCCTTGAGACGACCTGGGACCATGGTGTAAGTGCGCATGTCGACGATCACGTTGTTTCCTTCGAAGGTTGGGGGTCAGCTTCCCGAGGCCGCAGCATATGCCGCATCGACGGCGTCCTTGAACTTTGCCAGCACCAGGGGACGCTTCAGCTTCAGGGTGGGCGTCAACAGACCGTTCTCGATGCTCCAGGGGTCCGCCAGCGGAACGACGCGGCGAATGCGTACCCAGCGCGGAAAGCTCTTGAGTTGTTCGTTCGCGCGTTTGAGCAATGACTGCTCGTCGGTTTCCCTGGTCACGGCGAGCAGCGTCAGAAACGGTCGGCCTTCTCCAACCAGCATCACCTGCTCGAACACCGGGTCGTGGAGCAACGCGAACTCGACGTCCTGGGGTGGAAGCTTCTCGCCGTTCGACATCACCATGATGTCCTTCACCCGCCCGCGGATGTAGATCCTGCGGTCGCGGATCTCGGCGACGTCGCCTGTATGCAACCAACCGTCGCCATCGATCGACTCATGAGTCGCTTCCGGATTGCGCCAGTAACCGCGCATGACATTGCCGCCACGGGCGAACAGCTCGCCCGATTGTGAGAGCTTGATCTCGACGCCTGGCAGCGGCGCCCCGACGGAATCCGGGTCGTTGTCGTCAATGAGATTCACCGAGATCACCGGCGAGGCTTCTGTCATGCCGTAACCCTGGAGCATCGCCAGGCCGAGGCCGATGAACGTGTGCGAAATGACCGGATCGAGTGCCGCGCCGCCGACGACCGCCAGCCGCATCCTGCCGCCCAGGCTTGCGAAGATCGGCTTGGCGACGAGACTTCGCAATATCGGCGTCGCGACGGCATCGAGCCAGCTGGCGTTACCGCATTCGACGCGCCAGCCGCGCGCCACGCATTGATCGAACAACCATCGCTTCGCCGGCGCCGATGCGAGCGACTGGTTCACGCGTGCAAGAAACTTCTCGAAGATGCGCGGCACGGCGAACATCGCAGTCGGGGATTGCTCCGCGAGATCGTCGGCGATCTGCGCCACCCCGCGCGCGTAGACCACCTTGGCGCCGATCGCCAGCGGCAGATAGTAGCCTCCGGTACGCTCGAACATGTGCGACAGCGGCAGGATCGAAAGAAACGTATCGGTCTGCCGCGCCATCTTCGTCTCGCGGCATGACTCGACATTGGCGATGATGTTGCCATGCGACAGCATCACGCCCTTCGGCCGTCCCGAAGTGCCCGAGGTGTAGCAAATCGTCGCCAGTGTGTCCGCGGAAAAATCGCGAAATTGCGGTGCGGGCGCCGTGGGCGGGAGCAGCGCCGCGACGGGAGCCGTGGAACCGTCTGCGTCCGGCTGAACGACGTATATCGGCGGCAGTTTGGCGCCACATTGCGCGAGCGCGGCCGCCATGCGCGCCGTCTCGACAATCAGCAGACGCGCCTCGGCGTTGGCGGCACACCAGGATACGTTGTCCGGATTGTCGTCGACGTAGAGTGGGACGATGACCAATCCCAGGCCAAGAGCAGCCAGGTCGAGTGCGACCCAGTCAACACCGTTTTTGAGGCAAAGCGCGACACGGTCGCCTTGCGCAAGGCCCAGCCCGTCGAGTGCCGCCTGCCACCGGCCGACGAGCGCAACGATTGCGCTGACGGGAATGTCGCACCAGGCATCGCCGCGGAATTGGCGATAGAGCACGGTGTCGGGCGTCGCGAGATGTTGGCGGAAGTAATCACCGATGTTTGCCATCCTGCATTCCAGCCTTCACGTGTTACGACGCGTCGGGTTTCGATTCTGCAGTCTTTGCGCCGGCGGGTCCATCGGCGCGGACGCGACCGCACACTCTTGGTGCGCCGCAGCACGCGTGGATGATCCTTCCCGACGCCTTTGGCTATACTGGCGTACCGAAAGAAAGTTATCGCAGGAACCGGTCATGCCCAACATATCGATCAAGCGCCGCCACAGGCTGGACCCAAAGCATGCACGCTCTGCCGCACAAAAGATCGCCAAGGATCTGAACAAGCGCTTTGGCTTGATCTGTCAGTGGGACGGCGACGACGTGACCTTCGATGGCGTCGGCGTATCGGGCAACATGCACGTTGGCAAGAGCCAGATCAAACTCGACGTCGAGCTTTCGTTCCTGTTGTCGCCGCTCAAGGGCCCGATCGAGCGCGAGATCAACAAGCAGTTGGACACCCTGCTCGCGTAGGAACGGCTCATCGATCCCGCGGGTCCGGAAAAGGCGCGTCGCTTCCCGCAAAAATCGCGTTCATCAGGGCTGTCTCGCGGGTATCGATGGTCTCGAGAAATTCCGTGGCGTCGCGCATGCGGGCGAAAGCCGCGGCGCCACGCTCGAGAAATCCCTGCAGCGTCGCCAGGCCCGCGGCCCTGGCCGGCACACGCATCGCGGTCAGTGTTCCGCGCAACAGCGGCGCATGGACGTAGCGATCGAGTCCTCGCCCAACACTGCCGATCAGCGCGATCTGCAGCGCGCGAGCATCGCGATTGGCACACGCGCGATACGCTTTGCAATACGTAGAGACACCGAACGGCGCATCGAGGCCAAGCTTGGCGAGCAGCGCCCGATCGAGTTCCTGCGACAATGCCGACATCTGGACGGCCATCGTTACCGTCTTGATGACTCCCGAAGGCAAAAGGCGCTGCATCATCGGTGCGACCTTGGCCAGATCCGTGTCCCGACGGCTGAAGTCCCCCGGCCCGTACAAATCCGTGCGGAAGAATGCAATCGCGTCTGCGTAGCGTGAGTCGCGCGCCAGATCACGGTAGGTTGCATCGAGACGCCGCGCCTGGAAATCCGCAAGGCGATCGAGGGCCGAAGCGAGCCGCGCCGACGCAGCGCGTTCATCGTGCATTAGACGGGCGCGCTCGAGCTCCGCCATCAGTTCGGATTTGGGTCTAGTCATTTGCCGATGGGCCGGGCACCCGTAGTGCGCGCGGTGTGACTGGCCGCACTGCTGGGCGCAAGATTTCGCTGAGCACGAATTAGGTTGTTTCGTCTATTTCCAACGGCTAGAGTAACCCGCCGCCAATCCCCCGGTCGCGCAACCGGCAAAGCCAAGCAAACCGTGCCCGATCCCTCTGCCCTCGCCACTCCGCCACGCATGAGCCCGAGGGCGAATACCGGAGCGCGCAGCGCGAAGGTAACCTAATGACCCGACGCACCTTGCTCAAGGCGGGCATCGCAGGCGGGGCTGCACTGTTTCTTGCACGATGGCTGTACACGCAGTCATCAGCACCGGCCCTTCCCGACGCGCGCTCCTTCGCGCTCGATGCACGCGCGCGGGCGATCGTCAGCGCGATTGTACCGGTGCTGCTCGACGGAACGTTGCCAGCGGCTCCCGAAGCCGGCGCGGTGCGCGCAGGTGTCGTCGCCAATGTCGATCTGGCCATCGCCGGGCTGCTGCCGGAGGCACGCAAGCAAATCGACCAGCTGTTCGCCTTGCTGGCTTTCGCCCCGAGCCGCTGTCTGATTGCCGGCGTGTGGTCGCCGTGGCCGGAGGCATCCGCTGCGTCGATCGCCGTGTTCCTTGCTCGTTGGCGCGACAGCCGCTTCGCATTGTTGCAGAGCGCCTATGGGGCATTGCATCAGCTCGTCCTGGCCGCATGGTACGGCAGTCCGAGCGCGTGGCCGGCGATTGGTTATCCGGGACCGCCTTCGCTCGAGGCCGGGTGATGGTCACCGAAGTGTTGCGCCAATCGCGGTTGCCGGATCCGTTCCGTGATGGCCTGGCGCGCGGATGGAAAGTCATCGACGCGTCCACACTCGACGCGGACCTCACGCTCGAAGCCGATGTCGCGATTGTCGGATCCGGCGCGGGGGGCGGCACCGCGGCGGAAATCCTGACCGAGTCCGGACTCAAGGTCGTTCTGATCGAAGAGGGCCCGCTGGCAACCTCGTCGGACTTTCGGATGCGCGAAACCGAGGCCTACCCGCAGCTGTATCAGGAATCCGCGGCCCGTAAGACCCGCGACCAGGCGATCAACATCCTGCAGGGGCGCTGCGTCGGCGGCAGCACCACGGTCAATTGGACATCGAGCTTCAGGACGCCGCCCGCGACACTTGACTACTGGGCTCGCGAATTCGGCATCACCGGATTTTCTCCCGCCGATCTCGCACCGTGGTTCGAACGCATGGAAACGCGGCTCAACATAACAGCTTGGCCGGTCGAGCCCAACGCGAACAACGACGTGCTTCGTCGCGGCGCGCAAGCGTTGGGCATTCCGGCGGGCGCGATTCGGCGCAACGTGAAAGGCTGCTGGAACATCGGCTACTGCGGCGTGGGCTGTCCGACCAACGCCAAGCAGTCGATGCTCGTGACGACCATACCGGCGGCGCTGAATCGCGGTGCCACGCTGGTGACGCGGGCCCGAGCGTGGACGCTCGACCGGCAGGGCGACCGCATCATCGCGCTGACCTGCGTCGGCCTAGACGCGCGTGGCACCGATCCGACAGCGCGTCGCATCAGCGTGCGCGCAAAGACGTTCATTGCGGCGGGCGGGGCGATCGGCACGCCGGCGCTGCTCCTGCGCAGCCACATTCCCGATCCGCATGGCATTGTCGGCAAGCGGACTTTCCTGCACCCAACGGTCGTGTCGGCAGCGCTGATGCCGGAACGCGTCGACGGCTTTTCCGGCGCCCCGCAGACCATCTACTCCGACCATTTTCTGGACTCAATGCCGCTCGACGGGCCGATCGGCTACAAGCTGGAGGCTCCTCCGCTGCATCCGATCCTGGTTGCGACAACGCTGCCGAGCTTTGGCGCGGCGCACGCGAAGTGGATGCGCGCGCTGCCCTACATGCAGGTCGTCATCGCCTTGCTGCGCGACGGTTTTCACCCGCAGAGCGCCGGCGGATCGGTCGGCTTGCGAGGAGACGGGACGCCGGTGCTCGACTATCCGCTCAACGACTATTTCTGGAACGGCGCGCGGCGCGCGCTGCTGACGATGGCGCAGATCCAGTTTGCCGCCGGCGCCAGGACCGTCATGCCCCTCCAGACGAGTGGTGCCAACTATGCCAGCTGGCCCGAGGCCAAGAGCGGCATCGAGGCGTCGTCGCTCGCACCGCACGCAACGACCGTGGTCAGCGCGCATGTGATGGGAGGATGTCCGCTTGGCCCTGACGAAGCACGTGCGGCCGTCGATCCGGCTGGCCGCTATTGGCATCTGGACAACCTCTACGTGTTCGACGGATCGCTTTTTCCCACCAGCGTCGGCGCCAATCCCCAGCTTTCGATCTACGGCATCGTGGCAAAACTCGCCAGTGGGCTGGCGGTCCAGCATGGGCGGCATTAAGACGTACCCACGCCGATTAGGCTGAATGCTCTAATCCCTTGCGCTAGAGTGGACCTGAATCGCTGCATGGATGCACGATCGTTTACTTCACTCAAGGAGCAACAAATGCAAAAGCTAGCGACGTATGGCCTTCCCAGCAACCCGATCAACGCCTCCCGCCAGATGTGGCTCGCCAGTCTTGGCGCAGCCGCCGTCACGCGCGACTGGGCCCGCACCGAAGCCGGCAAGACGTTTCGCACCCTGGTCAAGGAAGGTTCTGCCGTCGAAACCAAGGCGATTCGCGATGTGAGCAAGCGCGTTGAATCGTCGGTCGCCACCGCGACCTCGCTGTGGAAGCAGACGCGTGCCACCGCCGTCAACGCGGCGAATACGTTCGCGCAAAGCGCATCGGCGGCCTTGTCGAAATTCAAGGCGCCGGTCATCGTGCGCAACGCTCAACCCAAGGCACGCAAAGCCGTCAAGGCAACGAAAAAGGCCGCCAAGCGCACTGTGCGCGGTGCCAAGCGCGCCACGCGCAAGGCGTAACGCGTAGTAACATCGCGGCCGTGAGCAGGTCGGTCGCAGCAACACAAGGAGCCCCATGCCGGCAACGGCGGTGACCCGACGTCGCAGCGACGTCGGGAAGAAGCGCACTGCCCGTACCCGCGTGGGGCTCGCGCTGGCTGGTGGCGGGCCGCTGGGCGGGATCTACGAGGTCGGCGCGCTGATCGCACTGGCCGACTCGCTTGACGGAATCGACCTCAACGACCTCGATGTCTATGTTGGGGTCTCGGCAGGCGGCTTCGTTGCCGCCGCGCTGGCGAATGGCGTTTCACCCGCGCAGATGTACCGCCTGTTCATCGACGACGGCGCCGAGGCCGCGCTGTGGCCTGGGTTGTTCTTGCGTCCGGCCTTCGGTGAATTCGCGCGCCGGGCCGCGTCCCTGCCGCGATTGCTGCTCCGCTCGACCCTCGACTATTTGAAGCATCCGTTCCAGCACAGATTTCTGGAATCGATGGCGGGCCTGGGTGGTGCGGTTCCGACGGGATTGTTCGACCAGCGGGCGATCGATTCTTACCTGAGACAATTGTTGGCCGGTCCTGGCCGGACCAATGATTTTCGCAAGCTGTCGCGCAAGCTGTTTCTGGTCGCCACCAATCTTGATACTGGCGCGTCGGTGTCGTTCGGCGCCCCAGGGTGGGACCACGTGCCGATCAGCACAGCGATCGAAGCCTCCGCCGCGCTGCCGGGTCTGTTTCCGCCGGTAGAAATCGACGGTGAGCATTACGTCGACGGAGCGCTGAACAAGACGCTGCACGCGTCCGTCGCCCTCGACGAGGGCGTGACAATGCTCATCTGCGTCAACCCGCTGGTCCCCTTCGACGCCAGTTCCGCATCGCGCCGCACGCGCCTCACGGTCGACAAACTCAACCACGGCGGATTGCCGCTGGTGCTCGCGCAAACTTTTCGCGCCATCATTCACTCGCGGATGAAGGTCGGAATGGAACGATACCGCCGACAATATCCGCACGCAGACATCCTCCTGTTCGAACCTGACCGCGAGGATGCCGAGATGTTCTTCGCGAACATTTTCAGCTACACGCACCGCAAGCGACTGTGCGAAGCGGCTTATCGGAAAACCCGGCAAAGTCTGCTCGCGCGGCGCGCAACGCTCGAGCCGCAACTTGCAAAACGCGGAGTGCGCCTGAACCTTGCACGGCTTGCAGACACTGGCCGCGAATTGCGCGCAGCGATCGACGATCCGCGTCCGCTGGCGATTCGCTCGCCGGGCGTGCGCCAAGCCGCTCGCGATTTGTCGCATACACTCGATCATCTTGACCGCTGGCTCGCTCGGGCCCGATAGCGCCCTAGCAACCTAGGCGCACGCCCGAACACGGGCCGACGCCGTTTGGCCGCTGCGGCGGCCTCCGGGAGCCTGCTACACTGCCGCCCACTCCAAGAGAATTGGTCATGGCGGAACGCAAACGCCCGCGGCAGACGCGCGAGCGCATCCTCGACACCAGCCTGCTGCTTTTCAATCGCTCGGGCGCACCGCACGTCACGACGGCGGACATTGCCGGCGAGATGAACATCAGCCCGGGCAATCTTTACTACCACTTCCGCAATAAAGATCAGATCATCGGCGAACTGTATGCGGCTTTCGAACGACGGCTCGAAGATCTGCTGGCGGCACCGGAAGGTCGCCCCGCGGATGTCGAGGACCTGTGGCTATTCCTGCATCTGCTGTTCGAAGCCATGTGGGAGTTTCGCTTCCTGTACCGGGATCTCGACGAGATTCTTTCCCGGGATCGCAACCTGGCGTCCCGCTTCACCCGGTTCATGCGCCGCAGTGCGCAGACCATGATAGAGTTGTGCCGCAGCATGGTCGCCGCTCGGGCGATGCATGCGTCCGAGCGGGAAATCACGGCGCTTTCCGAAAACGTCGTGCTCGTAGCGACATACTGGATGTCCTACCAGAAGACGCTCGCCGCTGCAGGTCAAGTCGACGCCATCAATCTCGACCGTGCTGCGTATCAGGTCCTTTCGCTGATCGCGCCGTTCTTGCGCGGCACCTCCCGCACGTTGCTCGACCGGCTCAGCCAAGACTATCTCTGATGCGCAAGGAGGCGTTCCATGGCTGCAAAATGGGTGAAATTTCCGTACGCTGAAAAGGCCTACGGGTACGATGGCGCGTCACTGAAAAAGCATTGGGATCGGCTGCATGCAGGGGATCGCGAGCCATACCCGAAAGACGCCGACGCGCAGACTGCGTGGCGGCATTTCCATGCGGGTGAGTTCCAGCAAGCAGTCGTGGTCGGGACCTCTGCGGACGCGGCCGCAGTGAATGCTGCGGTGAAGGCGCAGACGGTCTACGCGATCTATCTCGAGAAGAGCGACAAGACAAAGATCGCGCTGTTCGAGGAAGCGGCAGGATGGGCTGAAGCGCGCCAGGCGAAGGCACCGAAGGATCCGAACGCCTTCTACTTGTACGCGTTTGCTCTTGGTCGCTACAGCCAGGCCATCTCGGTCGTAAAGGCCCTAGCACAAGGCTTCGGCGGCAAGATCAAGAATGCGCTGACCACCGCGATGAAACTCAACCCATCGCACGCCGACGCGCATACCGCATACGGTTCGTATCAGGCCGAAATCATCGCCAAGGTCGGAGCGCTCGTCGCCGGCATGACCTACGGTGCGAAAAAGGATTCGGCCCTCGAGCACTACCAGAAAGCGATCAAGCTCAATCCAGACTCGGCCATCGCCCGCATCGAGTACGGCAACGGATTGATCCTGTTGATTGGGGAAGAGCCAGATCGGCGAAGCGACAAAGCTCTACGAGCAGGCCGCCAAGTGCAAGCCGGCCGACGCGATGGAACGCCTGGATGTCGAACTGGCGCGCTCGGAGCTCGAATAGCAATTGCGATGCAAGGTCGCGTCGCGCCACATTTGCAAAGCTCATGGCGCAGACGCCCTGTCGAGCGTTGTCCCGAATAGCGCTTCTTCGATCTGCCGCGGGTTCGGCGGTACGTCCCACGGCCACGGTGAGAGCAGGGTCGCGAGCACCAGCTTCTCGAACTCCGGCGCAAAGCGTTCGATGACGTGATCCGGGTCGCGGCAAAGCTTGCGGTCGGTCACCAAACCGAATTGCACGGCGTTGTCGTACGACAGGATCGACACGCCCATACCGATGTCGCCCGATTGCGGCACCCAGAACATCATGCTGTCGATTTTGGCGCCGGAGAGGAAGAGAGGTTGCTGCGGACCCGGTACATTCGTCATCACCGCGGTCGCATTTCTTGCCAGCGCGGCCAGCAGCTGCTCCTGCAGCACCTTCGGACCTGCGCCCATCGCTGCAAGAATGCCCAGCGCGAGCACGGGCTGGTAGGATCCCTTGAGCTGCTGCATGTTGGCGCGCACCGCGTAGAGGCGTTCCACCGGATTCTCGATGCCAAGCGGCAAGTCGAGGAAGACCAGGCCGAACCGGTTCCCCAGTTTCCACGCCTTACTTGGCGGGCGCAGGTTCACCGGCACCAACGCACGTACCGTCACGCCGGCAACGTCCTCGCCATGGCGCTCCAGATACGAGCGCAGCGCACCCGCCACCGAGGACAGCAGCACGTCGTTCACGGAGCAGTCGAGCGCGCGTCCGATGGCCTTGACCTCAGCCAGCGGCAGCCGATCGGCCCACGCTACGCGCTTTGCGATGCCCGGCTTGCCCTTGAAGCGCGTGCGCGAATCCTCGCCCATGAACGCGAGTTTCGCGATTTCCGCCGCCAGCGCGCTGCCCTGACCCGCGAGCTCGACCGCCTTGGCTGGTTCATGCCACAACGCAATACCCTTCTCGACCAGCATGGCACCGGTTTTCATGGCGAGCTTCAGTGTCCCGGCCACCGGCTCGATCAGCATTGCCAGTGGATCGTCGGGATCGACTTTGCGGCTTCTCGGCGGAGGTGGCGCCGGACCGGCGATCTTGCCGGCGCTGTCCGCATCGGTCATCGACAGCATCACCTGGATCAGCGCAATGCCGTCCGCGTAGCAATGATGAATGCGCATCACGATGGCGCTGCCGCCGTCATAGTGCTCGACAAGGTGGAACTGCCACAATGGACGCCGATGATCGAACGGTGTACTCACCAATCGGCTCACCAACGCCTCGAGCTCGCCCTTGCCGTGGACGGGAACCTCCGCCGGCAACACGTGCTCGGCAAGATCGAACGAAGGATCGGTTTCCCAGTACGCGCCCGTTGACGTTTGCACCGCACGCTGGCGAAAACGCGTGAATCGCAAAAAGCGTCCGGCGATGGTCGCCCTGAGACGGCCCAGCGTGACACGCTCGTGAAGAACCAGGACGCCGCAGATCACCATGAGATTGCTGGGGCGATCCATCCGCAGCCACGCGGTGTCCACGCTCGAAATGCGTTCGCGCTTCTGGGTCATCGTCGGCGTATGCTTCGCGAAGTTTGCTCCGCGTTTGCGAGTCGCGCTAAAGTAGCATAGCAGGCTGGCGCCAACCCGAAAGAAAGTCCGCGCCGAGCGCTCACAGAGGAGAAGCGATGGCCGCCCCTTCAAAAGACCTTAAAGCGAAATTCGAGGCTGCCACGGTGGCCGCGAAGCAGACGAAGAAAAAACCCGACAACAACACTCTGCTCAAGCTGTACTCCTACTACAAGCAGGCCACCGATGGCGATGTGAAGGGCGATCGCCCAGGCGGCTTCGACTTCGTCGGCGCAGCCAAGTACGACGCCTGGGCAAAGCTCAAGGGATCGAGCAAAGATGAAGCGATGCAAAACTACATCAAGCAAGTCGAGAAGCTCAACCGCGAGTGATGGTTTTGCAGGTCCGAATTCGTTCGGACCGAGCGTCGATTGATCGCCGCGCGCCGCTTCGCGCCTACAGCGCGGCGATGCTCAAATCGTGAGCTTGCGCAAAGTCTCCGGATTCTTGATCACGGTCTGCTGCCGGCCCGGCGGCGCGCCGTACAGACTTGCCGGCGGATTGGTCTCGAAGCGCGAGAGTACGGACGCATCCGCACAAGCCTTGTCGAAGATGACAGCGACCTGCTCACCGGCAGTACTGCCAAGATTGAAACAGGTCTGCCCGAGCTTGGCGTTGAGCGGCCTGAGCACGCCCGCTGCGACCAAATCGGCGGCGGCGCCCGTGCCCGCAAGCTGAAGCTCGAAGCTTTGCGGCCCCGCTGACGCTGCGGGAGCCACGGCGATGACATCCGGAAGCCCCACTAATTCGCGCGCGAACGCTTCCGTCGCCGATGCCGGCAGACCCTCTACGCTGACGGTGATTTTTTTACCGGTTGCACTCACGTGCTGCAGGAAGAATTCGCGCGAGAACTCATCGGCGATTTTGGCGCCGATGGCCTTGAGCGCCTCTTCCTCGGTGGCCCAGCTTCCGACGCCGGTGGGGAGCGTGGTGTTGTAGTAGATTTCCTCGCCGGTCTCGCGGTCAACGCACTTCACCGTCCACGACGTGAGCGCGTACTTGGTGACGACGACGCCGGACGCTTCGAGGCGCATGGACAATTTCTTGATCTTCGCTTCGCCGAGCACCTCGAAATCGGCACCCGTTCTTGGTGTCGTCGACGCCCGGTGCGCTGGCCGACCAGGTACGAAAGCCGAATGACTTGATGCGTTCCTTGAGAATGTTCTCGGCAACGGGTGATGGCTGCGGTGGCGCATCGGGCATATCGGCGTCGCGTACCGTTATGCTCACCGATACCTTGGGGTCGCCGTTGGCGCGGATGAAATCGACGCGGTCATCACGCGACATCTGATTGAGCGATTTCTGCACGGCCCTGACGTTGACCACTGCCTGCGTCGTGATCGACATCAGGCCGTCCTTGCCGACGCGGGGTTCGCTCTCACGCACGACGGTCGTGACAAAGCTGCCGCTCTTCGACAGGAGCTTTGCCTTGAGCAGGTCGTAATTCTTCGTCATCGATTTGGTGTCGATGAGCATGCCGAGTGCCTTCTCGACCAGCTGGCTCTTGGAATCCGCCCGCAGATCAGTTTGCAGCAGATTCTTATCGCTCTGATAGCGAGGGTCGCTCGGGTCGACCAGCCCGACCGCGGAAATCAGCATCGTGCCGGGCTCGCGCGGGGCCGCCGCTGCCGCGACAGGCGCCGCAGGAGTCGGCGCTGGCGTTGCCGCGCCGACCTGGGCCGCCGGGGTGGTCGCCACCTTCGTGCCATCGCCAGCTCCGCGCTGAACCACGAACCAGGCAACGGCACCGACCGCAATGACTGCGACTGCAGCGAAGACCGCGATGGCGGGTGCTTGCGATTTTTTTTCCGGCGGAGGCGCCATCGCGGCAGGTGGCGAAACCGGCGGCGACGTCGGTGGTGGTGTCGATGCGCTGGGTACCGCAGCCGCGGTCGAAGCCGGTGCCGCGGCCTGTGTCGGAGCGACCAACGTCGGATCGGGGACCGACAACATCGTCGCTTCAGCGGAAGTCGGCAACATCACGCTCGGCACGGGCCCCGTAGACTCGGCGGCAGCTGCGCGGATGGCCGCAGCGAACTCTTTCGCAGTCTGGAACCGTTCGTTGGCGCGTTTCGCGAGCGCCTTGCGCATCACGGCGTCCATCGCCGGAAGCACCTGCACGTTGAGCGATGATGGCGGCAACGGCTCTTCCTTGAGTACCTTCTGCATGGTCGTCGTCGCGGACCCGGCGAACGGACGCTCGCCCGTCAGGAACTGGTAGAGGATGACGCCTGCGGAAAACAGATCCGAGCGCCCATCGACCGGCAAGCCCATGATCTGCTCGGGCGACATGTAACTCGGAGTGCCGAGTACCGTGCCGACCTGCGTGAGGCTCGACGAATCGATATGCGCGATGCCGAAATCGGCGACCTTCACCGACCCGTCTTCGATCAGGAAGACATTCGCCGGCTTGATGTCGCGGTGGATGACTCCCTGGCGATGGGAATAGTCGAGCGCATTGAGCATTTGCGACATGATGCGGACGACATCGTCAACGCTGAAGCGCTCATTCGCCTCGAAATACTCCTTGAGCTCGCGCCCCTTGATGAACTCCATGGCGATGAACCAGACGCCGCCATCCTCTCCGAAGTCATAGATCGGAACGATGTTGGGATGGCTCAGCCGTCCAGCAGCCTGCGCCTCGCGGCGGAAGCGCGCGATGACTGTTCCCGACGCCTCGGCCGTAAGTTGATCGGAGCGGATTGTCTTCAGCGCGACCACGCGCTTGATCATCGGGTCGTAGGCTTCGTACACCACGCCCATCGCGCCGCGACCGATCTCCCGCCGCAGCTCGTATTTGCCGAGGTTGCCGATCTCTGCCATGCGTCACCTCTCTGCGCCTCCGAAAGCGACGACGCCGGCGGCATGCCGGCGTCGCGGATCGAGGCGTCAATGCATCACTTGTACTTGGCGTCGATTTCCCACACGGACTTCTGCACCAGCCGCTGCACCATCGTGTCGAGCGAGACCCCGCCCTGCTGCGCCTGCGACACGCCGAGCACGGAGGCCGATTTCGCGCCGACTTCCATCTTTTCCTCGGTGTAGCCCTGCGCCAGTTGCTCCGTGGTTTCGGCGTTGATGATCTTGTAGCGCATGCCGATGATCCAGACGCCACTCGACTCGCTCGTGTGTACCGAGCTGATGCCGGCACCGGCCACCGTCCCGGCCTGCGCCGCTCCGCGCGAACCGCCGAAAACCCCCAGCAGCCCGGCCATCTGACCGATCGCGTTGCCATCGAAGCCCTGCTGTGCCGCAGCCACTTGCTCGGTCTTCAGAATGTCGAATTTCACGATGTACTTGGTGCTTTTCAGCTTGCCCATGCGCAAGAACTTGCGTGCCGCATCCGGGTCGCCGAGGTTGTACGCAAGCTCGAACTCCTTCTGGATCGGGCCCAGGTTCGAACGCTCCAGCACCTGGAAATTGGCGTTGCTGAGCTCGAGTTCGCCGAAGTCGGCGATGTTGTTCGACGTGAACTTCTGCAGGAAGGTCGCGTTGTTGCTCTTGATCTCGCCAGGGATCACGATCAGCGCTGGGCCCTTCTTGTTCACATTCGTATATTCGACCGGCGCGTAAAGCGCCTGGTCGGCCGAGGCGTTGGCCTTTTGCGATGTCTCGCTACCCGCCGTCGGCGACGGGTTGCCAAATCGCGGCTGCGCCATCGAAGCTGAAGCGGCAGCCAACAGCATCGCGCAAAGCGCCAGGCTCGCAAACTCTATTCGTGTGTGGTTGCGCATCTCGACATCTCCTGTCATTTCAGGTCTATCTTCCCGACCGCGGCCGCTACTTGGATACCGGCTTGGTGTTCGCGGTCAGCCCCGCGTTTCGACAATAGTCCGCATACAGCTGCGCGACAACTTCGTCCGCCTTCTCGTTCACCAGGGTCAACGCCATGTGTTGCACGTCGGCGCCGGAATAGGAACTCGAGTTCGCGTGGGCATCCGCGACCACGCGGCCGTTGCCGCCGTACAAGGTGAAGTCCATGTTTACGGAAACCTGGTTCACGGCCATCATCGGATTCATCCCCGATTGCGCGGTGATCAGCCCGCGCAGCACGAAACTCGCGCCGAGTTTCTTCGATGCCGCCAGTGCCGCGTCCGGGTCGTTGCGAAAGTAGGCGTCGATTTCCGCCTGCGCGATCTGCCTACGAATCTCCTCGGGCGTATAGGTCTTCAGCCCCAGCGCGCGCAACCGGGTGTTGATCGCCTGAAAATGTGGTCCGTAGTTCTGCTGCTGCGCGAATACGATTCCGTTGGACTGCTGCTGGCCGATCACGACCATGATCTTCTTGTCTTTGATGCTGGTGCGGCAGGGGGTCGAAAGCTGCTCCGCGATGCGGTTCTGGCGCGCTTCGTCTTCCAGACGCTCGGAATCGTCCTGCTGCGAAAACTTGAAACCCTGCCCGGCGGCCAAGCCTGTAGTCAGCAGGGCTAGCATTGCAACAGCCGCGAAGGCGCTGGTGGGTCGCATGGACATTGCCGCGCAAAAGTAGGCGCGAGTGAAACGCCGATCTGGCAGGTTAGCCCAACAGGGGCCGGAAATCCATATGGAATATTCAACTGCAGCCTGATCACGCTGCTAAGGCGTGCACTGAGGGGTGCAACTTGTGGCCAACAGCGCCTGTGCCGGACGGCGTCAGGCGCTATTTCATCGCCGTTTTGGCGAGCTTGGCGGCGCCCTTTGTGGTTTGTTTCGCCGCCTTGGCGGCTTTGGATGCCGTGTTCGCGGCAGCGCCCGCCGCGGACGAAACGCCCCGGGACGCGTCGCGCGTTGCAGACCTGCCGGCGCCTCTTGCCTTCTTTTTGACCGGTGGCGGGGGCGGCGGACGTTTGGTGCCCTGGGCCTTCAACAATGCATTTACAGCTTCCGACAATTCGTTCACTCGCTCAGTCAAGCGTTCGACGTCCGCCGACGTATACACGCCGAGTTGACCGAGGGCGCGGGCGACACGCTCCTGGAACACCTGCTCCAGCTTGTCCCACGTTCCACCCGCCATAGCGTGCATCTCCTTGGCTTTCGACGTTGCCGCTTCGCGTGCTGCCTCCGCGGTCGCGGCCGCGGCATGCCGGGTCTTCGCCTCCAGTGACGCCCCTTGCTTCACGAGCCCCTCGAATACCTTTACGCCTCCGGATTGCGCCTTGGCGAATGCACCCAGGCCAGCGAGCCAGATCTGGTGCGACGACTTCAACACTGACTGCGACAGACTCGAATTGTCTTCTGCAGCACCTGACTCCATTCCGGCTTTGGCTTTCTTGAGCATGTGACGTCTCCTGGCGCGCCTTTGCTGCGGATGAACGAAGCATTGTAAGCGATGCCGGACGCAAGATCATAGTGCCGCCATGGGGCGCGGAAGCCGCGCGGCCGTCGGTATAATAGCCGCGACCAGCCGTGCCCGGCGGTCCGCCGCGCCACCGCAACCCTGTTGCCCGTCGGCGCCACTCCGAAAAATCCGGGCGGAGGAATCGCGATGGCTTACTTCGTTACCGGTGCCACCGGCTTCATCGGTCGCTTTCTTGTTCAGAACCTGCTCAAGCGCGGCGAACCCATTTACGTGCTGGTGCGCAAGAGTTCGCAGAAGAAGCTGGACGAGCTACGCGAATCGCTGAGCGTTGATAACAAGCGCTTGATCGGCATTGTCGGCGATATCACCAAACCAAGGCTCGGGATTGCCGACGCAGACCTCAAGTTGCTCCGCGGCAAGATCGATCACCTATTTCACCTGGCCGCGATATACGACTTGAAAGCGAGTGCCGAATCCCAGGAGCGCGGCAACATCGACGGCACCCGCCACGCGGTCGAATTTGCCGAGGCGGTCAAAGCCGGCTGCTTCCACCATGTGAGTTCGATTGCCGCCGCAGGACTATACGACGGTGTCTTCCGCGAAGACATGTTCGAAGAAGCCGAGGATCTCGACCATCCGTATTTCAAGACCAAGCACGTGTCGGAAGGCATCGTGCGCAAAGAATGCAAACGGCCGTGGCGCATCTATCGACCAGGTTCCGTCATCGGGCATTCGCGGACGGGCTACATCGACAAGATCGACGGACCGTACTATTTCTTCAAGCTCATCCAACGCATGCGCGGGCTCCTGCCGCCGTGGATGCCGATGATCGGCATCGAAGGCGGCCGCATCAACATGGTCCCGGTCGATTTCGTCGCCGATGCGCTCGACTTTCTGGCGCACAAGAAGGGGCAGGACGGTAAGTGCTTCCACCTCACCGACCCGGCGCCGCATCGGATCGGCGAAGCCGTGAACATCTTCGCAAAAGCCGCGCACGCACCGCAAATGACCATGCGCGTCAACGCGCGCATGTTCGGCTTCATCCCGGCGCCAATTCTCTACGGCCTTGGTTCACTGGCTCCGGTCAGGCGCATGGTTCGGGCCGTGCTCCACGATCTAGGCATTCCAAAAGACGTTTTTACTCTCATCAACTGGCCTACGCGTTACGACAACCGCGAGACGACGAAGGCGCTCAAGGGGTCCGGCATCTCGGTGCCCGAGCTCGAAAGCTATGCACCGAAAATCTGGGACTACTGGGAGCGCAACCTCGACCCGGATCTGTTCATCGATCACAGCCTGTCCGGGCATATCAAGGACAAGGTGATCGTCGTCACGGGCGCGTCGTCAGGCATCGGCAAGGCGACCGCGCTCAAGCTTGCGGCGGCAGGCGCCAAGGTGATGTTGATAGCTCGCGGCGAGGAAAAACTCGTCGACACCAAGAAGGAGATTGAGGCCGGAGGCGGAAGGGCCTGGATGTACACCTGCGACGTTTCGGAAACGGCGTCGTGCGACGCCCTCGTCGCCAGGATCCTGAAGGACCACGGTGCCTGCGACTATCTCATCAACAACGCCGGTCGGTCGATTCGCCGCGGCATCATCAATTCGCTCGATCGCTTTCACGATTTCGAACGGACGATGCAGCTCAACTACTTCGGTGCGCTGCGCTTGATCATGGGCTTCCTGCCGAAGATGATCGAGCAAAAGCGCGGGCACATCATCAACATCTCATCGATCGGCGTCTTGTCCAACGCGCCGCGATTCTCGGCGTATGTGGCGTCGAAGTCCGCGCTGGATTCATTCTCTGCCTGCGCCGCCTCCGAGTTCATCGACAAGGGAATTAGCTTCACGACAATCAACATGCCGCTCGTGCGCACGCCGATGATCGCACCGACCAAGATGTACGAAAGCGTGCCCACGCTCTCGCCTGAGGAAGCCGCGGATCTGGTGGTCGAAGCGATCGTCTACAAACCGGTGCGCATCGCCACTCGCCTGGGAATCTTCACCGCCGTGTCGCATGCGATCGCACCGAAGCTCACCCAGATCCTGCTCAACACCGCGTTCAACATGTTCCCGGACTCGCATGCGGCGGCGGGCAAGAAGGAGGGTGAACAGAAACCGCTTTCACCCGAACAAATGGCGTTTGCGCAGCTGACGCAGGGGATACATTGGTAAATCTGCGCGCGATACAGCAGTAGCCATTGCCACTCCGCCCAGCGAAGCCGTAGTTATGACGGGCATGCGACCGGCACGCGATCTACCAACGTCGCCAGCGTACGACGCGCGCAGGTGGGAGCAAGTCGTCGACCCGGCCTGCCCCCTCGCGGTCGGCCGGAGCGTGGTGGGGGCGAGGGGCCTCCTCGGCGCTGGCCAGCGCGTGCACGCCGTGGCGGCAGGCCGGAAGATGCGCCAACATCCGTTTGGCGATCCAGCGAGTGACTTGGGGAGCGGCCACGCTCGTCCCGTTCATGGCAAAGACCGAATTGCTGCGGGTTCCTGCCGCCAGCACACCCTGACAAGCGACGGAGTCATCGCTAATCGCCATCGCATCCGGGTCGGGTCCGGTACGCGGCGGCGGAAAGCCGGCGACCCGTGGAACGATCGGTCCCGCCGCCGAATACTTCGCCGGTTTGAGATCGCTGCGGCGACAGCCACCGATGACGACCGTGCTGGTGCCCGTCGCCAAGCTGTTGATCGTCCCCTCCCGCTTGGTGTAGTTCGCGGGGTCATCTGTTTCGATTTCCCGGCCATAGGTATCGAAACGATGGTAGCCGGGTTCGTCGAAATATGACTGCCGCCCCCGGATTGGCCAACCAAACGGTGTGTCGTTGCGTTGAATCCACACATCGATGGTCGCTGCAGGGCCAGCATTGAACAATTCAATTTTCCACAGGCCCGAGGGTGCAACGGGCTCGGAAGCATCGAACGGATCCAATGGCGCCGTCGGGAGCAAGATCACCGTGACCCGTTGATGCGTCCCGGTCGTTGCTGCAGTCTCGTACGCCACGTGCAACACAGGGGTTCCCGGGACTGAGGAGGGCCATTCGTAGGGTGGGCTCACCCCTACCTTGATCGGAGCACTCGCTCTACCTGTTGGACTCGTAATTGTGATGTCCACCTGGGGATCAGCCCCGGATCCTGTGCGCAACCAGATCTCAAGAAAGCTGGGCATCCGCCCGTCAGGCACAACGCGCCACTGGAGTCCTCTCGTTTCCTGCACGCGGAGGTCAAAATGCGCGTGCGTGCGCCAAAGATAGTTGTTGCCGGCTGGCAGCACGACGCAAAAAGGGGCGTGTGGTGCCGCAAGCTTGCGCAAGTGCACCAAGTGTTCGATGGCTTTCTCCAGTCGCCTCGTGCCATCGTGCGGTCCTGCAAAAAGACCGTAACTCAGGTTTATCACGACCGGGAGCGGTCCGGTACCGTAAAGCGCGGCAATGGCATCGGCGCGATCGAGGATGTAGCGTATTGCGTGAGCGACGTATGGAGTCAGGTGCGCGCCGCCGGTGTCCCTCACGATGCGACCGGGCAATTGAACGGCCACGATCGGGCGATCGTTCGGGGCGGACGCAGGGTCGAACCCGGCAGCGATGTCCATGACATGCGTGCCATGCGCGCGGTGGCGGCCGACGACCTTATGCTCTACGCCGACGTAGTTTTCGAGTCCCAATACGCGATAGACTTCCGTTTCGTCCACTAGGCCCCCGTGTGTGCACGTGGTCATGGTGGGGTCAATGTCACTTTTTTTAAGCTCCAAGCCACCCGTCCCCACGTCCTGAATCCAGAGGTATTCGATGCGCGTTCCTCCAGTAGCAGCAGGGGCCTGAAATCGCTCGTGGGCGAAGGCGATGCCATCGTCGATGATGCCTATAACGACCTTCGTCGGTACGGCACTGGCATTCAATGCTGCCATCGTCGGTTGGGGACCGCCTATCCCGAATAGCGTACCGATAGGGGAACCTTCGCTGGGGGTCACGGGAACCAGCGGCAGACCAAACTCGTATTGCTTGACGCCGGATTTCATGAACTGAGTCAGGACGTCTGCGTTGGGCTGAGCAAACAGAGCCGGCTTGACCCATACCGTACAGAAGTGCGATTTCTCAAGTCCAGACGATGTCTCGTTATAGATGTCTGGGACACGCGCCCAGGGTTCTCCGTCTTCGTCGCTGTCGGCCCAATCCAAGCGCGCAAATTGGCCCGATGTGATGCCATCCAGCTCCAGCAGCAGGGGGATCCACTTCGGCGTCCCTCCTATGTACCGAAAGTTGGTTCGCAACGCCCATTCAAGGTAAGGGTCCGCCAGCGGCGCACCGCTCGAAGGTGGGAGCATCCCGTTGCGATCCTTCGGCCCGTGAGGGGGCTGACTATTTCTGTGACCATTGCTTGATTGAATCGCCATTGCCCGTCACCCCTCTAGAGCGTTGTATTTCACGTCGTGTCGCGATCAGTGCCATTCCTCGAACGCCTTCCCCCATAGCCATTTAAGAATCGGTGATGCCGCGATAGCATTGGCTCCGCCAATGTGCGTCACATAGGCCGGAGCGGGAATGGGCCGTGCGCCGGTTGTTGCGTCGTATTGATCGCGCCCATCGAAATCCAGCGCATCCGGATACACCGTGCCGTCGAACTTCCATGCCTGATACGCGTTGGGGAGCAGGCCGCACCGGCTCATGAAATACTCCCCGAGCGTCAATCCGAGCATCTGGCCAACCGCGCTGTCGACCGGAAAATGCAGGCCCGCGACGGTTCGATTGATCGCGATGCGTGCCGCCTGCCGCATGAGCTCTTCCCGCCATAGGACAGTGCTCATCCCCGTTCCGGGAATCGCAGGCGCAGCTGGCGCGGGTGTCACGACGCTGGCGCAAAGCTGCCAGAGTATGTACGCCACGATGTGAGCTTCAGTGCTATGCCCGCTCGGCAACGAGCCGTGGCCAGGCGTGAGTATCATCGGCTGCACCTGCGGCGAATACTCGACCGGCCGCCGGCACGCCAGCGCATGCTTGAAGCGCATTTCCGCAAATGCCGCGAGGCGAAGCGCCGCCTCGATCAGCTCCAGCGTCCATCGGGTTCGAGCAGGATGCAGGTTGACGATCGAGCTCCAGAATGCGGCCTGGGTGCCAAGTTGCGCGAGGATTTCCGCCTCTCTGTCCTCCCGGAGGTCGGCGTAGCCGTTCACCAGGTCCAGCTGTTTTTGCCTGAAGCTTCCCGACGCGGTGAAAAAATCCGGACGAATGATCTGCGCGATCGGCATCGCGGTCACGACTGGAGGAGCCGGGCCACCCGTGTCTTCCAGGTGCCAAAGTTCCGCGCTCGAGTTCGCCGCGCTGGTAGTGAAGTGCAGATGCGACACCAGCTCGTAGTCCAGAACCAGGGCGCGCACCCACGGTTCCCAGCGGTCCATCTGGTATGCGTTCTCGATGCCGAGTGCAACGCCATTGAACTGTGAGCCCAGCCAGGATCCGACAATGCCATCGCGATTGGTAATCAGGGCGTCTGCATCGACACCGACGGCGTAGCCGCCCAATCCTGCCCCGCTCGCCCCGCTAGCGCCGCTGGCTCCGCTAGCGCCGCTGGCTCCGCTCGCCCCGCTAGCGCCGCTCGCACCACTCGCTCCACTCGCTCCACTTGCTCCACTTGCTCCACTCATGGCATATCCCCCCGGTGTTGATTGCAACTTGTGACAACTACCCGGGAACACCCGCCCCCAGAAGTGCGCGGGACCAGATTTTCCCCGTCTCGTACCCATTGGTCGGCGACCGCTCCAACCATTTCGCTACAGTTAACGTCGGCTCGAGGCGCAAAAGCTCACCCACTGTCTTCCGTGCGTCTTCATGGCGTCCAAGTTGCCATTGAGAGATCGCCTTGGCGCGGAAGGTCGACGTGTGCGTGCGATTCGCTCGCAGGGAACGATCGGCGAGCCGAATTGCGCGCTCATGTTGACCGGCGGACATCGCCGCAGTGGCCGCGAGCGAGTCGTAGTAGTATCGAAGCGGATCCAACGGGGAAAGCCTGAGCGCGCGCTGCGTCCCTTCCACTGCCGGTTTACCCTCGCCTTTGAACGCGTGCAGAGTTCCCTTGAGCAGCCATGCGAGTGAGTCGTTAGGATTGGCGCGCAGCGCAAGTTCATATCGCTGCTGCGCCACATCCAGCTTCTTCGTCAAGTTGGTGTTTACCAGGCCATCGATAACCAGCGCGAGCGAGCATCGCGGGTCCGCGTCGAGAGCTCGTCTCGTGCAATCCATGGCTAAACGCGCGTCGACCTCCAGGTTGTCGGACCATCCCTGTTGAACGCGCAGCACGTACCATTTCGCCATCCAAGCCCAAGGTATGGCCTGCCGTGGCGCGCGTTCGGTCAAGGCCTGCAGCATCTGCCTTGCCCGGCTAAAGTCCTCGCTGGATAGACGGTGCATTAAGGCAATCGCCCCCATCAGCAGGGTATAGCTTTCAAGGGTCGGCAGCGGTTTAGATTGCGCGCGCTCCAGCTCTCTGGCCATGACTGCTGCGCTTACCCCAGACACGACTTGGTCGATCAGCCCGTCCTTGCCATTTACGATGCCGGCGACATTGCCATCCAGGCTCTCAGACCAAACGACGGTGCCCGATTTGGCTTCCGCCAGTTCGGCTGTGAGCTTAAATTTGTTTCCCGCGACGCGATAAGCACCAGACAGAACGTAGGTCGCATTCAAGTAGGCGCTGACTTCGCCCAGAGACGCGTCGCGCCCACGAAACACTGTGGTCGACAATCGCGAGATGACATTCATCTCGGCCGTCCGCGACAAGGTGGCAATGATCTCGTCTGCCAGCACTTCACCGAGGACCAGATGCTCTGGCTCGCCACCACGCGCACTGAACGGGATTACCGCGACCGTTGGTCGAAGGTCGGGCACGGTTGCGCTACCGGGTTCGATCACCGGTCGCGGCCCAGGTGGGCCGACACGGTAGGCGCGCACCGGCTCATGGACGTGCTTGAGGTAGCACGACCCCAAGTCCTCGATATCCGCGTCGAGCATCGGTATCAGTTGATCCCGGATATCGGCTGAGACGACAATCTCCCCTGGCCCCGCCAATGTCGTCAGCCGTGCGGCAAGGTTGACGCCACGGCCGTAGATGTCGTGCTGGTCCGCGATTAGCTGCCCAACATGAGCCCCCATGCGCAACAGCATGTGCTCCTTCGGCGGAAGATCCGTGTTCGCATTCGCGCAAACGTGCTGAATCGCGAACGCGGCGCGCAAGGCGGGCTGCACACTTGGAAACTCGAGCATCAAACCGTCTCCCATGCTCTTGACGAGCCGGCCTTGATGAAGGGGCAGGATGTCGTGTTCCACGACCCCGACTATCTGCCGCCATCGCCGCACCATGTCACTTTCGTTGTCCTCCATCAGCCGCACGGACTCGACCACGTCGACGAACAGCACCGTACGTACAACCCATGTCGGGCTGTCGCTTGCCGGTCTCCCCTCTTGATTCATGGCTGGCGGCGTTCTGAAAGATGCGCCTCGCCATTCTGGGGGGGTTGCCCGTACATCACAAGCCCCGAGCAACTGTGTCTTGACGTGCGTCAACGACGCCCGCGGCCATGGGACCGAGAACTCTGCCATAGGCCGCGTTTTAGCCGCAAAAAACGCCATCCCGCGCCTGACACACGCGCTCACCATAATCCTTTCCACACAAAAAGAGACGTGAATATTCCATGGACAGCCCTCATTCCACTGTGGTGCTAGCTAGGCGGGGGCGAACCCCGCGCAACATCGAATCCGCATCTGCTATCGCAAATCTCGTCTACGGGCGCCAATATCCCAACGAGGCGCGTCGATGATAGCCGTCACCCCGCATCACTTCACGGCGTGAACGACGCCCGCTGCCACCAGCTCCTGCAGGCGGGCACTCACCATGTCGATGCGCGACGGCTTGTTTGCCGACGCCACGGCTTGCGGGCGAACACCGACAATCTCGATATGCGACGGATTGATCGCGACTTCGATCGGCGGCGCCGCAACCTTCGCGGCCAGCGTCTCCTCTGCGGTGGGCCCCGTCATCGTTGGAAGGACAACCGCGGCACCCAGCGTGAGAATTGCCATTGCCACGGCGGCGATACCGAATGCCATTTTGGGGATCTTCATTTCGTAGCGCTTCATGGTATCTCTCCCGGTCGGATTTCATACGAACCTCCGTGCGCGGCGGCGCTGCAAGTGCAACGTTGCCGGCAAGTTGCCCGTATGGCATCAAGCTAGACGCAAGCTTGTCGCGCCACAGCGGACGATCCAACGGGAATTTTGCAGAATAATCACACCGACTGCGGCTGAAGGAACCCGACACTGACGCAAATACGACGCTGCAGCCGCGAAATCGTGCCCTGCACATGCCGATTCAGCTCGGATCCGTCGGTCCGCGCTGCGTGAAAAGTGCGTGTGCAACGAAGTCGATCACCCGATGGTCATTCAGAAGCGCGTTATGCCCGATCCCCACCAGCGCCACGTTTTCGGCACCCGCGAGTTCGCTGCTCGCTTGCGGCGCGACCATGCTGTCGTGGCGCGACCACAAGGAGGTGATTCGGCCGGGCGACGGACGGGTTTCCTCGCGATTCAGCTCGACCAACCACGCGTTGCCAGGCCGCATTTGTGCGAGAGAGCGCCCTGGGTAGGTCCACGCCAATACGCTGCCGTGATGCGGCGTGCCGATGGTGATGATCCGGTCGACGTGGCCGGCGCCGAAGCGCCTCACATATGCCCGCGCCACCAAGCCGCCCATGCTGTGACAGACCAGCACGACGCCTTGTGCACCGGTTGCCTTGCAGACCGCATTGATCTTCGCGGCAAGCTGTACGGCGAAGCGCTCGATGTCAGCGTAGGGCGGCCCATAGTTCACCGTGAACACGTTGCGAATGCCATCGCGACCCAGGTCCCGACGAAACCCGAACCACACACCGTCGTTCACCAGCACGCCATGGACGAGAATGACCGGTTTCGCGCATGGCGCGGCTTCCGGATCGCGCATGAACAGCCGATGCAGCATCATGAGCGGCCACGACGACGCGACCGCGACCACTTCATTCACGAACAGACGCACGCACCCCGCGGCATCGAGTCGCGCGGTGGCCGGCCGCGGTGTGCGCCAGATCCATGACAGCGTAAACCACAATGCCACGAGCAACACGACCGGCGTCAAGTAGGCGATCGGCGCGCCGGCGATAAACCACCATAGCGAGGCTCCTTGCGCGACGGCATGCTTTGCCCAGGACACGTATCCGGCGCCGCCGGCTACCACCAGGACAAACAGAAGGAACGCGGTCATCGGCGCCGCCAGGGTGGGCGTAAGGCACCGCGTCCCACGCTGCTGGTTCAGGCGGGAACGAGCCCTTTTCGGAAGCGATTCAACTGCTGGACAGTTTCGAACGATTCTCCGAACAGCGACGACAGGTTCTTGAGGATCATCCGTGAAACGCGTTTCTCCCAATCGCCGTTGAACTGAATTTGCTCGTCGAGCCAGCGCTCGAGCCATGCGGGGTCCGGAAGCCGGGCTTGCACGGTGTCGTTGGGAAACAGCAGCTTGTTCACGTGCAGGTTGGTCGGATGCAGTGGCTTGCCGGCGCGATGCGGGCTCGCCATCAGCACGCCTATCTTGGCGAAGGCGCGCTTCGCTTCTTCCCCGCAACGCTCGAGCGCTCGGCGCATGAAGCGAAGGTAGGCGCCGCCATGGCGCGCCTCGTCCTGCGAGATCAAACGGTAGATCGCCTTGATTACCGGCTCCGCATGCCACTCCGCAGCGCACCGATACCAGTGGTTGAGACGGATTTCGCCGCAAAAATGCAGCATCAGCGTCTCGAGCGGCGGCGCCGGGTCGAAGTGGAAACGCACCGCGTGCAACTCGTCCTCGGTCGGCACCAGATCAGGCCGGAAACGCCGCAGGTATTCCTGCAGGACGAGCGAGTGCTTCTGCTCTTCGTAGAACCAGATCGACATGAACGCCGAAAAATCGCTGTCCGCATGGTTGTCGCGAAGGAACATTTCGGTCGCCGGCAGCGCCGCCCATTCGGTGATGGCGTTCATCTTCACGGTCTGTGCCTGCTCGTCGGACAATGACGCCGCGTCGAACCGCGCCCACGGCACGTCCTCAGCCAGACTCCAGCGCACCTGTTCAAAGTCCTGGAAGAGTTCGTGATAAAGCATGAAATCCCGTTCAAGCAGCCAGCCATCCCCGGGACAGCGGTGGCCAGGCCATAGCGCGCAGACACGTTTCCGCCGCGCATTCGGAACCTGCGAGTATGCTCCCCCTCGACGATCCGCGGCCGGGATGCTATCACGCACGGGCCGTCCCTATCGAATTTTATTGCAGACGGGGTGAGGCTAAGGCGACGACGGACGCGGCGCTTCAGGTCCGAAGTCCGCGCGCCGCGCCTTCAACGCGGTCACCGTGTCGCCGAGGTCCGCGACCAGCACGACCCCTGGCAGCGATTTGCGCAGGCGCCGGGTCATCTCGCCTCCGGCCCACAGGGCGACTTGCGGCGGGAGCGCCCGTCGCAGCGACGCGAGACCTTCTCCCGCCTGGCGCAAGGGAAAGGCCGCGGAGAAGGAAAGCGCGACAATGTGCACCTTGTGCGCCAGTGCGGCGTTGCGGATGTCGTCGATCGGCGTCTGCGTGCCGAGGGAAATGCATTGCGCCCCTTCGGGCACGAGGAGCGCCTCGACCATCAGCAGCCCAAGGCCATGTTGCTCACCCGGAAGCGTCGTAAGCAGCACCCGGGGTACGCCGGCGTGGCGCGGGAAAGCATTGATCGCCGCGCGCATCACCACCTGCAACTGCTCGGTGAACAGGTGCTCCTCGAAGACCTGCAATTCACCGCGCATCCACATTTCGCCGACCACGCGGTTGAGCGGTGCGACGGCCCCCAGGACGAAACGCTGCAAGCCATCGCGCATCAACTGGTTGGCAAGCGCATGCTGCAACGCGGGCGCATTGTGGCTCTGTAGGAGGCCCACCAGGTCGCGTTCCAGTGCCGGAGCGACTGGGTCGCGGCGGGGACCGGCGCGAGCCTCGGCGAGCGTGTTCAGTTCCGCGAGTGTGCGCCGGATCAATTTGCCCGGACGCAAGCCCGCATCCATCAATCGTTTGATGGCGCGCAGCTTGGCAACCTGCTCCTGCGGATACTGGCGCTCGGCATTGTCGTCGCGGTGCGGCTCGGGAAAGCCATAACGGCGCTCCCAAATCCGCAGGACATCCTTGGACAGCCCTGTCTCCCGCTCGACGGCGCTTATGTTCAACAGGACTTGCGCAGGATCCATCGGTCGTCCAGAGCTTAGGTTGACGCGCGGTCAACCGTTTATTAACCTAGCATCGTGGATGGCGTTTGTCCATGACATCGATGCGATTTCTGCATTTCTTGTCCAACCTGTTCCTGCGAAGACACCATGTTGACCCGTCTCGTGCTTGCAATGGTTTTTGTCCTCTGCCTCGACGCGGGGCAGGCGGCGGCTGGGGACGTCGAAACCTGCCCGGCTGTGCTCAATTACGCTTTCAACAGCCTGCAGACCGGCAAGACGGAATCGTTATGCCAGTTTCGCGGCAAGGTCCTGTTGATCGTCAACACCGCCAGCTATTGCGGCTACACGCACCAGTTCGAGGGCCTTGAGGCGCTGTACCGCAAGTACAAGACCAGCGGGCTGGTCGTCCTTGGGTTTCCGTCCAACGATTTCGGCGGCCAGGAGCCCGGCACCAACAAGGAAATCGCGGAATTCTGCAGGTTGACGTACGGCGTCGAGTTTCCGATGTTCGAGAAGGCGAGCGTCAAGAGCGTATCGACCAATCCGTTGTTCGCCGAACTCGTGGCGCGTACCGGGCAGTCGCCGCAATGGAACTTCCACAAATACCTCCTCGATCGTGACGGGAAGCGCGTCAGCAGCTTCGGTACACGCGTGGAGCCCGACAACCCCGAACTCGTGACAGCACTCGAAAAGCTGCTGGCCGAGAAGCCGGCCGCGCCCAAGAGCTGAATCGCAGCCGTGTTCGCGCTACCGCCCTGGGCGAGCGCCTGTACGCGACACCGCTTACGCGTCAATGTCCGAAATCGACGTCTTCCTGGCGACGGCTGAAAATTTTGAATCCACCCACAATCATTCTGCGTATCCTGACTTACAAGGCGTCGGGTCGGCGTTGACGTGCTGAACGGCACGTCAGCGCCCGCATCGGTTTGACGGCCTGTACCAATACAGCTGGGAACGGCGGTGCCGGTCCCGGGCATCCAGGGGGTGTGTCGGTGCGTGTCGCGATCATCGGTTCCGGAATTGCCGGCCTGGGTTGCGCCCGGCTCCTGCAGCGCCAGGGGTGTCGCGTCACGTTGTTCGAGGCCAACGATTATCCCGGTGGGCACACGCACACGGTCGATGTCACGCTCGACGACATCACCGCGCCCGTCGACACCGGGTTCCTTGTCTACAACGACCGCACCTACCCGCTGCTTATCGCCTTGTTCGACGAGCTCGGCATCGAGTCCGCGCCAAGTACGATGAGCTTTACGGTGCGCGACGACGCGGCCGACCTCGAATGGGCGGGGACCGACCTGTCGGCGTTGTTCGCGCAAGCGCGAAACCTTGCACGTCCCGCGTTCTGGCGCATGCTCGGCGACATTGTCCGCTTCAATCGCGAGACGACCGCCATGCAGCGGGCCGACGGCGTCCATGCGATCACGCTGCGCGAATACCTCGATGAAGGAGGTTATTCGGCGGTGTTTCGCGATTGGTATCTGCTACCCATGGCAGCGGCCATCTGGTCCGTCCCGCTTTCCACCGTGCTCGAATTCCCGTTGCCCACGTTCGTGCGGTTCTGTTACCGCCATGGTCTGCTACAGATCTTCGATCGCCCGCAGTGGCGCACTGTCGTGGGCGGTGCGCGCACCTATGTGGAGCGGATCGTCGCGCATCTGTCCGATGTTCGGCTGTCGACGCCCGCCCGCCAGGTTCGCCGACACGCAACCCACATCGAGATCGACTCCCCCACGACTACCGGAGAGCGCTTCGACCAGGTCGTGCTCGCCTGTCACAGCGACCAGTCGCTGGCGTTGCTCGCCGATGCGTCACACTCGGAGACGGACTTGTTGGGGAGCGTGCGCTACCAGCCCAACCGCGTCCTGCTGCATACGGATCGGCGACTGATGCCTCGACGCCGACGTGCGTGGTCGGCGTGGAACTATCTCGCGTCGCACGAGCGCGATAATCTTGCGGTCTGCGTGACGTACTGGATCAACAAGCTGCAGCCTTTGCCATTCGATACGCCTGTACTGGTGACCCTGAACCCGCCATTCGAGCCACGAGCCGACACGCTTATTGCCGAGTACGAGTATTGGCATCCGATCGTGAAAAGCAAAGCCGTCATCGCGCAGCAGCGATTTGCGCACCTCCAGGGTCAGCGGCGCACATGGTACGCCGGCGCGTGGCTTGGACATGGATTCCACGAAGACGGGCTGGCGTCCGCGCATGTCGTCGCTCGAGGCGTCGCCGCGCGCGCGATGACTGCCGCGGCCGAGCTTGCGGCCGCCTGATGATGGCAAGCTCACCATGACCGCGACGGTACCCGGCATTGTCCACGGCAGTGTGATGCACCGACGTCTGCGCCCGACCCTCCACCAGTTCGTCTACTCCGCTTTCTCATTATCGCTGCCCTTGTCGCGCCTGGCAGAACTGCCGGGTCTCGGTGTGGCGTGGAATCGCCGCGGACTCGTCAGCTTCTTCGATCGCGACCACGGCGAGCGCGATGGCAGCGCGCTGGAACCCTGGATTCGCACACTCCTCGCAAACGAGGGCGTGAGCGCCGATGGCGAGGTCGTGTTGCACGCCTTCCCGCGCGTGCTCGGATATGTGTTCAACCCGGTGAGCTTCTGGGTGTGTCACGATCGCGAAGGTGGCGTTCGGGCAGTGCTCTGCGAAGTCTGCAATACGTTTGGCGAACGGCATAACTATCTGCTCGCACATCTCGATGGGCGGCGGTTGCTGTCGGGCGAGACGTTGCGTGCAAAGAAAGCGTTTCACGTATCGCCCTTTTGCGAAGTCAAAGGCGGCTATCGGTTTCATTTTCACTTTGCCGCTGAGCGCTGGCTCGCGCGCATTGACTACGACGACGACGCGGACGATGCGTTGCTCGAGACGTCGATCTCCGGCGCAACGGTCCCGCTGTCGCGCACCACGGTGCCTGACCTGCTGTGGCGCTATCGCTGGTTCACGCTCGGCGTCATTCTGCGTATTCATTGGCAGGCGGCCAGGCTCTGGCTGAAGCGCGTACCCTATGTCGCCAAGCCGGAACCACCCTTGCAACGGACGACCCGATGACGACGCTCGACTCTTCGCTGCCCGGCGGCGCACGGCACAGGTCGTTGCCGACGACCGGACGGCTGTTTTTTGTGCTGCTCGAGCGCATGGAATACGGCGCGCTGACGCTGACCACACCCGATGGCATTACGAGGCGCTTCGGCGCGGGTGCACGCGGAGTCTCGTCCGCGCGAATCGCTGCGCAGGCAGACCTTACGATCCGCGACTGGAAACTTTGTCGCGACGTGGTTACCGGAGGCGACATTGCATTCGCCCAGGCATACATGGAGGGTCGTTGGCACACCAACGACCTCACGGCGCTGCTGACCGTTATCGCCTTCAACCAGCGCGCGCTGGAGCTCGCATTTTACGGCAGCTGGTGGCGCCAACTCGCGTTTCGCCTCAAGCACTTCCTGCGCAGCAACTCCAAGCGACGCGCACGGAAGAACGTCGTCGCGCATTACGATCTGGGCAACGACTTCTACTGCCTTTGGCTCGATCCGACGATGACGTACTCGGCGGCGCTGTTCGAAGGCGAGAGCCATCGCTCGCTCGCCGACGCGCAAGCCGCCAAGTACGCGCGTATCTTGAGCGAGCTTCGCCTGCAGCCCGGCGCGCATGTCCTCGAAATCGGTTGTGGCTGGGGCGGCTTCGCCGAAATGGCTGCGCGCGCCGGTCACCGCGTAACGGCAATCAGCCTTTCCGATCAGCAGACGGCGTACGCACGCGCACGAATCGCCCGGGCAGGGCTCGGCGATCGCGTTGAAATTCGCCTGCAGGACTACCGCGACGTTAGGGGAACGTTTGACGGGATCGCTTCCATCGAAATGTTCGAGGCCGTCGGCGAATGGTACTGGCCGACGTATTTCCAGGCGGTCAAGAACGCGCTGAAGCCCCGCGCGCGTGCAGTATTGCAGACGATTACGATCGCCGACGACCGCTTCGAGCAATACCGACAGACCAGCGACTTCATCCAGCAGTTCATTTTCCCGGGAGGAATGCTCGCCTCGCCGTCGCGCTTCGTCGGCGTCGCCCGCGCCCTGGGGCTCGAAGTTGACGCGCTGCTCAGCTTCGGACACGATTACGCGGAAACATTGCGGTGCTGGCTGGCTGCCTTCGACGCCAACATCGATGCCGTGCGCGCACAAGGATTCAGTCAGAAGTTCATTCGTTGTTGGCGGTTCTACCTCGCGTATTGCGCTGCCGGATTCGCGAGTGAGACGACCGATGTCGCGCAGTACACTCTCATCGCTTCTTAGCCTGCTCCTTGCAGGGTTTATGACGGCGGCTGCAGCCGGCGCCGGCACGCCCGATTTGCCGCCGGCAGTCGACACGCAGATGCCGCAAATGACGGTTCGCGGTGGCGGTGAACTCACTTTCCTTGGGCTCTCGATCTACGACGCGCACCTGTACCGGGACGCATCCGCCCGTGGCGAGTGTGCGCCCGACGAACCGTTCGCGCTGCAACTTGTCTACAAGCGCCACCTGTACGGCGAGCGGATCGCGGCGTGCAGCGTCGAAGAAATGTCCAAGCTCGGCTATGGCAGCGCGGAGCAACGCGCCGCTTGGGGCGAACGGTTGAAAAAGATTCTTCCGGATGTCGATGCCGGCGATTTTCTGACGGGCGTCAACGTCCCGAAGCTCGGCGTGCGCTTCTATCAGAACGGCCAGCCGATCGGTGCCATCGACGATCGCGAATTCGCGCAAGCTTTCTTCGGGATCTGGCTCGACCCGCGCACTTCCGAGCCAGTACTGCGCAAACAGCTGCTCGGGGAAATGCCTTGAGTACAGCGGCGGAGGCGCCCCTCGGGGCGCGCTCGCGATCGTTTATGCGCTCGTGCCCTGTGTGCTGAAGCCTGGCGTGGCCGCCGCTCTGGTTTGGTTTCGCCAGGGGATGGCGAAGGTCACCGAATGAAGCTTCGCTCCCCCTCGCAAACCGCCGCAACCGCTATTGCATTCAGGAAACGCTGACGTGGCACTCAATCCGCCGCTGCCGCCATGGAAGGACTGTCGCATCTGGATGATTGGCGCGTCGACCGGCATCGGTGCGGCAACGGCGCGCGCTCTGCTCGGCGCGGGTGCGCGCGTCGCACTCTCGGCGCGCAAGGTCAACGCTCTTGCCGAAGTTGGAGGAGGTCATCCGCACACACTGATCGAGCCGCTGGATTTCACCGACAGCGCGCAGGTTGCCGCGGCATGGGCGCGTATCCGCAACGCGTGGGGCGGCATCGACCTCGTGCTGATCGTCGCCGGCAGCCATGCGGAGATTCGCGCCTGGGACCTGACCGAAGCAAACGCCACGGCGCTGCTGAAGACGAATCTGCATGGCGTCATCAACACGGCGGCGACCGTCCTGCCAGCGCTGCTGGCGCAGGGCAAGGGCGCGCTCGGCATCGTTGCATCGGTTGCCGGCTATCGTGGGCTGCCCAAGGCGCTGATCTACGGCGCCTCCAAGGCGGCGCTGATCAATTTCACCGAGACGCTCTACCTGGACCTTCATCCCAGGGGCTTCGGTGTTTATCTTATCAACCCGGGTTTCGTGAAGACGCCGTTGACTGATCACAACGAATTCAAGATGCCGCACCTGATCACCGTGGAGGAAGCGGCAGGTTCAATTATCGACGGCCTGCGCGCGGGCGACTTCGAGATCGATTTCCCGAAGGCATTCACGCGCCAGCTCAAGTTCCTGCGGCTGCTGCCTTATCGCTGGTACTTCGCGCTGATACATCGGGCAACGGGGCTCTGAGCTCGGCGCGCCGCGTTGCCGCTGGATGGCAGCTCATGGTCAAATAGCCGTCCATTGCAGACTGAGGAGTACAGCGATGCTCAATCATTGCAGCAGACATGTCGTTGCCGTTGCACTGCTTGCGTTCAGCGCAGCACTCACGTTGCCGGCGATGGCATTCGATGGCATCGTCAAGAAAGAGATCTTCACGCTGCCAACATACGTGACCGTCAACGGCAGGACGATCAGGAACGTGCGTGTCGGCTACGAGAGCTACGGGACGCTCAACGCCGCCAAGGACAACGTTATCCTCATCTGCCATTTCTTCACCGGTACGTCGCACGCGGCGGGCAAGTACAAACCGGAGGATGCGGCGCCCGGGTATTGGGACGCGATCATCGGCGCGGGCAAGGCGATCGACACCGACAAGTATTTCGTGATCAGCAGCGACACGCTGCTCAATGTGAATACCAAGGATCCGAATGTCACCACAACCGGGCCGTCGACGATCAATCCCGATACCGGCAAACCCTATGGTATGACCTTCCCGGTCGTCAGCTTCCGCGACTTCGTGACTGTGCAAAAGGCGCTGCTCGATTCGCTCGGCATCAAGAAGCTGGTGGCCGTCGCGGGACCCTCGGGCGGCGGCATCCAGGCCGTCGAGTGGGCAGCAGCATACCCGGAGATGGTCGATCGCGTGATTGCGGTCATTGCTCCGGGGCTCGAGATCGACGGTTACGGCGTCGGCATGCTAAACCTGTGGAGTATGCCGATCGCCATGGACCCGAAGTGGAACGGCGGTGACTACTACGGCCGCGAGGAGCCGGTGGAGGGCGTCGCCCAGGCGCTCAAGCTGCTGTCGGTGACGCTCGCAACCGACGGCGGCATGGACAAGCGCTTCGGACGCAAGTGGGCCGCGCCCGACAAGGACCCCGGTGCGGCGTTCGGCAATCTCTACGCGATCGAAGACGGCCTCTACAAGGCGGGTGCCGCCCGCGCCAAAACCGTGGACGCCAACCATTTCCTATACCTGGTGAAGACCAACCAGTTGTTTTCGGTCAGTGCCGATGTGAAAAGTATCAAGGCGAAGTTCCTGTTTGTCCCGGCCAAATCCGATCCGCTGTTCCCGCCTTGGATGGCCCGCCGAGCCGCGGACACGCTGCGCGCACAGGGCAATGGGGTTGAGGTCTTCGAACTCGAGGGAGATGGGGGCCACTACGACGGATTTCTCCAGATCAGCCAGGCCTCTGCCGCGATCCGCGATTTCCTCGGCCGATGATCGACACGGATTTCGCGACGCGCATCCACAGCCATCGCAACTACCTGCTGCGGGTTGCCGTGCTGCAACTGCGTGACGCCGACCTCGCCGAGGACATTGTTCAAGACACGCTCATCGCGGCGCTGCAGGGCGAAGCTGGTTTTTCGGGCCGATCGAGTCTGAAGACGTGGCTGACCGGGATCCTGAAACACAAGATCGTCGACGCGATCAGGAAGAAGGGCCGCGAACCCGCGATGTCGACCCTCGCCGAGGAATCCAGGATCGAAGACTTCGACCCTCTCTTCGATGACACGGGGCACTGGGAAAGCCCGATGTCCGACTGGGGGAGCCCTGAGGTACAGCTCGAACGCCAGCAATTCTTCGATATCGTCGAGTTTTGCCTGGACAAACTCCCGCCCAATACGGCACGCGTGTTCATGATGCGCGAGGTCATGGAGCTCGACGGTGCCGAGATCTGTAAGGAACTCTCGATCACGTCGACCAACCTCTGGGTGATCCTGTATCGGGCCAGGGTGGCGCTACGGCTTTGCCTGGAGCAGCACTGGTTTGCGGCAGCCGGCCGCACCGCCTAGCCGTCGGGATCGTACGCCGTGGGAATTCTGATCACATGCAAGGATGCGAGCCGCTTGATCTCGCAGATGCAGGACGGCGAGCTGCCGTTCCGCCGCCGCATGGCCGTGCGGCTGCATCTGCTGTTCTGCGACGCGTGCACGGCGTTTCTCCACCAACTTCGATTTCTCCGCGCGACGATGCGGCGGTATTCTCGCGATTGATTTAGCGGCCGGCGTTGCAATATGAGGGTCGCTTAGATGCTGCCCGGGCAACTTCGGAATAACACCGCCTGCGTGCTAAAATACGCGACTCGCCTCAGTTGATTATGGATGTCCCGGCGTGCTTTCGCTCATTGTCAACGGCTCGACGCACGTTTGTCGCAATCCATCCGCGACAGTTGCCGATCTGGTTCGCGAACTCGCGCTGGATGGCAAGCGCATCGCGGTCGAACGCAACGGCGAAATCGTCCCGAAAAGCAGTCACGCGCTGACTCTGCTGGCCGCGGGCGACCGCATCGAAGTCGTGGCCGCGGTCGGCGGCGGATGACATGAACGCACCCACCGAAAATCCAATCCTCGCACTCGACGATCCACTGATCGTCGCAGGACGCGCCTATCGATCGCGCTTGCTGGTCGGCACCGGCAAGTACAAGGACTTCGCGCAGACGCGATCGGCGATCGACGCTTCGGGCGCGGAAATAGTCACGGTCGCGATTCGGCGCACCAACATCGGTCAAACGCCGGGCGAGCCCTCCCTGCTCGACTATCTGCCTCCCTCGCAGTTCACTCTCCTGCCGAACACCGCTGGGTGCTACACCGCCGACGATGCGGTGCGTACCCTGAAGCTCGCGCGCGAGTTGCTCGACGGGCACAAGCTCGTCAAACTCGAAGTGCTCGGGGATCCGAAATCGCTTTTTCCCAATGTGCGCGAAACATTGAGCGCCGCCGAGTCGCTGGTCGGCGATGGCTTCGACGTGATGGTCTACACGTCCGACGATCCGATCATCGCACGCGAGCTCGAGGCAATCGGCTGCATCGCGATCATGCCGCTGGCGTCCTTGATTGGTTCGGCAATGGGCATCCTCAATCCATGGAATCTGAAGCTCATCATCGAACAGGCCAAGGTGCCGGTGCTGGTCGATGCCGGCGTCGGCACTGCGTCCGATGCAGCGATCGCCATGGAACTCGGCTGCGCCGGAGTGCTGATGAATACCGCGATTGCCGCTGCCGCGAATCCGGTACTGATGGCTAGCGCGATGAAAAAGGCGATCGAGGCCGGGCGCGAGGCATTCCGCGCAGGGCGCGTGGCGCCCAAGTTCTACGCCGCGAGCCCCAGCTCGCCGACGACGGGTTTGATCTCCTGATCGTCGCGCCAAGGGATGTTGTAGCCATGCTGCCATTGCGCACGCTCCTCGCGGTAATTTGTTGCATTCCTCTTGTTGCGCTTGCGGCGAGGCTGACGCCGGCAGAGATTCGCGAGGCCTGCGCCAACGCCGATGGCACAGCGCACTGCGGCCGCCTCATCGAGTCCCTTCAGTTGCAGCGTCTGCCGGGGCTGGCGAAGCGCGAGGGCAATGTGCTTTCGGTGGCGCTCTATCCGACCGGTATCGCGACTTTCACTGACGTCGATGACCCGACAAACGGGCGGTCCTACAGCCTTTGGGATTCGCTCGATCCGATCAATGCCGTTCTTCTTTACACAACAACGAACGAGGGCACCAGTTTTACTCTGGTGCTGCGCAGGACCAACCGCCGCTTCACGCTACCCGCGGAGCCGGTCCTGTCGCCCGACAGGCAGCGGTTGGTGGTTGCGGATGTCTGCCCCGCGCATTGCGGCAATGAAATCACCGTCTGGCGACTTTCCGCCGACGGTCTGCGCAAGGAATTGGTCTGGTCGCCGGACAAAGACTGGGTCGACGCCGCCGCGCATTGGAAAGATACCGACACGTTGAGCGTCGAGTATTCCGTTGCGGGACAGCCGGGTGACGCGAAACTCGAGCGAAAGCTCACCGATCCGGTGTGGACGCGGCTGCCGGCACCCTGAGGCGTCAGGAGGCGCCCGAGATTGTCGTGGCCGCATGAGCCCGCCGGGCCGCCCCAAGGACGTCCACGCGAGCGGGGCGAAGCCAAGGCTCGAAGAGCGCGTCCGGGAGCGTGGATGGCGGCCGACAAGGTGGTGCGATCGATATCGCCCCGCGGCGATGAAGCCGCGAATACCGGAGCGCGCAGCGCGAAGGCAACCAATGGCCCCCGACCCGCAGCATCGTCCCATCCGCAGCTTCGTCTTGCGGCAAGGTCGCTTTTCGGCGGCACAGCGTAAGGCCTACGACACGCTGCTGCCGCGGTTTGGCATCCCCTATTCGCCGGCCCTGGTCGACCTCGAACGCGCCTTCGGGCGCACCAATCCGAAGGTGCTGGAAATCGGCTTCGGCATGGGCGAGACGACCGCGGCCATCGCGGCGCTGCGGCCAGAGCATGACTTCCTGGCCGTCGATGTGCACGCGCCGGGGGTCGGCAGTTTGCTGCGTCTCATCGACCGCGAGCGCCTCGCCAATATCCGTATCGTCAATCACGACGCGGTCGACGTCGTGCACCAGATGATTGCTCCGGGTGCACTCGCTGCGGTTCACGTGTTCTTTCCCGACCCGTGGCCGAAGAAACGGCATCACAAACGACGCCTGCTGCAATCCGCTTTCGTGCACGCACTTGCCGAGCGCCTCGCGCCCGGCGGCTATCTGCACGTAGCCACCGATTGGGAGGAATACGCGATCGAGGTGCTCGAAACGCTGAATACCGAACCATTGCTTGCAAATTCCGCAACGGCGTTTGCGGCGCGTCCAGCATATCGGCCGCTCACGAAGTTTGAACGGCGCGGGCTTGCTCGGGGCCACGGCGTCTGGGACCTGATTTTTCGGAAGCCATCCTAGCGCCATCCAATTGCCGTTGCCAGACTTACCTCCCGGCGCCGGCGGGCCGCATCGCGGCGTGCGTCAATGCGAGTATCCGCGTGAGAGCAATGCGCGCTGCGTCACGCGAAAAGTGTGCGCGGATGTTCTCGCAGCCGCCCTCCGACAGGCGCGTCCAAAGCGCTTCGTCCTCGTACGCACGCGCGACCGCGTCAGCGAAGGCCTCGGGCTCGTCCGCGACCAGCACGTCGTTCTCGGGCGTCAGATGCATGCCTTCGATCGAAGTCATCGTGGCCACGACCGGCAAACCAAAGCTCATCGCCTGATTGATCTTACCCTTGACGCCGGCGCCGTAGCGTAACGGCGACACCGATACGCGACATCCCGTGAAATACGGCGTCACATCCGGTACGAAGCCGGTAATCACGAGATCCTGATCCGCTAGCGATTTGATGGTTCGCGGCGGATCGCTGCCGATGATGTAAGTCTTGACGCCCGGCAGCCGCTCGCGAATCCGTGGCAGGATATGGGCGGCGTACCAAAGCACGGCATCGATGTTCGGCGGATGGCGAAAGCTGCCGATGAACACCAGCCCTTCGCGGTCAGCAAAGGATTTGCCACCCAACATCGGATCGTGGATCGTCGACAAGATCATGACGCGGGACTCTGGCGCGAGGCGGTTCAGGAGTTCCTGCTCGAACGAGCTGACGACCAGCGTGACATGGGCCTTACGGATGAGCGCCAGCTCCTCATCGCGCTTCGAGACCGCGGCAATACGCGCGGCATGGCTGGCGTTGAGGTCCGCGAGCCGCTCCTCGCGCAGGAAATGCAGGTCGACGGTATCGAACACGATCAGCGCGCGCGGCGCAAACGAGCGCAGCGTGGCCATGTGCTTGATGGCGACGTAGTGGCGCGAAAGCATGACCACGTCAAACTCGCCGCCTCGCTTTCCCAGAAAATGCGGTATCGACCGCACGTAGGGCGCGAACTGTACCTCCACGCCGAGCTGTTGCAAGGCGGACACGTAGGGCTCTCGATGTTCGAGGTTGTCGGCGACAAACGTCACCTTGCAGTTGAGGTCGACGAGAAGCCCGAGGATCTCCTCCATCCGCATCGAACCTGCGTCTTGATCGGGCGTGAGCATGCAGGCGTCGATGACCAGGACGCGCTGCCCGGCCCAGCGATCGCGTTCCAGTTCGGGCGCGACCCCGTTGGGGCGGTGGCCAACCAACGTGTTTTCCCACTTGCCAGCGAAAGTGCCACGGTTGACGACCTGATGCTGCTTTACTCCGGCAGTTGCGTCCGTACCCGAAGTCGCGCCCTCGAAGTGCACGATCGTCGCCTGCGGCTGATAGTAGACTTTGCGTCCCGCAGCGCGCACGGCAAAGGCAAGATCGACGTCTTCGTAGTAGGCCGGGGCGAAGCGGGTGTCGAAGCCGCCCAGCCCGCTGAAGAAGGCACGCCCTATCGCCAGGCAGGCGCCCGAGCAGTAGTCGACCTCTCGTAAATAGTTGTAGTCGGGCTTGTCGGGATCGTCGTCGCGGCCGTAGTTCCACGCGGTCCCGTCCCGCCACACAATGCCGCCGGCTTCCTGCAGCCGTCCGTCGGGATAGATCAGCTTGGCGCCGACCAAGCCTGCATCGGCACGCGTTTCGAAAACCGCGAGAAGCGCTTCCAGCCACCCCGCTGTCGCAATCGTGTCGTTATTGAGAAACACCAGGATTTCGCCGGTAGCGTGCGCCAGTACCTGATTGCAGCTCTTGACGAAACCGAGATTCATTTCGTTCCGGACGAAGCGGACGCCGGTCACATCCGCGAGCTCCGACGCAAGTGGGGCAGGCGATGCATCGTCGATGACCAGAACCTCGTAAAGGCCAGCCGGCGTCGTCGCGTGCACGCTTTTCAGGCACGTGTACGTCAACAAGGGTTTGCCGTACGCGGGAATGACGATGCTGACCCGGGGCCCTACGCAAGGCGCGAACGCGAGTGGGAGCACCGAGACTTCCTGCTGGTACACCGTTCCCGACACGGGCCGAAATCGGTTGCCGCGGGAGACGCGACGGATGACGCGACGCGCCAGCGCGCCCCCGCCTTCATCACGGAGTATCGTCAGGGCGAGGCTGATGTAGTGCGGCGACTGCCGCAGCAACACCCCGGTCGTGCGGAGCTGTGAAAATCCGATCTTGGCACGGTGCGCGACGTGGCGCAGCGGTGCCGTCAGGCGCCAGGTGGTGCTGGTTTCCAGCGTGTTGACACGTGCGCGTGCTTCGGTCAGAGATTTCTCGAGTTGGTCGACGTGGCTCTGGTTCTTCAGACTTTGGACCCACGCCGCCGCGAGCTGGTCGTCGTCTTCCTCAGGATCACCGCTTGTTTCGTGGTGACGAGCGCGAAGCAACTCGAGATTGGACTCGAATGTGGCCAGGCGTCTTTTCAGTTCCTTCCGCGCTTCTCCGGCACCGCACTCGACACCCGCGATATACAGTTGCGGCAGTGAAAGCTGCGGCGCCGCGCGGTTGCCGGTCGGGGGATAGAAGTGCTTCGCGGCGAGACCGAGCGGTGGGACCCGCGGTCCGGCGCGTGGCCCGGCCGGCAGCGCGGCCAAGTAAATCGCCTGGTAGCGTCGCGGGTCGGTCATGAGACGGCAATGCGCGCAGTAGGTACACGCGCGTCGCTCAAAATGCCGCCAGCCGTGAGCAGAGCGGTATTCCATTCCGCGGGTGTCGCATCCGCCGCCAGCAGCGCGGCACGCGGGTTTCCGCTCAGCCGCTCGGGCAGCGCTCCTATTGCGGACGCAACAATGGCCGTACCGGCGTCCAGTGCCGCCGAGAGCGTGTACGAATACGTTTCAGGGACCTGCGATGGGAACCAGATGACGTCCGGTCGTTCAGCTGCGATAAGCGCGGGCAAGTCGCTATCAGCGTATTGCCCGTGAATCGACACCGCCGCATCGGGCCACTGCGGAACAGGCTCGCTCGTCAACCCGAGGACCCGAAAGGACAACGGCAACCCGCGTTCCCGCGCGTCCGCCGCACAGGCCGTCAGCACCCGCAAACCCTTCTCCGGCGAAAGTCCGCCTAACAAAACGACGCGCACTACCCGCGGTGCGACCAAATGTTCTTGCGCGTGCGGCAAGACCGTGATGTCTATGTCCGAAAAATAACGAGCTATTCGCTGCGCAACGTCCCGCGACGGAGCAAACACGCGATCAGCGCCGCGCAGAAACGTTTCAAAGGTGGCGCGCCACGCAGCGATATCGAGTCCCCACCGACTCGGCCGGCGGCTGATGCACGCGGCACACCCGGCTGCGTCGGGCTCACCGCAATAACGGCCGTGCTCGTCAACGAGATGATATTGCGGACAGATCGCGTAGTAATCGTGCAGCGTGCAGTCGTACGGCAATTGCGCGGCGCGTGGCAGGTCGAGCACCGCTCGCGGCAGGCCTTGCACATGATGGAAGTGAATTCGTGCGAGACCGAGGTCACCTAGTAACGAAGCGAGCACGGGCAACTCTTGCGGCAGCGAGAAATAAGCGGCGAAGCCCTCGCCGGATTTCAGCCACGACAATTTGACGACATCGTCCATGGCAGGCTGTAACAGCAGGACATCGCAGCGCTCGCCAACCAATTCGGCAAGTTCCTCCATATGACGCCGAATGCCGCCGCCCCATGCGTGCGCGACAAATAACAGCAGTTGACGCTGCGATTCGCCCAAACGGAGCAAGTCGACCCGGCACTGATAGGGACGGGCAGGATCGCGCTGCGTAAGGGCCGAGCGCGCGGCATGGTAATGGGGGTAACGCTCGTCCAGAACGCGTTGTGCGCGCGTCGCAACCTCACTCGCGTCTGCCGTTTCGCCCTGGTACCGGACATAAACGTTGGCGGCAAGCAAATGCCGGAAGCCCGCACTGGTGGCACGCAAGGAGAAATCTTCTTCGACCCCGGCATCCTCGCATCCCGGAACCGCTTCAAATGCACCGACCGAATTCAGGCATTTGCGGCGCACATAGACGCACGGTCCGTAGGACACTGGGATATCCGTGGCGACGCCCCCGTTCGCGCGTTGGAACAATTGATCGAGTGAAGCAAGGGATTGGTCCGGCGGCAGCGCGTTGATGATATCCGAGCGCGAATAGCTCGCTACCCCGCCGGAGCTGGCAAACGGGACGACCGTTCCAACGTCGTCCGAGCGTGCGTGTCTGGCTAGTCGATCGAGCCAGTCGCCCGCAACTTCGGTCTCGCTGCGCAGAATTACGATATCGCGATGCAGGAGACGATGCAGCGCAGCGCCTCGATTGAGCGCCGCGGCAAGCCCTTCGCGCTCGGGGGCTTCGAGTAGTGTGATGCGCCCCTGCGCCGCCTGGTCGTGCAGCCAGCGCACCAATTCGCTGTCAGGTGAAGCATCGCTGACGACGATGATTTCAAGCGGCGTTTCCTGGCGCGCCGCCTGCAGGCTCGCCAGGCACTGCCGGACGGCGGCCGCGCCAAGGTATACCGGAACGATGATGTCGACTGTATTCACGGTGACCGCTTGCCGAGGCGTTGTCTGGCGAGCGCCAACGGCCAGCGCAGCCAGCCTCGCCAGGTCTCGCGGAATGCGAGACGTTTCCTCGCGTGCTCGAGTGCGGTGTGCGCGCGCACCAGCTCCGCCTCACGCTCTAACGCGAGCCGGCGCGCGTGCTCCAGCTCCTTCGCAGCCACGACGAGATCGGCGAGGCGCGCATCTGCGATCTTGCGCGCGTCGATTTCGTCCCAATAGAGCCGGTTCTCCGCAAGCAACGCGCGCTCGTAGTCACGGTAAAGCGACTGCGCGCCATCGTCGAAAATCGATAGGTCTGAAAGTGTCGGCAGCGTCGCATCCTCCGCACCGCATACGACCACGAAATACATGGGTGGGGCAGGCACCAATTGCTCGCGCACGCGATCGTCGGCTAGTGCGACCAACTCCGCCGTGCGTGCGCCACTGCTTTCCTCGTTCCACATCAGCGAGTGCGCGAGAACGCGCTGCCCGAACCATGTTTGCTGTGGGAAGTGCAGGGACAGTTTGGCCGCGAGCTCGTCACGCGTAAGTTCGCGCACGTGAAACTCGTTCGCCAAGCCGGTCTCGTCCGAATAGACCGCCTTGTTGGGCGACGAGATCACCAGCGCCCCCGTCGGGGCGAGTACGCGACGGAATTCCGCCAGCGTCGCCGTCTGGTTATCGAGATGCTCGATGGTCTCGAAGGAAACAATCAGGTCGACGCTGCCCGCCGCGAGCGGCAGCGTTGCGCATGAAGCCTGGATGTACCGCAGGTTGGGCCGCGCGGCATAGCGCGCAACCGCGTGACCGATGGTCGCCGCGTCGATATCGATGCCCACGACCTCGCTGGCAGTGTCTGCAAGGAGCCGGCTGCCATACCCTTCGCCGCACGCGGCATCGAGCACGCGCCTGCCGCGCGCGGCGGACAGTGTCACGCTGTAGCGGTGCCAATGCTCGTACCAGATAGCGCCCTTGACTTCGGGCGTGAAGCGTTCACCGGTAAACGGAAGGGATGCGGTCAAGTGGCCGTCGATGCGAGCCGCGCCGGTGCCGTGGCGTCAGGCGGTGGGAGTTGGACCATTTTACGCCGACCGCAACAGCCGGTCCAAATCAGTCGGGACGAACCCTATTCCAGTTCCAGCAGAATCGGCTGGTGATCCGAGGCCTGGGTCTCTTGATCGACCTTGATTGCGCGTATGCGTTGAGCCAGATCTTCCGACACGAATATGAAATCGCAGTGCAGTTCAGGCTCGTCCGGTATCTCTTTTTCGTAGATCTTGAAGGTGGCCGGATGCGGCTGGCCGCGATGCCCAACCTCCCAGGCGTCGCGCAACGCCGGCGTTGCGTCGTCAAACGGCGCGCCCATGCGCGCATGCAACGGATCATCCGGCTCGAGATTGAAATCGCCGGTGATGATCGTGGCCGCAGGGCGTGGGCGGGTGTGGAATGGCCCGCCTGCCTGGTCGACGATCCCGCCTCGACGCGAATGCGCGCTGCCTTCGGCATAAATGTTGCGCAGCGCTTCGACTTGCGCCGAGCGTTTCAGCGTGCCGTAGTACTCCAGGTGTGTCGTGATCACACGGACCGGACCGAAGCGTGCATCGATCACCGCTTCGACTGCCATCCGCGGCATCCCGTTGACGCCCGGGTCGACGGGATAGGGCAGCAGGTGACGGAACACCTGTCCCACCGGGAGACGCGACAGGATCATGTTGCCGAAGTGTCGCCGCAGACCGTTTCCCGCCGGGACATCGACTGCGATGCCGGGCACCGGCATGTATCCCGGCAGCAGGCGTGCGAGTTCAGCAAACTGGTTCTCGCCTCGACTGCCGGCAAGCAGCGGATCGGGATAGTTATTGGCAATTTCCTGGAGACAGAGCACGTCGAAGTCGGCGATCGCCTTGGCATGCCTGACGATCCTCGCCGGATCGACTTTGCCGTCGACGCCACGACACCATTGAACGTTCCACGTAATGAGCTTCATCGTATACCTGCACGCATGAACGATTGCACGAATTGCCTCTGAAAAAGAAGAAAGCCCACAAGCAGCGGCGCCGTCGTGAGCAGCGTTGCCGCCGTGATGATCGACCAGTCGATTCCCTGGTCGGTGGCGGAGAAGACCTGCAGGCCCACCGTCAGCGGGCGCGATTCGACCGAATTGGTGATGATGAGCGGCCAGAGGAAATTGTTCCAGTGGTAACTCACGCTGACCAATGCATAGGCCAGATACACTGGCCGCGCCAGGGGGACATACACTTTCCACAATAGCTGCAGCGGTGTGCAACCCTCCATCCGCGCAGCCTCATCGAGTTCCTTCGGGACTGTCTTGAATGTTTGTCGCAACAGGAAGATACCGAACGCGCTTGCCATGTAGGGCAAGCCGATCGCGAGAATCGTATCGCGCAATCCCAGTGCGGTCATCGTGCGGTAGTTCTCGACGATCAGCACGTCGGGCATCACCATGAGCTGCACCAGGACTAGCGCAAACAGGACATTGCGCCCCGGAAACTCGAATCGCGCAAACGCGTACGCGGCGAGCGTGCACAACACGAGTTGCGCGAAAAGAATCGTCGCGCAAAGCACGATCGTGTTCAGGAAGTAGCGCGCGAACGGAGCGGCGTGCCAGGCTTTGCCGAAATTCTCCAGAGTCAAGGGTGCAGACAGAACAAATCGCGTCGAGAATTCTCCGGGATGAAAAGCGGTCCAGAAGGCATAGACGAGCGGCAGGATCCACAGCGCGCCGAGCAACCACGCTGCAGCCGTCTCCACTGCACGACCCGCGCTGTGTCGCCGATGGTTGAGCGCGCTCACTGGTCGCCCTCCTTGTACCGCCCTCGATAGGCGAAACGCCCGCGCGTCGGCCTCCCCAAATCGCACGCCGCCGCGCCCTTCGGGCCTCGGCTCGGCTTCGCCTCGCCCGCCGTGCTCATTGGTAGTGCACCTTGCGTTCGAGGAAGACGAACTGCGCGAGCGCAGCGATGCCCAGCAGCAGCAGCAACACCATGGTCAATGCAGCTGCGTACGCAGAGTCCCAAAACCGGAATCCGATTTCGTAGATGTAGTAGAGGAGAAGTTCAGTCGCGTTGTCCGGTCCGCCCCGTGTCATCACGACAACATGATCGACCAGGCGAAATGCGTTGATGACCGCATTGACCAATACAAACAGCGTCGTCGGCATCAATAGTGGAAACGTGACGCGACGGAAGAAATACCATCGTGAAGCGCCCTCGATCGCAGCCGCCTCGGCCAGGTAAGGCGACATCTGCTGAAATGCCGCAAGATAGAAAATCATGAAAAACCCGGCTTCTTTCCACACCGCCACCACCATCAGGCAGGTCAGCGCGGTATTCTTGCTCCCGAGCCAGTTGTGCGCGGGAAGGCCGAGGGCGCCGCTGATCTGTTCCAGCAGCCCATAGCCCGGCGTATAGAAGAACAGCCAGATGTTCGCGACCGCGATCATCGGCAGCACCGTGGGCGTGAAATACGCGAGCCGCAGAAAGCCGCGCCCCGCCAGTTTGCCGTTGACCCATGCGGCCATCGTCAGCGCAAGCACAATCGCAAGCGGGATCGTCCCCGCCGCGTACCACAAGTTGTTCGTCAGAGCCTGCCAAAAAATCGGGTCGTCGGCGAGTTGCCGGAAGTTGTCGACGCCAACAAAAACCGACGGCCGCTCGCCTTTCGGGGTCGAACCGAAGCTGTGCCACAACGTCGCGACGGCAGGATAGTGCGTGAACAGTGCAAGCAACGCCGCCGCCGGCAGAAGCAGCAACCAACCGTAGAGCCAAGTCGTGGTACGGGTCACGCATGGCCCCCTGGAAGGCGTGTCACCCGACCTCACACACCGACGCTGCGTCAGCCGGCACGAGCGCAGGCTCTATTTACGATAGGGACGCAGCAAGCGGTCGGCTTCGCGCTGGGCGTCGGCCATGGCCTGGGCAGCCGGTTTAGTGCCGGTCAGCGCTGCTTGCAAGCCGTCGTTCAATGCCTTGGTGACGCGCTGGTTGTCGTGCGTCGACAGTTCGGCCACAGCGTATTGCAGTTGATCGCGGGCCACGGCTGCGGGCGGAAAATCAGCCACGTACTTCTTCATGGCCGGGGTCTCCCACGCGTCCGGACGAACCGCCACGTAGCCGGTGTCGATGCCCCATTGCGCCGCACGCGCTGGCGAGGTGACCCACTTGATGAACTTGAGCGCCGCCGCCTGCTGCTCCGGCTTGGCCTGCTTGAAGAGGAAGAAATTGCCGCCGCCGGTCGGGCTGCCGCGCCGCTTGTTCGCGGGCAACATGGCGACGCCGAAATCGAACTTGGCGTTGTTTTTTACGTTGGTCAGGTTGCCCGTCGTCGTCCATACCATCGCGACCTTGCGCTCGAAGAAGTCCTTCGGTGTGGTTCCCCAGTCGATGATGCCTTCGGGTTGCACCTTGTATTTGTTGGTGAGGTCGACCCAGTATTGCAGCGCCTCCACGACGCCCGGCTTGTCGTAATAGGTCTCGGTACCCGCTGCATTCATCAGGATGACGTCGTTCTCCGTAGTCAGTGCCTGGAACAGCCAGTAGGGAAATCCGGTCGACGGGATTTGCACGCCCCACTGCGTGACTTTACCGGATGCATCGCGCTTGGTGAGCTTCTGCCCGTATTCCGCCATCTCCTTCCAGTTCGCCGGGGGCTTGTTCGGATCGAGCCCGGCCTCCTTGAACAGTTCCTTGTTGTAGTAGAGCACGATGGTCGAGCGCTGGAACGGAATGCCCCAAATTTTGCCGCCGGTCTGGCTGTTTGCCATGAACGCCGGATAGAATCCCTTCAACCACGTCTGATCCTCCGGGGTTTTCAGCAGGGGATCGAACGGTACGATCGCATCCTCATCGATGAGCGTGTACATGTCTGTCGACAGCAGCACGGACATCGTCGGCGCGTCGTTGCTCTTGACCGCGGTCAGCGCTTTGATAAGCGTGTCCGTATAGCTTCCCGCATAAATCGGCTTGACCTTGATGCCGGGGTTTTCCTTCTCGAAATCCGCCGCGAGGCCATCGACGAACTTGGTGATTGGGCCGCCGACCGCTATCGGGTAGTAGAACGAGATCTCGACCGGCGCCTGCGCGAGCGCGATCGCCGACATCGTGGCGACGGCGACACCAACGATCCAGCGTCCGAGTGCTTTGAACTTCATGGTTCTGTCCTCCGGGTAAGTACCGCAATTCTAGGCGAACATCGTCGCCGTTTCGTGATCGATGGCGACGTCGCGCCGCAGGCCGGTCGCGCCGTCGAAAAAATGCAACGCGCCGGGCGCCCAGCGTAGGTGCGTGATGTCGCCGCGCCGCAGTCCGACACGGCCGGCAACGCGAACTGTCACCGTCTGGTTTCCCACACGGCAGGAGAGGAGCGAATCCGCGCCCAGATATTCGACGCCCTCGACTTGCGCCGCGACCGAGTCGCCGCCGCCGATGACGACATGTTCCGGTCGCACACCAAGCGTACTACCCGCCAGCTCTGCAGTGGCAACCCCTGGACCCGTGGTGCCTGCAATGACCGCGCCGCCGCCGGCGCGTTCCAGCTTGAGCAGATTCATGGGCGGCGTGCCGATGAAGCGCGCGACAAAGATGTTGGCGGGCGTTTCATACAACTCGGCAGGCGCACCGTTTTGTTCGATGTGGCCGCTCGACAGCAGGATGACACGGTCCGCCATCGACATTGCCTCGACCTGATCGTGTGTGACATACACCATCGTGACGCCCAGCTTTCGCTGCAAGTCGCGGATCTCCAGACGCATCTCCTGGCGCAACTGCGCGTCGAGATTCGACAGCGGCTCATCCATCAGGCAAACCGGCGCTTCCGCGATGATCGCCCGACCAAGGGCGACGCGCTGCTGCTGTCCTCCGGATAGCTGCGACGGCTTGCGCTCGAGCAGGCCGGCAAGGCCGAGCATTTCGGCGACGCGTTGCAAGCGTTTGTCGCGCTCGGCGGCGTCCACCTTGCGCACACGCAACCCGAACACGATATTCTCGGCCACCGAGAGGTGCGGAAATAGCGCGTAGGATTGGAACACCATCGCGATGTTGCGTTGCGCAGGCGAGAGTCGCGTAACGTCTCGGCCCCCGATCAAGATGCGCCCGCCATCGGCTTGATCGAGTCCGGCAATGAGCCGCAATGTGGTCGACTTGCCGCAACCCGACGGGCCCAGCAGCACATTGAGCGTCCCGGGATCGAGCGCGAAGGACACGCCGTCGACCGCGCGCACCTGTCCCGTGGCGGTCGACCAGTGCTTGCTGACGTTCTCGACGGCGATCGCCGACACGGCTCCCCCTATGGCGGCACGCGACGCCGGCGGCGCGGCACCCGGCCCGGAATGATAACAAAACAGGACGAGGTCCTATCGCAACCCCAGCACCTTCAGGCCTCGACTCGATTATCTACATCACGCATCGCCCGCAAACAGTGTCGCGAGTGCCGCGCCAGGGTCGGCCGCGCGCATGAACGCCTCGCCCACCAGAAAGGCGTGCACGCCCTCTGCGCGCATCCGCGCCACGTCAGCCGGCACCTTGATGCCGCTTTCAGTGATGACGAGCTTGTCGCCAGGAATTCGCGGCAAGAGGCCGAGGGTCGTTTGCAGGGCGACTTCGAAGGTCTTCAGATTCCTGTTGTTGATGCCCACAAGTGGCGTCCGCAGCTTCAGTGCACGCTCGAGCTCTGGCGCGTCATGCACCTCGACCAGGGTCGCCATTCCGAGGTCATCCGCGCAGGACTCGAGCGCAGCGAGCCGCCCATCGTCGAGCGCCGCAACGATAAGCAGGATGCAGTCGGCGCCGAGAGCGCGCGCCTCCGCGACCTGATACTCGTCGATCATGAAATCCTTGCGCAACACTGGCAACGAGCACGCTGCGCGCGCTATCGTCAGGAACTCGGGCGCACCTTGAAAATAGACGCGATCGGTCAGCACCGACAGACATGCCGCACCGCCCGCCTCGTAGCGACGCGCGATTGCCGGCGGATCGAAGATGGGTCGCAGCACGCCTTTGCTGGGGCTCGCCTTCTTGATCTCGGCTATCACCGCCGGCCGGCCGAGACCAATCTTCGAGCGCAGCGCGGCTACGAAGTCCCGCGGCGGCGGCCCCGCGACAGCAGCGGCCCGCACACGCAGATACGGCGTCGCCGCTTTTGCGGCTGCGACCTCTTTCGCTTTGGTGGCGAGGATTCGATTGAGTATGTCGGGATCGCTCATCGTCGCGCCACCGCCTTCATCCGGTCGAAGCCGACGCGAGCTTCTGCGTTGTCGCGATGAAATGCTCGAGCTTCTTGTTCGCCGCGCCCGACGCGACCGCGCTCCGTGCGCGCGCGATACCGTCGGCAATGGACTCGGCGACGTCGGCCGCGTAAAGCGCCACGCCGGCATTGAGGATAACGATCTCCCGCGGCGTGCCCTCGACATTGTCCAGCGCCTCTTGCAGCATCGCTTTCGACTCGATGGCGTCGCCGACCTTCAGCCCGCGGTTGGAAATCATCCGCAAGCCGAAGTCCTCGGGATGAATTTCATATTCGCGTATGGCACCGTCCTTGAGTTCGCCGACCATGGTTGCGGCCCCGAGCGAGACCTCATCCATGCCGTCCCTGCCGTAGACGACGAGCACGTGCTTGCTGCCGAGACGTTCGAGCACCCGCACCTGGATGCCGACCAGATCCGGGTGGAAAACCCCGAGCAGCTGATTCGCCGCACCCGCCGGATTGGTCAGCGGCCCGAGGATGTTGAATATGGTGCGTATTCCCAATTCCTTGCGCACGGGCGCGGCGTGCTTCATCGCGCTGTGGTGGCTCGGCGCGAACATGAAACCGATGCCGGTCTCGGCGATGCATGCCGCGACCTGCTCCGGCTTGAGCATGATGTTGGCCCCGAGCGCCTCGAGCACGTCGGCGCTGCCCGAACGGGAGGACACCGACCTGCCGCCATGCTTGGCGATGCGCGCACCCGCGGCCGCGGCCACGAACATCGCCGCCGTGGAAATGTTGAACGTCTGCGACGAGTCGCCGCCGGTGCCGACGATGTCGAGCAGGTGTTCGCGATCGGGAACCTCGACCTTGGTCGCGAACTCACGCATTACCTGCGCCGCGGCGGTGATTTCGCCGATCGTTTCCTTCTTCACCCGCAAACCGACGGTCAGCGCCGCGATCATCACCGGCGTGGCTTCGCCGCTCATGATCTTGCGCATCAGCGCGAGCATCTCGTCGTGGAATATCTCGCGGTGCTCGATCGTGCGCTGCAGGGCGTCTTGCATGTTCAACGACATCGGCAGTCTCCCAGCGCCTCTCAGTGCGCCCTCAGTGTGCTTTGAGGAAATTGGACAGGAGTTCGTGACCTTGAACGGTGAGGATTGCCTCGGGGTGAAACTGGACACCCTCGACCGCGAGCTCGCGGTGCCGTACTCCCATGATGTCGCCGTCTTCGCTCTCGGCGGTGATCTCGAGACACGGCGGCACGCTGACCCGTTCGATGACCAGCGAATGATAGCGCGTCGCGGTGAGCGGGTTGGCGAGGCCCACGAAAACGCCCGCATCGTCATGCTTGATCGCCGACAGCTTGCCGTGCATCACCCGCTGGGCCCGCACGATTTTCCCACCGAAAGCCTGGCCGATGGCCTGATGCCCGAGACATACGCCGAGTATCGGTATTTCGCCGGCGAAGCGCTGGATCAACGACACCGAGATCCCGGCCTCGGTCGGCGTGCAAGGACCGGGGGAGATGACGATCTTCTCCGGCCGTAACGCCCCGATCTGTTCGAGGGTGATCGCGTCGTTGCGATACACGTGGACGTCGGCGCCGAGTTCGCCGAGGTACTGCACGAGGTTGTAGGTGAAACTGTCGTAATTGTCGATCATCAGCAGCATAGTCGCACCTGAGATTCTGATTAAATTAATAATCAGCTGATTAAGACTGGCTGGATACCCCCTAGAGGATGCCCCAGACTCAGTTGCTCACCCCGCTGGGCTGCGGGCGCACTAAGGCGAGGAATAGACGTGGCGGACTACCGCCACCAGCGGAGGGAGGAGTGCGAACGTACGATGGGAAATGGCTGCCGCATACGTGACTATTCTACCAGCAAGGCAACAGACTGCATCAACGGCAGGATGCCCGCGATCCGCATGACGCGTTTAAGGTTGTAGGCCAGCACATGAAGGCTCATTCGGAGGGTGGAGTTGAGTGTCCTCCGCAATTGGAACGCGGTCAGAGCTGCGCAAATTAGTCGGGTGACGCTTCATCTGTTCGGCCCGGCAAGACCGTGGCCACGAGGCACTACCGGTGGAGCAATTGCGTCACCGCCATCCCTGGTCGACAATGCGCTTCTGATGGCGACCCGGAAGCAACCAAAGAGCGCGAAGACAGCGCTACCGAAATGGGAAAGTGTTGCCGGTTTTCACGCCCGTTCAGAGCGACTGGCGATGGGCAAAGCCCTCCGCGACGACGTTCCACGCGAGGCCCATGCGGTCTGGAGACTTCCTCGCAAGAGCGACCGGGATCCTGTCAAGATCCTGGAGGCGTCAAATCGAGGGCGATTGCCTAGTCTGGTTCCTATCCGCTACGGACGGATGGTACGCAGTCCCTTTACGTTCTTCCGCGGCTCGGCCGCCCTCATGGCATACGACCTCGCCACCACGCCGATTACGGGCATTCGGGTGCAGGCGTGCGGCGACTGCCATTTGCTGAACTTTGGCGTGTTTGCCACACCCGAGCGGAATCTGGTCTTCGACCTCAACGACTTCGATGAGACGCTCCCGGCCCCGTGGGAATGGGACCTCAAGCGCCTGGTCGCAAGTTTTTTGATCGCAGGCCGTGACAACCGCCTATCCGACGCCGACGGCCGCGGTGCGGTCCTCGAGTGCGTGCGCGCCTATCGAGAGCATTTGCGCGAGTGCTCCCGCATGAGACCACTGGAAATCTGGTACCAACGATTGGACGCGAAAGCCATGATCGGAGCGGCGCCCAGCGCCAAAGAAAGAAGATTTCGGCAACAGATAGCCGATCGAGCGCGCGAACGCGTCACCGAGAATCTCTTTCCCAAGATAGCGCGCGCGGTGGGCGGGCGCCACCGCTTGGTCGACCAGCCACCAATACTGTTTCACGTTGCCGAGCCCGCCTTCGCAGAACGGGTGCATGAAGCGGCCGTAGACTACCGCAACTCGCTGCCCGATGAACGCCGTGTTCTGCTGGACCGCTACCGCTTGGAAGATTTCGCGTTGAAAGTCGTGGGTATTGGCAGCGTAGGGACGCGTTGCTATATCGGGTTGCTGTTCTCCGAAGACGGCCATCCGCTGATTCTGCAGTTCAAGGAAGCGGTCCGCTCCGTTCTGGAACCTTATGCGGGGAAGAGCGCCTACGACAACCAGGGACAGCGTGTTGTCGTGGGACAACGGCTGTTGCAGTCTTCAAGTGATATTTTCTTAGGGTGGGTGCGCGGTCGGCGTGGCTACGATTTTTACGTGCGCCAGTTGCGTGACATGAAGATGTCCATGCCCGTGGAAGGATTCAGTGCCACGCGACTTAAGCTCTACGCAGAAATGTGTGGCTGGACGCTGGCACGTGCTCATGCCAAGGCGGGGGACGCCGCCACCATTAGCGGCTACCTGGGGAAGGGAGACATCTTTGACCAGGCGATGAGCGACTTCGCTGTCGCCTATGCGGATCAGACGCAGAAGGATCATGCGGCACTGGTGAAGGCGGTCAATTCCGGCCGGATTCAGGCGCTCGCGGAAGAGTAGGTCTGCCCAACCCCGCCGCAATCCTGAGGTGGGCTCCCCGACGTTGCGTAAATCGCGGGCGATTGTGACTCGGGTTAAGGTTCGCGCTCCGGCGATATTGGACCGTTCGCGAAACGCTCACATACGGTGATATGATCAAAGGCTCGGCTTTACTGTCGGCTCCGCTGTCCGACCTCGCGGTCTATGTATGGGCACCGCAGCGAGCCGCAGCCACGAAGTTACAATCCGTCCGCCCAGTCTTGCCCAACCCGCCACGTCGCGTGGTGCATGTTTTGGAGAATCCGATGAGTTCCAATCGCTTCATGACGGGATTGCTTGTTGCCGCATGTGCCACTGCCGCGTGCTGCGGGCCTTTCGCCCTCGACGCAGGGTCGGTGCTCGCCCAGACTGCCACCACGGTCGCGGGCCAGCATTTCGATCCCAAGGGCACCCTGCCGTCGACCTACACGATCGAACTGCGCAGGGGTGTGTCGGCTACGCTGCCGCTCGCGGACAAGCGGGACTTCGACGAGGCCAAGAAGGGTTTCATCGCCGAGCCACCGTTCCTGAAGATCATGGCGGATGCGGGGAATGTGGCCTGGGACATGGGCAGCTACCAGTGGCTCTTGCAGGGCAAGGAATTCCAGAGCATCCACCCTTCGCTCCAGCGCCAGGCCGTGTTGAACATGGCCTACGGGCTCTACGAGGTCGTCCCTGGGAAGATCTATCAGGTGCGGGGTTTCGACCTGGCTAACATCAGCTTCATCAAGGGCGATACCGGCTGGATCGTCTTCGATCCCCTGACCGCCAAGGAGACCGCCCGCGCGGCGCTCGCCTTCATCAACGAGAAACTAGGCAAGCGTCCAGTCTTGGGCGTCGTGTACTCGCACTCCCATGTGGATCACTTCGGCGGCGTGCGCGGTGTCGTGGACGAGTCCGATGTCCTGAGCGGCAAAGTCAAGGTGATCGCGCCCGAGGGCTTCATGCAGGCTGCGATCGAGGAGAACGTGTTCTCCGGCAACGCGATGTCCCGGCGCACGCAGTACTCCTACGCAGTCCTGCTGCCGCGCGACCCGTACGGGCACGTCGACCAGTCGATCGGCAAGAACGTGGCCAACGGCAACGTCGGGCTGGTCGCGCCGAATGTCCTCATCAGGAAGGACTTCGAGGAAGTGACGATCGACGGCGTGAAGATGGTCTTCCAGAACACCCCGGACACTGAAGCCCCGGTCGAGATGAACACCTGGTTCCCGCAGTTCAAGGCCTTCTGGGCTGCTGAAAACATTACCGGCACCATCCACAACATCTACACTCCGCGCGGCGCGCCGGTGCGCAACGCGCTCAACTGGTCGAAGCAGATCAACGTCGCGTTGTACCGGTTCGGCCAGGAGGCCGAGGTGATGTTCGCCTCGCACAGCTGGCCGCGCTGGGGCAATGCGCGCATCCAGGAAGTAATGCGGGTCCAGCGTGACACCTACGCCAATCTCAACAACCAGTCGCTGCACTACGCCAACCTGGGCGTGACCATCAACGAGATCCAGAATGTCTACCAGTTGCCGCCGAGCCTGTGGCAGCAATGGCCCGCGCACAGCTACCACGGGTCGGAACAGCACAACAGCCGCGGTGTCATCAACCGCTTCCTCGGCTACTGGGACGGCAACCCCGTGAACATCGCACCACTGTCGCCCAAGGATTCGGCGCCACTGTACGTCGAGATGATGGGTGGCTCGGACCGAATCATGGCCAAGGGCAAGGAGCTAATCGGCCAGGGAAAGTACCTGGAGGCGTCGGAAATCCTGAACAAGCTGGTGTTCGCGCAGCCCAGGAACCAGCCGGCCAAGGACCTGCTGGCGGACGCCTATGAGCAACTGGGCTACCAGAAGGAAAGCCCGACGCTGCGCAACATCTTTCTGCAGGGTGCCTACGAGCTGCGCAATGGTCTGCCCGGCGGCACGCCGCAAAGGTCAACCGGACCGGACATGATCCGCGCGATGTCGACCGAGAACTGGCTCGACTTCATCGCGATCAGCATGGACCCGGGCAAGGCCGATGGCATGCGTTTCACCATCAACCTGGTCACGCCCGACAACGGCGAGAAGTACTTGGTGGAGATGAGCAATGCGACGCTGACCAACATCAAGGGCTTCCAGGCCAGCAAGCCGGATCTCACGATCACGCTCAACCGCAGCGATCTCAACCTGGTGATGATGGGCCAGAGCTCGTTCGACGACCTGATCACAGCCGGCAAAGCGAAGTTCGAGGGCGACCGCAAGCCTTTCGATCAACTCAGGGGGATCCTAGTCACGTTTGCCCCGAACTTCGAGATCCTGCCGGGAACGGCCGCGAAGACCTCATCGAAGGGCCTGAAGCCGTTCGAGATGCCTGACCTGGCGCCTCCGGATGCCGCGGGCGACTGACCGCACGTCGCCAGCCGGCGCCGATCCGGACTACTCAGTCACCCAGTCGAAAACCACGACACAATGAACGCACGCAACGTGGCGCACGAGCTTGCGGCTGCGGTTTTCGGTCTCGGAGCGCTGGCTTGGATCCCGGCATGGGCCGGCGGCATCAGCCTCTACGAGGTCGGCACGGCGGATGTCGGCCTGGCGTCGGCCGGCTATTCAGCACGCGCACAGGACGCATCGACCGTCTTCACCAATCCCGCCGGCATGACAAGGCTTGCCGGTGATCAACTCACCCTCGGCGTGCAGATGCTCTATGCCGACCTGGGCTTCTCGATCGGGCAGGGCACATCGCCCGCGCTCGGCAGCAACGACGGTGGCAATCCAGTCGGCTGGTTCCCGGGCGGCGGCATGTTCTATTCGCACACCGTATCGCCGGACGTCAAGGTCGGCCTCGCGGTCACCGGCAACTTCGGATCGGCGGTGAAATACGACTCGGGCTGGGTCGGCCGCTACCGGGCACAGGAGGGAACGCTGATCGGCGTGTCGCTCCTTCCGACGATTGCGTGGCGCGTCAACGAGAGCGTGTCGGTGGGCGCGAGCCTCAACGCAATGTATGGCAAGATCAAGAATGTAGTGGCCGTCAACAACATCATCGGTTCCGACGGTAGCCTCTCGCTCGACGACAATGCGTGGGGCTTCGGCGCCAACGTGGGGGTGCTCTACGAAATGGATCGCGGCACCCGCTTCGGGATTACCTACAACTCGCCCGTAAGCTTGAATTTCCGCGCGCAGACGCAGTGGAACGATCTGGGACTCGGAATTCGGGCGCTGCTCGCTTCGCGCGGGCTGCTGGATGCCAACGTCGACCTCGGGGTCACGGTACCCCAGGGCGTGAACGCGAGCTTCTATCACGAGCTCGACCCTCGTTGGGCCGTCCTGGGCAGCGTCGGTTGGCAGCAATGGTCGAAGTTCGGGGAGGTGGAGGTCGGGGTCGATTCGAACAATCCCATCGGACTGACCACCCGCCTCGACTTCAAGGACACCTGGCACGTCGCCGGTGGGGTGCAATACAAATTATCCGATGCGTGGCTGCTCAATGGCGGCATCGCCTACGATTCGGGATTTCAGGATAACAACAGCGTCGCGCTGGCGCTGCCTGCCAACGCCGCCTGGCGCTTCGGCATCGGCGGCCAGAAGGAAGAATCGAAGACTTTCAACTGGGGATGGAGCTTCGAGTACTTGTACGGAGGAAGCCTGCATACGAACATTCTTGGCAGTGCGCCCGTCGCACTGGGCGGGCGCGGCGACGTGGTCGGTTCGTTCAACAACGTCGGTCTCATTTTCCTCGCGGCCAACCTTAACTGGAAGTTCTGACAGTCGGACGCCAGACGATCCATTCGCTCGCAAACAGGGCTTCATGAATCTGTACTGCGACTCCCAAGTACATCGAATGATGACGCGCGCAAACGAGCACAACGACGGATCGTGAACGCTGTTGCGGGTCAATCTGATCCCCTGCGTCCACAAATCGATATCCATTAAGGCCGGTAATGAAAATCAAACGCGGGACACACCTTATCGCTACACTCTCCTGCTTTCTTGCAGCGGCGGCCGTCAATACGGCGATTGCAGCCGCGCAAGCCGAGCACCGCTTCGAAGCAGTGCCGGTGCTCGCGGGTTCCGAACTCGCCCCCGCCGCGCTGCTGAAGGGACCTTTGCACACCGTAGCCGAGCCGATCACGCTGGATGGCTTCTTCGGGCGCTTCCTGATCGAGTCGAAGTTCGGCAAGTTCTCGGTCGTGGGTGTCAACATGCTCGCAGTACGCGTGAACGAGTTGCAGGCGATCGAAGCGCTGCAGGAGGTCCAGAAGAGCCGGGCGTTCCAGGATTCGCTGGTGCGGGCCGCGTCTGCGCCGGTCCAACTCGTGCAGAGCGCAGTGACTGATCCGCTCGGTACCGTCGAGAATGTCGGACAGGGTCTGGGCAACGTTCTGGGGAGGATCGGATTCCTGGCGAGGTCTGGCGCCCAGTCGGTGGCGGACAGCACCAGCAGTGTCTCGCCCGCCGTGTCCCGACTCCCACCGGCGCCGGCGGGGGAAACCATTCCTTCCGCGTTCACCGGCGATCCGTTCGGCTACAACAAGGCGCGCCGCGATTGGGCCCGGCAACTCAACATCGACCCCTACACGTCCAACCCGGTGCTGCGGCCACTGCTGGACAACGCGTCTGCGGCCAGTTTTGCGGGAAGCTTTGCGATCAATACGGCCATCGGCGCCGTCTCGATGGGGGCAAACCTCGTCGTCGGTTTCGATACCGACGTACGCGATGCGGTGTGGAACCAGCCCCCGGTCGACCTCGCGCGGCAAAACGAATCGCGACTCCTGGCCATGGGCGTGAGTGGACGCGCGACGCGGGATTTCCTGCGAAATCGGTGGTTCACGCCATCATTGCAAACGGCACTGGTGATTTCTTTGACGAGCCTGGACAATGTCGCGGGCGTGGAGTCGGTGATCCGGGTCGCCGCCCAAGTTCAGGGGGAGACCTATGTCCGGTTCCTGGTGGAATCGGTGCGCATGCTCGGGCGGTATCAGCAGAAGGAGGCCCGACTCGCCAAGCTCAGGATGAGCAATATGGTTCCCGTGGGGATTGCCGACGACGGAACACTGGTGGTCGCGGCCGCGATCGACTACGCCTACTGGGACAAGACTGCAGCCGAGTTCGCGCAACGCAAGGAACTGAAGGCAAAGCACAGGGTACTGCTGGTTGCCGGCATGGCGAGCGACCGGGCGAAACTGGAGTTCGACAAGGCGGGTTGGACGCTGCACAGTGGTTTGCGGCCGTGATTGTTGTCGCCATCAAGGAGGCAAAGCGTGAATAGGCTTCGACTGGGCAAGTATTGCGGTGACGGTTTTCGGGGCGGCGAGCGCGCAGACTAAAGCGTTTCTTCGGCGCTGGCGGCGGCTTTTCGGCCAGAGCAAAATAGTCCCGGGCACGTGTATCGACCGTTTCGCGCTCGGTGACCAGCTGTTCGATCCTGTGCTTATCGGCGCGCTTTACGATCTCGGATACGGAAACGCGCTCGCCGCACAAGCATGGGCCGCCGAGCCCCCCGGACTACAGTCACGGCCCACACCGTGATGCGCACAGCCTGGTCTAGACGGACATCGCGCCGGAGACGAGCGCGTATAGCGCCGTGAGCGCCGCAATCAGGATCACGCCAAACACGAGCATCTCGGCTGCGGTAAAGATCCGCTCGTTTTGCTCGCGCCGGGCGAGAAAATAGAGACTCGTTCCCGGCGCATACAGAAGTGCGGCGAGCAGGACGAACTTCAGTCCACCAGCGTAGATCATCCCGGCGGCATAGACCGTCGCGATGGCCCCGCGCACCCAGTCAACGCGCTGGCCGCGTGCGTCGCCTGCGTAGGTTTCACCGGTCCACGCGAGCTTGAGGCCGTACGCCGCGACCAGCAGGTAGGGAATGAGCGTCATCGAGCTTGTCATCTTGAGCGCAAGCGTGAATGCATAGTCCGCGAACCACGCGACGATCAGGAAGACCTGGATGACGATGTTGGTCAGCCAGAGTGCGGCCACGGGCACCTCGTTCGCGTTTTCGCGCGCGAGGAAGGAGGGCATGGTATTGCCCTTCCCTGCCGAATGCAGGACCTCAGCGGCGAGCAGCGACCAGGACAGGTAGTTGCCCAACACGGAGATGAGCAGGCCGATGCTGATGAACACGCGGCCCCACGGTCCGACGATCGCTTCCATCACGCCGGCCATGGACGGCGTAGCAAGGGCAGCGAGATCCGGCCGTAGCATGATCCCATAGGAAAGAATGGTGACAAGGATGAGCAGGCACAGGACACCGAGAAAGCCCAGGACGGTCGCCGTGCCGACGTCATCGCGGTTCTTCGCGTAGCGCGAATAGACGCTGGCACCTTCGATCCCGACGAACACGAACACGGTGACGAGCATCGTGTTGCGGACCTGGCTCGCTACGCTCGACAGGCTGTGCTCTGCGGTACCCCAGAAATTCAGCGCGAACGCGTCTGCCTTAAATCCGGCAATGACGACGATGATGAAGATGGAGATCGGCACGATCTTGGCGATCGTGGCGATCGTGTTTAGCGCTGCCGCCTGCTGCACGCCGCGCAGGACGAGGATGTGCACAGCCCACAGCAGTAATGACGCAGCGACGATAGCAACAAGCGTCGTGCCATCGCCGAAGACTGGGAAGAACTGTCCCAGCGTCGCCTTGATCAGGATGAGACAGGCAACATCGGCCAGGCAGCAGCCGATCCAGTAACCGACGGCCGACACAAAACCGAGATAGGCTCCGAAGCCCGCCTTCGCGTAGGCGTAGATACCGGCGTCGAGATCGGTCCGACGTCGCGACAGCGTCTGGAAGACGAACGCGAGCATCAGCATTCCGGTTCCCGCGATGGCCCAGGCGATCAGCGCGCCCAGGACTCCGGTCGAGCGACCGAATGCCGCTGGCAGGGCGAAAATGCCAGACCCGACCATCGAGCCGACGACGAGGGCGACGAGCGCGCCGCGCGAAAGCTTCTGATCTTGCACGGCGGTCATCGCTATTCCACGAACGGCGTGAGAAGGAACGCAGCGGCGACCGGCATCTCGGCGACGCCGGCGGCGCGCGGTCGCTGCAATACGCAGTCAGCCCGGTCGCCCTCCCAACTAAAAGTCCACCGCGTCCCGAATGATCGGGCAGGTCATGCAGTGCCCACCGCCGCGCCCGCGGCCCAACTCTGCGCCGACGATCGTGATCACCTCGATACCTTCCTTGCGCAGCAGCGTGTTCGTGTACGTATTGCGGTCGTAGGCGTAGACCACACCCGGCGACGCGCAGACCAAGTTAGCGCCGCTGTCCCACTGCGTACGCTCGCGCTGGTAATCGCTGCCACCGGCTTCGACCACGCGCAGCTTCTTGAAGCCCAATGCCTGCGCCACGACGTCGACGAACGGTTTCTTTTCGGCGTGCAACTCGACGCCACTCGGATGATTGCTCGGGCGGTACGAGAAGGTGGTGGTCTTGTTCATGAAGTCCGGCGCGAGCAAGACGCAATCGCGGTCGGCAAACGTGAACACGGTGTCGAGGTGCATTGCCGCGCGGATCTTCGGCATCGCGGCCACGATCACGCGCTCCGCGGCGCCCTTCTTGAACAGCGTGGCCGCAAGCTGGCTGATCGCCTGGCGCGAGGTGCGCTCGCTCATGCCGATCAGCACGTTGCCCTTGCCGATGGGCATCACGTCGCCGCCTTCCAGCGTCGACAGGCCGTGGTCCTTGGTCGGATCGCCCCACCACACGTTGACCTTGCCCGCGAAGTCCGGATGAAATTTGTAGATCGCGGTGGTGAGGATCGTTTCTTCGTGCCGCGCCGGCCAGTAAAGGGGATTGAGCGTCACGCCGCCGTAGATCCAGCAGGTCGTATCGCGCGTGTAGAGCGTATTCGGCAGCGGCGGCAACAGATACTCCGTAGCACCAGCAGCCTCGCGGGCGACTTTGAGCGCTGCGCCGCCGTGTTTTTCCGGGAAATCGTTGGTCGATAGGCCGCCGATCAACGTTTCCGCGAGTTTCCGGTTATCCAGGCCTTCGAGATAGCTACGCAGCTCGTCAATGAAGCCCAGGCCCACCTGGTCGGGCACGACCTGGTTGTCGAGGATCCATTTCTTGCCTTGTGGAACCGCCACCGTTTCCGCGAGAAGATTGTGCATTTCCACCACTTCGACCCCACGTTCGCGCATCTTGTTGACGAAGTCGAAGTGGTCGCGCTTGGCGTTTTCCACCCACAGCACATCGTCGAACAGCAGCTGGTCGCAGTTCGACGGGGTCAGTCGCGAGTGGGCGAGCCCCGGCGCGCAAACCATCACCTTGCGCAGTTGGCCAACCTCCGAGTAGACGCCGAACTTGGACTCGCTCTTGGTCCCCTTGCTGGCTTCCTTCTTGACCTCTTTCTTGCCTGCCTTAGCCTTCGCCATTTTTGCGCCTCACTGGTTGGTTTAGATCGTGATGGAACCGGTTGCCAGACCGTAGATGCCGTAGATGGCACCAGCAACAATGACGCCGAAAACGACCCAATCTGAGGTCTTGTCGAACACGGGCTTGCCCTGCTCGCGCCGCGCCCAGAAGTACAGCACCGTTCCCGGCCCAAACAAGATGGCGGACAGCAGGATGAACTTGAGTCCGCCGGCGTAGATCATGAAGAGCGTGTAAAGGACGGCGAGCGAGGCAAGGATCAAGTCGCGCGTGCGCTCTTCCGGTCGCACTTCGTAGGTTTCGCCACGCTTGGCAATCATCAGGCCGTAGGCGGCAACGAACAGGTACGGGATCAGCGTCGTCGCGCTGGTGAGGTTCAGCATCAGCGAGAACGCGTCGCGCGACCAGTAAGTCGTGATCACGATGAGCTGGATGATGCTGCTGGTCACCCAGAGGGCTACGACAGGCACGCTGTTCTTGTTGACTTTGGCGAACACCGCCGGCATGTCCTTCGACTTGCCCGCGGCGAACATCACCTCGGCGCAGATCAGTGCCCAGGCCAGGTAGGCGCCGAGCACCGAAACGATGAGCCCCACGCTCACGAAGATCGCGCCCCATGGGCCGACCACCGACTCCAGCACCCCCGCCATCGACGGCTGGCGCAGCCCGGCGATGGCGGCGCGCTGCAGCACGGCGTAGGGCAACAAGGTGACCAGTACCATCAGCGAAGTCACGGCGATGAAACCCATGATCGTCGCCTTGCCGACGTCGGCGCGCTCCTTGGCGAAGCGTGAATAGACGCTGGCGCCTTCGATGCCGATGAACACGAACACCGTCACCAGCATCGTCGCCCTGACCTGCTCGACCAGGCCGGCGGTCAGGTCGCCGCCGTACAGATTGAAACGGAACAGGTCCATCTTGAAGGCGAAGAACATGAGCACGATGAAGACCATGATCGGGATGACCTTGGCCACCGTGACGATGCTGTTGATGAACGCGGCCTGCTGCACGCCGCGCAGGATCAGGAAATGGAACAGCCAGATGCCGATCGATGCGACCGCGATCGCGACCGCCGTGTTGCCGTCGCCGAACACCGGAAAGAACGCGCCCAGCGTCGACTTGATGAGCACCCAGTACGACACGTTGCCAATGCAACTGCCGATCCAGTAACCGAAGGCCGAAAGGAAACCCGGGTAGTCGCCGAAACCCTCCCGGGCGTAGGCGTAGACGCCAGCGTCGATGTCAGGCTTGCGCTCGGCCAGTGCCTGGAACACCCGGGCCAGCATGTACATGCCGGTTCCCGCGATGAGCCATGCGATGACCGCGCCGACCGGTCCGGTGGCGTTCGCAAAGGTGCGCGGGAGCGAGAATATCCCCGCGCCAACCATGCCGCCGACCACCATTGCGGTCAGTTGCATCCGTGACATTTTCTGTTGCGTCGATGCCATGTTGTCTCCCCCCTGCTCGAGCGGCTCGGCGAGCGCGAACCGAGACCGTACTGTCGCTGTAACCTTCCGCACTCATGCCAACAGGTCGAATCTAATTGTTTCTAATTCGTATGCGCCTCTAACAGACCTGTACAGCACGGGTAGTGTCGCACGTCTACGTATGCGCGACAACGCGCCACGACCCATTCGTGGCAGGCGTGCTCCCCAGCGGCGCATTGACTCAGGTCAACGAAAGCGCTACTTCGCGTTTGTTATTGCAGCGAAACACAAGGTTGCCGAAACACGAAACAACGAAAGGAGCGTGCGGCGAGGCGGTCGCAGGCGGACTACCGCCAGCGACGCGTGGTGGCGCTGAAAATTTGCCGAGGGACGTAGCACATGACGGCCTCAACCTAGCAGTGCCGTTCGCAAGAGGCCAGACCTGAGCGCGGTATCGCGCGCGCGGCGCGGTAAACTGCGGGTAAACTGCGCGGATTTTCGAATCAGCCGCCGGCGTCCCGACACGGCCCATGCCCAAACATCGACCCAAATCGCGTGCTTCGAAAGCACCTGCCACGCCGCCGACAAAAGCTGAATCGCCGCCAGCGGCGATGTTCACTCGCCAGCGCCTGCTTCTTTGGGTCGCGGCGATCGTTGTCGTTGCAGCTGTCGCAGTCCTGGCGATGTGGCGACCGTGGAATCACCCCGCGGCGCCGCGCGATTGCAGCGAGCGCTGCCCCGCCGGCCTTTGTCGGCAGCCAAGCCTGCGCCGGATGCCATGCCGACGCCGCTAAGGCGTGGACCGGTTCTCAGCACGCCCGAGCGATGCAGGAAGCCACCGAGCAGACCGTCCTCGGCGATTTCGCCGACCGTCGCTTCGAACATCGTGGCAGCTCTGCGACTTTTTCCCGGCGCGACGGTAAATACTTCGTGCGCACCGATGGCGCGGACGGCAAGCCTGCGGACTTCGAGATCAAATATACGTTCGGCGTCGAACCGCTGCAGCAATATCTGATCGAGCTGCCAGGCGGGCGCCTTCAGGCGCTGACCATCGCCTGGGATACGGTGGCGAAACGCTGGTTCAGCCTCTACCCGAATGAAACCATTCCGGCGCATGACGAACTTCACTGGACCGGGCGGCAGCAGAACTGGAATTTCATGTGCGCCGACTGCCACTCGACGAACCTGCGCAAGAATTACGACGCGTCGACCGGCACGTTTGCGAGCGCATGGTCCGAGATCCACGTCGGCTGCGAAGCGTGCCACGGCCCGGGCTCGAACCATGTCGCGTGGGCCGCCAAGCGCGACGGCGACCCGCGCAAGGGCCTGACGGTGATTCTGGACGAACGCGCCGGCGTGCACTGGACGATGGACCCGAAGACCGGAAATTCCGTCCGCAGCAAGTCGCGCGATACGGACAAGGAAATCGAGGTGTGCGCACAATGTCACGCGCGCCGCGCGCAGATTGCCGAGGGGTACTACGCTGGCAAACCGTTTCTCGACCACTACGTTCCCACCCTCCTGGTCGAGCATGCCTATCACGCGGACGGCCAGCAGCGCGACGAGGTCTACAACTGGGGGTCGTTCCTGCAGAGCCGGATGTATCGGCGCGGCGTCACGTGCAGCGATTGTCACGATCCCCACACGGCACAGTTGAAAGCCGTCGGCAACGCGCTGTGCGGGCAATGCCATTCCGCGGAGAAATACGACGCCACGACACATCACTTCCACCCGACCGGGTCGCCGGGAGCCCAATGCGTCGACTGTCACATGCCCACAACCAACTACATGGTCGTCGACGGGCGCCGCGATCACAGCATGCGCGTGCCGCGCCCCGATCAGTCTGTCACGCTCGGCGTGCCGAACGCGTGCAATAACTGCCACGACAAGAAGGACGCAGCGTGGGCCGCCGCCGCGGTGCGGCGGTGGTACGGGCACGATGCACAGGGTCTGCAAACCTTTGCGCCGACGTTCCGCAATGCCGAGTTGGGCAAGCCGGCCGCAGGAGCGTCGCTCGCCGCCATTGCCGCAGATGCGAGCCAGCCGGCGATCGCGCGCGCATCCGCGCTCGATCGCATGCAGAACACTCCTCCCGCCGCCGCCGCCGAGGCGGCGCGCGCCGGCGCGCGCAACACGAGCGCGCTTATGCGGCTCGCGGCAGCGCGGATCGCGAGTTCGCTTCCGCCGACAGAGCGCATTGCCGTCGCGGGCCCGCTGCTCTCGGACCCCTTGCGAGCGGTCCGGCTCGAAGCTGCCAACGCGCTGGTCGAAATTCCGCTGGCACAACTTCCCGCGGAGCAACAAACCGCATGGCGTCGTGCCGCCGACGAGTACGTCGACACCCAGAAATACAATGCTGATCGGCCCGAATCGCGCACCAATCTCGGTACATTCAACGCGAGGCTCGGCAAATTCGACGCGGCGCAGGCGGAGTTCGCTGCGGCGCGCAAGCTCGACCCGAATTACGTCCCCGCGTACGTCAACAGCGCCGACGCCTATCGTCAGCAGGGCCGCGAGAGTGACGCTATTCGGACGCTGAAGGAGGGCATCGGGGTGCTGCCTTCGAACGCCACCCTCCACCACGCGCTTGGATTGGCCTATGCCCGCGGGCAGCAGCGCGACATCGCGCTCGGCGAGTTTGCGCGGTCGGTGCAGCTGGCGCCCGATAATCCCCGCTATACGTACGTCTACGCAATCGCGCTCAACTCGAACGGGCGTTCAGCCGAGGCCACGCGCATGCTGCAGCGTGCCGCGGAACGCTGGCCGGCCGACCGCAACATTCTGTTCGCACTCGCGGCGCTGGCCCGCGATGCGGGCAACAAGGATGAAGCACGCAAGGCGGCGCTGGCGCTCGTCGCAGCGGATCCAGATGACCGCGAGGCGCGCGCCCTGCTGCAACAGCTCAAGTAGCGCGCTCAGGCGTCGGCGTCCAGACCCGCCTGCACCATATCGGCCGCGCGCTGCAGTGCGCGCAGCTTGTTCAGCGTTTCCTGCCATTCGCCTTCAGGCGAGGAGTCGTGGACGATGCCGCCCCCCGCCTGCGCGTAGAGCACGCCGTCCTTCACCACTGCGGTGCGCAGCGCGATCGCGGTGTCCATGTCGTCCTGGAAGCTGATGTAGCCGACCGCGCCGGAATATATACCGCGCCGCGTCGGCTCGAGCTCGTCGATGATCTCCATCGCCCGCACTTTCGGGGCGCCGCTCACCGTCCCCGCAGGAAATGCGGCACGCAGGACGTCGATGCTGGTCAATCCCGGCTTGAGGCGGCCTTCGACGTTCGAGACGATGTGCATCACGTGCGAGTAGCGCTCGATGACCATGCGGTCGCTGACTTCGACGGTGCCGGTCCGAGCGACGCGACCAACGTCGTTGCGGCCGAGATCGAGCAGCATCACATGTTCGGCGATCTCCTTGGGATCGGCCAGCAGTTCCGCCGCCAGGGCGTCGTCGGCCTCGCGGGTTGCGCCACGCGGGCGCGTCCCGGCGATCGGGCGCAGCGTGACGCTGTCGCCTTCCTTGCGCACCAATATCTCCGGCGATGCGCCGACGACGTGAAAATCCCCGAAGTCATAATAAAACATGTACGGCGACGGATTGACCGACCGCAGCGCGCGGTAAAGCTGCAGCGGCGGCGCCGTGAAGGGGCGCCGCGTGCGCTGGGCGATCACAACCTGCATGATGTCGCCGGCCGCGATGTACTCGCGTGAACGGGCGACCGCGGCCTTGTAGCCATCGGCGCCGAATTCGCTGTCGGCTTGCGTGAGCTCGCCTGCGGTCTGGTACGGGATCGACACCGGCTCGCGCAGTTTTCGGCGTAGGGCATGCAACCGGTCGTGGGCGTTACGGTAAGCGTGCGGCTCCGCCGGATCTGCGTAGACGATGAGCGAGATCTTGCCCGCCAGATTGTCCACGACGGCCAGTTCCTCGGTGAGCATCAGGAGAATGTCGGGAACGTCGGCGAGCTCCGGTGCGACCGGTGGCGCGCTATCGGCTAGCCTGGTCTCGATATGCCGCACGGTGTCGTAGCCGAAATATCCGGCCAATCCACCGCAAAAGCGCGGCAAACCCGGCCGCGGTGCGGCGCGATATCGCTGCAGGAAGTCGCGGATGAATGCCAGGGGATCGCCGTGATGACGCTCGACGGTGCCGCCATCGTTTTCAACCTCGATCTCGCGCCCGCATGTGCGAATGCGCAGTTTGGCGGGCAGCCCGATGAACGAGTATCGCCCGAATCGCTCGCCGCCGACTACGGATTCCAGCAGGAAGGTGTAGCGCTGGTTGGCGAGCTTGATGTAGAGAGAAAGCGGTGTATCGAGGTCCGCGAAGGTCTCGAGCACGAGGGGAATGCGGTTATATCCACGCGCGGCAAGCGCGCTGAATTCGGCTTCGGTCATGATGCTCCAACCATTCGATCAACGTGCGCAACGGAATGCCAGGTGTCGCTTGATGCGCGCGACGCCAGGCGCGACTCACGGTTGGCGTCGCCAGCGCCAGTCGTTGCCGAGCGACCACGCCCGGCCGTTGCGGTTGAAAGTGTCGAAGCTCATCGATCAGAGGTCTCGGGATGCGCCACGTGGCGCGCTGACCGCGCCAGACCCAAACACTATACCATCACCGTGACTACCTCCTGCAAGCTGCCGTCCTAGCCTCCAATCGCCGCGCGCATCGCCGCGATCGTCCCTGCGTAGTCTTTCGATCCGAAGATCGCCGAGCCGGCGACGAACGTATCGGCGCCGGCCTTTGCGATGGCAGCGATGTTGTCGATCTTGACGCCGCCGTCGATCTCGAGCCGGATCTCGCGGCCCGTCCCCGCGGTCAAAGCATCGATGCGTGCACGTACGAGTGCGAGCTTGTTCAGCGCCTCCGGAATGAATGACTGACCGCCGAACCCGGGATTGACCGACATGATCAGCACGAGGTCAAGTTTGTCCAGCACGTGGTCGAGGCAGTTGACGGGTGTCGCGGGATTGAGCACCAAGCCTGCCTTGCAGCCCGAATCGTGAATGAGCGAGATCGTGCGGTCGACATGCTCCGACGCCTCCGGATGGAAGCTGATGATCGACGCGCCCGCCTGGGCGAAATCCGGCACGATGCGGTCGACCGGTTTGACCATCAGGTGCACATCGATGGGCACGGTCACAAGCGGCTTCAGCGATTGGCAAACCAGCGGGCCGATGGTGAGGTTCGGCACGTAATGGTTGTCCATGACGTCGAAATGAATCAGGTCGGCGCCGGCGGCGATGACGGCGCGCACCTCCTCCCCGAGGCGCGCAAAGTCCGCGGACAGGATCGACGGTGCAATCTGGCAGTGGCGCATCGCGTTATAATCCCGGCATCAAGAGTGCAGAGCGCGTCCGTGGCCGAGAGCAAAAAGTACGAGATCACTGTCGCCCCCAAGGCAATCTACGTCGAGGACCAATCGGATCCCTCGAAAGATCAGTACGTGTTCGCGTATACCATCACGCTCACCAACACCGGCACCGTGCCCGCTCAACTCGTCAGCCGGCATTGGCTCATCACCGACGCCAACAGCAAGGTCATCGAAGTCAAAGGCCTGGGCGTCATTGGTCAGCAACCAATGCTCAAGCCGGGTGAGAGCTTCGAGTATTCCAGCGGTACGCATCTCGAGACTGCTGTGGGTACCATGCGCGGGACCTATCAAATGATCGCCGAGGATGGCCACACTTTCGACGCGCCGATCCCGCTGTTCACACTGTCGGTGCCGCGCATTCTGCACTAGCGGTCCCGGTCCATGTTCGCCTTGCCGTCGGGTCCGGGCTGCGCCGCCGGGGGTGGCCGCTTGCGCCTCCCTCCGGTCGTGAACCAGACGATGAACACCGCGAGAAACAGCGCGACTCCGGCTTCGAGCAGTATCCATCCCATCTCGTCATGCCTCCGCAAGTTGGTCATCGTCGCCGTGACCGTACTCGTCACCGCGTGCATCACTCCGCCACCATCGCCGCGTCCGCCTGCGGTGTCCGGCGCGATGCAGTTGCGCCCGGTCGCCTTTGCCGATCTGCCCGGTTGGAACGAAGATGCCTTGCAGGACGCGTGGCCGTCGTTCACCGAAAGTTGCAGCGCGCTCACCACGCGTCAGGCGAGCGCCGCGACATGGAACGCCGTCTGCACATCCGCAACGACCATCGACGGCCGCGACGGGCTCGCGGTCCGCACATTCTTCGTAAAGCATTTTAACGCATACCAGGTGCGCACCACCGATGGCGAAACCAAAGGGCTGGTCACGGGATACTACGAGCCGCTGCTCCGCGGCAGCCGTCTGCGCGACGAACGCAACCGCAATCCCCTCTACGCACCACCGGAAGATCTGCTCACCGTCGAACTTGCCGAGCTCTATCCCGAGCTCAAGGATAAGCGCGTGCGCGCCCGCGTCGACGGAAAGCGCGTCGTGCCGTACTGGTCACGTTCCGATATCGAAGGGGGAAAGGCAGCGGTCGCCGGCAAGGAGTTGTTGTACGTGGACGATCCCATCGAAGCTTTCTTTCTCCAGATCCAGGGCTCCGGACGCGTACAACTGAACGACGGCAGCGTCGTGCGCGTGGGCTACGCGGATCAGAATGGGCAGCCGTATCGTTCCATTGGACGCATACTCGTCGAACGTGGCGAGCTGACACTGGACAAGGCTTCGATGCAGGGCATCAAGCAGTGGGGCCGCGAGCACCCCGACGCGTTACCGGCGCTGCTCGCGGAAAATCCGAGCTACGTGTTCTTTCGCGAAGTGCCTCCGAATCCGTCTGCTGCGATCGACGGCCCGGTGGGTGCCTTGGGGGTGCCGCTGGCCGCTGGCCGTGCGATTGCCGTCGACCCCCGTTTCATCCCGCTCGGCGCACCGGTGTTTGTCGCGACGACGTGGCCCCTGTCGACCCGGCCAATGTATCGACTGATGCTGGCACAGGACACCGGCGGTGCGATCCGCGGGCCACTGCGCGCAGACTGGTTCTGGGGCTTCGGAGAAGATGCCGCGCAACAGGCAGGGCGCATGAAACAGGATGGGGAGCTGTGGCTTCTGTGGCCGAAGAACGCGGTGCCACCCGGCTTGTAGGCGCGAATTCATTCGCGCGCGGTGTTGGGATGAGGTCCGAATGAATTCGGACCTACAGCGATTACGTCAGCTACCGGGAACGCCGTAGATGGGCGAAAAGAACAGATCCTTCCACGACGCCGGCCTGGCCTTGATGGTGCCGACGCGCGACATGAACTCCGCGTACTTCATCGTGCCGTCTGGCACGGTCGAGAATCTCGAATTCGGATCGTTGAGGATCTTGATGATTTCGTCCGCGGTCGCCTTCTGCTTGCCGACCATGAGGTAGATGTCCGCGGCCTTTTTCTTGTCTTTGGCGATGAGCGCGTTGGCCTCGTTCATAGCATTGATGAACGCTTGGCAGAGCTTTGGATTTGCTTCGAAGAACCTGCGCGTCGTGTACGTCATATCGAGCGTGATGTTGCCCAGAACGTCGACCGAATTGAACACCCGATGCAGGCCGGGCGTGGAATCCTCGATGTAGGAGAACGGCGGCGACGCCATGTGGCTGTTGATTTCGCCCTTGCCGGAGAGCAGAACGGTCAACGCGTCCGGATGGGGGAGGCCCACGGTGATCGGATCGAGCTTCGAATAGTTCGCGTCGCCGAATTCCTTGGCTACCGCCATGTGCAGAATTACGGCGGGCAGAGAAGTCTTGATGCCCGGGACCGCGATTCGGTCCTTGTCGCTGAAGTCCTTCAACGATCTTACGGCCGGGTTGCGCGTGATCAGGTACAGCGACGACGAGCTCATCCCCGAGAGTCCGCGAATCTCGATGGCCGGGTTGTCCTTCGCCTTGGCCCACAGCGTGAGGAAGCCGGCGACGCCGATCGACGCGATATCGAGCGCACCCGACAACATCGCATCGTTGATCACGTTGCCGCCATCGAGCACCAGGTACGTTGCCTTCACGTCGCCGAGGCCCGCCGCCTTGGCCTGTGTCTCGAGCAGTCTCTCGCTTTCCATCACCATCAGCGGCAGGTAGAGGACGCCGAAGCCGCGCGAGATGCGCACCTCGGAAACTTCGGCGCGGGCGCTGGCCATTGAAAAAGCGATCATCGCAATGACCGCGACCCCGCGCAGGAAGCGATGCCGCACGACTGCTCCGCCTACGCCAACGCCTCGAGCACGTCGTGCGCCTGCGAATCGGCATGATAGGACGAACGCACTAGAGCCCCGACCGCAGCGTGTTTGAATCCCAGCGCATACGCCTCGTGCTCGAACCAGGCAAACACATCGGGATGCACGTAGCGCAGGACCGGCAGATGCCCGGCCGTCGGCTGCAGATACTGGCCGATGGTCAGCATATCGATGTCGTGAGCACGCATGTCGCGCATCACGGCGACGATTTCGTCGTCGCTTTCGCCCAGTCCCACCATCAGTCCCGACTTGGTCGGAATCGCGGGGAAACGTGCCTTGAACGACTTCAGCAGCGCCAACGAGTTGCCATAGTCGGATCCGGGCCGTGCCTGCCGGTAGAGGCGAGGAACAGTCTCCAGATTGTGATTCATCACATCCGGCGGCGCCGCGCTGAGGACGTCGAGCGCACGCTCGAGACGGCCGCGAAAATCGGGAACGAGTACCTCTATTTGCGTCACGGGCGACAATTCGCGCACCGCGCGGATGCAATCGACGAAATGCTGTGCGCCGCCGTCACGCAGGTCGTCGCGATCGACGCTGGTGATCACGACATACCTGAGGTGCAACGCCGCGATGGTCTTCGCCAGGTTTACGGGCTCGGTCGCGTCCAGGGGTAGCGGACGTCCATGGCCCACATCGCAGAACGGGCAGCGCCGCGTACAGATATCGCCCATGATCATGAACGTCGCAGTGCCTTTGCCGAAGCACTCGCCGATGTTCGGGCATGAAGCTTCCTCGCACACCGTATGCAGCTTGTGCTCGCGCAGGATGTTCTTGATCTCGTAGAACCTGGGTGACGACGGCGCGCGAACGCGTATCCATTCGGGCTTCTTGAGTCGCTCTGCCGCGACGACTTTGATGGGAATGCGCGAAGTCTTGTCGCTGCCCTTGTGCTTGACGCCGGCGGCGTTCGCGGACGGAGTGTCCGACGTACTCCGTGGAGTACCTTCGCGCTGCGCGCTCCGGTATTCGCGCTCGGGGCGCCCCGTCGCGCTCATGGCGAGCCTGAATCCAGGATCGACCGCGCAAGCAGCGGCGCGAGGCCGGCGCCGGCCTGGCTTACTGTGCTGACGACACCAAGGTCGCGCAATTGCGTCACCGCAAGCCCGCGGTAACCGCAAGGGTCGATGTCCGAGAACGGTGAAAGGTCCATGGCAACGTTGACTGACAGCCCGTGATAGGTGCAGCCCCGGCTGACCTTCAACCCGAGCGCCGTGATTTTTGCGTCGGCGCCGTCGAGCAACGCGTATACACCCGGGGCGCCGGGTTTGGCATAGGCCGCTATGCCCAGCGTTTCGAGCCATCGTATCACGGCGCGCTCGAATCGGCGCACGGTGTCGCGTATGCCGAGCCGAGCACGCGCCAGATCGAGCAGCGTGTACACGACGAGTTGGCCCGGGCCGTGATAAGTCACCTGTCCGCCGCGATCGACCTTGAGAATCTGGATGCCATTGTCGCGCAGCAGGTGTTCGCGGCGGCCGGCAAGGCCCAACGTGTAGATTGGCGGATGCTCGGTCAGCCAGATTTCATCGGGCGTATCGGGGCTCCGTGCGGCGGTGAACTCCCGCATCGCGTGCCATGTAGTCGCATAGTCGGAAACCCCGAGACAGCGGACCAGCGGATCCGTGGCGGCGCGCGGCGCCATAGCCGGCGCCGTGGCCATCACAGCACCATGACGACTTGCGGATGCGCGGACAGCTCGCGGTACAGCCCATCGAGCTGCTCGCGTGAAGACGCGTTGACCGTGCACGTGAGCGACAGGTATTTGCCCTGACGCGACGCGCGCATTTCCATCGAGGCGCTGTCGAAATCCGGGACATGGCGCAACACGACGTCGAGCACCGACTGGGCGAATCCATCCTGCGTCCGGCCCATGATCTTCAGCGGGAATGCACAGGGAAATTCGAGCAGGGTTTCGGCCATGGAAGCCTCCATTGTCCGAATATGGGGCGATCGCGCGACCATTCAACCTAGCCGGCGGGGCGCGGATACATGTAGTCGCGCGTCAGCGGATGCGGCAGGCGGCCGTCGGGGAACGGCTTGCCGGCGAGAAGCTGGAAAATCGACAGCCAGCCTCGGTCGAAGGCATGACCCGAACCGGCGAGATAAATGCGCCACGTGCGGAACTTTTCTTCTCCCGCTTCGCGGCGCGCAGCATCGGCGTTGCGCTCCAAACGATCGACCCAATGCCAAAGCGTGCGCGCATAGTGTTCGCGCAGCGGCTCGGCGTCGATCAATTCGAGGCCTCTTGCGGCCATGCCCTCGATTACCCGCGAGACGTGGGCCAGTTGTCCGCCGGGAAAGACGTATTCCTCGACAAAATCGCTGATGCCGCTGCCCAGGCCGTCGACGCCGACCTGGTTCAAGGTAATGCCGTGGTTGAGCACCAGGCCGCCGGGTTTCAGGATGGCGTAGATTTTGCCGAAGTAGTGCGGATAGTTGCGGATGCCGACGTGCTCGAACATGCCGATGCTGGCGATCTTGTCGTAGAGCTTGCCCGGGGGCAGGTCGAGGTAGTCGAGGAATTCGACTTGCACGTGGCCGTCGAGGCCGAGTTCGACGATTTTGGCGCGGGTGTAATCGTATTGGTTTTGCGACAGCGTGATCCCAGTTGCCTTGACGCCGTACCGCTCCGCCGCATGGAATATCAGTCCGCCCCACCCGCAGCCGATATCGAGAAATTCCTCCCCTGACTTAAGCATCAGCTTGCGGCAAATGTGGTCGAGCTTCTGCGCTTGCGCATGGTCGAGCGTGTCCGCGGCATCGCGAAAATAGGCGCACGAATAGACCATGCGCTCATCGAGCCAGAGTTTGTAGAACGCATTGGAGACGTCGTAGTGGTGCTGGATGTTGAATTTGTTGCTGCGGTGCTGGTGCCACCATTGCACCAGCCGCGCTCTCGCGCGCTCGCGCCCGTGCTTCACGCTTCCGACTAGCGTTTCGGCGATGTCGAGTGCCCGCTGCGAGCCGCCCGAGAAATCCAGATCGCCGCGAACATACGCGCGGGCCAGTCGGCCGAGCTCGGGGGATGCCAGCGCCCGCAGCCCATTCCAGGTCCGCGCGTAGATGTTCACTTCAGGCGCTTCGGACAACGCCACGCGGCCGCCGTCCGGCAATACCAGCGCCACGGGAATGTTACGGCCGCCGTAGCGGGTGGCGACAATTCTAGAGAGCGAGTCCTTCATGGTCGATGGCAGACAAGATGGGCACGCCGAATTAACAGTCTAGCGCCACGCGGGCCATTTTGACACCCCGCCGGGCTGCCCCTAAGATGGGGTGCCCCTCTGGTATTTGCGCAATCGTGCCAGCCGGTGCTTCCGCCCATGCCGTCCGAGCTCGCTTCGCCTTCCCCGCTCACCGAACGCCAGTTCCGCGACGTCCTGGGGCAGTTCGCGACCGGCGTCACGATCATCACGGCGCGCACCCGTCATGAAGCTTTTGTCGGATTCACCGCCAATTCGTTCAATTCGGTGTCGCTCGACCCGCCACTGGTCGTCTGGAGCCTAGCGCTGCGGTCACGAAGCCTGGCGGTGTTCCAAGGCGCTGAGCGTTATGTTGTCAACGTCCTCGCCCATGATCAGATCGAGCTGGCGCGCCGTTTTTCGCGTCCGCACGCCGATCGGTTCGACGGCGTGCCGTTTCACCTGGGTGCGGCCGCGGCGCCTCGAATCCAGGGCTGCGTTGCCTGGCTGGAATGCCGACACCACGCGCTGCATCCGGCCGGCGACCATATGCTGTTCATCGGCCAGGTCGATGCGTGTGCGCATCAGAACGTTGCCCCGCTGGTCTGGCACGGTGGCCGTTTCCACCTGAGCCGAGCGCATCCGGACGCGTAATCGCTACGCCTTCGGCTTGCTGGCCTGGAACAGTGCGTGCATCTTGCGGAAGACGGGTCCCGGTCTGCCACCCGCGAATGGCTTGCCGTCGACAGTGGTGACTGCCAGTACTTCCTTCGACGATGATGACAGCCACATTTCGTCGGCCGCCAGCGCTTCATCACGGGTCACCCGTCGCACCGTCATCGCCAAACCTCCGTCGCGCGCCAGTTCGAACGTGGCGTCATAGGTAATGCCCGGCAGGATGAGGTTGTCCTTTGGCGGCGCGATGATGGTCCCGTCCTTGACGATCAACACGTTCGATGCCGAGGCCTCGGTCAGATAGCCGTCGCGGAACAGAACCGATTCGACCGCACCCGCCTCGACGGCCGCCTGCCGCGCCAGCACGTTCCCGAGGAGCGAGATCGTCTTGAGATCGCAGTGCAGCCACCGCTGATCCGGCCCGGTAATCACGGCGACGCCGCGTTCGACCTGCTCCGCCGAAGGCAGCGCCAGCGGATTGCTCATCATGAATACCGTGGGCGCAACGCCGGACGGAAACGCGTGATCGCGCTTGGCGACGCCGCGCGTCACCTGGAAGTAGACGCCTTGGTCGGCGTAGGGCATGCGGCGGATAAGCTCCCGGATGATCGCTTCCCATTCGGTGGCGCTGTGCGGATTCGTCAACCCGATGCCATCGAGGCTGCGCTGCAGGCGCGCAAGATGCTGTGGCATGCGGTAGGGTTCCCGGGCATAGACGGGAATCAGTTCGTAGACGCCGTCGCCGTAGATGAAACCACGATCGAGTACCGAGATCTTGGCGTCTTCGAGCGGCAGGAATTGACCGTTGAGGTAGACCGTCATCGACTTGCTCCGACTATCGGGCATCGCAATGCTGGCGTGGATCCCCGCCGTCGCGGGGATGACCAAATTTACCTTGGATCCCCGCTTTCGCCGGGATGACGCATCCGTTTCCAATCGTCGCCTGTCCTGCGGGCAGGCCGCTCTTGGACGGATGCGTCACTTCATCCACAGACGCACGGTATCCCACGCGCGGCCGAACAGGCTAGCCGGCGGGATGTCGGCCATCGCTTGCAAGGGATATTCCCCGACCTGCTTTCCGTCGAGCGTGACGCGCACCACGCCGACGCGCTGCCCGCGCGCGACCGGCGCCACCAGGGGCTCGACGGCCTCCATGGACAGCTTGAGCTTCTGCGCCTGCCCCTTGGGCAACGTCAAATACTGGTCCGCAACGAAGCCTGCGGCCACCGAATCAGTAGCGCCTTTCCAGACTCGCAGGGTATTGATCGTCTGGCCGTTCTGGTACATCTGTACCGTGTCGTAGTACTGGAAGCCGTAGTTCAGCAGCTTTTGCGCCTCGGTTGCGCGCGCCAGATCGGACCCGGCGCCGAGAACGATCGCCAGCAACCGGCGCGGCCCTCGCCTGGCCGAGGCGATCAGGCAATAACCGGCGGCGTCGGTGTTGCCGGTCTTCATCCCATCGACGTACGGGTCGCTCCACAGCAGCCGGTTGCGGTTCGGCTGCGTGATGTTGTTGTAGCGATACTCCTTGATCGAATACATCGGGTAGTACTCGGGGAAATCGCGGATGATCGCGGCTGCCAGCAGCGCGAGATCGTTCGCGGTCGACACCTGCTGCGCCGCCGGCAATCCGGTCGCGGTCGCGAAGCGCGTGTTCTTCATGCCCAACCGGGCGGCTTCCTTGTTCATGCGCTCGACGAATGCCTCTTCCGAGCCGGCCATCGTTTCGGCCAGCGCGATCGCGGCGTCGTTGCCCGATTGCACGATCGTGCCGTGCAGCAACTCGTCGACGCTCACAGCTTTTTTCGGCTCGATGAACATGCGTGAGCCCTCCGCGCGCCACGCCTTGGTGGACACGGTGACCATCTGCGAAGGCACAAGATCCTTGTCCTTGAGCGCACGGAAGATGAGGTAAGCCGTCATCAGCTTGGTCAGCGACGCGGGTTCGCGCGGCTCGTCCGCGCTTTGCGCGACCAGCGTCTGCCCACTGAGGACGTCCACCAGCAGATACGCCTTGGCAGCGATCGCCGGCGGGGGAACCGGCGCGGACGCAATGACCTGGCCGGCTGCGGGCGCTGTGGCGCCGGTCGCGGCAGCTGCCAAGGCAATGCACGCCAGCGGGGAGCGCGCGAGTGATAGAAAGGACATCGGGACGCGGTGCGGGAAGACCGCAATTATACCGCGCGTGCGAAACGTGCCTGCTCACCGCCGCGCGTAGATGTCCGGATCGAAACGCTCGAGGAATCGCGAGGGATTCGCGAGCGGCGCGAATCCGAAGCGGGCGTACAGTGCGTGGGCATCCTTGGTCGCCAGCAGGAAACGGCGAAGACCTTGCAGCTCCCGGTGCGCGAGGATCGCTGCGATCATCCACTGCCCGAGTCCATCGTTGCGCCACTCGGGCAACACGAACACGTCGGCCAGGTACGCAAATGTCGCCCGATCCGTGACCACGCGCGCGAACGCCACCTGCGCGCGGTCGCGATAGACACCGAAACAGAGCGAGTGCTCGATCGCGCGATCGACGATCGCGCGCGGCACCCCGCTGGCCCAGTACGATTGCTCGCAGAGGAACCGATGGACAAGTGCACGATCGAGCCGCGCCGGATCGGTCGAAAGCTCGAACTCGCCGCGCCGGTCGACGAAATGCGAAGACATCTTACCGGCCGATGAAGCCGAACGCGACTTCGGGTTTCCTGCCCGATACGAGGTCGGCAAGCGCCTTGCCGGATCCTGCAGCCATCGTCCAGCCGAGGGTTCCGTGTCCGGTGTTGAGGTACAGGTTCGGATACCGCGTCCTGCCAATCAGCGGCACGCCGGAAGGCGTGGCGGGCCGCAGCCCTGCCCAGTGCTCCGCGCGCGTCGTGTCGATGGCGTCACCGAACCATTCGACGGCGCGTCGCGTTAGCGCTTCGCAGCGGACACGGTTCAGATCGAGCTTGTAGCCGGACAACTCCGCCGTCCCCGCGACACGCAACCTGTCGCCCAGCCGCGTGAACACGATCTTCTTCGCGTCGTCGGTCACGCTTACCATGGGCGCTGCCTCGGGTTTAACGATGGGAATCGTCGCCGAATACCCTTTCGCCGGATAGACGAGCGCCGGCACGCCCAATGGCGCCAGCAGCAGGGGCGTGTAACTGCCGAGGCAAATCACGTAGGCGTCGGCGGACAGCATCGTCTTGGTCCCTTCCGCGTCGACGGTGCGAACGCCGGCAAGGGTGTCTCCCGCCTGCGCGAGCGATTCGATGTTGACGCTGTACCGGAAGGTCACCCCGCGTCGTCCGGCTAGCCCCGCGAGCTCCTGCGTGAACTTGCGGGCGTCACCGGTCTCGTCCGATGCGGTATATGTGCCACCGGCAATCCAGTCGCGCCGGTCGCGAAGCGCAGGCTCGATCGCGATGCACTCGTCGGCAGTCTTGACGTCGCGGGCAATGCCGTAGCGGCGCACCAGCGCGGCCGCTTTCGCCGCGGACGCGAAGCCGGCGTCGTCAGTGTAGACCTGCAGGATGCCACGTTGCAGATCGTCGTAGTGAATTCCTGTCGCTGCCCGCAACTCACGCAGCGCTTCGCCGGAATATTTGCTGATCGCCAGGATCTGCAGCATGTTGCGCCGGGTCCGCGACGGCAGACATTCGAGCAGGAAGGCCACGCCCCAGCGCCATTGGCGTGGGTCCAGCGTGGGGCGGAACAGCAGCGGCGCGTCGGGGCGCGACAACCATTTCAGGATTTGCAGAGGGGCCTTGGGCGCCGCCCAGGGTTCGACGTGCGATACAGAAATCTGTCCGCCGTTGGCGAACGACGTCTCCATTGCCGCCGCGCTCTGCCGCTCGACCACCGTGACGTCGTGGCCGCGTTCATGCAAGTACCATGCGCTAGTCGTGCCGATGACGCCCGCGCCCAGTACCAAAACCTTCATTCAGCGTAGTCCGCCACCGGAATGCAGGAGCACGACAGATTACGATCGCCATACACGTTGTCGGCGCGCGCCACCGGCGGCCAGTACTTGCTGTTGCGCAGTGCTGGCAACGGATACGCCGCCTGTTCGCGCGAATACCCATGGGTCCAATCGACGCCTAGCAATGCATCGGCGGTGTGCGGAGCGTTCTTCAACAGATTGTCGGCGCGGTCCATGCGGCCCTGCTCGATCGCGCGGATTTCCTCGCGAATCGCGATCATCGCTTCGATGAAACGATCCAGCTCGGCCTTGGACTCACTTTCGGTCGGCTCGATCATCAGCGTGCCGGCGACGGGAAAGCTCATCGTCGGAGCATGGAATCCGTAGTCGATCAACCGTTTGGCAACATCGTCGACGCTGATGTCGCTGCTTTCCTTCAATGGGCGCAGGTCGACGATGCATTCGTGCGCAACCAATCCCCGCGGGCCCGAATACAACACCGGGTAGTGCGGTGCGAGACGGTGCGCGACGTAGTTCGCGGCGAGTATCGCCGACTCGGTTGCCGCCTTGAGCCCCTCGCCACCCATCATCGTGATGTACATCCAGGAAATCGGAAGAATGCCGGCGCTGCCGTAGGGTGCCGCCGATACGGGCCCGATGACCTCGCACGGCACGTCCGTTTTAGCGCCGAGCGCGCGGTGCCCCGGCAGAAATTTCGCCAGATGCGCCGCGACCGCCACGGGACCGACGCCGGGACCGCCCCCGCCATGCGGAATGCAAAATGTCTTGTGCAGGTTCAGGTGCGAAACATCCGCGCCGAATTCCCCTGGCGCCGCCAACCCGACCAGCGCGTTGAGATTCGCGCCATCGACGTACACCTGGCCGCCGTTGGCGTGAACAACCTCGCAGATGTCCCGGATCCCGGCTTCGAAGACACCGTGCGTCGACGGGTACGTGACCATGACCGCGGCCAGATCGGCGCGATGCGCTTCTGCCTTGGACTTCATGTCCTGGAAATCGACGTTGCCGTCCCCATCGCACGCAACCACCACCACTTTCATTCCCGCCATGTGCGCGGATGCGGGGTTGGTGCCGTGCGCCGACGCCGGAATCAGGCACACATTGCGGTGCGCTTCGCCGCGCGAGGCGTGGTACGCACGGATGATCAGCAGGCCGGCGTATTCTCCCTGAGAGCCCGCGTTCGGCTGCAGTGACACGGCAGCATAGCCCGTGGCGGCGCAGAGCATCGCTTCGAGCTCACCGATCATCTCGCGATAGCCGACCGTCTGGTTGGCGGGCGCGAAAGGATGCACCTGGGCGAACTCGCGCCACGTAACCGGTATCATTTCGCTGGCGGCGTTGAGTTTCATTGTGCAAGAGCCTAGTGGAATCATCGCGCGATCGAGGGCGATATCCTTGTCGGCGAGCCGGCGCAGGTAGCGCATCATTTCCGTTTCGGAGTGGTAGCGGTTGAATGTCGGATGCGTCAGGTACGGCGAGGTTCGTGCGAGCCCCGCCGCGTAGTTGTCTTCGATACCCGCCTCGATGCCTTCGAAATCTGGCAGCGCGACGCCGGGCGACGCGCAGATCGACCACAGCAGCCTCACGTCGTCGCGCGTGGAGGTTTCGTCGAGGGAAATGCCAAGATGATCGCGATCGACGCGGCGCAGATTGGCATCGCGCGCAGCGGCGGCCTCGCGCACGGCCGACGTACGCTCGCCAGTGGCGAGCGTCAACGTATCGAAGCACACGTCGTTCACGACGACGAGCCCCAACTTCTTCAACCCGGCGGCCAGCACGGCGGTGAGTCGGTGGACGCGCGCGGCAATGGTGGCCAGACCTGCAGGGCCGTGATATACCGCGTACATGCTTGCGATCACGGCAAGCAGCACCTGTGCGGTGCAGATATTCGAAGTCGCCTTCTCGCGGCGGATATGCTGTTCCCGCGTTTGCAGCGCGAGCCGGTACGCCGGTCGCCCCGCCGCATCGACGGTTACGCCGACCAGTCGCCCAGGCAGGTTCCGCTTGAATTCGTCGCGCGTCGCCAGGAAAGCCGCATGCGGCCCTCCAAAGCCGATCGGGACGCCGAAGCGCTGGCTTGAGCCCACGGCAACGTCGGCGCCCCATTCGCCCGGCGGCGCGAGCAGCGTCAGGGCGAGCAGATCGGTCGCGCAGATCACCAGCGCCCCACGCGCGTGCAGCGCCTCCGTGAGTGCGCGATAGTCATCGACGCTGCCGTTCGCCGCGGGATACTGAAGCAGTGCGGCGAAGCAGCCGGAATCGGTAGCAGCATCGGCAGGCCCCACCACGACACTGATGCCGAGGGGCCCGGCGCGCGTCCTGACGACATCGAGCGTTTGTGGCATCACGTTGTCTGCGACATAAAACACGGCACTCTTGCTCTTCCCGACGCGCTGGCAGAGCGTCATCGCCTCGGCCGCTGCGGTCGCCTCGTCCAGCATGGACGCATTCGCCACCGCGAACCCGGTCAGGTCGCAGACCATCGTCTGGAAATTGATCAGCGCCTCGAGGCGTCCCTGCGAAATTTCGGGCTGGTAAGGCGTATACGCCGTGTACCACGCCGGGTTCTCAAGGACATTGCGCAGGATCACGGCCGGAGTGAGCGTCCCGTAGTAGCCCTGGCCGATGAATGACTTGGGCACACGGTTTTTGTTTGCAATGGCCTTGAGCGCGTCGATCGCTTCCTGCTCGCCCTTCGCCGGAGGAAGCATCAACGGATGCGACGATCGGATGGTCCGCGGTACAACCGCATCGATAAGTGCCGCGCGCGACGCGAAGCCGAGCGTGGCGAGCATCTGCGCCTGATCGGCGTCGGTCGTGCCGATGTGCCGGTCGCAGAAATCGCCGTGCTGCTCGAGCGCTGTCAGCGAGCGGCGTGCCGGCGGCTGCAGTTCGTTCATTTTCATCGGGCGTTCCTCCGGGGGCTTTAGGCGTCACCGACGCTCGCCGTGTACCCGGCTGCATCGAGCAGCTTGTCGACGTCGCCGAGGTTCGCGGGCTTGAGCTTGTACAACCAGCACGCGTACGCGTCGGCGTTCACCGTCTCCGGCGCCGCCACCACGGTCGTGTTGGCAGCGACGACCGTCCCCGCGACCGGCGCGTAGATGTCGGACGCGGCCTTCACGGACTCGACGACCGCGCAGACCTCGCCTTGCGTCACGGATCGTCCGACCGTCGGCAGTTCGATGAAGACAAGGTCACCCAGCGCTTCCTGCGCGTGGTCGGTGATCCCGACCGTCAGGATTCCATCATCTTCCGTGCGAACCCACTCGTGGCTGGCGGTATATCTGAGGTCGGCGGGAACGTTCATGAGCGAGTCTCCGGTGGTTTCATTCAACGAGTATCTTGCCGTGGCGAACGAACGGCGGCTTGACGACGCGCGCCGCGAGCTGCTTGTCGCGGATATCGACGCGCACGCAGGCGCCTGTGACCACACCCATCGGCAGGCGAGCAAGCGCGATCGACGCGCCAAGCGTCGGCGAAAAGGTGCCGCTGGTGATTTCGCCGTTACCGTGGTCGCTGTGCACATGCTGGTGGCTGCGCAGAACGCCACCTTTGTCGACGAGCAGCAGTCCTACCTGCTGTTGCTCTGGCGGCCGTGCGGCCAGCGCAGCCTTGCCGACGAAATCCCGCGGGCTTGCGAGGTCGACCGTCCACGCGAGGCCGGACTCCAGCGGGTTCGCGCGAGCGTCCATGTCCTGACCGTAGAGGTTCATCCCGGCTTCGAGTCGGAGCGTGTCGCGCGCACCGAGTCCGCAGGGACGTACTCCCGCGGCACCGAGCACACGCCACAATTCGGCCGCGCTCGTTGCGGGAAGGATGATCTCGAACCCGTCTTCACCGGTGTAGCCTGTGCGCGCGATGAATTTGTCGCCGAATTCAACCGCCGTGAACGGCTTCAACTCCTCCGTCGCTGCGCGGCTGCCCGGCAGCGCCTGCCACACGCACGCACGCGCGCGCGGCCCCTGGACGGCGATCATCGCCAGGTCGCGCCGCGGGACCAGTGCAAGGCCGGGCGCGTGCGCGGCCATCAGCGCCTGCAACCAGGCGACGTCCTTGTCCGCCGTGCCGGCGTTGACGACCAATCGGAACCAGTCTTCCGCCAGGAAATAGACGATCAGATCGTCGAGCACTCCACCGTCGGCTTGCAGCAGACATGAATAGAGCGCCTTCCCGCGTGCCTTCAGCTTGTCGACGTTGTTCGCGAGCGCATAGCGCAGGAAGTCGCGCGCACCCGACCCGCGCAGATCGAGCGCGAGCATGTGCGATACATCGAACATGCCCGCGTCGCGACGGACCGCGTGGTGCTCTTCGATCTGCGATCCGTAGCTTACCGGCATGTCCCATCCGCCAAAATCGACCATTTTGGCGCCGGCGGCACGATGAACGCTGTTGAGCGGCGTTTGCTTGAGCACTGCATCTCCCAGGTTGTAACAAAAAAGGGCGACGCCACCTGTCGGCCTCGCCCCATCTGTCCTTTTACCTGAGAGATTGCGGTTCGCGTCGTGCCGCGCGTCCGGTGCCCCTTCGGTGGGCCGCGCGGCAAGGCCGGGCGGCCGCTCTCCAGATCGTTTGCTGCAGTCCGCGCAGTCCTTCTGCCTGAGCGATTGCGGGATTTGCGCCTTCGGCGGCGGCCTGCGATGTCGCGGCCACGCTCTCCTGCACGGACGAACCAAGGTTACCGGTCGCGTTCGCGGTTGTCAAAACGCGCGACAAAAAAAGCCGGGGGGCAACGCCCCGCCGGCTTTTGCTTGGTTCAGGCTCGAACGTTATTTCTTCAGCGTCAGGATCCAGGTGACGAGTTCCTTGATGTCGGCGTCGGAGACCTGCGCATTCGGCGGCATGGGGATTTGGCCCCAGACACCGACGCCGCCCTTCTTCACCTTGTCGCTAAGCTTCGTCAGCGCGTCCTTGTCACCCTTGTACTTCGCAGCGACTTCGACGTACGGCGGTCCGACAAGTTTCTTGTCGATGGTATGGCACGCCGCACAGCCATCCTTTTTCATCATCGCTTCAGCGCTCGTGTTGTCGAGCGCAGCATTGGCGCCGCCCGCCAGGAGCGTGCCTGCGGCAAAAACCAGACATTGGCGTTTCATACGGTCTCCAAAAGACGTTGGGAAACTCGGCGCTCATGCTACCGGAAACGCTCCCGCTGCGCCACTTCGCGCCATCAGGTTTCTAGCTCAGCGCGGCCTCGATCGCGTCGAGGGTCGTCACCGGCGGCAAACAAGTCGCCCCGGTGCATATCCATGCCGTGGCCTCTAGGGGTCCGCCGACGTGCGGCTTCGCCAAGGCTTCTGGCAGCGCCTGATGCGAAGAAACGTCGAGCACGCGCAAGGTCGGTCGATAGCTGCGGTCGATCGCCCGCGCCCACGTGGCGCAAACGGCTGGGTCGCCCCGTAGCACAACGTTCGTGGGCGGCTCCAGACAGGCGTCGAGCGCCACCTGCAGCGAAGCGAAGCCCGACGGCTGCGCGAGGAGTTCCGCGGCGTAGAGGCGCACCGTGCGTTCGGCTGCCGCGACGTAGCGGACCTCGCCGAGCCAATGCCCGAAGACGAGCAGTGCCTGTGCGGCGACGCCGTTGCCGGAAGGCGTGGCGTTATCGTGTCCCGGCTTGGCGCGATGGATCAGCGCCTCGTGATCGTGACTCGTGAAGAAGAAGCCGCCAGCCGAGCGATCCTCGAATCGATCCAGCAGCGCGTCGGCGAGTTCTCTCGCCCATGCGAGATCCTGCGGCCGGAACGCGGTTTGCATCAGCTCCAGCAACGCCGCGAGCAGAAAGGCGTGATCGTCGAGGTACGCATTCAGATGCGCGCGCCCGTCCTTATAGGTCGCGAGCAACCGGCCTTCGCGCCACAGCGTCGAATGCACGAAATCGACCGCTCGCTGCGCACTCGCCAGCCACCGCGGTTCGTCGAATACGCGCGCCGCGTGCGCCAGCGCCCCGATCATCAGCCCATTCCACGACGTGAGCAGCTTGTCGTCGCGGCCGGGCGGTACGCGCTTCGCCCGAGCAGCGAGCAGCTTGGTGCGCGCGGCCGCGAGGCGGGCCGCGGCGATCGACGGGTCGATACCCTGCTCCCGTGCAACATCGTCGAGTGGCACCGCGACGCGCAGGTTCCACGCTTCGCGCTCGAAGTTCGGCGGGCGATCGAGTCCCCAGTGTCGTGCAGCGACGGCGAATTCGTCGTCATCAAGCAGCGCCTCGACCTCGCCTGCGGCCCATACGTAGAACTTTCCTTCCTCGTGCTCGCTGTCCGCATCCAGGCTCGAAAAAAACGCTCCTTCAGGTGATAGCATTTCCGACAGCGTCCACGACACGATGTCGCGCGCGGTGTCTGCGAACAGCGGGTTGCCCATCGCGCGCCACGCATCCGCGTAGAGTGCCAGCAAAGCGGCGTTGTCATAAAGCATCTTCTCGAAGTGCGGGATCGTCCATTCGGCATCCACGCTGTAGCGGGAGAAGCCCCCGGCCAGCTGGTCATGGATGCCGCCTTCCGTCATTCGGGACAGAGTCACGCGCACGATCTCGAGCGCCGTCGCTTCTCCCGTCGCGGCATATCGGCGCAAGCAGAAATCGAGGTCGGCCGCGTGCGGAAACTTGGGCGCCTGACCGAAACCGCCATGCACCGGGTCGAACACGCGCGCAAGCGCCGCGGCGGCTGCAGATGCTGCGTGCGCTGGGAACATGGCATCGGCCGCAACTGGCGCAGGGTTCGTCAGCGCGAACGCCTGCCGAAGGCGCGCATTCTGGTCTGCGATCGCGTCACCTTGCTCGCGAAACGCGGCAGCGATGCGAGGTAAGAGATCGGCGAAGCCCGGCATCCCGTAACGCGCATTCCTCGGAAAATACGTGCCGCCGAAAAACGGTTCCTGCTCCGGGGTCAGAAACATCGTCAGCGGCCATCCGCCGTTGCGCCGCGTAAGCACCGCATGCGCCGCCTGGTAGATCTGGTCGAGGTCCGGCCGCTCTTCACGATCGACCTTGATATTGATGTACAGATCGTTCATCAGCGCGGCGACGGTCGCGTCTTCGAACGATTCGTGCGCCATGACGTGACACCAATGACAGGCCGAGTAACCAATCGACAGCAGGATCGGCTTGCGCTCGCGCTTTGCCCGCGCGAGCGCCTCTTCACTCCACGGATACCAGTCGACCGGATTGTCGGCGTGCTGCTGCAGATAGGGGCTCGTTTCGCGCCCCAGACGATTTGCCAAAGCGCCTACGCGGCGGTTTCCTCGAACGCGACGCGCTCGAAGTCGGCTCCGCGCTGCATCAGGCGCGTCAGCCGGAAGCGGCGTTCCGGTCCGGACGCGAGCGATCTCACAACGCGACCGGCGCTGAATGTGCGCGGCGGGACGATCAGGCTCGCCTTTTCGTCCGGCGTTACGCCCAGCAATATCGAGGGAAACGGGGCTTCCTCGACGAGCATGGTGGACAGTGCCCGGACGGCGGTCGCCGCGGGCGACCCTGCCCACAATTTCAGCGACACGGCGAGATCGCCGTGACTGTCGATCGCGACACGCGTCACGTAACCGCAGCGCACTCGCTCGTCGTCGCGCACGACTACGAGTTGATCGAGATGCCAGCGATGCTGTCCCGCGCCGGCGCGGCGAACGCTGCCGCCGGCCCAGTCGTAAGAGCCCTGCCAGCGCTCCCACGTCCAGGTTTTCTCCGCTTCTTCCTTGTTGCGGTCATAGTCAGTCAACGCGCCGAGCGTCGCCAGATGCTGCGTGCCCTGGTACGACAAGCGCCCGAGCAGGTCCTGACTGTTGAACGTGCGTCCGGAAATGCGAAAGTAAGCGGCGCCAAGCCCGCCGACGCATAACTCCAGACCGGACTGCGATTCGTTGCCGCCCAGCTTGGGCAGCGGCGCATACCAGCGCGAGTCGAGGTGCGAGAGCAACGCGGTGCAGGCATCGACTGCAACGTCGTGACCAAGCTGGAGTTCCGCCGGGTTGGCCCCGCTGCCAAGTCGTTTCAGCCGGCCGCGCACACTGGTCGCGAGCTTCGCCGGATAACCGAAACGCGTGCCTTCGCCCGGATGACGGGGCCCCACAGACGCCAACGTTGCCCCAGCCGGGGCATCGAGATCGATTGCGATCACGGGACCCTCGGTTTCGCGTTGCTGCGTATAGGGAAACACCTTGCGCGCCCACATGGCCAGCCAACGATCCGTCAATTCGATCTGCCGCACGGACATCGCGCACGGATCCGCCAGATCGAGCAGCAATGCATGACAGTACGTTGAATAGCACGACACACCTATGGCATTCGGCATGAGCTCGTCGGTTACCGCGGTGATCGCGCATTCGAGAATCTCGGCGAGCCGGTAATAGGCGTGCAACTCCTGCCATACGGCCGGCGCCGGTATATGCCGCGCCAGGCCGTGGACCAGCGTCAACTGCTTGCCGACCCACAGCCCTCGCTGCAGGACCTTTGCCTTGACGCCCAGCAGGTCCGGATCGTTTTCCAGCAGCGGCTTCAAACACGCCGAGTATTGTCCCCAGAGGGCTTGCCACAGGGCCAGTGCCTGAAGGAATGCTTCGCGCTCGCGGTCCACTCCCGGCTGCGGCTTGCCCGCATACCGACGCGCGAGCTCCGTGTGCAGAAACATCACGGGCTCACGCATGACTTCGGCGATGCGAGCGCGCTCCCGCGGGGCAACTTCAGCTTCCGACAACCGTTTCAGTTGGCCGAGGACAGCGTCGTAATGCCGGGGAATATTCGTGAGTGGAAGAGCCCGCAGCCACGCAGCGCAGCCGTCGGCATCCGTGAACGCCAACGACGCCGCACCTGGCTGGGTTTGGGTCTGCGTCAGCGTGAATTCGTTGGTCGTCGCCATATCGCTGTGGTCGGAGCGAGTGCAGACGCTTCTCGCCTCCCTTTTCCGAATCGGACTATGGTTTATAGCACAAGTCCCCCTCTGCACGTCCTGCCGCCCGGCGTCCCGGATCAGCCGAACGACCGTCCGTCAGCAGGGCTGTCAACGTGAATATTCGACATGGGCGGCACGGAATCCGCCGCTGCGTCGGGCCCGCGAGCCACGGAAAATACGTTCGTGGATGCAGGAAACGCGTTCGCAGCCTCTGGGCGAGGGATTATGGACACAAGCATGGAAAGACGGGTCGCACGCCGGGTCCGCACCGGCCGGCCGCACTGGACCGCGGGTATCGCACGCGATCGCGGCAGCGAAGATCTGCATTCGCAAACGACACGGCATGATTTCGATTTCGGTTTGCCGCCACGGTTGCCTCCAACCCGCGCTGCGCGCACGTCGCGCAGTCGCGGGGTTTTTTCCAAGGCGCCTGGGGCGTCGAAGAAGCAGCGTCCGTGGCGCAGCGCTGACTTGTCGATCGTCGCTCTCGCGGTCGCGGTCGTAGCCATCGCCTCAGCGCTGATCGTCGGCGCCCCGATCGCAATCACGGGGGCAAACGTCAACCCGGGGCCGGCGATCGTCGGTGCTGCGTCGGTTCCGCCGGCGTTCATCGAGCACTTCAAGACGCGGTAACCCCAAGGATCAGACGAGAACGCGCTCGATCCCCCCGTGGGTGACGCGCTCGACATAGCGCGGCAGCCAGTCCTCCCCGAGGACATGACGGGCGATCTCTACGACAATGTAGTCCGCCCGCGTGCCGGCATCGTCGTCGAAGCGTGACAGGCCCTGCAGACACGACGGGCACGATGTGAGCACCTTGGTCGGGCCGGCGAAGCCATCGTGGCGAAGTTGCGCGGCGCCCCGGCGCATCTCTTCCTCTTTGCGGAATCGAACCTGGGTGGAAATGTCCGGCCGGGTGGTGGCTAGCGTGCCGGATTCGCCACAGCAGCGCTCATTCGCGGTGACCGCCGTGCCCATCAATTCGTTCACGACCTTGAGCGGCTGATAGGTCTTCATCGGCGTGTGGCAAGGGTCGTGGTACATGTAGCGCACACCTTGTAGTCCATCGAGCCGTACGCCGCGCTCAAGCAAATATTCGTGAATGTCGAGCAGGCGACATCCCGGGAAGATTTTCTCGAATTGGTATTTTTGCAGTTGATCCATGCACGTGCCGCAGGAAACGATGACCGTCTTGATATCCAGATAGTTGAGGGTGTTGGCGACGCGGTGGAAGAGCACCCTGTTATCAGTAATGATCGCCTGCCCTTTGTCGAGGTTGCCCGCCGCCGTTTGCGGGTAGCCGCAGCACAGGTAGCCAGGCGGCAGGACGCATTGCGCTCCGAGGTGGTAGAGCATGGCCTGAGTCGCAAGCCCCACTTGCGAGAACAGCCGCTCCGAGCCGCAACCAGGAAAATAGAACACCGCGTCGGAGTCTTCCGCCGGATGCGCCGCGTTGCGGATGATAGGCACTACCGTGGGATCCTCGATGTCCAGCAGCGCGCGCGCCGTCCGCTTGGGCAGGCCGCCAGGCATTGGCTTGTTGACGAAGTGAAGGATCTGCGCCGTGATCGGCGCGGTGCCCAGCGTCGCCGGCGGTCGTGCCGTCTGGCGCTGCACGAGGGTCAGCCGCCGCGCCATCGCGTACGCCAGCCGTTGGACTTTGTAGCCCCAGTCGATCATCACTTTCTTGGTCAGCTTGATCGTCGTCGGATCCGTTGCGTTGAGGAAGAACATCGACGCCGTCGTACCAAGGTTGAATTTGCGATGTCCTTGCTCGCGCAGCAGGTTGCGCATCGCCACCGACACGTTGCCGAAATCGATATCGACGGGGCACGGGTTCGCGCACTTGTGGCAGACGGTGCAATGGTCGGCCACGTCGGAGAATTCGTCGAAATGCCGCAGGCTGACGCCGCGACGGGTCTGTTCTTCGTACAAGAACGCCTCGATCAGCAGCGACGTTGCCAGGATCTTGTTGCGCGGGCTGTAGAGCAGGTTGGCGCGAGGCACATGCGTCGCGCACACCGGCTTGCACTTGCCGCAGCGCAGGCAGTCCTTGATGGAGTCGGAGATGTTGCCGATCTCCGATTGCTCGAGGATGAGGCTCTCCGCGCCGAGCAGGTTGAAGCTCGGCGTGTACGCGAGAGACAAGTCGGCCCCCGGCAGCAGCTTGCCACGGTTGAAGCGGCCTTCAGGATCGACTCGTCGTTTGTACTCGACGAAGGGAGCGATCTCCTCTGGCGTCAGGTATTCGAGCTTGGTGATGCCGATGCCGTGCTCTCCGGAAATAACGCCATGGAGCCGCCGCGCCAGGGCCATGATCCGCGCAACGGCTGCGTGTGCCTCCCGCAGCATCGCGTAGTTGTCGGAATTCACGGGGATGTTGCTGTGCACGTTGCCGTCGCCTGCGTGCATGTGCAGCGCCACGAACACCCGGGCGCGCAGCACTTCGCGATGCACGTCGACGCAGCGCTTGAGTACAGGCGCAAACGCGATGCCCGCGAAAATATCCTGCAGGGGTGCCTTGATCTCCGTCTTCCACGACGCGACGACCGAGTGGTCCTGAAGCGCGGTGAAAGTCTGATCGATGCGGTCGAGCAGATCCTGCCATCGAACACGTACAAGGGCGATCACGGCACGGGCCTCGTCGAGTTTCGCGGCGATGGTCTCAGGCGGCGGCAATTCTTCCGAATGTGCGCCCCAGAGCGCTCGCGGAAACGGCTCGCCGAGCGCTGCGACCAACGCATCGCAGAGTGCCAGCTTGTTGGCGATCGAGAGTTCGATATTGATGCGTTCGATGCCGTCCGTGTAGTCACCGAGCCGATCGAGAGGAATCACGACGTCCTCGTTGATCTTGAACGCATTGGTGTGCGCTGCAATCGCTGCGGTGCGCGCTCTATCGAGCCAGAACTTCTTGCGCGTGTCGGGCGACGTGGCCACGAAGCCTTCGGCGCCGCGTGCATTGCAAAGGCGCACGACTTCGGACGCTGCGCGTGCCACCGCATCTTCATCCTCGCCCACGATGTCGCCGAGCAGGACCATCTTTGGCCGACCATGCCGCTTGGCCTTTGTCGCGTATCCGACCGCCTTCACATAGCGCTCGTCGAGGTGTTCCAGGCCGGCGAGTACGGCTCCCCCGGGACGCTGGTCGAGATAGCGCTTGACTTCGACGATTGCGGGCGTCGAATCGCGGACCTGCCCGAAAAATTCCATGCACACGGTACGGATCGCCGGCGGCATGCGGTGGAGGATGAAGCGCGCTGACGTGATGATGCCGTCGCAGCCTTCCTTCTGGATTCCGGGAAGGCCGGCGAGAAATTTGTCTGTGACGTCCTTGCCGAGACCGGTCTTGCGGAACGCGGCGCCGGGAATCGATAAAGTCTCACGACGCTGCAAGGGGCCAAGTCCGCCGTTCGCATCCGAGGCATAGTATGCGAGCTCGAAAGTCGCGACTTTGGCGTCGTGGATCTTGCCCAGGTTGTGGTCCAGGCGCGCGACTTCCAACCACGCGGCGTCGGGCGTCACCATGCGCCAGGAGGCGAGGTTGTCGAGCGCCGTACCCCACAATACCGCCTTCTTTCCGCCCGCGTTCATGGCGACGTTGCCACCGATGCACGACGCGTCGGCCGAAGTGGGATCGACGGCGAATACAAGCCCTTCGCGTTCCGCCGCATCCATGACGCGCTTGGTGACGACGCCGGCGCCAGCATCGATCGTCGGTGTCGGCACATCCCGGCCCGGCAGCGCGATGAGGTCAACCGCGGACAACCGTTCGAGCTTCTCGGTGTTGATGACTGCCGAGCGGCGATCCAGTGGCACCGCGCCACCGGTGTAACCTGTTCCGCCGCCGCGCGGGATGATCGTGAGTTCGAGCTCGATGCAACCGCGTACCAGTCCGAGGACTTCCTCTTCCGTATCCGGATACAGTACGACGAACGGGTATTCGACCCGCCAGTCGGTCGCGTCAGTCACGTGCGACACGCGTGCCAAGCCATCGAAGGCGATGTTGTCTCGGTGCGTGTGCCGCGTCAGTACGCGCAATGCGCGCCGACGCAAATCTTCGGTCGAACGAAAGGCGTCCGCGAACGCGTCGACCGCGGCACGTGCGCGCTCGAGCAGGCGGATCACCTTCGCGTCGAGTTCGACATCGGCAACGGAGCGTCGACGCTTGTCGATCTCTTCCAGCCGATGCCGGAGCGCGTCGACCAGCAGCCCGCGCCGTTTAGGGTTGTCCAGAAGATCGTCCTGCAGATACGGGTTGCGCTCGACGACCCAGATGTCGCCCAGGACTTCGAACAGCATCCGCGCCGATCGGCCGGTGCGTCGCTCTCCACGCAACACCTCCAACAGGCGCCACATGTCGATGCCGAGCAGCCGGATGACGATCTCGCGGTCCGAGAACGATGTGTAGTTGTACGGGATTTCTCGCAACCGCACGGCACTCGCCGATGAATCGACGTCGAGATCGAGCGCATCCGTGTGGGCGTTCATGATCGAGCGATTTTATCGCATCGCAGCATCGGGCCTCGACCCGCCGCTTGTCATTGCCGCGGCGTGCGCTCGTTGCGACTGGGTGCCGGTTCGAAATTGGTGCGAAAAGGGTTGATGTCGATGCCGCCGCGGCGCAAGAACCGCGCGTAGACCGTGAGCTGGTCCGGCCTGCAGCACAAGCCGATGTCGATGAACATGCGCTCGACGCAGGTCTCGTGGAACGCGGCGTGTAGTCGATACGAAAGGAAATACTTGAGCAGCGCCGTGCGGTCGATGCGCGGCCCGCAGTAATGGATGGCGACGTCGGCATAATCGGGTTGACCCGTCACGGGACAATTGGATCGAAACAGGGCCGTCCGCAGCGACTCCTCGACGAATCCGGTGCCGCGCTTGAGCAGCGACGCGTCGGGCTCGTACGTGTCCACCGAGAGGTTGCGATCATCGATCGACTCGCCCGGCAACTCGGCCACCCGCAACATCGCGGGCGACGTCAGGAGCGATACGTCCACCGGCGCACCACAGGCTTTGGACAGGTCCGCCTCCATCCGGCGCGTAAGGTGCTCGATCGTCTCGACGCGTTCCTGTGCAAACGAACCCAGATAGAGTTTCAGCGACTTGGACTCGACGATAGCCGGCGATTCGGCGCCGATGCGAATCTCACCGATGGCGACCAGCGGCTTGCCACGGCGGTCAAGCCAGGTTATCTCGTATGCGGTCCAGATATCGACGCCCGAGAACGGTTGCGCTGCGCCGATGCCAAACTGTGCGCGCTGCACCGAGCGCTCGATCGCGAACAGCAGCGAAGCGTCATAGCGATCGGGATACGCGGTCGGCTTTCCCAGGGGAGATTGGTCGCTCGTCATCGTCCGGGCCGTCTCGCAATCGCGCCGCGCACATCGGGGTTCTGTGCTGCCGGTGGCATTTTACTAGCAAGTGCATCGCGGCGATTCATTTGAAAGCGGCGAACGAGCGTTGGCGGTCGCGCAAGATCTCCTGCACTGCGGTCACGAGCGATCGAGGCGGCGATAGCCGATGGCCTCGGCGACGTGATTCGCGGCGATTGCATCGGCCCCCGCGAGGTCGGCGATCGTGCGCGCAACCTTCAGGATCCGGTGATAGGCGCGCGCCGACAGCGACAATTGTGCAAACGCGGTCTTGAGCAACGCGGCACCGCGTGCGTCCGGTGTGCACAGGCGCTCGACGTCCTTCGGTTGCAGCCAGGCGTTGGGCATCCGTTGACGAGCGCGCTGGCGCAACGCCGCGGCGGCAACTCGCTCGCGTACCACCACGGTGGAATCCCCGTCTTCGACTTGGTCCGACGGCGTCGGCAGCGCATCGGCGGCGAATGCTGGCACCTCGATCTGCAAATCGATGCGATCGAGCAACGGTCCGGATATTCGCGCCCGGTAGCGTGCGATCTGATCTGGCGTGCAGCGGCACTTGCCGGTGGAATGTCCCAGGTAACCGCACGGGCAGGGATTCATCGCCGCGACGAACTGGAACCGCGCCGGGAAAGTCGCCTGCCGCGCCGCCCTCGAGATGTGGATCCGGCCCGATTCGAGCGGCTCGCGCAAGACCTCGAGCACTCTGCGATCCCACTCGGGAAGTTCGTCCATGAACAGCACGCCGTGGTGGGCGAGCGAAATCTCACCGGGCCGCGGATCGCTGCCGCCACCGACCAGGGCCACGGCCGATGCAGTGTGATGCGGCGCGCGATAGGGTCGGCGCCGCCAATTCTCCGGCCGGAAGTCTCCTGTCAAGGAATGGATCGCTGCGGCCTCCAGCGCCTCGTCCTCTGCGAGCGGTGCCAACAAGCCTGGCAGGCGCTGTGCGAGCATCGATTTGCCGGTGCCAGGCGGCCCGAGCATCAAAAGGCTGTGGGCGCCTGCCGCGGCGACCTCGAGCGCGCGCTTCGCGAATGCCTGGCCGCGAACCTCGCTGATGTCGGGAAATTCGGTCGCTGACACCGCAGTGTCCGCCGTGCACCGCGGGAGTAGTTCGCGCCCCGCCACGTGGGCGCACACCGCAAGCAGACTGGGCGCTGGGTGCACGACGGCGTTACGCACCAGCGCCGCTTCGCGCGCGCTGGCGATCGGCAACACGAATGCGCGTCCTTCCCGGTGCGCTTTGAGCGTCATCGCCAGCGCGCCGCGGATCGGCCTCAGCTCGCCGGTCAGTGCAAGTTCGCCGGCGAATTCGTGCGTGGCAAACGCGGTCGTGGGCACCTGCCCCGTCGCCGCCAGAATACCCAGGGCGATTGGAAGATCGAAGCGGCCGGAGTCCTTGGGCAAGTCGGCAGGCGCAAGATTGACGGTAATCCTGCGCGCAGGAAATTCGAACTGCGCGTTTTGCAGCGCGGCTCGCACGCGGTCGCGACTTTCCTTGACCTCGGTCTCGGGAAGGCCGACAAGATTGAACGCCGGTAAACCCCCGGCTAGATGCACTTCGACCGTAACCGGTGGCGCATCGAATCCGGATAGCGCGCGCGAATGCAGAACGGCGACTGGCATGCTGGCAGTGACTCGAAAGGCCCACGCCAAGTATGTCGGATTGGTGCCAGGAACGAGGTCAGCCTGATGGATGAGGCTCGAGGCGACGCAACGATCGCGCGTCTCTCGAACTTGGGTGGAAGCGGGCTGCTTCTAAGGCTTTGCGTCGCGCTTGAGCCGCGCTTCGAGGTCGGCGACACGAGCCGTCATCGCCTCGAGCTTTTCACGGGTCCGGGCCAACACTTCCGTCTGCACGTCAAATTCGGCGCGTGTCACGAGGTCCAGCCGACTCAGGGCACTGTTCAGCAGGGCGCGGACGTTCTTATCGACGTCGCGCGCCGGACTGGAGGCAATCGCATCGCTGATGCGCGCCCCGATTTCTTCGATAATCTTCGCGCGGTTCATCGCGGTCTGTATCGCCACGGGATCGCCAAGTCTATCAAACTCGCTGCGCACGACCCTCCTTCCATTCAATGTGCTGCCGCCCCAATGCTGGGCGAGGCCCAAATTTTTTGCACAGATTCGGTGCTCGACCTGGGTGCAGGGAACCGTCAGCGCACGGCTGATGTGCGTTTAACCAATTGAATAATCATTGAATTTTTGTCTGGCATGCCTTGTGCTGACAATCCGTTGCTTAGCCGCGAATTCATCAGCCAAAAAGGAAAAGCCATGACAATCAGAAAGTGTGTCGCCTCCATCGCCGCTGTCGCAACAGCGTCCCTCGTGGTCACGACCGCGATTGCCCAGACCGAGAAGATGGGCGGCGATACCACAACACCCGCTCCCGCGCCGGCCGCCGAAGCAAAACCCGCAGAGCCCTACACGCTGACCGGCAACTTCGGTATCTATAGCCAATATATCTTCCGCGGCCTTACCCAGACCGACGAGAAGCCGGCCTTCCAGGGCGGCTTCGATTTCACGCACGAAAGCGGGTTCTACCTCGGCACGTGGGGATCGAACATAAGCTGGATAAGCGACGGAGGCAATTGCAACCACGGCTGCAGCCTCGAGTGGGATTTCTACGGCGGATGGCGCCACACCTGGAACGAGGACTGGGGACTCGACGTTGGCGTGCTCCAGTACTACTACCCAGGTAGCTTCAATACGAGCCCCTCTTTCAGGAACCCCGACACGACCGAGCTCTACATCGCGGGTTCGTGGAAGTGGCTGTCGCTCAAGTTCTCCGACAACGTTGCCACCGGCACTTTCGGCACGCCCAACTCCAGGGGCACTTGGTACCTGGACCTCACGGCGGCGTACCCGCTTACCGAACAGTGGTCGCTTATCGGCCACGTCGGCCGGCAGGAGTACCACGGCAACAACAACGGCGTCGACAACAGCATCCTCAACTACACCGATTGGAAGGCTGGCGTGACCTACACCGTGTCCGGCTGGACCTTCGGGGGCTACTGGACCGATACCAACGCCAACAGCTCGGTCTACACCCTCGCCGGAAGAAACATCGGCAAATCGACCGGAACTGCTTTCGTGCAAAAGACGTTCTGATTCTTGCTGTCCCGTTTAGCAAGTTGGCACCATCTTTCGAGGGGCGAAAAATGAAATTGGTAACCGCAATCATCAAGCCGTTCAAGCTGGACGAGGTCCGCGAGGCCCTGTCTGCCATCGGCGTCCAGGGCATCACCGTGACGGAAGTCAAGGGCTTCGGGCGACAAAAGGGGCATACCGAACTGTACCGCGGTGCCGAATACGTCGTGGATTTCCTCCCGAAGGTAAAGATCGAGGCAGCGATCAAGACCGACTTGCTCGACCGCGTCATCGAAGCGATCGAAAAGGCAGCGAACACCGGCAAGATCGGCGACGGCAAGGTTTTCGTCTTCGACCTCGAACAAGTCGTGCGCATTCGGACCGGCGAGACCGGCGCCGACGCACTCTAAGGGGAACACCATGAAGCGATTGTTTGCGTTGATCGCACTTGTCGGCGTCTTCTGTGTCTCCAATGCCGTGCTGGCCCAGGACAAGGCCGCGGCTCCGGCCGCAGCACCTGCAGCAGCGCCCGCAGCGCCTCCGGCCGCACCGCCCGCAGCAGCGCCGGCCGCGCCAGGAGCGGCTCCTGCCGCAGCGGCTGAGGCGAAGCCGGCGGAACCCCCTCCCGCGCCGACGACGCCACAACTCGTCGCAGCCGACAAAATCAGCTCCGGCGACACCGCGTGGATGCTGACGTCCACAGCGCTCGTGCTGCTCATGACCATTCCGGGTCTCGCGCTGTTCTACGGCGGCATGGTGCGAAAGAAGAATGTGCTGGCGACATTGATGCAGAGTTTTGCAATTACCTGCCTGGTGACGGTCCTGTGGGTCATCATCGGCTATTCGCTGGCATTCATGCCTGGAGGTTCGTTCATCGGCAGCCTCGATCGACTGTTCCTCAACGGCATGTTGTTCCAGAAGGACGCCGGCAAGCTGACGGTCTCCCACCTTGCGCTGACGATTCCCGAATCCGTCTACATGACGTTCCAGATGACGTTCGCGATCATCACCCCCGCGTTGATCTGCGGCGCGTTCGCCGATCGCATGAAATTCTCGGCGATGCTCTGGTTCATGGGTCTCTGGTCCGTTCTGATCTATTCGCCGATCGCCCACATGATGTGGGAGCCCTCGGGTTATTGGGCGACCGCAGGCGTGCTCGATTTCGCCGGCGGCACGGTGGTGCATATCAACGCCGGTATCGCGGGCCTGGTCTGCGCGCTCGTACTCGGCAAGCGCATCGGCTACGGCAAGGAATCGATGATGCCGTTCAACCTGACGTTGACACTCGTCGGCGCTTCGCTGCTATGGGTAGGCTGGTTCGGTTTCAACGCGGGCTCCGCGGTTGCGGCCGATGGCCGTGCCGGCATGGCGATGGTCGTGACGCAACTAGCCACCGCCGTGGCGGCGCTGGCGTGGATGTTCACCGAGTGGATGGCGAAGGGCAAGCCGTCGGTCCTCGGCATTGCGTCCGGCGCCGTTGCCGGCCTGGTGGCCATCACGCCAGCTTCCGGTTTCGTCGGCGTCACAGGAGCGTTCGTCATCGGTATCGCTGCGGGTGTCCTGTGCTTCTTTGCCGCGACGACCGTGAAGAAGATGTTCGGTTATGACGATTCGCTCGATGCCTTCGGCGTTCACTGCATCGGCGGTATCGTGGGAGCGCTGCTCACCGGAATCTTCAACGTCAAGGAAATCAGTGGCGCTGATGCAAGCATGACGACCCAGGCGGGAGCCGTGCTTACGACGCTGGTCTACAGCGGCGTCGGCAGTTTCATCATCCTGAAGATTATCGACATGGTCATCGGTCTTCGCGTCTCAGAGGAAGAGGAGCGCGAGGGTCTCGACGTAAGTCTCCACGGCGAGCGTGTGGAGTAGGCCGCGTAAGCGCAGTTTGGTCTAGTTTCTCCTCAGTGGCTTTCGGGGCGCTTCAAGCGCCCCGTTTTTTTGGTGCCTCAGCAGTCCCCCGCAGCGCCCAGCGCCACCGATTTGTCGTGGCTGCCCGGGTTTGTCGACATCGTGGTGACAGGCCACGCGCGGCGGGTGGATTTTAGCGTTTGGTCTTCTTTTTTGCGCGCGGGTGCGCGCGATCATAGGTTTTGGCCAGCGCCTGGAAATCGAGGTGGGTATAGATCTGCGTGCTGGCGATGCTGGCGTGGCCCAGCAGCTCCTGCACTGCGCGGAGGTCGCCCGAAGACTGCAGCACGTGCGACGCGAAAGAGTGCCGCAACATGTGAGGATGCACGTGACGGGCCAGCCCGCGCTTGATCGCCCACGTTTCCAGGCGCTGCTGGATGGCACGCGGCGTGAGCCGTCGGCCCGTCCGACTGAGGAACAGGGCCGACGGGTCGGCGCGAGCTAGCGTTGAACGGAGCGCAAGCCACTTGCGCAGTGCCTCCTGCGCCGGTGTGCCGACGGGGACGACGCGCTCTTTGGCGCCCTTGCCCCATACGCGCACTTCGCCCCCGGCGAGATCGAGCGCCGCGACATCCAGCCCCGCGAGTTCGGAGACGCGCAACCCGGATGAATACGCGAGCTCGAACAGGGCGCGATCCCGCAAGGTCAGCGAGTCATCTCCGTCGATCGCAACCAGCTGCACAGCTTCGTCGGGCGACAGCGCCGACGGAAGTCGTTTCGGCGATTTTGGCGCCCGCACCCCAGCGCAGGGATTTTCCTTGAGTGCAGAATCGTGGTCGATCGCGAAGCGATAAAACGCACGCCACGCGGACAACATTCGCGCAAGACTGCTACCCGCAAGGCCCCGGGCGTGCAACATCGCGAGGAAGCGGCGGATCTCGCGTGGTGAGAGCCCCGAGAGCGCGGCGTCGCCGGCCAGCGACTGCAGCGCGTCAAGGTCGCGTAAATACGCGTCTCGCGTATGCGCCGGACGCGTGCTGAGATGTTGCTTCCAGGCCGCAAGGTGCGGATCGTCGGCGCGCGAAGGCCGCGAGCGACCCCTTGTGCCCGCAGCGGTCATCAGGTCTGCGGAAGAAAGCGGGCCGTAGCAACGCTCGCGAGTTCGGCAAGGCGGGTCAGATGCATGGTCCCCATGCCAGCGAAAAACCGCGCCGGGTCGTCGCTGCCAAGCGCAAGCAGCCCGAAGGTCTGGTGTGTGCGCAGCGGCAGGAACGCGAACGAGGCCAGCGCGGACGAACCCTCGAACCAGTCGCGCGCCTCGAACGGCGCCTGCGCCCCGCAGTACGGCGCCCCGAGCGTGCTAGCGTAGTCGCGTAGTTCCTGGCTGGTCGCCGCAAGTTCCGGCAAATAGGATTGCTCGGGAACTTTGCCCCAGAGTCGCAGCGCGACCTGTGGTACGTGGAAGTCATCCCTGAGGCTGTGATAGAGCACGCCAAGCGTCGTCTCGAGATCCGTCGCCGAAAACAGCGCCAGCGTCGACCGGTGGAGTTTTTCGCTAATCGCATCATTCTCGCCGCCGAACTGGATCAGCTCGCGCAGCTTGGTTTCGATCTGGCCATTCTTCTCGCGGAGCGTGACGATCTGCCGCTCTGCAATCGGAATCGCGTGCCCCCCGTGGGGATGCGGCACATAGATCTCCGCAAGAACGTCGGCGTATTCGCCGAAAAACTCGGGGTGCTGCTGCAGATACTCGGCAACCGCATTGGCTTCCATCAATTCTTCCTCGTCGTTCGCTCTGTTCAGTCGGACAGACACCACTCACCTTCGAACACTGTCTGCGCCGGCCCCGTCATCATGACCGGCGCTTCGCCTCCAGTCCAAGCGATCCTAAGCACGCCGCCCCGGGTGGCGACGTTGATCGGCGTCGCGAGGAGCCCTCGTCGAATTCCCGTTACGACGGCCGCGCACGCGCCGGTACCGCACGCGAGGGTCTCGCCGGCGCCTCGTTCCCATACGCGCAAGCGAATGTTAGCGCGATCGATGACCTGCATGTAACCTGCGTTCACGCCGTGCGGAAAGCGTTCGTGGCGCTCGATCTGCGGTCCCTCGCTTTGAACCGGCGCGACATCGACGTCAGCGACAATCTGGACCGCGTGCGGATTGCCCACGGAAAGGGCAGTGATCTCCACAGTGTGGTCGTCCAACTCGAGCGGCTGCACCGCCGCGTCGCTGGCGCTCACGAACGGAATTTCGGCGGGCGCAAACCGGGGCGGCCCCATGTCGACGGTCACCTGGCCGTCCGCTTCGAGCCTGGGCTCGATCACTCCTCCGCGAGTTTCGACCCGGATGGCGCGCTTGGTGGTCAATCCCTTATCGCGGACGAAATGCACGAAGCAGCGCGCGCCGTTGCCGCACTGCTCGACCTCGCCACCATCGGCGTTGAATATCCGGTAGCGAAAATCGACGTCGGGGCGAGTCGCCTTTTCCACGAGCAGAATCTGGTCGGACCCGACACCGAAGTGCCGGTCGGCAATGCGCCGGATCTGCGCAGGTGTGAGCACGACGTGCTCGCGCACGCCATCGAGCACGACAAAATCGTTGCCAAGTCCCTGCATTTTCGTGAACCGTAAACGGCGAGTCATTGCGGACGCGGGCCAAAACTCCTGTCGAATCGCGCGACGGGTATGCGACCTTTGCGCGCGAATGGCAACTCGGTTCCATCGTTCAACGTGATCGTTCCCTTGACGATGTAGTCGACCGGCAACTGCGACCCGATGGACATCATCGCGGTTGCAACAGCGGTCACGTCCACGCGCCCCGACAGTTCGACCTTCGCTTCACCTTTCGGCGGCAACGGCTCCACGTGCACGCTGCGGCTGCTGACGGCAGTGCGTGCATCGATGAGCACGTCGACTTCGACTTTGTCGACAGGCAGTGAGTAGGTGTTGGGATTGTAGACGCGCAAGCCGATCGTGAGGTCGGCCTTCGCATCTGCGATGCGCAGAATGCGAAGCGTCTCCATGGTGACCTCGGGTGATTCGAATTGCTGGCCGAACCGAGCGCATGCCGCTGTCAACAGCGCCGCAGCGAACGCTGCGACGCGCACGGCGCGCATGCGGTCACCTATGGATGGTACGCAGGAATCACCTTGCGGGGCGTGATCAGACATTAAACCGACACTCCGGCCAGGATCCCGCGCCATTGCTTGGTCTCGCTCTCATCGAGTCCATTTCGTACCCGGTTTTGTACCCGGTTTCGTGAAGCTAAGATGGGGTATTTCAGATTTTACTGGATGGCGGGCCGCGCGGCGGTCGGTGGGATCGAGTTTCGGGGCTGTTTGCGTCAACGGTGAAGCGTTGGAGCGAGGGACTCGAACCCCCGACCAAAGGATTATGATTCGGGGGAATCGAGAAAACCAGAACAACGCACAACAAACTAAAGCAATCGAGTCAGCAGCTTAACTATTCCCGTGTTTTGCCCGCTTGTTCCCGTTTTCTGGCGCTGAGTGTCCCACCAGTGTCCCATACGAAAGCACGGCTTGGCTAACGAGCACGTTCCCATTGGCCCCACTGTCGCAACATTCCTCGCACTCAACGACGCCAACTATTTGAGCGCCGCGTCAACGCTGCGAACCCTTGTGCGCGCCACGGTGGCAAGTCATCCGTGCATTCCCGCGCTATTACCCCCTACGTTGCGGAGCAGTGGCAGGAAGATCGGCCGTTCGATACCATTGCGCTCAATCGAGGGCGCAGCGTGCGGGTACGGGTCAAGCCGAGTTTTAGCCGGGGTTCGCCGCTGTCTGAACGAGAGCTTGAACGCACTCCGACGGTGTACGGTGACCTGACCGTGGGCTGGTGGACCTGGGACCCCTCCGTGCCCCGGCTCGTCGCTCGCGTCACCGATGCCGCGCCACGCGGGTCTGCCGAACTTCTGCCGCCGCTGGCCGACGTTTCGCTTGTCAGCGTGACGAACCGCCACATGATCCTGCGCGGCGTTGAGACTCTCAAGACGGCACGCGGCAAGGTCGAGGTCGTGCAGGAGTGGATAATTGGGGCGCGACTGGATTGACCTATTACGCGACTGCGATGAGGTCGCAGACCGAGCCGAGCACTCACCATCTGTGCGTCAACCATTAGCATTCCGTGAGCCATCGATTTCGACTTCGTATCGGGGCAAAGCAAGGAGGCAAGTTTGCGTTCGACACGCGGACAACATCCCTGTTCTTGGCAGATGGATTAACCTTGGACCTCGTGGCACGCAATGCCGAAACACTCGCAAAGGCGACGGCGTTTCACTTCGAGGCCGGCGGCTTCGCTACCGAAGATGCGGCGCGTGCCGCTGGTGAACGGTTGCGCCTACGCCTGCGGTTGCTGAACGCGATTCTCGGCCTCGGGATAAACGTCCCCGATGGAGATTCAGTTTCTGGGAGTGTCTCCACCGCCATTAAGGAGAAACTGCACAAAGAGCACGACGCGGTAGCGATCGACAGCGTTTGGGGCCTCACCACATTTCCAGATGATGGGCGTCATTTTGAGTACGTACTTGGCGGAAACCTTAGTGTCGATCCGAGCGATCCAAACTACATCGCCACCGCTCTTAAAACAGTTTGGGAACTCGACGTTCAGCTTGACCAGCCATCAGAGGTTGCGTTACACATACTTGGGCTTGCGACACAGGAATCGTCGGAGAAAGCAGCATTCCTCACGAGTTACCTCGCGCTTGAACAACTCATTCAACGCGAGGCGAGAAGCGCCTCGGCAACGGCGCTGATCGCCAAGTTCCAAAGGCAGGTGCAGAAAGCTAGTGAACGGAAGCGCGCACCGTTGACCACGGGTGAAGCAAGGTCATTGTCCGGTGCACTGTCCGCGCTCCGAGAGGAGTCTTTCAGTAGCGCGTTAGTGCGCTTCGCGGCTCGCCTGTCTACACCAAAGGAACTGAAGGGGCGTCCTCTACGCAAATTCCTTTCTACCTGCATCGACGCTCGCAATCGCATCGCGCACAACGGATCAATGAAAATGCCGATCCCACTCGCCGATCTTACGGCTGGCTTGCGGGAGTTCGTGCTCGGGCTTATCTGGTCGCGGAATCAGCTACCTCCGCTGTCGATAGTAGTCCCGCCGTCGACGGTTAGTGTTCCGCCCGGCGGTGTGACAATGCGTCTTCTTTAATCGAGCAGCGCCCTAATAATAATGCGCCGGCGACCCCACGCGATCTTGGACGACCGCATGCCGGTAATTCTGGGGGAAACCGTATCGCATCGGCTATTTGGTGCGATACCCGCGAGGAGCGATCGCGCACCGCAGGTCGGCACATATTAGTGTCCCCTCGCAGTCCCAGTCGATGCTACATACGCTTCCCAAGGTATGTGGTAAGGGTGATGCGGGAGGCCCCGACGGCGACGCGCGTTGTTGTTCCACCTGCATGGCAATTACAAGAACGGTTGCCGTTTCTACTCTCGCTACCACCGATGAAAATTTCTCGGTAGTTGCTTTCTGCGTTGCGCCGATTACTTTTCCGCCAAATGCTGGTGCTGTCGCAAGGAGTTCCAATAGGTAATTCGATTTGACCGCGTAATTTACATTTTCTGGGAGCGCGCCGCTCATCTTGAGCGCGTTCATCTGGGCAAGTTTGGCGCTTACGATTCCGATCACGGCTCCGCTTGAGTCGAGCAGCGGGCCTCCCGAATTACCGGGTTGAACCGACACGGAGATTTGAAAGCTATTCGGCTCTCCCTGAATGCCTGCAATGCTGCTGATGATTCCTTGGGTCACCTTAGCGTCCGTACCCTGCATGTCTATGTTGGGATACCCAACAGTAAATACTGAATCACCCTTACGCACGTCTGAAGATCGTCGCATAGGCAGCGCAGCATTGGTCGCAATGTCAACTTTAATAACTGCTAAGTCGTTGGCAACATCGGTGAGTGCTATCGAACCTTTGTACATCCGACCAAGCGAATCACGAACTTGAATATCACGGGACTTCCCAACGACGTGATAGCAGGTTGCGATATAGCCCTCAGGCGCAATAAAAAACCCGGTGCCCATCGAATATGTCTGCGCGATCGTCGAACACGAAAACAACTGAAAATAGGCAACGGTGACGAACCAAAGCACCAACCCACGTTTTGATTGAGTCGCGCGCATCATTTCCAACGCCTCCCTTTCACTGCCGGACGTTTCTAAGAGCTTCGCGCATCTCCGACCCACACTGTCGTATGCATCCTACGCCGCAACGGATACGGCGCAAAGGCTGCGGTAACCGCCGACTACTGCGGCAACCACAATAGGCAATTTAACTCCCAACGATCCTTGGCCTTGGCCTCGCTCGTGGTCTGCCACTGCATGTTGCTCGGCGCATCGGCCCCGCCGCACGCGAGCGGCACAACGTGGTCAATGACGTAGCCGCCGCATGGCCCGCTGCGCGCGCCGGTAGCGGGGCAGGGATGCTCGCGCTTGAACTCGGCTTTGGCGTTGCTGCTTCGGATAGCTCTCGCGTCCGCTGTGCCTTGCAGCAACCCAATGGCGATTGCTAGCGTGGCACCGGCATGGCCCATCAGTTCGTGGAGGCGCCTTCGTTTGAGATGAAACCCTTCGCCTCTCGATTCAGTTCGTAATCTTTGCACCCATTTCTCTCGCTATGAAGCAAACCTTTTTGGCAATCTCCTCGGCATTACCTTCGCCCTGCGTAAACGCCATGTTCGGCGAGAGCATCTCCCACTCTTGCCGACTCGCACCGGGTTGATAGTTCAGCGACAGATTGTAGTTCGGCTTCCCCATCGCATCACTGGCAGTCTTGCTGCTTTTGCCCGGGCCATCGAAATAAACAAACTGAACGGAGTTGCACTCCGTACTTCCAGCGAATTGTGTAGCTAGTTCATTCTCGAATCTGCGCACGTCCTGAACAGGGTCAGGCGTGCAAGCCTCGACTATCCGCATTAACTCTTGGCACGAAGTCACACGGTCGCAACCAATCTGGGAAATGAGTGCCGCGTCCTCTTTAAGCCCCCTCTTCGCGCTCTCGCATGTTCCCTTGGCGAAGTCGACATCCCACCAACCGTCCAGGACGATCACGGGAGCCGGCTTGCTACAGCCGACAATGACGAAAATAGACAGCAATGACAGTCGACCGTGCTGTTTCAAATCTGATCCCCGACTAACGTAAATGAGCGTCGACCGCCAACCTGGTGCATGCTCCTATTTCAGGGCAAAGTTCAATTCGACTTCGCCTACGAACTTCTCGCCCTCGGCTTGAAACTTCCATTGCGATAGTGCCTGCGTTACCTCATTGTTGAATACTTCGGGAGGATCCGCCTCGACGATCTTCACGTCCGTCACCAGACCCTTTTCGTCGATGAATAGTCGCGCTACGACCTGGCCTTTCTCGATGCCGGAGCGAATCGCCTCGCGTGGGTACACGGGATTGACTTTCACAAGGGGCGTGGAGCTTTTTCGTCGGGCCGCCGCTAATGGTACTGGAGGCGATGCGCACCGTCCGGCATCGCAACTCAAACTGCCTTCGCATTCGTTGCTATTGCTACACGCGTGTCCGTAGCCGAAACGCGGCTGGCAACTTAGCGGCGATCCGATGCAAAGGTTATTCCCTGCGCATTGCTGGGACGTTGTGCATGCGGATCCAAGCGCCAAGCTGTTTGAGGAATCGTACTGAATCTTCGGCGCAACCGCCGTTGGAGGCGCAGAGGGCAACGCGATCGCGGCAACCCGGTCTTGACCCTCGGCGTTTCCCCGTGCCGCGGCCTTTTGATGCCACTCGAAGGCTTTGGTAGTGTCTTTGGTGACCCCTTCGCCGCGGTCGTACATCTTGCCAAGGGTATTCTGCGATGTTGCGTCTCCCCCTCAGCGCGGCTGAACAGATCCGCCATCTTCTTTTCTGGCGTTTCTTGATCCACGTTCTTTTGCGTCGGAGTCTGGATCGTCGCGGGTGGCGTTTTGTCGCACCCTGTCAGTAGCTGGCCCAGCGACAGTATTCCGACGAACACCAAACGCAACTTCATAACTGCACCCCCCACTTAAATGACGACCAGAGACATTTTGTGACCGCGTGCGGCATCCGCACCGAGCCAAAGTGGCGTACTTGAGGGACGCTGCCGTCCAAGCAGCAATAACCCTGCCATCTGTGGCATACGTGTTGCTTGCCCTCCAATTACTGGCGCTGCGACTATCAGTGGGTTCGACTCCTCCCCACGGGATGCAAGCGCCCCGCCCTCGACACGCCACCCCTTGTGTCGAGGGCTTTGTTTTGCGCGGCGGCGCAGCGTCTGTGACCTTCTGACGCGACCGCGAACCCCAGTCGTTAACTACGGGACGTAACCGCGTCGATTCGCGTCAGCGCCTCCAAAGCGCCGCATGCAAGCCCCACGCCCTTGCCACCATTGAGCGTCGCCTCGGTCGGGTTAATCCTGACGATCGCCGCGCCGTGACGGTCGTGCATGGTTGGCGCTGAATCGACGCACGGAAGGGATTGCGTTTCCGGCACCAATCTCGACAACTACGATGCGGCCCGTGACCTGCTCGCGCCACTTCTGGAACGCGCGGTCCTGGGCCTGTTCCGCAGCGCCGTTCCATTTCCAGTCGTTGAACATGAGGATGTTCGGGCGTGCGATCCCATCGCAATAGGGACAGCGTGGCAGATCGCCAACCAGGCGACACGCCGGCTTCATCGATCGAGGGGTTGGAACGACTTCGCTGACCACGTCGCACTCATGCAGTCGTCCAAGCATTGCAGGCGGTTGATGCTGCCGTGGCACTCCCAGACGCGCGCCGGATCGAAACCAGCTACCTGGAACTGGCCGTCCACATTACTCGTGAACACGAAGTACCCGTGCCGCTTATTCTTCGCCCAATGCAGTAACGCGGCGAATCCTGCATGGGGAACCGTCCGACGATAGAGTTGCAGGCGGTGGCCGTAGAAGCCCCAAGCGAGTCGCGGATCACTTACAAACGTCTCTGGTTGCGCGATGTGCTCGAAGGCGAGGCCGCGAGCGGCGAGCGCAGGGTACGCACGCCAAAATCCATCCTTCCCTCGAAAGTCGGGCAGGCCGGAGTCAACGCCCATTCCGGCCCCGGCAGCAACAATCAGTGCATCCGCTTGCAGGATGACTTCTGCGGCGCGTTCTATTTCATTGGGATTGGGTGTACTCGTGCTAAGGCCCCATTGCACGGTTCACGATAAGTTTCCCGACGATAGCGGTCATCGAGCGTTACGAATAGCGGACGTTCAGGGAACTGACCTAGCGGCACTTACTAATGAACGTAGCACGCCTATGCTCAAGACGGTGTGGCTCTCACTGGATCACCTTGTCCGCGCGGAGCAGCAGCGACTGCGGAATCGTGAGACCGAGCACCTGCGCGGTCTTGAGGTTGATTACCAGCTCGAACTTAGTCGGCTGCTCAACTGGAATATTGGCAGGTTTGGCGCCGCGAAATATCTTGGCGACCAGCCGCGCCAGCTGACGGTAGACTTCTGTCAGCCGCGGACCATATGCCGCCAGCCCACCTTCCTCAGCCATCTCAGGCCATTGGTAGATGGCGGGCAGTCGCAACACCGCAGCGTGGCCGAACACGGTGCCCCGATGAATGGAAAATAGCGGGGCCGCTAGAACATTGAGCGCCGTAGCGCCCTCACCTTTGGCCTTATCCATCGCGGGTACGATCTCCGCGGGCGTCCCAGCGAAATAAATGGCAAGGTCGACCCCGCGCCGATGGGCGGTTTCCTGCAGCATCTCGAGTTGCCTCGGCGTACCAACCTTGGGGTCCGCCAACGCCGCCATGCGGTGCACGCCCGGCACTGTCTCAATCAGAATTTCCTGCCGCTTGCCATCAAGTTCTGGGGCCAAGATGCTGATGCCGGTCGTATTTCCGTCGGGCCGCGCCAGCGACTGCGCCAGCCCCGTCCCGACCATGTCGTCGCTCATCGTCACAATCGGAATCGTCTTCGTCAGTTCCTGGAGGGCGCGCGTTCGGGGGTCACTGCCGATATTCCAAATGACATCGGGTGACAGCTTGACGATCTCCGCCGCCAAAGCAGGGCTTAGCTCGTTGCCCAAGCCGAACCCGCCGGCCACGACCACGAGGTTTTGCCCTTCGGCGAATCCCGCCATGCGCAACTCATCGAAGAACGCCGCGACCGGCGGAGAGGCGCGAGGCAAAGCGATCATGACACCGAGTCGATAGACTCGGCCTGCTTCCTGCGCACGTGCGCCCAGCGGCCACGCCATCGCCGCGCCGCCGAGAAGGCTGATGAAATTGCGCCGTCTCACTGAATCACCTCGTCCGCGCGCAGCAACACTGACTGCGGGACGGTGATACCGAGCGCCTTTGCCGTCTTTAGGTTGATGACCAGCTCGAGCTGGATTGGTTGCTCAATCGGCAGATCGCCCGGCTTCGCGCCTTTGATAATCTTATCCACGTAGGTGGCGCCTCGCCTGAACAAGTCGGCGGCACTCCCTCCATAGGAGATAAGGCCGCCAATCGCAACAAACTCTCCTGCGAAGTACATCGCGGGCAGCCGATTCGTTGCCGCGAGTTCGACAATGCGTTTTTGCTCGAAGAAAAGCGCAACGCTCGGAAACACGAAGAGCGCATCGGGACGGTCCCGGATGATGGCGGAGAATGCGCCATCCAGCTCGCCGGGGCCCCGTACCTCGACGAGTTTAAGTTGCACTCCCATCGACCGTGAGACGGCCTCTGCCTCGCTCAGTACCGTGTTGATCGTGCGCTCGCCGAAAGCGTCACGGTGCCAGAGCACAGCTATCCGGGAGACCGTAGGGAGCAAGTTTTTGAGCACTTCCAGGCGCTTGAGGACCAACTCCGGTCCAAAATAGGTCAACCCTGTGATATTTCCACCTGGCCGAGCGAGGCTCGCGGCAACCCCGTCCGCGACCGGGTCGCCCATGACGACCGCAACGATAGGGATCGTGGTTGTCACCTGCTGCACTGCGCGAGCCACTTGCGAAGTCCCAACGACGATGACATCGAGCTTCAGCCCGACCATTTCGCTCGCCAATGCGGGGATTTGCTCAAACTTCCCGCCCGCGGAACGGTACTCGACGACGATGTTCTGCCCTTCCACGTAGCCGCGTTCGCGCAGTCCCTTGCGCCATGCCTCGAGCGATGGCTGAAACGCGGGAGACTCGAGCGGTGGAACCGCAAGCAGCCCTACGCGTGGGATCTTTGCTGCCGGCTGCGCGTGGGCGGCCAATGGCGCAACGATGAAGCCGAGAGCGACACCGCCCACAAATCTCCGTCGGTCCATCACTGAATTACCTCGTCTGCACGCAGCAGCAACGACTGCGGAATGGTGATGCCGAGGACCTTAGCGGTCTTGAGGTTGATGACCAGCTCGAAGTTGGTGGGTTGCTCAATCGCCAGATCGCCGGGTTTCGCGCCTTTGAGAATCCTATCCACGTAAGTGGCGCTACGCCTGTACGACGCGACCAAGTCTGCTCCATAGGAGACGAGGCCGCCGATTGCCACGTACTGTCTCACGGAATACATTGCGGGTAACCGCTGCGTTGCCGCGAATTCGACAATGCGTCTTTGCTGGAGGAACAGCGTCGCGCTCGACAACACGACGAGTGCATCGGGGTGGTCCCGGGCGATGGCAGAGAATGCTCCCTCCAGCTCGGCAGGATCGCGGACCTCGACGAGTTGAAGTTGCACTCCAAGCGTCCGTGCGGCAGCCGCTGCCTCGCTTTGCAGTTCCTTCATTCCATGTTCGCCGAAAATATCGAGGTGCCAGAGAGCCGCCACGCGGGAAACTGTGGGGAGCATCTGCTTGAGCAGCTCCAGACGCTTGAGAACCAGCTCTCGCCCGAGAAAGGTTAGCCCCGTGACGTTCCCACCCGGCCGCGCAAGGCTCGCCGCAAGTCCGTCCTTGACCGGATCGCCCATGACCACCGCGACGATAGGATGGTGGCGGTTACCTGCTGTACGGCGCGAGCCACCTGCGAGGTCCCAACAACGATGACATCGACCTTGAGGCGGGCCAGTTCGCTCGCCAGAACGGGGACTTGCTCAAACTCCCCGCCTGCAGACCGGTACTCGACGACGATGTTCTGTCCATCCACATAGCCGAGTTCGCGCAGTCCATTGCGGAAGGCATCAAGCAGTTCCTGTAGCTCAAACGGTGGAACCGACAGCATGCCCACCCGTGGGACTTTCGCTCTGCGCATTGGCAGCGGGCCGCGCGACGATGAAGCCGAGAGCGACACCGCCCAAAAATCTCCGTCGGTCCATATCGAATCCCCTAGTCGACGACCGGAAGCCCAACCATAGTATGCCGCTCAATGAGGCCGCGCCACCGCGAACGAATGCCTCGCATGAGCCGTACCTTACCGGCGAGCGTCCGCTTTGGATGAAGCGACGCTACGACCAATGTTGGCCGGTCAGGGACCTCTGCGGCGCCGACCCCAATAGCCGCTGCCGTGCTATCCGAGGCGCTGCAATCGTCACGTGAGCAGCCCATAAGGGTGTGCAAGCAAGCGCAGGGTCGCCACCATGTCGTGTTATCCGATTGTGAATGTTCGGCGCATCACCCTAATGTGTTGAAACTGCGTTCTGACCAAACAGACAGCGTCAGCGTCGATCTGCATCAGCAGCGATTGAATGGGGACGGACGCTTGTTGTCCTTAGGCCATACTTGCGGCCGCTCGCGCAGGCGAAAAATCAAAAGCCGCCATTCAAGGATTCGGGGACACCGGCGGCAGTCGGCCACAACCAGTCATAGCGCCTCGTCCCCCAAAGCAGCCGCTCACCGGCAGTGGTAGGCCACGAGCGGTAACACAGTCGTTGACCTTGGTGAGGCGTAGTATTGTCCGACCGACATAGGTCAGCGAGATGATTCAGTGATGGATCGGCGAACGTTCGTTGGCAGGGTTGCGGGTGGCGTCCTCGCCATGCCGCTCGGCTCCTTTGCTCAGCCGTCGGGCAAAGTCTGGCGAATCGGCATCCTCGACTACGGCTCTGCCGAGTCGGACTACTGGAATGCATTCCGCGAGCGGATGCGCGAACTCGGCTACGTCGAAGGGCGAAATCTGGCGATCGAAGCGCGTTCAGCGTCCGGCAATCAGGCCACGCTTGCTTCCGAGGCTGCGGAGCTGGTAAAGCTCAAGGTCGATCTCATCGCTACCCGGGGAGCGACTGCGACAATCGCTGCCGGGGCCGCAACGCGCGAAATTCCCATTGTCATGGCCACAGGCTCCGACGCTATACTCGCCGGACTCGTCAGTAGCCTGGCGCATCCCGGCGGCAACGTCACCGGCGTCATCTCGATCAGTGCCGAGCTAGGGTTCAAGCGGATCGAGCTGTTAAAGATCCTTGTCCCTCGCGCTTCGAGGGTTGGCATCCTGGCGGACGCGACCAATCCGTCTTCGGTAGACAGCACAAAAAATATGCAGAAAGGAGTGGAGTCGCTGGGTATGACCGCGTTCACGCGCAGCGTTCGCAATCCGGGCGAGTACGAGGCGGCATTCGACGACTTGCGCCGCGAACGCAGCGACGCGATCGTGATAACGCCCAGCCCGGTGTTCTTCACCGCGCGAGCTAGGCTTGCCGAGCTCGCTCTGAAGTACCGCCTGCCCACCATGATGGGGGCGCGCGAGTACGTGGACGCCGGCGGTCTCGCCAGCTACGGTACCGAGTATCCAGATCTCTTTCGCCGCGCCGCTGACTTCGCGGACAAGATTCTCAAGGGCGCCAAGCCCGGCGATCTGCCCATCGAGCAACCCACAAGGTTCGAACTCGTCATCAACCTAAAGACTGCTAAGGCGCTCGGAATCACGATCCCGCAATCGCTGCTGCTGCGTGCCGATGACGTGATCCAGTGATCGGAGCGTCAGACGCCTCGTGCGACTTTGGCGGAACTCGCCATAGTCGCTGGGCGACTTCATTTTCCGAATGTCCACTCTGAAGAAGATCGAACGGCTGGTCAGGGTCGATAGCGCCCACCCACGACTCGCAAAGAGGTGACCGCTTTCCGCGTCGCTGACGGTTCAATCCGAGCGGACAGTGTCCCTCAGATCTGATTCCGAGCAGGACACCTAGTGTCGTTGCCGTCACCATCAACCGGCCCAACGATTCAATAGTCTTTCGTGGCCGGTCTGCTGCCACAGAGAAGCTGGGCCCTTCCCTGGTGCCGTGGTATTGGTCCACCGCGAATTGCGGCGGGTCGCGGCGGGTCGCGGCGAATGGCGGCGAGTTGCGGCGAATTGCGGCGGTGGGCGGCGGGTTGCGGCGGTGGGCGGCGGGTTGCAGCGGTGGGCGGGAGTTCGCAATGGTTGGCTTGAGCATTGGGCCAACGCGCGCGTTAGCTCTACTCAATAGCGGATCGTTGACCGCAAGGCGCCGCGGTTTTTAGCCGAGAACACCGTAATGCTGCGCAAGCAGACGGAGCGCCGCGACCTGATCGTGCAACGCGATCTTAAACGTGCGGCGCGCCGCCATGACTTCGCCCCTCGATCTCGTTCAGGAACATTGACCAGATTCACCGGTCTCAAGGCGTAGGTGTAAAACATGGCTGTCTCTGATTTCCAAAGCGTGATGCTTCCGCTGTTGAAGCTCGCCGGTGACGGTGAGCAGCGCACCCTTCCCGAGGCAGTCGAGCCGCTGGCCCAAGAGTCGCCCGAACGCAAGCAGATCAACGTCGTGCGCACCATGCTTCAACATTGGTGTATGCGTGATGCGCTCCAAGGTCGAGCCTATGAAGGGGGTCGCCGCTGATCGCCGGCAAGCTCGACTTCCGCGTGATCTACCCTCCTGCCCAACAACCACTTGAAATTCAACAGAGCCCATAACAAGAGCTAACCGTGGCTGGTTTAAGCAAGGCATCCGGCATTGCAGCTATTCGCATTCAGCCGGTCGATAATGACGCAGTCACAATGGTTCTGACCGATATCAAAGGCCACGACTCAGCGTTCCTGGTTAATCCAGAGACACTAAACGTGGTTCTTGCTCCTCTGCTCGGGCTTGCCACTCAATGGGCAGAGAAACCGGTTCTCGAAATCGGCAATTTGATTGGCCCTCTGCGGGCGCTTCCCGCAACGCAACTCGACATAACCAGAGGCCGAACCGCAGACGAGTGTGCGTTACACGTATTTGTAGGTCGTGTAGAGGTAACATTTTTGGTTCCTGTACCTATGGTACTTGCCGCAATGGGCGCTCTACTAAAGAGGATTGACCCCGGCATAGGGCCGCATTAAATGGGATACGTCGCCAAAACCGGTCCGCATTTTTTTGCGTGCGTTGGGCGTTGATCTGCCGATGCCAGAGTCGGACGTGCTACGGGTCTGCGGTCGGCGCGCTTCCAAGCGTCGTGATGCCGCCCGCGAGTCCCGACGGGTCGTCGTAAGCTCGCATTTCCGACCGGGCGGACGGGTTGACCTTCGGTTTCCTGCGCCGTTGGCGCTCACGCTCCGCCAATATTTTCTTTTGGCGCAACTTCGCGGCACCACGCACTGCGACAAAAGCGATGATAGGCAGCAACAGCAACGACAGTGCGACGGACAGTTGCATCAGTGCCCGTTGGCCGGCGGCGTCAAACAGTCATGCGGCTACGCTACTCCCGCCACGAAGGTCGTCAAGTCACAGTCGATCGACTACGACACCATTCCGATCGACGGCGTCTACTGGGACAGTTTGTGGTACCCAGAGAAACCGTGCTCTCTATTGCCGGACAGTCGGGCCTGTCTCAGTCGCGTATGAGCGACGCCGCGTTCACCCGAGGGGCAGCACAAGAGTGTCGTACCGGCCCGGATGTAGTTGGAACAGGCGCACATGAAGATCTTCCGCCGCAGGTATCGCAAACCGCCCACACGGCGACCTTAGCACATTAGGGCGCCGCGAATCAGTGCCATTGGCGCGGCCAAAAGCCATCCGTTTTCGGGGTCCGCGTTGAACGCCGGGGTAGCTATTGGCTTAGTGGTCCTATTAGTAAATACGAACACGTATATTGATGTTGCCAATTAAGGCTCTTTGTGGCATGTTTCGGCGCACGGAGGTGCGCCATGCCAAGGATGAGCCCTTACCGCATCGTGCTGTCGCGTGCAGAGGCTGCCGAGCTGTCCAGGCGCGCGATGAAATATACGTTACCGTATTATCAAGTCGTGCGAGCCAAGATGATCCTCCTCGCCGCCGACGGCTTGGGCAACGACGAGATTGCTTCGTGCCTGCATACGCGCCGCGAAATCGTGAGCCTGTGGCGCAAACGCTTTTTCGAACAGCGCCTGGCGGGATTGGAGGATCAGGCTCGCCCGGGCCGACCCCGGGCTTTTCCCCCCAGACGTGGTCGTGCAGGTCAAGGCGCTGGCGTGTGAACTGCCGGCGACGCTCGATCTGCCGCTCTCGCGCCTCAGTGTGGCCGACGTGGCGCAGCAGGTGCGGCTGTCGGGGTTGGTCGCGACCATCAGCGACAGCACCGTCTGGCGCTGGCTCCATGCGGATGCGATCCGGCCCTGGCAGCACCGCTGCTGGATCTTTCCTCGCGATCCCCAGTTTGCCGTCAAGGCCGGCCGCATCCTCGACCTCTACCAACGACGCTGGCAGGGGAAGCTGTTGCGCGACGACGAGTTCGTGATGTCCACCGATGAGAAGACCAGCATCCAGGCCCGCGCGCGCAAACACCCGACGCTGCCACCCCAGCCCGGCGTAGCCATGCGCGTCGAGCACGAATACGACCGTTGCGGCGCGTGGGCCTATCTGGCCGCGCTCGATGTCCATCGCGCCAAAGTGTTTGGCCGCTGCGAGCGCAAGACCGGCATCGCACCGTTCGAGCGACTCGTCGACCAGGTCATGCAGCAGCCGCCGTACAACCAAGCGCGCCGGGTCTTCTGGATCATGGACAATGGCTCCTCGCATCGTGGGGCGCGCTGCGTTACCCGACTCCAAGCGAAACATCCGCGCCTGGTTCCCGTCCACGGTCCCGTTCATGCCAGCTGGCTCAATCAGATCGAAATCTACTTCTCCATTGTCCAGCGCAAGGTCCTTACCCCCAACGACTTCCCATCGTTGGCCGCCGTCAAACAACGCCTGCTCGCCTTTCAGGCCCACTATGAAGCTATGGCCCAACCCTTCGAATGGAAATTCACCCGTCACGATCTTGCCAAACTCCTCAACAAGTTCCGGTCGCAGTGTGACCCGTTGCTGCGCATGGCCGCATAAGCTCAGAATACGTGTGCGGACTTATGAACCAAGGTACTTAGTTGGTATCAGAAGCTGAAATCGGCGGCAGCGCGATACAACTGCGCCGGCCTGAATGCCCCGGTACGCATTTCTCTCGGCACGGCCTCCAGCAGCTCGCGCTCGTCCAGGCGGCGCCGGAAACTTGACTTGTCCAACGGCCTGCCGAGTAGCGCCTCGCAATATGATTGAAGCTCACCCAAGGTGAACTTCTCTGGAAGAAAACCAAAGGGCAATTCGAGGCGTTCGATCTCGCCCCGAGTATCCTCTGCCGCCGAATGGATCAATGCGGCATGATCGAAGGCAAGCCGTGAATCTGCGGCCGCTTCGTCAACCGGGCGCCATCTGATTTCGTCCAACCGCTTGCCGGGCGTCGGCTGCAACGCCTCGATGGGGATTAACGCCCGATACGCGATGCTTAGAGCCCAGGGAGCCCGCGAGTCCCGGTTCTTCGCGCCAACCGCTTTCAACTGGCGGAAATAGGGCAGCGTCACGCCGAGTCGTTCTTGCGCGACTCGTTGCACCGCCGCGTCAAGGTCGCGGTCCTTGTCGATCCGAAGGACGCCGCCAGGCAACGCCCACTTTCCCAGGTGCGGGGCACCCGCGCGCTTGCCAAGTAGGATCGCCAGCCCCCCGTCAACGATCGACATGATGGCCAGCTCGATGCGGGTGAAAGGCATCGGGTGGATCGGGCTTGTGGCCCGGACGGGGTTTGACATAGTTGCAATATGCTACGAACTGATTTATAGTTCGTAGTGTAATGCAACTAACTAATGGGTGCAATGCAATGGCTTATGACATTATCGGTGACATTCACGGCCACGCGGACAAGCTGACCGCGCTGCTGCGCAAGATGGGCTATCGGCACCACCTGGGAGCCTGGCGCCATCCTGAACGGACCGCGATCTTTGTTGGCGATTTCATCGACCGCGGACCAGGGCAACTGGAAACAATCCGAATCGTCCGAGAAATGCTCGATGCCGGAACGGCGCAAGTGGTGATGGGCAATCACGAATTCAATGCGATTGCTTGGTACACGCCCGATCCCGAATTTGACGGCGAGCACATGCGCCGTCGCACCGACAAGAATCGCAAACAACATGAAGCGTTCTTGGCGGAAACCGAAAACAATCCCGTTCTGCACACGGAACTCGTCACCTGGTTCCTGACCCTGCCGCTTTGGCTGGATCTCCCTGGCGTGCGGGTGGTCCACGCCTGCTGGCACCCTGGCTACATGGCCGAGATCGAGCCCCGCTTGAGGCCGGGACAGCGACTCGATCCGGCACTCGTCGTCGCAGCGAGTCGGCGTGGCACAGTAGAGTTTCGCGCGATCGACGCCATTACCAAGGGACTCGAAATCGCCCTGCCGTCCGGTTACGAGTTCCACGACAAAGATGGTCACCGTCGTGACAACGTGCGCGTGAAATGGTGGGACGCATCCGCCGTGACGTACCGGGATGCCGGCATCCCCGAGCCTGGCGCACGCAAGGAATTACCTGCGACAGTGATTCCAGGCTACGCGGCGCTTGGGTATGACGACGAGAAGCCGGTGTTCTTCGGCCACTATTGGCAGACAGGGATTCCGCAACCGCTTCTACCAAAGGTTGCCTGTGTGGACTACTCCGCTGGCAAGGATGGCCCGTTGGTGGCCTACCGATGGGATGCAGAGCCGGAGTTAAATGCGCGCGGCTTTGTCAGCACGTGAGCCGATAACAATGACTCCACAACTCTTGCGCCAGGCAGAGATAGGTCGCTGGCTTCGTTTTGGTATTCACACGACGGAAAGGGAATAACTGGATGACAACCATCATAGTAGATTGGGACGACGACGACCGCGGCACGCAGACCGGAACGATGCTGCCGCCGCCACCTGGCTTTAAGCCCAAGCCGATCCGCGAACAACTCGATGAACCCATTGACCCGGAGGGTGATTGCTGCGTGCTGAATGGCAAGCCTTACATTCTGTACGGCATGTGGGACTACGCCGAGGACTGGTCCGGTGAGTTCGTGCGTGAAGTCCATCCGTTCACGTTGATTGGGGCGCCGAAGATCACCGTTGAAGTGTTCTGGAACATGGTGCGGGCAATCGAGGCGGAGCGGGTTAGCGACACAGGAAACATTGTGGCCTGACCGGACAGCGACGCGAACAGGGAAAGCACAACATGAAGACTAACGACATCAAGAAGGGCCAGCGCGTGCAACTACGCAACGGTTGGCAAGGCACTATGGACGATAACCGAACAGGTGATACACGCCGGGTGGTCGTAGACGGCGACTACCGCGAGATCGGCGATGTCTACGCACACGACATAGTAAACGCCAGGAACGCAGTGGGCGAATGGGAATTGGTCGAACATACGCCAGAGCAGCACCGTATGCGGCAACTCGCCGTCGAATTGGGACTTGGACATGGTTGACGCGAGTGGCTTCCATTACCTACCCACGGCATCGAGCGAAGATTGCATCGGCGTATTCCACTCGTCCGAAATGGATGACCTGACACAGTACGACGAGGGCTTCTACGTTGGCGCGTTCATCAGCCCTGTCATCGGATGCGTCGTCGGCCCCTATCGACCGAGCAGGGCGCGGTTGAGGCAATGATGGACGGCGTCTGGATGGGCCAGCAAGTAAGCAGAATAGAGCGTATCAACGGGGCGTACAGGGCAAAGCGGGATGCGTAGTCGTCGACAGGCAATTCGGATGTCGACAACCGTAAAGGTGCCGAAATGCGATCGCAACAACGCTTGATGCCGTCGCGCAAAGGACGGGAAGCAGCCGGTCACCGCCACTGGTCGAAATGGCGCTATCGACCCACTCCAGACATAACACTTCACCGGAAGCGGTCGTCCAAGAGGGCGAACGCGGACTCTCGCCGATCTGGTAAGGGCAGAAATTCTCCTCAGTATCACCAAATTCTAAAGTGGCCGTCGTGCATTGCGACAAGTGCGAATCACGCGGACCGGATTCTGCCTTACAAGTTGTTCGCCCTCCAAAATCGTGAGCCTTGACATCGATCCTCAGATGGCGTCTGCTATTTGACGCTGGATCTGCCACCGCAAGTTCCTGCACTGCGAGTGGTGCGGCGAGCAGATGCCTCGACGCCATTGCCGGTCGTCGCGGGCATTCGTCACTGTCGGTGTACCCACGGGAGAGACGCAATGAAAAATGCATACCGGTTCAGAACCCGCAATACCCTGTTGTGTTCGACCGCCGCCGCGCTCATCTGCGCAAGTTCGGTTGTTGCGGCCGATCCGCCCGATTTCACGGTCGACTTTCCAGCCGGATTGGCATGCAACTTCCTTCTGCGTATCGAGGGGAGCGGGGGCCACCAGATCATGAGGGAATTCTTGGACAGATGGCGACACCGTTCGCACGATTTCCGCCGGAACCGGGTCGGCGCTGACGTTCATCAATCTCGAAACGAACGCCACGCTGTCCACCAAGTCGAACGGATCAGTCCAACACGTGGCATTCAATCCCGACGGGTCAAGTACGGTGGTCGCCACGGGCAACACCGTCATCATTCTCTTCCCGACCGACGTTCCGGCGGGGCCGTCGACGACACTCTATGTCGGTCGCGTCGTGTACACGAACGATGGCCAAAATAACTTCGTGCTGCAAGACCATAGCGGGCAGACGACCGACATCTGCGCGGCCTTGTCTCACTGATATCCTCGACGAATCCGATGACCTGACAAACCCGCCGTGCCGCAGCGCCTCGACGCGCGGCACCGGCTGGGCGAGGTGGCGATGGTGACTCCCAGTGTCCGGTCTGGAGCGATTTCTGCTCCCAGTCCAACCGGCGGCTACTGGCCGGTCAGGGACCTCTGCGGCGCCGACCCCAATGGCCGCTGCTATTCGCCGAGAATGCAACGCCGCACTGCCTTGCGCCGTGCGCTCGCGCTTTTACAGGACCGCCCGAACGGAGCGACAACTACAGGGAGTCGCGCGGGCTGACCAAGTTGAGGTAGGCAAAATGAAAAAATCTGCGGGCGTGCTTATATTCTTAATTGTCACCCCGGCATATGCCATGGACCCGCTTTACGTTGACCCACCTACACCAGTGCATTTAAGCGGCCCTCCCGGCAAAGGGCGTTTGAAGATTTGTAAGATGGAAGATGGTGCCCCCGACACAAAGAATATGCGCGTTCCCATGGGAACCTATTTTGCCGATGCAGGGCCGATACAACCGTTACCCAGCGCCACCGGGCCGCAAATGTGGCGTTTGACAGTGGCAACAACAAACTCCATCGCTTTTAAACCGGGCCAGAAATGCGCAGTTGTGCCTGCCCGCGTAGTGTCTTTAACTCCTCCCCCCTTCAAATCAGTCATGCGTTTTGATATGGCCGATAAACGGTATTTTGAAATTTCAGCGCCGGCCGATATAAACGCACCGAAACCGGACTTGGCCCCGTGGAATCCGGATTACCCATCACTTGAGGCCACTGCTGAGAGCGATTTTAAGTAAGCGCGGCTGGGTTTACTGCAATGATGAATGCCAAAGCATTTGTTGTGTTAGGTGCGAGTGGCTGGAGCGGTCGATAGCGCCCACCCACGACTCGCAAAGAGGTGACCGCTTTCCGCGTCGCTGACGGTTCAATCCGAGCGGACAGTGTCCGTCAGATCTGATTCCGAGCAGGACACCTAATGTCGCTGCCGTCACCATCAACCGGCCCAACGGTTCAATAGTCTTTCTTGGCCGGTCTGCTGCCACCGAGAGGCTAGGCCCTTCCCTGGTGCCATGGTATTGGTCCACCGCGAATTGCGGCGGCTCGCGGCGAATGGCGGCGAATGGCGGCGGGCGGCGATCGCGGCGAATGCGGCGATGCGGCGGGTCGCGGCGGGTTGCGGCGGTGCGCGGGAGTTCGCAATGGTCGGCTTGAGCATTGGGCCAACGCGCGCGTTAGCCTCGACTCAATAGAGGATCGTTGACCGCAAGGCGCCGCGGTTTTTAGCCGAGAACGCCGTAATGCTGCGCAAGCAGACGGAGCGCCGCGACCTTATCGTGCAACGCGATCTTAAACGTGCGGCGCGCCGCCATGACTTCGCTGTTCTCGCCGACGACCTCAAGCACTTGCGAGCCGCAAAGCATTAGTTGTCCTGCTCGGAATCAGACTTGACGGACACCTGTCCCGCTCGGTTTGAACCGTCAGCGACGCGGAAAGCGGTCATCTCTTTGTGAGTCGTGGGTGGGCGCTTCTATCGACCCGTTGCGGTCTATCTGGGGACCTATTCGCCGCCAACTGTGATACGGTAATCATTGTCACCCACAATGGAGGAACCGAATCATGAATGCCGATCAATTCACGGCAGAGGGTTGGCCTTGGGCCGGGTCCGCGGTTCCCGGCGCCGCGTTTTCTAACTTGAACGTCGCGGGGCATTCATTCGATTGGGGAATGAACGTATGGGGATCGAAATGTGGCGTACTAGGCCAGGTTGACTTGGATGCTGCTTGGCGACAGATGTACGACATAACGAGCGGGCAATATAAGGTAGGCGTTCAAGGGCAGAGTGGCGATCACGGCGTTAGGGGCTATGGCGGGCTGGTAGGTATCCGCGGGACCGTAATCCATCTCCACGGCGATGTGGACATAGCTGGAGTAGGCGTGTGGGGCGAAGCCCAAATGGAGAATGAAACTGGGGTGAAGGGGGAGAACAAGGGTGGAGTGGGAGTCCGCGGCCTAAGTCATGGAGGACCAGGCGGTATGTTCACTTCGGAAGCAGCGGCACAGCTTCGCTTGACACCAACTATTCGCGGTCTACCTCCAGCGGGCAAAGTCGGCGATGTTGCAGTTATCAATGTCGCCAAGAAAGGTCCGGACCAAGTGATTGCCGAAATGTGGTTGTGCACTGAAATAAGCAAGAGAGGACGCCCGGTGTGGCGACAAGTTCAACTCGGGGCTCCGCAGGAAAACTGACTCTGCATGGTCGATTCGACGGAAAAGAGGCCAACGTCATCCCGATATGTGCGAGTGACGCGAGGCTCTGATGGGGTACGCTTACGGCGACACCGAGCGGCAGTTCGTGGCCGGTCAGGGACCTCTGCGGCGCCGACCCCAATGGCAGCTGCCGTGGTATCCGAGGACTGCCACAGAGAACCTAGGCACTTCCCATTGTATTGGTCCGCCGCGAATTGCGGCGGGTCGCGGCGAATGGCGGCGAATGGCGGCGGTGGCGGCGGGTTGCGGCGAATCGCGGCGGGCTTCGGCGGTGGGCGGGAGTTCGCAAGGGTTGGCTTGAGCATTGGGCCAATGCGTTAGTTAGCCTCGACTCAATAGAGGATCGACCGCAAGGCGCCCCGGTTTTTAGCTGAGAACGCCGTAGATCGAATTGCACGATAAGGTCGCGGCGCTTCGTTCTGCTTGCGCAGCACTTATGCATGGCTACGGTTCTGTCAATAAATATCGTCACTGGTACGAATCTTGCTGTATCCAGAGGATTCGAATGAGGTTGTCAGCGGTTGTTGTGCTTGAACACGACTATTCGCCACTGAATCCGACGAAGCCATCCAATGGTCCACAGTCCCGGAAATATCGCTTCGCGCATACAGGCGATTCACAAACAGGCGCAAGCCGCGGCACGTCCGACTTCGGGACCTGCAAAAGCTAACCCAAAGTTCGAGCCAACCCCCGAGCAATCGAACGCCGTACGGCAGTTCGACACGCAGGATTCGTTGAAGCTGATCGGTTATGCAGGTGCCGCAAAGACGTCTACGCTTGAGTTGATTGCGCACTCGGCGACGAAGCGTCGCGGGATATATCTCGCGTTCAACAAGGCCATAGTCAACGACGCCGCCAAGCGCTTCCCCACGAATGTGCAGACCTCGACAACGCACAGTCTCGCCGTGAAGCAATTCTTGGCGGACTACGAAAGGACAAAGCTTTTCGGCAAGACCAACGCCAAGGCTGTCGCCAGTGCGCTTGAGATCGATGGCGAAGTTATCGGCGGCAAGTACCTGACTGACGGTCAGATCGCAGCGCGTGTCCAAGAGACAATCACAAATTTTTGCAACAGCGGCGATACCGAGGTGGCGCTTGGCCATGTACACCTTAAAGGCCGAATCGCCGCAGCGAATGATCCGTATGTGGCGGAAGCCATCCGAGAGCATGTCTTTCGACTGGCAACCAATCTGTGGCCGAAAATGATCGACAAAGACGATCTGTATCCTCTTGGTCACGATGGCTACCTCAAGTTGTGGTCGCTAACCGAGCCAGAGATTGCCGCGGACTTCATTTTGCTCGACGAGGCGCAGGACACCAATCCTTGTGTCATCGACGTCTTAAAGCATCAGAAGGCGCAGCTCGTATTCGTGGGGGATCCGAGCCAGCAGATTTATCAGTGGCGTGGCGCCGTTGACGCGATGGCGCGCATTCCATCAACACGCGAGGCGTATCTGACGCAAAGCTTTCGGTTTGGCGAGTCGCTCGCCGAAGTGGCTAATGTCTGCCTCGCACTACTACGCAGCTCGAAGCCACTCAGGGGCAACTCATCCCGGTTCACCAGTCTTGGGGCTTGCCAGCCTTCGGCGATACTCGCGCGGTCCAATGCGGGCGCAATACGGGCGGTGTTCGAAGCACTTGCGACTGGTCGCACGCCTTATATCGTAGGTGGTAAGCATGAGTTACTCACCCTTCTTCGAGCGGTCGGGTTGCTCAAACGTGACATACGAGTGACCGTGCCCGAGTTCTTCGGCTATGCGAATTGGAACGAGGTCGTTGACGCAGTCAGGGACGAGATTGAACCCGGACTAAAGATCCTGGTTGATCTAGTAAAGGCGCATGGAGAGGATCAGCTGATCGCAACGCTAATGCGGTGCCCCGAGGATGAGGCGCAGACAGACGTCGCCATTTCGACGATTCACAAAGCCAAGGGGCGAGAGTGGGATAGCGTCGAAATCGTAGACGATTTCACGCCGCCCGCGCGGATGCCTAAAGCGAGGAACGGCGAGCTAACCGAAGACCAAATCAAGCAAGCCCTGGATACAGTCAAGGAAGATGAAGTGCGATTGCTGTACGTCGGGATGACACGTGCAAAGAAGCAGTTGTCGATCCCCTTAGAAATCGACTTCTTCTTGAAATCTTTCAGTGAGCTTACCGGACGTTACTGGTCCGGTTCCATCGTTTGACGCGAAAGTTTGCGCGTATCAAGTGGAGTGACATTCACAAGATGTTCGCTCGCCTTCTGTGAATGGGTGGTAACTGGCAACGAAGGTCTAAAACTAGACCTCACGCATACACCCCGGCGTCCCGCTCCGGGTAACTCTCATAGATGTGTTCGCTGTGCGGGGGACTTGGAATAATTGGCAATAGGCACCCTCCTCAGCTCGGGCAAGAATCGGCGAGGGATCTGCTGCTGGTGGTCACTGGCTCAAGGCCGGTCCACCACTCCCGTCTTGCCGAAGAAAGAAAATCACAAGCCGCGTTTGTTGCCAAGCCACCGCAACATAGGCTCCATCGCTATCATCGCCAGTCCCTCGGCTTGGATAGAAAGCCGGTCGAAGGTGTCCCAGTGCATGTGCCGTGGCTTCCTGTCCATGCCCCATGCGATTCCTGGTCGCCATTGGAGTCGTTCGCGGATTTTTTCTGCGCGTCGTCCCGCGCGCCGAGCCTTGCCTTCCCGCGTGGATGGATAAGCAAGGCGAAAGCAGTGTCGGCAGGCAATGGTAGTACTACCGTGGAGGACAGCCACACGCCGTTTGCAATGCGGGCAGAGAAACCAAGCGCGCCGCCCGCCGAAGTGGCAGGGAGTCCAGTCCAAGCGCACCATGCTGCGCACTGTCTTCCATTGGTCGGGGCTGATCCGAAACCGATCAATCAGATACACGCGATCCGGTCCAGGACGGACAATCAACGACGCCGTCACCTGACCAAATCGTGTCCATTCCATGTTGAACATGTGCCGCGTCAGCAACTTTTCTCGTTGCCAGCGTCGCACGTCGATAGCGCGACAATCGTCCGTCGTGTTCCTCGCCCTGTAATCCCCGCGTCGCCCGCTCCCAAAGCCGCCCATTCATTCCCCAGAATTTGCGAAATCATAAGGTAGATCGGGACAAATCCTGTGGTCTCGGCTAAGTTACAAGTCGGTCGTAGGCGACCAGGGCACCTGGCGCGCGATGCTTAGTCGTTCGTCTGGCCGTCGCTTTAGTCGGCGCACCTCGAGTGCGCAGAAGTCGCAGGTCTCCCAGCGTCAGTGCTTTCAAAGTCCACGCTGCCGCCGCATCGCCAATAGGGCCATGAAAAGAGCCTCTGCGCGTCCATGATGCTTGGCGCGAGCGAGAGGCGCAGCCGGCCACCTGCGCCTTGCTGCGGCAAGGACAAGGGTCTTTTCTGCCGGAAGTTCGGCAAGGCGCTTCCACTTTGCTGCCGACAACAGCTCGAACGGCACTCCAAGACAGGACAGGACCGCCGAAGCCGTACCGAAGCTGTGGCCGAGGCTGAACATACTCGCCACACCCTGACCCGGCCGCGCGCCGAGCACTTCGAGAACACCGTGCACGATATCTGCGCCGTGGGGCCGAAGTAGGTGTGTCAGACCCGCAGAGTCAACTTCGTGCTTCACCCGACCGTTGCCCCGCGCCGTGATCGGCATGTCCTCGATCATGTGCAGCCGTCCGTCAGCATCGACCAGCGCGACCGCTCCGCTCAGGCCGCAATCAATTCCGAGAAAAAGGGCGGTCATTGATTGATTGCTTCGTACCGTCGATGACACCATGATGGGTTCCTCGCTTGCTACCGTATCGTTTAATTGAAAATATGACGGGTATGACGGCTTGCCCATAATTGCCCGTATGGCGCGCGCATACATATACGGTCGATATAGGTGAAACCGTCATACCCGTCATGTGTTCTTGAGTTTCAGGCCATTGAACACCTTGCCGATCATCGTTGTTTTCCGCTCGAACCCCGCCGACCTCAGGTATGCGGACAGCACAATGTTGGACTTGGCGTTGGTGCCTTGGGCCTCGCACCAGATCTTGTAGTCCCGATGCAGATCGCTTGAGCGTTCGACCGCATCTGCCTTGCGTTCGCACCGCTCGTCAATCCATTGGCCGATAAGGTCCTGTTCGCTCAAGTATTCCGTGGTTAGGCTGCGGACACACTCCGGCGGCGCCGTGCCGGTGGCGTGCCAAAGGCGGGCTCCCTCGACGATCCACGCCAGGATCGCGCCGCCGGCTTCGGTCTTGAGTCGTTCCCGCATCCCGATCCCTGGCCCCGGCTGGAAGACCGCGCGAAAGGGGACCATCTGGACTCGACGCCGGATCGCATGTGTAACGTCAGCCAGCCGCGGCATGTTGTTGCCGATGACCACGGTCTTATGCGTCCGGTCGAACGTGAAGAAGTCGCCACGCATTAACCGGGCTGAGATTACGGTGTCGCCAGTCAGAGACTTGATGCGGCTGTCGTTCCAGGTCGCGGCCGAGCTCGGCTCGCTAGTCAGTGCAAATCGGACGCCTTGGAACTGCGCGAGCTCGGTTGGGTGCCGCTCGCCTTTGGACTCCATCAGCACTTCGGACGGGAAAATCCGGGCGTAGTCGCCAAGCACATGTGCAACAGCTTCGGCAAAACTCCCCTTGCCGTTGGCGCCGATGCCGAACAGGAAAACCAACACGTCCTCAGTCGTAGCGCCAGTTGCACAGTATCCGGCGACTCGCTGTAGGTAGCTTTCGAGGTCTTTGTCTCCCTGGGTGATGTTGGTTAGGAACTCACGCCAGAGTTCGGCACCTTGATCGGCGTCAATGCTGGCGGCTGTTATCTTCGTGCAGAGCGCGCTCGGGTCGTGCGGCCGCACATTGCCGGTCTTGAGATCGACAATGCCTGTGTGCGTGTTGAGTTCCCACGAGTCGGCATCGAGTTGTTCCGGTAACACGACAATGCGCTGGTCGGTCCCTGCCAGACGTTCGACGCCCGCAACGAAGCTGGCGTTTGCAGTCGATCGTTCGCCTTTTTCACCAACTACGACTGCCCGTATGAGGTCACGTATGCACTGATAGACGAACGCCGTCGAATCCTCGCGCCAGTGTTTTCCGTTCCACTTGAGCCAACGATGCCAGGGCGCAACGTAGCGGAACTCGGCGCCGTGTCGCTCGACAAAGGCCAATGCCATCGCGTCCTCACTCGGCGTTCTATCACGCGGCAACGCGGCGAGCTCAAGTTCCACCTTTCGTTCCATCGGCGCCGAGAGCGGCAGCACATTAGCCATGCGTCGTCCCTCTTTCCCGTCCTCGCGCGCGTGCAGAAGCGCGAGTGTGAGCCGCAACAACGTCGCGTTGTTCTTGGATCAACTTATAAACCCGCGTCGCCGCGGCCTGACACGCTGTTACGTCGTCCGCGTTGATCGGTTCCCCGCTGGCGAGCAGTGTGAGCACGATCTTCACCAGAATCAGGTCACGTTCACATGCGGCGATGAGGGCGGGCCAGTCGACCCTTGCGCGCGGGGGCAGCAGGACGTGGCCATCCGTGGACCTCCACTCGACAGGCGCGAATAAGTCCTGCAATTGGAGGCCCACCGCGGCAACAATGTCGTGGACGGTGCAGCCGGCAAAATCATGAATCAATACTCTGCCGTCATCGAGCTCGCGGACAGAAAGCGATGGCCTGCGATCGTCATGAGCAGGACAACGCGCGAGCCATCGGGCAGGGCCAGTGCGTTTGACGCCATCGAGTAGAGATAGCAGACGATCGGCCATCCTTCCTGTCCCGATCGAGCCCGTCGCCGGTTTGTCGGTCGCGTTTGTCCTCACCGGCCCCCCTACCGTGCGCGTAGAGCGGCGCGAAGCTCGCCAACGTTCCACGCGGTCACGCGAGGGGAGAGTTTGCGAGGACGGGGCAAGCCGCCGTCCTTCACGCGGCGCCAGACCGTTGCGCCCGAGTAACCCCAGAGGGCCTCTACGATCGGCTGTCGTACATTCGCGGAGTCAGGAAGGACATCGAAGTGGCGAAGCGCGTCTGGGATCGCGCTCGAGTCGGTTCGTTGAGTCATGATATGCGCCCTTGCGTGGGGTTGTGAATTGCAACCCGCACCATACTCGGGCTACTGCCCGGGGCGCGTTATCGAGAACGCGATGCGTTAGCGAGGTATTAGCGAGGTATTAGCGAGCCTTTGCGCGCGGCGCGTAAGGCGCGACCGCAGATTTTTCATGTCCAGCTTCTGGAGGTCACCACTTGCGCTTCGCCACAAGACGTAATCGCCTCCGGCTTCACTGATACAGCTTCCCGACTTTTCGGCGTAGCTTCGGAGCTTGGACATGACCTGATATGGCGTCCGATCGCCACCAAGTTCTCGGATGGCTTGCTCTATCTCCGCGCCCAAGGCATCGACTCTGGTTTGTGTTTCCTTTTTCTGGGCAGGTGCGCTTTGGTCTCGACCAACATAGTCACCACGCAGCTGCTTGTATCGGTCCGTCAGCGTAGCAAGGCGTCCCATCGCTTCTTTCAGTCGATCATCCCTCGTGGCCTGATCCGACGCCGTAGGCGTTGCCGCCGCTTCCCATTTGGCAACCTCGCGCTTTGCTTCGTGATACTCATTCCATGTAGCCAAATCGCGTTCTCTTTCCGCCGCGGTTGCTGGATCATGTTCGTAGTCCCATCGCGCGGCCACGGCTTCCCGCCTTTTCTCGGTAAGCGTGTCCCATTCCAGTCCAAAGAAGTCGTGCTTTACCCGTACCCGCAGGTCCTTCGGTAACTTGCGGAACGACTTGCTGAAACAGTCTTTGAGAGCCGCCGCAAGCGACTCGAAAACATCATCTGTCACCGGCGTTCCCTTCACGCTAATCCCTCGCAAAGCATGAGCCGCGCCAGCCGGGCAAGGGAACCCGGTTTTCGCCTTTGGGGATCAGCCTCGGGCTATGCGCGGCAAACCTTCAAGCAACCGCGGCTCGTAGTGGCACTACCTTCGCGCCGTCGTGCCACGAATCGAGGATGTCTGCCCATTTCTGCATCATCTTGGAGCGGTTAGCCAAGTAGTCGGCCTGGTTGTACGTTCGGCGTACCGCGTTCGGCTCGACATGCGCCAACTGCCGCTCGATCCAGTCAGCGGGAAAGCCCATTTCGTTTAATCGCGTGCTCCCTGTCGTGCGCGTGGCATGCGGGCTGTACTTGCCCGACCAGCCCAAGTTCTTGAGCGCCTGTCGCAGCGCGTTGCCCGTCATGGGAAGGGTGCGGTCGTCACGGTTCGGAAACACATAGGCGCGCTCTCCGGTTACACCGTGCATGGCTCGTAGCACTTCCACCGCTTGCCGCGGTAACGGGATTGCGTGCTCTCTGCGCTTCTTCATGCGCTCGGCGGGAATGCGCCAAGTTGCGCCGTCCAGGTCGAACTCGCACCATTGCGCCTCGATAACTTCGCTCGGTCTGCACAACGTCAGCCACATCAGCCGGAATGCGGCGACAGTCTGGAAATTGCCCTGATATCCCGCCAGATCGCGCAGCAGTAACCCGATTTCATCCGCGGTCAGCGCGCGCTTATGCTGTGTCTTGTTGGCCGGAAGCGCCTTGCGCACGGGGTACACAGGATCGGCATCCGCTCGCAGCGTTGATACGGCATGCTCGAACACGCCTGACATGGTGCGCTTGGCTTCGTTCGCTACCGTGAGGCCGTTCTTCTTCACCGCGGTTTGCAGCACGTCGAGGATATGCCCCGGATTGATCTTCCTGACCGGAAGGTTGCCGATGGTCGGGAACACCACGCGCTTGAGCATGGCGAGCCGCTTATCCTTCGTCATCTGCTCCCAATCCTTGAGCGAGAGCCATTGGCGCGCTACGGCCTCGAACGTGGTGGCGTTTTCCTGCTCGCGCCTAATCCGATGCGCCTGGCGCGCATGTGCGGGATTGATGCCTTGCCTAACCAGCCCGCGAGCCCTGATGCGTTCCGCGCGCGCTTCTTCGAGGGTGAAGCGCCGGCCGTTCCTGCGCTCGGTGGCCTGCTCAGGCGTTTCCCCGGCAGGTGCGGACTCGTACTCGCCGATGGCGAACACGCTTTCTTTGCGTTGACCCTCGCTCACAAGCTCGAAGCGGTAGCGCCAAGCTTTTACACCGTTCGATTTGACCTCGAGGTAAAGACCCTTCCCAGCGCGCAGCTTGTAGGGCTTGTCTTTGGGCTTGGCGTTCCTGCACTGCGTATCGTTTAGCATGGCACCTTGAGGGTGTCTCGGTCCGTACCCGGTTTTTCTGATTGGCGAATTGAGGGCATACCCGGAATCGTACCCGGTTTTTGGTGCGATGGCGAGCGTCGTGGAGATACGATAAGCAACAAAAAACCCCGTGTTACCGGGGCCTTAGCGGTGGCTGTGATACGGTGTGAAGTGGTCTGATATTGAGGAATTGGCTTAGACATTGAAACGAAAGTGCATCACGTCGCCATCCTTGACTACGTAATCACGGCCTTCCAGGCGCATCTTACCGGCTTCCTTCGCGCCCTGCTCACCCTTGCAGGCAATGAAATCGGCGAACGCAATCACCTCCGCACGGATGAAACCCTTCTCGAAATCGGTATGTATCGCACCAGCGGCTTGGGGCGCGGTGCTGCCGTGCCGGATCGTCCACGCGCGCACTTCCTTCGGCCCGGCGGTGAAATACGTATCCAGGCCGAGCAGCTTGTATCCCGCGTGGATCATGCGGTCGAGGCCCGCTTCCGACAAGCCCATGTCGTCGAGAAAAATCTTCTTGTCTTCCGGAGAGAGATCTGCGATCTGGGATTCGACAGCCGCTGAAATCGCAACGACAGGCGCGCCCTCGCGCCCCGCGTATTCCTCGACGCGCCTAAGCAGCGGATTGTCCGCAAAGCCGTGCTCCGCAACGTTGGCAACGTACATCGTCGGCTTCATCGTGAGCAGAAAGAGCGGCTTGAGGATCGTGCGCTCTTCGGGGTAGAGATCGACAGAGCGCGCCGGCCTGGCTTCGTTCAATGCCGGACCGATCTTTTCGAGCACTGCCACCAGGCGATGTGCCTCCTTGTCACCCCCGGCTCGCGCGGCCTTGCCATGCTTTGCCAACTGCTTTTCAACCGTTGCCAGATCCGCCAGTGCGAGCTCGGTATTGATCGTCTCCATATCGGAGATCGGGTCGATCTTGCCCGTGACGTGCACGACGTTATCGTCCTCGAAGCAGCGAACGACGTGCGCGATCGCATCGGTCTCGCGAATAGTCGCCAGAAACTGATTACCGAGGCCTTCGCCCTTCGATGCTCCGGCCACCAGACCCGCGATGTCGACGAATTCGACCGCGGCCGGCAGCACACGTTCTGGGCGCGCGATCGCCGCCAGCGCCGGAAGGCGTGGATCCGGCACCTCGACGATGCCGATATTGGGTTCGATGGTGCAGAACGGATAGTTCTCGGCGGCAATGCCCGCCTTCGTCAGCGCGTTGAACAGCGTCGACTTGCCGACATTGGGAAGACCGACGATGCCGCATTTGACGCTCATGAAGTGGCCTTTTCGCTTGGGGGATCGCCCTCGGCACGCGTGTGCAATTCGTGCATCGCCCGTTCCAACTCTCCTGCTGCGAGCCTCGGCCAGATCTGGAGCGCCCGCGCGAGCGCGCTGTCGATCGCCGATAGCTCTGCGACAGCGGGAGAACGCAAGACGTAGTCCGCGACTTCCTGTTCTGAAAGCATGCCGTCGCGGGGGTGACCGATGCCGATGCGCAATCGCCAGAAATCGCCCGTGCCGATCGCGGCGGCAATGTCTTTGAGACCGTTATGGCCGGCGAAACCTCCACCGTGCTTGAGCTTGACGACACCCGGTTTCAAGTCGAGCTCGTCGTGCGCAACGAGCATTTCCGCCGGAGCGATCCGGTAGAAGCGCACGAGCGCACCCACCGCGAGCCCGCTTCTATTCATGAACGTCTGCGGAACGACGAGACGGGGTTCGCCTTCAGCCACGAGAGCGTGGAATTTTGCCTGTGCGCCAAAGCTCTGCGAGCGTCGTTCTGCGAGCTTCTCCGCAAACCATGCGCCAGCATTGTGTCGCGTCGCCGCGTACTCGCGCCCCGGATTGCCTAGCCCGACGATCAAGCGCAGTGGATTGGCCATGATTTGACGCTGCAACAAAAAGGCCCGCCGGCAGCATCGGGGCGGGCCCTATCAGAGGCAGCAACCGCCTACTTCTTGTCGTCCTTCTTGTCGTCTTTCTTGCCCGCCGATTTTTCGGGACCCTTGTCCGTGGTCTTGTCGCCGGCCTTGTCTGCGGCTTTGTCGCCAGGCTTGACTTCTGCACCCTCGGCAGCCACCTCGGTAGTCGCCGCTTCTGCAGTCGCCGCCACTTCTTCGACTTCGGCAATGACGCGCGGAATGATTGCCGTCGCAACCGCGGGGTCGGTTGGACCCCGTCTGACGGCAGTGACACCGTTGGGTAGCTTGAGATCGGAAACGTGGATCGATTGCCCGACGGCAAGTGCCGACAAATCAACTTCGATAAAAGCCGGCAGATCCTTCGGCAGGCACGACACGTCGAGCTCGTTCAACACGTGTGAAATGATCGCGTCGGTCGTCTTGTGCGCCGGCGAGTCCTCGGCATGCGTAAAGTGCAGCGGCACCTTGATATGTATCTTGCGATTCTCGTCGACACGCTGAAAGTCGATATGCAGCACTTCGTTGCGAAACGGATGCATCTGGACGTCGCGCAACAACACACGCTGTGCACCGCCCTCGAACTTCATGGTGAGGATCGAAGAATGGAAAGCTTCCTTCTTCAACGCATGGATGAGCGCATTGTGATCGAGTTCGATCGGCTGCGGATTCGCAGCGCCTCCGTACACTATCCCTGGTGCGCGACCGCTCCTGCGCAGCCGCCGGCTCGCACCGCGGCCTTCGGTGCCGCGCGGAAACGCGGTGAATTCGTGCTGTTGCATGCTGAAACTCCTCGTGTCTGCGGCCTTCCGCCGCGGGCGCTTCGGCCCGGCGATCGTCCGCGGTGGCGACGCCCCGGAAAACCCGCCGACGCATCGGCAGGCACCGGGAAAGCTTTGAATTATAACCCGAATGAGGCGCGTGATACAACCGCGTGCGCGGTTCCCCTACTCGGTGAACAGCGAGCTGACCGACTCTTCGTTGGAGATGCGGGTCATCGTCTCAGCCAGCAGCTGTGCGCAGGACAGGACGCGGATACGCTTGCAGGCGCGCGCCTCGTCGGACAGCGGAATCGTGTCGGTCACGACCATTTCGTCAAGTTCGGACTCGGCGATACGTTGTACTGCGCCGCCGGATAGCACCGGGTGCGTGCAGTACGCGATGACCTTCCGTGCGCCGTTCTCCTTGAGTGCAATGGCCGCCTTGCACAGTGTGTTCGCCGTGTCGACGATGTCGTCCATGATCACGCACGCGCGGCCCTCCACGTCGCCGATGATGTTCATTACTTCAGCAACGTTGGCCTTGGGACGCCGCTTGTCGATGATCGCGAGATCGGAATCGAGCCGCTTGGCGATGGCACGCGCGCGCACCACGCCGCCCACATCCGGCGAGACCACGAGCAAGTCCTCGTGATTCTGCTTCCACAGATCTCCGAGAAGCACCGGCGTTGCGTAGATGTTGTCGACGGGTATGTTGAAAAAGCCCTGGATCTGGTCCGCGTGCAGGTCCATGGTCATTACCCGATTGACGCCGACGGTCATGAGTATGTCGGCGACGACCTTGGCGGTGATCGCCACGCGCGCCGAGCGGGGACGACGGTCCTGGCGCGCATAGCCGAAGTAGGGAATCGCCGCAGTGATCCGTCCCGCCGACGCGCGCTTCAACGCGTCGACCATCACCAGGATCTCCATCAGGTTGTCGTTGGTGGGCGCGCACGTCGATTGCAGAACGAAGACATCGCGGCCACGAACGTTTTCGAGCAACTCGACCATGACTTCGCCATCAGAGAAGCGCCCGACAATGCATCGACCAAGGCTGATGTTCATGTGCCGTACGACGGCCTCTGCTAGCTTGGGATTGGCGTTGCCGGTGAAAATTCTCATCCGCTCAAAATGCATGGCGGTCACCCGTGGATGCGTGCAGGGCGGACCGCCTGCACAACGCAGAAATGGCTGGGGAGGTAGGGATCGAACCTACGAATGCCGGAATCAAAATCCGGTGCCTTACCACTTGGCGACTCCCCAACGGAAAACGTCGTGACTGCTACGTCAGGCGTACAGCCACAATGGGTGGCGGGCAAGCGATCGCGCAACAAATCCGGTGATGCCCGCGGGCATCCTCGAGAGCGCCTGTTGCGCGGCGTCCTCGGTAGCGAATGCGGCAAAAACGCACGCCCCCGACCCCGTCATCCGGGCCCCCGACCCCGTCGATTCATGCGCGAGCGCATCGAGGCAACGGGAAATTTCCGGGAACCGCGCTGCCGCAACGGGATACAGATCGTTGCGGCCGTATCCTTCGGAAAAGACGGCTATTTTCGCGGACTCGCTGTTACGTGTCAATTCTGGCGCCGAGAAAATCATCCCCGTCGACACCTCGATCGCTGGTGCAACCACGGCGAACCATGTCGTTGGAAACGTCGTCGCCCGAAGCTGCTCCCCGACGCCACACGCGAAAGCCGGCTGGCCGAATACGAAGAACGGCACATCCGCTCCGAGCTCCAATGCGAGGTGCATCAGCTCACTGCGCGATAGACCGGTGCCCCACAGGCGATTGAGCCCCAGGAGAACAGTCGCCGCATCGGAACTGCCACCGCCAAGGCCGCCGCCTACTGGCAGCCGCTTGACGATTCCGATGGACGCCCCCTGCCCGACCCGACAATGGCGCTGGAGTAATCGCGCGGCGCGAACCGTCAGGTCATCATCGGCCGCAATGGTACGCGGGCCGCAGGCGCGCAGAACGGCGGCGTCGGCGCGAACCGCAAGCGAGATTGAATCGCCGTGCCCTATCAGAACGAACAGTGATTCGAGCGTGTGATATCCATCTGGACGCCGTCCTGTCACGTGCAGGAACACATTGAGCTTCGCGGGCGCTGGCAACGTCAGTACACGACGGGCGTTCATTGCCAGCTGTCCACCACGAGGCGCACTTCGATGTCTGGATACGAAAGCGTCATACGCGTGGGACGAACGGCATCCGCAACGTTGGACGTGAACGCCTGATAGACGATCGTCCAGCCATCCTGGCGCAATAGGCGCAGCGTCCCGTCTGCCGAGGGTTCACCGGCAAACGGCGCGTCGGGACGCGGCACCCCTTGAATCCAGAACGCGAGGCCGTCGACGGGAAGCGACCAATCGAGCGAACGTGCCGTCAGTGCTGCCCAGTCGGATGCGGTCGCAATACGTCCGTCGGCAGTGCGCAACTCGACTCCATCGTGCCCGCCCGAGAGACGCGCGATCGTCTGACCCAAGGGAGAAGCGAGATCCAGGTCGTCGTGCGCGGCCTCGTGATGCCAGCGGAAATTGGCGGTCAATGCATCAGTGCCATGACGCACCGACAGCCGGCCGGCGGCCTCGAACGACGCGCGCGCCGGCGGAAATACGAGGGTGGGCTCCGGACGTTCGACGGTCGACGCGGAGCACGCCGCCAAGACGAATGCGCAGCCAAGAACGACGGCGCGGACCGCGGTGCCACCAGCCGGTAGCATCGGGGGACTGCGGTGCGCTACGGAGCGAACCGGCGTACGGTTTCGAGCAGCAACGCGTTGTCTGGCGTTTGCTTGAGCTGCGACTGCCACACTTCACGTGCATGCGTGCGCTCGCCCTTCGCCCACAGCACTTCGCCAAGATGCGCGGCAATTTCGGGGTCGGAGCGATCGGCAAGTGCACGGCGGAGGTATTTCTCCGAGTCCTCCAGATTCCCCATGCGATAGTACGCCCAGCCCATGCTGTCCAGAATGAACGGGTCGGCAGGCGCGAGTGCGAGTGCCTGCTCGATCAGTTTCAGCCCCTCGGCCGTGCGTTGGGTGCGATCGACCAGCGTATAACCCAGCGCGTTGAGTGCCTGTGCATTGTCGGGCTTGAGTGCGATCAATTGGGTGAGTCGTTTTTCGGCTTCGTCCAGTCGATCGAGCTTCTCGGCGACCATCGCGATGTCGTACAGCAGGTCGGCCGAGTCGGGGTTGTTCACCAGTCCCGCCGTCAGCACCGCGTATGCGCCGTCGTTGTCACCCCCGTCACGCAACAGTTGCGCTTCGGCTTGCGTGCGTTCGATCCGCTGTTCGGTGCCATCGGTCTTGAGCGCCGCAAGATAACGTCGGGCCCCGGCCACATCGCCCTTCTTTGCCATCATCGCCGCGATACGCAGCTTCGCCATCCACGCCCGGTCACCTTCGGTCACATCCCCATAGAGCGCGATCGCGTCGTCGTAACGCCGATTCTCCTCCGCGATCTGTGCGAGATAGAACGAAACGACACCTGGCTCGCCGAAACCCGCCGTCTTCAGCGCTTCGAACAACCGCTGCGCCGTCGCGAAGTCGCGCATCTGCACCGACAGCGCCGCAACCGCGAACTGGAGCTCGCGATCGTCAGGGTCGTCGGCTGAAAGGCGCTGGAACACGTCGCGTGCCTCGGTGTATCGTTTTTGCTCGACATACAGCTGCGCTAACGCGACGCTGGCGGCACGTGACTCCGGAACGCCCGCCAGAAATCCGTTCAGGAAGCTGATGGCGCCTTGCGGCGAGCTCTTGGCGAGAATGTCCGTCTTGACCAGCGCTGCACGTTCCCAGCCCGGCTTGAGCTCAAGCGCGCGATCCGCCGCCCGGATCGAAGCGGCGACGGTTTCGGGATCGGTCAGCCCCGTGTTGTAGCCTGCGAGCGAAATGGCAAACTGGGCTTCCGCTGTATCGGGGTACGGCTTCGCTAGCTCGACGACCAGACGAAAAACCGCCACCTTGTCGGTTTGTGCCGACAACGCCTGATTGAGCTGGATGAACGCATCCCCCAAGGTGCCGGCCGCCGCGGCGTCGGCGAGCACGTGCTGAAGCTCTGCCTTCAACTCGTTACCTGCGCCCGATTGTGTCAAGGTCGCCACCATCTGCTTCGCGCGTTCCGCGGTCGGATCGAGCGACTGCCAGAGCTTGGCGGCTTCGAGCGCGAGCGAGCGTTGTCGCGCAAACAGCGCAACTTCGGTAGCCCTGCGCGCGAGTTTCGGTTCCTGGGATTCGCGCGCCGCCTCGAAATAAGCCCGGGCGGCCAGGGGTGCGTCGCCGCGCTGCAGCGCCAGATCTCCGACCAGAATGCGATACAACACGTCAGCTGTCAGCGCTGATTCCGCATTCGCGGGCGGCGTCGCATTTGTGGGTGGCGTGGGGCTCGTCGGCGATGGTGGCGCAACAGGCTGGGCGTCGGCGTTCAGCCAGATGCTGGCAATCGCGACCACGCTCGCGAGGCGACGACAAAGGAGGAACTGGTTTACTGAGGACACGTTACGATCGCTTTCTGCGCAGTCCGGACAACCAGCCGGCGCGACTCAAATCTTAGGGTATATTTGGCATTGCAACAAACGCCTCCCATCCCCAAGATGCCTGAACTTCCCGAGGTCGAAACCACGCGGCGCGGCGTTGCGCCTCACGTGGAGCGGCAGAAAGTGACGGCCGTCAGGCTATACGACCGGCGCTTGCGATGGGTGGTTCCCCAGGACCTCCCGAAGCTGCTGGTCGGCCGCATCGTCGATCGCATCGACCGCCGCAGCAAGTACTTACTATTCCGAATCGGCCCAGATACGCTGATCGTACATTTCGGAATGACAGGAAGCCTTCGCATCCACCGGGATCTGCCTCCGAAGGGAACTCACGATCATGTGGATATCGAGTTCGCCAACGGTGTCGTGCTGCGATATCACGATCCACGACGTTTCGGCGCAGTGCTCTGGTCACCGCGATCTGAGCGCATACATCCGTTGCTCGCCAAGCTCGGTCCCGAGCCGTTCTCGGCGGAGTTCGACGCTCATTACCTGCATCGTGCGACGCGAAAGCGGAGCGTCCCAATCAAGCTCGCACTGATGGACAGCCATCTGGTCGTCGGGGTCGGGAACATCTACGCCAACGAAGCGCTGTTCCGCGCCGGCATCCGTCCGACCCGCCCCGCGAACCGCATCGCCCGCTACCGCTTCGAACGCCTCGTGGCATCGGTCCGCGAAACGCTGAACGACGCCATCGCGAAGGGCGGGAGTACCCTTCGAGATTATGTCGACAGCGCAGGCGAACCGGGATATTTTCAGCTGGACTATTTCGTCTATGGCCGCACGGGGCAGCCCTGCCGTGTCTGCGGGACAGCCATCCGGAGCACGAGACTCGGTGGGCGCGTAACGACATACTGCGGGGCATGCCAACGCTGACCGATCGTCATGACCGTCTTTTGGCGCGCTTTATGCTTAGGTTGCTGCAGCACCCCTTGAGAAAGGCGTGTCCAGAATAACTCGGCGAGAAAGAGTGCCGGATGATGATGTGGCCCGGTGACCCACGTGCCGCGGGCCACCGTCAATCCCGCCCGGGAGGTGGCGTGATGATGCAACCCAAGGACCTTGCAACGCGATTTGAGGCCTATAGCGACTGGCGGCGCCGGCTTTCGTCCGGCATCTCGGGGCTGCACGGCTGGCTGTCGGAGCAAGAGCTCGCGGACGGCAACGCGGATCTCGCGATTCAGCACTTACTCGAGCGCCTTCACCAGGACAAGCTGGTCGTCGCGTTCGTCGCCGAGTTTTCTCGCGGCAAGTCCGAGCTCATCAACGCCATATTTTTCGCCGATTTCGGCCAACGGCTGCTGCCTTCCGCGGCAGGACGAACGACGATGTGCCCGACCGAGTTGCTCTACGACTCGGCGCGTCCCCCGTCGATCCGCCTGCTGCCCATCGAAACGCGCGCGCGAGATGGCACCGTCGCCGAATTCAAGAATTACGCCGACGAGTGGGTCACATTGCCCCTGGACATGTCTTCCGCGGACAAGATGACCGAGGTTCTTTCGCAGGTCTCGCAGATCAAGCGCGTTCCCATCGCGCTGGCGCGCAAGTACGGGTTGAGCGAAGACGGTGAAGTATTGACGAGGGATCCCGCAGCGGACGCGCGCGTCGTCGACATTCCGTGCTGGCGTCATGCGGTGATCAACTTCCCCCATCCGTTGCTGCAACAAGGGTTGGTCATTCTCGACACGCCCGGGCTGAACGCGATCGGCACCGAACCTGAACTGACATTGAACCTTTTGCCCAACGCGCACGCGATTCTATTCATTCTCGCCGCCGATGCCGGTGTGACGAAGACCGACATCGACGTCTGGCATGACCACCTCGTCGGCGACAACCCGGCGTCCAGGGATGGGCGGCTCGTCATACTGAACAAGATCGACGGACTGTGGGACGACCTCAGGACGCCCACCGAAATCGAAGCGGAAATCTCGCGCCAGGTACGCACAAGCGCCGAATTGCTGGCGATACCGCCCGCGCAGGTTTTCCCGGTTTCCGCGCAGAAAGCGCTGCTAGCCAAGGTCAACGGCGACGACGCCCTGCTGGCCCGGAGTCGCCTGCCGCAACTCGAACTTGCCCTGTCCAAGGAATTGATCCCGGCGAAACGACACATCGTCGGTTCCGCGGCCAAGGCGGAGATCCGTTCGTTGGCAGCGGCGGTGCGAACGATTCTGGATAGCCGTATCGCCGGAATCCACGAGCAACTCGCCGAACTGAAGGGTTTGCGCGGCAAGAATCAGGACGTCGTCGAGCACATGATGCAGCGCATCCAGCAGGAAAAGGATCTGTTCGAGCGCGGCATGCAACGCTATACCGCCTTGCGCACGGTGTTTACGCAGCACACGAATTCTCTGTACCAATGCATTGGGCTCGAAACCCTGCGCGGAACTGCCACAGCGACCCGGAAACGCATCGAAGCCAGCCCGTTCACCAAGGGTGTGCGCTCGGCGATGAACGATTTTTTCGCGAGCATCTACAGCGGTATCGAGCAAAGCGGAAGTCAAACGGGCGAAATCCACGAGATGATGCAAGCCATGTATGCGCGCTTCGCCAAGGAGCAAGGGCTCGAGACCTTCGCGCCACCGCCGTTTTCGATGCTTAAGTACCGCAAGGAAGTCGAGCGGCTGGAACGCGCCTACAACGTGCACTTCAACACGCTCTGGAACATGGTGAGCAAGGCCAAGTTCACGCTGATGAAGCGTTTCTTCGAAACGATCGCCATACGGGTCAAACATGTCTACGACATCGCCAATCGCGATCTCGACAGCTGGCTAAAGGCGGTGATGGCGCCGCTCGAGACGCAGGTACGCGAGCATCACCTGCAATTGCGGCGCCGGCTGGAGAGCGTAAAGCGTATCCATCGCGCGAGCGACGAGCTCGAAGAACGGATTTCGGAGCTCGAGCTGGCGGAGGCCGGGATCAAGGGCCAGGTCGACGCGCTTGGCCGGGAACTGGCGGCGATCGACTTCATCATCGACCAACCGGAACTTATACCCTTGGCGGCGAACGCCGCTTAACTGCGGGTCCCTGTGGCGACCTTCCCGGCCGCCATCAGTCCTTCGTACTTGCGCAGCAGCTGATCCCGGGTCTCGACGTAATCGGGATTGACCGGTATGCAATCGACCGGGCATACCTCCACGCACTGCGGGGTGTCGAAGTGCCCAACGCACTCGGTGCATTTTCCAGGGTCAATCACGTAGATTTCGGTGCCCTGCGCGATTGCGCCGTTCGGGCACTCGGGCTCGCACACATCGCAATTGATGCACTCGTCGGTAATCAGCAGCGCCATCGATCGATATTCCGCTACGGGTTCGACGCGGATACCTTGGCCTTGAGCCGCGCCGCGACCACCGGATGCACAAAACTGCTCACATTGCCCCCGAAACGGGCGATTTCGCGCACGATGGTGGCGGACATGAACAGATATTGCTCGGCCGGAGTCAGGAACAACGTTTCGACCTCCGGATAGAGATTCCGGTTCATTCCCGCCATCTGGAATTCGTACTCGAAATCGGAGACGGCGCGCAGCCCGCGAACGATGACGCTCGCCCCGATGGAATGCACGAAATCCATCAGCAGCCCCGAAAATCCCATGACCTCAACATTGGCGTAGCCGGCGAGCACCTCCCGCGTCATCGCAATGCGCTCTGCCGCGGCGAACATCGGCCGCTTGCTCTCACTGTCGGCGATGCCGACGACGACTCGGTCGAACAGCTTCGCCGCCCGCCGGACCAGATCTTCGTGGCCCTTGGTGAACGGGTCGAAGGTCCCCGGATATACGACTTTGAGCATGGGCGATTATTCTGCGGGCGCGCGGCGCAGCAGATGATAATGCACCTGCCCTGCCTTGTCGCGGCGGGAAACCGCGAGCTCGCCGCCGGAGATCGGCGAACGCGCCTCGGCATAGATGACGCCCCCCGGCGCCAGGAGCGCCGTTGCCGCCGGCAGCAGCGCGGCCCAGGGGTTATCGTCGAAGGGCGGGTCGAGAAAGATCACATCGAACGATCTCGACTCGCGGAGCAGGAAAGACTTCGCATCCGCGCAATGGGTTTCGAGCGCGGTCGTACCCAACCCCGTGCCCGTCGCGGCAAGTGCGCGCACCAGCACTGGATTGCGATCGACCGCAACCGCGAGCGCAGCACCGCGCGACAGCGCTTCGAGCGACAGCGCGCCGCTGCCCGCAAATGCGTCGAGCGTAGCCGCGCCCGTCAAATCCTGCCCTAGCCAGTTGAACAGCGTCTCGCGGACGCGATCGGGCGTGGGTCGTATGCCCTCTCGTGCGGGAAAGCGAACGCGGCGACCGCGCCAACGGCCGCCGATGATCCGGATCTGATTGGCAAGTGCCAAGCGTGGAGGGTCAGTATGCAGCCGGAAGGTAGAATTGTAACTTCCCTCTAACGATCACCCTCCATGCTCGATCTATTCAAACGTACTCCTGATGGCGATACCCGATCGTGGAGCGAACGGCTTAAGCACGGCCTCGGGCGCACCCGCGAACTCCTCACCCGTCCGATTACCTTGCCGCTCGGACGCAAGACGTTGTCCGAGGAGGCGCTCGAAGAACTCGAAAGCGCGCTTATTTCCGCCGACGTCGGGGTGCCGGCAACGACTCAGTTGCTCGCCGACATGAAACAGCGCTGGAAGCGCCAGGACGTCGAGACCGATCCGCGAGCCACACTGCGCGCCTGTCTCGCCGCGTTGCTTGCGCCGCTCGAGCAACCGCTCGTAATCGGCCCGATGCGGCCATTCGTGATCATGCTTGCGGGAGTCAACGGTGCCGGCAAGACGACATCGATCGGCAAGCTTGCCAAGCACCTGCAGGAGCAGGGGTACTCCGTGCTGCTCGCCGCCGGAGACACGTTTCGGGCGGCCGCGCGTGAGCAACTCGAGGTCTGGGGTGCACGCAACAATGTGCCAGTCATTGCGCAACAGGGCGGCGATCCCGCCGCGGTGATGTTCGATGCCATCGCGGCGGCGCGTGCGCGCCGCATCGACATCGTGCTTGCCGATACGGCCGGCCGATTGCCGACTCAGCTGCATTTAATGGAGGAACTCAGGAAGATTCGACGGGTCATTGACAAGGCCGAGCCGGGTGCGCCCCATGAGACGCTCCTGGTGCTCGACGCAAGTACCGGCCAGAACGCGCTGGCTCAGGTTGCGGCGTTCGACGCGGCACTCGGACTGACCGGGCTGATCCTTACCAAGCTGGACGGCACGGCGAAGGGCGGTGTGGTGGCCGCCATCGCAAAGACGGTGCCGGTGCCCGTGAAGTTGATCGGGGTCGGCGAGCGTGTGGATGACCTTCGACCATTCCGCGTCAGCGAGTTTGTCGACGCTCTTGTCGGCTGACTTGCCCCTGAAGGCGGCGCCAGATGCCATCGTGCGCCCTTTGAGCGCAAGCCTGCGCATCCCTGGGTCGTCGGAAATTGCAAACTGAACATCACTGCTAAATCAATTGTTTAAGGCATCTCCTTGGAGCTTCCGAAGGCCGCCTCGGATCGGAACTTTCGGGAAGCATTTAGCACTCTCATAGCTCGAGTGCTAAAATAGCCTCGAAAGGAGATACAAGCAATGACAGCAAGCACGCTGGCTTTCCCAACCCCGGCCTCACTGGGGAGCCTCGACCACTACGTGCAGGCCGTGAACCGGTTCCCGTTGTTGACGGCCGACGAAGAAATCGAATTGGGGCGCCGTTTGCAGCGCGACAACGACGTCGACGCGGCGCGGCAGCTTGTTCTGTCGCACCTGCGCCTGGTCGTTTCGGTCAGCCGCAAGTACGTCGGGTATGGGTTGCCGCAGGCAGACCTGATCCAGGAAGGCAACATTGGTCTCATGAAGGCCGTCCGCCGTTTCGACCCGGAGCGGGGGGTGCGACTGGTGTCGTTTGCCCTGCACTGGATAAGAGCCGAGATCCACGAATACATCCTGCGCAACTGGCGGCTGGTGAAGATCGCCACGACCAAAGCGCAACGGAAACTGTTTTTCAACCTGCGCAGCATGAGACCCCACACCGGGACACTGACGCCGGGCGAGGCGAAAGTCATCGCGACGGCGTTGTCGGTAAAGCCCGAAGAGGTCGTCGAGATGGAGACCCGGCTCTCTGGCCAGGACGTCGCGCTGGACCCGCAAGTCGGTGACGATGGTGAGTCGATGACTCCGATCGCGTACCTCACGGACGCGGAGGCCGAACCCGTCCAAATCCTCGAGCGCGCCGAGACCGAGCGCAATCGCAGCGATGGACTGCATCGCGCGCTGTCGCGGCTCGACGAACGCAGTCGCGGAATCATCGAGGCGCGATGGCTGCGCGAGGACGACCAGGCGACGCTGCAGGACTTGGCCAACAAGTATGGCGTGTCAGCTGAGCGCATTCGGCAGATCGAGAGCAAGGCGCTCAAGGCGATGCGCGGGCAAATGGACGCATCGTAAACAAAGGGGTTGATGTATCTCGAACGCCGGCTCGGGGCCGGCGTTCCTTTTCTGGGCGCCGCTCTAGAGTTCTATCTGGGCGCCGAGCTCGACCACGCGGTTCGTGGGGACGTTGAAGTATTCGCTGGCTTTGGTTGCGTTCTTCGACATCGAAACGAACAGCCGTTCGCGCCACAACGCCATCCCGGGCACATCGCTGGGAATCAGTGTCTCCCGCGACACGAAAAACGACGTCTCCATCAAATCGAACGGGTGCCCGCAGCGCGCACATTCGTCCAGCAACTCGGGGACATCCTGACTTTCGGTGAATCCAAAGTACGCTTCAATCTGTTCGAAGTTCGCTCCGAGGTTCTCGATATGGACCCGATCAACCGGCGCAACAACGGGGATCTCGCGCGTCTTCACCGTCAGCAGCACCACCCGCTCGTGCAGCACCTTGTTATGCTTCAGATTGTGGAGCAGTGCGTGCGGAACCCGGCCGGGAGTGTTGGTGAGAAATACAGCGGTACCTGGCACGCGCGCCGGCGGCTCTGCGGCGACGGATTTGACGAAGGCGTCGATCGGCATCGTCTCCTCCTCCAATCGGGCGTGCAGTATCGATCGCCCGCGCTTCCACGTAGTGAGCAAGGTGAAGACCACGGCGCCGATCACGATCGGAAACCAGCCACCATCGAGGATCTTGAGCGCGTTCGATGCAAGGAACGCCGCGTCGATGCATAACAACGGAACGGCGATGCAAAGGGCTGCCAGCACGTTCCAGCGCCAAAGGCGCGTCAGCACCACGTAGATCAGCAGCGAATCAATCAACATCGCAAGCGTGACGGCGATGCCGTACGCTGCCGCGAGATTGCTCGATGTCCGGAACCCTGCGACCAGCAGCATCACCGCGGCGAGCAATGTCCAATTGACGAACGGAACATAGATCTGGCCGATCTGCCGATTCGATGTGTGCGTGATCGTCAGGCGCGGGCAGTACCCCATCTGGATGGCCTGGCGCGTCAACGAAAACGCACCCGAGATCACCGCCTGCGACGCAATCACGGTCGCGCACGTTGCCAATACGACCAAGGGCAAGAGGGCCCAATCCGGGGCGAGCAGAAAGAAGGGACTGCTTACCGCACTCGAATCGCTGATCAGCAACGCCCCCTGGCCGAAGTAGTTTGCGACCAACGCCGGCAGCACAAACCACAACCATGCACGGCGGATCGGCCGCGCGCCGAAGTGTCCCATATCCGCGTACAACGCTTCGGTACCGGTGACCGCGAGCACAACCGCACCAAGCGACAGAAAGGCCGCGACCGGGTTACCTGTAAGAAACGCGAACGCGTACGCTGGATTGAGCGCGAGGAGCACCGCGGGCTCCCGCGCGATGTGCATGACGCCCAGAATTGCGAGTGTCAGAAACCAGAGGGACATGACGGGCCCGAAGAGGACGCCGACGCGCGCCGTACCGTGGCGCTGGATCGAGAACAGCGCCACCAGGATGACCAGGGTAACCGGAACGACATAGGGCGAGAGCGCCGGCGCGACGACCTCCAGCCCTTCGACGGCCGAAAGCACGGAAATTGCCGGAGTGATCATGCCATCGCCGTAGAACATCGCGGCGCCGAAGATACCCAGCCCGACCAGCCACCATCGCGCACGTGCATTGGTTAGGCCGCTTGATACCAGCGCCGTCAAGGCCATGATGCCGCCTTCGCCGCGGTTGTCGGCGCGCATGATCAAGGTCACGTACTTGAGCGTCACCACGATCATGAGCGCCCAGAATATGACCGACAGGATACCGAGGATGTTCGCCTGCGTGAGCGGCAACCCATGTTGGCCGCTGAAGCACTGGCGCAACGTATAGAGCGGGCTGGTACCGATGTCGCCGAAGACCACGCCCATGGCACCGACGACCAGCGGCGCCATCTGCTTTCGAACCTGTGTGACTCCAGCCTTCCCGGCGCCGCCGCCGGGGTCAGCGGTCATGTAACCTCGTCGGTACGGCGCGAGAAACGGATGTTGAGCTGCTTCAGCTTGCGATAGAGGTGCGTACGCTCGAGGCCGGCCCGATCAGCGACGCGGCTCATGTTGCTCTGTTCCTTTCCGAGAAGCTGTTCGAAATAGATGCGTTCGAATGCTTCCCGCGCTTCGCGTAGAGGCATCTCAAAAAAACGCGCAGTAACCTCCGGTGCGATGGCAGTGGGCGGCGGCATGGCGCTTTCCCCCAGCAGTCGTCGTACATGATCGCCGGTGATCTCGCTGTCGACCGTAAGCGCCAGATTGGCAATGACATTATGAAGGTGCTCGAGATTGCCAGGCCAGTACGCGGCAGACAGCGCAACGACGGCGGACGCATGCAGGGTAGCTACAGTACGCTGACTCGCGGTGATTTCCCGCCAGAAACGATCGATGATTGCCGGGATGTCTTCTCGCCGCTGGCGCAACGGCGGCAGCATGACCGCGCCCGCCGACAAGGTCGCCAGCAATGCCGGATCAAAACGGCCTTCGGCGGCGAGATTGCCGATCTGCTCGCTGCTCGTGCAAACCAGCACCGCGCTGTGCTTGTCCAGTTTGGAGAGCAGGAACGCGAGTCCTTTCTGTTCCGCTTTGGAATAGGCGCCGATCTCCGCACAATAGAGCGTTCCGTCACGCGCTTCCTCGAGAGCCTGCAATGGATTGGTCGCCAAACGCGCACCCGTCGTATGCACCGCAAACGGCGTGTCGGGAACGTGCAACGCGCGCGCCACGATTTCGTGTCCCGCGCCGGGTTCGCCCACGATGAGCAGCGGCCGGTTCGCTCGCACGAGTTGCTCGATGGCGCGCTCGACTTCGATCACTGGCGCACTCGTGCCAAGCGCGGCGAGCGAGATCCGTCGCGGGCCTTGTCCGGCGGCGGTCTTCAGTGCACGCGTGACCGTCGACAGGAGCTTCTGCAATCCGACCGGTTTCTCGAGAAAGTCGAATGCGCCGATCTTGGTGGCCTCGACGGCGGTCTCGATCGTGCCGTGACCCGACATCATCACGACCGGCATGGTGAGCTGTCCGCTGGCCGCCCACTCCCGAAGCAGCGTGACCCCGTCGGTGTCCGGCATCCAGATGTCCAGCAGCACCAATGAGGGCTGCGTGTGCGCCCGGTAACTGCGCGCCTCACCGGCGTTCTCGGCAAGACTGACACGATAGCCCTCGTCCTGGAGGATTTCGGACAAGAGCTCGCGGATGCCGACTTCGTCGTCGACGATCAAAATCTCTTTTTGCTGCACCATCACGTGCTGGTTCCTTCAAGCGGGAAATACAACGTCACCAACGCACCTCGTGGCTGACGATTCTCGATCGTAACCCGCCCACGATGCTCGTCGACAATTTTCTTGACGATGGCGAGTCCCAGGCCGGTACCCTTGGCTTTGGTCGTGACGTAGGGCTCGAATGCGTGCACAAGGATGCCCTCGGGAAAGCCGCTGCCCCGATCACCCACGGAGAGCGCCAGCTCGTCGCCCCGGACGTCAATTTCGATATCGTACGCGGTGTCAGGCGCGTCTGCCTGCGCGTCGACCGCATTCTGTATGAGATTGTGCAACACTTGGCGCAGGCGCGTTGGCTCGCCTCGAATCACGGGGCTGTCGTCGACAAACTTCAGCGACACGTTGGGACGCAGATTCTCGTATAACCCCAGCACGTCCAGCAAGAGGGCTTTGATGTCGACCGGCTGCATCCGACCCGGTCGCGGTTGCCGTGCATAGATTGCAAAGTCGTCAACCATATGCTTCATCGCCGTCACTTGCGCGACGATCGTCTGGGTGCCGCGCAGGAGCATCTCCTCGTCGCTTCCGGAGAGCTTGCCTGTCAACTTCGCGGCGAGACGTTCGGCCGACAGCTGGATCGGTGTCAGCGGGTTCTTGATCTCATGCGCAAGCCGGCGCGCGACCTCGGCCCATGCCGCACCGCGCTGTGCCTCGGACAGCTCGGTAACGTCGTCGAAGACGACGACCGACCCGGGCACGGGCTCGCCGGGGAGCTTAGAGCCGCGCATCAGCAGCACACGCGTGTGGTTCGAGACGGCGAGCTCGGCCTGCCGTTGCCATTGTCCGTCCCGGCCCGTGGTGAAGCTTTCCTCGACCAATTCGGCAAACGCCGCCAAGGCTGGGAGGCGCCGGGCCCAGTCGGCCAGGGGTGCGCCAACCAACTCGGCGAGCGGTTGCTGCAGGATCACCGCAGCGCTGGGATTGGCGGTGCGCAGCCTGAACGCGTCGTCGAAGGCGAGTACGCCCGCGGACAGGTTGGCGAGAATGCTCTCGAGATACGCGCGCGTCGTTTCAATCGCTCGCCGGCTCTCCTCCGCCTTTTGCTGCGCGTCGGCGAGTTGCGCGGTCATGGTATTGAACGATTCGGTAAGAACGCCGAGCTCGTCCCGGCTTTGGACGGGGTTGCGTCGACTGAAATCGCCTTGGGCGACGGCGCGCGTGCCTTCTGCGAGCAGGCCCAGCGGCCGGCTGAACTGCTCGGAGAGGACAACCGCAAGTCCGAGCGCGGAGAACAGCGCAAGCAGGAGCGTCAGCGTGAGCGTCAAGGCGTACAGATGCTTCAGGGCGGTTCGCGAAAACGATATCTCCTGGTAATCGTTGTAGCCCGACTGTACTTTCTCCGCATCGAGCTGCAACTGCTTCGCAACCGGCTCGACCACTTGCAGCAGGCGCAGCGGGTCCTGCGGATCGGAGCCATTGACCGGAACTACTACCCGCAGCATCAGCCCCTGATCGGGTGTCTGGTCGATGTTGGAATAGGTCTTCTGGAGGCGCGCCAGGCGTATGGCCTGGGCGGGCGGAGCCTGCGGCGACAACGTCGACCCCGAGATCCCGGCAACGGCAAGCACGGCTCCGGATGCGGAAAAAAGCGCTGCCTCGTAGACGCCAGCCTGCTCGCTTGCGCGGCTCAATCGCGCAGCCATCCCACCCGGTTCGGCCTCCTGCAGCGTCAGCGCTAGCTGCGTCGCTTTGTTGACCGTTTCCTTGAGCAGATAGTCAAGGGCGCTGCGTCCCAGATTGAGACCGCCCTCGAGCGCGCGATCGACGCGGACGTCAAACCACGATTCGATGCTCTTGCCGAGAAACTGCATCGAGACCCCATAGAGCAGCGCTCCGGGGACCACCGCTACGAGCGCGAACAGCAACACTAGGCGCACGGCCAGCCGCGACCCGAACACGCCCGACTTGAGGTTCCTGCGCAGGCGCCACAGCTGATAACCGACGAGTACCATCAGCAACGCGACCATCGCGCCATTCAGGACGAGCAGCAAATTGTAGTTGCGAGCGAACAGCCCGGTGTTCGCGCTCGCGGTTGCGAGCAGAAACAGGAAAACGGCGCCCAGGCCGGCCAGCGCAAGCAGGAAATAGCGAATCTTCCGAGGCGAGAGCAACCGCGTCACGGTGTAAAGCTCCAGCGATACCACTCCGATTGCAGCGACCAGTCGCGCGAAGCCAGCGCATTGATCTGGAATGGTTTCGGCAGTAGCGTGCCATCAAGGCGCAGCCGCACGCCAGCGTCATAGCGCGCACCTGCAACCAGCGCGTCGCGAGCGATGACGGGACGCGAGACGACGCGCGACAGAATTCGCTCGACCTCCTCGAGCGAATCGAATTGCTGCGAGAGGAGTCCGCTCGTCAGCCGATACTGGCGGGTCAGCGGCGTATACGACAAACGATATTGCACGGAGAGCTGCACGACCTTTTCGTCCAGCCAATACCATCGCGGACGGCCAAGTTCGAACTCGAGCACAAAATACAGCGAGATGCCTTTTTGCAGGGCCTCTTCCAGCGTCGGATTGAACGCGAATTCGAATTGGGCATTGAGAACGTAGTCGTCGTCCTCGACGAGCAGCTCTGCCGACTTGACAGCGATGTTATCTGCGCGCGCAACCTCAATCGACAGCAGCAGCGTCGCGATCAGGCACAACAGGTGGATGAGAAGAGGGTGTTTTGGCGGCATGCCACGGGCAGCAGGCCACGCGGCCCCTGCTCATTTCTTCTGAAGAAGGGCGTAGAAAAACCCGTCATGATTGTGCTCTGCGCCGGCCCCCGATGGCAAGAGTTGCCCCTCCTCGTCGTGGAAGCCGGCGGGAAAGAGCAGTGGAAGACGCAACACATCGTCGTGACCCGCCATGAAAGCTGCGATTCGATCACTGTTCTCCGCACGAAAAATCGAGCAGGTCGCGTAGAGCAGCCTTCCTCCGGGCGCGAGGCACGGCCACACCGCCTCGAGCAAGCGCCTTTGCTGCACTGCGAACGCTGCAATGTCGCTCTCCCGTCGCAACCACTTTCCATCCGGGAGCCGGCGCACGATGCCGGAAGCGGTGCACGGCGCATCAAGGAGAATCCGATCAAAGCGAAGGCCATCCCACCAGGTAGGCGTATCCGCCGCATCTGCGACAATCAAACGCGCACGCAATTCGAGCCGCGCGAGATTCTGAGCGACGCGTTCGAGCCGGGTAGCATCGATATCGAGCGCCACGAGATCGATTGCGGCCAGTTCAGCTAGGTGGGCGGTCTTGCCGCCGGGTGCCGCGCACACGTCGAGGACGCGCATGCCGTCGTCGACGCTCAACAGCGGCGCGGCGAGTTGCGCGCTGGCATCCTGTACCGTGAACCAACCCTCGGCGTAACCCGGCAAGCTGGTGACAGCGCGGGCTTGCGCCAGGATGACCCCAACCTCGCCGATCGACTCGGCAGCGATGCCTTGCGCGGCAAGTGCCCCGATGTAACGTTCGCGGGAAAGTGCGCGGCGCGTTATTCGAAGCGTGAGCGGCGGACGCGTATTGCCGCTGTCGAGGACCGACGCCGCGCGCTGCCCGTATTCTTCGCGTACCCGATCGATCCACCACTGTGGATACGAGAAGCGTGCTTCGTCGTCCTGCTCGATCGCCGCCAGCAGCGTGTCGCGGCGGCGCAGGAAGTTGCGCAGGATGGCATTGGTAAGTCCACGCGCGGAGCTCTTTTTCACCCGCACCGTCGCCTGCACCGCGGCGTTGACCACGGTATGCGCCGGTGCGCCGGTGTAGATCAGTTGGTACAGCGCCACCCACAGTAGCGCCTCGACGCTCGGGTCCGACAGTGGCCGGTCCGCCAGGTGGCGCACGACCGCTCGGAGCTGCCCGAGAAAACGCAGAGTCCCGTAGGCCAGTTCCTGGATCAGCGCACGGTCGTCCGAGGTCGATCCGCCGACCGACGCGAGCGCCAGCGGCAGCGTGGAGCCTGCGAGGACGCGACGGACGGTTCCTGCGGCGATGCGTTGCGCGTGTTCCACGGCCTGCGGCTAAATGCCGAGCCGTGAGTTCGGCGGAAGACGGTAGCCCGCGAGGAAAGCCGCTGCGCCCAAGCGTCTGCCTCCCGCGCGCTGCAGTTCCCGCACCACCAGCGCGCCCTGGCCGCACGCGACGACTATACCGAGAGCATCGGCTTGCACCACGTGCCCCGCGGCCCCGAACGAGCCTGCGGCCGGTTCTGCATCCCAGATCTTGATCGGCTCGCCGGCGAGCGTCGTCCGTGCAGCGGGGGCCGGGTTGAATGCGCGGATCTTGCGGTCGATAGCCGCCGCGGATTCGCTCCAGTCTATCGTCGCCTCACCGCGCTCCATCTTGCGCGCATACACCGCTCCGGATGCCGGTTGGGGTACGGCAGCGAGCCGGCGATCATGTCGCAGTTTCCCTAGAGTTTCGACGATCGCCGTTGCCCCCACGGCAGCGAGCTTGTCATGCAGTGTCAGCGCCGTCTCGCGCGCGGCGATCGGGACGATGCGTGTTGTTACCACCGGCCCCGTATCGAGACCCGCATCCATTTGCATGATGCTGATGCCAGTCTGGCCGTCACCCGCGATCAAGGCACGCTCGATTGGCGCGGCGCCGCGCCAGCGAGGCAAAAGCGACGCATGGATGTTGAGGCAACCATGCCGGGGCCACTCGAGGATCGGGGCGGGCAAGATCAGACCATAGGCCGCGACGACGAGCACATCCAGCGCAAATGAAGTGAGCTCGCCGCGGATGGTGTCGTCTCTGAGCTGCGATGGCTGCCAGACAGGGATGCCCCGTGCCTGAGCCAGCAACTTGACGGCGCTTGGGGTCAGTTTCATCCCCCGGCCCTTGGCTGCATCCGGGCGGGTCAGGGTCAGGCTGACCTCGAAGCCGGCGTCGAGAATTGCCGCCAGCGCCGTTGCCGCAAAGGGTGGGGTTCCCGCGAATCCGACGCGGAATGTTTCGGCCATCGCGGCGTTCAGCCTGCGAGCCGCTGTTTTTTCCTGAACTTCGCTGTCAGCCTGGCTCGCTTCAGAGGCGAGAGATAGTCGACAAAAACCTTGCCCAAGAGGTGATCCATTTCGTGCTGGATGCACACCGCCAGCGTTCCCTCGGTCGTTAGCTCGAAGGGGTCCCCGCGCTCATTGAGGGCCCCTACCGTCACCTTCGCGGCGCGTTTGACCAATTCGTAGTAACCGGGCACCGAGAGGCATCCCTCCTCCCCCTCTGCCTCGCCCTCCAGAGCAAGGAGCTCAGGGTTGATGAAGACGTGCAGCTGGTCCCGAGTCTCGCTGATATCGATCACGATGACTCGCTTGTGCACGTCTACCTGGGTCGCAGCGAGGCCGATGCCGGGCGCCGCATACATGGTTTCAGCCATGTCGCGGACCAGCTTCTGCACCTCGGGGGTTACTGCCGAGACAGGCGCAGCGACCTTCCTAAGTCGGGGGTCGGGGTATTCAAGAATTGAGAGCCTTGACATAAATGCTTGCAAAATGCCTACTCGACATGCAGAATGGCCACTAAGCGCTTATTTTGGGGCGGTTTAGGACGTTTGCAAGTTGACTTGCAACCCGCCCCGATCCAATACTGGAGAGGCCTTATGCGCCTAAAGTTTATCACAGCGACCATAGCGTCCTGCTTGCTGCCGCTTCTTTTCGCGGCGGCGCCAGTGCGGGCCGAAGACATCCAGCTCCAGGAAAACCGCCCCGAGCGGTATACGGTGCAGAAGGGCGACACGCTCTGGGGAATTGCCGGCAAGTTTCTGAAGCAACCCTGGCGCTGGCCGGACATCTGGCGCATGAATCGCGACCAGATCAAGAATCCGCACTTGATTTACCCCGGCGATGTCATCGCGCTCGACAAGATCAACGGCGAGTGGCAACTGTCGCTGAATCGGCGCGACGTGCGTCTCTCCCCGACGGCCAGGATCGACACGCTTCAGGCCGAGCCCATTCCGAGCATTCCGCCGGGCGACCTGACTCCGTACTTGACGCAACCGATCATCACCGGCCCGGACGGTTTGCCGGGTGCCGCACGAATCATTGCCGCACGCGACAACCGCGTCGTACGCGGCGAAGGCGACTCGGTCTATGCCGTCAGCATCGATGAAAAACTGGGCACCGAATGGGTGATTTACCGGCCCGGCAAAGTTCTTCGCTCGTTTGACGGCAACGAAACGCTCGGTTACGAGATGCGCTATCTCGGCACTGCGCGCGTAGAGCGTTTCGGCGAGGTCAGCCGGATGCTCATTACCACTGCGCGAGAGGAAATCCTGCTCAACGACCTGCTCGTTCCTGCGCCGCGCGAAACGCTGGTCAATTATGTTCCGCACGCTCCCGACGTGGCCATCGACAGCCGCATCATCGAGTTGTACAACGCCGGTACCGAGGCGGGTCGCGGTTTCATCGTCGTGCTCGATCGCGGGGCGAGAGATGGGCTCGAGGTCGGCAATGTTCTCGCGATTTACCATCCGGCACCGGTGATTCCGGATCCGCGCCCGTACGAGGGACCGGACGTGTTTTCGAAGCTGTCCGAAGCAAGCAAGGTCATCGTCCCACCGACGAAATTCCTGAACGTCCCACCCGAACGTTCCGGACTGCTGTTCGTGTTTCGCGTCTTTGATCGCGTTGCTTACGCGATCCTGCTTAACACATCCGAGCCGGTTGTCGTCGGCGACATGGCGCGCAAGCCCTAGCCGTCCCTCAGGCGTCCCGATGGAGGTCGACGCTCGCGTCGAGGCTTGGGCGTCGCTGCAACTTCTGCCGCGCGTCTCCGCGCGGATGCTGGTCACACTGCTCAAGGTATTCGGCGGCCCCACGCAGGTGCTGTCGGCAACCGCGGCCATGCTGGCGAAGGTCGTTCCCGGCGACATCGCAAACACCATCGTCCGGGGTCCGGACCCGGCCGCACTCGGCCTTGCGCTCAATTGGCTGCAGGAGACCGGCCATGCCTTGGTTGCGTGGGACGACCCGGCATATCCGCGCGCATTGCTCACGATCGCCGACCCGCCGCCAACCCTGTTCTTTCACGGTCGAGCTGAATTGCTGAATCGCCCGGCGGTGGCCATCGTTGGCAGCCGTAACGCGACCGCTCAGGGACGCGAAATCGCCGAAGCCTTTGCCCAAGCGCTCTCGACTGCCGGTCTCACAGTCGTAAGCGGTCTGGCGCTGGGGATCGATGCTGCCGCTCACCGTGGCGGCCTGAATGGCGCCGGAGCCAGCCTGGCCGTCGTCGGGACCGGCATCGATCGCGTCTATCCCGCCGCCAACCGCGACCTCGCACGTCGCCTTGCGATTGAAGGCGGCGTGCTGTCCGAATTTGCGTTGGGCACGCCGCCGTTGCCGGCGAACTTCCCGCGGCGCAATCGCCTGATCAGCGGCCTGGCGCGTGGCGTGCTCGTGGTCGAAGCGACTCTCGCCAGCGGCTCGCTGATCACCGCGCGCTTCGCCGCTGAGCAAAACCGGGACGTCTTTGCGATCCCGGGCTCAATCCACTCGCCGTTCTCCAAGGGCAGCCACCGGCTGATCAAGGACGGGGCGAAACTGGTCGAGAGTGCCCAGGACGTCCTCGAGGAGTTGGGCCTGAGTGCATCGCACCACGCGCCTGCGTTCCCATCGGCCACCCCCCCTGAAGGCGATACTGCGCGCGTTTTAACCGCATTAGGGTACGATCCGGCTGGCGTAGATGCGTTGATGTCGCGCTCCGGCTTGCCCGCCGACGTGGTGAGCGTTGCCCTGGTAGAACTGGAACTCGCGGGCGAGATTTCGAGTCTTCCGGGTGGTCTTTACCAAAGACTGCGCTGACCTTGGCAAAGGGCCGCCTTGCCCCACCGGCGGTGCTTGCTTATTATCTGCCCCTCGCTTTGCCCGAGTAACCCTGACGCTTCATGGCTAAAAGTCTGATCATCGCCGAAAAACCCTCAGTCGCGGCCGACATTTCGCGCGCCCTGGGCGGTTTTACGCGTCACGATGACTTTTTCGAAAGCGACAAGTATGTACTGTCGTCCGCCGTGGGCCATTTGCTCGAAATCGGTATGCCGGAGGACGAGGAGGTGAAACGCGGCAAATGGACATTCGCCCATTTGCCGGCGATTCCTTCGAAGTTCGCGCTGAAGCCCATCGAGAAGGCCGAAGCACGCTTGAAAATGCTGCTGAAGCTGCTCAAGCGCAAAGATGTGACCGCGCTCGTCAACGCCTGCGATGCCGGGCGCGAAGGCGAGCTTATTTTCCGCAATATCGCGCAGTTCTCCGGCACCAACAAGCCCATCAAGCGGCTCTGGCTGCAGTCGATGACGCCGGCCGCGATCCGCGACGGCTTCGCGCAGCTGCGAAGTAACGAAGCGATGCTGCCGCTGGCCGACGCGGCGGTGTGCAGATCGGAATCGGACTGGCTGGTCGGGATCAACGGAACGCGCGCAATGACTGCGTTCAATTCCAGATCCGGCGGCTTTCAACTCACGACGGTGGGGCGAGTGCAAACGCCGACGCTCGCGATCCTGGTCGAGCGCGAAGGCAAGATCCGCACGTTCAAGCCGCGCGGCTATTGGGAAGTACTTGGCACGTTCCGAGCCGCAGGCGGCGAATACGAAGGGCGGTGGTTCGACGAGAAATTCAGAAAAACGGACGACGATCCGGATGCGCGGCCGGAGCGCCTTTGGGTCGAGGACTCTGCGCGCGCCATTGTCACCAAGTGCGAAGGCAAGCCGGGAATCGTCACCGAGGAGACCAAGCCATCGACCCAGGCTGCCCCGTTGCTCTACGACCTGACGAGCCTGCAGCGAGAGGCCAATGGCCGCTTCGGCCTTTCTGCGCGAACGACGCTGTCGCTGGCGCAGGCGTTGTACGAAAAGCACAAGGTGCTGACTTACCCACGTACAGATTCGCGCGCGTTGCCGGAAGACTATATCGCCACCGTCAAGTCGACGCTGGAGGCGTTGCGCGATTCCAATGCCTATTCCGCTTTTGCGGGCCAGATTCTCAAGGGCAAATGGGTCAAGCCCAACAAACGCATCTTCGACAATAGCAAGATCTCCGACCACTTCGCGATCATCCCGACGTTGCAGCGGCCGAAGAGCCTCAACGAACTCGAAGCGAAACTCTACGACCTCGTCGTCAAGCGGTTCCTCGCCGTGTTCTATCCGAGCGCGGAATATCTGCTGACCACTCGCATCACGCGAGTCGTCGACGAGCCGTTCAAGACGGAGGGCAAAGTGCTGGTATCGCCCGGCTGGCTCGCGGTGTACGGGAAGGAGGCGCAGACGGACGCAGATGCAACGCTGGCGCCGGTCAAAGCGAACGAGAAAGTCGCGACGAAGAAAATCGAGGCCGTCGCCAACCAGACACGACCGCCTCCCCGTTTCAATGAAGCGACCCTGCTTTCGGCGATGGAAGGTGCGGGCAAGACGATCGAGGACGACGAACTGCGCGAGGCGATGCGTGAGAAAGGACTGGGGACTCCCGCCACGAGAGCGCAGATCATCGAAGGCCTTATCATGGAGAAATACGTTCATCGTGATGGCCGCGATCTGACGGCGACCGCGAAGGCCTTCTCCCTTATGACGCTCTTGCATGGCCTCGGGGTGCCGGAATTGTTTTCGCCAGAGCTTACTGCCGAATGGGAGTTCAAGCTCGCGCAGATGGAGCACGGCAAGCTCAAGCGCTCGCAGTTCATGCGCGAGATTGTCAAGATGACGCAGCACGTCGTGGGGCAGGCGAAGAACTACCAAAGCGATACCATCCCGGGGGACTTCGCCACGCTTTTCGCGCGCTGCCCGAAGTGCGGCGGCGAGATCCACGAGAACTACAAGAAGTTTCAGTGCCAGAGCTGCGATTTCGGTACGTGGAAGATAATCGCTGGGCGCCAGCTCGAAATTCCCGAAGCGGAAGCGTTGCTCACCCGCCGCGAAGTCGGGCCGCTTGAAGGTTTTCGCAGCAAGCTCGGTCGCCCTTTCGCCGCCACGCTCAAGCTGAACGATGCCAATGAAGCGCAATTCGATTTCGGCGACGGGTCCGGCGAAGGATCCGACGGTGAAGCACCCGACTTCAGCGGACAAGAGTCGCTCGGCCCCTGCCCGAAGTGCGATTCGCGCGTCTTCGAGCTTCCCGCTGCGTACGTCTGCGAAAAGGCGGTCGGCCCCGAAAAGACCTGCGACTTTCGTTCCGGTCGCGTGATTCTGCAGCGCCCGATAGAGCGCGCCCAGATGCAGAAGCTGCTGGCGACCGGCAAGACCGACCTGTTGCAGTTCGTGTCCTCGCGCACGCGCCGCCCGTTCGCGGCCTTTCTGGTCCGGCAGCCCGACGGAAAGATCGGCTTCGAATTCCAGGCGAAGGGCCCGGGCAAGGGCCGCGGTGCACGTGCCGGCGGCGCAGTGGCCGCGCTACGCGTGCTCGGTCAACATCCGAAGGACAAGCAAGCCGTCGAATTGCGCAGCGGCCGCTATGGCCCCTACGTCAAGCACGGCAACGTCAATGCAACGTTGCCCGACACAGACCAGGTCGACTCGCTCACCCTCGCGCAGGCGTTGGACCTGCTCGCAGCAAAGGCGAAAAGGGACGGTGGCAAGGGCGCCAAAGCGTCCCCGAAGAAGGAAGCGAAACCCGTTCGGCGCAAACGCGCCGCCTGAGTGCGCGTCGCGCACGCGTGAAGGCCTGGTCTCCGCGATATCGAACGCGTTCCACCGAAGCGCGAACCGGCGACACTTACGTGATCTTCGCCACCGGCATTGGGTGGACTCAGACGTCGAGATTGCGCACGCCCAACGCGTTGTTTTCGATGAATGCGCGCCGGGGCTCAACTTGCTCGCCCATCAAGGTAGTGAAAATTTCGTCGGACACAATGCCGTCTTCGATCTGCACTTTGAGCAGCCGCCGCGCCTTGGGATCCATGGTGGTCTCCCACAGCTGTTCAGGGTTCATCTCGCCCAGGCCCTTGTAGCGCTGGATTGACACCGCATCACGCGCCTCGGTCAAGAGCCAGTCGAGCGCCTGCTTGAAGGTCTGGACCGCCGCGCTGCGCTCGCCACGACGCACTGTCGCGTCGGGGTGCATCAGCCCCTGCATGACCTCAGCGGCGGCGCGCAGCTGCGCGTAGTCGCCGCTGGCGATGAAATCCGCGTCGATGGCCGTCACATGCGGCGTGCCATGGCGCGTGCGCACGATGATCAGCCGCCGTTGCTCAGTCTGTTCGTCGTAGCGGGACTCGACCGTGACATCGGGATCGGTGATCGCGCGTACAAGCTCCGCAGCGCAGGCTGTCGCAGCCGCCGGGCTCGACAAGTCCAGACGCACACCGGTCAACAACGCGAACAGTGCCGCGGGCTCGATGGCGCGCGACACTCGATCGATCACGGCCTCGGCCAGCAGGTACTGACGCGCAACGTTCTCCAGCGCGTCGACGGAAAGCGCCGGACGACCCGCTCCAGGTTCTAGCACCGCGCCTTTCAGCGCCACCTTGAGCAGGTGCTGCTTCAGGTCGTGGTCGTCCTTGAGATAATTTTCCTCTTTGCCCTGCTTGACCTTGTACAGAGGCGGCTGCGCGATGTAGATGTGCCCGCGCTCCACCAGGTCGAGCATCTGCCTGTAGAAGAAAGTCAACAGGAGCGTGCGGATGTGCGATCCATCGACGTCGGCGTCGGTCATGATGATGATGCGGTGATAACGCAACTTGTCCGCGTTGTACTCGTCCTTGCCGAAGCCCGTTCCCAGCGCTGTGATCAGCGTGAGGATTTCCTGCGAGCTGATCAGCTTTTCGAAGCGCGCCCGTTCGACGTTCAGAATCTTGCCCCGCAGCGGCAGGATCGCCTGAAACTTGCGGTCGCGCCCTTGCTTGGCCGATCCACCCGCGGAATCGCCCTCGACCAGATAAATTTCGCACAGCGCTGGGTCTCGCTCCTGGCAATCGGCCAGCTTTCCCGGCAGGCCCATCCCGTCCAAAACGCCTTTGCGACGCGTAAGTTCCCGCGCCTTGCGTGCCGCTTCCCGCGCTCGCGCTGCATCGATGATCTTGCTGCAGATAATCCGGGCATCGGTGGGATTTTCAAGCAGGAACTCGTTGAGCTTGCTCCCCACCACCTCCTGCACGATCGGCTGTACCTCGGAGGACACGAGCTTGTCCTTCGTCTGCGATGAAAACTTGGGTTCGGGCACCTTGATCGACAACACGCACGTGAGGCCCTCGCGCATGTCATCGCCCGTGGTCTCTACCTTCGCTTTTTTCGCCAGCTCCTCTTTTTCGATATAGCTGTTCAGCGTGCGCGTCATCGCCTGGCGAAGGCCCGTGAGGTGGGTTCCTCCATCGCGCTGCGGAATGTTGTTGGTGAAACATTGCACCGACTCCGCATAGGAATCGTTCCATTGCATCGCCACCTCGACGATGGTTCCATCCTTTTCGCCGACGGCGTGGAAGATCTTCGCATGCAGGACGCTCTTGCTGCGATTCATGTATTCGACGAACGCCCTGATCCCTCCCGTAAAAGCGAAGTTCTCACTCTTGCCGTCACGCTGATCGACGAGCTCGATCTTCACACCGTTGTTGAGGAACGAAAGTTCCCGAATTCGCCGCGCCAGGATCTCATAGTGATACTCGACAACGCCGAAGGTTGCCTTGGACGCCATGAAATGAACCTCGGTGCCGCGGCGCTCGGTCGGACCGATCACGGCCAGCGGCGCGACCGGCACTCCGTCGCGGAACTCGATCTGATTCGCCTTGCCGTCGCGCCAGATCTTGAGTTTCAACCATTCCGACAGACCGTTGACGACGGATACACCCACGCCGTGCAATCCGCCGGAGACTTTGTACGAGTTCTGGTCGAACTTGCCTCCGGCGTGCAGCTCGGTCATCACGATCTCGGCCGTCGAGCGTTTGAACTCGTCGTCCTCCTTGATCCCGGTAGGTATGCCACGACCGTTGTCGACGACCGACACCGAATTGTCTGCATGGATAACGACCTTGATATCGTCGCAGTAACCCGCAAGTGCTTCGTCGATGGCGTTGTCGAGGACTTCGAACACCATGTGATGCAGCCCTGTGCCGTCGGACGTGTCGCCTATGTACATGCCCGGGCGTTTGCGCACAGCCTCAAGCCCTTTCAGGATCTGGATGCTGCTTTCGTTGTAGTCGCTACCGTTGTCTACGGGCTTGGGATTGGGTTGACTCATTTGCTGTTTTCTCGCCTGTCGTCCTGGTGGTGCCAGCCCTCAAAAGCGCAGACGCCGACCCGGGGTCGGCGCCGACAGCTGGCAGCACGTAATGGTTGCACTTCTCAAATCCGCATCGGCATGACGACGTACTTGTAATCACCGCGTTCTGGCATCGTCACGAGCGCGCTGGAGTTTGCGTCGCCGAAGGCGAGAACCACGCGGTCGGTACCAAGATTCTGCAGCACGTCGAGAAGGTAGGTGATATTGAATCCGATATCGAGCGGGTCTCCCTTGTAGTCGATTTCGAGTTCCTCCTCGGCTTCTTCCTGTTCGCTGTTCGTGCAGATGATCTTCAGCTGGTCGTTGCCGAGGACGACCCGTACGCCGCGAAATTTTTCATTCGAGAGAATCGCCGCCCGCTGGAGCGCCTGGAGCAACTCGGTGCGCGACAAATCGATCTGCTTGGAATGCCCCGTCGGAATGACCCGGTTGTAGTCGGGAAACTTGCCGTCAACGACCTTGCTCACCAGTTCGATGTTGGCAAATCGAAAACGCACCTGGTTGGCAAGCAGATCGATGGTCAACTCCGAGTCGCTGTCATCGAGCAGTTTTCCCAATTCGAGCACGGTCTTGCGCGGAAGGATCACTTCCTGGCGAGAATAGCTTCCCGGGACCGCAAGGCTTGCGTATGACAGGCGATGGCCGTCTGTAGCAACGGTTTGCAGCGATCCGTTGTCCACCACCAGCAGCATGCCATTGAGGTAATAACGGATGTCCTGCTGCGCCATGGCGAATTCGGCGAGCTTGAGCAGGGCGCGAAAATCCTTTTGCGCAAGCTTGATCGTCTGCTGCTTCTCCTGCGCAAGATTGATCCGTGGGTAGTCCGCGGCTGGAAGCGTTTGCAGGTTGAAGCGCGAACGACCGGCACGTACGGTCATGCGACTTGCCGAGGTTTCTGCGGTTACCTGCGCATCGTCGGGTAGCGCGCGGAGCAGATCCTGTAGTTTACGCGCTGCGACCGTCACCGCCTGGTCCTGCTTGCCGGCAAGTTCGCTGTGCGCGGTGATCTGCATCTCGAGATCCGTCGCGGTGACATAGAGGCTGCCGTCTTTTTGTTCAAGGAGAACATTCGCCAAGATTGGCAACGTGTGCCGTCGCTCGACAATGCCCGATACAGCCTGGAGCGGCTTGAGTAACGCGTCTCTGGGTATTAGCTTTAATTGCATTATTTAAACCTAGTAACAGCTAATAGGAGTCGATGCATTTGCTGTACAAGCCCCGAAAAGCCAATCCTCTCCGCGGCTTGCCGGCAGGTCGAACGCGGGAAAACCGATGTGCAGCCTGTGCAGGATTTGGGGATGAAAATACGGTCAGTTCGCGGCCGTCGTTAATCAACAAATTATAGACCGATTCGAAGCCGATTCATACCTGCCTGACCACTCAGTTTCGCAGTACTTGGAGGAGAAAATTCACGTCGTGACTGATCCCGGGAACCGATTCGCGCAGCTTGGCAATCTGACGGCATGCGTGCAGGACGGTCGTGTGGTCACGGCCGCCAAAATTGCTGCCGATCTCCGGCAAAGACAACTGCGTCAACTCCTTCGCAAGCGCCATTGCGACCTGACGCGGCCGCGCCACCGCGCGCGAGCGTTTCTTGGAATGCATGTCGGAGATGCGGATCTTGTAGTAGTCGGCCACCGTCTTCTGGATGTTCTCGATCGAGATCTGGCGGTTTTGCACTGCGAGGAGATCGCGCAGCGCGTCCTTCGCGAGCGCAAGTGAAATCTCCTGTTCATGGAAATTGGAATATGCCAGCACGCGCTTCAGCGCGCCCTCGAGTTCGCGCACATTGGAGCGAATGTGCTTGGCGATAAAAAAAGCCACCTGCTCGTCGAGCTTGATGCCGCTCTGTGCGGCCTTTGAAAGCAAGATTGCGACGCGCATCTCGAGTTCGGGAGGTTCCAGCGCGACAGTCAGGCCCCAGCCGAAGCGCGAAATCAAACGCTCCTCCATGCCGGAGATTTCCTTCGGATACGTGTCACAAGTGATGACCACCTGCTTGCGCGCCTCGATCAGCGTATTGAACAAATAGAAGAACTCTTCCTGCGTTCGATTCTTGCCATTGAAAAATTGGATATCGTCGATCAGCAGCAAGTCGAGCGAGCGGTAATAGCGCTTAAACTCGTCGAACGCCTTGTGCTGATATGCCCGCACGACGTCCGAGACATAGGTCTCGGCGTGGATGTAACGGATCTTGGCGTCCGGATTGTTCTCCAGGATGTGATTGCCGATCGCCTGGATCAGATGCGTCTTGCCAAGACCGACGCCGCCGTACACGAATAGGGGGTTGTAGGACGTCGGGTGCTCCGCGACCTGCATTCCGCCGGCCCGCGCCAACTGGTTCGCCTTGCCCGAGACGAATGAGGTAAACGTGAAGCCAGGATTCAGGGCTGCCTGCTCTCCGCGCCTGGCCGCAGCGGGTGTCGACTCCGGGGGCTTCGGTGTGGACACGGCGGCGTTCGGGCGTTCCACCGCATCGGCAACCGCAAATACCAGGCGCAATGGTTGTGTACCTGTCCCGGCAGCGAGTTCCTCGATCCGGCCCGCGTACCTTTCCTTCACCCACTGGAGCACAAAACGATTGGGTGCGACCAGCCGCAGGCTGTCCTCCGCATGCTCGAGGCGCAGCGGGCGGATCCAGGTATTGAACTGTTGCGGCGTCAGTTCGCGCTGGAATGATTCCAGGCAACTTTGCCAGAAAGCAGGGGTCGACATATTCGGGTTACGGGGCCACGCCGGAAAAAATATCGGGCACCGCAAGGAACCCGTCGAACCGCTATTGTATCTCGCCTGGGCATAAGTTATCCACAGCCATCCACAGCCCGGCAGGCGTGATTGAGCTTGACAGCGGATAGCGCAAAACGCTCTAATGTAAGGCTTTTTCCGACGAAGGTAATCATGAAACGCACTTATCAGCCGTCCGTGGTCCGCCGCAAGCGCACCCACGGCTTTCGCAGCAGGATGAAGACCGCAGGCGGCCGCAAAGTACTGCGCGCGCGCCGGGCCAAGGGCCGCGCCCGGCTCGCGGTTTAGCACGTCCCTACGGCGCTGCGATCGGCTCGAACCGCAGCCTGCGGCTGTCCGGGGCCAAGGCATTCGCCAGGCTGTTCCGGGAGGGGCGTCGACTGGAGGGACCGCATGTGCAGGTGCTGGCGGCACCGGCGGCAACCGGAGTGGGCCGGGTCGGGTACGTGATCGGCAAGCACCAACTCGGCCGTGCAGTAGATCGAAATTACTTGCGAAGGATCCTGCGCGAGACCGTGCGCCGCCGCCGCCCGGCCCTACATCGGTTCGACGTCGTCGTGCGCTTGCGCGTGCGCTGCGCGCGAAACGTACTACCTGGATTGGCGCTCGAGGCAGGAGCCCTGCTCGATGCGCTGGATCCTCCAAATCACCAATGAAAGCGCTGCTGCTCTCGATGCTGCGCGGTTATCAATATGCGCTCCGTCCCCTGTTCGGGGCGAATTGCCGTTTTTATCCCAGTTGCTCCGATTACGCCCGCGAGGCCATCGAGCGACACGGGGCGCTGAAAGGCACGTGGCTTGGACTGAAACGCGTCGCGCGATGCCATCCGTATCACCCTGGGGGTTTCGACCCCGTACCCTGAGCAGGCCTCAACCGCAGCCACCCGGACCCAAGCTTTCATGGACACCCAACGTCTGATCCTGTTCGTCATCTTCTCGTTCTCCGCGCTTTTTCTGTGGGAAGCGTGGCAACGCGACCACCGCCCGCCGGTGCCGCAGCCACCGGCCGCCCAACCTGCACCGAAAGCGGGAATCGAGGCGCCGTCGCCTGGCGCGACGACGGCCCCCGCCGTGCCCGGCGCACCTGCTGCTGCAATTCCTGCGGGAGAAAAGGTTGTCGTCAAGACCGACCTCTATGTCGCGACCGTAGACACGGTCGGTGGTGTGTTGACCCAGTTCGCGCTGACCGCGCATCGCGATACGCACGACGAAAACAAGCCGTACGTATTGCTGCAGCAAAATGCGGAACGCACGTTCGTCGCCCAATCCGGATTGCTGGGCGAGGGCATGCCTAACCATCGCACGCTGTGGCAGGTGGCGCCTGGTCCCCGCGAGCTTGCAGCGGGGACAGACGCCATCGAGCTCAAACTGCAGGCCACGACGAGCAGCGGCGACAAAGTTGTGCAGACGCTGACCTTCCACCGCGGCAGCTACGTTATCGACGTTGCCTACCAGATCATGAATGCCGGCACGGCGCCGATCGCCCCCTTCGCGTACTTTCAGCTCACCCGCGACACCAAGACGCCGGATGTGCAAAGTTCGATGGCGCCCGCAGCTTACACCGGCCCCGTCATCTACAACGAAACCGACAAGTTCAAAAAAGTCGAGCCAGGCGAACTGGACAAGCTTGCCGCAGACCCTTCGCGCAAGCTGCCGTATACGAAGAACGCGGACAACGGCTGGGTGGGCATGATCGAGCATTACTTCCTCGCCGCGTGGCTGCCCTCCGACAGTCCGAAGACTCCGCGCGAGTTCTACGCGAAAAAGCTGGACAACGGCCTGTACGCCGACGGCGTGATCCTGCAGGCGGCGCCGATTGCCCCTGGCGCCACCGGCCAAATCAAGGTTCCTCTGTATGTCGGGCCGCAAGAGCAGGACACGCTCGCGAAACTCGCGAGCGGCCTCGATCTCGTGGTCGATTACGGGGTATTCACGATTCTCGCGGCGCCGTTGTTCTGGCTATTGAAATGGCTGCACGGGATCGTGCACAACTGGGGTTGGGCGATCGTACTGCTGACGATCATCATCAAGTCGGCCTTCTACCCTCTCAATCACGCGAGCGCGCGGTCGATGGCCAAGATGAAAGTCATCGCGCCGAAAATGAAGGCGCTGCAGGAGCAGTACGGAAGCGACAAGCAACAGCTCCAGATGAAGATGATGGAGATGTACAAAACCGAGAAAATCAACCCGCTCGGAGGCTGCCTGCCGATCCTGGTCCAGATCCCGGTTTTCATCGCGCTCTACTGGGTGCTGCTGTCCGCAGTGGAATTGCGGCATGCCCCGTGGATCCTGTGGATTCACGATTTGTCGGCGCCGGATCCCTACTTCGTTCTGCCGGTCATCTATGCGATCACCGCGTACCTCCAAGTCAGGCTCTCGCCCACACCCATTCAGGACCCCGTGCAGGCGAAGGTGATGCAGATCATGCCGATTGCGTTTTCGGTCATGTTCATCTTCTTCCCGTCCGGATTGGTGCTCTACTGGCTGGTCAACAATTCGCTGCAGATCTTCCAACAATGGCACATGAACCGCGTGCTGGAGCGCGAAGCGGCAGCAGCGGCGGCCAAGCGCCGCTGACCGGCACCGCGGCCGCCCCACGGGTGACGCGGACCATGGCGCGCGACGCCGACGTCATCGCCGCGATTGCGACGCCTCCCGGCCGCGGGGGGATTGGCGTGGTGCGTGTGTCGGGCCCCGACATCTCGCGAGTTATCGACGGTGTCGTCCGCCGCCCGCTGCAGCCACGTCTTGCGACACTTGCTGATTTTCTCGATGCGCGTGGCGAAGTGCTCGATCAGGGCTTGGCGTTGTGGTTTCCGGCCCCCGCCTCGTATACGGGTGAAGCCGTCTTGGAATTGCATGGCCATGGCGGACCCGCGGTCCTTGCCTTGATCCTCAAGCGCTGCCTTGAGTTGGGCGCGCGGCTCGCGCTGCCGGGCGAGTTCACGCAGCGCGCATTTCTCAACGACAAGCTCGACCTCGCGCAAGCAGAAGGTGTCGCGGACCTGATCGACGCGGCGACAGGCACGGCTGCACGCGCGGCGGCGCGCAGTCTCTCAGGTGCCTTCTCGCGCGAAGTAGCGACAATCGTCTCCGCGCTGATCGAGTTGCGCACGCTTACCGAGGCGACGCTCGACTTTCCCGAAGAGGACATCGATTTCATCCGCGCCGCCGACGCGCAGGGAAAAGTGGCGGCGTTGCGCGAACGCGTCAGTGCGCTTACGGCCCGCTCGCGTCAGGGGAGCCTGTTGCGCGAAGGTCTGCATGTGGTGCTCGTCGGCGCGCCCAACGTCGGCAAATCGAGCTTGCTCAATCAACTGGTCGGCGATGACATTGCGATCGTGACCCCGCATGCGGGAACGACGCGCGATGCGATTCGCAGTAGCGTCGAGGTCCGCGGCATCCCGTTGCACATCATCGACACCGCGGGGCTGCGTGAAGCGGTCGATGAGGTGGAGAAAATCGGCATCGAACGGACCATGGCTGCGATTGCCGGCGCCGACCTCGCGTTGATCGTTACCGACGTGCGCGAAGGGGAGGGGCCTGTACCACCGTTCCTCACGGAGCTTCCCAGCGCGTTGGCGCGCATCGTCGTGCGCAACAAGATCGATCTCACGGACGATTTGCCGAGAAAAAATGTCGACAGCGCGGGACGCACGGTGTGGCTGTCCGCAAAAACCGGAGCGGGGGTCGACTTGCTGAAGGAGGCAATGCTCGACGTTGCCGACGCGCATGAAGACATGGAAGGGACCTTTCTCGCACGCGAGAGGCATTTGCATGCGCTGATCGTTGCGAACGGGCACCTCGCCGCCGCCGCGGCGCATCTCGCCGGCGCCGTGCCGCCCCTCGAGCTGTTTGCCGAGGAATTGCGTGGTGCGCAAGTCGAATTGTCGACGATCAGTGGCAAGTTCAGTGCTGACGATCTGCTCGGCGAAATCTTCAGTCGTTTCTGCATCGGAAAGTAGCGCGGACTGGCAAACGCGCGAAGAGGAACTTGGAGCGCGTTATTGGCGCTCGGCGCCGGTTTGTATTTCGGTCGGTGTGAGTGTCGCCGTCGGGGACGATGCTGCTTGCGGGGAGCCGCCCTTCTTCGTCGGCGCTTTCTTGGACTTCTTTGCCGAAGTCTTGGCGGCGGTCGCCGTTTTCTTCGCGCTGCACTGGCCGAGTGCCGCGGCCGCCTCCGAGCATCCTGAACCGGCAACGTGTGAAACGGGACCCGTGCGAGCCTCGCGAGGCGATGAACGGACGTCGGGTTGAGCTGCAGTTGCCTGCTGCGGCGGCGCGAGCAGCCGACCTGATGCGGGATCTCTGGGCGCGGCTTCATACTCACCTGTACGCAATATCATCTCTCCGGGTGCCGCGGGAGTGGTTGCCGCAGCGGCCTGGCCTCGCCAGGGGATCGAGTGGGCGGCGGCGTTTGCGCAGCGCGTCATGCGTCCCCGCCGCCGGGGTTCCGTTTCTGTCGCCCGAAGCACCCGTGGCCGCCGTTGACGGTTGGTCCGGCGCTCCCGTCGCGGGCCCCGGGGCAGAAGCGGTGCCGGCGTCCACGTTGATCACCGGCGCAGGCACGGCGACCTTTTCGGTGGCCGATTGCGTCGGTGCGCCATCACGATGTTCAACCGCCCAAGGCGGTTTGGCACTCAACAAATCCTTGAGCTGCGAGGGATGGAGGTATGCGTAGAAGGCGGAAACGGCAAGCACAGCGAGCAGTGCGGCAGACGGCAATCCGGCTACGGCCGCACGCGTCGTTCGACGCCGTTCCGGCACGGTCCGGCGATTGGGCTCGGCAAGACTTGCGGCGTCCGTAGCTCCGGAGAGCGGGGGACGCTTGTCTCCGTCCAGCGGGCGCGATTCGCGAGTATCGATTTCGACGCAGGGCTCGCACTCTTGCGCGGTCGCGTCGTCGTGATGTCGCGAGGGGACGTCGATACTCTCCGTTGTCGAACTGGACGGCAACATCGCCGAAGCTTCGACGGTGCTGATCAGTACCGGGTGGTCCTTGCCGCATCTGTAGCAGTTTGTCGCAGCTTGATCATTGATCGCTTCGCATTCACTGCACGGCTTCAGATGCAGCGGCGAGCCGCAGTCGTTGCAGAACTTGGCACCGGCCGGATTGAGGTGCTTACAGAAGAAGCATTGGGGAAGGAGCATGTACAGCGTCCGGACGCCAGGTAACCCAATACACTCGTCGCGATCTGCAGGGGTTGTTGTCCTGATTGAAGGCGAAGAAAACTGGCTTGCCGCGATCGACAGACTTGAAAGGAGTCGCCTTCACGAGTCTTCTAGGCGCCGGTCACAGCAGCGCGCGCCTTTAGCGTGTTCGAGTCCTGCAGCTGTTCAAGCCTCGGCCGCAGCACGTCAACATACGTCTGGACTTCCTGGACTTCCGCATCCTGTGGAGTGCCTTTCACGAAAAGCTCCCGGAGAACGTGGAACGAGGCTCTTACAATGAGCAGGGCGTTCTCGCATCGGAAGTAGGCGAAGCGCCACTCGCCTCCGACGCGAATCTCGGGATGCAGGATGGGTGCGTCGCTCTTTGAGGAAGTATCGATGGCCAAGTCTCGAAATCTAAAAATTTCTCCAAGGTTCCTGCGCAGCTTGTCCATCTCCGCATCGGTTAGGGAAAACGCGATGGCGAGGATGTCAGAAATTTCGGCGTGACGCGGCAGGCGTTTCTCCCTGCACTCGTCGACAATCGCCTGAGGCAAATGCGCTTTGGTTTGAATCGCGGCACAAAAAGCTTCGATCGCAATGGAGGCAGCCATGATCGATTGCATGGACGCCTCGAATTCCCATTCCAATGCTCCGGCCTTCGAGTCTTCGTCCGTACCCTTCCATGCGGCGACGCGTGCGGCCTGCGCCGCCTGAGCGTCCGAAAGATGGCGGATCGCAAGCTCCAGCCAAGTAGGACACGCGTCGAAACGCACCCGACTGGTCAAGTCGGGTGATGCCGTCGGCGTCTCTCCAAACGGCATCGCGCGACCGGCATCCGGCCTCGACGCCATCTCTCGGTAAAGTGATAAGCCGTTCACAAGCAATCGTTCACAAGCAGTCTCCTACAAGAAGCAAATTAAACGCTTGGAGCGGTCACAGCGCAACTGTCATTTTGGGTCTGGCGGTATGTCCCCTGTGGTCGCGAGGTTTTGTGGTCGGCAGCGCCGCGCTACGAAGGCAAAGAATTCACTCAATTCTCGCCGCTGCCGGATATCAGCGTCGTCCGCGTCACGTGATTCTGCGCGTTCGGTGCCTCCCTTGGAATGCGGCGACTGTTGTTACGATAGGAACAATAGACATGCCTGGGCTGTCCCTTTGAAATTCCGATCCGGTAACGATATGCGTCATGCGTGTCCACAGGCTATCCACAGGCAACGCGCAGGAAACAAAAAGCCACTGGTCGCGCGGCTTCGCGCGGGTGCTCCAGTTTTCCGGGGCGGCAAATGACCGCTCGACTGCATGCGCTCATATTGCCAGCCGGCGCGTTGGTGGTTGGGCTCATTGCGGGGATGGCATGCAGCAGGCTGCACCTGCCGCTGCCATGGATGATCGGGCCAATGCTCGCTGTCGCTACGGTGCGGATGTGTGGCGTGCACGTTACTGCGCCGCGCGGCAGCCGCCAGATTGGACAATGGATCATCGGCACCGCCCTGGGGCTGTATTTCACGCCGGCAGTGGTCGAGCATCTCGGAGGTATTGCCTGGCTGCTCGTCGTGGGTGCACTGTTTGCGATCGGGCTGGGCTATGCCTGCGGTTACGCGCTTTCGACCCTGGCCGGCACCGACCGCACGACCGCCCTTTTCGCGAGCGTTCCCGGCGGTGCTGCGGAAATGACAATACTCGGCGAGCGTTTCGGCGCTCGCGTCGACGAAATCGCGGCGGCACAATCGTTGCGAATCCTGATCGTGGTCGTCAGCATTCCGTCCATTTACGCGGCCCTGCACCTGCACGGTGCCGACCCCTTCCTGGAGAGCGCGAGCGAAGTCCGGTGGCCGACACTCGCAGCGCTCATGGCGGCGACCGCGGTGGGCGGTTTGATCATGCAAAAGCTGAAGGCTCCGAATGCGTTCGTGCTCGGCGCGCTCGCCGTTGCCATTCCACTGACTGCGTTGGCGTTCACCGCGTCCGCCGTTCCCAGGGGCTTGATCAATTCGGCGCAATTGCTTCTCGGCTGCGCACTTGGGTCGCGGTTCAACCGCAGTTTCCTGACGCGTGCCCCACGGTTCATGGGCGCGGTTGCCGTGACGGTTATCCTCGGAATGGTCCTGTCCGCACTTTTTGCATTCGCTCTGGCCAGCGTGACCGGACTGCATCCGGCGACGCTGGTGCTCGCGACGGCGCCCGGCGGCGTGGCGGAGATGGCCGTGACGGCGAAGGTGCTCGAGCTGGGAGTCCCCTTGGTCACTTCGTTTCACGTCACGCGGGTCGTGTTGCTGCTGCTATGCACGGGACCGCTGTTTGGCTGGCTCGCGCGGCGGCGACATCGCTAGTTGAGAAGTTAGCTTGGCCAGATGCGGCCCAGTGGCCTTACCGATTGGGGTGCAGCATGGCCGACCGCAGCGCGTGCTAAAATCGAGGGCATTTCAACCGGGTGCCGGCGCTGGCGAGAAAACGTCGCAAGTCCCGACTACAATCGACCCCCCAGCATGAATCATCCCGATCCCAGGCCCGCGCTGGCCGCCGCTGTTTCAGCGCCGGCCTTCGTCCGCCATCCGCGTCTGCTCGCGTGGGTGCGCGAGATCGCCGCGAAAACACGACCCGATCGCATCGAATGGTGCGACGGCTCGCAAGTCGAATATGACCGGCTGTGCGCGCAAATGGTCAAGTCCGGGACATTGCGCAAGCTGAATCCCGCGAAGCGGCCGAACAGCTATCTTGCCCTGTCGGACCCGTCGGATGTCGCGCGCGTCGAAGACCGCACGTTCATTTGCTGTGAGCGCGAGGACGGGGCCGGGCCGACCAACAATTGGGTCGCGCCGGCGACGATGCGCCAGACGCTCAGCGCGTTGTTCGAAGGCTGCATGCAAGGCCGCACGCTCTATGTCGTGCCGTTCTCGATGGGACCGCTGGGCAGTCCCATCGCACACATCGGCGTCGAATTGACCGACAGCCCGTACGTCGTTGCCAGCATGCGCATCATGACGCGCATGGGGCGCGACGTATTCGACGTACTTGGGACCGACGGCACATTCGTGCCTTGCCTGCATACGGTGGGCGCGCCGCTCGCCCACGGCCAGACCGACGTGCCGTGGCCCTGCAACGCCGATCACAAATACATCGTGCATTTTCCGGAGACGCGCGAAATCTGGAGCTATGGCTCGGGCTATGGTGGCAACGCGCTGTTAGGCAAGAAGTGTCTTGCGCTGCGTATTGCGTCCGTTATGGGCCGCGACGAGGGGTGGCTGGCGGAGCACATGCTGATTCTCGGCGTGACTTCTCCCTTGGGCGAGAAGACTTACGTCGCTGCAGCGTTCCCAAGCGCATGCGGCAAGACGAACTTCGCCATGCTGATCCCGCCCGCAGGTCTCGATGGTTGGCAGGTCACGACTATCGGTGACGACATCGCCTGGATCAAACCGGCTTCCGACGGGTATCTGCACGCGATCAATCCGGAAGCGGGCTATTTCGGTGTCGCACCGGGCACGTCCTACGACTCGAATCCCAATGCCATGAAGACCCTCGAGCGCGACGTGATCTTCACCAATGTTGCGTTGACCGAAGACGGCGACGTGTGGTGGGAAGGCATGACGCGTGAGCCGCCCGCGCACCTAACCGACTGGCGCGGACAATCATGGACGCCGGGTTGCGGGCGCAAGGCTGCGCACCCCAACTCGCGCTTTACAGTGGCGGCGGTACGCTGCCCGTCGCTCGATCCTGAATGGGACAATCCCGCCGGCGTACCGATATCGGCATTCATTTTCGGTGCGCGGCGCAGCGACACGGTGCCACTGATCAGTGAGGCGAGGAGTTGGGAAGACGGGGTCTACAAGGCCGCGACAATGGGGTCGGAGACGACTGCCGCCGCGACGGGGAAGGTCGGGGAAGTGCGGCGGGACCCCTTCGCCATGTTGCCGTTCTGCGGCTACCACATCGGCGACTATTTCGCGCATTGGCTCGCCATGGGAAGGAAGGTCGCGCACCCGCCGCGCATCTTCAACGTGAATTGGTTTCGCACTGATAAGAACGGCAAGTTCGCGTGGCCCGGCTTTGGCCAGAACATGCGTGTGCTGAAGTGGATCGTCGAACGCTGTCTGGGTCGCGCGCATGCAGTGGCCGCGCCGCTTGGATTGCAACCGGATTATGCCGACCTGGACTGGCGCGGGCTCGACTTTACGCATGAGCGATTCGACCAGGTAATGCAAATCGATCGTTCTGGCTGGGAGAAGGAATTGCTGGCGCACGACCAGCTGTTTGGGAAGCTGGGGAACAAGCAGCCCGCGGAGCTCGTGCGTCTACGGCGCGAGTTGGGGACAAGGCTTCGGTAACGAGCCTGAGAGTGCAGTGACAAAAGGGCGCGGCAACGCGCCCTTACGCATTTAGCGCTCCAAGAAACGCGTCGACCTCCCCGCGGACTGGCGCCCCGAGACGACCGCCGAAGCGCGTGTACTTCAACGTGGCTGCAGCGTTGACGAATCGAGCGGCTTCGACGACCGTCGCCCCTTTACCAACCGCAAGCGCAAATGCACCGTGAAAAACGTCGCCGGCGGCGAACGTGTCGATCGGACTAACGCTGACCAGCGGTGCGGTTGGACGATGTTAACGCCCGTCTTCGAGCGAAAAGAAGCCTTCGGCCCCCACGTCACACCGACCACGCCGCGCACCAACTCCCGCGCCCGGCGCAAGCCTTCGCCAACTTCGGCCGCACCGCCGGCGAACGCGAATCCTGCGGTCGAAAAACCGCGTAATCGCAGCGACAGTACAGATCGCGCAACGCGTCGACTGATTTCCTCTCCTTGCGCCTATGCGGCGGGAACGCTATGCTGAGTGCAAACGCTTGCAGAATATGTTTACAGTAAACAATTACAGTAAACGCTTGCAATATGCGCACAATTGAAATTAAATTCCGAATGGGCGAAACAGAGACTGTATTGCGGCGGCGACGTAGGCCGAAGAAAGCCATTAGGGGGCCGACCCTGCACGATGTCGCGCGCACCGCCGGCGTCTCTACGGCCACAGTCTCACGGGCGCTCTCCCGCCCCGAACTGGTAAGCGATCCCGTCCATCGCCGAGTGCAGGCTGCCATACGGACCTTGGCGTATGTCCCCAACGCTTCTGCGCAGGTATTGTCGGGTCGCCGCTCCTACTTGGTAGGTGCGGTAGTGTCGACGCTCGACGATCCGCTGACCACCCAGGCATTGGAGTCTTTGACACGGGAACTTGCGAGGGCAGGGGTAGCCCTCGTTCTCAGTGTGGCGGGCGAGGGCGCAACGGATGCCGAAAATTGCGTACGCGGACTCGTCGCGCGGGGGGCCGAGGCCGTCATCTTCTGCCCAGGCGCGGCCCCGGTCGGACAGGTTGGTTTGTATCGCGATCGCGGAGTGCGTTTTGCCCATCTCGAAGAAGCGCCAACCGAGGAGGCGCCGACGTGGTCCGGGCTCGATCGCACCAAAGCCTTCATCCTCGGAGTTCGCTATTTGCATCAACTCGGGCATCATCGCATTGCCTTCTTCGCCCTCGGTGGCCGTCAACATGTCGATGCCGTGCACGGCATAATGATGGGAACCGGCATCGAACTGGTTGGTGACGTTCGGCCCCACATGCGCACGGGTCGCGCCGTTATTGATGCGGTCGATCACTGGCTGAGTTTGCCAGCACCACCGACGGCACTGGTGTGCGGCAGCGACCTCGCAGCGGCCGCGTTGTTGGGGGAGTGCAAGAGACGCGAGATCGCAGTCCCCGCGCAGTGGTCCATAATTGGCTTTGGCGATACCGAAATCGCCCGACACACACGGCCCACCCTGTCGTCGCTTCGATTGCCGATGCGCGAGGCAGGGCAAGCTCTAGGACGAATCCTTCTGGCCACAATCGAAGGACGGCCGGAACCGCCGCAGGAGCTTCCCGGGAAAGTCGTGGCGCGCGAATCCACAGGGAGGTGGGGCTTATAGGCACCGGGCGGCCTTCTGTTCCACGTGAAACGGCGGACGGCAAGTTCCACGTGAAACGCGCTCGAACCATTGCCGATAGCGAACGCCGGGCGGGTTACCGCGACTATCGCTGGACAACACTTTGCAGTATGATACAAAGTTGGCAGTTTGCATTAATTTCCCTGTAAAAACATGCTCTTCCCGACTCGCTTCGAAGTGATTGTGGTTGGCGGCGGACACGCCGGCACCGAAGCCGCATTGGCGTCTGCCCGCATGGGCCGGCACACGCTGCTCTTGACGCATAGCATCGAGACGCTCGGGCAGATGTCATGCAATCCATCGGTCGGAGGCATCGGCAAGGGGCACCTAGTCAAGGAAATCGACGCACTGGGCGGTGCGATGGCCATCGCCACTGACGAGGCGGGAATCCAATTTCGCACCCTGAATTCGAGCAAGGGTCCAGCGGTGCGCGCCACCCGTGCGCAAGCCGACCGGCTTCTATACAAACAGGCGATCCGGTCGCGCCTCGAAAATCAACCGAACCTGACCTTGTTTCAACAGGCGGTGGACGACCTGACTATCGTCGGCGATCGAGTCAGCGGCGTGATCACTCAGCTCGGAACGCGGTTCGAAGCGGATGCTGTTGTACTGACGACCGGGACCTTTCTGTCAGGGCTGATCCATGTGGGCCTTGAGCACTACGAAGCGGGGCGTGCCGGCGACCCGCCCGCAAAGTCCTTGGGCGCGAGGCTGCGTGAACTCAAACTGCCGGTGGGCCGGCTGAAAACCGGTACCCCTCCGAGGCTCGATGGACGCACGATCGCTTTCGATCAGCTTGAGAAGCAGCCCGGCGATGACCCCGTGCCGGTGTTTTCATTCGTCGGCGACGCGGCAATGCACCCCCGGCAGGTTCCCTGCTGGATCACGCATACCAATGCGCGGACGCACGACATCATCCGTTCCGGCCTGGATCGATCGCCCCTGTTCACGGGGGCCATCGAAGGCATCGGGCCGCGGTACTGCCCATCGATCGAAGATAAGGTGACCCGCTTCGCGCACCGCTCGAGCCATCAGATTTTCCTCGAGCCAGAGGGTCTTACGACGAACGAGATCTATCCGAACGGCATTTCGACCTCGCTGCCGTTTGACGTACAGCTCGCCCTCGTGCGCACGATCAAGGGCTGCGAACAGGCACACATCCTGCGGCCGGGTTACGCAATCGAGTACGACTATTTCGACCCGCGCGCACTCAGGCCGACGCTCGAGACCCGGGCGATTCGTGGCCTATTTTTCGCCGGGCAGATCAATGGCACGACGGGCTACGAGGAAGCCGCCGGCCAGGGCCTCCTTGCGGGCATCAACGCGGGCCGCCTCGCCCGCGATGAAGAGGGCTGGTACCCGCGGCGAGACCAAGCCTATCTGGGCGTTCTGGTCGACGACCTGGTGACCCGAGGCGTGACGGAACCGTATCGCATGTTCACCAGCCGCGCCGAGTATCGGCTGCAGCTGCGAGAAGACAACGCCGACCTGCGGCTGACGGAAACGGGTCGCAGTCTTGGGGTTGTGGATGACCGTCGCTGGGGGCTGTTTTGCCGGAGGCGCGACGCTGTTGCGCTCGAGCTCGAGCGCCTGAAATCGTCGTGGGTCAACCCGAGCGTCATCCCACAGGAGCACGCGGAGCGGGTTCTCGGCCAGCCGCTGGAGCGCGACTGCACGCTCGCCGAATTATTGCGCCGCCCGGGGGTCACGTACGCGAGCCTGATGACCCTGCCGCATGCGGGCGAACCGGTTGGCGATGCGAGGGTCGCGGAGCAGGTCGAAATCGCGACCAAGTACGCCGGCTATATCGAACGGCAGAACGAGCAGATCGCGCGGGATGCAGCACAGGAGGCGTTGCGGCTACCGCACGACATCGACTACCGCAGCGTGCGCGGACTGTCGAACGAAGTGCAGCAAAAGCTCAATGAGTTCCGACCGGAGACACTGGGGCATGCGGCGCGGCTCTCAGGCATGACGCCGGCCGCGATCGCATTGCTGTTGGTGCACCTCAAGCGCGGGTTCGGGCAGGGCGTTCCCGAAGTTCAGCAACGCTCGGCATGACCGATGCGTTGCGGGCGGGCATCGAACGACTGCGGCTCTCCCTGGACCAGGCCGGCGAAGACAAACTGCTCGCTTACCTCTCGCTACTCGACAAGTGGAATCGCACGCACAATCTTACGGCGATCCGCGATGGCGGCCAGATGATTACGCACCATCTGCTCGACTCGCTTGCCGTCGTCCCGTACTTGCCGGGACACACTGGGCTGCGCGTGGCTGACATCGGTAGCGGTGGCGGCCTGCCCGGGATCCCGTTGGCGGTAGCGCGGCCGGATTGGAGGGTCACCCTGATCGACAGCAATCAAAAGAAGATAGCGTTCTTGAACCAGGCTGTAGTCGAGTTGCCGCTTCCCAACGTGAATGTCGTTGCCGCCCGCGTCGAGAAGCTCCCGGCCGCCTCCCGATTCGACGTGATAATCGCTCGCGCGTATTCGACACTGAGTACCTTTATCGCGCAGACCGCGCACTTGCTCGCGCTCGGCGGCCGCTGGGTCGCCATGAAGGGCAGCATTCCCGACGACGAGATGAAAGACCTGCCCGCCGGCGTCAGCGTCGAAGCAGTACATTCATTGCACGTCCCGGGCATTGCCGCCGAACGGCACTTGGTAATCATGAAGGCGGCGAGCCCGTGACCAAAATCATCGCGGTCGCGAACCAGAAAGGCGGGGTCGGCAAGACGACCACGAGCGTCAATCTCGCGGCCAGTCTGGTCGCCATGAAGCGCCGTGTGCTCCTGGTCGATCTCGATCCGCAAGGCAATGCGACCATGGGAGCAGGGATTGATAAGCGAGCGCTCACTATCACTGTATACCAAGTCTTGCTTGGGGAGAAGAAGATAACCGACGTCCGGGTGGCATCGCCTTCTGGCGGCTTCGACCTCGTTCCATCGAATCGTGAACTCGCCGGCGCGGAAGTGGAAATGGTCGACTTGCCGGACCGCGAGATGCGCTTGAAGGACGCGCTGGCGGAGGCCCTGTCTCAAATGCGCGAGGCAATTTCAGAAATCGTTGGCGAGTACGATTTCATATTGCTCGATTGCCCACCGTCGCTGTCGCTGCTGACGCTCAACGGACTGTGCGCGGCCGACAGCGTCCTCATTCCGATGCAATGCGAGTACTACGCGCTCGAAGGACTGTCCGACCTGGTTCAGACGATTCGCAAAGTGCGCGCGCACCTCAATCCACGGCTCGAGGTCGAGGGCCTGCTGCGCACCATGTACGACCCGCGCAACACGCTCGCCCTCAACGTGTCGGCAGATCTGCAGAAACATTTCGGGGAAAAGGTGTACCGAACCGTCATTCCGCGCAATATCCGCCTTGCGGAAGCACCGAGCTTCGGCATTCCGGTTTTGCACCTCGACAAGACGTCCAAGGGTGCACAAGCGTATCTTGCGCTCGCGGGGGAAATGCTGCGACGAGACGAGGCGCTGGTCGCTGCGGCGCAGGGAACGATCCATGGCTAAGCTCAAAGGATTGGGGCGCGGCCTCGATGCGCTGCTCTCGGGCACCGACGACGCCGCGAGCAGCGAGTCGCTGCAATCGATCGCACTCGAAGACCTCCTTCCCGGCAAGTATCAGCCGCGCACGCGCATGGACGACGTCACGCTCGGCGAATTGGCGGAATCGATCAAGGCCCAGGGCGTCATGCAACCAATTCTGGTGCGCCCGGTCGGCAGCGGACGTTTCGAGATCATCGCGGGCGAAAGACGGTGGAGGGCCGCACAGCGTGCAGGGCTCAAACTCATCCCCGCATTGGTGCGAAATGTACCGGATCAGGCGGCGCTAGCGCTTTCCTTGATCGAGAACATTCAACGCGAGGATCTCAATCCGCTTGAGGAGGCGCAGGGCATTGCGCGGCTGATTGAGGAATTCAAGCTCACGCACGACGCCGCTGCCGCTGCCATAGGCCGCTCGCGCAGCGCCGTCAGCAATCTTCTGCGGCTGCTGCAACTCGCGGAGCCCGTGCGGACTCTGCTGCTCGCCGACAAGCTCGACATGGGGCACGCCCGCGCGCTACTCGCGTTGTCCGCGGCAAATCAGGTATCGGCAGCCGGACGCATCGTCGCGCAGAGCCTGTCAGTGCGAGACAGCGAGCGTCTGGTGCACACGCTCCTGGCGCCATCGGCGCGACGCGCGAAGCATTCCCGCAAGGCGCCCGATGGCGATGTGGCGCGGATCGAACGTGACTTGGCAGACATCCTCGGCGCAGGTGTGCGCATCGAAGCGACGCGCAAGGGCGCCGGACGGGTGGTCATCGCCTATTCAAGTCTCGAGCAACTCGACGGCATCCTCGACCGGCTGCGCAAGAGTTCATTGGCATAGCGTCACTTCACTAATAATACCGGCTGTCTTGCGATTGCGAGGACGCGTTGGGCGACCGACCCGATCAGAATGTCCGTGATCGCGCCACGTCCTTTCGACCCGAGGACGATCACATCGAACTTGCCGGTGTTGGCGCACCCGACTATTTCAGGCGCCGCGCGGCCGATGCGGATCACCATGTCGTGCTTGATGCCCGCCGCGTCGAGAAACCGTCGTGCAGGTTTGAGTTCTTTTTCGCTCAGCTCGCGAAGATAATCCGCGACCTCGTCGCTCCCTACAAGCGCCTTCGCTTGGCGCAGCCCTGCGTCGTCGTGGACGCTGATGAGGGTAATGCCTTTTGATGACGATCGGATCAGGCGCACGAGCTTGGCGGCGTACTTGACGGCGCGGCGGGCATGCTTCGAGCCATCGGTCGCGACAAGAATCTTCACTGGCCACCTCGATCGTCGAGTCACTCGTTGGCATTCTTTGGCCCGGACGACATTGCGCAGGGCAGAAAATCAAGTGCGCTTGATCTGGCTCAACATGTCCGCATTTTCAACGGCGATGCAAACCAAAACGGCGCCGAACCGACGCCGTTTTGTCTCGTGGCGTTGGTTTCAGCCGAGCTGCTTGAGCATCGTGTCCGCATCGGACACTTCAAACTTGCCGGGACCTTCGATGTTGAGCGTTTTCACGACACCGTTGTCGATAAGCGCCGAGAAACGTTGGCAGCGGACACCCATGCCGCGCGCCGTCAGGTCCATTTCCAGCCCGAGCGCCTTTGTATATGCGGCGCTGCCATCACCCATCATGCGAACTTTGCCACCGGCCTTCTGGTCCTTGGCCCACGCGCCCATGACGAAGGCATCGTTGACGGACATGCACAGGACGTCACTCACACCCTTCGCCTTGAGCTTGTCGTAGTTCGCGACATAGCCCGGCACGTGTTTCGCGGAGCACGTCGGCGTAAAGGCACCCGGCAGCCCGAACAGGACGACTTTCTTGCCGCGTGTTAAATCATCGATCTTGAATTCATTGGGACCGATCTTGCATTCCGCCGACTCGACTTCAATGAATTCGCTCAGACTGCCGGGGGGCAGTTGGTCGCCAACCTTGATGGTCATGGCAGCTCCTCGTGACGAGCGCGCGCCGGCTGGCGCGTCGCGGTGGGTCTATGATTGTAGCGGAAAATCGCGGCCGTGCTCCGCGCGCGGTCTCAACGCAAGTCTTGTCGGCGCCGGCGTGAAGGCGTAACTTCTTCAGTCCGCATCCGCGGGTTCACCCAGAGGTGTCTCATGGCGCAGGCGAAAGCGGCCCGCGAACGCAGGCTGACACTGCTCGTGGCAACGCGCAAGGGCCTCTGGCAATTGCACACCGATGGCGCGCGCCGTGCGTGGCGCCTCGCAGGCCCGCAATTTCTCGGCCACATCGTGCACCATTGCATCGCCGATCCGCGCGACGGCAAGACGATGCTCGCCGCGGCACGCACCGGCCACCTGGGCCCGACTATTTTTCGCTCGCAGGACCGCGGCCGAAGCTGGCATGAAGCGAAGGTCCCGCCCGCATTTCGCGAAGGCAGCGGCCGCGTCGTCGATCATACGTTCTGGCTGACGCCGGGCCACGCATCGCAGCCCGGCGCCTGGTACGCCGGCACCTCGCCGCAGGGACTGTTTCGTTCCGAAGACGGCGGCGCGACATGGCGTGGCGTTGACGGCTTCAACGAGCATCCGCAGCGCAAGGCCTGGTGCGGCGGCGACAAGGATGGAACGCCCGATGGGCCGAAGCTGCATTCCATCCTGGTCGACCCGCGCGACGCCGCGCACATGTATATCGGGATGTCGAGCGGCGGCGTGTTCGAGTCCGCCGATACCGGCGCGAACTGGCGACCGATCAACCGCGGCGTGCGCGCGGATTTTCTTCCCGATCCGAACGCGGAATATGGACACGACCCGCATTGTGTGCGCTTGCATCCCCTGCTGCCCGACCGCCTCTATCAGCAGAACCACACCGGCATCTATCGCCTGGATCGTCCGGCAGAGCACTGGCAAGACCTCGGCGCGACGATGCCCAAGAGTGTCGGACCGATCGGCTTCCCGGTCGTGCTGCATCCCCGAGATCCCGATACGCTGTGGGTGTTTCCCATGGATGGCAGCAGCGTCTGGCCGCGCGTTTCGCCGGGTGGCAAGCCCGCGGTCTATCGATCGGTAAACGGCGGCAAGTCCTGGCAACGCCAGGCCACAGGCTTGCCGAAGACACAGGCGTGGTTTACGGTGAAGCGTCAGGCGATGACGGTCGATTCCGGCACTCCCACCGGCGTTTACTTCGCAACGACCAGCGGCGAAGTGTGGGCTAGTCGCGACGAAGGTCGGAGCTGGAAATGCATCGCAGCATACCTGCCTCACATCTATTCGGTCGAGGCAGCGTGAACGCGGGTTCCGTTCGGGTGCTCATCCCGACACCGCTGCGCAGCTATACACAAGACGCCGCGGTGGTGGGGGCCGCCGGTACCACCCTCGCGGGCATGCTCGCCGACCTGGATCGGCGTTATCCCGGTTTGCGTTTTCGAGTGATCGATGAGCAAGGCTGCATTCGTCGCCACATCAAATTCTTCATCAACGGCGCGTTGGCAGCGAATCTGGAGCCCGCATTACGGGATGCTGACGAGGTCATGATCGTGTGTGCTTTGTCGGGTGGCTGAGCGCATCGCGTCAATGGTTCTGCACGGCAGCATTCGTTGACGCGCTGCGACGAAAAACCCTATAATCCATAAGTTTGCTGCCGCTTTGGCATTGACCCTCCGCCCGAACCGATCCTCCGGTTTTCCAGTCCGCCGCGTCGCCATCTGGCAGGCCATCGCGACCGTGGCGGTGGCGATAGTCTCCGGTGCGTGGACGGGTTGGCATGGGGCGTTGTCGGCGGCGTTGGGTGGGGTGATCAACATTGCGGCGGGCGCGGTTTTCGCGGTCCTGCTTGCCCTGAACCCGACGGCTACGGCGACGGGGACGGTGCGAACGGTGTTGCGGGCCGAGGCGGCGAAGATTGCGGTGATCGTGCTGCAGCTCTGGCTGGTCCTGACGACGTACAAGGACGTCGTGCATGCAGCGTTCTTTTCGGCGTTTGTAGTCACCGTGCTGGTGTCGCAGGCGGCGATCTTGGTGCAAGACTGATCGATTGGGGCGGGGATCGGCGATGGCGGCGGAACATCAACTCGACGCAACGACGTACATCCAGCATCACCTTACGTTCTTTGCCGAGCCGGTCAGGGAATCCGGCGGGTTCTGGACCATTCACTACGACACTATCGTTACCTCGATCATTCTGGGCATATTGGCGCTGGGATTCCTCTGGCTGGTCACGCGCAAAGCCACCTCCGGGGTGCCCTCCAAGACGCAGGCATTCGTGGAGCTGTCGGTCCAGTTTGTCAACGACCAGGTCAGGAGCCTCTTCAATCAGGATCCCCGCTTCGTTGCACCGCTTGCGCTGACGGTCTTCGTCTGGGTTCTGTTCATGAACGCGATGGACTTCCTCCCCGTCGATATCACGGCGTGGATTTTCGCGAACGTGTTTCATCAGCCCGAGTGGCGCCCGGTGCCGACGGCAGACGTCAATACCACTTTTGCGCTGGCGCTGTCCGTGTTTGCGATGATGATCTACTTCAGCATCAAGAACAAAGGCCTCGGCGGCTGGCTGTACGAGCTTTTTTGCACGCCATTCGGAATAAGGCCGCTGTGGGCATCACCGCTGCTGATCGCCTTCAATTTGCTGTTCAACCTGGTCGAGTACATATCGAAGCCTCTGTCACATTCGCTGCGGTTGTACGGCAACATGTACGCTGGCGAGATAATCTTCATGTTGCTCGGCTTGTGGGCGGCAACGGGCGCGGTCGGTGTCATCATCGGGGGCCTCCTGCACGTAGGCTGGTCGATTTTCCACATTCTGATCGTGGTACTACAGGCCTATATCTTCATGATGCTGACCGTCGTGTACATCGCGATGGCACACGAACATCATTAATGCGGCAACCGAAGCTGTTTCATCACAACAATCCTCTCACCCCGTTCAGAAAGGGCAACAAATGGACAAGCTGCAACTGATCGCGCAAATCCAGGCCTCCACCGGCATCGGTATCGGCCTCATCATCGGTCTGGGCGCTCTTGGCGCGTGCATCGGCGTCGGCATCATGTGTTCGCGCTTTCTGGAAGGTGCGGCGCGGCAGCCGGAAATGATCCCGGCGCTGCAGGCCAAGGTGTTCCTGCTGCTCGGCCTGATCGACGCGTCGTTCATCATCGGCGTGGGCCTGGCGATGCTGTTCGCCTTCGGCAATCCGCTGATCCCAGCCGGCCTCAAATAACCAACGCCCGGCGGGCTCTGCGGAGAGAGAGGCAGTCATGAATATCAATCTGACGCTGCTGATGCAGGCGGTCGCCTTTTTCGTCTTCATTCTCTTCTGCGCGAAATTCATCTGGCCGCCACTGATGCGGGCCATCGAAACCCGCCAGAAGCAGATCGCAGACGGGCTGGCCGCGGGTGAGGAAGGTCGCCAGAGCTTGTCGAAGGCCGAGGCGCGAATCGCGGAAATGATGGCCGACGCGAAGGCGCGCGTCTCCGAAATCATCGCGCAAGGCGAGAAGCTCAAGAACGAGACGATCGAGCAGTCGAAAGGCGCGGCAAAGGTCGAGGGCGATCGGATTATTGCTGCGGCGAAATCCGAGATCGAGCAGGAGGTGTTTCGCGCCAAGGAATTCTTGCGTAACCAGGTCGCCGAGCTTGCCGTTGCCGGGGCGGCCAAGATCCTCAAGCGTGAAGTCGACCCCAAAGTGCACGCCGAACTGCTCGCCGGAATCCAGAAGCAACTGTAAACGTCGACCATGGCCGAACTCATCACCATCGCCAGGCCCTACGCGCAGGCCGCATTCTCGCTGGCGAGCGAAACCAACGCGTTGCCCGTTTGGGCCGAGATGCTCAAGCTGGCGAGCGCCGTAGTCGCCGACCCCAAGGTGCACGAAGCGCTGGACAATCCCAAGCTGTCCGCGGGGGACAAGGTGGCGCTGTTCCTTTCCATTTGCGGCGACAAGCTGAATGCGGAAGGGCGCAGCTTCGTGCGCGTGCTGGTCGAGTCAGGCCGCATCGGCCTGCTGCCCGAGATCCGGCAGATCTTCGACACGCTCAAGGACGACGCCGACGGCGTGGCGCGTGCGCAGATATCGAGCGCCTTCCCGGTCACGGACAGCGAGCTTGCCGTACTGAAGGCGGCGCTCGAAAAGCGGTTCGGCAAGAGAATCGAAACCAGCGTTGTCGTCGACCCTGAGCTTATCGGCGGCGCAACCATTGTCGTGGGGGACACGGTCATTGACGGATCGGTCCGGGGCGAGTTGCAGGCGATGGCCATCCATTTGCGAACATGATGTCGAAACTGACGCAACCCGGCGATGACCGCCGTGGAAAGCGCGAGGAAAAACCATGCAGTTGAATCCATCCGAAATCAGCGAACTGATCAAGAGCAAGATCGCCAACCTGGACACGGGCGCCGAAGTGCGCACCCAGGGGACGGTCGTCGCGGTCACCGACGGCATCTGCCGCATCCACGGCCTCGCCGACGCCATGGCCGGCGAAATGCTGGAGTTCCCGAAGAACACGTTCGGCCTCGCGATGAACCTCGAGCGCGACTCGGTCGGCGCGGTCATCCTGGGCGAGTACGAGCACATCACCGAGGGCGACACGGTCAAATGCACGGGCCGCATCCTGTCGGTGCCGGTCGGGCTGGAACTCATCGGGCGCGTCGTCAACTCGCTCGGTGAGCCGATCGACGGCAAGGGCCCGATCAATGCCAAGGAGTCCGACGTCATCGAAAAGATCGCCCCCGGCGTGATTTGGCGCGAAGGCGTGTCACAGCCGGTGCAAACCGGCCTCAAGGCGATCGATGCGATGGTGCCGATCGGCCGCGGCCAGCGCGAGCTCATCATCGGCGACCGCCAGACCGGCAAGACGGCGGTGGCGGTCGACACAATCATCAACCAGAAAGGCAAGGACCTGTTCTGCGTCTACGTCGCCATCGGCCAGAAGGCGTCGACGGTCAAGAACGTCATTCGCAAGCTCGAAGAAACCGGCGCGATGGCATACACGATCGTCGTCGCCGCGATGGCTTCGGAATCGGCGGCGATGCAGTACATCGCGCCGTACTCCGGATGCACGATGGGCGAGTACTTCCGTGACCGTGGCCAGGACGCGCTCATCATCTTCGACGACCTGACCAAGCAGGCGTGGGCGTACCGGCAGATTTCGCTGCTGCTGCGCCGCCCACCGGGTCGCGAAGCCTATCCCGGCGACGTGTTCTATCTGCACTCGCGTCTTCTGGAGCGCGGCGCGCGCGTCAACGCGGAATACGTCGAGAAATTCACGAAGGGCGCGGTCAAGGGCAAGACCGGCTCGCTGACCGCGCTGCCGATCATCGAGACTCAGGCGGGCGACGTGACCGCGTTCGTGCCGACGAACGTGATCTCGATCACCGACGGCCAGATCTTCCTCGAGACCGACCTTTTCAACGCGGGCGTCCGCCCGGCGATGAACGCCGGCATCTCGGTGTCGCGAGTCGGCGGCAAGGCACAGACCAAGATCATCAAGAAACTGGGTGGGGGCGTGCGGCTGTCGCTCGCGCAGTACCGCGAACTCGCGGCCTTCGCGCAGTTTGCGTCCGACCTGGATGCGGCCACGCGCAAGCAGCTGGACCGCGGCCGCATGGTTACCGAGCTGATGAAGCAGCCGCAGTACCAGCCGCTGCAGGTCAACGAAATGGCGCTGACGCTGTTCACGGTCGAGAAGGGCTACTACGACGATGTCCCGGTCGACAAGGCACTGCACTTCGAGGCCGCGCTCCGCGCGTTCGTGAAGAGCAAGTACGCGGCGCTGATGGACAACATCGAGAAGACGAAGGACCTCTCCGCCGCCGACGAGGCGGCGCTCGTCGCGGCGGTCGAGGACTTCAAGAAGAACGGCACCTATTGACCGGCCGGTCGCGGGCATAAGCAAGGACAATAGCCATGGCGGGATCGAAAGAGATCCGCAACAAGATCAAGAGCGTGCAGAGCACGGGCAAGATCACGAAGGCGATGCAGATGGTCGCGGCCTCGAAGATGAAGAAGGCCCAGGACCGGATGCGCTCCGCGCGGCCTTACGTCGGCCGCATGGTCGCGATCGCCCGCCATCTCGCGCACGCCAATACGGAATATCGGCACCCGTTTCTGCTGAGGCGCCCGCAGGTGAAAAGCGTCGGACTCATCGTGGTCACCTCCGACAAGGGCCTGTGCGGAGGCCTCAACACCAACGCGCTGCGACTGGCCTTGAGCAGCATCAAGGCATGGCAGGCGCGGGGCATCGAGGTGCAGGTCACGGCGGTCGGCAACAGGGGCCTCAGTTTCATGCAGCGCCTGAACGCAAACATCGTTTCGTACGTGGTCAACCTGGGCGACCGACCTCATCTGGACAAGATCATCGGGCCGGTGAAAGTTCAGCTCGATATGTACCTCGATGGCAAGATCGACGAGCTGCACATCGTGGCGACGCGCTTCGTAAACACGATGAAGCAGACGCCGGTCTGCTTGCAGGTGCTGCCGATCGCTGATCTCGGCGAGGAATCCGACAAGCGCCCCTATCCGTGGGACTACATCTACGAGCCCGACTCGAAGACGGTACTCGAAGGACTGCTGACGCGTTACATCGAGGCGATCATTTATCAGGCGGTCAACGAAAACATGGCGTCGGAGCAGAGCGCACGCATGGTGGCGATGAAGTCCGCGTCGGAAAACGCGGCGACCATCATCGAGGAGCTGCAGTTGATCTACAACAAGGCGCGCCAGGCGGCGATCACCAGGGAGATCGCGGAGATCGTCAGCGGGGCGGCGGCGGTGTGAAAATCGGTCGAGCGCTGGATCCTAAACCGAATTTGCAATTCAGAGAATGAGGATACGAACATGAGCCAGGGAACCATCGTTCAGTGCATCGGGGCAGTCGTCGACGTGGAGTTCGCGCGCGCGGACATGCCCAACATCTACGACGCGCTGAAGATGGACGACATCGGGCTGACGCTCGAGGTGGAGCAGCAGCTGGGCGACGGTGTCGTGCGCACCATCGCGCTCGGCTCGGCGGACGGTCTGCGGCGTGGCATGAAGGTCGAGAATACCGGCGGCCCGATCATGGTGCCGGTCGGCGGCAAGACGCTGGGGCGGATCATGGACGTTCTCGGCCGACCGATCGACGAGGCGGGACCGGTGGGCGCGGAGACCACGATGTCGATCCACCGCAACGCGCCGACCTTCGAGGAGCTGTCGCCGTCGACCGAGCTGCTCGAGACCGGCATCAAGGTGATGGACCTCATCTGCCCGTTCGCCAAGGGCGGCAAGGTGGGATTGTTCGGCGGCGCCGGCGTCGGCAAGACCGTCAACATGATGGAGCTCATCAACAACATCGCGACGGCCCATGCGGGGCTTTCGGTGTTCACCGGCGTCGGCGAGCGCACGCGGGAAGGCAACGACTTCTATCACGAGATGATGGAAGCCGGCGTCATCGACATTAAGGACCATTCGAAGTCCAAGGTGGCGATGGTGTACGGTCAGATGAACGAGCCGCCGGGCAACCGGCTGCGGGTCGCGCTGACCGGCCTCACGATCGCGGAGTCGTTCCGCGACGAGGGCCGCGACGTGCTGCTGTTCATCGACAACATCTATCGCTTCACGCTCGCCGGCACGGAGGTTTCAGCGCTGCTCGGCCGGATGCCGTCCGCGGTGGGCTACCAGCCCACGCTGGCCGAGGAAATGGGTAAGCTGCAGGAGCGCATCACGTCGACCAAGACCGGCTCGATCACATCGATCCAGGCCGTGTACGTGCCGGCCGACGACCTGACCGACCCGTCGCCCGCCACCACCTTCGGTCACCTCGACGCCACCGTCGTGCTGTCGCGCGACATCGCCTCGCTCGGTATCTATCCGGCGGTTGACCCGCTCGACTCGACGTCGCGCCAGGTGGACCCGCACGTGATCGGCGAGGAGCACTACAACACCACGCGCAGCGTGCAGGCGGTGCTGCAACGCTATAAGGAGCTGCGCGACATTATCGCGATTCTCGGCATGGACGAGCTCTCGCCGGAGGACAAGCTGGCCGTCTCCCGGGCCCGTAAGATCCAGCGCTTCCTGTCGCAGCCATTCACCGTGGCCGAAGTGTTCACCGGTACGCCGGGTAAGTTCGTTTCGCTGAAAGACACCATCAAGGGCTTCAACATGATCGTCAACGGCGAGTGCGATCACCTGCCCGAGCAGGCGTTCTACATGGTGGGCGCCATCGAGGAAGCGATCGAGAAGGCGAAGACGCTGCAATAGCCATGGCCAACACCATCCATGTCGACGTCGTCAGCGCCGAAGCATCGATCTTCTCGGGCGACGCGGAGTTCATCGTGCTGCCCGGCGTGATGGGCGAACTGGGCATCTTTCCCAAGCACACGCCGCTGATCACGCAGATCAAGCCGGGCGCGGTCCGCATCAAGGTGCCAGGGCGGACCGAAGAGGAGGTGGTCTTTGTCCAGGGCGGGTTCCTGGAAGTGCAACCGGACGTCGTGACCGTGCTGTCGGACACCGCCATCCGCGCGCATGACCTCGACGAGGCCAAGGCCCTTCAGGCCAAGCAGGCCGCCGAGGAAGCGATGCAGAACAAGACGTCGAAAGAAGAGATCGCGCGCGCGGAAAGCGAACTGGCCGGGGCCCTGGCGCAGCTTGCGGCGATCCGCCACCTACGCAAGGGCCGCAAGTAACGGGCCGGAAGGCAGGCCGTCATGAGGGGGTGGCTCGGGCCGCCCCTTTTTATTCCGTCGAGGAGCGCGTGACCGACTACCGCAATCGCACGTTCGCGGAAATCGCCGTTGGCGAAACAGCATCGGCGACGCGCACATTGACGATGACCGATGTCGAGGCGCTGGCACTCGCATCGGGCGACGTCGAGCCCCTCCACATCGCGGACGGTGACGGAATGGTGGCCGACCGCACGGTCGTGCAAGGCGCGGCCAGTGTCGCGCTGCTTGCAGGATTATTGTCGCGACGATTGCCCGGTCCGGGAAGTGCGATCGTCGCGACCCGTTTGCACTATGCCGGCTCGATACGCGTCGGGGACACCCTGACCGCCACCGTGACCGCGCGCTCCAAAGACCTGGCGACGCACGGCATCGACTTCGAATGCCGCTGCGTCAATCAGGTTGGCAACGTCCTGGTCGACGGAATCGCGACGGTGACCGCGTCCGACAAACGTATTGCCTACAGCAACCTCGCGACCCCTGAACTGATCCTGCGACGAAACGACGGCTTCGCCCGCTTGTTCCAGGCATGCGAGGGCCTGCTGCCGGTGACCTGCGCTATCGTGCATCCATGCGACCGGGATTCGTTGCGGGGATCCATCGAAGCAGCCAAGCTCGGCCTCATCGTGCCGGTGCTGGTCGGGCCCGAAGCAAAAATCCGAGTGGTCGCCGATGCCGAGGGGATCGATCTCTCGCCTTATCGCATCGTTGCCACCGAGCACAGCCACGCCGCCGCCGACAAAGCGGTCGCAATGGCCCGCAGCGGCGAAATCGAGGCGCTGATGAAAGGCAGTCTGCACACCGACGAACTGATGGCCGCCGTCGTCGCGACGGCGACGGGGCTGCGCACCGACAAACGCATCAGCCACGTGTTCGTCATGGATGTGCCCGCCTATCCCCGGTTGCTACTGGTCACGGACGCCGCGGTGAACATCACGCCCGATCTCGAATGCAAGGCGGGGATCTGCCAGAACGCGATTGCGCTTGCGCACGTGCTTGGCATCGCCGAACCGAGAGTCGCCATTCTCTCGGCGGTCGAGACGATAAGCCCGAAAATTCCATCAACGGTCGACGCGGCGGCACTGTGCAAAATGGCTGACCGCGGCCAGATCAGCGGCGGACTGATCGACGGACCGCTGGCATTCGACAATGCCATCAGCGAAGAAGCGGCGAGGGTCAAGGGAATCGTCTCGCCGGTCGCGGGTCGCGCCGATATTCTGATGGTCCCGGACCTCGAGTCCGGAAACATTCTCGCGAAGCAACTGCAATACCTTGCCGGGGCGGAATCGGCAGGGATCGTGCTCGGCGCGCGCGTGCCGATCGCGCTGACGTCACGCGCGGACTCCGTGCGTTCGCGGCTGGCGTCCGCTGCGCTGCTGAAACTGGTCGCACGAAATCCACGTGTCGTTGCCGCGTAGAGCGGCCTAAATGCCAAGCTGCTGTTCGGCCAGCGTCACCCAGTAGCTCGCGCCGATTTGCAATGCGTCGTCATTGAAGTCGTAATGTGGGCTGTGAATGTTCGGCATCTCGGAGCCCGTACCCGCGCCGAGCCACACATAGCATCCGGGCCGCTCCTGCAGCATGAACGCGAAGTCCTCGCTGCCCATCTCCGGTGTCGGGTCGGTATCGACGTGCTCCGCGCCGACGACGGCCGAGGCCGCCGCGATCGCGTGCTGCGTTTCGGCAGCAGCATTGACAGTCGCCGGATAGCGCCGCTCGTAACGCAGCGTCGCGGTCATGTCGAAGGTCGCCGCTACGCCTGCGACGATTCGTTTCATCCGGTCCTCGATCAGGTCCTGCACTTCGCGCTTGAACGTGCGCACCGTTCCGCGCAGCACGACTTCCTGCGGAATGACGTTCCACGTATCGCCGCCGTGGACCTGCGTCACGCTGACGACGCCGGCATCGAGCGGATGCAGGTTGCGGGCGACGATCGTCTGCAGCGCGTTTATCGTGTGCGCCGCGAACAGCATGGGATCCTTGCCCGTATACGCCATGCCTGCATGCGCGCCCCTGCCGGTCACGACAATTTCAAATATGTCGTAAGCACCCATCAGCGGACCCACCCGCATGGCGAATGTGCCGAGCGGTTTGCGCGGCCAGTTATGCATGCCATACACCGCATGCATCGGGAAGCGATCGAACAGTCCTTCCTCGACCATCACCCGTCCTCCGCCTTCGTTCTCTTCGGCAGGCTGGAAAATGAAGTACACCGTGCCTGCGAGGTGCTGCTTGCGCGCGAGCGCTGCGGCAGCGCCGAGCAACATGGTTGTGTGGCCATCGTGGCCGCACGCATGCATCCTGCCCTCGTTGCGCGAGGCATAGGACACCCCCGTGCGCTCCTGGACGTGCAGTGCGTCGAGGTCCGCGCGCAGACCGATCGCATTGCCGTTGCGACCGCCGCGGAGTACGGCAACCAAACCGGTCTTAGCGATGCCCTCGTGCACCTCCAGACCGAAGGAGCGGAGCTTGTGCGCAACGAACGCGCTCGTCGCCGTCTCCTCGAAGGCGGTCTCCGGGTGGGCGTGCAGATGATGACGCCACGTCTTCATGTCAGGAACGAGCGCGGCGATCTCGGGGACGATGTTCATGGCGTGACCCGCGACAAGGATGGCAAGCCGGATGGTAACAAGGATTGCAGCCGGTGCGGTGCGCACGCTGCGGTAGAATGCGCGCTGCGTTGCGTCCGCGCCCCGGGCGCGAAGGCCGGAGCGCGAAGCGCGAAAGTACTCTAATGAGCAATCCCGCGCCATTGATCTACGACCTCGCCATCGTTGGCGGCGGAATCAATGGTGCCGGAATCGCGCACGACGCGGCAGGGCGCGGATTGAAAGTGATCCTGCTCGAGAAGGATGATCTCGCCGCGCATACCTCGTCATGGAGCACCAAACTGATCCATGGCGGGCTGCGTTACCTTGAGTACTTCGAATTCCGGCTCGTCGCCGAGGCGCTGTCGGAGCGTGAGGTGTTGCTGGCAGCCGCACCGCACATCGTCGAACCGCTGCAATTCGTGCTCCCGCACGAACCGCATCTGCGCCCGGCGTGGATGATTCGTGCCGGGCTCTTTCTCTACGATCATCTCGGCGGACACCGGACACTGCCATCGTCGTTTGGAGTCGAGCTGACCGCTGACAAGTGGGGCGCGGGTCTGCGGCCACAGTTTCGCAAGGGATTCGTATATTCCGATGCGCGGGTCGACGATGCTCGCCTCGTGATCGCCAACGCGATCGGAGCGCGCGACCGGGGCGCCGATATCCGGCCGCGCACGCGCATGGTCGAGGCGAGGCGCGAACGCGAGCTGTGGCGGGTAAGCGCGCGAGACGCAAAAGGCGAGCAGGCTGAGCTGCGGGCGCGTGCGTTCGTCAATGCCGCGGGTCCCTGGGTCAAGCGCGTCCACGACGAGGTCAGCTCGACGCGGGGAAGCGAGACCGTGCGCCACGTAAAAGGGAGCCACATCGTGGTGCCGCGAGTGCACGCCGGTCGTCACGCGTACATTCTGCAAAACGCGGACAAGCGCATCGTCTTCGTCATTCCTTATCAGGAAAAGTTTTCCTTGATCGGCACCACCGACATCCAGGTGGAGGAATACGAGAAACCGCGGATTACCGCGGAGGAAATCGATTACCTGTGCAAGACCGCGAGTACATATCTGACGCGGCAACTCACGCCCGCCGACGTCGTCTGGACCTACAGCGGAGTACGACCTCTATACGACGATGGGTCCGCTGACCCGGCGGCGGTGACGCGCGACTACGTGCTCAAGCTCGAGCGCGGCAATGGTGACCAGGCGCCGTTGCTGTCGATCTTCGGCGGCAAGATCACGACGTATCGGCGATTGGCGGAGGCCGTCCTGTCGGAACTATCCATTTTTTTTCCGGCAATGGGGAAGCCATGGACTCGCAACGAACCGTTGCCCGGCGGCGACATGCCGCGAGGCGACATCAAGGCGTACGCGCGTGAACTGGATGCGCGCTACCCGGGTATTCCTGCGAACATCCGCGAAGCGCTGTTGCATCGGCATGGGACGCGCACGCCGCGGTTGCTCGGGGATGCCCGGACTGCGCGTGATCTCGGCACGCATTTCGGTGATTCGCTGTATGCGGCGGAAGTGGACTATCTCGTGGCGGAGGAATGGGCGCGCTGCGCCGAGGATGTCCTCTGGCGTCGTACGAAGTGCGGACTGCATCTCGCGCCGGCGCAGCAAGTTGCCGTGGGCAAATATCTGCTCGAGCAATACGGCTACCGGTGAGCGCGCCTGCGATGCAGCCGATAGCCGCACTGCCAGCCCCGACTTGTGCGGGGATGCAAGGTGTGTTCACGGACATCGACGATACGCTGTCGACACGCGGCAAGATCACGGCCCTTGCCTACGCCGCGATGGAACGGCTTCGCGACGCCGGACTGCTGGTGATCCCCGTGACGGGACGGCCGGCAGGGTGGTGCGACCATATCGCGCGCATGTGGCCCGTCGACGGGGTCGTCGGCGAGAACGGCGCCTTGTACATGCGCTACGACACCCGGGTGCGGAAGCTGAGGACCCGTTTTGTGACGCCCCAACAGGAGCGCCTCGCGCAGCGCGAACGACTCGCGGCGATCGCCACGAAAATTCTGCGTGAGGTTCCCGGCTGCGCGGTAGCGTCGGACCAGCTTTACCGCGAAACTGATCTGGCGATCGACTTCTGCGAGGATGTACCGCGGCTGTCTGCACGAGGCATCGGGCAAATTGTCTCGCTGATGCGTGCCGAAGGTCTCACTGCCAAGGTCTCCTCCATCCACGTCAACGGCTGGTTCGGCGGCTACGACAAGCTGACGATGACACGAAGACTGCTCGCCGACGAATTCGGGATCGACCTCGATTCAATGCGAGAACGGTTCGTGTTTGTCGGCGATTCACCGAATGATGCGCCGATGTTCCAATACTTCCCTTATTCGGTTGGCGTGGCCAATGTGCGCGAGTTTGGTGACTGCCCGGTTGATCCGCCAAAATACGTCACGCAGCAGGAATCGGGTGCAGGGTTCGCGGAACTCGCCGACCTTTTGTTACGTGGCCGCTGACTGCCGGTACGCTACTTTTTGGCCGTATTCATCGACGCAAGACCCGACAGATCGATCGCCTTCAGTGCGCCGGTCAGTGCAGCAGCATCGACGCCCGAGCCCTCAACCGTGACACTGAAACGGCTGGCGACGAGCACACCAACTTCGCCGCTCTTCGCGCGCCGGTCGTAGCGCTCGTGCACGAGCTGGCCATCGACCCGCTTGGTACGCTCGTAACCGGTGTCGGTTTCCTTGTCTATATTGGGATCGAACTTGCCGGCAAGCGCCGCGAGACCCGACAGCGATCCCAGGTCGGCGATTTCGATGCGGATGCTGGCGTTCGCGCCATCGCTGTAACGGGCAGTCGCGCTCGAGCCCTTCATGCCCATGGCTTCACCGCTTTGCCCTGCGGCCTCGCCGCGTTGCATGCCTGGCAAGGACGCCGGCAGCATGGCCTTGAGTTCATGAAAGTCGACCGGTTGCACGTCCTTGCCCCCGGCCATGATCTGCCCGACCGCGTTCATCGCCGCGGTCGCATTCGCTGCTTGCTGATTCGCGTCGCCGCCGGTCTGCTTCGCCTGGGAGCCCATGGTTTCCAGCGTCTTCATCGCTTGATTGACGCGCTCGCGGTCGGCGTCCGACTTGCCGCCGAAAATGTTCGCCAGCACGCTTGCAGTGTCGGCCTTGGCGGTCGCCGGTTCCGAGACTCCACCATGACGGCCCAGCGCACCGATCCCGCCCAAGCCCATGAAGCCAAGGCCCGCGACCGCGCACGCACTCAAGGTCGTGACCAGCACCGACAGCACGATGGCGCAGATGACCAGGACGACCGTGTAGCCGACGGATTTTTCCTTTGGACTGCGCATCAGCACGGGCAGCCCGAGGTACAGCAAGTACAAACCATACAGCGCGGCCAGCACGCCGAGGATTCCGAGCACAGGTATCACGTTCAGGACAGCGGCGACCCAGCCCGGGGTGAAGCTGTAGGCGGTTACCTTGAGCGCGGCAAGAGGATCCCGCTGTCCCCCGAAGGACGGGGCGAGCACGTCAACCAGCCATGAGATCAGAAATACCTGCAAAAACGACAAGCCGAACAAGAGAAGCGCATGAACCAGTCCCGCAAAGATGCCGACGCGCACCATCCCGAGCGGACCCGCAGGCGTTCCGACGAGCGTCTGGCCGAGGAACGTCGCAATCACGCCGATCGCGACCAGGGGGGCAACGTAGCGCAAATAGATCGCCTTGGACGAAGACGGCTCGGCGGCGATGACGGGCCATTCAGTCGACGGCGTCAGCAGGATGTTCTTGACGCGCGTGAAAATCCCGCGCGCCAGCTCGGTTGCCTCGTCAGCCGCCTTTGCCGTATCGAAGCTGGCGGCAGCCGCTCCCGCACCCGCGGCCGCGCTGCCAGTGCCGGGCGGCGGGCTGGGTGGCACAGTTGCACGCGGGGGTGCAGCCGCGGGCGGAGGCACGGTTGCGGCGGGGGCAGGAGCTTGCGCAGGGGCCGCGTAGGCTCGTACTTGCGCAGGAGCGGCGGGCGGAGGCATAGCTGCGGCCGGCAGCGCTGGTGCAATCGGCGCTCCACAGTGGTTGCAGAACTTCGAGCCATCGGCCACGCGTTGACCACATTGCGAACAGAACATTGGGCTAGCCTCCGTGCGGGGTGCGCATCGTGCCGCGATTGTGCCCCGGCGAAGGGTGGCGTTCAACGTTCTCGTACAGACGCGGTTCCCGCTCTGCACAATCGGGACGACCTGCTCGAAGCTGAACGAAGACCCAAAATCCCGCGCGCGTACCCGCCATTTCTGACGCCGGGCGGCACGTCGTCACGATCGTCTATAGGCTCGCCCGACCCCAGCGGTTTGTGCGGCAAACTAGATAGTGTGTACTCACTCGCCGTAAGGAGCCTGTAACACCGTGGACCGCCTGCAGCGCGGTGGTCGTTGCAAAATCGCTCCCGGGTCCGGGTGCCAACTACCCCGGCGAGGATACCTTTCGGTATGCTATTTGCATGAAGAAGTTCAGTGCCATAATAAGTCCGATCGCCAAGCCGTTGAAATATTTCGAACGCGCGAGCCAGGCGCCGATTCCAAGGCAACCGGCAGGGAGAAAATCGCGATGATCCGTTATGGGTTCAATATCAAGACGCGCAGCGGTCAACCCGTCGACAACATCTGCATCATGGCGTCCAGCCGCGAGGAAGCGGAACGGCGTTTGCGCCAGATGTATCACCATTGCGAAATCATTGCCTGTCATTCTGAAGCGGTGCGCCGCAGCGACCCGCTGGATCTCGAAGGCGTCATCGGCTTGATCAGCAACGACCCCGTGACCATCCCCGCGGTTGCGCGGTCGATGCTACGTCACAAGTCCAGCACCCACTAGCTCTTCCATCAGCGCCAGGTAGTCGCGTGCGCCGCGGCTTTGCGGCGCGTGGCGAAATATGTCGAGCTGACGTGCGGGACTTTCCGCCAGGCTCACGTTTTCCGCGATGCGCGTCGCGCAGATTTCTTCGGGCCTGAACGCCATCGCCATCAGGTCGGCCACTTCCGAGCTCATCTTGCGGCGGGCATCGAAGCGCGTCAACAGGTAACGCCGCGGCAGGCGGTGCTTGAGCACGGGTTCGAGCGCGTTGAGGCTGCGTTCGACCTGCTGCGCACCCTGGAAGGCAAGATAATCCGCCGAAACCGGGACGACTAACAAATCGCACGCAAATATCGCGTTCAGCGACAGCACGCCAAGCAGGGAACAGCAGTCGATGACGATGTGGCCCGGCACGACGTCAGCGGCCTTCAGGCTCGTGCGTAGTCGCATGATCACGTTGACGCCTTTGCCAAGCAGGCTATCGAGCTTGGTCAGCTCCAGATGCCCGGGACACAAGATGACGCCGCTGGCGGTGATCTGCGCGATCTCCGCCAGCGCCCGCTGGCGCATGAAGAATGAATACACCGAATCGTCGGCCAGGCGCGGATGCGTGCCGAATATGCTCGACAAGTGCGCCTGCGGGTCGAGGTCAATGCCGAGCGGACGCTGCTTTCGTTGCGCGATGCCGGCGAGCAGGTTCAGTGCCGTCGTTGTCTTGCCGACGCCGCCTTTCTGGTTGAATACCGCAATGACTGTCATCGGCACATTTTACAAGACGCGCTTGCGCACGACGGTGACGACGATTTCCGCGAGTATCACGACCGCGAAGATCGCAATAAGGATCGTCGCGACGCGATTCCACTGGAACAGGTTCATCGCGGAGTCGAGGGTCATGCCGATACCCCCGGCTCCGACCAGGCCCAGGACCGCGGACTCGCGCACGTTGATGTCCCACCTGAAGAGTGCGATCGACCAGAACGCGGGCTTGACTTGCGGCCAATAGCCAAAGGTGAGTCGCGACATCCAGGATGCGCCGACGGCTTCGAGCGCTTCGATCGGCCCGCGATGGGTTTCCTCCAGCGCTTCGCCGAAAAGCTTGCCTACGAATCCGATCGAGCGGAAGGCGATGGCCAGCGTGCCCGCCAACGCGCCCGGTCCGAAAATACCGACGAAGAGCAGCGCCCACACCAGCGAGTTGACCGATCGCGACGACACAAGGATCAGCTTGGCGAACAGGTTGAGCGACGTGAATGGACAAAGGTTGTGTGCGGCAAGGGTTCCAATCGGCAAGGCCAGTACTAACGCGAGCAGCGTGCCGAGCGACGCGATATGGATTGTCTCCATCAGCGCAGCGTGGACGCTCGTCGGATAGTAGCGAAGATCCGCGGGCCACATGCGCGCGAACAAGTCGACCATCTGGTCGGGCGCGTCGTAGAGAAATTCCGGGATGACCTCGACCGTCTGTATCGATACGACGATCGCGAGGACGATCGCGAGATAGACCGCAAACCGCGCCAGTCGCTGCGCCGGAGTAAACCGGCGCCAAACGCGGTGCCGGACGGCTTCAATCATCTTCGACGAGGCGGTCGCGTCGCGGGCCGAGGCTGCCCAGACGGCGGTGAAACATGTCGGCAAACGAGGTGCCGTCGATGAAAATCGCACGGACGTAGGTCGCCAGGACTTCGCCGACCATGATCAGCGCGATGATCGAGATCAGAATGGCACAGACGTAATCGTAGTCAAAGCGCTGGAATGCCGCGAACAACGTGCCGCCAATGCCTCCCGCACCGACGATGCCGACCATTGTCGAGTTGCGCAGGTTAGAGTCCAGTTGATAGGTGCAGAAGCCGATGAAGCGCGTGAACACCTGCGGCAACACGCCGAAGGCGATGACGCTCATGAATGGCGCGCCGGTGGCCCGAATTGCCTCGACCTGCTTCAACGAAATCTCCTCGATCGCCTCGGCGAAGAGCTTGCCGATGAACCCGATCGAAGCTACGGTCAAGGCCAGTATCCCGCCAACGCACCGAAGCCCACCGCCTTCACGAACACGATGGGCGAAGATGACGGGATGAAACGATCGCGCGCTCACGATGAGTAGTCGCGCCGGCCGGCTGACCCACGCCGGCATCAGGTTGCGAGCCGAGATGAGCCCGATCGGCAGCGCCAGCAGGATGCCGAGCGCAGACGCCAGCACTGCGATTTCCAGGCTCTCCTGCAACCCCTTGACCAGCAGTTCCCAGCGGGCGAAATTCGGCGGGAACAAGCGGCCGAGAAAATGCGCGGTGTTGTGCAGGCCCGTGCTTACGCGGTCCCATGACGCGTCCATCTGCGAACTTGCGTAGATGACGTAGAGCGCCAGCAGCAGCCATGCCGCGTGTCGCCCAAGTAGAGCGAAACGGGTCGTCGCTCGCGGCGGCGGCACCCACTATTGGAGCCAATCCTGGCCGCCGTAGATGGTCTTCAAAGTGTCGTCCGACAGCTGCCGTGGCGGACCGTCGAAAACTATCCGGCCCCGGCCATGCCGACGATGCGGTCGGCAAAACACCTCGCCAACTCGCCGTCGTGCATGTTGATGAGCACGGGGATTCCGCGCTGGCGTGCGATATCCGCCAGCAGTTGCATGATCTCGACCGAGGTCTTGGGATCGAGCGCAACAAGCCGGTTGATACAACGAACCAGCGTGCTCTTGCCGGTGCCTGAGGGACCGATGATCGCGGTGATCCCATGCTCGGTGATCTCGAGGTCGATGTCGGTGAGCACCGGCTTGACCGCGACGTAGGACTTCGAGAGATGTTTGATGGAGAGCATGAAGCGAAGTCGTCTACGGCGCGGGAAAAGCTTGCGCTGAGGAATCTATACGTCGTTCCCGCGCTGGAACCCATTGCCGCCATCATCGCGGCCGAGGACCGAGATCCCCGCTTTCGCGGGGATGACGCGGCTGTCTCCGATCGCCACGACGCTTCGCGTCTCGCTATCGGACATCCGCGTCACTTCTTCTTCGCGGCCTCTGCGGCCTCTCGCGCGCGCTTTCCTTTTCGTGGGTTGCCTTGTCGAAGGCGCCGCCCGACCCCTTCGCGACATCGCGCACAACTGCCCATGACGTCTTGTAGTTGATCGGGAAGAAGCGGTCGGCGCCATCGAAGGCTTTCTGCATTTCCGGCGGGAAACGGTAGTCGTAGAAGCAACCAAGCATTTTGTCGATCAGCGGTGGTGGTGCCAGGTCGTGCGCATAGGCGAAGGACGACGTCGGGAATTTCTGGCTGCGATAGATGACGCGGAAATCGGCCTCCTTGACTTGTCCGCGCTCGGCCAAGCGATGGAACACGTCGGAGGCCACCGCACCTGCATCGTAGTCGCCCGAATTGACGCCCATCACCGACTGGTCGTGCTTGCCGGAGAATGTGATTTTGTAGTCCTTGTCCGGCGTCAGCCCTTCGCCCGGAAACAACGCCATTGGCGCGAGGTGGCCGGAGTTCGACGAAGGCGAAGTATGGGCGACCTTTTTTCCCTTGAGATCGGAAGCTTCTGGTACGGTGAGCCGGCCTTGATGATGACGATCAGGTTGTAGCCCTGGAACTCTTTGGCGGTGCCCTTGACCGCGAACGGCACTGCGCCGGCGAGATTGACGGCAAAAGCTGTGGGACCGGTGGAAAATCCTACGACGTGGAGACGGCCGAGCGCATGGCCTCGATTTCAGCCGCGTTCGACTGCACCTGATAAAAGACGACCTTCTTCTCGAGACACTTCGCAAGGTGTGTCGTGAACGGCTTGAAGATGTTTTCGTACACCGCCGGGTCTTCGACCGGCGTGTAGGTGAATACGATCGTCGACGGGTTCTTCCATTTCTTCGGGTCGGTGGGCGAGTCGGCGACCATGTCGTTGTTGTCGTCGCAGTACATCGCGTCGAGTTCGCCGCGATTCTTGCAGGCGTCGGCCGCAAAGGCGGTCGACGTGAACATGACAACGCAGAGCCCGGCAAACGCCGGCGCGAGATACTTCAGCATGAATCGCCCTCCTTGATCGCGGGCTTCACCGCTTTGGCGCATTTTCGTACACAACGACGGCGCGGCGGCCGCGTGTCCGCGCGCCGGCCTAGAGGGAAAAAGTGCGATAATTCGCAGGTCATGACAGCGCACCTGCAGATCGCGATTCTTGCCGCCGGCGAAGGCAAGCGCATGCGTTCGGCGTTGCCGAAAGTTCTGCATCCGCTGGGCGGGCGACCGCTGCTCGAACACGTTCTCGGCACCGCGCGGTCCCTGGACCCGAAGTCGATCTGCGTCGTGCACGGCGGTGATGCGGGCGCGCTGCGCCGCAGTTTTCCCGACGCCGATCTGACCTGGGCGCTGCAGGAACCCCCTGCCGGCACCGCCGATGCGCTCAAGCGTGCGCTGAGTTTGCTTCCCGCTGACGGCGTGACCCTGGTGCTTTTTGGCGCGGATCCGCTGGCGCGTGCCGAGACCCTGCGCAGCGTGGTCGGCCGCGCGGCGGACGGCGCGTTGTCGCTCCTTACCATCGAGCTCGACGACCCGGCCGGCTACGGCCGCATCGTGCGCAATGCCAACGGCAACGTTGTTGCGATCGTCGAGCAAAAAGATGCGACACCGGAGCAACGCACCTTGCGCGAGATCAACACCGGGGTGATGGCCGCGCCGACCGCCGCGTTCAATCGCTGGTTGGCACAAATCAGCAATCGCAATGCCAGCGGCGAGTATTACCTGACCGATGTCGTCGCGCTTGCGGTCGACGAAGGGTTCCCGGTGGCAGCGACGCACGCGGGCAGCGTAATCGAAACCCTGGGCGTCAATAGCCAGCGAGACCTCGCTACGCTCGAACGGCTGTACCAGCGCGACCGGGCCGAGGCCTTGCTCGACGCCGGCGTCACCCTCGCTGATCCGGCGCGGATCGACATTCGCGGGACGTTATCGTGCGGGCGCGATGTCAGGATCGACGTCGGATGCATTTTCGAGGGTGCGGTGACGCTTGCCGACAACGTCACGATTGCAGCGTACAACGTGTTACGCGACGTCAGTGTCGGCGAAGGCACGCAGGTCCTGCCGTTCTCGCACATAGAAAGCGCAGAGATCGGCGCGCGATGCCGTGTTGGACCCTACACGCGTATCCGTCCAGCAACCACGCTTGCCGATGGAGTACACGTAGGCAATTTTGTGGAGTTGAAGGCAAGTACCCTCGGGATGCGCAGCAAGGCCAACCACCTCGCCTATGTCGGCGACACGACTGCCGGGCAGGATGTCAACATTGGCGCGGGAACGATCGTTTGCAATTACGACGGCGCGAACAAGCATCGAACTGTTATCGAGGATGAGGTGCACATCGGGTCGGACACGCAACTTGTCGCGCCGGTGACGGTTGGACGCGGTGCGACCATCGGTGCGGGTACGACGGTGTGGAGCGACGTTGCGCCGGCGACTTTGACATTGAACCCGAAGACGCAAGTCGCGCGCCGCGACTGGAAGCGTCCGAAGAAAGGTTGACGAAGATATGTGCGGCATTGTCGGTGCGGTCGCTCGTGACAACGTGGTTCCCATCCTGATCGAAGGTGTGCGGCGGCTCGAGTACCGCGGCTACGATTCGACCGGCCTCGCCGTGATCAACGGTGGTCTGCATCGTCTGGTGAGCACGGCGCGCGTGGCCGATCTCGCCGCGCAGGCAGAGACCACATGCATCTCCGGCCTGACCGGCATTTCGCATACGCGATGGGCGACGCACGGTGCGCCCACGCCCGCGAATGCACATCCGCATGTGAGCAGCGGCGAAATTGCTGTCGTGCATAACGGCATCATCGAAAACTTCGAGGCGCTGCGCGAGCGCCTTGTGCAGCAGGGTTACCGCTTCGTTACGCAAACCGATACCGAGGTGATCGCCCATCTCATCCACGCGCACTATCACGGCGACCTGCGCGAGGCCGTGCAGCTGGCCGTCAAGGAATTCAAGGGTGCCTATGCCATTGCCGCGATTTCGACGCGGGAACCGGGCCGCATCGTGGGTGCGCGGGCGGGTAGCCCGCTGCTGATCGGCCTTGGCCAGAAAGACCACTTCCTCGCTTCCGATGCCAGCGCTCTGGGGTCCGTAACGCAGCGCGTCGTGTACCTCGAGGAGGGCGATGTCGCCGACATCACCATGGATACCTATGCGATCCGCGATGCCGACGGGATCGAGGTATCGCGACCGATCGTTGTTGTGCCGACCTCGGGCGCGGCGGTCGAGCTCGGGCCTTACCGGCACTTCATGCAGAAGGAGATTTTCGAACAGCCTCGCGCGATCGCCGATACGCTGGAAAGCGTCGGTGGTATCGGCCCGGAGTTGTTCGGCGCCAACGCGGCCGAAACGCTCGCACGAGTCGATGCGGTGCACCTGCTGGCGTGCGGGACCAGCTACTACTCCACGTTGCTCGCGCGACTGTGGCTCGAAGGCGTTGCCGGCATACCAGCCCAGGCGGAGATCGCGAGCGAATATCGCTATCGTGACAGTGTGACCAATCCGAATGCGCTGGTGGTCGTCGTCTCGCAGTCGGGAGAGACCGCGGATACCTTGGCGGCGCTCAAGCACGCGAAGGAGCTGGGTCACCGCCACACGCTGGCGATCTGCAACGTTGCAACTAGCTCGATGGTGCGGCAGACGGCATTGACCTACCTAACGCGCGCAGGCACCGAAGTCGGCGTGGCGTCAACCAAGGCGTTCACGACGCAGCTGATTGCGCTGTTCCTGCTGACGCTCACACTCGCCAAGCTCCGCGGGCGGCTGGCGCCCGATGCGGAGACGCACTGGGTGAGGGCTCTGCGACACCTCCCGGCGGCCATTCAAGCCGTGCTCGCCCTCGAGCCCGCGATCATCGCGTGGGCGGAACAATTCGCGAAAAAACAGAACGCGCTTTTCCTGGGGCGCGGCCTGCACTTCCCGGTGGCCCTGGAGGGCGCGCTCAAGCTGAAGGAGATTTCGTACATCCACGCCGAGGCCTACCCGGCGGGAGAACTCAAGCACGGCCCGCTGGCGCTGGTCGACAGCAGCATGCCCGTCGTCGCCATTGCGCCCAACGATGCGCTGCTGGAAAAGCTCAAATCGAATCTGCAGGAAGTTCGTGCCCGCGGCGGCGAGCTCTACGTTGTTGCGGATGCCGACAGCCACATTCAATCGAGCCAGGGCGTTCACGTTCTGCGCCTGCCCGAACACGCGGGCCTGCTGTCGCCGATCGTGCACACCATCCCGCTGCAATTGCTCGCTTATCACACCGCCGTCATTCGTGGCACAGACGTCGACAAGCCGCGCAATCTGGCGAAATCCGTCACGGTGGAGTGATGAACCCTCGCTGCTGGATGCGAAGGCGAAATCTCCTGATCGCCGCCGCCATGCTTGCCGGACTGGTGCTGCCCGCGCGAGCGCAAAACCAGGCGGTCGACCCCGCTGTTGTGTCCATCCGCGCGTTTTACGATGTGCTCCTGGAAACAATGAAGCAGGCCGACAAGCTGGGCGTACGCGGCCGCTACGACAAGCTCGCGCCGATCATTCGTACGACCTACGACCTGCCCGCGATGACGCGTCTCGCGATCGGACCCGACTGGAGCACCATTCCTCCCGAACAACAGACCGCGCTGCTCGATAGTTTCACGCGCAGGACGATCGCCACGTACGCCAATCGCTTCGATGGCTACTCGGGACAGAGCTTCGAGGTCGAGCCCGAAGTCGAGTCGCGCAACACGGGCCGAATCGTTCGCACCAAGATAATTCGGCCGCCCGAGTTTCCAGTCACATTGAACTATCTGATGCGCGGATCCGGCGACACCTGGAAGATCGTCGATGTCTATCTCGCCGGAACCATCAGCGAGTTGGCGACGCAGCGCTCGGAATTCAGTGCGATCCTGAAGAAGGGGGGGCCCGCCGCCTTGATCGAGAGCCTCAACCAGCAGATCGACAAACTCATGCGCAAGGCCTGACCGTCGTGCACACCTGCAAGCCATCACGCAGGCAGAACGGCGGATGGAGCGCCGTTACTTGGTCACGACCAGGATACTGTTGTCAGCCCGGGTCGGCACCACCCGCGCAAGGCGCAAGCCTGCGCGGGCGAACAGATCCCGGAACTCCTCCTCTGTGCGCTCCCTGCCCCCGTCGGTCAGGACCAGCATGACCAGATCGATGGTCTTTGCGACGCTGGGCTCGTTGCCCGGCGGAACGACCTTCTCGCAGACCAGCAGGTTCGCGTGGTCGGACATCGCCGCTTTGCAGTTGGCGAGGATCCGGACGCAATCTTCGTCGTCCCAGTCGTGAATGATGTGCTTGATGAAATAAGCGTCCGCGCCGCTCGGAATCGCGTCGAAAAAACTTCCGGTCTCCGTGCGGCATCGGGCTGCCACGCCTTGCTCGGCCAGGTAATCTCGACCGCGTTCGATGACGTGAGGCAGGTCGAAGAGCACCCCCTGAATGCGTGGGTTCGCCCGAAGAATCGCGGCCAGCGTGCTTCCGACACCACCCCCCACGTCGACCAGCGTGCCGATCCGATCCCAATCGTAGGCATCGACAATAGCTTCGTTCATCAAGCGCGATGACGCGACCATACCTTCGTCGAAGCGGCGCGCGGATTCGGGGTGTGCCGCGAGGTACTCGAACATCGGTGATCCGTGAAAGTGGGTGAAGCTCGGCTCGCCGGAACGCACACTGTGTTCCAGGTCCGCCCATGCTTGCCAAAGAGGGGAGCCGCCATGCATGCGAGCCAACCCGCGCAACGACCCCGGAGTATCGCTTCGAAGGTATTCGGAGCTTGGCGTGTTGGCGAAACGCCCGTCGGGAAGTTGCTCGAACAGACCGAAGCTCGCCAGTGCGCGCACCAGGCGATGCAGCGTGGCCGCATGAGCGCCGACCTCTCGCGCCAACGCCTCACGATCCTTGGGTCCGTCCGCCAGCGCGTCGGCCAAACCGAGTTCGGCCGCGACCTGCAGAGCGCGTGAAACGACGAAACCCATGAGCAGATTGCGCACGTGTAGTTGCGGGTCGACCTGCTTGGCGTCGCTCATTCCTTGGAACCCTCCGCAAAATGGAATGCCTGATTACCATCGAATCGCGGCTTCGACCGCACGCTCTGAACAGTCCGCGCTGACCGGTTCGGGGCGCCCAGGCTCCAATGACAGGATAGGTCCGTACCCAAACCGCATGACGCGGCTACTGACGAGTGGCGGTTCAGCTCTCGCTGCGGTTCGTCCCTGGTCGCCATTCGGGTGGCCCAAGCAACGCCATCGCGCACTCGCGCAGGCCGCGCGCTTCGTTGAGATCGCGCCACAATTTCTGCCAACCATGGAGCGCGATACGCAGCGGGTTGTTCGTCGTCAGCGGCTCGACGAGTCCGTAGCAGCACGGCATGTTGGGGCGCTCTTCGGCGAAAGTGCCAAAAAGGCGGTCGAAAACGATCAATACGCCACCGAAATTTCGATCGAGATAGACGCCGTTACGCGCATGGTGCACGCGGTGATGTTGCGGCGTATTGAGTACCCATTCCAAGGGGCCCAAGCGGCCAATCAGTTCGGTATGGATCCAGAACTGGTAAAGGAGGTTGGCGGCGAGGGCAGAGAGCACCATGGCGGGGCTAAAGCCAACGAGGACGAGCGGCGCCATGAAGAGCGCGGTCCCGCTGATCTGCGTGGTCCAGCCCAGTCGATAGGCGTTGGCCAGAACAAACTGGTTCGACGAGTGATGGACGGCGTGAGTGGCCCACAGCCAGCGGATGCGGTGATCCGCACGGTGCATCCAGTAGTAGCAGAACTCCTCGCCCACGAAAAGCAGCCCGAACGCCCACCAGCGGTCCGTCGGCACCGTATTGATCCGGTGTGACCAGGCGAAGCCAAGGACGCCGGCGATCGCGCCGATGCCGATCACGGTCACGATGAGTCGGCGGCCGAACGCATCCCCAAGCGACGCCAGGAACGCGCGCCAGTCGTAGCGCTGGCCGCGCCGCGTCTGCAGGTACCAACCTTCAGCGGCGGCGACCAGCACGAACAGCGGCAGTGCGAGCAACAACGGACGAGGAAGGGTTTCCAGCAATTGGGGTGGCCGCCAGGAAAACGATTTTACCTGCTCATTCTAAACCGGGCGGCTAAACGAAAGCGTCACCGGTGCCGAAGACAATTGTGTCCCTATGTTTCATCCTCGCGAGCGCTGTTCTGACAGTTTGGCGACAGCTCTGGGCCGGCCGATGCGGGTCACCTGCGCGCGCGTACCGACTTCAGCAGCGCCGGGAGGAAGATTAGCGACGCAACGAGCGTCAACGCGAGCGACAGCGCAAGCAGTTCGCCCATGCTTGCGGTGCCCGGGTGATGCGAATACCACAGGCTGCCGAACGCGGTTCCGGTGGTCAGGGCGCTGAAGAGCACTGCCCGCGTGAGGCTCGACTGAAGCAGGTCTTGCGCTCCCGAGCGCCATGCCATCACGAAGTAGATGCTGAACGCTACGCCGATGCCGAACAGCAGCGGCAGTGCGATGATGTTTTCGAAATTGAGCGGCAGCCCGATCGCGACGCACGTGCCCAGGGTAACGATGCCGGCGAGAGTCAACGGCGCGAGCGTCATCAGGACGTCGCTCGCGCGGCGCAGCGTGACCACGAGCAACAGGGTGATCGAAAGGAGCGCCCAAAGGCCGGCCTCCAGGAACGCCCGCACGATGGTGTGGCTCGATTCCTGTATGCCTACCGTGGTGCCTGTCGCGTCGGGGGCGACTTGTCGGACAGCGGCGACGAAGCGGCGCAACGCCTCGTTGTCATTGGCGTTCCCCTTGGGATAGACCTCGATGCGAATGCGTCCATCCGGAGTAACCCAGTCGCGCGTCAGATCGGCAGGTAATTTGTCCAGGGTCACGGTCTCGGCCTGCAGTGCCTCGCGCAATTGTCCGAGCGTCACAAGCAGCCCCGGGATCAGCGCGGCGCGCGCACGTTCACGCGCCGCGGCATCTCCCTTGGCGAGCGTCGTCAGGCCCTTGGCCAGGCGCGCGGCGTCCGCAGCGGCGACGCCTTGAGGCCGAGGTCCCGCCGCTTGCTCCAGCGCACCTGCCGTTTGTAACATGGCGCTAACGGTCTGTTCGTCGGTCGGGGCAGGTTTCACCTCGGACGGATTGAGCGCGGGGTCGAGCAGCATTGTGGCGTCGGCTAGCAGCGAGAGCTTGGCTTCCTGTTGCTCGGGAATGAAGCTCGCAAGCGTAATCGCCCGATTGACCTCCGGCAGTTCCGACAGTCGTTTGGTAAGTGTTTCGGCATCGGCGAGTGTCGGCGCGAGAATCTCGATCGTGTTCGGTGTCGTGTCGGGACTGCGCATGAGGTCGACGAGTGTCGCCACGGATTCGGCGCGCTCGCTCCGCAGGTGCAGCGGATCGAAGTCGAACTGAAGTCGCGGCAAGAGCACCAGGCTGCCAAGCGCGATCACCGCCGCCGCTGCCAATATGCCCCGCCGATGCCGATCCACGAAGCGATCGAACTGAGCAAATGCCGCGTACCCGATCGCGCTGCGCTCCGCACCGGGACGCAACACCGCGAGCAGCGCTGGCAGCAACGTGATGCTGGTGACGAACGCGATGATCATGCCGGTCCCGGCGATCAGGCCGAGCTCCGACACGCCGCGGTAGTCCGTCGGCAGAAAAGAGTAGAACCCGGCCGCCGTCGAGGCCGCCGCGAGCGCGAGAGGCACCCCGACCTCCGACCCGGCATCCCGCAACGCCGATCGCAGATCGTCATGCAAATGGCGCTTGGCGCGATAGCAGACGCAGAACTGGATGCCAAAATCGACACCGAGCCCGATGAACAGTACGGCGAAGGCGACGGAGATCAGGTTGAACGCGCCGTAAACGAAGAGACCGAACGCAGCCGTCACCGCCATGCCGACAAACAGGCTGACCAGGATGGCAAGGATGAGCCAGCCCGAGCGCAGCGCCAGCCACAGGAGAACGACGACGACGAGCATCGTCACCAGGGCATTGAGTCCTGCACCCTCCGCCAACGTCGCAAACTCCTCGTCGGCGAGCGGCACCGGTCCCGTCAGCCGAATGCGCACGCGCGGGTCGGACGCGAAACCCAATTCGCTCACGTCCTGACGTATTGCCGCAACTGCGCGCGCTCCGGGCTGCAGTGCGCCGAAATCCAGCACGGGTTGGACGAGTATGAAGCGGCGCAACTCGCGCGGGTCAGGCGCGCGGCCCATGATCAATGTCCGCCACGAAAAGCGGGGCACCTCGTTAGCGTTGACGGCATCGATCGCAGTGGCGAATGCCGCAAGCGGCCGGGAGAGATCATCGAGTTTGATCTGCTCGCGTCGCACTCCTTCCAGCACGAGCGACAGCGAATCCATCACCCCGCGCAACGTCGGATCAGCCGCGAGCGTTCCCAGCAAGGGCTGCGCCGCGATCATTTGCTGCGCAGTGCGCGCCACTTCTTCAGTCGGTGCGAACAGCAGTCCTGCGCGATTGAAAAACGGACCGCCGTCGGGCCGCCGCACGGCGCGAATCGCCGCCTTATCGCCAGCAAGCCGCTGCGCAAGCGCCGCCGTCGCCTGTTCAGCTATGTCGGGTGTTGCGCCATCGACGACCACGGCAATCATGGCGACGCGTTGCGGAAAGCTCTTGGCAAAGTCGATTTCTCGCTGGCGCCACGGCGAATCCGGGGAGATGAGCTTCGAAGTGTCGGTGTCGATGGCGATGTGCCGCGCCGCGTATACGGACGCGATGACACCCAGCACTGCAGCAGCGACGATCACTCGCCAGGGACGCGCTGCGCACGCGCCGACCAGAAGCGTAATCACCGCGCGCAAACGTCGATTCCCATTCGATTTGGTGTAGCGATGTTCGCAACCCAGGCCAAACTCGTCCCTCGCAACGACCGGTCCATCGAAGCTCGCCGGAGCGACTTGTCGCCGACCCCGCAAAGAGGCATGATTGTACAGATGGCGAATGCTTGGGCGAACTGCTGCGGCTCGGAACGGCGATGATCGACCAAGCCACGAATTGGCTTCGACTGCGGTCCCTGCCATGCGTGTGATTCTTGCGCAGCCACGCGGGTTCTGCGCGGGCGTTATCCGAGCCATCGATATCGTCGAGCAAGCGTTGCAGTTATTCGGCGCGCCGGTGTACGTGCGCCACGAGATCGTTCACAACCGGCATGTCGTCGAGAGCTTGCGCGCGAAGGGTGCGCGCTTCGTCGAGCATCTCTCGCAAGTGCCGGCGGGCGCCATCTCGATCTTCAGCGCCCACGGCGTTGCGCGAAGCGTCGAGGACGAGGCCCGCACGCGCGGGCTGCGCGTGCTGGACGCCACGTGCCCGCTGGTCGCCAAGGTCCATAGCCAGGGCAAGCGTTACGTCGCCGCCGGCCGACAGGTGATTCTCGTCGGTCACGCAGGGCACCCGGAGGTCGAGGGAACGATGGGTCAGATTCCTGCGTCGGTCTTGCTCGTGCAGACCGCTGCCGACGTCGCGGCGCTCGACCTCCATCCCGACACGCCGGTTGCGTACATCACGCAGACGACCCTGAGCGTCGACGATACACGCGCTGTCATCGGCGCGCTCGAGAGCCGCTTCACCGACATCGTCGGCCCGGACACTGACGACATCTGTTATGCGACGCAGAATCGACAGTCGGCAGTGCGGGAACTCGCGAAGGTTGTCGATGTCATCCTGGTGGTCGGCGCGAAGAACAGTTCGAACTCCAATCGTCTGCGCGAGATCGGCGTTGAAATCGGGGTCCCAAGCTACCTGATCGCCGACGGCAGCGAGCTCCGGAGCGGCTGGTTCCGGGAAGCCGACGTCGTTGGAATCACGGCGGGCGCTTCCGCACCCGAGGAGCTGGTCGACGACGTGGTCGCGGCGCTGCGCAGCACAGGACCGATCGAATTGTCGGTGCTGCCCGGCATCACGGAAGATGTCGAATTTCGCCTTCCCGTCGAATTGCTTCGGGCCCGTATTGCGCGGCCGGCAACGACCTGACTAACCCGCACTCACGCGAAAGTTCCCGTGGCCATTCCCCTTCTGCAACAAGCGCGCATTGGCGTGTATGTCACCCGCCAGCAATTGGTGGGACGCAAGCGCTACCCTTTGGTGCTGATGCTCGAGCCCCTGTTCCGTTGCAATCTTGCGTGCGCAGGCTGCGGCAAGATCGACTATCCAGAGGAAATCCTCAATCAACGGTTGTCGCTCGCGGACTGCCTCAAGGCGGTGGACGAGTGCGGGGCCCCGGTTGTTTCCATAGCCGGCGGCGAGCCTTTGCTCCACAAGGAGATCGACGCCGTCGTCGAGGGGATCATCGCGCGTCGCAAGTTTGTCTATCTGTGCACGAACGCGTTATTGATGAAAAAGCGGCTGTCGCTCTTCAAGCCGAGCCCTTATTTCGTCTGGTCCGTTCATCTTGACGGCGACAAGGAAATGCACGATCGCTCGGTGTGCGAGGACGGCGTGTACGAGCGTGCGGTCGAGGCGATCCGGGCTGCGAAGGAGAAGGGCTTCCGGGTCAATATCAACTGCACGTTGTTCAACGACGCGGATCCGGATCGTGTCGCGCGGTTTTTCGACAGCGTCGGCGCGTTGGGCGTCGACGGCATCACGGTATCGCCCGGCTACGCGTACGAGCGCGCCCCCGACCAGAAGCACTTCCTGAATCGCGCCAAGACGAAGCAGCTGTTTCGCGACATCTTCCGGCGCGGACGTGGCGGCAAGGCATGGTCGTTCAGCCAATCCGGATTGTTCCTCGACTTTCTGGCCGGCAATCAGGACTACCGGTGCACGCCATGGGGCAATCCGACCCGCACCGTCTTCGGCTGGCAGCGTCCCTGTTACCTTCTTGGCGAAGGTTACGCGGCAACCTTCCGCGAGCTGATGGAGGAGACCGACTGGGATTCGTACGGGACCGGCAACTACGAGAAGTGCGCCGACTGCATGGTGCACAGCGGATTCGAGGCGACCGCCGTGCAGGATGCCGTGCGGCACCCGTTGAAAGCGTTTGCCGTCAACCGCCGGGGCGCGAACACCGAAGGCGCAATGGCCGCCGAGATTTCGCTCGAGCAACAGCGCCCGGCGAGATACGTCTTCTCACGACACGTCGAGCAGAAACTGGCCGAGATCCGGGTAACCCAGGCCCGGCCCAAGGAGTCGACGACCGCGTGACAATGCTCGAAGCGCAATTCGTGCGTCGACTGCATTTCTAAGGAGTGTTGGCAGCTGCCTTGGCGCCCGCAGCAGCGAGGCCAGCACTGCGCGCGCGTCGATAGTTCCGTCGGCACGCATTCCGAGTGTCGTGGCCGAAGCCAGGGGTTGGGCCAGCGAGTCCGCGACCACGCGGAACACGACAAACGGGACGCCGCGCCGGGAGGCGAATGCCGCGACAATGTGGGATTCCATATCCACGGCGATCGCCCCGGTCACGTTGCCAAGGGCAAATTTGTCCGTCGAAGTGGCGATGATGGCGTCGGCGCCGGCGAGATCCCCGCGGAAAGCGCCGGGCAGTCGCTCGGCAAGCGCAGCAGCCCAAGGCGCATCGACAGGCCAGCGCGTGCCGCGCGCGATGACGGCGTCGGCAACGAGCCAGGTACCCGGTGCCGCCACTGCAGTGAGACCGCCCGCAATGCCGAAACTGATGATCGCGGTTGCTCCCAGGTTCATCTCGCGCACGAGGGCTGTAACCAGTCGATGGCCATCTCCCCCGGCGGCGATGGTTCGTACGCCGGGCCCGGCAGCGATGCGGGCTTCGATCTCCAGGCCGGTTACTGCGACGACGGGGCGACGGTCGGTCGCTGCGATGCTCACATGCCGACGCGAACCGAGGACTCGTTGGAACCTTTCAGATTCCGAAAACGCGCAAGCGCCCAGAGCGGGAAGAACTTCGCATATCCGTGATAGCGCAGGAAGAACACGCGTGGAAATCCTACGGCCGTGAATTCCAGCTCCGGCCAGAGCCCAGTGTCGTCATTGCTCCGAAGCAGATATTCGATGCCGCGTTCCACCACCGGGTGATTGACCTCGCCCGCAGCCATCAGGCCGAGGAGGGCCCAAGCCGTCTGCGACGCAGTGCTGGGCGCCGGCTGATGCCCCCGGTATTCAAGATCGTAGCTGCTGCCATGTTCGCCCCAGCCGCCATCGGCGTTGGCGATCGAAACCAGCCAATCGACTGCACGCCGGATTTCAGGGGCACGCGGATTCACGCCGGCCGCGTTGAACGCGCACAATGCCGACCACGTGCCGTAGATGTAGTTCATCCCCCAGCGGCCGTGCCAGCTGCCATCCGCCTGCTGATCGCGGCGCAGAAAGTCGAGCGCCCTGGTCAGTGCGCCGCGATCCGATCCATGACCGAGCTGCGCGAGCATGCTCGAGCAACGCGCCGTCACGTCGGCGGTCGGCGGGTCCAGCAGCGCGCCATGGTCGGCGAACGGAATGTGGTTCAGGTACTCGCTCGTATTATCCGCATCGAAGGCACCCCAGCCCCCGTTCCTGCTCTGCAACCCCAGAACCCACTCGCGGCCGCGGGCGACCGCTTCGCTGAAGTCGACGCCCCCTGAGATGACGAGCCGGTGCGCGCCACGGTCCATCGCCATCACGACCGCCGCGGTGTCATCGAGATCAGGGTAGTGTGGATTCGCGTACTGAAACGCCCAACCTCCCGGACGAACTCCCGGCCGCTGCTCTGCCCAGTCACCGACAGTTCCAAGTACCTGCCGCGGCGCGAGCCACACGAGGCCCCTGTGCGCGCCCGCGAGCGCGCGTTCGCCGCCCACCTCGATCAGCGCGTGGCACGCGAGGACGGTGTCCCAGACAGGCGACACGCAGGGCTGGCAATAGGCTTCATCACGCTTGAGAACGATCAGTTTGTCGATCGCTTTGCGCGCGGCTATCACCTGCGGATGGTCGCGCGGGTAGCCGAGCGCGTCGAACAACATGACCGTATTCGCCATCGCCGGGAAAATGGCACCGAGACCGTCTTCGCCGTTGAGTCGTTCAGTGACGAACGCGACTACCTTGGCGATGGCCCGCTTGCGCGGCCCCGCCGGGAAATAAGGCTCCGCGAACCGGATCAGCGCATCGATCAGCGCAAATACCGCGAACCACGGGCGTGACTGGTGCGAAGCTCGCGGGGCGCGGCGTATGCGCGTGGACGGCCCGGCAAAGAGTTCGTCGATGTTCACGCGCCGCGGGTTGCGCGACAAGGGTTTGACCGCCTGCAGGACCAGGAGCGGGGCCAACACCGTGCGTCCCCAGTAGGAAATCCTGAATAGGTGGAACGGAAACCATCGCGGCAGATGCATGATCTCGACCGGGATCGTCGGCACGGCTTGCCACGGAATCACACCATGCAACGCGAGCAGTATCCGGGTGAAGACGTTGGTCGTGCCCGCCCCGCCGTGGGCGAGAATCGCCTCCCGCGCCCGCCGCATGTGCGGGACGTCGGGGGCATCACCGATGGCCTTCAAGGCAAAGTACGCCTTGACGCTCGCGCTGATATTGAAAGCACCGTCGTGAAACAGCGGCCAGCCGCCGTGCAACCCCTGGATGCGCCGCAGATAATTCGCGATCTTCTTCTCGAGCGTGGAATCGGGCTCGCCGAGATAATGCTTGAGGAGGACGTACTCCGCGGGAATGGTGGCGTCGGCCTCGAGCTCGAAGACCCAGTGACCGTCCCGGCGCTGCGCGGCAAGCAAGGCGCCGGTCGCGCGTTCGATGCACGCCGCGAGCGGCGAATCGACAACTTTGGACGGTTCGACCGACTGCCGAAGTGCGCTCTCCGAGCCATGCATGACGTGAGACATCACGTCACCGACCATCGCAGAGCTTCAGACACGAACAATCTCCATGCGTTGATTGGGTTGCGAAGTTGCGTGGCCGTGGCAAAGCCGCGCTCGGCCAGGTAGGCAAGTATATTCCGATACACCGCGGGCGGGCTTACCGGACGCAACGGGATCATCGCCTGTCCGGCACCGAACAGTGCGCGCGCCCTTTCCACATGCCGCCTCTCCCCCGCCAATGCTGCCAGGCGGAGTCCAGCGTAAACGCGAGGTAGACGAAAGCGATCGCTGGCAAGGCCACGCCCCACCATCGCGACACGCCGTAGAAGCGAAGAACTGGCTGCATGGCGAATGCCATCAGCATCCACGCGGCCACGCCAAGCCACTGGGCGGTTCCAACGCTTCCGAGTGCGAGAACGGGCGGCGCCAGGCAGGTCAAGGCTATCGACACCACCGCGCCGATCAGCAGCCACGGCGAATACTGCAATTGCGCATAAGCAGAACGGCTGATCATCGGCCGAATATCGCCGATGGATCCAAAGGCGCGAAGGCTGCGCACGCGATCGGTCAGGCCCAGCCAGATCGGCCCCTGCTTTTTCAGCTGGCACCCGAGCGCACAGTCGTCGATCAGTTCTCCGCGCAGCGCGGCGAGCCCACCCGCGCGCTCCAGCGCCGTGCGCCGCACCAGCATGCAGCCTCCGGCGGCCGCCGCCGTTGACCGCTCAGCGCGGTTGACCCAGGCAAACGGGTACAACAATTGGAAGAAGAAGATGAAGGCCGGAATCAGCGCGGATTCAGCAAAGCTCTCACAGTGTAGTTTTGCCATCAGCGACACCAGCGCCGGACCATCGGGCTCCGCGCGTTTAACCAGTCCCGTCAACGTGTCAGGTGCGCAGGTGATGTCGGCATCGATGAACAGCAGATAATCAGGCGGTTCCGGCAAGGCAGACGCGTAGCTGGCACCGCAGTTCATCGCCCACAGTTTGCCGGTCCACGTATCGGGAAGCGCTGGCGCCGCCAAGACAACCAGTCGGTCGTCGGCAGCCGCGACGGCCGCCCGGGCGATGGCGGCAGTATCGTCGGAACTGTGGTCGTCGACCACGATCACTGCGAATCGACCGGCGTAGTCCTGTTGGAGCAGCGAACCGATGCTGGTGGCGACGACTTCGGCCTCGTTGCGGGCGGGCACGATGGCAACGACGCTCGGCCACACCGCGGGCACGAAATTCGCGCGATCTCCAACGTCGTCGCGCTCGGCGGCCCGCCAAAAACCGCCGCGCAATAGCAAAACGTAGATCCACGCGGCGCACGCCAGCGATGCGACGACAAAGCCGATCATCGCAGATGCCCCGCACCGCGAAACCAGCCGATGGCGTCGCTGAGGCCTTCGACGTAAGGCCGCGCATGAAAGCCGAGGTCCCTCTGCGCCTTCTCGCTGGTAAAGAACATCCGGTATCTCGCCAGGCGCAGCCCATCGAGCGTCAGGAAGGGTTCCCGGCCCGTCCTGGATGCGACTATTTCGGCGACGGCCGCTGCGGGGTAGAGGAGCCGGCGCGACATGCGCAATCGGGGTGGATTTCGCCCGACAAGTCTGGCGATGTCGCGCAGCATGTCCGCAAGCAGGACATTCTGGCCCCCGAGGATATAGCGCTCGCCAACTTTGCCGCGCTGGAGCGCGGCAAGATGCCCTGCCGCGACATCGTCCACGTGCACGAGATTAAGACCGGTATCCACATATCCGGGCATACGGCCGGAGGCGGCTTCGACGATGATCCGCCCGGTGGGCGTCGGTCGAATATCCCGGGGTCCGATCGGCGTCGACGGATTGACGAGAATCGCCGGCAACGCATCGCGCGCGATCATGGTCTCGACGAGTTCCTGCGCCGCGACCTTGCTCCGTTTGTAGGCACCGATCGCGGCCGCTTCGGAGAGGGCGCTCGTCTCGTCGGCGGCCTGGCTGTCCGGCCGCAGCGCCAGCGCAGCGACACTGCTTGTGTAGACAATGCGCTCGATGCCGGCGCGCAGTGCCGCCTGCATGACCGTCCGCGTGCCCTCTACGTTGTTACGTCGGATCTCTGCGCGATCGGCCGACCACAGGCGGTAGTCGGCGGCGACGTGCATGACAAAGTGCACGTTCGCCAACGCGCGGGAGACCGACGCGGCATCGAGCATGTCGCCTTCGACGGTTTCGACGTCCAGTGCGTCCAGATTGGCGCGCGGACTCGAACGCCGGACGAACGCCCGTACTGGGTATCCGGCGGCAAGGAGCGCACGAACAACCGCCGAGCCCACGAATCCGCTCGCGCCTGTCACCAGCACCCGCCCGGCGTTGGTCATCGTTTGAACAGCTTCCGAATTCTGCCGGTGATTGTTCCAGACTTCGGCCGCCGCACCAATGGGGCCCAGTTTGCTTCCAACGTACAACAAGCTGTCGATAGACCGGCAGGCAGTTGCGGTCTACTTACCTGGCGCATTGCAGTCTGCGGCAGACCATTTGCCGCGCACGTCCGTGGTCTGTTCCACCGGACCCAGGCTGGCACTTGCGCCCTTCACAACCCAGTGCCCGTGGTATTCGGTTTCGCTATCCATGGTCATTTCGAACGGTCCCGTACCCTTGAAGTCTCCGGTGCAAACCATCTCTCCGGTCGCCTTGCTGCCTACGCGCCTGTAATCGACGAGCTGGCACTTGTTGGGATCGCGTTCGTCGCTGGCGAACGGATTGTCGGACGATGCCATCGCCGGCGTGATGCATTGTGATGTCATGATCGCCGGGCCGCCGAAGGGAACCGAGAGGCCCATCCTCTTCAGCTGCTCGAGTTGGTCGGGTGGGATTTGCGGACCACCATTTTGACTTACCTTCACCGCCACGTCCCATAGGCCGGGCTTGAGATGGTCGGCGGCATGCGCCGGCAGCGCCAGAATGATGAGAACACCGGCCAGGAGCTGGCATTCGGGATTCGTCGCGGGCATGGGCTGCCTCTCAGGAGCACCGATTGGGCGGTGGCGGCAATTCGTTTCAGCGGGTCTTGAAGTATTGCCGGTTCGATGGCGTCGTTGCGGCGTTGCCGCGCGTGTTCTGGCGCGACCCGGTTACGTTGCGCGGCGTCGAATGCTGCTTTGGCGGCGCCTGTTTGCCGCGTCCGGGTACGTGGCCCTGGGACGACGGGCGCGCCGCGGACGCGTGTCCGCCATATCCCGATCGATGCCCCAGCGCCGCGGACCGCCCGCGCCCTCGCTGCTGCTTCTGAAAGACCGGCTGCGCGACAGCGCGCGGGTCCGGCTCGAATCCCGCGACCACGGTTTGGGGTATTTCGCGCTTGATCAGGCGTTCGATATCGCGCAGGAAGACGTGCTCGTCGATGCATACCAGCGAAATCGCTTCGCCCTCGTTGCCCGCCCGCCCGGTGCGCCCGATACGATGCACGTAATCTTCCGGAACATTGGGCAGGTCGTAATTGACCACGTGCGGCAACTGGTCGATGTCGATGCCGCGCGCGGCGATGTCGGTTGCCACGAGTACTCTTATGTCGCCATCCTTGAAGCCCCCCAGTGCGCGTGTGCGCGCGTTCTGGCTCTTGTTGCCGTGGAGTGCGGTAGCGTGAATTCCGTCGGCTTCCAGCGCGCGGGCAAGCTTGTCTGCGCCGTGCTTCGTACGTGTGAAGACCAGCACCTGGCGCCAATCATGGTGTCCGATCAACCACGACACGAGTTCCTGCTTGCGATCGCGATCGACCGGATGAATGCGCTGGCGGATCACTTCGACGGTCGAGTTCCGCGGTTCGACCTGGATTGTTTGCGGGCGATCGAGGAGCCGATTGGCGAGTGCCTTGATGTCGTCGGAGAACGTCGCCGAGAACAGCAGGTTCTGGCGCCGCTTCGGCAGCAGGGCGAGCACGCGCTTCACATCGGGAATGAAACCCATGTCGAGCATGCGGTCGGCTTCGTCGAGCACGAAGATCTCGACGCGCGAGAAGTCCACGTTGCCCTGGCCGTGATGGTCGAGCAGCCTGCCCGGTGTCGCAACGAGGATGTCGATGCCGCGCCTGAGCTGTGTGGTCTGCGGTCCGAGAGAAACGCCGCCGAACAGCACCATCGACGTGATCTTGAGATGCTTGCCGTACACGCGGATCGACGCCTCGACCTGCGCCGCGAGTTCGCGCGTTGGCGTGAGAATCAGCACACGCACCGGCTTGCGCGATCCGCTCTTGTACAACGACGGGGCGGTCGACAGCCGCTGCAGTATGGGCAGGACGAAACCTGCCGTCTTGCCGGTGCCGGTCTGCGCGCCGGCGAGCAAGTCGCCGCCCGCGAGTACCGCGGGAATGGCCTGCGCCTGGATCGGCGTGGGGTGGGTGTAGCCTTCATCGGCGACCGCGCGCATCAGCGCTTCGGACAGCCCGAGTGTAGAGAACGACATGAGAACTTTCGGAAGGTGTGCCCGGCCATTCGCCACGAAGGGCGGCCAGTCAGAGCCGAACGAAAAATAGCGGAGGTCAGGATCGACTGCGGCAGGGGACTGGAACAAAGGCCGCAGCGGTATTGTACCTCATTGCCAGCGCAGCGACGAAAATCTGGCAAAGCAGCATCCGCATGAAACCGCGAATCCAGTTTCGTCTGCGAATCAGCAACGGCGACGATATCGCGGTCGGCCCGGGCAAAATCGCTCTGCTGGAGCTATCGACACGACCGGCCCGATTACGGCAGCCGCGCGCTCGCTCGGCATGGCGTATGCGTGAGAGCGAAATATACTGCAGGATATAACGTCCGGCAATTCATGCTCGTCTTGCACGGCATCGGCATGTCACTGCATATTGACGTGGACCCTGCTCGCTCGCATGCTTGGGCACTGCGACGAAGTGTCGCGACCCACAGGAAAAATACATGAGGACAAGCGCACGGAACCAATTCACGGGCCTCATCAAGGAGATGACCAAAGGCCCCATCAGTACCGAAGTGACGCTCGAAGTCGCGCCTGGCATCAACGTCGTCGCGGTGATCAGCACGCGATCGGCGGAAACGCTTGGCCTCGCCGTCGGCAAACGCGGCTATGCCCTGATCAAGGCCAGCTCAGTCGTGGTCGCGGTCGACTAGGAGCGAAGAGATGCGCGTCGTAGCGCTTGCGGCCGCTGCGCTGCTTGCCGCCACGTGCTCGTTGCCCGCGGACGCACAAACGCCGGGCGCGCCGGCGCTGACGGTCAAAGGCAACGTCGAACATGTGCTGGCATTGTCGCTGGATGAGGTGAAACAGCTTCCCGCGCAACGCATCGAGGACATGCGCGTCGTACGCGAGCAGGGTGCTGCGTCCGGTGCGCAGGAAATGACGCGACGCTATACCGGTTGTCTGCTGCGCGACATTCTCGACCGCGCCAAGCTGGTCGAAAAGAATCGCATGGATCTGCGCAAAAGCGTCGTGATTGTGACCGCCAGCGATGGCTATCGTGCGGTATTTTCCTGGGCCGAGCTGTACCTTTCGCCGATCGGAGAGGGCGTGCTGGTCGTCTACGAACGGGACGGGGCAGCCTTGTCCGACGCGGAAGGTCCGCTCGCGCTCGTGTCGCTCAAGGACACCCGGCCGGGGCCACGGCACGTCAAGTGGTTGCGCACGATCGAAGTGCGAACGCTCACCGATTGACGATCACCGCTCACGGTAACGCGACCGGAGTGAACCCATGGCGCGCCAGAATTTCCTGGCCCCGCACCGATATGACGTACAACGCGAAGCGGTCCGCCCCGGCGCGTGCGCCCGTGATCACGGTCAGTGCGTAGGTCGCACCGACAGCGAGCGAATCCGGAAGTGTGACCGACTTCGCGCCCGCGATTTCGCGCGCCGCGTCGAACGCATTCGTGCAGTAGGTCAGAAAGATATCTGCCTTGCGATCGGCGATCATCATGCCGTATAGCGAACGACCCGGCGGTGGCTGCGGGGAGTCGGCGCCCCCGGTGAGCTTCAGCGCCTTCTTGTCCAGCCTCGCGTAAGCACCCGGCTGCAACCCGTCGGCCTTCTCGAACAACAGCCATGCATAGTCACCGGACGGATCGGCCTTCGGCGTCGATGTACCCAGTTTCACGTGGGGATCGAGCATGCGTTCCAGCAGCGTATCCGGGGTGGCGTCGACGCCGGGTGCAAGCAGCGCGCACAACCGGTTGCGAGTGAATACAACCGGGGACGCCGCACGATTCGCCTGTGCCAGGGTCAACGCGTTGCCGACGTCGGCCGACGCGAAGACGTCGGCGCCTTCGCCTTTCTCGATACGTTCACGAAGCAAGCCCGATGCGCCGAACGTGGTGGTGACCGCGGGGCCACCCGACGCGGCGAAGGATTGCGCGATCTCGGTCATCGCGGCGCGCAGACTCCCGGCGGCGAAGACGCGGACCGGATCCTGCGCTGATGCTGCGCTGCCAACGACCATGGCGATGACAAGGAGGAACGCGCGCATCCTCAAGCGTTGGCATCCGCGGCATTGGGATAGAACAACTGCTCGCCGCCGATCTTGTAATCGGCGATCGCCTTCTGCCCTGCCGGGGAGACGAGCCAGTCGATGAATTGCTGACCCAGATCCCTTTTTACGTTTGGATGTTTCTCTGGGTTCACCAGCATGACGCCGTATTGGTTGAACAGGCGCTTGTCTCCCTCGACCAGAATGGCCAGGTCCGAGCGATTCTTGAACGCCAGCCACGTTCCTCGATCGCCGAGGACGTACGCGCCCATCGAGGCCGCCGTGTTGAGCGCGGGTCCCATGCCTTGGCCGGTGTCGCGATACCAGGGACCTTTGCTCTTGTCGATGTCAACGCCGGCGGCCTTCCACAGATCGAGTTCGGCCATGTGCGTGCCGCTGCGGTCGCCGCGCGACACGAATGGCGCCTGCGCGGCCTCGATTTTTTTCAGCGCAGCCAGGATGTCCTTGCTGCCGGCGATCTTCGCCGGGTCATTCTTCGGGCCGATGAGCACGAAGTCGTTGTACATCACCGGATAACGTTTGACGCCCTGTCCTTCGGCCAGGAATTTTTCCTCGGCGGCCCGGGCGTGGACGAAGACGACATCCGCGTCACCGCGCCGCCCGACATCGAGTGCCTGCCCGGTCCCGAGGGCGACGACGCGAACCTTGACGCCGGTCTGCTGCTCGTAGATCGGCAGCAGATAAGCGAACAATCCGGATTGCTCGGTCGATGTCGTCGACGCGACGGTTATGAATTTCTCCTGTGCCGACGATACAAAAGTGGCAAGGCAAAGGACTGTCGCCAGCAATGCGCGGCGGGTGATTACCATGGCAATTCTCCTTCCAGAAATTGGGCCGCTTCGGGCGACTCCGGGTGCTTGAAAAAGCGGTCAGCAGGGGAGCGTTCGACCAGACGCCCCTGGTGTAGGAGCAGGATCTCGTCGCCGAGGCGCCTCGCCTGGCCAAGGTTGTGCGTCACCATGACGATTTTCGTGCCAGCAGTGTGCATAGCGTCGATGACCTTTTCGATTTCGTGCGCTGCGCTGGGATCGAGGCTCGCCGTCGGCTCGTCCAGAAACAATACTTCCGGCTGCAGCGCGCACGCTCGCGCCAAGGCGAGCCGCTGTTGCTCGCCGCCCGACAGCACGCGCGCGGGACTTGCCCCCCGCGCCTCCAATCCGACGGTGCGCAGCGCCTCGCGCGCACGCGCCTCGCGCTCCTCAAGGGGCACGCGCGCCACGCGCAGCGCGTAGATCACGTTCGCCAACGCCGAGCGCCGCAACAGCACTGGTCGCTGGAACACCATGGCCTGACGCCGGGACGCGCCCTCGATTTCCGGCGAATGCCAGCGTATCGCGCCGGCGGTTGGGCGCAGCAAGCCGTGACACAAGCGCAGCAGCACGCTCTTGCCCGCGCCGTTCGGTCCGACGATCATCGTCCGCGTTGCGGACGTCAGGGTCATCGACACGCCGTCGATAATCCGTCGGCCGGCGACTGCGAAGACCACGTCTTCGAGGCGCAATGGCAACAGGGTCAGCGGTGCGCGCATCGCTTGTGCAGAGGTCATCCGTACCGCCGCTGCGCCGATTCCTTGACCACGTAGGCAGCGGCGTTGAGGGCAAGCACGATGGCGAGCAGGACGAGGCCGAGACCGAGCGCGAGCGGCAGATCGCCTTTGCTCGTTTCGAGCGCGATCGCGGTTGTCATGACGCGCGTCACGCCAGCGATGTTGCCGCCGACGATCATCACCGCACCAACTTCCGCAGCGGCGCGCCCGAATCCCGCCAGCACGAGCGTGACCAGCGAGAAGCGCACATCCCAGAGCAAGGTGATGGCTGCGCCGAGCTTCGTCTCTCCCAGCGAGCGCAGCTGCTCGCGGTATTCGCTCCAGGCGTCTTCGATGACCTGGCGCGCCAGTCCGGCGATGATCGGCGTGATCAGGATCGCCTGTGCGATCACCATCGCAGTCGGGGTAAAAAGCAGACCCAACTCGCCCAGCGGTCCGGCGCGGGAAAGCAGCAAGTAAACGACGAGCCCGACCACGACGGGAGGCAATCCCATGAAGGCATTGAGCGCGACGATCAACGTGTGGCGACCCGGGAAACGCCCGACGGCGATGAGCGCGCCGAGCGGCAAGCCGACAGCGCAGGCGATCCCGACCGCGGTCAGACTGACCTGGAGGCTCAATAGCACGATCGCCACCAACGTCGGGTCGCCGCCGGTAATCAGATGCATCGCCTGGGACGCTGCCGCACCGATGCTATTCATCGTGCGGGCGCTACGGATAGATATGTATGGTGATGCATATACTGGCATAATCCGTAGCGGGAGAAACGCAACAATAGCCGATCAGACGATCGGCCAAAATATGCAGCAAAGTACATAATGCGATTGGTGCCAGCTCTGACGTGGGGACTCGAGGGTGGAACCGACGCCGTGATCGACGGCCGGCTCATGCCCCTGCTCGAAGCAATCGCCGCCACGGGGTCGCTCGCCGCGGCGGTTGCGGAATGCCGGATGTCGTACCGTGCTGCTTGGGGCATGTTGCGCGACTACGAACGCGCGCTCGGTGCGCCGCTGGTGCAGCTGCAACGCGGCCGCGGCGCTCAAATAGCCGCCGTCGGCGCACAACTCCTGCACGCTCAACGCGCGGCGGAGCAACGACTGACTCGGGTCTTGCCGAGTCTCGCCGTTGACCTCGACATAGCGGCCGGACCCCGGGAACGCGTGCAGGAAAGGACCCTGTCCATCGCGGCGAGCCATGACCTCGCCCTCACTGCCCTGCGCGATGTGCTGCCGTCAACCGCAGGGCTCACGCTCGCGCTCTCAGTCATGGGCAGCCTGCACGCACTGCAGCGGTTTGCCGAGGGCAACGCCGACGCGACGGGCTTTCATGTGGCGCTCGGCGTCCGCCACGCACGCGACGTGGCGCCATTTCGACGCTGGCTCAGCCCGCGCCGCGACCGTTTGATCCGCTTCGTCGACCGCGAGCAGGGATTGATCCTTCCTCGCGGCAATCCGACGCGCGTTCGCAGTTTCGCGGACATCGTCCGCAAGGGGCTGCGCTTCGTCAATCGCCAAGCGGGATCGGGGACGCGGCTGCTGATCGACCGCATCATGGGGGAACACGACCTTCGAGCGGAAGCGCTCTTGGGGTACTCGCACGAGGAATTCACGCATCAGGCGATCGCGGCAACAGTCGCTGCCGGGGGCGCAGACGCGGGATTCGGCCTGCGCGCTGCCGCAGCCGAGCGCGGATTGGCGTTCGTACCGCTGGTGAGGGAACGGTACTATCTCGCGGTACGCAACTCGCAACTCGGCACGCCTGGCATGGTAACGATGCTCCAATGGTTGCGCAGTCCGGCGTTTGCTCGCTTGGCGGCCGGCTTTCCGGGATATGATCCGACGCACGCGGGCACCATCGCGCCCGTCGATACGCTCGGCGTTTCCTGAGCGAATCGCAGGCGCCGAGGCGGCGCCGTTTGCGGTAGCATGGGCGTCCGTTTCAACCCGCCACGACCATGGAATTCGCCTTCGTCGTCGATCCCCTCGATTCGCTCAAGGCATACAAGGATTCCAGCGTTGCCATGATGCGCGCCGCCCAGGCGCGCGGTCATGCGCTGTTCGCCATCGAGCAGCCGGAAATCTTCTGGGACAACGGGGTGACGCGCGCACGGGTCCTACCGCTGGAAGTGGGCGCAGACGACGACGCGTGGTACCGGACGAGCGACCGCATTATCCGTTCGCTCGCCTCCTTTGCAGCGATTCTCATGCGCAAGGACCCCCCTTTCGATATGGAATACCTGTATTCGACGTACCTGCTCGAAGCGGCCGAGGGCGAAGGCGCGCGCGTCTACAACCGCCCCCGGGCGGTGCGCGACCACAACGAAAAGCTCGCGATCGCACGGTTTCGCGAGTTCACGGCCCCGACGCTCGTGACGCGCGATGCGGCACTCCTCGGCAGCTTCGTCGACACTTACAAGGACGTGATTCTCAAACCGCTCGACGGCATGGGCGGCGCGTCCGTCTTTCGCGTTCGAGACAATGATCCCAACCGCAATGTGATCATCGAGACGGTCGGACACCTCGGCGCACGAAGCGTCATGGCGCAGCGCTTCATCCCTGAGATCGTCGACGGCGACAAACGCATCCTGCTCATCGCGGGCGAACCGGTACCCTATGCGCTCGCGCGCATTCCCAAGGCGGGCGAGACGCGCGGCAATCTCGCGGTGGGGGGGCGCGGCGTGGCGCGCCCACTCTCGGCGCGCGACCGCGCGATCGCCGAAGCGGTGGGCCCCCTGCTTTGGTCCGAGGGTCTGCTCGTGGTCGGCCTCGACGTGATCGGCGACTATCTGACCGAGGTCAATGTGACCAGCCCGACCTGCTTCGTCGAAATCGCCGAGCAGACGGGATTCGACGTCGCCGGCCGGTTCATCGACGCGCTCGAGCGTGTCGCAGTGCAGCAGTAGCTCTCCCCGCTGCGGCCGGGACGCAGATAGGACCGCGCCCGCGTGCTACCATGAGCCTTCATTGCCGGTGCGGTGCGATACGACCTTGATCCGCGACCATTCGGACGATGCCTCGGCAGCGAGCGGGCGCGAGCGAATTCCCGTATGTAATACTGGCGCGGTGTTGACAAGAGACGGAGCATGATCGGCATCCTCATCGTCGCTCATGACAAACTGGGCGAGAGCCTGATCGGCGCCGTCACGCATGTACTTGGGGGACGCCCGGGACAGTTCGACAGTCTCGGGGTTGCCGCGACCGACGATCCCGCTGCGCTGTTGCCCAAGGCGCGCGAGATGGTCAAGACGCTGGACAGCGGCGATGGCGTGCTGATTTTTTCCGATATCTTCGGCGCGACCCCGTGTAATCTCGTCGGCAAGCTGCTTGTCCCCGGGCGCGTCGAGGCCGTCGCCGGTGTTAACCTGCCTATGCTCGTGCGAGCGTTCACTTACCGCGCAAAGGGCATGGATACAATGATCAAAAAAGCCATTAGCGGCGGCTGCGACGGTGTGCTGCACGTGGAGGGCGGCTCGATCTATGCAGCAACGGGAGCTTGAGATTATCAACAAGTTGGGGCTGCATGCACGTGCTTCGGCGAAACTTACGCAGCTTGCCGCCAAGTATCAAAGTGAGGTCTCACTCGCTCGCAACGGACGCAAGATCAACGCCAAAAGCATCATGGGCGTGATGATGCTGGCGGCGGGAAAAGGTGCGCATGTCACGGTCGAGGTCGAGGGACCGGACGAGACGGAGGCCATGGATGCGATCGTCGCATTGATCAACGATTATTTTGGCGAGGGACAGTGAATATCAGTTCTGTTTAAGATTGTTGCAATGCATTCATGATCTAATTCGATGGAACCAATGCATGGGTCTCGCAATCAATCAGCAGGCGTCCGCGATACCCATGGACGCTTCCCTTCTTACAGCGGCTATCCGTACGATCATGCAGACACAGGAAATCAGAATCAGGAATCGCCTTGGATTGCACGCGCGGGCATCGGCCAAAATCGTGAAGCTTGCTTCACGCTTTCGCTGCCGCGTATCGCTTGTCTTCGACGGTCGGCGCGCCAACGCGCGAAATATTCTCGCGGTGATGATGCTTGCCGCGAGTATGGGCACCACCATCCGCCTCGAGACCGCCGGTCCCGACGAGGCTGCGGCGATGACCGCAATGGTCGAACTCATCAACGACCGCTTCGGCGAAGAAGTCTGACTTCGTACGCGTCGCGGCTGCCGCTTGTGGGTAAAGTGGCGCCGTGAGCTTCGTACTCCACGGAATCGGCGTTTCCGGCGGCATCGCGATCGGGCGGGCGCAGCTCGTTTCGCACGCGACGCTCGAGGCCGCACACTACGCCATCACCGCAGATCAGGTCGGCGCCGAGATTGCACGCCTGACGCAAGCGATGCGCTTCGTGCAGAAAGAACTCGAGAGCCTGCGCGCGGAAATGACCTCGGAGGACGCGCCAGCGGAGTTCGGCGCGTTTCTTGACGTCCACTGGATGATTCTGACCGACCCGACGATTGCGGAAGCGCCGAAGCGAATCATCGCCGAGCAGCGCTGCAACGCCGAGTGGGCGCTGGCGCAGCAGACCGCCGTGCTGATCGAGCAGTTCGACGCGATCGAAGACCCTTACCTGCGCGAGCGCAAGGCCGATGTGGTGCAGGTCGTGGAGCGCGTGCTGAAAGCGCTGATGGGCAAGCCCGGCCCGCTGCGACCGGCCAACGCCGAGGACCAGACCATCCTCGTCGCGCACGACCTCTCGCCCGCCGATGTGATCCAGTTCAAGAATCACCGTTTCGCTGCGTTCCTTACGGACCTCGGGGGAGGAACTTCGCATACCGCGATCGTGGCGCGCAGCCTGAATGTGCCCGCCGTCGTCGCCGCCCACAACGCGCGTGCGCTCATTCAGGAGAACGAGCTCCTGATCGTCGACGGCGCACGCAACGTCGTCATCGTCAATCCGGACCGGTCCGTCCTCACGGAGTACCGTCTCAAGCAGAGCGAGTTCGCGCTCGAGCAGAAGAAGCTGCAGCGTCTCATCACGATGCCGGCGACGACGCTCGACGGCCAGCACGTCGAGCTGTTCGCCAACATCGAATTGCCGGAGGATCTCGAGCGGACGCTGGAAGCCGGCGCCACGGGAGTCGGTCTCTTCCGCAGCGAATTTCTGTTCCTGAACCGCACCGGTTTGCCGTCCGAGGACGAGCAATTCGAAGCCTATCGCCGCGTTGCAGCGGGAATGGACGGCAAGCCGGTCACCATTCGCACCTTCGACCTCGGCGCCGACAAACATAAGGAAGGACTCGAGGGTCTTTCGCGCGTCGCGCCCAACCCGGCGCTGGGCTTGCGTGCCGTGCGTTTCTGCCTGGCTGAGCCGCGGTTGTTCGTGACCCAGCTGCGCGCGATTTTGCGGGCATCGCATTTCGGGAATATCAAGATCCTGATCCCGATGCTCGTCTCGGCGTCCGAAATCGATCAGACGCTGGTGCTCGTCGCCCGGGCGAAGGAAAGCCTGCGCGAACAGGGCACACCGTTCGATGCAGGGATCGAGGTTGGCGGCATGATCGAAATTCCGGCCGCGGTACTCGCCATCAGCATGTTTACCAGTCGTCTGGATTTCCTTTCCATCGGCACCAACGATCTGATCCAGTACACGCTGGCAGTAGACCGGTCCGATGACGCGGTCTCGCATCTTTACGATCCGCTTCACCCGGCGGTGTTAAGGCTCATCTCCATGGCGATCACGACGGCCAACAGGGCCGGAGTGCCGATTGCAGTGTGTGGAGAAATGGCAGGCGACGTCCGTATGACGCGACTGCTGCTGGGCATGGGGTTGCGCAATTTTTCGATGCACCCGGCGCATGTGCTGGCGGTCAAGCAGCGGGTGCTGACGAGCGACGTCGAGAAAATTCTGCCTGTGGTCGAGCGCATGCGGCGCAACGACGATCAGCACAAACTCGCGCTGTTGCTGGACAAGCTCAATAATTGACTTTCGGAGGCGCGCCGGTACACTTGTAAGCAAGTACGCGCCGATTTGACGATCAGCTTGCGGGCGCGAGGGAACCGACACAGCAATCGGACTCCCTGAAAAATGCGGCTAAAGCGGCGAGGAAACCCCGACCCGATTGGCGCCAAGCTGGTCGGGTTTTTTATTTTCCCGCGCAGGTCGTGACGCCAGCATCCGCCTCTGTCGGCATCGTCGTTCCGCAGCGCGCCGCGTTCGAGCAGCCGCTGGTGCTTGCGTCGGGCGCGACGCTGCCATCGTTCGAGCTGATGTTCGAGACCTACGGCACGCTCAACGCCGATCGCTCGAACGCGATCCTGGTGTGTCATGCGCTCAACGCCTCGCATCATGTCGCCGGCGTCTACGCGAACACAGCGGAAAGCGAAGGGTGGTGGAACAACATGATCGGCCCGGGCAAGCCGGTCGATACCGAGCGTTTCTTCGTCGTCGGGGTCAACAACCTCGGCAGCTGCTTCGGCTCGACCGGACCGCCGTCGATCAACGCAGCAACTGGCAGGCCATGGGGATCCGATTTTCCGATCGTCACTGTCGAGGACTGGGTCGACGCGCAGGCACGCCTGGCCGATCGCCTCGGCATCGACCGCTTCGCCGCAGTAATGGGCGGCAGCCTCGGGGGCATGCAGGCGCTCTCGTGGTCGATCCGGTATCCCGAGCGCATCGCCAACGCTCTGGTGATCGCGGCGGCGCCCAACCTGTCGGCGCAAAACATCGCGTTCAACGAAGTCGCGCGTGCCGCCATCATGACCGATCCCGATTTCCACGACGGTCATTTCTACGATCACGGCGTCAAGCCCGTGCGCGGCCTGCGGGTGGCACGGATGATCGGACACATCACCTACATTTCCGACGAGCAGATGGCGGAAAAATTCGGGCGCCAGTTGCGCGACGGATTGAATTTCTCGTTTGCACCCGAGTTCGAGATCGAATCGTACCTGCGCTACCAGGGAGAGAAATTCGCCGAGTATTTCGACGCCAATACGTACCTGCGGATCACCAAGGCGCTGGACTATTTCGATCCGGCTGCCGCCACGGGTGGCGACCTCGCCCGCGCCTTGGCGCCTGCGAGGTGCCGCTTTCTAGTCATCGCGTTCACCACGGACTGGCGCTTCTCGCCCGCGCGCTCCCGCGAAATCGTCAAGGCGCTGGTGGACAACCGCCGCGACGTATCCTATGCGGAGATCGTGGCACCGCACGGGCACGATGCCTTCCTGCTCGACACGCCACAATATCATGCGGTCGTGCGCTCTTACCTCTCGCGGGCGCTGCGATGACGCTGTCGATGCGCGCCGACTTCTCGACCATCGCCGGCTGGATCAAGCCGGCCTCGCGTGTTCTCGACCTTGGCTGCGGTGACGGCAGCCTGCTCTCCCACTTGCGCGAGTCGTCCGAGGCAACAGGCTACGGCATCGAGATCGACGATGCGGGGGTATTGGCTTCGATCGGCAACGGTGTCAACGTGCTCCAGAGCGACCTGGAATCCGGCCTTGCGGGTTTCGACGACCAGTCTTTCGACAGCGTCATCCTGTCGCAGACGCTGCAGGCGATGCGCCGGATCGAATTGATCGTCAGCGAGATGCTGCGCGTCGGCCGCGAGGCGATCGTCTCGTTCCCGAATTTCGGGCACTGGTCCCATCGCACCCAGGTGCTGTTCGGACGCATGCCGGTGTCGCCGAGCATCCCCTACCAGTGGTACGACACCCCCAACATCCATCTGTGCACAGTCGCGGACTTCGATGCGCTGTGCGCCGAGCGAGGCGTCCACGTGCTCGAACGGGTGGTGCTGCACCAAACCCATCGCGTGCGCGTACTTCCCAACCTGCTCGGCTCGCTTGCCATCTATCGCATCCGGCGCAGTTAGCGACGCTCCGGCTGATCCTGCGTGGTTGCCGGATACAATGCGGCGATGACGCAAACCGGCAGGCCGCTCGTCGACGCACTGTTCAACCGGCGCATGCTGATCTGCATCTTCACCGGCTTCAGCTCCGGCCTGCCGCTCTACATCCTCATCAATCTGATTCCGGCCTGGCTGCGCTCCGAGCAAGTCGATCTCAAAGCGATCGGCCTGTTCGCGCTGATCCAGCTGCCCTTCACCTGGAAGTTCGTGTGGTCACCGCTGGTCGATCGGTATGCGCTGCCGGTCCTGGGGCGCCGTCGTGGTTGGATGCTGTTGACGCAGCTCCTGCTGTTTCTGTCGATCCCGGTTTTCGGGACGCTCCAGCCGCAGATCAACCTCTGGACGATCGCGTATCTCGCGACCGCAGTCGCGTTTTTCTCGGCGACGCAAGACATCGCGCTCGATGCCTACCGGCGCGAGATCCTGCCGGATGCGGAGCTTGGCCTGGGCAATTCGATTCACGTGCAGGCCTATCGCGTCTCGAGCCTGATCCCCGGCGCGCTGGCGTTGATACTTGCCGACCACTTGCCCTGGCGCAGCGTATTCGCCATCACTGCGCTGTTCATGCTTCCGGGTGTCGCAACGACGCTGCTTGTGCGTGAGCCGAACACGGAGCATCCGCCGCCGCGTACGCTCGGCCGCGCCATCGTCGAACCCTTCGAGGAATTCATGACGCGGCATGGCGTCCGGGAGGCACTCCTGATCCTGGCATTCATTTTTCTGTACAAGCTGGGTGATTCCATGGCCACCGCGCTGGCCACGCCGTTCTATCTCGACATGGGATTCACCAAATCCGAAATCGGCCTCATCGCCAAGAACGCTGCGTTGTGGCCGAGCGTCGTCGGCGGTCTGCTGGGCGGTCTATGGATGGTAAAAATCGGTATCAATCGAGCGCTGTGGCTGTTCGGCGTCGTGCAACTGGTGTCGATCCTCGGATTTGCATGGCTCGCCTACGTGAACCAACCGGACCGCGTGTTGCTGGCCGTGGTGATCGGTTTCGAGGCGCTGGGTGTCGGTCTCGGCACGGCGGCATTCGTCGCGTTCATCGCGCGCACGACCGATCCGCGCTACACGGCAACGCAGTTTGCGCTGTTTACCAGCCTGGCCGTGGTGCCGCGGTCGATCGTCAACGCATCGACCGGATGGATTGTCGAAGCCATCGGCTGGTTCGATTTCTATCTGGTATGCGCGGCGCTGGCACTACCGGGTATGGCGCTGTTGCTGCGTGTCGCGCCGTGGCACGAGCCACAACGTCAGGATTGAAAGTACGTCATCCCGGCGAAGGCCGGGATCCAATTTGCGGCGCCACGATGCCAACATTGGGCCCCGGCCTACGCCGGGGCGACACAGCGCGATGTTTCACACGCCAATCCGCTCGAGCGCCTCGTGCAGCTCCAGCCACTGGGCCTCGATGCGGGCGAGCTGCCAGCCGAGGTCGCCGTGGCGGGCGAGCACTTCCTTGAGGCGCTCCTTGCTGGTGTCGAGATAGGCGTCGGGGGCCGCGAGCCAAGCGTCGAGCTCACGCTTCTCGGTCGCCAGCGCGTCGAGTTCCTGTTCGATGCGGTCGAGTTGTTGCCGGATCGGTTTGCGCAGGTCCGACAGCCGCTGGCGCTCCTGGGCGGCGACCCGTTTTTGCTCTCTGCGATCGCCCCCCGCGGGAGCGGCAATCGTTGCCTCGACCGGCGCGTCCTTCGCGCGCGCCGACAGCACCCAGTCGCGGTAGTCGTCGAGATCGCCATCGAAACGGCGCACGGCGCCAGCGTCGACCAGCCACAGCTCGTCCGCCGTCGCGCGCAGCAGGTGCCGGTCATGCGCGACGACGACCAACGCGCCCTCGTAGTCTTGCAGCGCCTCGGTCAGCGCTTCGCGCATTTCGATGTCGAGATGGTTGGTCGGCTCGTCGAGCAACAGCAGGTTGGGGCGCTGCCGGGCCAGCAGGGCGAGGGTGAGGCGGGCCTTCTCGCCACCGGAAAACTCCGCCACCGGCGCCAGCACGCGGTCGGCGCGAAAATCGAATCCGCCGAGATAGTCGCGAAGCTCCTGCTCACGCGTGCGCGGCTCGAGTTTCTGGAAGTGCCAGAGCGCGCTTTCCTGCAAGCGCAATTGCTCGACTTGATGCTGCGCGAAGTAGCCGATGCGCAATCCCTGGGCGGTCAAACGCGTGCCGGCAAGCGGAGCCAACTCACCCGCAATCGCGCGCAGCAAGGTCGATTTGCCGGCACCGTTCGGACCGAGCAGACCGACACGCTCGCCGGCGAGAAGCGGCCAGTCGACATCGTCGAGAATGCGGCGGTCGCCGTACCCGAGCGCAACATGCTCGAGGCGCAGGAGTTGGCGGGCGTCGATTTTCGTGGCCTTGAGCTCGAACGTGAACGGGCTGTCGACGTGCGCAGCGGCGATCAGTTCCATGCGCTCCAGCGCCTTCATCCGGCTTTGCGCCTGCTTGGCTTTGGTCGCCTTCGCGCGGAAACGGTCGATGTACGCGCGCATGTGGGCAATCTGCTTTTGCTGTTTGGCGTACGACGCCTGCTGGAGCGCGAGCGCCTGGGCGTGCTCACGTTCGAACGCCGTGTAGTTGCCGCCGTAGGCGTTCAATTTGCCACCTTCGAGGTGAACGATCCGCGTGACGACGGCATCGAGAAAATCACGATCGTGGGTGATCAGCAGCAACGTACCCGGGTAGCGCTCTAGCCAATCCTCGAGCCAGAGCACCGCATCGAGATCGAGGTGATTGGTCGGCTCGTCGAGAAGCAGCAGATCCGAACGCGTCATCAACGCCTGCGCGAGATTCAATCGCATGCGCCATCCGCCCGAAAAGCTCGACACGGGGTCACCGTGGCGCGCGGTCGGAAAGCCGAGGCCTGACAGCAGTGCCCCGGCCCGCGAGCGGGCGCTGTAACCACCCGCGACTTCGAAGCGATGGTGCAACTCCGCGAGGCGCTCGCCGCTCGCGTGCGGATCCGCGTCGTGCTCCACCGTCGCCAGCGCGATGTCGCGCTCGATCGCGCGCAGTTCGACGTCGCCGTCGAGAACATACTCGATCGTCGGCAGCGACGTGGGCGCGGACTCCTGTGCCACGTGCGCCACCACCCACGCGGCCGGCATCGCGGCATCGCCGACGTCCGCGACAAGCTCGTGTCGCAGCAGGGCGAACAAACTGGTCTTGCCGCTGCCGTTGGCGCCGATGACTCCAACTTTTTGACCGGGATGAACCGTCAGCGACGCGCCTTCGAGCAGTCGTCGGGCACCGCGCGCAAGAGTCAAATTAGAGATTCGAATCACAGTTTGCGATATGGGGCGCTGACGGATGGTAGGCGTAGCGAGGATCCCGAGCGGGTAAGCAACGACGCGGACCGAGCCCGCAGTAGCCTAGCGCCATCAGCGAAGGTCGAAATCGTAGTCGATGATCAGAGGCGCGTGGTCGGAGAAGCGACGATTCTTGTAGATCGTCGCGGCCCGGGCGGTCGCCGCAACAGCCGGGGTGGCGATCTGGTAGTCGATGCGCCAGCCAACGTTTTTGGCCCACGCCTGTCCACGGTTCGACCACCAGGTGTATTGGTCCGGCGCCTTGTTGATGCGGCGGAACACGTCGATGAAGCCGAGTTCGTCCAGTACCCGAGTGAGCCACGCGCGTTCTTCGGGCAGAAATCCGGAATTCTTCTGATTGCCGCGCCAGTTTTTGAGATCGATGGGCTGATGCGCGATGTTCCAGTCGCCGCAAAGAATGACTTCGCGGCCGGCGGCGCGCAATTTTTGCAGATGCGGCAGAAACTCCGCAAGAAAGCGAAACTTCGATTCCTGCCGCGCAGGCGAGCTCGAACCCGACGGAAGGTACACGCTGATCACCGCCAGTTTGCCGAAGTCGGCCTCGAGATAGCGGCCCTCGACATCGAACTCGCGACTGCCGAAACCGGTGCGAATCCTTGCCGGCTGGTGCGCGTACAGCGCGACGCCGCTGTAACCCTTCCGATCGGCGGCATGGAACACCGCCCGTGACTTGCGCGGCGCCTGCATCGACTTGGGTACGAGTTCGGCCGCCGCGCGGACTTCCTGCAGACATACGACATCCCAGGGTTCGATCCGTGCAAGCCACCGCGCGAGTCCCTTGCGCTCGGCCGAGCGAATACCGTTGACGTTGAGCGTGATGATGCGCATCGGAAACGTACCTGCGTGCGACGAAAAGAGGGCGGAGTTTACGGTAATATATTCTTCCGTGCGTGGGCGGCGCCCCGGCAACTGGCGTAGTGGCTGAGCGAACCCGCTCCGAGCCCACGTTTCCAACCGGACCCGCAATGACCGATTTTCGGCAGGAATTCCTCCAGTTTGCCTTGGCACGCGACGTGCTACGGTTTGGACAATTCACTACCAAAGCCGGGCGGGAGACTCCATACTTTTTTAATGCGGGCTCGTTCAACGACGGAGACAGCTTGCGTCGTCTGGGCCGGTTCTACGCCCAAGCATGCCTCGCCTCCGGAGTCATTGTCGATCAGCTGTATGGCCCTGCATACAAGGGCATTACGCTGGCCGCCGCAACCGCTATCGCGCTGGCCGAAATGGGGCACAATTTGCCGTACAGTTACAACCGGAAGGAAGCGAAGGATCACGGTGAAGGCGGATTGATCGTCGGTGCCCCGCTCAAGGGTCGGATATTGATCGTCGATGACGTAATCACGGACGGCGGAGCCAAGCGGGAATCCATCGAGTTGATCCGCGCTCATGGCGCGACGCCGGCGGGAGTACTGATTGCGTTTGACCGGAAGGAGCGCGGGCGTGGCAAGCGCTCGGCGGTGCAAGAGCTGGAACAGGAGTTCACAATGCCGGTGATCGCGATCGCAACGCTCGATGATCTTCTGGGGTTTCTCGGGGCAAAGGCCGCCCTGGCGTCGCAACGGGCGGCGGTCATGGCGTACCGTGAGCGCTACGGGGCACCGGCATGACCAAGGTGCGCTTGTCTTCAAGTTGGAGCAGCCAGGAAACAGACATGATGAAACGCGACCGAATCGCAACATGCGTCTTCGCCTTGCTCGGGGTGTGCCTCGCCCTGGGCGCGCAAGGGGTGGTCGCGGCCGGCATGTACAAGTGGACTGACGACAAGGGCATCGTCCATTACAGCGATCAGATGCCGCCCGAAGCGGTGAACAAGGGCACCATCGTGATGGACAAGCAAGCGCGTGCGGTCAAGAAGATCGAGCCGACACCGACACCGGACCAGCAGAAGGCAAAGGAGCTCGAAGACGAGCGTCAGAAAACGATTGCGCGACAACGCGATGAGCAGACCCGCAAGGACAAGGCGCTTCTCCAGTCCTACACCAGCGAAGACGAAATCGAAATCGCCCGCAGCCGCGCGAACTCGGCGGTCTCCATTCAGATCAAGTCAGCCGAGGGGTACACCGCCGGCCTGATGCGGCGGCAACAGGAACTCGAAAAGCAGAGGGTGGCGCTCGCGGGGAAGCCGATGCCGTCGGCGCTCGAAACCGAGCTGACAAGCCTGACCGACGAAGTCGGACGACAAGGCAAGCTCCTGGCGTTGAAGAGGGACGAGCTCGCGACCATCAACGCGCGCTACGACGTCGACAAGCGCCGGTGGCAGGAGATCAAGGCCGACCAGTCTCGCGCTGCCGCAGCGGGGCTCGAGTCCGCACCCAAGCAGGGGATGAAAGTCGGCTCAAATCCGACGGCCGCCGCAGGCAAGTAGCCGCCGTCGCGCTACGGGAGGTCCGGATCCATTCGGGCCCTGCGTCATGTATCCACCGCGCGTGACTGTAGCCAGCGCGGCACGCAAACTGCGATAATCCGCCCTTTCGGTTGTCTTCCGCGGTCAATTCGCAATGGCTCAATACGTCTACACCATGAATCGGGTGGGCAAGATCGTGCCCCCCAAACGCGTGATCCTCAAGGACATCTCACTCTCGTTTTTTCCAGGCGCGAAGATCGGCGTGCTCGGCCTCAATGGTTCGGGCAAGACAAGCTTGCTGCGCATCATGGCGGGTGCCGATCTCGAATACGACGGCGAAGCGGTGCCGATGCCGAACCTGCGCATCGGTTATTTGCCGCAGGAACCGCAACTCGACCCGACCAGGACGGTGCGCGAAACGGTCGAGGAAGGCATGGGCGCGGTCCTGGAGGCCAAGGCCAAGCTCGACGCAATCTATGCCGCATACGCGGAGCCGGATGCCGACTTCGATCAGCTCGCCGCGGACCAGGCGAAATACGAAGCGGTCATCGCCGCCGACGGCGCGGACTCCGACGTGCAGATGGAAATCGCGGCCGACGCACTCCGCTTGCCGGCCTGGGACGCCAAGATCGGCGCACTCTCCGGCGGAGAGAAGCGACGCGTGGCATTGTGTCGCCTGCTGCTGTCCAAACCGGACATGCTGCTGCTCGACGAGCCGACCAATCACCTCGATGCCGAGAGCGTGGAATGGCTCGAACAGTTCCTGCAGCGCTTTCCGGGCACCGTCATCGCGGTGACCCACGACCGCTATTTCCTGGACAACGCCGCCGAATGGATACTCGAGCTCGACCGCGGCTACGGCATTCCGTGGAAGGGTAACTACAGTTCCTGGCTCGAGCAGAAGGAGCAACGGCTCGCCACCGAGCAGAAGCAGGAGGACGCGCGCGTCAAGGCGATGCACAAGGAACTCGAATGGGTGCGCACCAACGCCCGGGGGCGGCAGGTTAAGAGCAAGGCGCGCATCTCGCGTTTCGAGGAGCTTGCATCGTATGAACACCAGAAACGCAACGAGACCCAGGAGATTTTCATTCCGGTGGCCGAGCGGCTTGGCGATGCGGTGATCGAATTCAAGGATGTGACCAAGGCGCTCGGCGATCGCGTGCTCATCGACAACCTCAGCTTTTCCATTCCGGCCGGCGCGATCGTCGGCGTGATCGGGCCCAACGGCGCCGGCAAGACGACGATGTTCCGCATGATCACGGGCAAGGAGAAGCCCGATTCGGGCCAGATCGTGGTAGGCCCGACGGTGCGGCTCGCCGTGGTCGATCAGACGCGCGAATCGCTGCCCAACGACAAGACTGCGTGGGAGGCGATCTCGGGTGGTCAGGACATCCTCACCGTCGGCAAATTCGAGATGCCGTCGCGAGCTTATCTCGGGCGTTTCAACTTCAAGGGGCAGGACCAGCAAAAAAACGTGGGCCAGCTGTCCGGCGGCGAGCGCGGCCGGCTGCATCTGGCGGCGACGCTGCTCAAGGGCGGCAACGTCCTGTTGCTCGACGAGCCTTCCAATGATCTCGACGTGGAAACCTTGCGGGCGCTCGAAGACGCGCTGACCGAATTCCCCGGCAGCGCGATGGTGGTATCGCACGACCGCTGGTTCCTCGATCGCATCGCAACGCACATTCTTGCGGCCGAAGATGAAGGCAAATGGATATTCGTCGAAGGCAACTACCAGGATTACGAAGCGGACAAGAGAAAGCGGCTGGGTGAAGACGGCGCGCGACCGCACCGCATGCGCTACAAGCCGCTGATGCACTAGGACGACCCGCCTCGCGATGCGGCTCGATCGACTTCGTTCGGGCCTCGAGCGGCCATTCGAGCGTGCGCGACTGGCCCGGAAGCGAACCCGTATCGGCTTCGATCTTTAGCCGCCGAGCCCCTCGATCTTGTCGATGCCCACCCGCGCACGCAGCCTTTTCGCCGCCGGGCGGAGCACCGGAGACGCCGATCGAGCCTACCAGGTCCTTGCCAGCGAAGATCGATTGCCGAGGTCGCCGATCGGCTCGACTGCCGCTTTACGGTCGCATACGATTTAGTACCACCGTTACAACGGCAGCGGTGTTGCGATCTTCGCCGCGTTGAGACCCGAAATGCCGCGCTCGGACCAGGCCTGCGCGCGGAGCAGTGCGCGATCGGGTCGATGACGCGCCGCCGAACCCTGGCGAACGGGGGCTGCCGTGTTCCAATTGGTCGGTCCCGAAGCTGGCCGCGTACTGCCTCGGCAAAGGGCTGTTGCCCGAGGTCATCGATGACTGGGTCCGTCGGCTACTGCGCCGTGAAGGGCTCAGCGCGCAACGCATCCGGACCTGGAAGACGTCGAAGGATCCGCACTTCGACAGTAAAAGAAACGCATCCGCCGGCTCTACCGCACGTGCCCGAAGCGGCCTGCGTTCTGCTTTCAGGTGTGGTGGCGCTGGGGTTGGCGATGTCCTTGCCGCTCCCGGCCCTGGCCATGAAGGTGATCTCGGAGAAGACGGCGACGGGCTTCAAGTTCCCGGAATCCGTCGCCTACGATCCCGAGGCCAAAGTGCTGTACGTCGGCTCGTTCGGCGGCACGGAGTTGAAGCCGGGAGAGAAGGACAACAACGGCTACATCAGCAAGGCGTCGCTGGACGGCATGATGCTCGAGGAGCGCTTCCTGCCGGCAGCGGGTTTGACCATGAACAAGCCAAAGGTATCTGGGTAGCGGGAAGCCGCCTGTGGGTCACCGACATCGATGGGATATGGGAGTTCGACACCAAGACCAAGAAAGGGAAGAAGCTGGGTCTGCCCGGAGCCCAGTTTGCCAACGACCCGGCGATTCTCGGCATCAGCGACAATCGGGCGGACGCGCTTTTCAGCGTGACGCCGGCGGACTTCCTGGACCTGCAGGACAGTCCCAAGATCGCGGTCGAATGGAAGGACAAGGGCATCAACCCGAACCGCGTCTATCCGGCTCAGAACGGCGCGCTGTTCGTGACGGACTGGGATTCCGGCACCGTATTCACCTGGAGCGAGAAATCGGGCATGTCCACGGTCGCCTCGGGCTTCAAGGGTCCCGCGGACCTGTGTGCGTTTCCGCACGACGGGGGGCTGACGGTGGTGGTGCCTGATCTGGTGAAGAGCGAGCTGCGCATGATTCAGCTCGGGAACTAGCGCCGCGGTGCCTTCGTCCGCTCGCGACAAGCGATTGATCGTGAGGGCGGCGATCGATGCGCTTACGTAAGCGACCGTCGTCGCATCGTGGGAAAGAACATCGAGTACCTGTCCGAACAGCTGCGGGTCGGCCTGCTGCACATAGCGCGCGAGTTCGTAAACCTGGCTCGATGTCGCGCGCGCCGCATCGTCTATCGATACAGGAATTTCGGACCAGCGCGCATACCTGACGTATTTGGCGAACGCTCCGCCGCTGACGACGGTCAGTGCGAGCGGCCCCACCGAAGTGAGCAGGCGGCTCAGCATCCGTGCGCGCAGCTTGCTATTGAGGCGTCCGAAAGCGTTGGCCACGACGGAGGCCAGCGCAGGCGGCGGTTCGCCCGCAGCGGCCGCGGGCTTCACCTGACTCGCGTCAGTCGCGGCCGTGGCAAGTGGTCGGGTCTTCTTCATGCGACAGCCTCCTGCGAAATCCGTCGTCGTCTATCGTTGACTCACGGGCGGCGAAGTTGTTGCCGTAGCTCGCAGCTGAGCGACCATTGCGCTGCACCAGGGTTCGAGGCCAAGCAATGGCGCCATCACGCGCAGAGCGGCGAGTCGTTGCTCAGGACATTGATACCGTGGCTCTTCGATCGGCCTCTGCTTCTCTGCCAAGGCGACGGTCGCCAGTCCGGCTTGCGAGATCGATTACTGCAAGCACCGCCGTATTGTTCTTGTTGTCAAATGCGACTGCGGCAGACGAATCTTCGGCGCGCTCTTGGGCGGATTGCTTCGGTCGAAAGTAACTGATCAACACATGAGACAACATCTTCGCGCCGATGCCGGCAAAAAGAATCGGCACGAAGTACAGCACAAGAGAGAAGGCCGAATCGAATATCCTCTCGTCCAGTAAGGAAGACGTACTCCTTGCCATGACGGCCAGGCGCTGCAGCAGATAGATCGTGACACCGGATTTTGCGACAAGCACGCAGCCAAACAACAGCACTGTCCTGCGCGAGAGGACTCGCTTCCACAGCATGCACGCATACATGCTGACAGGCAGAGTGACCGAAACGAGCATCAACAGGAGAAATTCGATTTCAACAAATACCGAATCATGCATTTGCAATGCACAGACTCTCTCGTTGCGACGATGTTGCTCAGCCCAGCGGCCGGCTGCTCACACTGATGAACCTATGACTGAGTGCGTACGTGTAAGAATGTTCCCTCCGGAACGCTACGATTTGTAAGCAATTGTCTGAGACGCAGAGAAACGATGCGGTGGCGTGGCGAAGCATGCAGCCGCGAAAGGTTGGGGGATGCTCGCACTGATGCATGCGCAAGCCGGGGCTGGAGCGCTGGCTCGGGCGCGACCACGCGTGATACGCTGCTCGATTCGAGTAAGGTTCGAAGCTGGGCTCGTCTTTTCAAATGAAGCAATCCCGACGCTCGTTCATTTCGATCACGGCGGTCTTCGTGGGCGTTGTCGCCGCCGAGGCACGCGCGCAATATGGAGGCCGGGCCCGAGGCGATGCCGGATCCACACGCTCGCCGCGGTCGGGCGATGCCAATCCGCGGGGCCCGGCCCAACCGGTGTTCGATCCCGTCGCTGCGATCGAACGCGACCTGCCTTCGTTGCGCATCGATCTCAAGCTGACGGCCGATCAGGCGCCCCTGTTCGACAGTTTCGAGCGCCAGGTGCGCACGGCCGCCGAGGCGGGACGCATGCGGACTCGCCACCTCTCCGCGTTTCGCGTTGACGAAGGGAGTACCGTTACCGCTGACACGGTATTCGGCACGATTGCCGAGGACGACATTGACCGCGCCGACACGACACGCCTCGCGGTCGAGCGGATGACAGCGCTCTACGGGGCGCTGACCCCGGAGCAACGGAAATATTTCGATCGGCGAATCGTACAGTCGCTGCGTGAGCCACTCGGCAGTACGTAACTCGACGAGATTTGCAGCGCCGGGCTGAAGTTCTAGCGACCCAGCCGTTGTTTCAGGATCGCGTTCACCTGCGCCGGGTTGGCCTTGCCCTTGGTCGCGGCCATCGCCTTGCCGACAAGCGAATTGAAGGCTTTGTCCTTGCCGGCCCTGTATTCGGCGACGATCGCCGCATTGGCGGCGAGCACGTCATCGACGATTCTTTCGATGGCCCCGGCGTCGGAGATTTGGCGCAATCCCTTTCCGGCGATGATTGCGTCGGCGTCACCGCCATGCTCACCGGCCCACATGGCGTCGAACACATCCTTCGCGATCTTGCCGGAGATCGTACCGTCTTCGATACGCTTCAGCAGGGCGCCCAGTTGCGTTCCAGATACAGGCGCGTTGGCGGGATCGATGTCGGCTTTGTTTGTGGCGGCGGAGAATTCACCCAGAACCCAGTTGTCGGCCAATCTTGCGTCCACGCCGGCTTGCACCGTCGCGTCAAACACCGCGGCCAGTCCCGGCAGCGCTATGAGGCTCGCGGCATCGTTCGGAGGCAATTTGAGGTCGAGGACGTAGAATTGTCGCTTCGCCTCCGGTAACTCGGGCATCTCGGAGCGAATCTGCTCGATCCACTTCTCTTCGATCACCAGCGGCGGAAGATCTGGGTCCGGAAAGTAGCGGTAGTCCTGCGCGTCTTCCTTGCTACGCATCGAGCGAGTCTCACGCCTGTCGGGATCGTACAACCGCGTTTCCTGCACCACCTCGCCGCCATCTTCGATGATTTCCACCTGGCGCCGCACCTCGAATTCGATCGCTTCCTGCATGAAGCGAAAGCTGTTGAGATTCTTGATCTCGCACCGTGTGCCCAGTTTCGCCTCATCTCTGGGACGCACCGAGACATTGGCGTCGCAGCGGAAACTGCCTTCCTGCATGTTGCCGTCACAGATGCCGATCCAGCGGACCAGCGCGTGCAGCGTCTTGGCGTACGCAATCGCTTCCTCCGCGCTGCGCATGTCGGGCTCGGAGACGATCTCGAGCAGCGGGGTGCCGGCGCGATTGAGATCGATGCCGGTCATCCCGCGAAAATCCTCGTGCAGGCTCTTGCCCGCGTCTTCCTCGAGGTGTGCGCGCGTGAGTCTTACCTTGATCGCGCCCCGCGTCGGCGAGACGATCGAAATTTCGCCGCCCTGCACCACCGGGATCTCGTATTGGCTGATCTGGTAGCCCTTGGGCAGGTCCGGGTAGAAGTAGTTCTTGCGCGCGAACACGCTGCGCCGATTGATCGTCGCGCCGACTGCCAGGCCGAAGCGGATCGCGCGTTCGACGGCACCCTTGTTCAGCACCGGCAGTACTCCGGGGAGTGCAATGTCGACCGCAGACGCCTGCGAATTCGGTGCAGCTCCGAACGCCGTCGACGCGCCAGAAAAGATCTTCGACACTGTCGACAGCTGCGTGTGCGTTTCCAGGCCGATGACGACTTCCCACTTCACGGCTTGAACGCCTCGGGCATGCGCGTGTGCCAGTCCGTCGCCTGTTGGTATTGATGCGCGACGTTCAGTATCTGCGCCTCGCGGAAATAGTTGCCCTGGAGCTGCATGCCGATGGGCAGGCCGCGAGCGTCGAATCCGCAAGGTATGGATATCGCCGGCGCGCCGGTGAGGTTGCCCGCGATCGTGAAAATGTCGTTGAGGTACATCTTCACCGGGTCGTCGGTCTTGTCGCCCAGCTTGAACGCGGTGGTTGGCGCGGTCGGTCCGATGATCAAATCGCAGCGCTCGTAGGCGCGCCGGAAATCATCGGCGATGAGGCGGCGCACCTGCTGCGCCTTCAGGTAGTACGCGTCGTAGTAACCGTGCGACAGGACATAGGTGCCGACGAGGATGCGGCGTTTGACCTCGGCGCCGAAGCCCTCGGCACGGGTTTTCTTGTACATGTCGAGGAGGTCGTCGTACTTGGCGGCGCGGTGCCCGTACCGCACGCCGTCGAAACGCGACAGGTTGGACGAGGCCTCCGCCGGCGCGATGACGTAGTACACCGGGACCGCCAGATCGACGTTGGGCAGGCTCACTTCCATCGTTGTCGCGCCCAGTTTGCGCAATTCGCCGAGCGCACCTTCGATCGCTTCGAGTACGCCCGGTCCCGTGCCGCCGGCAAAGTACTCGCGGGGGAGGCCGATGCGCAAGCCGCGCAAGGGTCGTGCGAGATCGCGCGCGTAGTCCTCGCCGGGCCGGTCGAGGCTGGTCGAATCCCGGGCATCGTGGCCGGCCATGGCGTTGAGCAGCAGCGCGCAGTCACGCGCGGTCTGCCCGAAGACGCCGGGGGTGTCCAGGCTGGACGCAAAAGCGATCAGGCCGTAGCGGGAGCAGATGCCGTAGGTCGGCTTGAGGCCGCAGATGCCCGTGAGCGCCGCGGGCTGGCGAATCGAGCCACCCGTGTCCGTACCGGTGGCTGCGGGGACGAGGCGCGCCGCGACGGCGGCCGCCGAGCCGCCGGAACTGCCGCCGGGGACGCAATCCAGGTTCCAGGGGTTCCTGACCGGGCCGAAATACGAATTTTCACTCGACGAGCCCATGGCGAACTCGTCCATGTTGGTCTTGCCGATCAGCACCGTGCCGGCCTCGGCCAGCCTCTGAACGACAAACGCGTCATAGGGCGCGACGAAATGCTCGAGCATTCGCGAGCCGCAGGTGGTCTTGAGCCCCGCTGTCATCAGCACATCCTTGTGTGCGATCGGAATGCCCGTAAGCGGACCGGCCTGCCCGCTCGCGAGCTTGGCATCCGCCATACTTGCCGAGGCGAGAGCGCGTTCGCGGTCGAGGGCCAGGAAGGCATTGAGCGGCGTCCCCCGCGCGTCGATGCGCGCGAGCAGCGCCTGCGTCAACTCGACGCTCGACAGGCGCTTCGCGCGCAGCGCCTCGGCAAGGTGGGCAATGGGAGCGGTGATCATCATGCGGCATGCCACGGGGGTCTCGTGGCCGCGAACGCGTCGGAGGCCGGGCGTGACAACCTATTCGAGGACTTTCGGAACCAGGTACAACCCGTCCTGAACCGCGGGGGCGAGACGCTGGTAGAGCTCGCGGCGATCCGGTTCGCTGATATGGTCCTCGCGCAGCGGCAGCATCACCTCCTGCGCGTGCGACATCGGTACGATGCCGGTCGTATCGACCGCGCGCATGCGACCGATCAATTCGAAGATTCCGTCGAGCTTCGTGCCGACTTCGGCCGCTTCGAGCGGCGTGATCTCGACACGTGCGAGGTGTGCGATGCGCTGAATGTCGTCGAGGGAAAGCGGCATGTCAGAGGGGAAATCGGCTTGATGCACTGCAGAAACAAAGCTGAATAGGGTATCATAATCGCTTGTCATAAGCACCGGGCCAGGCGCGCCCTGACGCGTCGCTCCGCAACCGAAAGTCTTCATGTTCGAACTATTCAAGGGCTATTTCTCAAGCGATCTCGCGATCGATCTCGGTACCGCCAACACGCTGATCTACGTCCGGGGGAAGGGCATCGTCTTGAACGAGCCATCGGTCGTATCGATCCGCCAGGAAGGCGGCCCGAACGGCAAGCGCGTGATTCAGGAAGTCGGGCTCGCGGCGAAGCAGATGCTGGGCCGCACGCCGGGCAACATCACGGCCATCCGGCCGATGAAGGACGGTGTCATCGCCGACTTCACGGTGACGGAGCAGATGTTGAAACAGTTCATCAAGAAAGTGCTCGACTCGAAACTGTTTTCGCCGTCACCGCGCATCATCATCTGCGTGCCCTGCGGTTCGACGCAGGTCGAGCGTCGCGCGATCCGCGAGTCGGCGCTCGGTGCCGGCGCATCGAAGGTGTACCTCATCGAGGAGCCCATGGCCGCGGCGATTGGCGCCGACCTGCCGATTTCAGAGGCGACCGGGTCGATGGTGGTCGACATCGGCGGCGGCACGACCGAGGTCGGCGTGATTTCGCTTGGCGGCATGGTCTATTCCGGCAGCGTGCGCGTCGGCGGCGACAAGTTCGATGAAGCGATCGTCAATTACATCCGGCGCAACTACGGCATGCTGATCGGCGAGACGACGGCGGAGTTGATCAAGAAGACGATCGGATCCGCGTTCCCCGGCTCCGAAGTCAAGGAGATGGAGGTCAAGGGGCGCAATCTCGCCGAGGGCATTCCGCGCAGCTTCACCGTGTCGAGCAACGAAATCCTCGAAGCGCTCACCGACCCGCTCAACAGCATCGTCTCCGCGGTGAAGAGTGCGCTCGAGCGGACTCCACCCGAGCTTGGCGCCGACATCGCCGAGCGCGGCATGGTGCTCACCGGAGGGGGCGCATTGCTGCGCGACGTGGATCGCCTGCTGATGGAAGAGACGGGACTGCCGGTGATCGTAGCCGACGACCCGCTGACCTGCGTCGTGCGCGGCTGCGGGAAGGCGCTCGAGAACATGGAGAAACTGTCCACGATCTTCACTTCCGATTGATGGGGGGCGGGCGTCGAGCGTCGCGGCCCCGAGGCTCTTCGCAGTCAATGCTTAACGCCGAACGCTAAAAAAAGGTTTAATGCGCCATATCTCGGTCGAACCGCCGCCGTTCTTCCATCGCGGTCCGTCGCCGCTGTCGCGGCTTGCTTTTTTCGGATTGGTGTCGCTGGTGCTGCTGTTCGCCGATACGCGCTATCGCTATCTCGAAAATGTGCGCCAGGTCGTGGCCGTGGCCTTATATCCGCTGCAGCTGGCGGTGCAAATGCCTGGCGAGGCGCTGGCGTTCGTGGGTACCTACTTTGCGTCGCAGCGCACGCTCGCCGACGACAACGCGCAGCTCAAGCAGCGATTGCTCGCTGATGCGCCGCTACTGCAAGGCTATCCGCAACTCGAGCAGGAAAACGCGCGCCTGCGGGCGATGCTCGCCGTCGAATCGCGCTTTCGCGGTGCCGTGACGGCGGCGGAAGTTCTCTATTCGGGGCGCGACCCGTTCACACAGAAAATTTTTGTCGACAAGGGTGATGCCGCCGGCGTGCAGCCGGGCCAAGCGGTTATCGACGACGTCGGTGTCGTTGGCCAGGTCACCCGCGTGTTCCCGCACATGGCGGAGGTGACGCTCGTGACGGACAAGGACCACGCCGTCCCGGTCAAGGTCGAGCGCAGCAGCGTGCGCAGCGTGATGTATGGCGCGGGGACTGGCCGCTTGCCCGAATTGCGGTTCCTGTCGCCGAACGCCGAAATCCAGCCCGGCGACCGCCTGGTGACCTCGGGCATCGACGGCACCTATCCTGCCGGACTTGCGGTGGCGCAGGTCGCGTCGGTCGAGCGCGAGACGGGGCAGATGTTTGCACGCGTCACGTGCAAGCCGCTGGCAGGCGTCGACGCGAGCCAGCACGTGCTGATTCTCGGTAACGCAGCCGCTGCGATGCCTCGCCCGGAAGAGCCCGCGGAGACCGACGCGCCGCGCAAGGGCCGGCGGCGGCGGGGCTAGCGTTATGCCTCAATTACCGCTCCTGAGCGCTGCCGGGCCGGAGGAGATACTCCGCCCGGTCAATTCGTGGTTCGTCGTGTTGACGCTTCTCGTTGCCCTCGTCGCCAATATTCTGCCGCTGTCGGGAATGACGCTGGTGCTGCGGCCGGATTTTCTTGCGCTGGTGCTGCTGTTCTGGTGCATTCGCGAGCCGCGCCTCATCGGCGTCGGGATCGCCTGGTTCCTTGGTCTGATGATGGACGTCGCGGACGGAACGGTATTCGGACAGCATGCGCTGGCATATGCCGTGTTGGCGTACGCTGCCGAATACTTTCGCCGTCGCGTGCTGCGCTTTCCGCTATGGCAGCAGGCGGCCCAGGTCGCGGTGTTGTTGTTGGTGTGCTCGGGACTCGTCGCGCTGGTGCGCGTGGTCGGAGGTGCGCCGTTGCCGCGTTGGAATTACATGGTGGGCGCGCTGACCGGCGCCTTGCTATGGCCGGTGCTCACAGTGCTTTTGCAATGGCCGCAGCGGCCCAAACGCTCGGCCGCCGAGCTTTAGCGGGCCAGACGACCACCATGCGCCGACTCTTCACTACCGGTCGCCAGCGTCCCGCCGGGTTCCAGCCCCCGGAACTCAGGAACCCGGAGCGCGAACTCTCGCATTTCCGGCGCCGGCTCGTGATTGCCGGTGGGGTGATGATCGTCTTATTTGCGGGCTTGTTCGGACGTTTCGTCTACTTGCAGCTGATACTGCATAGTCATTACCAGACGTTGGCGGAGAGCAATCGCATCGCGATCGTTCCGATTGCTCCCAATCGCGGTGTCATTACCGATCGCAACGGCATCGTGCTGGCGAGGAGCTACTCCGCTTATACCCTCGAAGTCACACCGTCGCGGGTGAAAAATCTCGACGCGATGATCGACGACCTGTCCCGCGTGGTCGACGTGCAGCCCCGCGACCGCAAGCGCTTCAAGCGTCTGCTCGAGGACTCCAAGAATTTCGAAAGTCTGCCGCTGCGCACGCGCCTGTCCGACGAGGAAGTCGCGCGCTTCGCAGTGAATCGCTACCGCTTTCCCGGCGTCGAGATCAAGGCGCGCCTGTTCCGGCAGTACCCGTTCGGTGAAACCGCATCGCACCTCATCGGCTACATCGGGCGCATCAACGATCGTGACGTCAAGCGCATCGAGGAATGGGGCGACACCGCGAACTACAAGGGCTCCGACTACATCGGCAAGGTCGGGGTCGAAATATCCTTCGAGCGGGAATTGCATGGCACGACCGGCGTCGAGGAGGTCGAGGTCGACGCCGGGGGGCGCGCGGTCCGCACCCTTTCGCGGACGCCGCCGACCTCCGGCAACAACTTGCGGCTCGCCCTCGATATCAAGCTGCAGCAGGCCGCCGAGCGCGCGTTCGGCGACCGGCGCGGCGCGCTCGTGGCGCTGGAACCGTCGACCGGCGAGGTGCTGGCTTTTGTCTCCAAGCCGGGTTTCGATCCCAATCTCTTCGTCGACGGCATCGACCCGACGAGCTGGGATCAGCTCAACGATTCCCCCGACAAGCCGATGCTGAACCGCCCGCTGCGCGGCGCTTATCCACCCGGCTCCACGATCAAGCCTTACCTCGCGCTGGGTGCGCTCGTCTCTGGCAAGCGCTCGCCCTCGCAAGTGATCTTCGATCCCGGCTACTACCAGATCGCCGGCAGCGCACATCGTTTCCGCGACGACAAGCCGGGCGGGCATGGCAGCGTCGACATGTACAAGTCGATCGTGGCGTCGTGCGACACGTACTACTACATGCTTGCCGCGGACACCGACATCGACGACACGTACGCGTTCATGTCGCAATTCGGCTTCGGTCGCGACACGGGGATCGACATCGATGGCGAGCTGTCTGGGGTATTACCCTCGCGCGACTGGAAGCGCGAGCGCTTCGCCGGAAAAAATTTTCGCGACGAGCACCGCAAGTGGTATCTGGGGGATTCGATTTCGGCGGGGATCGGCCAGGGCTACAACGCCTTCACGCCAATCCAACAGGCGCAGGCGATTGCAGTCATCGCGAACGACGGCGTAGGGTTTCGGCCGCACGCGGTGAAGAGCATAGAGAACATCGGCACCGGCGAAGTGCGCGCGATTGTTCCGGAAATGACCCACAAACTCAACGTGAAGCCCGAACAGCTGGCGGTGATCAAGGCGGCGCTGGCCGGGGTTCCGAAAGAGGGCACCAGTGCCCAGGCGTTCGTGGGTGTGAAGTATGTCTCCGCCGGAAAGACGGGCACCGCGCAACTGTATTCGCTCAAGGGCGAGAAATACGTCGCCGGACACGTCGATGAGCGGCTGCGCGACCACGCGTGGTACATCGCATACGCGCCGGCGGAGCACCCGAAGATCGCGGTCGCGGTACTGGTCGAGAACGGCGGCTTCGGCGCGCAAGCCGCTGCGCCGATCGCGCGCGCTGTGTTCGACTACTTTCTGCTCGGCGAGCAGCCGCCGGTATCCCCGACAGCGGTTCCGGGCTCGCGCGACGCGGACGACGAAAGCGACTAGTTGCCGGCATGACCAATTTTTTCGCATTCCTTGCTCGCGCCTGGGAACTCGTGGTGCGCCGGATCGACAGTTACCTGCTGTCGGCCGCCCTGGCCACCGCGGGTATCGGCCTCATTACCTTGTTCTCGGCGACGGACCAGAGCGCCGCGCGCGTCACCAGCCAGGCGGCATCGCTGGGTTTTGCGTTGATCCTGATGTGGATCGTCGCCAATGTCCAACCGCAACAGCTCGCCCGCGCCGCAGTGCCGCTTTATGTGCTGTCGGTGCTGCTGCTGTGCGCGGTGGCCTTGAGCGGCACCGTCGTCAACGGCTCGCGCCGCTGGCTGAACCTCGGCATCGGCCGCTTTCAACCATCGGAGCTCATGAAGATCGCCTTGCCGCTGATGTTGGCCTGGTACTTTCAACGCCACGAGGCGCGCATCGGATTCCGCGATTTTGTCGTGGCCGCCGTGTTGATCGCGGTCCCGGTCTGGCTGATCAAGCGTCAACCCGATCTCGGCACTGCGCTGATGATCGGTGCGTCGGGCTTCTACGTCCTCTTCCTCGCCGGGCTATCGTGGAAAATCATCGCTGGTCTGGCCGCCGTCGCCAGCGCCGCCGCGCCGCTGATCTGGCCCCATCTTCGCGATTATCAGAAGGAACGCATCCTGACCTTCATCGATCCGAGTCGCGACCCTCTGGGTGCCGGGTACCACAGCACGCAGGCATCGATCGCCCTCGGATCGGGCGGGCCGGTCGGCAAGGGCTGGCTGAACGGCACGCAGACGCATCTCGATTTCCTGCCCGAGCGGCACACCGATTTCATATTCGCCGTGTTTGGAGAGGAATTCGGCTTGGTCGGCAACGCGGTCCTGCTGCTGCTCTACGTCCTCCTGATCGGGCGTGCGCTGGTGATTACCATGAACGCGTCGACGTTGTTTACGCGACTCGTCTCTGGCGCCATCACGCTGATGTTCTTTACCTACGCTTTCGTCAACATGGCGATGGTCAGCGGCCTGTTGCCCATCGTCGGCGTGCCGTTGCCGCTGGTGTCCTTCGGGGGCACGGCGTTGGTCAGCCTGTTCATTGGCCTGGGCATCCTCATGAGTGTGCAGGCCAATCGCAAACTGGTGAAGACTTGAGCGGCCACGCGCGCGGGGCGCGGCGACGATGGCAAGCTCTGGTCGCCGCGGGATGCGTGCTTGCCGGATGTGCCGGCAGGCCGCCGGCGCCAGGGTCGTTCTACGACAGCAAAGTCACATCGAGCGCGCACGCGGGGGACGTGCTGCGCGTCGAAGCGATGCCGGGCGCGCCTGAGGGCGCCACGGCCCAACGCATGCTGTATGTATCGATTGGCCTCGACGGTGCGCCCATCGCGGTGTCGGGCGTCGTTATCGTACCGTCGGCGGCCGCTTCGCGGGGTCGCGACGTCGTCGCCTGGGCGCATCCGACCACCGGCGTCGAAGTGCGATGCGACCCGTCCTTGCGCAGCGAATTTTTCGACCGGATCCCCGGGCTGCGGGCGATCCTCGCGCAAGGTCGCATCGTTGTCGCTACGGACTATCCGGGGCTCGGCACCGCCGGGCCGCGCCCCTATCTCATCGGCGAGAGCGAAGCGCGGGCGGTCCTTGACTCCGTGCGCGCAGCGAACGGGGACGCGCTGACCTGATGCGCGGGATGCGTGGCCGAGCTCGTTCCGCACGTCGCGCCGCATTGATGGCAGTCGTAGCGATCGCGGTCGCCGCGTGTTCGTCGCCACAAAAACGCCCGCCCGCGCCGACGCCGGATGCCGTCACGGCACCCCCAAGATCCGGGGGCTACTACAAGGACGATGGTCCCGGCGACAATCCACCTTCGAATCTCGACACGATTCCCGACGCGGTGCCGAAGCTTGAGCCGCTCAGTCGTTTTTCGAATCGCCCGTATTCGGTGTTCGGCGTCGATTACGTCCCGGCGACGACGTTGCGCCCGTACAAGGAGCGCGGCATCGCCTCGTGGTACGGCCGCAAGTTCCACAGCCAAAAAACCTCCAATGGCGAGATCTACGATATGTACGCGATGACCGCGGCGCATCCGACGTTGCCGTTGCCTTCGTATGCGCGAGTTACCAATGTGGCGACCGGGAAAAGTGTCGTCGTGCGCGTCAACGACCGCGGGCCGTTTCATCCCGGACGCGTCATCGATCTGTCGTACGCCGCAGCGTACCGCATCGGCATCGCGCAAAAGGGCAGCGGGCAGGTCGAAGTCGAAAGCATCTTCCCGGCCGAGGGACCGCCGCAGATCGCCGTGGCGCCGCTGCCGCCGCTCGCGCTCGCCGAGGCAGCATCTACCACCGCAATGCCGTTGCGGCAGGAGGCCAGTGGCTACCTGGTGCAGCTCGGCGCCTTCGCCAACAATGCCAATGCGCAGGGTTTTATTGCGAATATCGCGAACCAAGTCGCGCCGCTCGGCGTCGAAGCGAAAGTGCACGAGGCCAATGGCCTGTTCCGGGTTTCGGTGGGGCCGTATCCGACGCGCGATGACGCCAGACGAGTCGCCGATCGGCTGCGCGAGGCGCTGGGACTCGACAGCACCGTCAGGACGCAGTGAATAACAAAGCTAACCCGAAGTGCGTGCCCCGTTCGTTATAATCCACGGATAAGTACCGTCACCACGCTGTCGTCACATGACGACAGTTGCCATCCAAGAGAACCGATGCCCCGAATCCTGCGCTGCCTCCTGCTTGTCTTGTGTGTACTCGCGACAGGCATGGCCCGCGCGCAGCTCACCATCGAAATCGTGGGTGGCGGCGCCACGACGATCCCCGTCGCGATCGTCCCGTTCGCCGGGGAAGGCGCCTATCCGCTCAGCGTGACGCAGATCGTGGGGAACGACCTTGCGCGCAGCGGCCTGTTCAAGCTGGTCGACGCGGGTGGGGTCGTTCCTCGCCCCGCGCGCGCCGAAGAGGTCCGCTACGGCGACTGGACGTCCCGCGGTGCGGACGCGGTCGTCGTCGGTAGCATGACCCCCATGCCCGACGGCCGGATCGAAGTGCGCTTTTTCCTGCTCGATGTGGTGAAGCAATCGCTGCTGGCAGGATTTACGTACGCGGTCGCGCCGACGCAGATCCGGGCGACCGCGCATCGGATCGCCGACGTCATCTACGCCAAGCTCACCGGCGATGTGGGCGTCTTCAGCACGCGCATCGCCTATATCGCAAAGCAGGGAACGCGCTACGAGTTGTTCGTCGCCGAGGCCGACGGTTTCAATCCCCAGTCGATCGTGACCTCGAACGAGCCGTTGCTCTCACCGGTATGGTCGCCGGACGGCACGCGCATCGCGTACGTGTCGCTCGAAAACAAGAAGCCCGTCGTCTACGTGCAGTCGCTCGCCAGCGGCAGCCGGCAGGTGGTCGCGAATTTCCGCGGCAGCAACAGCGCGCCGACGTGGTCCCCCGACAGCTCGAAGCTGGCGGTCACGCTGTCGAAGGACGGCGCGTCGCAACTGTATCTGATCAACGCCGATGGCAGCGGGGTACAGCGACTCACGAGCTCGGCGGGGATCGACACCGAGGCGAACTTCGCCCCCGATGGGCGGTCCATATTGTTTACGTCGGATCGTGGCGGCAGCCCACAGATCTACCGGTTGGTCCCTGCCAGTGGTGCAGTCGAGCGCATGACCTACGAAGGGAGCTACAACGTGTCGCCGCGGCACCTGCCCGACAACAAGGGTTTCGTCTTCGTTCGGCGCGACGGCAATCGCTTCAACATCGCGTTGCAGGATTTCGCGACACGGCAGGTGCAGGTGCTCACACAAGGCACGCTCGACGAATCACCCAGCGTTGCACCGAACGGCAAGCTCATCATCTACGCGTCGGAGATCGGCGGTCGTGGTATATTGGCCGCAGTCTCCAGCGATGGACGCGTCAAGCAGCGATTGACCGCGGCGGCGAGCGATGTGCGCGAGCCCGCGTGGGGCCCCCTGGCAAAATAAATGCTGGACGCGGCCCTATCTTCGGTTCCCAACCGACTCCATCAGGAGGACACATGCAAAAAATTCTGATCTGCGCCCTATGCGCATTGCTGCTCACGGCGTGCCAGAGCACGCCGACGAAGGATGCCGGTGCGCCGGTCGAGGAGCGCAATCCGGCCACCGACGCCGGCAGCGCGACGACGTCGGGAACGGCCGGCACGGGTGTCGGCGGCACCGCAACGGGCGCCGGACAGCGCAATGCCCTCAGGGACCCATCGAGCCCGTTGTCGAAGCGCATCGTGTATTTCGACTTTGACAGCTATGTCGTGAAGGACGAGTACAAACCGATGATCGAGGCGCACGGCCGCTATCTCCAGGCGAATCGCAATACGCGCATGACGGTCCAGGGCAATACCGATGAGCGCGGAAGCCGTGAATACAACATCGCGCTTGGCCAACGCCGTGCCGATGCACTCAAGAAGTTGCTGGTGCTTTATGGTGCAACCGAAATCCAGGTCGAGACCGTGAGCTTCGGCAAGGAAAAGCCGGTGCGCGACGGCCACGACGAGACGTCGTGGGCCCAGAACCGGCGCGACGAAATCATCTACGTGGGCGAGTAGGTCGCGTGGGGTTCCGCTTCAGCCCGCTTACGTGGACCTCCGCCGGATCGAAGCGCGCGGCGGTCGCGGCGGCGATCATGGTGGCGATCACGTTCGCGACGGCGCCTGCTCGCGCGGCGCTCTTCGACGACGATGAGGCGCGCAAGCGCATCGACGCGCTTCGGGTTCGCGTCGACCAACTCGAGCAACAGTTATCGCAGCGGCTCGAATCGAAGGACGCCGCGCTGGCTGACATGTTTCGCGACGTCGAACAGATCAAGGCCGACATCGCCAAGCTGCGCGGACAGTACGAGGTCCTGACCTATGAGCTCGAACAGGCGCAAAAGCGGCAGCGCGATCTCTACCTGGATCTCGACGGCCGGCTGCGCAAGATCGAAGGCGGCCCCGGGCCCGCGGCGGCTACCGGCACCGACACCGGCCCCGCCGCCGCCGGCGCGGCTGCGCCCGCCCCTCCAGCGCGTCCGGGGGATGCCGCCTCCGAACAGCGCGCGTACGACAGTGCGCTGGAGCAATTCAAGAGCGGCAGCTATCCCGCGGCCATTGCCAGCTTCCAGTCTTTCGTCAAATCCTATCCGAAGAGTCCGCTCGCAGCATCGGGCCTGTATTGGGTCGGCAATGCGCAGTACGCGCAGCGTGATTTCCGCGCGGCAATGGCCACGCAGCGACAGCTCCTGGCGACGTACCCTGATAGCCAGAAAGTCCCGGACGCGTTGCTCAACGTCGCCAGCTGCCAGGTCGAGCTTGGCGACGCTCCCGGCGCCCGGAAAACGCTCGAGGAAATCGTGGCCAAATACCCCGCGTCGGAAGCGGCCGGCAAGGCGAAACAGCGTCTAGCAAACCGCTAGCGTCGTCCGGCGGCCGTCGATGCGATCCTTCGCGGCGCGTCTCATCTCCTGGCAAAAAACACACGGTCGGCATGATCTGCCGTGGCAGAACACGCGTGATCCGTACCGCATCTGGCTGTCGGAAATCATGTTGCAGCAAACGCAGGTTGCCACGGTGCTCGCGTATTACCGGCGCTTCGTTGCGGCGTTCCCCGACGTGCGCACGCTGGCGGCGGCGCCGCTGGACGAGGTTCTCCAGCAGTGGAGCGGCCTGGGCTACTACCGGAGGGCGCACATGCTGCATCGTGCCGCGCAATGCGTGGTCGCCGAGCACGGCGGCGAATTTCCCGCCGCTGCGCAGACGCTCGCGACATTGCCGGGGGTCGGCCGTTCGACCGCAGCAGCGATCGCAGCGTTTGCCTATGGAGAGCGCGGCGCCATTCTAGACGGTAACGTCAAGCGCGTGCTCGCGCGACATCAAGGCGTCGAAGGCTACCCCGGTGCAGCGCAAGTCGAGTGCATTCTGTGGCAGCACGCGGCTGCGTTGCTTCCAGCGCGCGATATCGAGGCGTATACCCAGGCACTCATGGACTTGGGGGCGACGGTTTGCCTGCGCGGCAATCCGCGTTGTGCCGAGTGTCCGGTCGCCACCGATTGCGTCGCGCGCCGCAACGATCGAACGGCGCAACTGCCTGCGGCGCGGCCGACAAAAATCCTGCCTCGACGCGCGATCGGCATCCTGCTGATCGAGCGCCAGGGCGAAGTGCTGGTCGAACGCCGTCCTGCGACGGGCATCTGGGCCGGATTATGGAGCCTGCCCGAGGTCGACTCGCATGTCGACATCGTGCAACTTTGCCGGGCGCGTTTCGGCGCTGAGGTCACGCTGCGCGAGGCTTTGCCTGCGATCGGCCACACCTTCACGCATTTCCATCTGACACTGACGCCGCAACCGTGTCTCGTGCAGCGATGGCCCAAGCGGGTGGAAGAACCCGGGCTGTGGTGGTTGCCGCTGGTCGATGTTGCAGGCGCCGCGCTGCCCGCGCCAATCAAGACGCTGTTGCGTTTACGCGCACGCTGATCCATGCGCGAATGAATTCGCGCCTACAACATACCGTGCTTTTGCAGGTTCGAATGAATTCGCGCCTACAACATTTCGTCCTTTTGTGGGTCCGAATTCATTCGGACCGCAGCGATCCTATTTGACATCGCGCAGATCGGCCGGAAGCAGCGCGTCCGCGCGCTCCTTGTACTCGGCACGAAACGCCGCGAGCTCCTTGGCAACTTCGTCCTTTCGGCCTTCGCCCTGAAGGCGCCGGATCAGCTTGATCCATTCGTCGGGCGTGCGTGGTGCGGAGTCCTTGGCCCGCTGGCCCTCCGGCGAAATCTTGGCCAGCGCCGCTGACGTCGTCCCCTGGGTTGACGGTGCCTCGTCGCGGCGCGCGGGACGAGCATCGATCGCGTTTTCACGCTGAGTTGGCGCGGCAGGCTTTGCCGCAGCAACTGTTGACGCCGGCGGGGCCGTAAGCGCATCGGCAGCATTCCTGGATTCCGCGGGCGCAGCGGGGAAAGGCTCAGCGGCGATTTTCTTCGCGGGTTCGTCCGCAGCGGCCTCCAGTTTCGACTTGGGCGCACCCCGATCTCCGTCGGGCGCCTGCGCGATCGCACCGAGCCGCCGAGCTTCCGGCGCCGCTCGCTGGGGGCGCCTGAGGTTTGTCGACGGCGACCGACCGACGGTTTCGGTGGCGGTGAACTCGACGGTTGCGCGAGCTGCCTCTGCGTGCCGCCACTCGGGCGGTCCGTCGGCGCAGACGTTGCCGCGGTTTGCCCCGCGGCGCTCGGTCCGGCTTCCGGCGCCGCAGGAGCGGCGGCCGGCGGCGTCATGTCCTTCTCCTTGGAGGCAACCGGCGGCGATGCGTTGTCTGCGACGACAGTTGGTGTCACTTGCTCCGGCGGGGCCATCTGCACGATGCCGATCGCGAGGACAGCGACAATGGCCGCGGCGGCAAGCGGCCATGACTGCATGTGGCGCGCACGAGACGGCCCCGCGCCCACTGCACGCCGCGCCGCGGCGCGAAGCGCATCGTCAAGCGCCGCGGGCGGCTCCTCGCGACTTGCCGCTCGCCACGCCGCATCGAGTTTGTCGTCGACGTCACTCATGGTCGTGGTTCGTACGGTTCGTACAGATCGGACAGCTCGTCGCGCAACTTGTTCGTGGCATAGCGCAAGCGGCTCTTGACGGTTTCGACGCCCGCGCCGGTCAATTCGGCAATCTCCGCCAACGACAACCCGCCTTCCTGCTGCAGCAGAAAAGCTTCGCGTTGCACCGCGGGAAGTGCTGCGACCGCATCAATGAGTCGCGCGCCCAGTTCGCGATTCTCGGCACGACGCTCAGGCTGATCGCCGGGGTTGGCAGGCAACGCGGCGACGCGATCCGCGTGCGCTTCGTCGTCGGCGGACACCAACGCCACCTGGCCGCTGGCGCGGTAGTAATCGATCAGCCGGTTGTGTGCGAGGCGGTACAGCCACGTGGTGAACTTGGCGCTCGGTACATAACTCGCGCGGGCCCGAATCAGGTTCATCCACACGTCCTGGAACAATTCGTCGACAACACCGCCCTGGCGGCATTGGCGGAGGAAGTAGCGGTACACGCCGCCCTTGTGTCGCGCATAGAGCGCGTCGAATGCCGCGGCGTCGCCGGCGGCATAGGCGAGCATCAGGTCTTCGTCGCCGGGCGCGGCGGAGGCGGGCATGACCCGCCCAGTATGCGAGCGGGTCCATGTAGAGGCAAGCGCAGCGACGAATAGTCCTTGGCGCTAGCGCGGATCCGGCACGAAGCGACCCGCCATCCGGAAACGGGTTCGGACGCGCGCGCGCCAGAGGTGGCGAACCAACAGGCACACCTTGCGCAAGCAGGTTCTGGTAGGAATCGTAGTAGATGGCGATCGTTTCGGCTGGCGTACTACTCGCGCGTTCGAAGGTCGTGTACTGCGCGTAGGAATCTTCGTTGCGACCGTGACCCGTACCCAACTGCTCCTTCATCATCGGCGCCGCGGGCGCGGCGGCGTCCCTGGCCGCCGACTGCGCATTGCTCCCACCGCGCTCCGCGGGGTCGGCAGCATCACGGTCCCGGCGCAGGCCGCCGTACGGAATCGCTCGCGGCCGCTCGCGGAACACTGCGACGCCGATGACGCCGACGTTGTCCGGACGTCCCGTGCGCGCGGCATACGAATCAGACAGCGCCGTGAAGTAGAAAGCTGCGGTTCGCGTCATGTCCTTGCGCCATCCGGCGATGTCCGCGCTTTCGGATGGCCCGAGCACGTAACCCGATTGCGCGGGCGACGCCGTGTCGCCGCTGATGACATTGACACCGTCGACGCTCATCACTGCCAGCGCGCGCACGTTGCTCGTGTTGCGCACGCGGATCGCGTACTCGTTGCCGGGCTTGCCGACGACATACCGGCGGCCACCGTGGAAATAGATCGGCAGAACGCGGCCTTCCGTGCGGTCGTAGATTTCGACGTCGAGCTGATTCGTGGGCCAATGTGCGAGCGCCGGTACGCTTATCGATAGCGTTGCGGCGGCAAGAACGACGGCAAGAACGACGGCGAGGTATTTCTGTAACAGGCGCATGACTGGCTCCTGGACGTGGGCCCGGCTCGTGGGTAGTGCACCGTGTAAACGGCTTGCCGCTGCGATCGGGGTTAGCCGTGCGTGCGATAATTGCAATTCCTCATGGAGAACGTCACTGCTTCGCCGGCGCTCGTCGCCTGGCTCGCTTTTGGTCTCGCATTCGCTTTTGGTGCCATCGCCAACCGTGTGAACTTCTGCACCATGGGCGCGGTGACCGATGTCGTGCACGTGGGCGATTGGCGCCGCATGCGCATGTGGTTGCTTGCCATCGCCGTCGCGATCGTAGGTGTCGCCGCGCTCGAGGCCGCAGGGCAAGTCGATTTCGGGAAGACGATCTACACGACGTCGCGCGTGCCCTGGGTCTCCTGCATCGTCGGCGGCTTCCTCTTCGGATTCGGGATGACGCTCGCGTCTGGATGCGGGAGCAAGACGCTGATCCGCATCGGCGGCGGCAATCTGAAATCGCTCGTCGTGCTGGTCGCTCTCGCAATCTCCGCGTACATGACGCTGAAGGGGCTATTTGCGCTGCTGCGCGTCAATGCCCTCGACCCGTTTCGCTTCGATACCGCCAGTTTCGGAGCGGCGCGCTCGGACCTGCCAAGCGTGATCGCCGCGCTATCGGGTGGTGGCGCGGCGATCCGTATTGGCGCCGCGCTTGCGTGCGCCGCGGCGGTTGCGGTGTTCGTGCTTGCGAACCGCGAGTTCCGTGCATCGGGGACGATGATCGCCGGCGGCCTCGCAATCGGCGCGATCATTGTTGGTGGCTGGTACGTTTCAGGCCATCTGGGGTACGTCGCCGAGAATTCGAAGACCCTCGAAGAGGCGTTCATCGCGACCAATTCGGGCAGGGCGGAGTCGTTTTCGTTCGTAGCGCCGGTGGCCTACCTGCTCGAGCTGCTGATGCTGTGGAGCGACCAATCCCGGATTGTCACGTTCGGCATTGCCGGGGTGCTGGGCATGCTGGCCGGGTCTGCCGCCATGGCGCTGGCCACTCGGTCCTTCCGTTGGGAAGGATTTGCGTCAATCGAAGATCTGGTCAACCATATGGCCGGTGGCGTGTTAATGGGGTTTGGCGGCGTTACCGCGCTTGGGTGCACCATTGGTCAGGGGCTGACCGGAATCTCCACGCTGGCACTCGGGTCATGTCTGGCGCTGGCTGGAATCATCGCGGGTTGCGTCGTGGCGCTGAAGTACCAATATTGGCGTATAGAGGCAGATCACTGAGCAGTAGGCGAACATGATCGTTTACGACTTGGCGTGCACCAATGAACACCGGTTCGAGGGATGGTTTGCCTCGGCCGAGGACTACACGCGCCAGCAGGAAACGTCTTTGCTGCGCTGCCCCCTTTGCGACGATGCGGCCATTGAGCGCCGTCCCTCCGCCAATGTGCATATTGGCCGTGCCGTGGCGCCGCCGGTGGCGGAGCGTAGCAACCAGCCGGACAGGACCGATAGAACCGACGGGACCACCAAGGCAGTGGTCGGGGGCGAGGCCGAAACGATGAAGCTCCTGCGCCGGCTGATCGAGCAAACCGACAACGTCGGCGCTGCATTCCCCGAGGAGGCGCGCAAGATCCATTACGACGAAGCACCGCAACGCGCGATCCGCGGGCAGGCAACACGCGAGGAGGCGGACGCGTTGCGCGAAGAAGGCATCGACTTCATGTCGCTGCCGAGCATACTGACACGCGATTTGCAGTGATGTCCCCGAGCACGCCTTTGCGCAGGCTGTGCGGATTGGCTTATAATCCGCGCCCCTTGGGTCGTTAGCTCAGCTGGTAGAGCAGCGGACTTTTAATCCGTTGGTCGCCGGTTCAAGTCCGGCACGGCCTACCAAATAAACAAAGAGTTGCGTCAGCCGCCGACTCTTCGCTTCCTTGGAACGTGACAAAAACGTGCCAAATTAATCACGTTTCTGTCACGGCCGCGCTCGATCCTTGCCGCTGCAACCGTCAAATGCTCGGTTGCGAACTTCGCGTAGCGGTCCACCATCACCCACGATTTCCAGCCGCCCAAACGCTTGCAGCTCATCGCAACGGCGTGCCAGCCTGACGGTGCCACGAGGCCCACGTGTGCCGACTATGCTCAGCTGAGCATAGGCGGCACTATCCGCGGTTCCGGACTATGCCCAGCTGGAAACGATCACGCCTCAGAGATCATTGGCGATTGCGGCCTGGTGCATCGTCAATCCGATGCTTTGACTGAGCATAGTCCGGCGCAGCTATAACGCCTTGAGGAACTCCAAGAGCTTGTCGCCGGGGCGATAGCGCCCGGCCTTTGCGTGGAGCGGCAGCGTCTTCGCCAGCGCCTGTTCCTTGATGGCCAGATTGGCGTCCAAGTAGATCTGGGTGGTCTCCACCGATTCATGGCCCAGCCAGAGCGCGATCGTTGCCCGATCCACGCCTGCCTGCAGCAACTCCATCGCTGCGGTGTGGCGAAGAACATGGGGAGAAACAGATTTATCTCGCAGCGACGGGCAGACCTGTTGCGCTGCGGCCACGTGTTTGGCAAGCAGGTACTGCATGCCGCCGGCACTGAGATGTCCTCCTCGTGCATTTGGAAACACCGCGTCGGAACTGCCGCGGGTTGGTTCAGTGAGCCAGGCTTTGAGGAGGGCAGAGGTTTGTGATGTCAGTGGCGTGCAGCGTTCCTTGCGTCCCTTACCTACGCAGCGAACATGCGCACCGATGCCCAGCACTACATCGGAGCGTCGCAGCGCGGTCATCTCCGAGAGGCGAAGACCGGTCTGGATGGCAACAAGTAATAGAGCATGATCGCGACGGCCGGCCCAAGTGTGTTGATCCGGTGCGTCTAGGAGCGCGAGGATCTCGGGTCGTGTTAGGAACGCCACCAGTTTCTTCTCGTAGCGCTTGTTGGGAATGGCCAGTACCCGCTGGATCATCGCCGAGGCTGCGGGCTCCTCGAAGGCCGCGTAGCGGAAGAAGGAGCGGATCGCGGTCAAGCGCAGGTTGCGACTACGGGCGCTGTTGCTGCGAGACTGCTCCAGATCATCGAGGAAGGCCCCAATCAATGGCGCGTCCACATCGGCCAGGGCCAATGCCGAGGGCTGCTTGCGCAGCCGCTTACGAGCAAACTGCAACAGCAACCGGAACGTATCGCGATAGGAGCCGATCGTATGCGGGCTTGCCCGTCGCTGGGCCATCAGGCGTTGGGTAAAGAAGTGTTCCAGCAACACCGGGAAGCTGTTCATGGCCAGTCCTTCCATCGCCGCTCCAGGCGTTGGGTGGCGAGCCCCATCAACTCGGGGCAGGCCGAGAGATACCAGTAGGTGTCGGTGACATGAGCATGACCCAAATAGGTCGACAGAACGGGCAGCCGACGTTCTACGTCATCTCCCGATCGGTACCAGCGGACCAAGGTCTCGAGGGCGAAGCGGTGCCGAAAGTCATGCAAGCGCGGACCGTGGCTGTCATTGGTACCGCGCAAGCCAATCTGGCGTGAGAGCCGATAGAAGGTGCGCCGGACGTTGGAACTCTCCAGCGCTCTGCCACACCCATTGACCAAGAAATGCGGCGTGGTCAGCCTGCCGAGAATGCGCTCGCGTTGTTTGTCGTAGTGCGCCAGCGCCCGTACCGAGGAAGGGGCCAAAGGAACCAGCCGCGACTTGCCGAACTTGCTGCCACGAATCGTCAACACGCCTTGCTGCAGGTCGACGTCCTGCCGCTCGAGCGCGATCGCTTCACTGATCCGCAGTCCGGTCACAGTGAGCAATCCGAATAGGCAGTAATAGGTCCACCGGCGTAAACCGGTAGCTGGCGGCAGGTCCTTGGCCGCTTGCAGCAGGCGCTCGATCTCCTGCTCTGTATAGAGGTAGGGTCGGGCACGCCCTGGTCGGCACGGCAGCAGGCTGTAGGGTGGAACTTCAGTACGAGGATCGGTGGCGCTGCGGTGGCGCGAAAAGCCACGCACGAAGCTGAGCCGACCGGCCCATTGCGCCGGCTGACCGGCTGAGCATTGCATAGCCCAGCGCAGCGCGAGTTCGTTGGTGATGGAGGACGCGCCTTCGCGTTCGAGAAAGGCGACGAAATCCAACAGCCTTGGTCCCGCAATGCGCAGCTTGAAGCCCAAAGCACGCCGCAGGGCCAGGTAGTCGCGCACGGCTTCGCGGAGCGTGTTCATCGTCCACCTCCCGGCCACGGCAAGGCCAGCAGACGCAGCGCGCCTAGATCGACCTTGGCATAGATCATGGTCGTGCTCGGATGTCGGTGGCGCAGCAGCTGCCCGATTTCGCTCAGTGAGGCGCCTTGGCGCAGCATGTCCGTGGCCAAGGTATGGCGAAACAAGTGAGCTCCCTTGCGAGGAGAGTCGATTCCGGCGCGCGCCAGCGCGCGGTCGACCACACAGCAGATCGCGCTGGAGTTGGCAAAGCCCTCCCGCGGAGCACGCGCGCGCACAAACACACGACGGCTCGCGCAACGCGGACGTGCCCGTTGTAGATAGCAGGCCAGCGCCTCGCCCACTTCCTGCAGCAGTGGCAGCTGTGCCCAACGCCTGCCTTTGCCACAGAGGACGAGCCTTCCCCCATGCCAATCGATATCCTCCAGATTTAGGCTCACCACTTCGCAGGCGCGCAAGCCTAAGCGGGCCAGCAGTAACAGGATCGCGTAGTCGCGGATCCCCGAAGCGGCCCGTCGGTCACAACGGTCGAGCGCCCTCTGCACTTGGCCCGCCGGAAGAAACTTCGGGATGTCGGACAACGACCATCGCGGCACACACGGCACACACGCCGCTAGATCGGTATCAATCTCACCGCTATGGAGCAGGTAGCGCAGAAACGAGCGCAGCGCCGTGGTCATGAGCTTGGCACGGCCAGGACTGAACTCGTGGGCATGGTGCCGGACGAATTCAACGACATCTGCCGCACCAAGTCGATCCAGGCGAATGCAGCCGGCGTCGAAACGCTCTGACAGCAACGCGTGAACATAGGGCAAGTAGTTGAGCAGCGTTGCCGGTGACAGGCCACGCTCTTGCACTAGGTACCGCTTGAAATCTTCCTCGACGCGCTCCTGCGCGCTCTGTGGCTCGCGCGGAACCTCCCCGCAGCCGATTCCCTGCCTGTGCAGCAGACCCGCCAGCTTACGTAGAGCACTACGGTTGCCACCCTCGGAGCGCCGATGTCGCGCGCAGTCCTCGATATACCTCTCGACGATCTGGGCACTCACATCCGCGGCCGTCAGTCTGCGGCGCTGCAGCCACCTGCTCAGGTCAGCAATTAGCAGAAGCTGATTACGCGCCCCCTCGTGGGAATAACCTTCCTGCTGCAGGAGCCCCGCATACTCACCAATGTAAGGTCCGAGTGGACCGTTGCACCGGCGAGGCCGGGAACACGAAACAACGAATAGGCGACTCATCATGTCTCCTCCAGTCAATAAAGACAGCCGGAGAAGACACTGGACTATGCTCAGTGATTACCGTGCAAGATCGCCAAGCGTGGGGCTAAGGAGGCATAACTGGGCATAGTCCGGAACCGCGGATAGTGCCGCAAATCGTGCCAGCGGAAATTCTCGATGCCGGCACGCTTGAGCGCCTTTCGCCACGCCAGCGTATTGGCACTTCCAAGCGGCTTCCCTGCATACCTAAACACTCGAACGCGGTGTTTGCCGAGTTGCCGCCGCAAGACCTCCACCGCAGTGGCGTTGAGCGGCACGGCAATCGGCTTGCGATTCTTCGATTGACCCGCGCTTACCCAGGCATGACCGGTATCGAGGTCCACGTGCGACCACTCCAACCGACCACATTCGACTGCCGCAACCCCGTGGCCAGCGCGAAGAGGACGACATCCCGCTGATGCACTCGGTAACTCACGAAGAAGCGTCTCGGCTTGTTCCACAGTGATCGACGTTCCCGCCCGGGGGGTTCCTTGAACATCTTCACCTTGGGTGCCTTGTCGGTCCATTCCCATTCGTCACAGACGGGAGCCGCGTAAACTGGCCTCTCGGGCAAACCTTGATCTAGGACAAACGACTCTTCAGTGCGCCATTTAACCTATGCGGCGATTGAGCTGTCATCCTAGGCGGGTTGCTCGCCAACCTCGCGTTTCTCGACTCCCCACCGAGCGGGACCAGCACCCGCAACTTTGTTGGATGGCAAAGTCGTGGCATACGAACAAGATGAGGAGCAAACGCAATGCTGAAATTCAAGAGTGCCAAAGGAACAAGCGTCAAGAACATCCCGCTCAACGGAACGATGGCGTGCGTGTTTGCGATGCTGGCTCTCGGCACCGGCTGCGCCACCGCCCAGACCAGCAAGCCGGCGGCTGCCAAAGCCGACCCGAGCGCTGTCATCGCTATCGACATCCTCCTGGAGCCGGACGCGACGATGCTCCAGCACGCGCAAGCCGTGAACGACCGTCTGCTCAAAGTCTTCCCGAAGGGCTTTGCGTTGGACGCCACACACCGTCCCCACATCACCTTGGTGCAGCGTTTCGTCCTCGCCGAGAATCTTGAAAAGGTGTATGCCGCCGTCGGCAAAGTCTTCGCCAGCACCAATGTGACCGGCCTGAAGCTGGACGCTTTCAAGCTCTACTACATACCGGACAAGGACCTTGGCCTCTCGGGCATTGTCATCAAACCGAGTCCTGAACTGATCAAACTGGAAAAGCAGGTGATTGACGCTGTGACCCCGTTCGCGGTGAAAACCGGAACCTCGGCCGCGTTCGTCACCGGCGACGTTCCCGAGGTCCTCCCGGCCTTGATCACCTACGTTTCGGAGTTCGTACCGAAGTCGTCCGGCGAACATTTCCATCCGCACGTCACCACCGGCGTCGCCCCCAAAGAGTATCTGGACAAGATGCTCGCCGAACCGTTCGAGACCTTCACGTTCTCGCCCGCAGGCGCGGCCGTTTACCACCTCGGCCACTTCGGCACGGCAGCGAAGAAACTCAAGCAGTTCGACCTGAAACCTTGACTACAAAGCCGGCTGGGCGCGCCACGACGAAATTGAACGTGAACCCATCAAGGTTGCATCCGCCGCAAGTCGGGTGCGGCCCCAGCATAAAGGAAGAGCCAGCAACTTGACCGACTGCTTTGGATCCTGTCGAAAGCCGCAAAGAGTCGTTCGCTGCCGAATGGGATCGTCAGCGGTTCGGCCCGAGTCGGGCCAGAAGCAGTATTTCAGGCGCAGCGCCCAAATTTCCTTGAAGCGGACACCCATTCGCCTATGTAGCCACACAGAAGATTCGACATGGCGGAGGTTGATCCAGCGCAAGCCGCTTTGCTCCCTCGATTGGCAAAATTCCACTTTCCATGATTGTCAGCGGCGGAGGGGACCAAAGCCGCCATCTCCGCCGTCGTAGGCATGGGGACAGGCAAGCCTGAACTCGTGGATGCCAAGCTCGCGGCCGAGGCTTGGGGGCACGCCACCGCAGCGGCCGAGAAGGCCAACCAGCCGGGTGTCTTCACCGCGCTGCACGGATTCGAATGGACCTCCGCGCCTGGTGGCAAGAACCTCCACCGCACCGTCATCTTCCGCGATGGTCTTGATCGCGTGAAGCAAGTCGTGCCCTATTCATGTTCACGGCGGAGACCTTCGAGGGAAAATCGATGGACAGGGCCTATGCCGAGACGCGCATGCGCCACGAGCCGCTCATGGAATGCACGCAGGTCAAGGGCGACAGCGAGACGCATCCCTTCCTCTCGCCGACCGACGAATTCGCTGATTTCGAACGCTGGTGGACCGTTGATTTTGGCGCGAAGGAGCCAGCCCCGAACAGCGCGCTGGCAGGCAGTCACGCGCGCTCGGCGCTCAAGCTGGGACTGGAACTGGACGCCAAACTGGGAGCCAACCCCTACCAGTTCGGCATGATCGGCGGCAGCGACAACCATACGGGTGTGATCAGCGAGAAGGAGGACAACTTCTTCGGTGAGTTTGCCAACGGCTTGCCGTCGCCGGAGCGTTGGAAGAACCCGCTCCTCGCGACCAACGATGGCAAGCCGCTGGTCTCGGTCTGGCAAGAACAAGCCGCGGGTCTGGGCGGCGTGTGGGCGCGCGAGAACACCCGCGAGGCGATCTGGGACGCGTTGAAGCGCAAGGAGGTTTACGCGACCACAGGCGACCGGCCGGTCGTGCGCGTGTTCGCGGGCTGGGACTTCGTGCAGGCGGACCTTGGTCGCCCCGACTTCGCGGAAAACGGCTACGCCCACGGCGTGCCGATGGGCGGCAATCTCAGCAAGGCGCCTGCTGGCAAACGGCCCGCCTTCGTGGTCTACGCGTTGCGCGATCCGGATGGCCCCAACCTCGACCGCATCCAGATCATCAAGGGCTGGCTCGGTAAGGATGGCAAGACGCAGGAGCGTATCTTCGACGTGGCCGTCTCCGGCGGGCGCAAGATTGGCTCGGACGGCCGCTGCAAGACCCCAGTGGGCAACACGGTGGACGTGGCCAACGCGACTTACACCAACACCATCGGCGCCGCGCTGCTCTCGGCGTACTGGAAGGACCCGACGTTCGACGCCACGCAGCGCGCGTTCTACTACGTGCGCGTGATCCAGATCCCATCGCCGCGCTGGACCGCCTACGACCAGAAGCACTTCGGCATCAAGATGGCCAGCAACGTTCCGATGACCCTGACCGACCGCGCCTACACGTCGCCGGTCTGGTATTCGCCGGCAAACTAGGCCCTGTTCGCTGACCTCATGAAGAAATTCCTGCACGAGCCGCTGCTGCATTTCCTGCTGCTGGGTGCGCTGATCTTTGCGGCCTATGGCCTGATGGCCAGGGGCACTGGCGACGACCGGGGAAAGATCGTCATCACGCAAGGCCAAATCACGTCCATGATGGAAAGCTTCATCCTCACCCGGCAACGGGCGCCCACCCACGACGAGCTAGAGAGCCTAATCCGCGACCGCGTGCAGCAGGAAGTCTATTATCGCGAAGCGCTGGCGCTGGGTCTCGACCGTGACGACCTCATCATCCGCCGTCGGCTGCAGCAGAAGCTGGAATTCGTCTCTGAGGGCCGCGCTGCGCCGACCGAGCCGAGCGATGCCGAACTGCAGGCTTACCTACAGGCGCATGCCGCCACGTTTGCGACCGAACCGAAATTTTCCTTTCGGCAGGTGTATCTCGATCCGCAACGCCATGGCACGAACCTCGCGCGCGACGCCGAGCGCCTGCGGGTCGACCTGAGCCACGCAGGCGCCAAGGCCAATCTTGCCCACATGGGCGATCCGCTCCTGCTGGACCACGAGATCAGCAACGCTTCCGCTCGCGAAGTGGCAAACCTGTTTGGCGCGAAGTTTGCGGCCGCATTGGACGAATTACCGCCCGCGCAATGGCAGGGACCCGTCGAGTCGGGCTATGGCGCGCACGTCGTGCTTCTCTCCGAACGCACGGAGGGCGGCGTGCCGGCCCTTGCAGTGGTGTGCGAGGAGGTGCGCCGCGAGTGGGCCAGTGCGCAACAGCGTGACGCGGCCGCGAAGTCGTATCAAGCGCTACTGCGCAAGTATGCGGTGACCATCGAAGCACCGAGAGCAGCGGCTAACACGCTGGAACCAGTGGCAGCGCGGTAATGCAACGGGTCCTTTTGCTGCTCGCTTGCGTCCTCGCTTTTGTCACCGGCGCGTCCGCGCCCGATACGCCCGGCCTATCTCGAATTGCGGCAGACCGCCCCGGACACCTACGACGTCCTCTGGAAAGTCCCCGCGCTGGCTGACAAAATGCGGCTCGGTATCTACGTGACGTTGCCCGAGGGCAGCACCAACCTGTCCGAGCCGCAAGGGACCTTCGTCAATAGCGCCTACATCGAGCGCTGGACCGCGAAGCGCGCCGGCGGGCTGACGGGCAGTACGATCCATATTGACGGCCTCAGCGCGACTGCGACCGACGTATTGGTGCGCGTGGAGCGTCTCGACGGCAGCACGCAGCTCACGCGGCTCACGTCATCGGCCCCGTCGTTCGTGGTCGAAGCCACCCCCAGCAAGATGGAAGTGGTCCGCAGCTACCTGGCCCTGGGCGTCGAACACATCCTGGGCGGCGTCGACCATCTGCTGTTCGTACTCGCGCTGTTGATCATCACTCGTGGCTCACTGGAGCACCTTCGCGCTGCGCGCTCCGGTATTCGCCCTCGGGGCGCCCCTTCGGGCTCATGGAAGCTGGTCAAGACCGTGACCGCGTTCACCATCGCGCACAGCATCACGCTCAGCATCGCGGCGCTAGGCTTCGTCCACGTGCCATCGGCGCCGGTAGAGGCCGTCATTGCGTTGAGCATTGTTTTCGTTGCCGCGGAAATCGTGCACAGCCGGCAAGGGCGTCCGGGGCTGACCGAGAACGCTCCATGGATTGTCGCCTTCACGTTTGGCTTGCTGCACGGGTTCGGCTTCGCCGGTGCGCTGGCGGAAATCGGCCTGCCGCAGCTCGACATTCCGCTCGCACTGTCCAGTTTCAACGTAGGCGTCGAAATCGGGCAACTGCTCTTCATCGCGGCGGTGTTCGCCGGCATCGCGGTCGCGCGGCAAATCATGCGTCGCGTCGTGCTCCCACGGCCTGCGTGGGCGTGGCGCGTGGCGCCGTACGCCATCGGCAGCGTATCGGCGTTTTGGCTCATTCAGCGGCTCGCGGCGCTTTGACGAAAGGAAGAGCCAGAGCAACAAGATCACCCGGCTCGGCAATTAGTGCAGCAGATGCCGAGTCACAATCGTGGAGCGAGGACATGAGTAGGGACCCCCGCAACAAGCGTGCTGACAATCCCACGGCCGCCCCGGCACGGCTGGCGAACCGGATCGAGCGGTACGCGGCCGGCAAGGCGCTGCGCGACCGCGTGCCGCGGGAGGCGCACGGCGAATGGAAGCCATCGAAGAATCGGCACGATCCGGTGGACTTGGTGATCCGGTCGAGCAAGGGCCGCATACCCAAGCTCATTCCCATTCGCTACGGACGTATGTCAGTGTCACCGTTCCTATCGCGGCACGGCGCTGAACATGGCCGCCGACTTTGGCGGGCACGCCCAACACCGGCATCCGCACGCAGGTTTGCGGTCGACGGCCGTTGCCTGCAAATTTTGGGACGCGTCCGCCGCGCCCGAGCGGCGCGTGATCTTCGACATCAACGATTTCGACGAGACGCTGCCGGGTCCGTGGGAATGGGACGTGAAGACGTCTGGCAGCGAGCTTTGCCAGGCGAGCCCGGTCGAACGGCTTTTCCGCAGCCGACCAGCGTGACGCCAGCAATGGCCTGCGTGCGGTCGTATCGGGAGCGGACGCCAAGTATTCCCACAAGCGGGCGCTGGACGTGTGTGTCCACGACATCGATTAGACCCATTCTCGGCATCGCTTTCGATCCGAGACCGGCGCGCGGGTGCGCAAGCGTGTGGCCAAGGAGCGGACGCGACGGTCGTGGAAAACGATTTTCCGAAGATGGTGGAAGGCAGCAGCGGCCGGTTCGTCATCAAGGACAATCCGCCGCTCATCTATCATCATCAAACGCGTAACCTGACGTCCGGCCGGGAGAATGTCCTTATGCGTTTGCGGCGTACCGGAGACGCTACCGGACGACCGCAGGGTTCTGCTCGACCGCTATCGGATCGTAGACTTGGCGTTGAAGGTGGTCGGCGTCGGCAGCGTCGGCACCTTTTGTTGCGTGCTGCTCATCGCTCGCCGAGGACGATGATCCTTTGTTCCTCGCAGGTCAAGGAATCACGCGCTTCCGTGCTGGAGCCCTACGTCGGCAAGAGCGTCTACGCCAACCACGGCCAGCGCGTCGTGGTGGGGCAGCGACTGATGCAGTCGGCGAGCGACATCTTCCTCGGCTGGACGCAAGGCAAGGAGGGGCGGCGTTTCACTCTGCGTCAGTTGCGCGACATGAAACTGAAGCCCCTGGTGGAGGTATTCACTGCGTCCACGATGCTCGACTATGCCGCGATTTGCGGCTGGACACTCGCCCCGCGCATGCGCGCTCGGGCGATGCCGCGATGATTGCCGGCTATCTCGGCAAGAGCGACATCTTCGGCCGCGCCATCGCGCGATTCTCGACGGAGTACGCCGACCAGGCCGAACGCGACCACGCCGCCTTTATGGATGCCATCCGCAAAGGGCGCATCGAAGCGCACATGGAGCATTCAGTATCGGACTTCGACTAATGCGCACGACTGGGTTCGGGTGGACGGCCTTGGGCTGCGCGCTCGGTTCCTTGCTGCTTTCGCTGCACCTCGCCGTACCGCTTGCCTACGCCGCGACCGCCGCGCCGCAGGTGAATGGAGCGCTTCGTGTCGTTACCACGCCGATCGCGCCCTTCGTGCTGCCGAACACCGACCCGCTGGTCGGCTTCAGCGTCGACGTGTGGAATGAAGTGGCGCGGCGACTGCATGTCG
>CAWHIS010000012.1:0-83650 GCA_963829375.1 uncultured beta proteobacterium | reverse complement strand
TCCTCGATCTGAATCAGGCCAGCCCGGCCAGCGCTGGACATCAGCGCCAGTCCCGCGACGGGGAGACAAACCACCAACTGTTTGGCGTTCATAACAACCTCAGATGAGAAGCGTATGGGAGTTTCGCCCTCGATGCAGTCTGTGCTGCACAATACGCGCCAGCCGACTGCATTCTCATCAAATCAATAGGCCTGCGGCGATGCGATCGGCAATGTGATCGTGGGATGCAAAGACCGTGGGATGCAAAGTATCCCGACGCGGACCGAGGTTGCTGCGGAGCTTCCAAGCTCAAGCGCCAACGCCCTTCGCGCGATGAGCGGAAAAGACGCCAACGCCGCTTTCGCGCTGCAGGATGCGGTCGTGGAACCGCTAACCGGCGGCGAGCGCAAGTACTCTAACTCCGACAGCGCAGAGCAACGTACACCGCGCTATCGCAAGCCAGGCCGGCCTTCTGCATAGCCAGCAGTCGGTAATCGTGGTGCAGCGTCGATCCCGCATGGCTGGTAAGTTGAAAGGCGACCTCGCTACAGAAATGGGCGAATCAGTGGTGAACAACTTTGGCGCTCTCGATTCGAGGAGAGGAATAGTTGCGAACTGGTCAATTCACGAAACAGAGGGAAAGGAGCGCGAGGAGGAGGAGAATAAAAGTGAGTGTCGAAGCTGTTCTTCTGGCTGCGTTCATTTTCGGTGCGGCGACAGCGTCGCATGCGGAAGTGCTGTTTTCGCAACTCCCCGCAATGCGCGTGACGCCGAGTGTACTCCGCGTCGTGCAGATGCAACGCCCACTCGCGTGATGTCCGCTTTCGGGCAAATTGGATGGGTGTTACCACCCTCGCTCCTCACTGACCCCACCGTGCGGAACTACCGCAGTGGGTTCGTCAGGCACGACTCACGAAGCTCGCCAGGCGTGCGTGATGCGTGGGCGCAACACGGGAGGCGCCTTCCACGCGTCCGGCGAGCGAGCCACCGACGCCAGATACGGCCGACGGTATGGACGAACTCTCCAACATCTCGGACACGTCCTCGCCGATGCGTTTCATCGTCGTCAACCGCAATCAACTCGAGCCAATGGAAGATCCGGTCTCTCAAGACGACCAGGAGCTAGATCATCCACTGCGCTGAGACACCAATGACGAATATGCGATGATGATTCACCGCGTCATTGGTGCCTTGGCTAGAAGCCGTCATGACACAGATGCAACCGCAGGCCGTTACGTATCGATGCGGCGCGACGAGTGATTCCGGCGCGAGCAGGCGTCATATGGGTCCCACCACACTAGGCGCAGCGCAGAGGCGGCTGTGTCTTTGTGACGGAGCACTGGAAGTGGCGAGGTTCGTCGCTACAGTGATCCAGGCAACGTGAGTATTGCGGGAGGCCGGAGCACGCGACGTGATCAGATTATGAGAACGCTGAACACCGGTCGTAGAGGAACAGCGAACCATCAACATGGCTTTTCTTTGCACGTTCAGCGGTCTTACGATTGCCTTGATAGTTTGGCTTGCGTTGTACACCCTCACCAGCAATTCCCAAAACACGTTGTTGGTAGCAGTGGCCCCCTATGTTGAAGCATTCGGCATAGCGGGCCAGTGCTTGATCGTTATCTTTGCCGTGGTCATTTCATGGCTGACCTACCGTCTGTTACGACAAACGCGGAGCAATGGAACGTCACCCTAACGACCACTTCCGGGAAATTTGGACAGGGGCATTGAACGGCTGCAAATGGCCCCCGGAGGCGATCTATGACCGTTGGGTGGCTCAAAGATAGACCGGCGGTGCGGTCCCCAGCTGGTGATGGAGGTCAAGTACGAGTCGCTGCGCTACGTCGAGTGCCCATCCATGCGCGACTGATTTTAGCCCCCCGAAAGTCTGGACTGCCGCTTTCCTCTTCAACGTGTACGCAGTAATAGGTCGGCTCGCTGAGACGTGCATCAAGCGACGGCGATGTTTCACTAGCGTGCCTAATGGCACGAGCTTAAGGTTTGGACACATGGGAATAATCTTGTCCGCGTAGAGTTCGGCGGGGATTTGTTTCCACTTGTTCGTTAGCGACCGTTTAAACCTTGGGTCAATCTGGAATCTTGGCGTCGGCGGGAAGTATTCGTCGAGGCTGTTGAAAGCGATGGTTCGTGCCCACTCGAAAATATACGTTTCGAGAAATGATGCCGCGGAGATGATTTCCTTCCGTGTCGACTTGCGCCCATTCGTTCCCGCCGCTTCGAGTTTGGCATTCTTATACCATCGCTCGGAAAAGTTAACGTAATGCACGACATTGGACGAGCTGTCGCGTGCCTCGTAGCGTTGCTCGGTTATCCGTTCAATCTTGTATTTAATGCCCATGTCGAAATTTTACGCGTCCGACTCTTTCCGGACAATCGCAGCTCTCGACCGCAGGATGGTGAGCGAACGAAATTAGCGGACAATCCACGCCGGGTAGGTGTTCAGTCAGTGTACGCAGCGGTCGCCGCATCGAGGGAGGCTACCGGGCGGCTCTCGCGACGTCCGCGAACGCCTTCGTGCTCACGGGCGACACACCTTTGAAGTCGCGGCGGTTAGGGAACTGAGGTGGTGCAGAGTGACGGACTGGAATGTGACACGTAGTCAAGCGCGACGTTTATTTCACGCTGGCCGGTGCGGAAGCGGACGCCTATTGAACTCCGTAGCTCATTGACGCGCAATTTTATCGCGCGTGATTGACTTCCGCTCGCGTTCCCACATTCCGGCGGCGCGATGTGACGACGCCCACTGCGGTGAGCCAACCGCGCCACCCAGCATCACGCCCGCCCAGAGCCCGCCACTGTGGGGGGCGGCCCGTGTCGAGCACAACCTCCCCATCGATCCGGCCCCAACCTTCGAGTTCGACCAGCGCCTCACCTGGTAGCCCGGCACCCACACCCGCCGCAAGCACGGTGCGGCACGGTCCCCTCTTGCCGTCGGTGAATAATAAAGGCCTGCATGTACCCCCGCACAGCGGTGTGCCAGCGCCCGGAACCGCGAGACGCCCTTGACAATGATGTAGTACACAGATAACGTGCTGCGAAGGTCGATCACTTACGGGTTAGCGAAGTAATCGGCCCGCTGCCGCAAATCGCGCCGAAGAAACACGCGGAGGCTGCACTGTGGCAATGTGGAAGGCGGCGCCGCAGAAGACCGATGTAGCAATGGTGCGCTCTGCCCGCGGGTTAGCGTGGTCCTGGGTGACGTCATCGACATTGGTGAATCGACGTAGCGGTATGCAGCCGCTGGGCCGATATCCCGTTTGAGAGAGTGAGCAAGACGACGTAACACTACGCCATTGCGGTTCACTATATCGACGCGCCACCGCCCGGCCATCCCGAAGGCCGCTGGGATGGAGCATCAGGAGAACTGTATCCGGATGGGGCTAGTCTCCTTAGCTTGGACAGCGGGTTATCATGGGTGGGCATCGCAGACGGGTTTGATTCACATTTTGTAACTATCGTAGATACTGCTGCCATTCCGGAGCCGTCCACCTCTTCGCTCGCCGTGGCTGGTATTTTGGGTGCAATCATCATGCGCCGACGGGCCAAGAAAGCGAAACTGATAAACGCGACCATTGCAACAGTTGGCGACGGGAACCAATAAGGCGCGTGGGAGAGTGATCGGCGCTATTTCAACGTCCCGCTTTCATCGCAGTCACCACCAATGACTTCATCTCCGCCTAGTCCTTCTCGCTCGCCGCGTGCGTGCCGTGAGCTTGTCTTGGACCTGGGCCGGCGCCCGCGCACACAATGTGCGCGCTCCGTTCGCGTCCCGCCGCGCTTTCGAAGGCTGCTTCCCGTCGAATTTCCGGTCCTCACATCGCTGATCGAACTACGGCGCGCCGCGCTCACAGGCGCGCAACGGACTGGTGCAATTCGGAACGGCCGCTTGCTGGCAATTTCAAACGGCCACACTGACCGGGCGCTGGTGGCCGGTCGCCGGCATTGACGCGATTTGATCGAGCGGCCGCTGTACAACGACATACCTGTCGGAGAAAAAGAAAGGCGGGTTCGTCAGACACTTCAGCCACGGCGCTTTCATGCGCGATCTGAGCAGAAGATGGAATAAAAATAACGCGAATAAGGCTATTCGCGATGGATGTTTTATTGATTGAGACTTGGCATCAATGGCAATCGCGTCATCGCGTTGGGTGCGCGACAGCTGTCTTCGGGGCCGATGCCGCAGATTCGTGCTTGGGTTGCGGATACCAGCCCAGCACCACGAGCATCACAAAAAAGCCGATAACGTATGCAACGGTGACGTGCCAACCGCCGCGCACCCACGCGATGGCGTTCTTCGCCTCGGGATACATGTTCGACAGCGCGACGCCAGCGGATGAGCCGAACCAAATCATCGAGCCTCCGAAGCCGACCGCGTAGGCCAGGAATCCCCAATCGTATCCGCCTTGGTGCAAGGCGAGCGCCGTCAGCGGTATATTGTCGAATACCGCGGAGACGAATCCGAGTCCCAGCGCAACGCGCCAGGACGCGTCGGGCAGCTTGTGTACAGGCATCATCGACGCCGCGAGCACGAGCGACAACAAAAAAATGCTGCCGCGCGTCGCATTCGGAAGCTCGCTCCATGCTGGCTTGCGCAGGGGAACACAAACCAGTAGTGCAACCCACACTGCGGCGCCGATGAAGGGAAAGCTGCCCGAGATCTCGTTGAAACGCACATTGATCACAACATTGACGACGATCGCGGTGACGAGAATCACCACAACAATGAACACACGCGTCCAGTCGACAACGACACCGGCAGGTGGGTCGCGTCGGATCGGGGAATAGCGCTGCTGCTGAATCGCCGCGGGGACTCCGAAGACGAGCATCGCGGTGCCGGCGGCAACGTACGCCTCCAGTACCTGTAGCGGATTGACGCCGTCGATCCACATCATCGTCGTGGTAGTGTCGCCAACGACGCTGCCGGAACCGCCCGCGTTGGAGGCGGCCACGATCGCAACCAGGTAGCCGGTGTGAACTTTTCCTCGAAAGACCGCGCCCGCGATTGTGCCCCCGATCAGCGCTGCGGCAATGTTGTCTAGAAAGCTCGACAAGACGAAGATCATCACGAGCAGCACCAGTCCGCCCTTCCAGTCGTCGGGCAGGAACTTGGGCAACCAGTCGGGGACACGACTCGCCTCGAAATGCTTAGAGAGCAATGCGAACCCGAGCAGCAGTCCGAGCAGGTTGGCGAGTAGCACCCATTCGTGGCCGAAATGGTCGATCCACCCGCTGATGCCGGCGCCTTCAGCGAAGGGTGAAAACATGATCTTGAACAGCGAGAGCGCCCCCAAGCCGACAAGTGCGATGGGCAGCGTGAATTGGTGAAAAAGCGCTATGCCCGCAAGCGTCAGGGCAAACAGGATGAAATCGATAGGAATGCCCGCCACCGCGGGGGGCTCGACGATCGCGCCCATCGCGGGCGCGCTCAGGAGCAGCGCGCAACACGACAAGAGGTAGGCGACACGGCGGGCGCGGAACATGGAACCTCCAAAGGGGTCCCGGCTTGGCGCGACAAAAGATTTCTCGGCCGGGGTATTCTTGTGCGGGCGATTGTAGCGTGGAGTGGAGACCGAGCAAACCGCCATTCATTCTCAGAATGGCGCCTCCGTCCAACGTCTGGTGTGGAGCAATCTATGCGCTCAAGTCATCTGGCGGTTTTTGGCCGGTCTGAGCCCCCACGGTGCCGACCGGAATGACCGCTGCCCGCCCGAAGCGGCTAGCCAGTGAGCGCCGGTCAACGACGACCGACGGCGAACTGGGACCGTCAAGGTTAGATAGGATCTGACACCGGCTGCCGGATCGAATCTGATTTACGACAGCTTAAGGTTGAGGATCATCGCATTCCGGGTGATACAGCGGATAAGGTTGCCCGTCGGGCCCGGTCACCATGAGTACTTGCCCACCGATTCTGATCTTGCCGTCAGCAGGCCATTGGAAGAAGCGAAGCTCGTATGGCATCCATCGCATTAACGTATCCCTCAATTCGCTGAGATCAGAAGCGAACCCCGTGAAGTCCTGGCTTGCGCGATCGATGTACGGATAACCGAACTGGTCAAATTCGTCAAAGGTACGAAGCAAGATCGTGTCCCGCTGTGTCATCGGGCCCAGAACGCTAGCCTTTTGAAGCCGCAGCCAAAGCTCGTTGAGGTGACTTATGGCGTCGAATTCGTCGAAGTGGTGCAACTGCCACGCCTTGAGGTAAAGCTCGATCGAAAGGTGCCCGAGATACCCTGCAGAGAAAAACAACTGCGGATCGCCGCTGCTGAACAGCTCTCGCGCACCCTCGAAATATCCGGTGCCATATTGAACCATGTGCTCCGGATTCAACCCGTCCGCCCGCGTGTATTTGCGTCGGTTCTTAATTTTTGGTTCCAAGGCGCGCTCTCATGGTGACTCGGGATACCCGCGCTTCTGTACACATATTCTACGGAACGCAACAATACCAGGCCGTCCGGCGGCGACGGAACGTCGGGCAACCGTCTGGGACTTGTTCCGAGGCTCCCCTAGCGGATCGGTCTGCCCAGGATCTGGATCCGCATCGGCCCCACGTTGACCGGGACCACGCAGGCTGGTCCAGGGGAGACAGTGCCGTCGACCTCGTGAATTTCGACGACGCCTGTCGATCTGACAGGCCCCGGCTTCACCGCAGTCTCTCCATTGGTGAACAGTACGTCAAGCTGCGAACCAGGTGGATTCAAGCTCGAATCAACGATCACAAAGCCGACGAAAGCCGCCTCGGTGCCGGTATTGGCGACAACGACGGCCTCCTCGTCGTTGAGCACGCGCGAGAACGCCAGGACTCCACCCGTGAAAGTGGAAACGCCGAAGTTGACTCCGTTACCGGAAATGGGACGAAAATAGAACCTGCCGTATCGCAGCGCAGGCTGCTCGCGCCGGACTTGGTTTATGCGCTGTATCACAAGATAGAAGGGGTGCTTGCGGTCGAATGCCTGCGGCTTGCCCCACAGTGCCTCGCGCACGTTCTCGTCACTGTCGCCGTTGCCGTGCAGCCCTTGCTCAGTCCCGTAGTACAAGCAGGGGATGCCAGGCAGGGCGAACAGACAGGCGAAGCCCATGGTCGCCTGGTCATCGAAGCGATGCGGATCCGCCGGGTCACCATAGTAGAAGCGCGAGTGCTGGTCGTGATTGTCCAGGAAGGTGACGAAAAAGCGAGTGGCTTCGCCGTGGGAACTGATAATGCCCTGCTCCACACGCTTGCGCACCTGGTACATAGCGACGACTTCGCTCGGCGGCAGCAGGCCTTTGAGTACGGCCGGCAGCCGGAAGAAGAGCGGGAAATCGAGTGATGCATCCACGCCCACCATGTCGCCCGAGGCCGAGACGTTCCGCCCGATGTATTCCGAAATCTTCTCCTCGTCGTCGTAGACCTCGCCGTAGGTGAAGAAATTCTTCTTGCCGACGCTCAAAGCAAATTCGCGGATGGCATTGCCGAAGCGCAATGCAAAATCTTGATCCAGGTATTTCAGCGTATCGATGCGGAAACCGTCGATGTCGAAGGCGGCGATGAGGTACTGGAAGCAGCGGATCAGCACGTTGCCAAGGTCGCGGTTCGCGGTCAGCAGCTGCTTGAGCGAGGCGAAATCTCCAACCGTTTCCGGGCCGCCCGCCTGCGGCGTGCCTTGGCGGCGAAAGAACTCGTTGCGGCGCAATTCGTCGGGGAAGACGGTGGCGTCGAGCGGCGGCGAGGGGATCGCCTCGCCGGACGTCCAATCGGAGCGGGCGCTGCCTTTGTCGTCACGCCAGTGCACCGGGTCGTACGGTGCCGCACTGAAAGGAGCCTGCGAGCCCGAGCTGTAGGCAAACACATCGCCAGCGTGGTTCAGCACGATGTCGAAAATCACGTAGATGCCCCTGGCGTGCGCGTCATCGACGAACCGGCGCAATTCGTCCGCAGGATTCTGACGGTCGGAGGCCAGGCGCGGATCGACGTCGAGGAAGTTCTGAATTCCGTAACCGTGGTACGTCCCCTGGTTGGGCTGGCCATCGAGGAATTGACAGTTCTTGAGTACCGGGGTGAACCAGACCGCACCCACGCCGAGTTCTTTCAGATAATCGAGCTTCTGCCGGATCCCCTCGATGGTGCCCCCCTGAAAGCCGCCGAACTTGGCATCAAAAGCGGTCTTGGGGGGCGCAGCGGGGTTGTTGAAGCGGTCCACCATGAGGAAGTAGATCCAGCAATCACGCCAGTCCTCCGGTGACGGGGTCAGCCCGTTCTGCGGCGGCAACCGGCGCGCCTGATCGAGGATGGTCCTGACGTCTGCCCCGTTTATGGTGGTGGGCATTTTTGTCCTCCCTGGTGGCACTGTATTGCTCACGCGGACGTGAAGTCCGCCGTCACCGGCCGTACCGGGCAATGGCGAGCGGCCGCAGGATGATTACTCCGCGAAGAGGGCGGAGCCGATTGTTATTCCTCCAGCAGTCAGCGGCGCGAATTGCTCGCGCGAATTCCGTAGCCCTCGTACTCGGCGAACTCGTCTTCGCAGGTTCGTTTGAGTGCGCAGCGATTCACCGATGACTTCAGCCATCGGATCCTCCGTTCATTACCACGGCAGGCGGGGCCGCGACGCCGCTGGTGTTGTCGCCTGCTCCCTGGGATACCGCGATGGATCCAGTGAAGTTAAGCGCCGCAATCGATAGCCCAAGCGCGGCGGCGAAGAAAAAAGCGAAGCCGATTCGGCCGCCCTTGGTCCGTACCTGCGGCAGGACCGTGACAAGCAATGCGATACAGCTGATAGCTTGCGCCAGGAATGCAGCCTGCATCACCCAACCATGGCGCCCGATCTCGTACTCGCTGATCATGCGCCACGAAGGATCGAATTGAGGCTCGAGCAAGTGCAGAACGGCGATCAGCGCCAGAAACAGCGCGGCCAAGGTAAATGACACCCATGCCGCGGCTCTGGCGGCGGGCGGTGCCTCGTTCGTTGCGTGGGTGTGTTCGGTCATGATCGGATGTTGGCGAGAGTATGGGCCGTATGGCCTGAACCGTCTGTCGGACCCAAGCCATTGTCGGTGTAGGAATTGTCCGAATGGTGTCTGGCGTCGCGCAAGACGGCGCGGCAGTGGCCTGACCGCCGGGCCGACCGTGGCACAATCGTATCCGTGACCTGGAACCCGCAGCAGTATCTCAAGTTCGGAGGCGAGCGCCTGCGCCCAGCGCACGACCTCGTCGCGCGGATCATGCTTGAGGCACCGCAACAGATCGTTGACCTGGGCTGCGGCACCGGAACCGTGACGGCACTGCTGCGTGCGCGCTGGCCGGATGCGCAAATCGCCGGCATCGATAATTCCGAGCAGATGCTCGAGCGCGCTCGCGCTGCGCTGCCGAACGTCGCGTGGAAGCTCGATGATCTGGCCGCGTGGTCCCCCGCCTCGCCCGTAGACCTGATCGTGTCCAACGCAGCGCTGCACTGGCTGGACGATCACGAGACCCTCTTTCCCCGGCTGCTGTCGCATCTGCGTCCCGACGGAGTGCTGGCCGTGCAAATGCCGGCACAACACGACGCGCCCTCGCATCAGATCGGTTACAACCTTGCGGAAAGCATGCGGTGGCGCGACCGCCTGCGCGGTCTCGTGCGCCGCAGGCCAATTCTCGACGCACACGAATACTACTCGCTGCTGCGACCGCAGGTCTCGTCGCTGGATCTGTGGTTCACCGAGTACATTCAGGCACTAACCGGCTACAACCCGGTAGCAGAATTTACGAAGGGATCGTTCGTGGGCACGTGGCTGTCGGCACTCCCTGGCGACGAGGCCCGCGATTTCGAAGCCAGCTATCGGCAACAGATCGCCCTCGCCTACCCCGCGCGGAGCGATGGCGTGACCTTGTTTCCGTTTCGCCGTTTCTTTCTGGTCGCACAGCGTTAGAGAGCGCTGCTTCGCACCCCCACCCCCGCCGATCTTTGACGGAACCGTTCATGTCCCCAACACTGCCCGGGCCGGGATCGCGCGCTGATCAGTCGCTCTCGCTCAACATGCGTCTTGTCGCCCACCACGAGTTGCAGGGCTTCGGCGGAATGGGTGAAGGCATGGCGATGCAACTCGCGCGCGGCGGCCGCCGCATCCTTTGGCTCGCGCATGAATCCGCACCCAAGAATTTCACCGGCGTGGACGTGACGGACCCGCGCGCGCCGCGGGTCGTGGTCCAGACCGAGCTGCCGCACGCCAAGGTGCGCTCGAATTCACTCGATGTCGTTGGCGATGTCATGGCGGTCGCCTATCAGACGCAAAGCACCGGATTGACTCCCGCGGGGTTCGACCTGTTCGACATCAGCATGCCGGAGCAGCCAAGGCTGATTTCACATTTCGACGCTTCCGGGCCGCATTCGCGCGGCGTGCACGCGCTGTGGTTCGTCGACGGCGAATACGTGCACATGGCGAGCGGTGCCGCGGACTTTCAACCCCGCCATCCGAACGACGACCAGTTCTATCGCATCGTCGACGTCCGCAATCCCGGGCGGCCAACCGAGGTCGGCCGCTGGTGGCTGCCAGGCACGCGTGAAGGGGACAATGCTCCCGCACCACAGCGGCTCGATCCCAAGTTCGATGCCGGCTTTCGCGCCCACAACACCAATGTTTTTCCGCAACGGCCGGACCGCGCCTACATCGGCTACATCGACGGCGGGGCGGTGATCCTCGACATTGCGGACAAGGCGCATCCAAAACTTGTCGGTCGTTGGCAGTATTCGCCGCCGTTCAATGGCTTCACGCACACTGTCTTGCCGCTGTTCGATCGCAATCTGCTCATCGTCAGCGACGAATGCATCAAGGACGACGGACTGGACTGGCCCAAGCTCGTCTGGGTCGTCGACGCTCGGGTAGAGAGCAATCCGGTCCCGATCAGCACCCTGCCTGCCGCGCCGCACGCGACATTCGCGCACCGCGGCGGCCGTTTCGGGGCGCACAATCTGCACGAAAATCTGCCGGTACCGAGTTCATGGCACTCCGATCAACTCGTGATCGGCACCTTCTTCAATGCCGGGGTTCGCGCCTACGACATCGGCAATCCCTACCAGCCGCAGGAGGTTGCGTACTTCGTCCCAGGCTCGCCCTTGCTTTCGCGCGCAGGCGCTATCCAGCTCAACGATGTCTACGTGGATGATCGGCGCATCGTCTACACGGTCGATCGCTTTGCTGGAGGCCTGTACATTCTCGAAATGACGCTGTGACACTGGTAACGACTTCGCGCACGTCCGCGACCACCGACCCGCTGGCGAGCCGCCTGCCGGTTACCGTCATCACCGGATTCCTTGGCAGCGGCAAGACGACGCTGCTGCGCCGGCTGCTGCGTCATCCGGCCATGAAGCGGGCCGCCGTCATCATCAACGAATTCGGAGACGTCGCCATCGATCACGAACTGGTGGCTGCGTCGTCGGAGCAGATGACGCTTTTGAGCAACGGCTGCCTCTGCTGCACATTGCGCACCGATCTCCAGGAAACGTTGCGGGAGCTGTTTGTCAAGCGGCGCGCCGGCGAAGTCATCGACTTCGACCGCGTGTTTGTCGAAACGACGGGACTCGCCGATCCGATTCCAGTGCTGCATACCTTGCAGACCGACGGACTGCTCGGCGCGCATTACCGTCTGAACGGCGTCGTGACCCTGGTCGACGCCGTCAACGGCATGGGGCAACTCGACACGATGCCCGAAGCTACCAAGCAGGCGGCCGTGGCCGACCGCCTGGTCATCACTAAGACCGACATCGCGCATGGCGACGCCGGCGACCGTCTTCGGCAACGCCTCCAGGCGATGAATCCGTTCGCGCTCATCACTACCGCTGTGGACGGCGAGCTCGATCCAGCGTTACTCGACAACATCGGGCCGCAAAGCGTTAGCGCACGCCCCGAGGAGCTGGGCCGCTGGTTGAATATCAAGGTGCCCGAAGCGCACGATGCAGGCGCAGAGAGCTTTGTTCGCCAACGGTTCGTGCCACGCGCGGGAGCGCACGACGCCGCAATCCACTCTTTCTGTCTGTGGTTCGACCAACCCTTCACCTGGGACGGGTTGAACGCGGCCCTGCAGGCGCTCACATCATTGCGCGGGCCGGATCTGCTGCGGGTGAAAGGTATCGTCCACGTCACCGGCGAGCGCGGCCCCGTGGTGCTGCAGGGCGCGCAACATGTATTTCACCCGCCAGTTAATCTCGAAAGTGGTCAGGATACCGATCCTCGGTCGCGGATCGTGTTCATCGTGCGCAACATCCCGCGTGCATCGATCGAGGCGTTGTTCGCGGCGGTGGGAGCGCTTGGCAATACAAGGGGGACGTGATCATGGCGTCACGCGATCGACTTGGAGTCGTGGGTCTCGGCATCATGGGGTCTGCGATGTCGGGGAACCTCATCGGCGCCGGGTTTCCGGTACTCGGTTATGACGTACTGGCCAGGCGTCGCAGCGCGCTGGCGAACGTGGGCGGCAGCGCGACGCGGAGTGTTCGCGACCTCGCCAAGCGCGTGCCCATCGTGATTACCTCTCTGCCATCCTCGGCGGCGTTGATCGAGGTTGCCGCCGAGCTTGCGGAAGCGCGCCATCGCGGGCAAATCGTCATCGAAACCAGCACGCTGCCCATCGCGGTCAAGGAGCAGGGGCGCAAGGTCCTGGCGGCACGGGGAGTGACACTGCTCGATTGCCCCTTGAGCGGGACGGGCGCGCAGGCCAAGGTCAGGGATCTCGCCGTCTACGCGAGCGGACCGCGCAACGCGTACCGCCGTTGCAGCGCGATCTTCGATGGATTCGCGCGCACGCACTGCTTCCTCGGCGCGTTCGGCGCCGGCTCCAAGATGAAGTTTCTCGCGAACCTGCTCGTCGCAATCCACAACGTGTCCACAGCCGAGGCTTTCGTGCTCGGACTGAAGGCCGGCCTCGACCCCGCCACGATGGTCAAGGTGCTGGGCGACGGCGCAGGGTCGTCGCGCATGCTGCAGATTCGTGGTCCGATGATGGTCCGCAACGATTATTCCGACCCGGGAATGAAGGTCGGTGTCTGGCAGAAGGACATGCAGATCATCACGGAATTCGCCCGGGAGCTCGAGTGCCCCACGCCGCTGTTCGCCGCGACAACCGCAATCTACAACGCGGCCATGGCCCAGGGTTTTGCCGATGCCGACACGGCGTCCGTCTGCGCCGTGCTCGAGCGCTTGGCGACGGTCCGCCGGCGCTAGGGCTGCTTACGCTATATCGACCTGCGCGAGCAGCCTCTAAGTCGTCGATTTTGCCTTTCGACCAGGGGCCAAAGGCGGGGTATAACCCGATACCCGACACTGCCACGCGTCGATCTTCTTGCCGTCTTCGAAACGCGTCAAACTGCACATGACGATTGCCCGCGTATCGGCCAGCCCGGTAAGCTGCCGGCGCACCGCTGCAAGCGGCATGCCCATCTCTTTGGCAATCTCCAAATCGAGCCGCTGGCCGTATTTCTTCAAACACTGGAGGATTTCGGTCACCGCTCATATCCTTCGAAAAAAGGGTACTATTTTAACATAATCTGTCGACTATGGCATGGGCCCTGGTTGTAGACCTGATTGCGGGGCGGATCGCCATGACCTTCCTCAGCGATACGCTCAGAACGACATCTCGAAACGCGCCTGGAACGCCCAGGCGTTGGGTATCGCCGTGGTCGTGTTGGGTGTGATGACGTATTGCAGGTCGGGCTGAATCGCAAGCCAGGAGTTGACCTGGATGAGGTAGGTGAGTTCGATCGCCGTTTCTGCGTTCGTCACCGGCAATCCTTGCGCGCGCTGTGCGGTCATATAATGCGATCCGTTGCGCGCATAGGCGAGGCCGAGCCCAAGCTCGTCGGTCGCGCGCCCCTCGAACGCACCTACCGCAGTCACCCCTGTTCCGAGGTAGGTGCCGAAGCGGTCGACGCGGTAATCGCCGATGCCCGCCTGCACGAAGCCCGTCAGCCTTCGCGCCGGGTTGATCGGATCCTGGTGGAGCAATTTGTCAGCCAGCACGTAGAATCCGCTGCTCCCGTGGTGGCGCACCGGCTGACCGTCTGGTTGAGTGGCCGACAGATCGTCGAACGTTGCCGTGTAGTACCAACCGCCGACCGCCACCTTTTCGTCGTATTCACCGAGATTGGCCTGTCTTCCGATGCGAAGCCGGCCGCTCGTCGGACGTGTCCTCTGTTCCGGCCGATCGACGAAGGCAACCTCGCCGACAATCAAGGCGCCGTCGCCGGGCTCGAAAACGCCGTGGATGCCGTTGGGGCGGTCGACAGGGACGCCATCGAGTACTGCGGTGCGGATGACCACGCCTTCCGTGGGCTTGAACGCGAATCGAATGCCGACAGAGGTATCCGGGAAGACCGATGGCCCCTCTACGCCGCTCTGGGAGAACTCCGGACCCATGCCGAACGAGCTGTTGAGGAATAGTCCGGCCGAGTGCAGGACATAGAACTCGCTGTTCAGGTCGTAGAGGCCGGCGAGCACGGAAACATGGTTTCCGAGGAAGTTTTTCTGAATCCAGGCCTCGTACAGCTTCACCGTATTGGGCGCGGAGATGCTGCTCACGCCCTGGGCATCCCCGATGAAGCTGCTCGGCAGCCCACCCTGCAACCATAGCGCATCGAGATAGCCGATGGTGTCGGACCAGCCGAACGCGGCAGCGGCGTCGACATTCAGTTGGAGATTAAGGTTGCTGCTGTACGTCCCACCCTTACGCACACCGCCCCCAAGGTTCGCGAAGGCAGCGCCGTCATATACGAGTCCCGGCTTGAATCCACGCAGGGCGGCAACATCGCCCGCTGCTGGGCCTTCATCGGCGGCCGCCGGGATGCAGATCATGGAGCCGAGCAACGCCGCAACGCACATTGCCCGGGATATGCACGGGCGCGGCACGCCTATGCGCGGAGAGGTACCAACGCCCACCTTGCCGGGATCGGGCAAGGCCAAGGAGATGCTGCGCGCAACGCGATCATCGCGTCCGAGCCTTTGCAGATTTTCGCCAAGCCTTCAATACTAATCGACGAGACAACCGCATGCGTCCACCAGCGTGCAGCGATCTTGAAATCGAATCACACGACCGTCAAACCGCCAATCTGCCACCAACGAACCGCATGGCTTTAGGCTGCCGCAATTCTCATTTTCGTTCTCTTGAATTTGAACAGCACTCTGGAAATTTTTCAACTCAGGGCAATATTGCACGCGGTTGGACTACGCGCTTCAGTTCATGGCCGGGTCCTTGAAGTACTTCGTGCCGGACACCGTGATCGAGGCCGAGAGCCCGGTGTTCGTCAGTTGGTAGACGTAAACGCCGGGCGACACAGCAGCCGCGCCGCTGAACTGCGTGCCCTGGCCGCCAGCCATCGCGGACAAATTGGCCTGGCCGCCGAATTCCCAGCCCTGATCGATGAAATTGCGCAGCGCCGGTTCGTTGGTGAAGACGAAGATCAGGCGGTTTTGATTCACGCCGAAGCCCAGCCCTCCTTGAACCTGCACCATCTTCATGAACGTCTGCCGATGGGTGCGCTGGTTGACGACCATGCCCTTGCCGGTCGTGCCGCCGGCGAAGAAGACCTTGATTCCGAAAGTACTGAACGTCGCGTAACCGGCTGCCTTGTCGATAACGCGGCGGGTCCCGGGCGCGATCTCGAAGAGCGACGCGAGCGCATCCTGTGACATTTCCCGCACCTGATCTCTTGCCTGGATGATCTTTTCTTCGTTCGGGGCGCTTCCGGGCAGGGCGTTCTCAATTCCCTGGAGCGGATCCCAGGAAAATATTTGCGCCGCGATCGGCGGCGAAGCGAGACCTGCGAACAATGCAAGCATTACCAAGCATGATTTCATTGGGGTGGCCCTTTAAGGTAATCCGCATTTACGCATTGCGGAGGATGGTAAATCGTCGAGCGAATTCGATTCCCCACTTGTCGAACGCCGTCTTGGCGTAGGTCCACTGCGAGAACGAATCCATGTAGCCATTCACCCGATTCTCGGCGGCGCCGGTAGCACCTGCCAATGACCCGACGCGCGAGGCACCGAGCGCGGAATTTAGCGGCATAGATTCGTGCAAACATCAGCGCCACTATCCAGGGGCTGGACCGAAACGACCCGGGACTCGGCCCGCCGGCCGCCGCGGTGGCGGCCGAAAGCAATCAACGTGGATAGTTTGCCATAGTTCGTGCCAAGTTTCGCCCTGCCTCGAATGCGTCGATGACGGATGCAAATCCGCCGCGACTAGGCCCTAAAATCAGGTCGAGACGATCATCCGCAGCGCCACGCGATCGAGCAATTTGACGACGCGGCCGTTGATCTGGATGAGCCCTTCCTCGTGCAGGCGCGAGAAGAGTCGACTGACGGTCTCGAGCTTCAATCCCAGGTAGCTGCCAATCTCCTCCCGCGTCATGCGCAGCACGAACTCGACCGATGAATAGCCGCGATCCTGGTATCGCTGGGCCAGATCCAGAAGGAACGTCGCCAGCCGCTGATCGGCACGCATTGCACCCAAGATCATCGTCAAGCGGCGTTCGCGGACGATCTCCCGCGACAGCAGGCGGTTCAGGCCTCGCTGAAATTCCGCGCTTCGCCGCGTCAGTTCCTCGATGCGATCGAAAGGCAAACGGCAGATCTCCATATCCTCGAGTGCGACCGCTTCGCATTCGTAATGTCCTGTGCCGATGCCGTCGGTGCCGATGATGTCGCCAATCATGTGGTAGCCCGCCACCTGATCGTTCCCGTCGTAACCCTGTAGGACCGTCTTGCAGGAACCCGAGTGAACGGCGAGCAGCGACGTGAACTTCTCACCGACGCGAAACAGCACCTCCCCCTTGCGCAACCGTACTCGCCGCGCGACCAGCTGATCGAGCAACCGCATTTCATCGGCCTCGAGCCCCCGCGGCATGCAATGCTCTTTCAGACGGCACATAGAGCAGGGCGCGTCGCGACCGACGTCCCGTAGCATCGGTCTCGAAGCGGACGTTGCCGATCGTGCGATTGGCGTCACGGTGTGCATGGCGGCTGTGGCTTGCATGGCATCGCTCCCTGTCGATTCCTACGGTTACATTGGTCGTCGCATATCGGCTGCGGCGATCACATCCTTGACTCTGTGGAACTCCAGACTCTTGTCGAAAAAGCAACTCGCGCCAGCCTCCAGGCAAATCCGGCGGTATTGAGGGCTGGCGTGGTTGGTCAACACGAGGAACACAGTGGCCGGCAGCTTCGCTTGGATTGCCCGCAGCACGTCGACTGCCGTGCCGCCCTTGAGCTGGTAGTCGAGCACGGCGAAATCGGGGTGGGTCTCGAGAATGCCGGCAATGGCGTCAGCTGACGTGTCCGCATCGCCGACGACTTCCACTCCGTTCACCCCGTTCAGCATCTCGACCAGATTCGCGCGGATGGAAGGAGAGTCTTCGGCGATGAAAACCGTGGTGCTGATGACCGTGCTCATGGGTACCGAGTATCGGCGCCGTATCGTCGGGCGAACCATCGGGCGCGCCTGATAGAGCGCGTCGGAAATGCCTGAATCAGGGGATGAGGCTGGCCCGAGTCCGGGTAGGGCCAGCCCTACCCTAGAGTCGACTCAGGTCAGTGATCACCGGAGGCATCGATCAGCTGATGCCTGATGGCGTAGTGAACGAGTTCGGTCTGGTTGCCGACACTGAGCTTTTCCATCAGCCGGGCCTTGTGCGTGCTGACGGTCTTGTCCGAGAGATTGAGCTGTGTCGCGATATCGGTGACTGTCCGGCCGGATACCAACAATTGAAATATCTGGTACTCGCGATCCGACAACGCAGCATGCAGGGGTCCATCGCGGTGCGGCATGGCGCCAAGCGCGAGCTGCTCGGCGACTTCCGCGCTGATGAACGCACCGCCTCCCGCTACCTTGCGGATCGCCGAGACGAGTTGCGTCGAAGCGCTTTCCTTGGTGAGGTAGCCGGACGCGCCCGCTTTGATCGCGCGTACGGCGTACTGGTGTTCCTGGTGCATGCTGAGCACCAAGACTCGCAACTTGGGCTTTTCCGCCTTGACCTGCTTGATCAGATCCATGCCGCTCTTGCCGGGCATCGACATATCGAGGAGCAGCACGTCGAAATCCAAGGCATGCACCTGGCGCAGCACTTCGTGGCCATCCCGCGCCTCGCCCACTACCTCGAGCTCGCCCGACGCGACCAGCAGCTGCTTCAGCCCTTCCCGCATGATGGTGTGATCGTCGGCAATGAGCACACGGATCATGACAGGACCTGTTCGGAACGAAGGGGCAGGCGCAGCTCGATGCTTGTGCCCTTGCCTGTGGCGCTCGTAATGATGGCTTCCCCGCCGATCAGGTACGCACGTTCGCGCAAGCCGACCAGACCGAACGAACCCTCCTTGCGTGGATCCTGAGGCGAGAATCCGCGGCCGTCGTCGCATATGCTCACGATCACCTCCGTCGGCCGCTGTTCGATCGCCACTTCGACGTGCTTTGCCTCCGCATGCTTGGCGACGTTGGTCAGCGCTTCCTGCACTGCCCGGAAGACCGCAGTCGAGTGCGCTCCCGACAGCTGCATGTCGGGATCGCTGACGGCCAGCTCGCACGATACGCCGGTACGCTGCCTGAAATTCTCCACCAGCGATTCGACGGCCGGCACCAGGCCGAGATCGTCGAGGAGCAACGGACGCAGGTCCGCGGCGATCCGCCGCGTCGCCGCCACCGTTCCTACCAGCAGCGCCGTCATTTTGTCGAGTCTCCTGACGAACACTTCTTCAGCGGACGGCAATTTCTCCTTGCACCAGGCAACGTCCATCTGCAGCATGGTCAGCGCCTGGCCCAGCTCGTCGTGCAGCTCGCGCGCAATGCGATTCTTTTCCTGCTCACGCGCAACATCGGCGGCGGCCCCCAGTTCCTGCAACTCTTCCTTGGATCGCCGCAGCGCGGTTTCCGCCTGCATGCGCGCCGTCACGTCGCGCAGAATCACGGTGAAAAGTCTTCCATTGTCTTCCGTGTGCTGCGAGATCGAAGCTTCGATGGGAAACTCTTCGCCGTTGGCGCGCAGGGCCATGAGTACCATCTGGCTTCCCATGCGGCGGGTTGTCGCGCCCGATTCGCCGAAGCGCTCGACGTGCGCGCGATGGCCTCTCCGAAATCTTTCTGGAAGCAGCTTGTCCAGAGGCTCCCCGAGCACGGCGCTGCGGGGCCACTGAAACACCTTCTCCGCGGCCGCGTTGAACACCACGACACGCTGGTCGCCGTCGACGGTGATGATCGGGTCCATGGCAGACTCGACCACGTCGCTGACCCGAGCTTCGAGGCTGCGCACTTCCCGCGTGGCGGTCTGCCGCTGCCTGATCTGCCGGTAAAGCAGGATCATCGCGAGCAATCCTGCTGTCGCGGCCGCAATGCCCGCGCCGAGGCTCAACTCCGAACGGTAGCGCTCCTGCGTGGCTGCGGCGAGCACCAGCAGCGCCGCGAGCGCGAGCAATGCCAGGATCGGCGCGAAAATGATCAGGAGCCGACCCGCTACCGCGACCGATTTCGGTACACCAACGATTTCAGGGATACGTCGTTCTGACGCCATTCGCCACGGTTGCTCGCGCATTGTCGTTCGGGCACGTCTGTCGGAGGTCGTCGGGCAACAGGGGAACTGCACACCTGCACCGCCGTGCCTCGACTGCCGTTGGGAGCCCGGATTAAAGCATAGATTGCGTTGGCTCCAGAGTTGACTTGGGCTACGTGTTGCTGCGAAGCCGCGCGTCGATGCTCCAGGAACCCGGTCCGGCGGCCCACAAATAGAGGAATACGAAGCAGTACATTACAGCGAGTTCGCCGCCGTTGAGAATCGGCAGCCAGCCTTTCGGCCAATGTGCCATGAAGTATGCAACCGCCATATCGCCCGATAGAAGGAACGCAATGCCTGATGCGGCATCTGGAGCAGCTTGGCGGTACCGTGCACCATGAACAACAGCGCCGTGACGATACGCAGCACGCTCAGCACGCGTGGTGCCCACACTTTGAAAAAGCCTTGATCGGTAACCATGTTTTACTCCGGTGTATTGAGTAACCTCGGCCTTTGCAACCGCTTGCTGCGACAATCTTCGCGGATTCTCACCTCAGGCGTGAACGGCTGCAACTGCCCGACCTGTGACCACGGTTGCTCGCAGCGAAATGCGCAAGATACCGCCGGCCGTCAAAATGGGTGGATAATGAAAGACCGCACGAGACGGTCACGCGTGTGGCCGTCGTGGTGCAGCCACGGTCCCTCGTCAATGACCGCTTCGCAACTCGCCTTGATCGTGACGTTTTCGGCTTCCACGGCGCTGGCCGCGGCGGCGCCGGCACCTGTCGTCAAGCTTTCCATCGACGGCGCGATCGGCCCGGCCACCGCCGACTACGTGCACCGCGGTCTGAGCGCCGCGAGCAAGGACGGCGCGCAGCTCGTCGTGTTGACGCTCGATACGCCCGGTGGGCTCGACACGTCGATGCGACTGATCGTGCAGGACATCCTCGCATCTCCCGTCCCGGTCGCCGCTTTCGTTGCGCCTTCAGGCGCGCGGGCAGCGAGCGCGGGTACGTTCATCATGTACGCCGCGCACGTCGCGGCCATGGCGCCGGGCACCAATCTCGGCGCCGCGTCGCCAGTGCAGATCGGCCTCGGGTCGCCGCCCCCCCAACCGACCGGCACGACCGACAAGTCGAAGGAGCCTGCGCCAAAGGATGTGCACGAGCGCAAGGCGTTCGCCGACGGCGCCGCATATATCCGCAGCCTCGCGCAGATGCGCGGGCGCAATGCGGAGTGGGGCGAAAAGGCCGTACTCGACGCGTCGAGCCTGTCCGCGACGGAAGCGCGCGAACAGAAAGTCATCGACTTGCTCGCCGCCGATGTCCCCGGATTGCTGCAGCAACTCGATGGCCGCAAGGTCGACGTGAATGGCACGGAACGTGTGCTGAACACGACGGGCGCGCCGGTGGTCGGGTGGGCCCCGGACTGGCACGACCGCATTCTGGCGGTGATCACCAATCCCAGCATCGCGCTGATCCTGATGATGATCGGCGTCTATGGGCTGTTCTTCGAGTTCAACAATCCCGGCTTCGTGTTTCCTGGTGTTGCCGGCGCGGTATGCTTGCTGCTGGCCGCCTACGCATTTCATTTGCTTCCGGTCAATTACGTGGGTCTCGCGTTGATCGTCGTCGGCATCGGTTTCATTGTTGCCGAGGTTTTCGTGCCGGCCTACGGATCGCTCGGCGTCGGCGGAGTCATCGCTTTCGTCGTGGGCGCGCTGATGCTTATCGACACTGGGGCCGGCGGGTTTGGCATTCCGTGGCCGCTGGTCGTGTTCCTCGCCGTGGTAACCGCAATGTTCCTTTTTGTGGTGGCGCGAATGGCGTTGCAGGCACGTCGGGCGCCGATTGTCAGCGGGTTGGCGACCATGGTGGGAGCCGATGGCGAGATCCTGGAGGACTGTGGGGAAACCGGCTGGGCAAGCATTCGTGGCGAGACGTGGAAGGTTCGGACCGCGGGTCATTTGACGCGCGGGCAAAGAATTCGCGTCGTCGATGTCGACGGCGTGGTGCCGCGCGTGACCGCTGCCGAAGGAGAGTGAAATGGTATGGTTTTCTCCGCTTATTGTCCTGGTCCTGCTGGTGCTGCTCGTCGCGTCATCGCTGCGCATCCTGCGCGAGTATCAACGCGGTGTGGTGTTCCAGCTCGGGCGTTTCTGGCGCGTGAAGGGCCCGGGGCTCGTCATCCTCGTGCCCGGGATCCAGCAGATGGTCAAGGTGGATTTGCGCACCGTCGTGTTCGAGGTGCCGACCCAGGACGTGATTTCGCGTGACAACGTGTCGGTGAAGGTGAATGCGGTCGTCTATCTCCGAGTGATCGACGCGCAAAAGGCGATCATCCAGGTCGAAAATTATCTCAACGCGACAAGCCAGCTAGCGCAGACGACGTTGCGATCGGTCCTGGGCAAGCATGAGCTCGACGACATGCTGGCGGGTCGCGAGAAGTTGAATCTCGACATCCAGCAGGCGCTGGATGCTCAAACCAACTCGTGGGGGATCAAGGTCTCCAACGTCGAGATGAAGCAGGTCGACCTGACCGAATCCATGATCCGTGCCATTGCGCGGCAGGCGGAAGCAGAACGCGAACGGCGCGCCAAGGTGATCCACGCCGAGGGAGAATTGCAGGCTTCGGAAAAGTTGTACCAGGCCGCCAAGGTGCTGGCGCAGGAGCCGCAGGCCATTCAGCTGCGTTATCTGGAAACGCTGACGGTGATCGGTGCGGACAAGAACACCACGATCGTGTTCCCTCTGCCGATGGACATCATCGGGCCGCTCCTGAAGGCCCTGCCGACACGCGACACCCCATCAGCGCAAGGCTGATGCGGTTGCTCGACGGTGCAGCAACTCGCGCGATAACGGCTCGATCCGAAGCCCACCGCTTGATCATCACGACACTACCTCTGCGCAAGTGCGACCTTGTCATCGCGACCGCCGTCGCTTGCTTCGGCGGCAGTGCCTTTGCGCAGGCACAGGATGAAGGGCCCGCGGTGGTGCCCTATCGCCCGTCGGTCGCCACGCCAGCCGACCTTCCCGCGCCGGGCTGGCCCGAACTCGAGGCCGGCGTTGCCTGGGCCAAGGGCGGCGACAGCGCGCACAGCTTTTCCTCGCCGATTACGTTCAAGCTGGCATGGAACGAGAGCTGGGCCATTCTGATCGGAACCGATGCGTACGACTGGCAGCGCGCGTTTGACGGCAGCACCGCGCACAGCGGCGGCGACACAACGCTCACCCTCAAGTACAAATTGCCCCTGAACGACAACCTCGCGCTTGGGGCCGAGCTCGGTGTGGCGTTACCTACCGCGCGTCCCCCGATCGGTACCAGCAGCACCGACTGGGCGCTCAACACCATTGCCAGCTTCGATTACGCGGGCGTCCATGTCGACGTCAACGTCGCGGGCGCCCACCTGGGCGCCGTCGATGCCGGCCAGGGACCATGGCAGGGTGGATGGGCCGTCGCTGCCTCGCATCCGCTCGACGAACGATTCGGCGTCACCGGCGAGTTGTCCGGCGTCGTGCAACGAGGAACAACAGCACGGGCGCAAGGTCTCCTGGCATTGAACTACGACGTAAGCCCGGCGTTGGTCCTGGATGTCGCCGTGGCCGCGGGCTTATCGCGCGCTGCACCCGACTGGCAATTGCAAGCCGGCATGACCGTGCGACTGGGTCACTGGTTCTGATTCATTCGCTGCGGCGCGCCACGCGCGGTTTACCTGCGACCGTCAAAAACGCTTTCTGATCGAGGCCAGCGCCGCGAGGGCAAGGACCGCCAGCGCCAGTGACGAAGGCTCTGGCACCGAGGAGCCCGCGATCGTAATCGAGCCGTTCGTCAACGTGTTTACGCTGATGTTATTGCCCGAAGGATCAGCCAGGCTGGTTGCGGGGAACGGCGACAACGTCACGATTACCGGTCCCGATAATCCTCCCGCCAAGACATTGAAGAACGCGCGACCCAGGCCCACTGTGGCGCCCGCGGCGATCGCAGCGCCCCCGCCGGGGACGCCCCAAAGGTCGAAAGCGTCCAGCGTTTGGCCGGGTGCCGAGGTGCTGATTGTCGGGCCGAACAGCGAGCTGCCGGCAAAGACGTACGGCACGAGCGTCGCGGTGGTGGCCGAGGTGAAAATGATGTTCGCGTCGGTTACCCGAGTCTCGAACGAGAAGCCGCCAAGGGTGACGGGAGCGGGGCCCGTATTGGTCAGATCGATCTCGAGGGCATTGCTCGACGAGGGCGAGCTCGAGGATACATTGCCCACAGTTACGATCAGACTCGCTCCTGCCGGGGCAGAGATGAGCAGGGCTACAGCAGGAAGTATGATGAACAGCCGTTGAAACCGCGCGCGAATGTTCTGGAAATCTGTCGTGTCCATGTCAGCGTCTCCGGAAAATTTGCTCATATCTACATTGGTTTCCTGTCAGATCATCAAGGCAAATGCGTTCCGATCCGCGCACCCACCAGGAACACGTCATTCACATTTACCACGCCGTCCCCGTTGATGTCGTCGATGACATTGTAAGGCTGCGCCCGGGCGTTATTGACCAGGACCGCATCGTTGCTGGCGACGTTGCCGTCGTCGGTGACGTCGCCGGGCAACACGTTAAGGATCTGGGCAAAGTCGACACCTCCTCCCAGCGGATTCCCGGTGAGATCCGTTACGGCATTGGCCGTGGTACCCAACACCTTCGTATTGTAGGTCGCTCGCGTCAGCGCGCCAAAGGTCCAATTGAGCGTGTTGGTGCCGAAACCGCTGCAACCGGTGACGCTCACGCCCGTGAAGCTCGAACAGTTGCCGGTCACTGGCTTGGAGAACGTCACGTTGACTCCGGTGATCGTCGTCCATGGAAGGTTGGTTCGCCCGCCAGGCACGCTAAAACTCTGCGAGCCGAACAGCACCTGGTAGGAGACGACCACGGGAGCTGTCGGCGGCGGGACCACGACTGGCGTAGCGAGAAACGCTCGCCCCTGGCCGTTGAAGATGCCTTGCCCGACGATCTGCCCGCTGTCGTTGATGGCGTACGCGTTTGCGAGTTGTGACCACCCTTGCGCTGAGGCCGGCTCGATCAGGCTGAGCAACTGATACGTCGTGCCGCCGTCATAGAGGAACGCCCCGCCGCCAGGTGTCAGGAACGCCGTCTCCCCTACGACCTGGTCAGCGTTGTTGATGCCGAGCGCGGTACCCCGGTACGGCGGATAGCGGGGCGATATCCCGCAGCGTCGCACCATCGAAAAAGAAGGGGTGGACGCCGACGCCGGGGAATACACTCTGCCCCGCGACATGTCCTTTGTTGTTGATGGCATTGCCGCCGCCGCTCCAAGTCTGGTCGTTGGGATCGATGTTCGGTCCCGGCCCGACGATGTCCCCAAGGTCGATGGCCTCCCAATTCGAACGGATTCAAGTTGGGAAAGAAGATCGGGTCATTGAGATGGACGAACGGCCGGAACCAGAATCCTGACCCCGACATCCCCCGTCACTTGACCCACATCATTGATGGCGACTGCGTTCAAGCAGGCACCGACGCCGTAGCCGGGGAGGTCCTGCATGCGCACCGTGTCGAGGTGGTGATTGATATTGCCCCCGATCCCATTGGGCTGGCTGGGCGTCCATGCGAAGCAAAACCCGGGAAACATGCGCCCGACGACCTGTCCCACGTTGTTCAATCCCAGGCCGTCGGAAGTAACGTTGACCAAGCGCGGCCGTGGTCCCGGTGGTGCCGTTCTGCGTCGCCGGTGTCCACAGGACGGGCGCACGCTGCACGCCGGGAAGCGTGGATCCGTCGGTGAACAGCACCTGCCCGAAGTTGTTGATCTTGACCGTATCGGCGTCGTCGATCCCGTTGCTGGACGGACTGAGGTCGATCATGCGCCCGGTGGTCCCGTTGACGGCATCCGGTGTCCAGAGGAATGCGTGGACCGGACCCCCGTTGCCGTTGGGCAAGACAGTCGAAGAGCTGCCGCTCACCTGGCCGACGCTGTTTATGCTGTACCCCGTGCTCCCGTGCGAGGTGAATATCGTTGCATTGCCGACGAGATCGCCGAGATTGGTCAGGATGTAGCTGGGCGGGGCCGCCTCGGCGTGTCCCACCGCAGCAAGCGTCAATACAGCGGCGACCTGTTGCAAATACTTGCCGAGGCCGCCGATCCGCCGATCAGCTGTCATGTTCTGGCCCTCCTCAAGTTCGGTCGATCTCGGCGCAAAGCGAGCCGCACCGTGCGCCACAAGCTCGCCCGATCGAAACCCAACAAAGTGGAACCACGAAGTGTCATACCGCAAAAGCGACGCATTTATTCCCGCCGCAGTGTGCTGCAACTGCCGCGCGATCGATGCGCCTGTGCGCACCGGTCCGGCGCGAGCGATCTACGCGCTGCAGCGCTGTTCGGCGCCAATATGCCATTTGCGAAAGTATCGGTTGACTGCACATTTCGATTGGTCTAGCCTTTTCGATGTACTCCTTGCAGCCCCCGACGTTGGAATCCTGTATGTGCTGGCACGACGACAGCGCCGCTGCAGATAGCGAGCCGTCGCAGTCGGAGAGATGTCGATGACACCTGCACTTCGCGAAAATCTTCGACATGCCGAACTCGTCTTCCGGGGAACAGTGGCCGGCTTGCGCGCAAGCACGATGCCCGAGGTACCGGCGAGCGACTCCACGGTCGTCGTTGCCGTGGCAGAGGTGTATCGATCTCCCGACGCGCTGCGCGGACTCGCGGGAACCTCGATTACGCTTGTCACCCGGGACCCGAACCCCCTGCAGTCCGGGCAGGAGGCCGTCTTCCTGGCAAAGGGGTGGCTCTATGGACAAAGCATCGCTGTCGTGGAAGTCGCGCGCGAATCAGGTGGCGTCGACTTCAAAGGTCTTCCGCAGGAAATCGATGCCGAGGATCGGTTGATGCGCGACGAAGCCCTGAGCGAACGGATCGCGAGCGCCACTGTGATCGTGGCAGGCAAAGTCGTCGCGACCAAGCCTGTCGAAATTCCGGATCCACTCACCGTCAGCGAGCATACGCCATTGTGGGCGGAGGCCACGGTGCGCGTAACAGCTGTAGAAAAAGGATCGTTGACGACCAGCGAAGTGACGATCCTCTATCCGGAGAGCCGCGACATCCTTTGGTATCAGGCGCCCAAGTTTCACACCGGACAGGAAGGCGTGTGGTTGCTGCAAAGGAAGCCCATCGAGGGCATGGCTCGGGAGGAATTGACCGCATTGCATCCCCTCGATTTCCATCCCCCCGCCGCGGTCGAACGCATCCGCAGCCTGTTGCGCACAAAGCCGTAGCGGTCATCGCGCGAAGGACGCCTTATGCCCTGGGATCACATCAGCCCCATCCACGGCCATCCAATGGAGGCGGATATCGATTGCAGCGGCCTGCAATTCGCCGCCAAGTTCGTCCTTGCCGGCGATTTCGACGGCGATGGCAAGACGGAGGTTCTCGTTGCGCCAAACGCCAGCCGCTCCTCGGGCAATGACCTATGGGTGATGAAGTACAACGTTGGGGCAGGCAGTTGGCAGCACATGGCCCCCATCCCGAATCACCCGATGGAAGCCGACATCGACTGCAGCGGGCGCGAGTTTCCGGCAAAGTTTGCCCTTGTGGCCGATTTCGACGGCGACGGCTCCGACGAAGTGGTCGTGGTTCCCGACGTCGGCGGAACACAAGGCAACGACCTCTGGGTGATGAAGTACAACACCGCAACGGGCGCCTGGCAGCACATGGCGCCGATCCCCAATCACCCGATGGACGCCGACATCGACTGCAGCGGACGCGAATTCGCGGCAAAGTTCATGGTCGCGGGCGACTTCGACGGCGACTTCCGAGCCGAATTGGTGATCGCGCCCGATGCCGGCGGCACGCAGGGCAACGATCTATGGGTGATGAAGTACGTCGGCACCTTTCCGCAGGGCCGGTTCATCCACATGGCGCCGATTCCCAACCACCCGATGAATGCCGACATCGATTGCAGCGGCCGCGAGTTCGCCGCCAAATTCGCTGTTGTCGCTGATTTCGATTTCGACGGCCGCGCCGAGCTTGTCGTCGCGCCGGATGCCGGGGGCACCCAGGGCAATGATCTGTGGGTGATGAAATACGTCGGCGCGTTTCCGCAGGGTCAATGGGTCCACATGGCGCCGATTCCCAATCACCCGATGAATGCCGACATCGACTGCAGCGGGCGCGAGTTCGCGGCCAAGTTCGCTCTCGCCGCGGATTTCGATTTCGACCTGCGTGCCGAACTGGTGGTCGCACCCGATGCCGGGGGCACCCAGGGCAACGATCTCTGGGTGATGAAGTACGTCGGTACGTTTCCGCGCGGCCAATGGCAGCACATGGCGCCGATCGCGAACCACCCGATGAACGCCGACATCGACTGCAGCGGGCGCGAGTTCGCGGCGAAATTTGCCGTCAACGCCGATTTTGACGGTGACGGTCGCGCTGAACTGGTCGTCGCGCCGGACACGGGGACCTCGCGCGGCAACGACCTGTGGGTGATGAAGTACGTCGGAAGTTTTCCCGGCGGTCGGTTCCAGCACATGGCGCCGATTCCCAATCACCCGATGGAAGCCGACATCGACTGCAGCGGGCGCGAGTACGCGGCCAAAATGGCGGTCGCCGCCGATTTCGATCGCGACGGAAACGACGAGCTGGTCGTGGCGCCCGATGCCGGCGGTTCGCAAGGTAACGACCTCTGGGTGATGAAATACTTCGGGGCGTTTCCCAGCGGCTCCTTCGCTCACATGTCGCCGATTCCCAACCACCCGGTGGACGCGGATATCGACTGCAGCTCGCGCGAATTTCCGGCCAAGTTCCTGGTCCTGGGCGTCTTCGACGGCGACGCCGTTGAATTGCTGGTCGTGCCGGACGCCGACGCTACCCGCGGCAACGATTTCTGGGTGCTCGGTTTTCCTGTCCAGCAGATCCAGGTCGTGAACATGATCCCCCAGACTTTGAGCGGGGAAACGAATCAAGACAGCGAACCGAATCTCGCCGTCAATCCGGCCAATACGCAGCAAATGGCGGGCTCCGCATTCACCCCCAATCCGTCGGCCGGCCCGCCGGCGCCGACCACCGCGCCGATCTTCGTTTCGCAGAACGGTGGGACGACGTGGGTGCTCAACAACATCGTGCCCAGTCCGTCAACGACCGGCGATATCACGCTTCGCTTCGGCACGACCACGGGCAATCTTTACACCGGCATCCTGCGAGCGGGAGTCACCGCATTCACGCGTGACATCCTCAGGACCACCAACTTCCTGGGTGCCACGAACATGACGTTGCTCGCGACGCGAGCCGCGGTCGATCAACCTTACGTGGAGGCGTTAAGCGTCCAGGTGCCTGGCGTCCCCGTCGCAGATCGTGTCTACGTCGGCAACGAGGATCGCGCCTTCTTGCGCCCTGCCAGCACCGGGCAAAGCGCCACGGTGGACCTGTCGCAGGACGCGACCAAGGCCGCGCCATCCGGATTCGCACCCGCCCGCATCGAGCAGCGCAACACGATCCGCAACGGCCCGCCCGTCAGACCGGCGGTTCACCCGGACGGGACCATTTATGCACTGGTCTATCGGTGGACCAATACGGCGAACACTGGGGGTGGCGGCTTCAACGTCACCGCCGACGTGGTGATCGTTCGCGATGACAATTTCGGCGCGGGAGCGAACCCGTTCCGGGCATTGATCGATCCCAACGACAACACAATGGGCCAGCGCATCGTCACCGGGCGGACCGTTCCTTTCAACTCCAACTCGCAAGCGACGTTCGGCCAGGAGCGATTCGTCGCGTCGAACCTCAGCATCGCCGTCGATCCGCGGAACAGCAGCACCGTCTATATCGCCTGGGCCGATCGGGTTTCGACGAGCGACTACACCCTTCATGTCCGACGTTCGATCGATCGCGGAGCGACCTGGTCGGACGATGTCCGCACGATCACCAACGCCACCAACCCCGCGCTCGCGATCAATGCCACGGGCAAGCTGGCCTTTGTCTATCAGGCGCTCACGGGCAGCGCGGGCAGCCAGCGCTGGGATACGCACGTGGAGTTGACAACCGACGATTGGCGAACTCCTGCGACCGACGTCTTCCTGGCGACCGTGCCTAGCGCCACGCCCGCCGTTACCTTTCTGCCGTACCTGGGAGACTATCTCCATGTGATGGCGGTCGGACGCAATTTTTACGGGATATTCTCGGCCAACAACACCCCGAACCTGGCAAACTTTCCCAGCGGCGTAACTTATCAACGTAACGCCAATTTCACGACCCAAACGCTGCTGAAGACGGACAATGTCACGCCCGTCGCAGTGTCGATCGACCCATTCTTTTTCAGCATCACGCCAACGCCGCGGGGGTGAGCCGGGCGGTGGAAAACGCTCAAGGGATCAAATTGTCAGCGCGACCAGGACCGGCGCGGTGAGGTTCAGATGCCTTCGATGATGCGAATTTCCCGTTCGGCACCGTCGCCTAAAGCGGCCAGCGCGGCTTGGTACGCGGGGCTGTCATGAGCGGCGACAGCGTGCTCGACACTGTCGAACTCGATCAGCACGGTGCGCTGCTTCAGGCCCAGTTCGTAAACCTTCGCCGGCTCGCCGCGCGCCAGGAAGCGTCCTCCACCAGCAGCGAGCGCAGGACCGGCGAGCTTCGCGTATGCGGCAAATTTGTCCGGGTTCTTCACCGCACGGTATGCGCTGACCCAATAAGCTTTTGGCATGGCGTTTCCTTTTCTCGTTGCGTACGGCGAGGGAAAGATCGATAGCAAGTATTGGGGTGTTGCCCGTCCTCGTCAATGGTCGGTGCCGATGCACGTGAATGTGCGCGAATGACCGCTCTGTATGAAATGCAACGACCGGACCAAAACAGGCATAGAACCTGTTCGACGGATGATCAATCGCCCGCAACATTGACAAGGGAGATCGGTAATGCCCAAGAGCGCGCAGCGACCCGCCTCCGGTCCCGTTCAGGTGAGCAAAATTGTCGCTCTCCCGAAGAGCCGCATGTCAACGTCCTCCGACATCTATACGGTGCCGGCTGGCATGCGCTTGGTAATCGAGTACGTCTCCTTCGCCTGCTCTGCCCAAGTTCACGACGACCATGGGGTGGTACGTCTACGGATTGGCTCGACGCTTCGGGGAGAAACGGTGTGGCACGATGTCAACACGCTTTCCGCCTCGAACGACTGGTCCGGCGCCTCGCAGCTCGTCAGGATCTATGCCGATCCGAGAACAGTTGTCCACGCACTGGTCGAACGCGTCTTCCGTCCTCCTTCGACCGCGAGGATTTCATTCAGCGGGCATTTGGAGCGTCTGTCCGAGGTCAGGCCGGCAGCCCGGAAGGGATTGTGAAGGGTCAGGCCGCATTGGAGCACCAAACCGGCCCCGAACCGCATCACGAACCGGTTGTCAGCCAACGAGCGGTAACGTCAACGTGCATTCCAGACCACCGCCCGACGCATTACGCAGAACAAGCGTACCGCCATGTTTGTGCGCAATATTGCGCGCGATCGTCAGACCAAGCCCGCTGCCACCCGTCTCGCGCGACCGCGACGTCTCGATGCGATAGTAGGGGTCGAAGACCTTTCCCATTTGCGCTTCGGGTATTCCAGGACCGCCGTCGCGCACGCGAATTACGGCTTCGTTGCCTTCGCGCGCCGTCGTCACGCGGGCATATCCGCCATATTTCACTGCGTTGTCGATGAGGTTGGCAAGGCAGCGTTGCAGGGCGATTGGAATGGCGAGTATCGAAGCGCGTGTTTGACCACTCAGCGTGACGTCCTGGCCGGTGTCGACGGCATCGGCACAGACGCTGGAAAGCAACGAGTCCAGGTCGACACGTTGCATCATGCCCCCCGTGTCGAGACTCATCGCAAGATCCAGATCTTCGCGAATCATGCCTTGCATCGCGCTGAGATCGGCGACAAGCTTGTCCCGAAGGGTCTCGTCCGCGACTTTTTCCAACCGCAGCCGCAAACGCGTAAGCGGCGTCTGCAGATCGTGCGCGATCGCGGCGAGCATCTCGGTTCGTTCCTCGACGTAGCTGCGAATGCGCGCCTGCATGACGTTGAAGGCGGCTGCCGCATGACGCACCTCGGACGGGCCACTCTCCGGCAATGGAGGCTGATTGATGTCGCCGCCAAGCGCCGTTGCTGCCTGCGCGAGACGGCCGAGCGGACGCGTCGCCATGCGCGCGACGACGTATGCGAGCAAACCCAGGCAAAGCGGAAACATGATTGCGTACAGCAGCCAGCGCGAAGAGTGCGGTCGCGACCAGCTGAAATCGGGCTGTGGACGCAATACCAGGCGCAGCGGCGTGCCGTCGCGCAGCGTGAGAGAGACGATCTGGCACGAAGCGGCGACGGGACGAGTGGGTGCGCTGTCGTTGCCGCTTGGTGTTACGCAATCGGCTGGGGTGCCGGCAGTCGCCGTTACGTTGCGGTCCTGACCGAGTTCCTCGATGAGCGCATTGGTGAGCTCCGCGTCACTTTCCTGCTGCGGCGCGTCGCGGGCCGCGAATTGCGCGGTCATCCCCCGGCCCAGGGTCGCCGCCAACGTGGGACGAACTGCAGGCGGCACCGCTTCCAGCGCGCCGACCAGCTGTTCGATGCGATCTGCGGTATGTGCAGCGCGCACCTGTGCGAATGTCCGGCGTCCCTCGCGATCGGCGAGGGCGGCAGTGAGCAATGCGGACGCGACGATACCGCCGATAATCACGAGAAACACCCGGCCTTGCATCGATGTGACGAATCCCTTCATGGGGTTGTCTCGACCTTGACGTCGGCGCTCAGCACGTAACCTTCATTGCGAACGGTCTTGATGAGTTGCGGGTCGCGGGCATCTTCATCGAGCTTTTGCCGAACGCGGCTTACCTGGAGGTCGATCGAGCGCTCGAACGGATCCGCATCGCGCCCTTGCGTGAGGTTGAGCAACTGATCGCGGCTGAGTACGCGCTTGGGATGCTCGAGAAATACTTTGAGCAGGCGATACTCCGCGCCCGACAGGACGACCACGACACCGTGCGCGTTGACGAGATGCCTGGCGGTGAGATCGAGCGTCCATCCGGCAAAGCGTATGCGCGTCGCTTCCGCCGATTCGCGATTCGACGGCAGCGCTTCGGCGCGACGGAGGACGCTACGAATGCGCGCGAGCAACTCCCGCGGCTCGAACGGCTTGGCAAGATAGTCGTCGGCACCCATTTCCAGGCCGACGATGCGATCGATCGCCTGACCCCGCGCGGTCAACATGATCACCGGCAGATTCGAACGTGCGCGCAGCGTCCGGCACAATTGCAAGCCGTCTTCGCCGGGCATCATGAGATCGAGAACGATCAGGTCGATGCGCGTCGCGTCGAGAGCTTTCCACATCGCTGCGCCGTCCGCCGCCTCCACCGTACGAAAGCCATTGCCGGCGAGATATTCCGACAGCAGCGTGCGAATCTCGCGATCGTCATCGACGACAAGAATCAGCGGTTGCGCATTCATGGCGTGATTATGGCAGGGCCATCCGCCCGTCGGATAGGAACGTGTACCGCAATGTATCGCACGGCGCAGTGGATACAAATCGATACAAACACGTTCTCGGACGGTACACAGCAGTACACATTGGCCGCTCCAGGACAAGTCGCGGATACATCGCGCGACGACGATGGGAACCGTGCGAGAAGCACAGTTCTCCCAACCACAAGGAGTGATCAATGAACACAGTTCGCAAGAGTATCGTCATCGCCATCGCGACGCTCGGGCTGGGTGGCGCCGCCGTTGCTGCGTCGGACCCCAGTGCAGCGCCGACCGCCGGAGGTTGTCACTGGGGTGCATTCGGTGGGCACGGCGCAAATTCGGCCGAGCGCATGGCGAAGCGGCAAGCAGCACTGCACGACAAGCTGGGGTTGTCCACCGCGCAGGAACCCGCGTGGAAGACATTCACGGATAGGCTGCAGGCCCTCGCGCCAACCACGCCGGCAACAGCGCCGGTCCCGGCCGTGACGGCACCGGAACGCGCGGACCGCATGGCGGCATTCCTGCAGACCGCGCAGCAGAGAGCCGCGGCGCGGGCGCAGGCGGTCAAGGAGTTCTATGCCGTTCTGTCGCCGGAACAGCAGAAGATCTTCGATAGCCAAGCCCAAGGCCGTCATCATCATTCCGTCCGCGGTTGAAGTCGAAGGTAACGGCACCGCAAGGGAAGCATCGATGCGTTTCGAGACTGCAAGCGCATCCTTGGCGAAACCCAATGACAATCCTTGCGGTGCCGTACCCAGTGTGAAGTTCTGACTTACAGGAGATAGAAAATGCTCAAGAGAAAACCGCTGGTCATCGCTGTCGCCCTTGCCGCAACCGTGGGCGTCACGACGCTTTCAAGCCAGGCGTATGCCAATGACCCGTTGCTCGGCGCTGTCGTCGGCGCGGGGATCGGGGCTGCGATCGGGCATGGTGTCCAAGGCCGTGACGGTGCCGTCGTAGGCGGCGCGATCGGCGCGATCGCCGGGGCAAGCATCGCGGCGAATTCGTCATCCTATTACGACACCGGCTATTACGGTGCGCCTGCCGCGTACGCGCCCGCACCGGTCTACTATGGCTCGCCAGTGTATTACCAGGCCGCGCCCGTCTATTATCCGCGGCCGTGGGTCAACCCTGCGCCGCGCATCGGCTACGTGCATTACTACGGACCGCGCTACGATGGTCACGCCAGGCCCTATGATCACGGACGTTCGAATTGGCACGACAACGACGACCATCACGGACACTGACTCGAAATAAGCCGCCGTCGCGTCAGTGATTGACGCCGCATAGTCCCGCGCAGGGCTGCATCGGCCGTCCCGATCAGAGTCCTGCGCGGTTTTTCCCTTTTACGGCGCGGTTCACCACATTCACCGGCCATTGCCCCGAGAGCACGCGGCGGACTTCATTTGGCGCCCCTGCCTGCAGGCCGACCAGGGACTGTTCGCTGTACCAGGCGACGTGGGGAGTGATGATCACGTTCTCGCGCCCTCGCAGCGGATGCGGATCGGGCAGCGGCTCCGGGTCCGGCGTGTCGAGCGCGCAGCCGGCAATCGTTCTCGAGTCGAGCGCGCGACAGAGCGCATCCGTATCCACGATGGGCCCGCGCGAGCAATTGATCAGGAACGCGCTGGGCTTCATGCGCGACAACGCGTCCGCGTTGATCATCTTCCGGGTCTCGGGCGTCAGCGGAGGGTGCAGAGAAACAAAATCCGACTCGCCGAGCAGGTCGCGCAATTCCATTTTCTTGCCGGGCGTGTCGAACTGTCCCTCCTGCACGAAGGGATCGGTAAAGAGAATCCGCATGCCGAACGCCGCTGCGCGCACCGCAACCTGCCGCGCAATGTTGCCAAAACCAACGATGCCCAACGTCCGCCCTGACAGACGGAACATCGGCTTGCCGGGTGGCAGTTCCCACCGGCCGCTGCGTACCAGCCTGTCATACACGGCGACTTTGCGGGCGCAGGCAAGCAGCATCGCCATGGTGTGCTCGGCTGCTTCCTCGATGCAGTAGGTCGGATTGTTGGTGACGATGATGCCGGCTCGCGTCGCAGCGTCGAGGTCGATGGTGTCGACGCCAATGCCGTAGCGAGCGATGATCCTGCACCGAGGCATGCGCGCCATCCCTTCGGCGGTGATCGGCCCGGCATAGGTGTTGAGCAGCGCGTCGCAGTCCTCCGCCTGCGGCAAGAATTCCTCCGGCTTCTTGGTCTGGAGTGGTACGAGGTCAGCAATTCCTTCCAGCGTCTTTTTCTCGACGTCCAACGATTCCCAGACGTAGTCCGTCAGGACGACTTTCGCCTTCGCGCTCATGCGGACTCCTGTTCGAGCAGTTCAGCTTGGTTGCGAGTAGATCTCCGGATTCCAGCAGTTGGGTGGCCTGCGCCCGTCGAGCACCGCGACGATGTTGTCGACGACCATGTGCGCCATCGCTTCCCGCAACTCGCCGACCGCGCTCCCCATGTGGGGAGTCAGGACGACGTTGGACATCGCCAGCAGCGCCGTCTCGACACGAGGTTCGTGCTCGTAGACGTCGAGCCCCGCGCCGGCGATGCGCCGATCCGCAAGCACCCGTGCAAGCGCCAGCTCGTCGACGATCGGGCCCCGCGCCGTGTTGATGAGAAAAGCAGTCTGCTTCATCAGCCCCAGTTCGCGCGCGCCGATCAGATGATGCGTCTCGGGCTTCTGCGGGGCGTGGATGGAGACGAAGTCCGACTCGGTCAGGAGCTGGTCCAGCGCCACGTAGTGGAGACCAAGTTCCTGCTCGTCGCTCTCCGCAATCCGTCGCGGGCCCCAGTACAGGATGCGCATCGAGAATCCGCGCGCTCGCCGCGCCACGGCGCGCCCGATGCGCCCGCCTCCGCCGACCAATCCAATGGTCTTGCCCCAGGCGAACGCACCCTCGAAGCGAACCGATTGCGCTCCCGGGAATATACCGGCGCGCAGCAGGCGATCACCTTCGGTGACCCGGCGGGCGACAGCGAGCAGGAGCCCGAAATGCAGATCGGCCGTCGCCTCGGTCACGACGGGTGGAATGACGGTGACGGGGACGCGCCGCGCCGTCGCCGCGGCAACGTCGATATCGGATGGAGTGATCTTCATCGAAGCGACCAAGCGCAGCTTCGGATTGGCCGCGATCACGTCAGCATCGATGTGATCCTGCAGCAGGCAGAACAAGATGTCGTGCGCGCGCACCGCGGCACATAACTCGTCTTTGGTCATGATGTGCACTTCATCCCGATTCCAGTCGACATCGGCGACGGTTTGCAGCCTTTCCGTCGCGCTCGCTGCTATCGGCTGCGTGATGAATACACGTTGCATCAGCGCATCCAGCGCACGATTCCGGCGACTCCGTCCACAGCGATTTGCACTCCATCCGGGATTTGCTGCGTGGCATCGAGCACGCCCAGGACCATCGGAATGCCACGCTCGCGCGCGAGTGAAGCGAGGTGCGACGTACTGCCGCCGAGCTCCGCTACGACGCCGGCGACGCGCGAGAGCACCTGGCTCAAGGCCGGACCAGCGACCTTCGTTACCAGGATGTCGCCCGGCGCGACGCGAGCGAGTTCGCACTCGCAGTTGATAACGCACGCGCGGCCGGAGCCCCAGCCGACGCCGGCGGGATGCCCGTTGAGACCCGGATGGCGCAGCCAGATGTCATCGGGGACAGGCACCGGTTCGAGATGCAACGGCCGCGCCTGGAGCAGCTTGAATCCTGCATCGTCCTGCGCCCATTCGATTTCCACCGGCATGCCCATGATGTCCTCGACTTGCAGGAGCAACCTGCCGAGCTCCACGGCTTGCGCACGATTCAGGCACGGTTTGGATGCGAGCTCGCGCCGCACGGGACGCGTCCCGTGCATGCATCCGACGCGATGGAATTTTCTGCCCGGTGCGACATCGCGGACGGTGACGGCACCTTGGTCTTCGCGGCGAAGGACGACACGATCCGGCACCACTTCGCCCTGGGCGATCGCCGAGCCGAGTCCCCAGGTTGCATTGAGGACCATGTCACCGTCCGCCGTGCGGCTCAATCCGCCACCGGCGATACGCGCTGACACCAGAGGCTGGACGAGGACCGCCATCGCAGTGTCCGCGGGGCTTGCGTCATGCGTCGCCATGTAACGCAGCACGCGTGTCGACCAGAGCGCAGCCCAGCATGAACGTACGGCAGTGAGGAAATCGGCTTCGCCCTCCAGACCAAGGTAGCTTTCGAATTGTCCGGCGAAGCTCGATCCGAAACGATCTTCGACCAGTGCGGAGGAACGGACTACCGTGAGAGCTCCGGACGTCTCGACGAGCCTTCGCCATGCATCGAGAAGCGGGTCGAGCACTTCCGGCATGATCGACTCATCGAACAGACCGAGCTTCATGGCAAGTGCGGCGCGGCGCGCGGTTGCGGAGTCCGCGGAATTCACGTCGCGTGAGGCGTGCGCCAGTCCCAGTGCCGCGACTTGAACGCGATAGGCCTCGGCATCGACGCAAAAGCCGTCGGGAATGGGCAAGCCGGCGCGCCCGAGACGAGCGAGGTTCGCCGCCTTCGGTCCGAAGCGATCGACGTCGGTTGCCTCGGGAGCAGAGAGCGGGACGATCAATTGCTGCATGGAGTGTCGCCCCGGCGAAGGCCGGGGCCCAATTGGATCCCGGCCTCCGCCGGGATGACGAAATAGCTACGATTTCCCATAACTTGAATACCCCGGCATCGGATCGACAACGGTGATCTGCTCGACCGGGAAATTGGAGATGATCTCGATGCGATCCTTGTGCACGATCAGCATTTCCTCGATGCGCACGCCCCACTGATGCGTTTTGCCGTGCTGTGTCTCGAGCGCAAACACCATCCCTTCCTTGATCTCGACGGGATGGTCGAGCGACCAGATGCGCGAGATTACCGGCGGGTCGTACTGTGCGAGACCAAGTCCGTGGCCCCATAGGTTGGCGGCGGCCTGATCTTCTTCCTCGTAACCCCAGGCTTCCTTCGCAGAGGGCCATTTCATTGCGATCTCGCGCGTGGTGGTGCCTACCTTGACCGCCTTGATCGAATCGTAGAGCCATTTGAGCGCCGTGGCGTAATAGTCCTTCTGTTCCTGCGTCGGCTCCTTGCCCACGCAATAGGTGCGGTAGTAGCAGGACTTGTAGCCGTTCCACGTGAGCGCCGCCAGGTCCATGAACACGATATCGCCCGGCTTGATGATCCGGTCGGAGAAGTTGCGCCAATTGGGCCACGTGTTGAGACCCGACGAGACGATGACGTCCTCGACGTCCTCCATGCCCGGTATCGAATAGAGAAACTCCATGATGTGCGCCGTCACCTTGTTCTCGGTGAGGCCGGGCTTCAGGAATTTCATGCATTCCCAATGCGCGGCATCGCCGATGGCACCGACCATGCGCATGCACTCCTGCTCATCGACATTCTTGACGGCTCTTGCCTCCATCATCGGCGTCATTCCGTCGACCCAATCGATCTTCGCGTCCTTGAACACCTGGATGATGTTGATGTCGACGAAGTCCACGCCGAGCTTCGCGCCGCCGACGCCGCTCTTTTTCATTTCCTTCAGGATGGCATTCGTGAATTTCGTGACCTGCTGCAGTGAAGCCGGGCCCGCCGCGCCCTTGATCCATGCGTAAGACCAGCGGATGTTTTCCTTCGGGATCCATGGTGAATGGCGCGCGATATGCGCGCCGAGATCGCCCTGCTCGAACAGCACCGGCGGGTCGTCACCGCACAGCAATGCATAGCGTAGCCCCGGCTTCAACCGGTTCCAGCCGGGTGTGAGCGTGCTCGTCACGTAGCGAACGTTCTCGTCGTACATGAGCAGCATCGCCCCCAGCCCATGCGCCTTCATCCGTTCCCGCGCGCGGTCCAGTCGGTAATTGCGCAGCCGATCCCAGTTGACTCGTTGCTGCCAATCCAGTCCCACCATGCCGAAATTTGCCATCGTGCCGTCTCCAGTGAGATCAAATCTAGTCTATCGTCGCCCCGGATTCCTTGGCGACCTTACCCCAGTTGGCGGTTTCGGTTGCGACAAATGATGCGAAGTCCTCCGGAGTCTTGCTGGTCACGACGTCGACTCCGCCGCTCGCATAGCGCTGCTTTATCTCGGGCGAACCCATCGTCGTCAACAAGGCCGCGTGCAGCTTCTCGACGATCGCGCGCGATGTCCCTGCCGGAACGAACACGCCCTGCCACGAACTGCTGACCATGTCGGGATATCCGGCTTCGACCATCGTCGGCACTTGTGGGAGCGCCTCGATCCGATTGGCGGTCGAGATGCCGAGCGCCTTGAGCCTGCCGGCCTGGATGAAGCTGATCGCCGACGACAGCGTCACGAACATGATCTGCGTTTCGCCGCCGAGCATTCCCGTGACGGCCGGGCCGGCGCCGCCCTTGTACGGGATGTGCACGATGCTGAGGTTGGCGAGCTTCATGAAGCGTTCCATTTCCAGACGGTTCAGCGTGCTCGATCCCGGCGAAGCGAAGTTGAGCTCCCCTGGCTTCGCCTTCGCCAGCGCAACCAGCTCGGCGACGGTATTCGCCGGGACGCTCGGATTGGCGATCAGTATGCTCGGCACCGCGGCGACCAGCGTGATCGCAATGAAGTCTTTCTGCGGATTGACCGGCAGATTCTGAAAAATCGCCGGATTGATGGCGATCGTGCCGATGTTGCCGAGGTAGATCGTGTAGCCATCGGCAGGGGCCTTGGCGGCGGCTTCCATGCCGATGTTGCCCGATGCGCCTGGTTTGTTCTCGATGACGATCTGCTGCCCGAGCGCCTCGCTGAGCTTCGTGGAAATGATGCGTGCCACGAAATCGGACGCGCCGCCCGGGGCGAACGGGACGATCATCTTGACCGGCCGATTCGGGTAGCTCGTCTGCGCGAATGCGGGCGATGAGCAAAACGCGAGCACGAGGGTGACCAAAGCCAACACCCCTGTAGGCGCGAATTCATTCGCGCGCCGGCGCAATGAAGACGACCGCGGTCCGAATGAATTCGGACCTACAATTCTGCGAAAGCGCAAGAGGCCTCTCTATCCAGCCGCCAGCAGCTCTTGCCGCTGCTTTGCGTCACTTACAGTGAGCGGAAGTGGTATCTCCCGCTTGAGTCTCGCCGACAGGTCGAAGGCCTTGGTCAGCATCAAGCGATCGTGGGCTTCCGTCGCGGTGGCGTGCTGCGTCGGCAGGCTCATCGCGAGGCGATTCAGCCATTGCTCCGTTTCCTCCCGCATCGGGCCGCGCAGCTCGCCGAGTGCGATGTCGCCCGGCGGATAACTGCCGAGGAAGTCGACGCGCCGGCTCGTGTCGGGCGCGTACCCTTCGCCCTGGGCAATGTTGGTCGCAAGAACGATGTCGCGGTGTGTGTCGTCGATGGTGAGCACGCCTTCGGTGCCGACGATGCCGACATCGAGGCTGTACACGGCGGCGGGCCAGACCACCGGAAGCGCCCACGAGATCGACGAGTGGTACAGGCTGCCGTCGTCGAAGGTGATCATCCCTGCGGTCGCGTCGATGCCGCTGCAAATCGGTCCGAGCGCCTTGTCGATCGAGCGTGCATAGATCTCCACCGGACGCTTGGCCTCCATCATCCACATGACGATATCGAGCGCATGGGTGCCCGAAATCACCATGGGCGAGATATCCGCCGGATTGTTCGTGCGCCGATAGTTGTCGAGCGCGACAAGCCGGTTCATGAACGCGCGCGAAGTGACCAGCGTCACGTCGCCGAGCTGGCCGGTCTGGACTTTTTCCTTCGCGGTGAGCCAGCGCCGACGAAAGCGCTGCGTGTAGCCCACGACTGCATCGACGCCGGACTTCTGAATTGCCTTGAGTACGCGCTCCGACTCGGCGAGCTCGGTCGCGAGCGGCTTCTCGATAAGCAGCGATAGACCGCGCTCGACCGCGGCAAGCACCGGGGCGACGTGCAAATGCTCGTCCGTCGAGATGATCGCTGCCGTCACCTCGGGCCGTGCCAGCAATTCCCGGTAGTCCGCAGTCACGAAATCGGCGCCAACCCTGTCGGCGACGATTTTGCCCCGGTCCGGCTTGATCTCCGCGAGACCGATGAAGTCGACCTGAGGATGCCGCGCCGCGACCTCGCCACGGAACAATCCGACCCGGCCGGCACCAATGATTGCGAGACCGATGCGCTTGGGATTCTTCTTCGCCATGGTGTGAACAGGCGCTGCTTCAGGCGACCGCGCGGACCTTGTTCGCATCGCCAAGCGGCAACGCCACCGGCTGGTTGGTCTCGGCTGAACGGTCCGCCGCGATGTAGACCTCCATCACCATCCGCGCGTGCTCGGGTGTCACCAGTACCGGCCTGTCCAATGCGACGGCTTCCAGGAAATGAATCGTTTCGGCAGCCATCGGACCGGCATACGTGTGATCCACTGCTTCTCCCGGCATAGTCGACATCGGCAGGACCATGCCTTTGTCGATGGTGTTCAGCACCACATCGCGATGACTGTCGTCGACCATGACCGCGCCGTCGGTGCCGACGAATTCGATCCACGTCGTCGAGAAGTTCGGATATCCCGGTGGCAGGCTCCAGCCTGCGCCGATCACGAACGACACGCCGCTGTCCATCGTCACCGTGATCCACTGCGTGTCCGGAACCTGTGCGCCGCTGGTCTCGCGCATTGCGCCGAAATTGGTCTGGGAGTAGACCCGTATCGGCTTGGCGGGCTCCAGACACCACAACACGAAGTCGAGGTCGTGCGTCGCCTCCATGGCGGCCGGCGAGAGCTTGATGCGGCCGCTGATTTTCTTGCCCAGGTTGCGGGTGATGTGCCGGCTCACCAGCGCACTCACCGGCCGGCCGATGGACCCATCGCGGATCGACTTCTTCACGTAGGCGAACTTGGGGTTGAATCGCTGCGAGTAACCGATGGTGAACTTCAGCTTGCGCTCGCGCGCCAAAGCGATGAGCTCATCGGCCTCGGAGAGTTCCAGGGCGAGCGGCTTCTCGAGAAATACGTGCTTGCCGGCGACGAGGCAATCGCGCGCCATCGGAAAGTGCGTGGTTTCCGGCGTGGCCGAGATATACACCGCATCGATCTCTGCGATGGCGATCAGCTTCCGGTAATCGGTCGTCGCAGTCCGGGCGCCGGTCGCCTTGGCCACTTCCGCCAACCGCTCGGGACGGATCTCCGCCAAATGCAGATTCTTCACCAGCGGGTTCGCGGCGCACGTCTGCGCGCGGATGCCGCCGCACCAGCCCGTGCCGATGATGCCCACATCGATCTGCTTCATTGCGCGAGTCTCCTCTCGATCTTCGACTCACTGTCCAAGGATCGGTACGCGGTGTCGCCTGCACCGCTCAATGCTTCCCATTAGAACACCATGGATTACACGACACCAATCGCGATTTGCTATGCTAGGCATGCTGGCTCGGCATGTATCGGACCGTGATAGTTACGCCTTGCTCGGGCTGGTTTCGGAGCAAGCTTCGGCCGCGCATGCCGTTTTGTTATCGTTGTGCCGGAACGCCGTGGAAAGGCTCGAGCCCATGGAACTGCGCAGCATCCAATACTTCGTGCAGGTCGCGGATGAAGGGTGCATAACCCGCACTGCGGACAAGATCGGGATTGCCCAGCCGGCGCTGACCCGGCACATCAAGCAGCTCGAGGCCGAGCTGGGCACGCAGCTGCTCATGCGCCTGCCGAGAGGCGTTCGGCTCACGACCTCGGGCCGGGACTTCCTCGACCATGCGCGCTCCATCATGCTCGAAGTATCGCGCGCCAGTAAACACGTTCGCGGCAACGCCCAGGCGCCCCACGGAAAAGTGGTGATGGGCACATCGCCGACCCTGGCACCGCTGCTCCTGCCGGGCTGCGTCGCGCGTGCGCGACAGCAGTGCCCTGCCGTGACGTTGCAAGTCGTCGAGGGCTTCAGCCCCCAGCTCCTGGACGCACTGCTTACGGGGCGGCTCGACCTTGCGGTGATGACCAACCCGCCGCGTACTACCGCGCTCGCCTTGACTCCGCTCTGCTCTGAACCACTCGTGGTACTGTCCCCGCCCCTGGCGAGGGGCACCCGGCACGCGTTCTCCCTGGCGGAGCTTTGTGGCACGCCGTTCATCCTGACGGTCGGCATCCGGACGCTGGTCGAGCAGCAGCTCACCGGCTTCGGTGGCGGACTGCGCGTCGACGCGATCGTCGATTCCGTAGAATCGATCCGACGACTCCTCCTTTCCGGGGTCGGCATGACCATCATGCCCATTTCAGCTTTTCACGACGAGATCCGCACGGGGCAATTGGTCGCGTTTCCGATCGAAGACGCGAATCTCCACCGCATCCTCATCCTCGCGCGTCCTGTCGCCGAAGCACAGTCGGCGGCAATCGACGAAATCGAGCATATCGTCCGTGGCGAAATGGCGAGCCTGCTGCAGGCCGGCGTCTTCAGGATGCCTGCCGGAGCATCGCTGGCGCCAAAGCGGCAGGCAGGCGTGACCATGACAAGGGGCCCCAAGCGCGCCGCACAGCGCAGGGTGTCGTCTCCCGGTCGATAAGCGATACGTGATGGCATAAGCCCAAGGACCGCCTCGGAAAGGCATAAATGGAGGTGCAAGACATGCGCAGAAGGAAATTCGTTGCTTCCAGCCTGGGACTGGTCGCAGTCGCGGCCAGCCAGGCGATCGTCGACAGATTCGGTGGCACGGGCCTTCGCGCCCAACCCGCTGGCGCACCATCCGTGATGCGGAATCCTCCGCAAGGCAAGTGGATCAGGCTCGCGCCGTTTCCCCAAGCAACCGGAGAGTTGCTCGCGGTTGCGATCAGCGGCAAGCTCTGCGCGGCGCAGGGATTACTGCCCGGATTCAAGCCGGCCGGCCTCGTCTATCAATACGATCCTGCCGGCGACGCATGGATGCAGATGAAGCCGATGCCGCATCCGGTTCATCACGCCGCCGTCACGGCGTTCAACGGAAAAATGTACCTGTTCGGCGGTTTCGATCTTCCCGCGTCGGGGCCGCCGGGCTGGAACCCCGTCAACGATGTGTGGGAATACGATCCGGCTACCGACGGCTGGCGCGCGCTCGCTCCGATGCCGACGCCACGCGGCGGTGGCGTGGCTGCTGTCGTGAATGGGAAGTTCTACGTGATCGGAGGCGCCGGGCCGATGCCCGACGCGAGCGCCCCCGTGATTCGTCCGCGCCAGCCGCAACGATCGCTGGGCACCGTGGAGGAATACGATCCGGCAGCGGACAAATGGCGCGCACGCGCCCCGCTGCCGACGCCGTGCAACCACATGGGATGTGAAGCCGTGAGCGGCAAGATCTACGTGATCGGCGGCCGGTTGAGCGGAGCGTTCATCATCGGGTTCCCGGGCAACATCAATCTCGTGCAAGCCTACGATCCCGCCGCGGACTCGTGGGTGACCAAGAGTCCCATGCCCACCGCGCGCAGCGGACTCAACACGGCATCCTTGAACGGCATCATCTATGCGGCCGGAGGCGAAGTGCAGGACGACAAATACCTGGCGGCGTATCGCGCGTTCGAGGCCTACGATCCGGCGAGCGACACGTGGTGGCAATTGCCCTCGATGCTCCTGCCTCGACACGAGTGCATCATGGCCGCCCTAGGCAATCGAATCCACGTCGCCGGCGGGTCCGTCCAATCGGCGATCGTCCCCCTACCCAAGGGGCTGAGTTTCGATACCGATTCGCACGAGGCGTTTGAGTTAGCGACGTAGCGGCGAGGTGCGCGACATAATCCAGACTCCGCCTAGAATACCTGCTGCATATAGGCAATAACATCGGTGCGGTCGTTGGCGTCGGGCATGCCGGCATACGGCATGCGATTTGCGGGCACGACCTTTTGTGGATCCGCGATGTAAGCGTCCAGTGTCTGCGGCGTCCAGGTGATTCCGCTGCGCTTGACCGCTGTGGAATAACTGAAATCCTCTAGCGCGCCCGCGCGTCGCCCAAAGACGCCGTGAAGATCCGGTCCCACGCCGTCGACGCCGCGCTCGACCGCGTGACAGGCGCGACACTGCTCGAAAAGCTTCTCGCCGCGCCTGGGATCGCCGGCCGCGTGCACAGTGCCCACCGCAAGAGCAAACGTCGTCGCTGTGGCCGCTATGGTTCGGAGGCGCGCCGTCATGCGGGCACCAGGGGGCCTGGGGATTTCAGATAGCGATTCTTGATCGCGTCCGCTGTCCAGTAGGCTAGCGCACCGACCGGCCCTGTGGGATTGTAGGATGCGTTGTGCGCAAAGGCGTTGGCGCCCACAACGAACAGGTTGTCGCAATCCCAGCTCTGGAGGTATTTGTTCAAAGCGCTGTTTTTGGGGTTGGTCCCCATGATTGCGCCGCCCGTGTTGTGCGTGCTCTGGTAAGGAACGACGGTCCAGGGATCGGTGCGAGCTACAGCCAGATTGACCTTTGTCGGGTTCATCGACTTTGCAATAACGTTGATCACCTGCGCAGCGTGTCGCCCAATCTTGTGCTCATTCTCTTTGTAGTCGAAGGTCATACGCATCAGCGGCAGGCCGAAAGCGTTGCGATACGTCGGGTCGAGATCGTAGTAGTTGTAGCGATTCGCCATCACGCTGCCGCTCATGTTGATTTGCATCGCGGTGTCGTACCACTTTGCCGTTGCGGCTTTCCATGCCGTCCCCCAGGATGGCGTCCCACTGGGCACCGGCCGGTACCCGATCGGGAGCGTGGTATTGAAACCAGCCGCTACAATATACCCGCCGACAAATCCGTCCTTGCTGCGATCGAACTCCCAGTTGGAGTTGTAGTCGTCCATGGTCGAGCTTGATCCACCGGCATTCATGAACGGATTGAAATGCCTGCCTTCGAAGAAAAGGGTCGCGACCGCGCCGGTTTGGTAGCAGTAGTTCTTACCGACCACGCCCTTCTGGCTCACCGGGTCGTAGGGTTGACCGATGCCCGACAGGAGCATTAAGTGCACATTGTTGATCGCGTAAGCCGTCAGCAGCACGAGCGAGGCCGGCTGTTCGAATTCTTCGCCGTTCAGCACGTTCGTGTAGGTCACGCCCGTTGCGCGCTTGCTGCCCGGGTCCTTCAACACTTTGGTGACCCACATATTCGTGCGCAATTCGAAGTTCGGGTTGCGCATGGCAATGGGAATGACGGTCATGTGCGGACTGCCTTTGGCATTCGCCTCGCAGCCGAAGCGCTGGCAATGGCCGCAATACTGGCACGCGCCAAAGCGCGAGCCGTCGGGATTGGTATACGCGCGCGAAGCATTTGCGCTCGGGCGCGGAAACGGATGATAGCCGTTGTTCTGTGCGGCCGTTTTGAACATTTCATTCGCGAGGAGCGGCGTCAGCGGTGGCAGCGGATAGTCGCGGTCGCGCGGCGCCTCGAACGGGTTGCCTCCGGGTTGTATCTGGCCGCGAATGTTGCCGGCCTTGCCTGAAACCGCCGCCACATATTCGAACCTGTCGTAATACGGCTCCAGCTCATCGTAGGTGATGCCCCAGTCCTGGATCGTCATATCGGCGGGAATGAAGTTCTTGCCGTAGCGTTCCTCGTAGAAGCTGCGTACCTTGAATTCCATGTCAGTCCAGCGCCAGGTGTGGCCGCTCCAGTGCACGCCCGAGCCACCAACGACGTCGCCGGGCAGGAACGAACCGAGCCGCCGCATCGGCAATGCGTCCTGCGAAGGATTGTTTCGGATCGTGAGCGTATCCTTGGCGGTGTTTTGCATGAGTTCATGGCGCACGACGTAGCGCAACTCATCGCGCACGGCTGGCACCGAAAAATCGATTTTCGTACTTCGAAGGCTGCCACGCTCGAGTGCGACCACTTTCAACCCGGCCGCGCTCAATTCCTTGGCGAGTACGCCCCCCGTCCATCCCAGACCGACGATGACGACATCGACTTCTTTCAATTTGATGGTCATGTCGTTCTCCGCGTCAGCTCATGTCCGAGATGCTTACGGGATCGACCGTGTACTTCTTGTCGCGAAACTTCTCGACATTCTGATAATGCACTGCGATCACTCCGGGGAAGCCGATCATCTTCCAGCCCGCCTTGTTCCGGTTACCGCCGTATATCGGGTCCGCGAACATGCCCTCGATGACGTTTTGATAAAGCATGGAAAAGAAAATGCGTGCGGGCAGTCCATTGTCGAACGTCACCTTGCCCGCTTGAAGATTCACGAGAAATTCCTCGCGCTGGCTAGCGTTGATCTTGTCGAAACTCTTGCCGTATGACTTGAAGCAGGATGCATTTGCAGCCGCTATGCCGCTGCGATACAGCTCCGCCGGAGTGAGCGGAAGCTGATAGCCCTGGCTTGGCACGCCTTGCTTCCACGGACCCTGCATATAGAGGCGTTCCCCTTTGCCCCAGCCGCCGGCGAGCGCACGATCGATGTAGATGTTGAGCCCGAGATCTGTACCCTTGGGGGTGAACTCGTCGGCCGGCACCATGTGGTCGACCAGGGCCTCGACAAAGGCCGCCTCTTCGGTGTTGAGATAAGTGTAGGTCGCGCCGGTGCTAGCCAGGGCGGGCGTACCTGCGCTCGCCTGAGCGGGTGCGCTTTGTTGCGCCTCCGTGGGGTGCGATAGGGTTGCCGCTGCGGCAAGTGCACTGCCAGCCGCGGCACTCTTCAGAAAGACGCGGCGATTGAACACGTCGTTCTTCATGATTCCCCCCTTTTCCGTGAGTGACACACGGTCGTACTTGCAGCCGAATGCCTAACAAGCCGCTTTCGTATTCACTTGGAGCGCGGCCAGAGCACCCCCTGTTCGCCAGTTGCAACCGGGCCGATCCCTTTGTATACGAATTTCTGCAAGCGCTTTCCCTCGTACGTCTCAGTCGTGTAGATGTTGCCTTTCGAATCCGTGGCGATGCTGTGTACGCCGAAAAACTGGCCAGGCTGCCGTCCGCCGTCACCGAAATTGGTAAGTTCCTCGAGCGTTCCGCGCAGCACGATGCGTACCTTCTCGTTGGTGCCGTCGGCCAGGTATATGTACTGCTGCTGCGGATCCTTCGAGAATGCGATGTCCCACGCAGACGCCTGATCCGAGCGTGTTCTTAGCGTAGAACGCTTCCTTCACGAAGGTGCCATCGGGGCGAAACACCTGTATCCGGTCGGCTTGTCGGTCGCAGACGTAGACAAGCCCATCGTTCGAGCGCTCCACGCAGTGCACCGGGTTGCGAAATTGCTTTGGCGGTGGTGCATTGGGATCATATTTGCCAAGGTCGGCATCGTCCGGTTTGTTGCCATACGCGCCCCAATAACGCTTCATCTTGCCGGAATCCGCGTCGAGCACGGCGACACGCTTGTTCAGATAGCCGTCGGCGACATATGCCTCGTTGGTCTTCGGATCGACCCAGATCTTGGCCGCCCGCCCGAAATTCTCGAGGTTGTTGCTGCCGGCATTCTTGCCGAAGTGACCGACCTGCATCAGGAATTTTCCGTCCTTGGTGAACTTCAGGATCTGGGCGTCCTTGGCGCCGTTGCCGCCGATCCACACGTTCCCCTTGTAATCGACATGGATGCCATGATTGGATTCAGGCCACTCGTATCCCTCGCCCGGCCCACCCCAGGCCCTGACCAGGTTTCCGGCCCGATCGAAGACCAGCACGGGCGGAGCGCCGCGGCAGCACTCACCGACTCTCAGCGTCAAAGCTTTCTCGTTGTCGTTGAGCGTCGCGGAGCTGCGATGAATGATCCAGACGTTGTCCTCGTCATCGACCCATATGCCGATGGTCGACCCAAGCAGCCAATGATTCGGCAGGGGCTTCGGCCAGAGCGGATCGACTTCGAACATCGGTGCCTGGACCGTGCGCCCCTGGGCATCCACCGAATCCTGTAACACCGCCTGCCCCGCACCGAGCGCGACGATGAGCGCAAGTACCGATACCCCTGCATAGACGTATCGTCCCTGTTGGATGTTTTTCATGCCCCTCCCCATCGGAACCCGGCCATTTGCGGCCTGCACGGTCGGCGTCGCAAGCTTTGGGCAAGACACCGCAGGCGCCAAGTCACGTATCGCCGGCTTTTCCGGGGATTGTACGCTCGCTCGATTTCCCTTGTCAGTGGCCGTCTACCCGCACTACTCTAGCCCGCGCAGAGGGGACATGCCAGCCGCCGCGTACCCAACAGTGAAGCCCGTGCGCATCCGATTCCTGCCGTCCTTGCCGCTTCTGTCCTTCGCGCGATGCACGATCGTCTTTGCGGCGATATCGATGCTTGTGACGTTGGGATTGAGCGCGTCCGCGCACGACATACCCAACGACGTCAAGGTTCAGGTATTCCTCAAGCCGGAGGGAACGCACCTTCGGCTGCTCGTCCGAGTCCCGCTTGCAGCGATGAATGAAGTGGACTTTCCCAAACGCGGCCCGGGCTATCTTGATCTCGCGCATGCCGATGCCGCGCTGCGAAACGCGGCGACGCTCTGGGTTGCCGACAACATGGAGATCTACGAAGGCGAGGTTCGGCTCGCCTACCCGCGGATTGCAGACGTTCGCGTCTCGCTCCCATCCGACCGGTCCTTCAGCTCGTACGAATCGGCCCTTGCTCATGTGACGGGCCCGCATTTGTCCGACGACATGGATCTGTACTGGAACCAGCAGCTCCTGGATGTGCTCTTCGAATATACGATCGCGTCGGATCGGTCTCCATTTTCGATCCACCCGCGGCTGGCCCGCCTGGGATTGCGGGTGGTCACGACACTCCAATTTCTTCTACCCACTGGAGTCTCGCGCGCACTCGAGTTTCAGGGCGAGCCGGGACTCGTGCGGCTCGATCCGAACTGGCATCAGGCTGCGCTGCGATTCGTCGAGCTGGGCTTCCTCCACATTCTCAACGGAACCGACCACCTGCTGTTCATTCTGTGCCTGGTCATTCCCTTTCGACGATTGGGGCCGCTAATACTGCTCGTCACGTCGTTCACGGTTGCGCACTCGATGACGCTGATCGCATCCGCCTTCGGCTTCGCGCCCAATGCGCTGTGGTTCCCACCGCTGGTTGAAACGCTGATCGCGATCTCGATACTTTATATGGCGCTCGAAAATATCGTCGGCAGCAACCTCCAGCGCCGATGGATGATCACCTTCGTGTTCGGACTCGTGCACGGGTTCGGCTTCTCGTTCGTTCTGCGAGAAACGCTGCAGTTCGCCGGACCGCATCTGCTCACTGCGTTGCTGGCGTTCAACGTCGGTGTCGAGCTCGGGCAGCTGTTGGTAATCCTGTTGCTCGTCCCGACACTCAACCTGGTGTTCAGGTTTGTCCCGGAGCGAACCGGGACGATCATCCTATCCGCACTGGTCGTTCACACAGCCTGGCATTGGATGCTCGAGCGTGGCGAGCGGTTAAGCCAGTTTCCGTGGCCGACGCTCGATGCCGCGTCGTGGGCAAGCGCCATGCGCTGGCTGATGCTGATGCTGAGCCTTGGATGCGTCCTCGCTCTGGTCAACGCGGCGTTGCGCCGCATGCGATGGCTGCCCTCGAACGACAAGGTAACTGGCGAACCCAGTGGCGATTGAGTCGCACGCCGAAGACGCTTCCGGCAGTCGACTGGGGCAAGAGGCGCGGGACCGCATGCTAGACTTTCGCGCAAATCGATCACGCGAGCCGAAGTCCGGCGCCACGGCTATTCTCCGCAAGTTTCGTCAGCCACATGGCAAATCTCGAGCTCGAAAACCTCACCAAACGCTACCCCGGCGTGGTTTCGGTCGATCGCATGAACCTGTCTGTCGAACACGGCGAGTTTGTGTGTCTGCTCGGTCCCTCCGGCTGCGGCAAGACGACGACGTTGCGCATGATCGCGGGCTTCCTTCAACCCGATGCCGGTGAGATCCGCACCGGCGGCAAGGTGGTGTCATCGGCCCAGTCCGTGGTGCCGCCCGAGCGACGCAACATGAGCATGATCTTCCAGAGCTACGCCGTGTGGCCGCACATGACGGTTCGGCAGAACGTCGGCTACGGTCTGAAAATGAAATCCATGCCGCCTCAGGAGCGACAATCTCGCACCGATGTCCTGCTCGGCGCCACGAGACTCCTCGCGCAGGCCGAGCACTATCCTTCCGAGTTGTCCGGCGGTCAGCAGCAGCGCGTCGCGCTCGCGCGGGCGCTGGCCACGAAGCCCGACATTCTGCTGCTCGATGAACCATTGTCCAATCTCGATGCCAATCTCCGCGGGGACATGCGCTTCGAAATCCGCCGGCTGCATGATGAATTCCACTACACCTCCATCTATGTCACGCACGATCAGGTGGAGGCCATGACCATGGCCGATCGTATCGTCGTCATGAATGCCGGACGCATCGAGCAGATCGGAACGCCCGAGGACGTCTACGAGCGCCCCAATTCGGCATTCGTGGCTCGCTTCATCGGCGGCAGCAACGTCATCAATGCGACGCACCTGTCAGGACATACGGTCCAGGTCTCAGGCCACGCTCTCGCCATCGGACAGGGCAGCTTTGCCGGGCCGGGCAAGCCGATGAGCTTCTGCGTCAAGACGCACGATGTGGAGCTGCTGACGGGCGATGCTGTCGACGCTGACAACACGCTGCCGGGGACCGTGCGGGGGCAGGCGTACCTTGGCAGCCATCGCGACTATATCGTCGATGTCGGACAGGATGTGTTGATCGCCGCGCCCGCCGAACTTTCGGTTTCCGACGGATTGAAAGTAAGGGTGAGATTCAAGCCGGAACGATGTCGCGGCCTCGCCAACTGAAATGCGTTCTCTGTTTCGCACTAATGAAAATACCTGGAAGGCGGCAAATTTGCCCGTCATTCCCGCGGGAATCCAAGTTGCTGTCGCCCAAAATGGGTCCCCGCGACCCTGTCCCCGCGAAAGCGGGGAGCGGGGACGACGGTAATCTTGCTAAATTTGTCACGCAATTGGGGAAGGAGGATCACCATGAAGTGGATGAGATCGAACTGCGGTGCCGGACCGTTGCCGGTCGTGCTGCTCGCCTTTGCGCTCGCAGCGCCCGTCGCGGGGCAGGAGACAACGCCTGCGATGCTGGCGGCCGCCGCGAAGGAAGGCAAGGTCGTCTGGTATTCGTCGATCGACGTCAAGGTCGCTGAGCTGATTGCCAAAGCCTTTCGCGCCGAATATCCCAACATCCAGATCGAGGTCGAGCGATCGGGTTCGGAGCGCGTGTTCCAGCGGATCAACCAGGAGTACCAGTCGGGCATCAAGAACGTCGATGTCGTCAATTCCTCCGATGCTTCGCATTTCATTTTCTGGAAGCAGCAGAAGTGGCTCGCCCCCCACACGCCGCCCGACGTGCAGCGCTATCCGGCGCAGTTCAAGGATCCTGAAGGCTATTACGCGGCATGGCGCGCGACGTTGAGCGTGATGGGCTACAACACCAACCTCGTGCCGGCGAAAGATGCGCCAACCGGCTATGTCGACCTGCTCGACCCGAAATGGAAAGGCAAGCTCGTCAAATCGCACCCGGGTTACAGCGGCACGAGCCTCACTGGTACCTACGCGATCGTCAAGGTGCTCGGCTGGGACTATCTCGAGAAGTTGTCCAAGCAAGGCGTGCAGCAACTGCAGTCGACGACGGCGACGCCGAAGAGCATCGCCAGCGGCGAGCGGGCGGTCATGGTCGACGGCAACGAATACAACATGTTCATCGAGATCGACGCCAAGAGTCCGGTGGCAATCATCTATCCCAAGGAAGGGACGCCGTTCGTGACTTCGCCGACTGCGATCTTCGCCGATGCCCCGCATCCGAACGCGGCCCGCGTTCTGCAGAATTTTCTCTACACTGCCAAGATCCAGCAGCTGGCGGTCAACGAAGGCGGAACGCGTTCGCTCCATCCCGATGTCAAGGATCCGCCCGGCCGAACGCCGCTGGCGCAGATCAAGATCCTGCCCGACGACCCGGCCGCCATGCTGCCGCAGGTCGCCGACATCAAGAAGCGCTACACAGCGATCTTCGGCAACTGAGCGACACGATGGCAACACCGCCTGGCGAAGCCGCGCTCACGGGTCCAGTGGCGACACGGTCGCGGTTCATCGACTGGACCGCACCGTTTGCGATCGCACTGGTTCTGCTGCTCGCGGCACTCGTGCTGCTGCCGATGTTCCGGCTGTTGATGACGAGCCTCACCGGCGATACCGGGCGGCTGACGCTGGAATACTATCGCCAGCTGTTTGTCGACCCGGCTTTCCTGAAACCGTTGCTGACCACGCTCTGGACGTCCGCGGCCGTCGGCATTCTTTGCATTCTCAGCGCTGCTCCGATGGCCTGGCTCGTCTCCCGCACCGACCTGCCGGCCAAGCGCCTGCTGCGCGCACTCATCCTCGCGTCGTTCGTGACGCCGCCCTTCCTTGGAGCCTTCGCCTGGGTACTGCTGGGCGGCCCGAATGCCGGGCTGATCAACAAGTGGTACTACGCCCTGCTGGGACTGAAGCCTTTCGACGACGCACCCTTGATCAACATCTTCTCCGCAGGCGGCATGGTTTTCGTCATGGCTTTGTACACGTTTCCCTACGTGTTCACCTTCGTGGCGAACAGCCTCGATGCCATTCCGAGCGAGCTCGAGGAGGCGTCCGCCATCCTTGGCGCGCCGGCATGGCGAACTGCACTCGACATCACGCTGCCACTCGTCGTTCCGGCGCTACTGGCCGGATTTCTGATCGCCTTTCTGCAGTCGATGACGCTGTTCGGAACACCCGCGATCCTCGCACTGCCCGCGGGCATTGATACGATGACCACCAAAATCTGGAGCCTCTTCCAGTTTCCACCGCAACTTGGCTTGGCCGCAGCCGTGTCACTGCCGCTGCTGCTCATCACCGTCGCATTGCTGAAGGCGCAGTCGGCGATCATGGGCCGGCGCGGTTACTCGGTGATCGGCGGCAAGAGCACCGGTACCCGCCTGATTCGTCTCGGCCCATGGAAGATTCCGGCGCTGGCGCTGTTTGCCTTCGTGCTGGGCTGCTCGATCGTTCTGCCGTACGGCGTGCTGGTGCGCACGGCGTTCGTGAAGAACTGGTCCGGTCCGGTCGCCGGCAATCTCTCGCTCGAACACTGGCGCTTCGTGTTTTTTGAATTCAGTCAAACCAAGCTCGCGTTCCAGAACACGTTTCTCCTCGGCATCGCGGCTGCGACCGCTGGCACGGTCCTGGTGACGACGGTAGGCTACTTGAGCCTTCGCAAGCTCGTCTGGGCACATCGCTATCTCGGTTTTCTGGCGACGGCCCCGGTCGCCATTCCAGGAATCGTGCTGGCTGTCGGCCTGTTTCTGAGCTACACGCAACCGCCTTTCGTTCTCTATGGGACACTCTCCATCATTTTCCTCGCCTACATGACGAAGGAGCTTCCGGTTGGTTATCAGCAAATCGCCGCGTCGCTCAAGGCGGTCCACCCGGAACTGGAGGATGCGAGCCGCATTTTTGGCGCCACGCGACTGCGGGCCCTGTTCGATATCACCGCACCGCTGATACGCAACGGCGTGATCGCCACCTGGATTTTCATCTTCATCGGATCGATCCGCGAGCTTTCCGCCACGATTCTTCTGTTCACGGCGCGCACCAAGACCATTTCGGTCACCATGTTCGACCTGCGCGAAAGCAACGACTGGGGACCGATCGCGGTCCTGTCGATTACCATGCTGCTGGTCACGTTCGCGATGATCCTGCTGATCAACCACTTCACCGATCGGAGGTCGACATGACCACCGCCACGACCCGAGACTTGCCTTTGCTGGGCTTGATGCTCGGTGACTACACCGGCATCGGCGCGGAGCAATGTGCGCGCGTGCTGGCGGATCGACGCCTGGCGGACGCCGCCCGCCTGCTCGTGATAGGCGACGCGCGAGTACTCGAACAGGGTGCCCGCGACGCCGGTGTCAACCTCGCGTGGCGGCGCTACGCGACGGTCGAGAACGTCGACTGGTCGCGTACCGAAATTCCGATCATCGACCTTGGCAATCTCGACCCATCCACACTGCCCCGCGGAGCGGTATCGGCGGAGTCGGGACGCATCAGCGGCGAGACGCTCGCCTACATGGTCGAGCTTGCCCTCGCGGGACGACTCGATGGCATCACGTTCGCGCCTCTCAACAAAGCCGCGCTCCACGCCGGAGGCTGGCGCTTCAACGACGAGCACCAGATGTTCGCCCATCTCACCCGGCACCAGGGATATTTCGGCGAGATGAACGTCCTCGACAACCTCTGGATGTCGCGGGTGACATCGCACGTTTCGCTGCGCACCGCGCTCGACCAGATCACGCCGCAGCGCATCGATGAGGCCATCACGCTTGCGGACCGCACCATGCGCGGCGCAGGCTTCGACGTGCCACGCATCGCTGTTGCCGCGCTCAATCCGCACGGCGGCGAGAACGGTCTTTTCGGGCGCGAGGAAATCGACATCATCGCGCCCGCGGTCGCGCGGGCGGTCGAGCGCGGCATCCGCTGTCGCGGCCCCTTTCCGTCCGATACCGTATTCATCAAGGCTTTTGCCGGCGAGTACGACGGCGTCCTGTCGATGTATCACGACCAGGGACAGATCGCCACGAAGCTGAAGGGCTTCAACCGCGGCGTCACCGTGACTGCCGGCCTGCGGACGGTGTTCACGACCCCCGCGCACGGCACTGCGTTCGACATCGTCGGCAAAGGCTGCGCAACCACCGGTGCGCTGGAGCAGGCAGTCCGACTTGGCGCGCGTCTTGCTTCCGGCCGCAAGAACAAGGCGACCGTCACCCGCGCGGCCGCTGCCACGTCATTCGTTAAGTAAAGGACTTCTGTCTCATGCCCGCCTCATCCGCCGCCCCCACGACTTCGGACGACTCATCCCTCACGGACTACGTAGCCGGCTTCGTTGTCGCCACGCGCGGAGAGGACATCCCCGCCGACGTGGCTCACCTGGGCAAGCGTTCGGTGCTCGACGGCATCGGTCTTGCGCTCGCCGGCGCCGCATCGCAGACGAGTCATATCGCGCGGCGCTATCTTTCTGCACTGGGCATCGCCGCCGAGGGCGGCAGCACCGTGGTCGGTAGCGAGCTGCGGCTGCCCGCCCGCTTCGCCGCGTTCGCCAACGGCATTTCCATTCACGCCGATGACTACGACGACACGCAACTCGCGGTCGCCAAGGATCGCGTCTACGGTCTGCTCACGCATCCGACAGCACCGGCGCTGCCACCGGCGCTGGCACTCGCCGAGAGGGACCGCCGGAGCGGCCGCGACCTGATGATTGCGTATCAGGTGGGCGTCGAGGTCGAATGCAAGGTAGCCGAGGCGATCATGCCGCGCCATTATCAGCACGGTTTCCACAGCACCGCGACCTGCGGCGCGATCGGTGCCGCCGCGAGTGCCGCGAAGCTGCTCGGGCTCGATCGTGAAGCGACGCGACGTGCCCTCAGCCTTGGAGCCACCCAAGCCGCAGGTTTGCGTGAAAATTTCGGCACGATGACCAAGCCTTTTCACGCCGGGCGCGCCGCAGAAAGCGGGGTCGTTGCGGCCGAGCTCGCAGCGCTCGGATTCACGGCATCCCTGAATGGTCTGGAAGCGGATCGCGGGTTTTTCCGTGCAGCGGGCGGGGGCTACAGCTCCGAGATGATCGACGGCCAGCTCGGCAATCCGTGGACCTTCACCTATCCCGGTGTCTCGATCAAACCGCATCCGAGCGGCTCGCTCACCCATCCGGGCATGAGCGTCATGCTGGATCTCATCCATCGGTACGATCTGCGCCCGGAACAAGTCGAACGCGTCGCGGTAGGCACCAATCACAATATGCCCAACGCACTCATTCATCATCGGCCGCGTAACGAGTTGCAGGCGAAGTTCAGCATGGAATTCTGCATGGCGATCCTGCTCATCGAGCGCAAGGCGGGCCTCGAGCAGTTCACCGACGACGTGGTCAACCGCCCCGACGTGCAGGCGTTGCTGGAGCGGGTGGATTTCGGTGTCAGCGCCGAAGCCGAGGTCGCCGGCTTCGACAAGATGACGACGATCATCGAAGTCGAACTCGACAACGGCACCGTCGTGAAGGGCGCGGCGGACTTCGGCAAAGGCAGCCCGGCCAATCCGATGAGCGATGAAGAACTCAAGGACAAGTTCCGGCAATGCGCTGCGTGGGGTGGCCTGGATAGCACGCAAGCGCAGACGGTGATCGATCTGGTATGGCGGATCGAAACGCTCGATGACGTCGGCGAGTTGATGCAGCACTTGCGCACGAAGCGCAGCGTCTGAGCTGCCAATCGCAGGAGCGTTCGCCATGTTTCAGGGCTTCACGCACAAGCAAATCGAGACGTCGGGCGCACGGATCAACTTGCGCTACGGCGGATCCGGACCGCCCCTGCTGCTGCTGCACGGCAACCCGCTGACGCACGTGATGTGGCACAAGATCGCTCCGCGGCTGGCTGAGCGTTTTACGGTCGTCGCAACGGACCTGCGCGGCTATGGCGACAGTTCGAAACCGGACGGTGGCGAGGATCATTTCGGCTACTCATTCCGCGCGATGGCGCAGGACCAGGTCGAAGTCATGACCACCCTCGGCTTCGATTCATATCATGTGTGTGGCCACGACCGCGGAGGACGCGTCGCGCACCGCATGGCTCTGGATCATCCGCGGCAGGTGAAGAAAGTCGCATTCCTCGACATCGTGCCCACGCATCACGTGCTGAACAACATCAAGAAGGAGTGGGCAGTCGATTCGTACCACTGGTTTTTCATGGCGCAGCCGTACGACTACCCCGAGCAGATGCTGATGGCCTACGGCCTCGAGCGCTATATCCGGAAAAAGCTGAACAAGAAAGGCGTCGGCATGAGCGGTTTCACCCCTGAAGCCCTGGCCGAATACATTCGCTGCTGCACGCCGGCAAACATTCATGCTGTTTGCGAAGACTATCGCGCAGCGGTCAGCATCGATCTCGCCCACGACGAGGCCGACCTGGCCACGAAGCTGGCGATCCCGACGCTCGTCCTTTGGGGCGAGCGCAGCCACGTCAATCGTAGTTATCGCCCCATCGAAGCGTGGCTCGAGCGCGCGGCCGACGTCCGCGGCAGAATGCTGCCCTGTGGACACTATCCGGCCGAGCAGTCGCCCGAAGAAACGCACGCTGAATTGCTCGCCTTCTTCAACTCGGGCGGTTAACGCGATTTATCGCCGAGTCAACGCACGAAGGATCGACACCATCTGCTCGAGGATGCCCCATGATCACCAACCCGAGTGCCGGCACCAACGTCCACGAGATTGCTACGGGCATCTACCGCATCAACACGCCGATCATCTTTCCCGGCGGATCCGGCGCTTTCAACTTCAACCAATACCTGATCGCGGACGACGAATCGCTCGTGTTTCATACGGGTCCAAGGCGGATGTTTCCGTTGGTAAGCGAAGCTATCGGCAAGCTCCTGCCTCTGGATAGGTTGCGGTACGTTGCCTTTTCGCACTTTGAGGCGGATGAGTGCGGCTCGCTCAACGACTTCCTCGCAGCGGCGCCGAACGCCGTTCCAATCTGCAGCCGAGTTGCCGCGATGGTGTCGGTCGATGACATCGCCGACCGGCCTGCGCGGCCGCTGGCCGATGGGGAAACCCTGAAGCTTGGGCGGCACGAGATCCGTTGGTACGACACGCCTCACCTGCCCCATGCCTGGGAATGCGGCTTGATGATGGAACTACATACGAGCACCTTCTTGTGCGGCGATCTTCTTACCCAAGGTGGAAGGGGAGAAATACCCCTCACAGAGGCCGACATCCTTGGGCCGAGCGAGGCATTCCGTGGCCAGATGGATTACTACGCGCATTCGCCCGACACGACGGCCATGCTCGAACGACTCGCTGGAGAGCGCCCCAAAGTACTCGCTTGCATGCACGGCAGCGCTTGGCAAGGTGACGGCGCCGCACTGCTGCGGAATCTGGCGAAGTCGCTCAGCGGCGAAGACCGCACGCCATAGGGACGTTCAAAGCATCTCGACAGTGGCGGTCCGAGCGGCGCGGGCAGTCGATCTCCTGCGCATCGACGAAAGCACCGAATTGCGCGCGATCAACGCTTGCTGAGCTCCTGGACGCTCCATCCAGTCGCCTGCAGCCCCTGGTTGGCGCGCGTAGACGCAAGCCCGGTGACGAGGATCTTGCGCTGGACACCTTTCAAGTTATTCCGCTCCGCGAACGCCTTCACGGGCTCGGTCCAGACGACATAGTCCACGGGGGCGGGCACTTCCATTCGACCGCTGCGCGTGCGCACCGTCAGGATCCGACCCGCCAGATCGAGGGCGACAACAGGGTCTCGTTCTGTGCTGATCTGCCGTGCCATGCTCGCCGCATTGACCATGAACCGAGCCTCGCCTTCGCTGGCGACCGTGCTGGCCAGCGCAACCACTGCGCTACGACCCTTCGCCGCCGGAATCTGCGCCAGATGCTCCACGAATGGAACCGAGAGCGTAGGCGTAAACCAGCGATTCGTCACGAAAGCGCGGACCGTATCCGCGCTAACCCCCATCGCGGCCAATTTGTTCTCGTTGATTGTGCGAATGTCTACAGGGGACTTGTCCCACACCAGATTGCTCACCGTTGCGGTTGCGGAAATCGCCGTCGCCACGCCAGCCGTCGAGACTGCGAGGGCAACGTCGAGGGAGACGCCGCCCGCGAATGCGGCTCGGGCGAGGTCATCGAGTTGCTTTGCGAGCACCGGGTTCGTCGTGTAGGGGTCCGCACCGACCTGTTTCGCAATCTGGCGCTTCGCTTTGTTGACTCCAAGAACATCCATTGCGGTAGTGCCGGGGCTGGATTGTGATGAGTTGGCGCCGCCGTTGGATTCCGTGGCCCGCGAGATCGTCGTCGCCGCCGACTGGAAGAAACGCCCCACGCCGGCAGGTATGCCCTTCGATGGTCCCGACCGGATTCATGACTGCTTGCCCGACGGCCGTTCCGGTTTTCATGACCGAGGCCGCGAGCGCGTCGGCGAACGCACCGGTTTGACTCAGCTGACTCAGCTGGGCGATCGCCGTCAATTCGCTCACGCGGATTGCCAGCATCTCGGTACCGTCCGCCTTGAAAGTGCCGGCGGGCGCGCGCAGGGTGAATTGACCCATGTAACCCACCACAGGCGTGCTGGCGTCTATGGTGTAACCGGTGCCGTTGAGCAGATCGGGCGGCGCAAGCACCGCCGCATCGAGCGTCGGCATCGGTTCGACGGGCGGCAGCGTGGCCGCAAGCAGGCTGGAAGCGCTCAGAATCAGACTGAGCGCGATAATTCGACGTAGCATCATGACAAATGTCTCACCAAAAGGATTGCACGGAGGGATGGCTGGATTGCGCGCGATCAGAGCTCGCAGCGCGACTGTCAGCCGAAGGAAATCTCGGAGATAGCGCAGCTTATCACGGCGCTCGACGTGCGCCGCGCTGCCAGGCGCGTCTGAATCACAATTTGATGCGTCCCGCGACGAACCGTCGTAGGAATGCGTCGCGCAAGCTGCGTCCTGCAATCCTGCATGTGAATAGGCATCCGCCGATAGCGCGCGGCTCCTCCCTGATGCGAGCATTGATTCCGCTGGTGCTCGATCTGTAAAGGAGAGCGTATGCGGACCATGGTTGCCGGAGCTTTCGATTGCTTCGCACATGCAAAGGCGGCGGCGGATGCTCTGAACGCCAATGGCTTCGCGGATGCGGGTGTGCAGATTACGTCGAACCCGCGCAATCCGGATGGAATGCCGGGCACATCGCTTGTCGACGAGGTCGCCAAGCTCCCCGTTGCAGCCGAAAGGCTCTTTTTCAATCTGTTCGATATCGGCGAGGACGAAAATTCGGCCCGGGTTCGCCGCTGTCGCGTGCGGGACGGTGGCGTCGTGGTGTCGGTTCCCGTCGAATGCGCGACCGAAAAGATTATTGCCCTGAATATTCTCCGCATGCATCGAGGTATCGAAATCGATCACGCCCGAGGCGGAGTTCCACTGTACTGAACCGCGCTCCCGCGAGGTCACGAACGAGAATTGGGCTATTTCGCCTCGGACAACTCTTCGAACGCCGCCAGGGCGTCGGCCGAGTACATCAGCGAAGGTCCTCCACCCATGTAGACGGCGACGCCCAGCGCTTCCTCGACCTCGCCGCGCGTCGCGCCGAGCTTCACGAGCGTCCTTATGTGGAAGCCGAGACAAGCGTCGCAATGTCCGGCAACGCCAAGCGCAAGCGCAATGAGTTCTTTCGTCTTCTTGCTCAGCGCACCCTCGCCCATCGCGGCCTCAGCAAGGGCATTGAATCCTTGCATGACCCCTGGCGCGTCGGTTCGCAGTTTGCTAAGTGAAGTTGATACCGATCTGATGATTTCGCGATAGATTTTCGTCATTTGGCCTGGCGCTCCGGTTGCAATTAGACAACAACTCCTTGCAACAAGAATAGACGAGCGCGCAGCCAAAATATCTGATCTAGATCACTACGGGACTATTTCCGAGAGCTCATAGCGATCCGCGATGGCCGGGCCATGCGGGCAGTCTGATCGACGCCCACACCATCACTTGTGATTCGACCCGGGCCGCTCAGGCTACTAACGCCTGTAGACGTTCAGAGCGCCGTACTCCGGACGCCGTACCTGCTGAGCGGAGGAGATGCCCGCCACCAGCGGTCCCGACAGTTGCGGATATTCCCCTGGTCCGAAGATCCTGCACTCGCCCTGAAAGGTCATCTCCGCACAGAACATCCAGGTCCCTGACTCGACCCGAACGGATGTCGCACGATGGCCATAGGCGAAGTTTGCCCAATCGAGGTCCTTTGCTTGGCCTCGATCGATGACTACTCCTGCACCGCCGAAATTCGGATATTCGTACAGGACGGCGCGCCCAGCAGCCGGCGGCGCAACCGTCACGATCGAGGGCGCGGCGACTGCCACGGGCTGCTCGTTCACAACAATCGCCGTGGACGGACCGATCGCTGCCGGCACAGAATTAGTGTTCGAGACGGCTGGCGCCGGATTGACCACGACCTGCGGCGGGTTGACGACGATCGGCGCAGGGTTCACCACCACCTGCGGCGGGTTCACTACGACCGGTTGCGGGTCGACCGCTCGTGCCGCCCCGCTTGCATACGCGACCTGGCGCACCGATGCAACACGCCCATTCAAATCGACATTGAGTCTCGGATACGTCCCTGGCAACAGTCGCACACAGCGGCCGCGGAAGTACGCGTCTGTGCAGGCTTCCCATATGCCATCGCTGACAACCATCGACGATGCCGCGCTGGCAAAGGCAGGGCTTCCCACAATGGCCACACTGTCGTTGGTCATTACGTATCGCCCCTGGAAGTCCTGACCCTCGTACAGCGTAACCCGACCCGCAAATGCGCTCGCCGCGCCAAGCGCAAGCGCTCCAGCTACGACCCACTTCGAACGTCTGGCCAATCTGGACATGACCGATCTCCTCTTGGAAAAGTGCCGACGAAAACACTCACCGACTTGAGTTTGACCTTCCGAGTTCACCATTGGTTTGTCGAATCGGATACCGCTATGTCGTCGCGTGATGTAGGAGAAAGGGCTAATCTTTCGTAGGAGATTTTTGGCACGTTTGCGCGCTCCGAACTTATGCGGTACGCCCAGAGCGTCCCGGGCCTGGCACACTCTCGCTTCTCGGCGTTGGCGCCGCCATCGTTGCGCGGGGTCGCCGGAAGCAATAGCCACTCTTTGAGGCAGGCACCGCGGGTGCGAGGCTTGCCTCGCAGTCAGCCCTTTCCTCGGCGAAGTTCGTCAGTCGCGCGCTTCAACACCTCGGACACGCGTTGCAATTCCTCGACCGAGGGCGAGGCACTGAGCTTGGCAATAAGCGCCGATCGCAGCTCGCGGCGTGCTTCGTCGACGGCGCGATGCCCGACGTCGCCCGACTCCTCGCCGGCGAACGCCTGCCGCACACGCTCCATCTTGCTACCCACGCGCGCCAGCTGAGCCAGGATGGCGTCGACCAGCGAGCGGTTCTCGGTGAGCTTTGCGCGGCCGAGGTCGGTGATCCGGTATCAGCTTCTTGCTCCCTTCGGCTTCGACAGTCGCAAAGCCCACTTCTTCCAGATAGGTGAGCGCCGGGTAGACCATGCCCGGGCTTGGCGCGTAGAAGCCCTTCGACGTTTCTTCGAGCGCCTTGATGATCTCGTACCCATGCCGCGGGGCTTCTTCAAGCAGGGCCAGGATGACCAGTTGCAGCTCGCCGGAACCGAGCTTGCGGCCGCCGAAGAAGCCGCGCCCGCCGATGCCGCCACCATGGCCGAAGTCGGGCCCGAATCGGCCAAAGTGGCCGCCGTGCACCCGTCGTGCACAGCCGCGATAGTGAAAAAATCCAAGCATTTGTCGCTCCTTTAGTTATCTGGAAACAGGTCATAAAGTATATCTTACGATATCAACTGTCAAGCGTGTTCCCTTCAAGACGCATGGGCTGGTAATACAATTTGAATCTCTCGCGGCGGGCGACCAGCGACCGGCAAAGCCTTCTGCGACCGCCGCAGCGGACACCGTGGCGTGGGGCCACAGCACGGAGATTCGTTGCGGTCAAGCCGTCAAGCGAACGGAGCACATGGATGAAAACACAGTTTCAGATCGCACAAGTAAACATCGGCAGACTTCGCGCTCCCCTCGATGACCCGTTGCTGGCCGGATTTGTAGCGAACCTCGAAGGCATCAACAGGCTCGCCGATTCGAGCCCCGGGTTCGTATGGCGGTTGAAAACCGAGGCTGGTGACGCGACCTCCTTGCGCCCGTACGACGACGATCGCATCCTGTTCAACCTGTCAGTTTGGGCGAACGCTGAAAATCTCCGCGAATTCGTTTATCACAGCGGGCATGCAGGCGTGATGCGCCAGCGCAAGTCCTGGTTCGAGCGCTTTGACGGGATGTACTACGCTCTCTGGTGGGTGACCGCCGGACACATTCCGTCAATCGATGAGGCAAAGAACCGCCTGGAATATTTGCGCGCCCACGGGGAAAGCGCGCATGCCTTTTCGTTCGCCAAGTTGTTTCCAGCGCCAGCGTCACCGTTTGACGGACCTGTACTTGGCTTTGCGGGCCCGCGCCCCGCGGCCTAGATTGTTCGTTGTTCTCTCGGGGCACGCGGCGCCGGACCCCGTCGACGGCAGATCAACTCCCCACGAGATGCAGCGCCACCTCGCGTCGATGTGGCCGAAGGCGGTGCTCGAACAGGTAGATGCCCTGCCATGTACCAAGCACGAGGCGGCCACCAGACAACGGGATCGAGAGCTGCACGGCGGTCAAAGCTGCGCGGACGTGGGCCGGCATGTCATCTTTCCCCTCATCGCGATGGCGGAAGAGTGCGTCGCCGTCAGGTACAAGGCGGGAGAAGAAACGCTCGAGATCTCCGCGAACATCGGGATCGGCATTCTCCTGTACAACGAGACTCGCGGATGTGTGGCGCACGAACAGGGTAAGGAGACCGACTTCCACGGCGCTCTCCGCGGTCCAAGCGGCGACCGGCCGAGTGATATCGACGAGACCCCGGCCGTGGGTATCGAAGAAAAGTGTGGTATTGAATTGGCGAAGCATCGGCAACGAATAGACCTCGACGGGTCAATCATTATCCATTGCAGCGTCAGGTTGCCTGCGTCGGTGCGCTGCTCTGCAGTAGCAGTAGAATGCAGCCCGAGGGAGGGCCAGGCAAATCACTATTACCACAGCGTCGCGCACACGTGACTCCATGATATGACGCGCACGTGCCCCTCTGATATCGGCCAGGTTAGGGCTGCGGAAGCCTCCATCACGCCGCGCGGGCGTTCGCGCACGAGGTGACCGCATGAGTTCTGCAAAATCCCGAGACCCGGCGAAGTCGCTTATCTTCCCGTGCGGGGAACCGCCGGCCGTCGCTCACACCCGCGAGATCGCTCCCGGTGTGCTGTGGATGCGCATGCCGATGCCCTTCACGCTCGACCATATCAATCTCTGGGCCATCCGGGACGGGGACGGCTGGGCGATCGTCGACACGGGGCTGCAGACCATGGAGACCGCGACGGCGTGGCGCAGCCTGCTTGCGGATTCCGGTCCGCTCGGCGGCGCCAGGATCACGCGAGTGCTGGTGACGCATATGCATCCGGATCACGTCGGGATGGCGGGCTGGATGACGCACCGGTACGACTGCCGATTGTGGATGACCCGTCTCGAATATTTGAACTGCCGCGTGCTCGCCGCCGATACCGGCCGCGAAGCGCCACAGGATGGCGTGACGTTCTATCGCAAGGCGGGCTGGGATGCGGACGACATCGAGACCTATCGCGCGCGGTTCGGCAACTTCGGCAAGATGATCCACAAGCTGCCCGACAGCTACCGGCGTCTCCAGGACGGCCAACGACTCGCGATCGGCACGCACGAGTGGCGAGTGATCGTCGGCACCGGGCACTCGCCGGAGCACGCCTGCTTGTATTGTCCCGCCTTGAACCTCCTGATTTCGGGTGACCAGGTGCTCCCCAGGATCTCCTCGAATGTCTCGGTGTTTCCCACCGAGCCCGACGCCGACCCGCTCGCCGAATGGCTCGCATCGCTGGCGAAGATCGGCCGCGAGGTGCCGGACGAGGTGCTGGTACTGCCGGCCCACAACGACCCCTTCCGCGGTCTGCATGCGCGTCTCGATCGGCTCGCGACGGGCCACCAACGCGGGCTCGAGCGCCTGCGCGAGATCCTCGACGAACCCCGGCGCGTCGTCGATGTATTCGGCGCTCTCTTCGCGCGGCCGATCGCCGATCCCCATCTGCTCAACCTGGCGACCGGCGAGAGTCTCGCGCACATCAACTACCTCATCGGACTCGGCGAAGCCGCAGTCGTGAAGGAGGTCGACGGCGTCGCGTGGTACCAACTCGCACAGCCACGGAAAAACGTCGAAAAGAAGTCCGCAGCACGCTGAACGGATCGACCGTGGTTGTTACCGGGCGAAAGAAGCGCCGCAGCAGCGAGATGCCGCCTACTTGCCGAGTCTAGGGATACATGGCCTTGATGAATGTTTCGTCTTGCGCCGAGAGCTGATAGCTGAGCGGCGTTCCGACGTGATCCGAAAAAAGGCTGGCGTCGAACTGATAGAGCATGATCGATTGCTTGTCGAACGCGCTCGCGTCAATGCCTTTCGAGGCAGTGCAACGCCTGCTTGACTCACAATCTCCTGAGACGCATGCCTCGCCAATGGATGAGCAGCGCGAACCCGCCAATCAGACCGCCCAGATGGGCGAAGTGAGCGACGCCTGCCTGCGTGCCGGTCACTCCGAGGTACAACTCCAGGAGTCCGTAGATCACCACGAACAGCCACGCCGGCATGGGTATGGGCAGGAACAGGAGCATCACGCGATTGTTCGGAAAGTAGAACGCGTAGGCCAGCAGCAAACCGAACACCCCGCCGGAAGCACCAAGGACAGGATAGTAAGCTCCGGTGATACCTGCAAAGATCAGCTGCGTAACCGCCGCGGAGACGACACAGACGAAGTAATACGTAAGATACCGCCGACTGCCAAGAACTTGCTCGATGGCACTGCCAAACATGTATAGGGCGAACATGTTGAAGGCGAGATGCGTCAGGCCGCCGTGCAGGAATCCATAGGTAACAAGCTGCCACGGCTCAAAGCCGGCGTTGACGCCGGCCGGCGCAGGGCCTACCGGCCACAAGGCAAGAGGCAGCATCGCTCCCGGCGCAGCAAGCTGCAACAGAAACATCGCTACGTTGGCGACAATCAGGGCTTTGGTGACTTGAAGCATGGTTCCTATTTGGGGGCGGCAAAGCGAGGTCCAAGGGCCAAAGAAGCGTTCAATCGTCGACACCTGTCGCAAGAAGTCGCCCAGTCCAAATGTCCCGGATGAGGTCGCTGGTATTCGACGGTCAGGACGTCGCGTGCGCGAGGAGCCCGACGCTGCGCGCACCTTTGGCGACCCTTGGCTTGCCGGGATGGGTCGCTCCCGTGGTACAAATTGATATCTTCCACGCGACGGGGACGCGCGTGAGGGTGCCAATATTCTGTTATCACTCTTGCCACGCCGGGAATGACTATGCCAGCGACGACCACCACGCCTTGGCGGCAGACTTGCGGACCATACACCGACTGGGACACAGAATTGTCCCGGTGGACTGGGTAGTCGAGTCGCTTCTCGGCGAACGCGAGCCACTCCACAACTGCGTAGCGCTCACCTGCGACGACGGCGTTTCCCTCGATTGGCAAGACGCCGTCCATCCGACTTTTGGGTGGAGGCAGAGCTTCGCCAATATCCTCAGGGAATTTTCGGCTGAGGTAGGCGCGGCGCAGCCCACTGTCGAGATGACTTCGTTTGTCATCGCGTCACCGGATGCACGTAAGGAACTGGAGGTTACGTGCCTTGCGGGCCATCCTTGGTGGTCAGACGATTGGTGGCATGCAGCAGATGCCTCGGGATGGATCCGGATCGAGAATCACAGTTGGGATCATGTGCATCCTGGTGCGACTCGGGTCGCGCAAAAGGATCAGATCAAGGGCGATTTCAGGTCGGTGGAATCATTTGACGACTGCGAAATGCAGGTTGCGCAAGCCTGCGCCTTCATCGAAAAACGAACCCGCCGCCGACCTCGGTATTTCGCGTTTCCGTACGGGCAGGCCTCCCCGTACCTTCGCGAAACCTACCTGCCCGGCAATGGCGCCCGATATGGGATCCGCGCTGCATTCTCCATTGAACATGAATTTGTGACGCCACAGTCCGATCGTTGGTTTCTCCCGCGGTTTACGCATGGCGCGGCTGGTGTCACGACAGCTGATGAATTCGAGACCATTCTGAAACGGAGCGCGGAATGAGTCAGCAGGGGCAAACATTCAAGGAGCGGTTCCACGTGCAACGGTTCCACAACGCGAGCTATTTCGCCGGGCCAATGTTCCAAGCGGCATTTCACCAGCCATTTCCAGACCCGCCGCTCCGCGCGTCGCCGTCGTGGGCACAATACGTCGCTTTCTTCCGGTGGGAAGACGATCAATTGGAGCCGGTCGGGTTCTGCAACTTCCTGCCGTATGAGAACGTATGGCTGGGCGGTGGACTTTGTGTGCGAAGGAATTTCTATGCCCGCCTGCCTCGTGGCCTCTGGCACGAGTGTCGCGCCGCCGGCGGTGTCGCTCAGATGATGCTCGAAGTGGCCGCAAAGGAACTGGATGACCGCGCTGCGTGTTTTGCCTATATCGGCGATGCTCAGTCGCTCAGGGTATGCATGCGCTGCGGCTATGAAGTGACTGCACGGAAATATGTGATGGCCAAATGGTTTCGTGAGCATTCGCCCGAGGACAAAACCGCACTCATTGAACGCGTCGCGGCACTTGGCCCATTCTGAGCGTTTGATCCCGTAGCCGCCCAGCGGCCCCTTGTCCGTCCAGCACGGCAGTGCTAAGGGGAACGACTGCTCTCTGGATTTCTGGGCGACGACCTCAATCGGATGCTCATGGCCGCTCAGCGATTGTTTACCCCGGTGCCCACCCGCGAGTGCCCATCAATAGACCGTGATTCTGACCGGGGGCATTGAGACGATACATCCGTTGTGTCGACCAGGAAAAACGCGGCGTCAATTCTGCCAGCGAGTCCGCATCGAGAGTCTCGTAGACCTGAATCGCGCAAAGTAGCGGGTTCTTCCCGACGATATCGATGAGGAAGTCAACGATCTCGGTGACGGGCGGCGTCGTGCGGCGCAGGTCTAGACCAGTGTACTTGTTCAACGCATCGCCCCAGGGTGGCGCGATGAATGCAATCACCAATTGATCCGGTGCTATGGTCAGATCCGATAGCCCCGCCCTGTAGTCACGGTTAGACACTTCGATTGACAAATTGAGAGTCGCCAGATTCCGAGCCGTAAGCTGGAAGACGGTGGGATCTTGCTCGAAGCCAAGCCCATGCGCGGAAGGCAGGTGACGGAGCAGCCAGAAGAGAGTGTTGCCCGAACCGGTAAAGGGATCGACGACTAACGCGCCGGATGTGAGTGGAACCGACTTGGCAACGACGGCGATGTCTCTCCCGATATTGTCGGCCAGCTCATCGCGGGTACATTCCACCGCGGTTCGCCCGAGAATCCGTATCCCTTTGCCGTACCAAGCGGCAGGCCGAAGGCCGTAAATGCAAACGTAGTCAGGATCACCCCAGCTTTCGAGCCCGTATCGCTGCACCTCCGTGAGGTCGAGTACGGTGTTGCGCTTTGCGCCCTCGAGCAGCAGCTCGCGGTCGTACGCAGGGCCTTTGTTCTCGATGCTCATGCCTGGCTCTCGACGATGCGTGAGGGAAGATTCTTGATCCGTTTTTCGCCGTCGCCAAGTCAGAATGTGACTGCACGGACTTGAACGACAGGAGATCTCCAGTCGCGGTTCCGCGGTAACAACCAGGACTTCGCTTAGCCCTTCTTGTACTCGTCGTGGCGGCGCCACCAGACGCCCGTCTCGTTGCGCCCCTTGGGTGCGCGGTCGAGCCACTGGTACATGCCCCAGAGGCCGTCCAGTCCGCGCGCATAGGCGGAATAGGTGTGGTAGACGACGCCGTCCTCGAGCACGAACGCGCTCATGCCCGGCCTCTCGCGCGTGTACGTGGCCGCGTCGGTTCCGGCCATGGCCGCGTTGCTCGGCGACAGGCTCCGGGACCGCTGTCGCGTCCATCGCGTGGCCGCCGCGCTCGTAGTTGTATTCGATGACCCCCTCGCGCTGTTGCTCCTCGGTGAACGAGACGTTGAAGTCGAAGTTGAAGTCGCTGCCGAGCGAGGACGCCCAGGGAAACGTCCACCCCATCCGCCGCTTGTACGCCTGCAGCTTCGCGAGCGGCGCCCGCGACACCGCCGAAAGCGTGACGTCGTGGTTGGCCAGGTGGACGGCGAAGCCGTCGAACCCGTCCGCGATCGTCGAGCAGGACGGACACCCCGCCGTGTAGTCGGGCCCGAACATGAAGTGGTAGACGAGGAGCTGCGAGCGCCCTCGGAAGAGGTCTGCCAGCGAAGCGCTCCCCTCGTCGGTCTCGAATCGGTACTCCTTGTCGATCCGGACCCACGGCAGCTCCTGCCGGCGCCGCGCCAGCTCGTCGCTGCGCCGCGTCAGCTCCTTCTCCGCCTTGAGCAGCTCGAGCCGGGCCGCAAGCCACTCTTCACGTGTTCCGGTCTTGTGGTGGTCGGTCATCGTTTCTCTCCTTCGTAGTTCGCGCCGGCGCGCCACTCACGCAGGATGCGCGGCTGGCCGTCTTTGGCCTTCACAGCAAAACGCCAAAGCGACAAAGAATCTTTGCGACCGACGAGTCGGACGCCGGCAGGTCACCCCTCCCTCGTCAAGTAGCGTAGGACGGGTGTGGGTGCCTTTAGTCGAATGGCGCGGCCCGAAATCGACAGCAGACACATCGGACTAGCGCGCGGTCTCGCGAGTTGCAGCCCCAAGCGCACGGAGCGTCTGTGGGTCCTCCGCGATGGGCCGCACCTCGACGCAGCCGCTCCGCGCACCCGGGATCCTCGAGGCGACCTGGATAGCCTCGTTCAGATCCGTCGCCTCGATAACGTAATAGCCACCGAGCTGCTCCTTCGTCTCCGCGTAAGGCCCGTCGGTGGTGGCGATCTTGCCCTTGCGCACCCGCACCGTGGTCGCAGCATCGGGCGGCAAGAGCCGGTTGACTGCGACTAAGTGGCCACTCTCCCTGATGGCCTCGGTGAACTCGCGATACTCCGCGTAGCGCTGCTCGGCATCGGCCTCCGGCATCTCCTCCATGACGGTCTCTGCACAGATCAGGCATAGGTACTTCATCGCTTTCTCCTCAATCGGTGGGAACCGTTGTGGACACCAGATAGTCGTCTGGCGCTGCCTCGATTCGACAACAGCCTGTGCGAATTCCGCAGCTCGGCCAGACCTTTCACCCGAGCGCCGCCCTAGAGTGGGTGAGGCGCGCAAGCTGGACTTGCTCTCCGACGAGCACTTTACCGTGGATGGGACGCTGATCGAGGCCTGGGCATCGACCGCCAAGAGTATGCGGCGCAAGGATGGGCCGCCCGATGTCGGTGGGCCGGACGCTCAGGGTATGGTCAACATCCGCGGCGAACGCCGTTCCAACGCGACCCACACCTCGGCCACCGATGGTGACGCCAAGCTTATGCGCAAAGGCAAGGGTAAGGAGTCGAAACTGAGCTATGGCGGCCATGCGCTCATGGAGAACCGCCACGGTCTGTGCGTCGACCTCAAGATTACCTCCGCCGTCGCTACCGAGACGGAAGCTGCCAAAGCGATGCTGGAACGTCAGCGGCGCAAGCGGGTGCGGCCCGCTACGTTGGGCGCCGATAAGGGCTACCACAGCAAGGATTTCATAGCGCATCTGCGGCGCCGCAAGATCGCTCCACACATCGCCATGATCGATGGCCGCAAGACGCCAGGTCTGGACGCAAGCTGGCGCTCGGTCGCGACAGTGCAGTCCGAGTCAGCGCGTTGCCGAGTCGCGCCGATCCCCGAACCCCGCGAGGCGTCGTGCCTGGATCAGCGCGGCGACATGCAGCATGAAGAAGATAGGGACGAAAAACGCCGGAACCAGCACGAGCGGCAGCTGCGCCATCGGGGCGGTTGTAACCTCGTCGGCCGCACCCGCGGCAAGGAGCGAACTCGCCGTTCCCGTGCCAACAGCGCTGACCAGGTCCAGGATCCCGAGCAGGTTCCAGACGACGAACCATTTGCTTGCCGCGAATTCCGGCCGGCGCTGGAGCGCCCGCATCACCCAAGGTGCGGTGAGGCCGATCGCGATGTCGCCAAGGCCCGCCGGCCATGCGAACAGCCCGGGCAGGACGCCGTAAGTGTAAAGGGCGATGAAGCCCAGGCCGGCGAACCGCCACGCCTGGATCGCGGTTGCGAGTCGGAGATCGAGCCCGAGGACGAAGGCGCGGAACGCACGGGATAACCAATACAACCCGAAAAAGATGGCGATCGGCGCGGCGAACCCGATGAAGATCGGCAGCGGCGGCGTTCCAGGTGGCCGCACAAAGGCGCCATTGGCGCCCAGCAGCACAACGAGTGCGAACCAGGCGCCAAGCGCGCCGGCGACGAGATTGCTCGCGCCGGAGGAACGAGGGGGTTCTTCCCGGGCGATGTGTGACAGTAAAGTGTTCGGCATGGTGTTTCTCCTTGCGCTAGTCACTTGCATTTTGCAAGCTACTTGCACGCTAGCATAATCACTTGCATAATGCAAGCCTCTGTCAACCCCACTCGAACGCCGAATGCGCACCAGCACAGCGAAGCCGAAGACAAGCCGGAGGTCTCTTTGCCCGATCGCGGGCACGCTCGATGTCGTCGGCGACAAGTGGTCGCTGCTCGTCGTTCGCGACATCCTCCACGGCAAGCGCACGTACGGCGAGCTCTGCGCCTCGCCCGAGGGCATCCCGACCAACATCCTCGCCGAGCGCCTGAAGCGCCTCGAGGCGGCCGGAATCATCGCGCGTGCCGCCTATCACCAGCGTCCGGTGCGTTACGCCTACACGCTCACCCCAAAGGGCAGAGAACTGGGTAGCGTTCTGCTCGCGCTCGTCGGGTGGGGCAAGCGCCACATTGCGGGCACGCGCACACTTGGCGAAATCGCGTCTGCCGCGGCGGCGCGCAAGCCGGCGCCGTCCCGCGGCACACGTGGCTCCAGTTAGTGCACGCCTACCGACCTGTGACGGAGTTTGCGGCGTTAGGCCGACCTGCGAGCGCGCCAGGATAGAGGCGGTCGAGCACCTCCCTCGTCGCATCCGTGAAAAGCCCGCGTAATCCGCTCGCGATGATCTCGGCGTCGCACGCCGGCTCGCGTTTCGCCCATAGATTCGTGAGTCGGTCACGATGCTTCTCAAGGATCTCCGCGACGAGCGGCGGCCAGAAGGGCGGGTACTCGGTCTCGGCCCAGTCGCCGCGGCCACGCCCGTAGTGCGCTACGGCGAGATAGCGCAGCAAGGCCGATCCGACCAGGCCAGAGAGAAATGCGTCGTCCCAACGTAGCACCGTGCCGGACTTGCCGCGCGCGAAATTCAGGCCGCGCGCGATGCCAGCGCCTCCGAGCGCGCCCAGCACCGCGCCGGTGAGCATTCCGGCACCAAAGGTGAGGCCTCCCGCGGCCAGGTCGGCCACGAGGCCGCTGAGTGCACCGGATACGACGCCGCCCATCACCGCGGCCTTGCCTTCGCTCATCGGCGCATCCAACGCGACGCCGCCGGCGAGGCGCGCGAGCACGTCTCCTTTCGCGCGGCCGTCGAGCCCGTACAGCCCGATCAGTTGGTCGGTGCTTCGGCGCAACGCTTCGTCGAGGCGCATCGCCATCGCCTGCGACGCGTGCGTCTTCGCGCTCTCCACAGGGTCCTTCCCTAGACCAAGGCTGCGGCCGATCCCGCGTAGCGCGCCAACGGCGCCGACTTCAGGAAGCGATTCGCGATCGCAGGCGCCCGCGGCGATCGGTGCGGCGAGCGCGGTCATCGCTTCGTCGAACTGCTTGAGGCGCCGCGCCTGCCATGCGTCCACGAGGCGCCCATAGGGCACGCGGCGCGCTTCCGGCAGCGCACTCCAGATGAGGTCGAACAGTACGATCTCCTGTACCCAGCAGCGCGCGAACGCGTCAAGCGTCGTCACTGCGCGGATGATCGGGCGCGGACCGACCGCGGCACGCCAGATCGCCTCCTCCGCCTGCTCCTCGTCGCGCGGACGGGGGCGACCAGTCTGGTTGATCAGCACGATCACCGGTTTGCCGATCCACTCCAGGATAGCGAGTTCCGGCGCGAGGTAGCCCGCGTCCTCGGGCGCCTCCGACGCGTTGACGAGATAGAGCACGACGTCGGCCTGATCGCGCACGTTGCGAACGACCTGCTGCGACAGAAAGAAGACGTGATCCCGGAAGCGGTCCCAGACCTGCGACAGGAACCAACCGACGGGATTGCTCTGCTGCCCAAGCCGCCGCGCGAGCCGCGCGCTGTCGCCGAAGCCGGGCGTGTCCCACAGGACGAGCGCATCGCCTTCGGCGGTGTTGATCAGGGGATAGCGCGTGGCTTCCTGTGTGACGTGCTGGGCGTCGCGCACGGAGCCTACATCCCGGCCGAGGAGCGTGCGCGCGAGCGTGGTCTTTCCCGCGTTGGTGTGCGAGATCAGCGACAGCGCTATTGTGGAATCCGAATTCAAGGGTCAATCCTAGAAATGCTCGGTCAGCATAGCCATGCGGGACGTGTGTGATTCGCCTTGGCGTCGATCCTTCTGCGTCTCTCTGCCCAAGCCCTCGCCGCGCCTCTCATCGCCGACGGTCGGCGATCGCCTCGTCGAGGGCGTCTTCGGCGGCCGCGAGATCGGGCGCCGACAGATCGACAAACACCATGGACACGTGCACCTCTTCGCCCATCTGACGCCACGCCGCGCGCCGATCCGACATGCGCGCGGGCTCGCTCCGCCAGCGCGCCGCCCAGGCGCCTTCATCGACCAACGCCAACAGCGCCTCGGCGCCGGTGCTCTGCCGGGTGAGTGCATCGAGGAATGCACCATGCACCTCGCGCTCCGGCGTCGCGCTCGCGTTGAACAACGCCACGAATGTAGTGCCTGCGCCTGACTTCGCAACACCGGCGAGCGCATCCTCGGCGCCGTAGGCGACCGGCGGGGTGACTATCATTGCCGCGCTACCACCAAACGCGCGCGCGACGACGGCCTCGAGTCCGGCGATCGCAGTCGGAGACGGGGTGTAACTGTACGGAATCACGCGCACGCGCGCAGCGCCTCCTCGATAGCCGCGCAGCAGGCGCTGAAAATACGGCTCGTCCAGCGGCAGCGCTAAGTGCGCGGCGCGATGGCGTTCGACCACGCCGGCGACGAGCGCAAGCGCGAGGCGCGGCGCGATCACAACCGTCGCAACGGTAGCAGCCATCAGGTGCACCCAGCGGGCGGCGTTTTCCCCGGCGGGCGAGCGGATCGCGGCCACCGCGTCGACGTCAGGCACCGTGATGCCGGTCAGGAACGCACCCGGCGCATACGCGATGGCGACGATCGACCGCACCGCCGGCGCGTCGAGAAAGGTGCTCTCCCAGCCCGCGTGGTACTCGAACGCGAGGCCGCGCAGGTAGAGGCCCGCAATCACGCCTGAGGCGAGCGCCGCGGCGGCGACGTGCAGGATGCGCGCCGCGCGCATACCGTAGAGTGGGGCGGACCGGCGCGCCCAGTCGTCGACGAATGCGAGGATCGCCTCGCGGATCGCGCCGCCGCGGCGTGGCCGCGAGAGGCCGCCGGCGATGCGCGTGACCGCGCGGCGCAGCGGTCCCGGTGTCGCGTCGTCGCCGTAGCGCAAGACGTAACCGGCTGCGATGGTGATATAGACGGCAAGGTTCCAAATCAGAAGCCCGAGCACCGGTGGCGCGAGGATGTTGATTCGCTGCGAGCGATCGACCTGATCGAGGACGAGACCGAGCGCAAAGGCGAAGCCCACGATTGTGCTGGCAACCCACGGACGCCAACGCAGCGCACGCACCACGCGTGGCAGCGCGGGTTGCCGCACGCCGAGCTTCTCGATGGCCAGCGTTGCACGGCGGGCGAGGAACGCCTCCGGCGCGGCTCCCGCGCCGACGACTTCGGCCGCGGCGCGGCTCGCCCATGCGCGGTCCTCGTCGCTCCATAGCGTACGCGCGCCGTCCGCAGTTTCGACGGCCCGCACCGCGATGACCTTCAGGGCAGAAGATTCGTCCATTTCCAGTAGACCAAGACGTTCCGACCGACCTGGGACAGGATGTCTTCGGGGATTCGCTCAAAAACTATCACGCGAAGACCACGAGCATGACTTGTGCCTGCGATTTATGAGCCGCGCACTCCAATGGCAAGTCCGCGAACTGGATCGCAAAGGGTACATTCATACGACGTCGACCCAATCAAGACAGCCACAGCCAACCTCGCATATACGGTGGCGCACCGAATCCTTTGGCGTCCGTCGTACGGACTCTGATGCCGGCATGCACGCTGGGCAAGCTTGTCGTGAAGCGGATGCTGCCTCCGTACGAAAACGCGTACAGTGACTAGAGGTTAGTGGGGATACTACCGCTGGAAGGCAAGAAAGGTGGGGTGGCTGATGGGGTTCGAACCCACGACGCCTGTACTGTTATCGTGGATCTCTTGGGATGATGCACTTCGGGGATACGCTCAAGCACGATCACACTAGGACCACGAGCATTACTTGTGCCTGCAATTATGAACCGCGCACTCCAATGGCAAGTCCGCAAACCGAATCGCTAAAGGTACATTCATACGACGTCAGTCCAATCAATGCAGCCACAGCCTCGCATACGATGGCGCACCGAATCCTATGGCGTCGTACGGACTCTCATTCCGGCATGGCGCGTGGGCAAACTTGTCGTGAGGCGCGCGCTGCCTCCGTACAAAAACGCGTACAGTGGCCGAAGGTTAGTGGGTACTACCGCTGGAAATCAAGAAAGGGTGGGGTGGCTGATGGGGTTCGAACCCACGACAACCGGAATCACAATCCGGGACTCTACCGCTGAGCTACAGCCACCATTCTGCCGTGCTGCTAAACCGCGCGCTTATTCTATCAGCCAAGCCTGTCTGCGCCAACGTGGTCGCTTCACCTCGTGCCTTCACGTGGTGGCTTCGAATGAAGGCCCGGGCGTTTCGCTGTAAATCGATCCTGCTGGGAACGAGAATGGCAGGGCGAACAACAAGACGCTGTAGATGTTGCCGTCGAAAGCACAAAAACTGGAGGCTGTTGATCGTCGAGCCCCGAATCCTTCGTCTCCCCACATCTTAGCTGCGCGCCGGCGGCGCTGGCCGGCAATAACCGCGGCACGGTGCCCGTTCGCTGTCCGGCGGTTCAGCGCGTGCGCTAGCTCGTCAACCATCCCGCAAATCACCCCAGCTCGGGTCTGAGACGTGATCGCTCTCGGATCTACTGTGTGAGCCAAGGGAAGCAAGGACCGAAACGCACATTCAACTTGCCGGAGGGTCCGTGAATCGACTACCAGTCATACCCAAACGCGACGCCATGTGGCACCGGACGCGGCAGACCGCATTCGCGCTCGTTTCGCTATTCCTGTGCAGCGTCAGTGCACAGGCGGCCACCTATCAGTTCACCGCGTTCGACGCGCCGAGCGCAACTCGATCGTTCCCCTCCGATATTGACAACGCGGGCAGAATCGCCGGAATCTTGACCGAACTGCCCGCAACGATTCAGAGGGCCTTCATTCGGGAGGTCAACGGCGCGATTTCGGTCTTCGACGTCGGGGACGTCGACGGCGACGACCATTCTCACATTCAGCGGGTCAGGCGCCACCGGGATAAACGACGCCGGTCAACTTGCGGGCATCTTCAGCGACGGCACGCACATCCGCGGGTTCGTCCGCGCTGCGGACGGCACCACGTACACCGACTTCGACGTCCCGGGCTTTGTGAACATGTTTACCGGGGCGATGAATGCTTCCGGCGCTGTCGTCGGCGCAGCCACCAATTCGACCGGCATTGATCCTCCCGACGTGTCGTTTACAAGCTTCCTACGGAATCCGGATGGCACCTTCACGATCTTCGATGTGCCCGGAGCGATCAACAGCGGCACGCAAGCAGGCGGGATCAACGATAACGGCGATATCGTCGGCTTCTTCGAAGACGTCGTCGGCACCCACGGGTTCCTGCGCGAGACCGGCGGCGCGTTTACAATCCTGGACGTCCCGGGCGCGGTTTCCACGCTTGCCTTTGGCATCGATGACCTCGGCAGAATCGTGGGCTCCTTCGATGATGCATTGGGTAAGCACGGCTTTTTGCGGGATGGGGTCGGAACGTACAGCCACGATTAACGTGCCTGGGGAGATGAGCACGACTGTCGCCGGCATCACGATGGCGGGCGAGCTGATGGGCACGTTCCTGAACGCGACCGGGACGTCGAGTCGCGGGTTCGTGGCGCTCCTCGTCCCGGAACCCGCGACACTCTCCCTGGTGTTGCTTGGCATTGCCGGACTGCGCCTGCGCGGATTCGGTGCGCGTTCCGACCGGACCGCGCGATGCTGCAAGCGGAGGTAGTCCATCCGCAGTCTATCGGGGTACATCGAACGAATCGCTAATCCACCACAGCGAAGGGCCTGAGCGAAAACCAGCCCTACAGCGCAGGTGGCATTCTGGGCTCGACGTCCATGCTAACCGATGCGCGATTCAGCCCAGCGTGGGGGTTGAGCCAAGGCATGGGCGTCGCCGCAGGGGGCGCGAGCAGCTCCCGAACGAGCCGCTCTCGGCCGTTGAGGTTCAGCTTGTCAAACACGACGCGGGCATAGCTTACGACGGTGTGTTCGCTTAGGCGCATCATCTCCGCGATTCGGGCATAGGAGAGTCCCTGCGAGAGCAGCACGCAGAGTTCCTTCTGCCGACTAGAAAGAGGCAGCGCCTGCGACGCCTGGGCGGCCCGCAGAGAGAAGCGGGGAATCTCCTGCTCGATGGTGATGCCAATGAGCCCTTCGGCGGCATTTGCGTGTTCCTCGAGGCGGTGCGCTTGAAGCACGAATCTTCCCCACGCATTGGTGTGACGATAGACCGGGGCGTGGTGGGTTCGCCGGAATGCACATCGACCAGCGCTCGGCCGAGCGCCGCAACCACGAGCGAAAGCGATTGTTTGCTGTCGCTTGCGACTGACTCGGGATCGGCGACGGCGTGGGTGGCAAGGTAGAGCAGGCGCCGACCCGCAGTGCACGTATAAAGCACGTGGCCCTGACGATTGACGATCACCATTCCGCAGTTTGCGCCGGAAACATATTGGCCGTCGTAGTTGTGGCCGTTGCGGAGCGCGTGAGCGATATATGGGATGAGTCCCGCGAGCGATTGCTGATCTTGCTTGCTGAACTGCGCCTCGCCGGACGTCGGTAACAACACGAGTGAGCCGAGCGGGCGATCGTTCGCATGGATGATCGCCTGGAGTTTATGGTGGACCTGGCGGGGCGCCACACCTCATTGTAGAAATCCGAGCGATAGAACGCGTGGTTGGAGATTGCCTCCGACTCACGATTCCTCGCGACCTACCTCCACCTCCTCGGAAAATGCGGGCATTACCTCGCATTCGCGCTTGTTGTAATACTCCTGAAAATAGACCCTTGCCGATTCGGGGACGTCGGGTCCCTCGCTGTAATAATTGACGATTTGACCGTTCTCATCGACCCAGTCGAAAAGGTTGGTATAGGAAGGGATGAACCGATGCAGCGTTGCCAATAGAATCGGCATCACTTCTTGTGACGGAAGCCCAAGACAACAGAGCTGGCGGATGTCGGAGACTGTGGCGGCGCGCTTTGCCATGGTGGTCGATTTACTGGAACGTCGTCACACCTCGCTCAGAACGGTGAATTCGCCTTGAGGCGTTCTTGACCCCCGCATCGGCGAAGCCATTGTGCGTCACATAGATTTATCTGAAAACACAATGCACTACTACACAACAATATGATTGCTGCACTTGACGGGTTCTGCTGTGACCTTTCTCAACACTTCCCGATCGCGGCGTTGCCCGGCTCGCAGCGGTGCACTGGGCCTAAGGTAGGTGACCCGCAGGTTCGTGATGAAGTTCGCGAGATATGGGGTCATGCCGCGAAAGCCGCTCGGATGCGTATCGGCGGCGGTGCATGGAGCGTCAGAGTCTGCTGGTCCATCGAAGCAGTGCTCCCACATCGCGATACCGATCACATAAGGACCGTTCGACCCCGGATAGTCGGTCCAATTTGGCGAGCCGCTGTGGCCGCCGCTGATATCGCATGCAATGCGATAATAGGCGGGAACGTTGTCGTGAGGCCACGTGAACCCAGTCGCCGTACAGCCCGCAGTCTGGCCCCAAATTTCGTTGGGGGTTGCCGCGCAACCGGCAGGCGAGGCCGCGAACCCACACATGGGGTAGCCGTCATCATGGCTGACGGCGTTTGCTGCGATGTAATTTTTCCCGTAGACCCAATAGCCCATGGCGCCGGGATGGCCGTTGGGCGAGCCGCTATAAGCATTGTCCCGCAGCAGCAGAATCGCCCAATCGTGCTGCGAGCAGGGATCCAGAATCTGCTTAGTGTGGCAGTTGTTTGACTCCCATTTCGCCGCATACCAGTACCCGACGCTGGTTTCGGTACCGTACGGCATCTGCCCGCCGGACCGGCGTGCGCGGAACGTGTGGGTGTTGTAGCTGAGGTCCTTTCTGACGATGCAATGCGCGGCGGTGAGAACGAGACGCCGGCCGATCAGCGCCCCGGAACATCCGCCGCCGTTGAGTTCGCCAACCCGCCTGAGCACGCGATGATTGATCGGGTAAGTCACGCCGATTGGCTTCATGCTGCGGTTGTCGACGCCGTTCGACCACGCGGCGGGCATTAGCTGCCACAATTCTCCCGCGTCGGCTCTTCTCCCCGGCGCTTCGCCGCTTGCGTTGTCGATCGGCGAGGCACCGCTCTGCGCGCGAGCTCGGCGAGCGCGGCGGAGTCGTACTCGAGCTCGTATTCCTGGCGCTCATCGCTGGCGAATACAACCCGCTCTCTGCCGGGGCAGCTGCGCTGGCCAGCCGCTGCGCGCGACGTTCCTCGTAATCGCCTCGAGTTCGGCCAAACCAACCCTCGCTTCCGCCGTGTTGCTCTCGTCGGAGGCTTGAGGCGAAAACCACCCCTCCTCAGCAAGCTTGGGCGCACTCAGCTCGCGGCGCAGGCGCCTCTCTGGGGTCACCGGGACGAGGCCTTCGACCAGCTTCTGTTGTGCTTCCCTAGTGGGAAGATTGGGTCGCGTCGACGGTTGAGCTACGGAGGGGCGTGTTCGCACCCATGGTGAAGATGATGACGGCAATCGTTGCCGTGAATATGTTGAACTTGCGAAGAGACAATCCCATTCTCGCCTCCCTTAGTTCGGGATGCACCCGGGGCCGGGTGGTCACACAACGCGAGCGCCACGGCGCGACACCCGAGCAGGGTCCTTCGGAGCCGCGGCTATTGGAGTTACATTGAAGTAAACAACATGTTAGTAACAATGTCAATCGCGGCATCTGAGACGTCGGAATAACCGGGGTACCTCTCATCCGCAGATGTGCATCAGATCGCGATGCCCTACTCCATTTCCCGCGACTTCCCTTAACTGCTTCAGCGTCCAGGCGGCATCCGGATTCGCCGGCACATTGACGTGTGCTAAGCGCCGCGTGCTGTGCTCGATCACCACGAACACGTGCAACATGCGCAACGTCGCCGTGACCGCCTCGAAGAAGTCACAGGCGAGAATCGCTTTGGTATGGTTCCTCAGGAAGGTGGGCCAGCGCCGATCACCTCAGGGCCGCGAATGAGCTGCCGGAGTTCGAGCGGCATCGGTGGCGTACGAACAGTCGCCAGCCCGCGATGACTACGGCATCGCCCCAATCGAAGAGTCTGGAAAACACTGCGAGGCTGGCGCGAGTCGCGTGATCCGCGCGTCTGGGTTTGATGCCACGCTCGATATATCCCCCGAGCTGTCGGAGAAGAACCAGATTCTCAGCACGGATCGCGCTGGACGAGCGCAAGCACAAAACGCCCAGCCTCAGGACGTCCGAGACGACTCCGACGATTGCTCGCGCCGACTACACACCATGCGCTTATCGTACCGGGGTCGGCAACGCCCTTGCAGGCGTCGCACTAGTCGCCGAACTGTCACGCAATTTTGGCACGCCCGACAGGACTCGAACCTGTTACCCCCGGCTTAGAAGGCCGGTGCTCTATCCAAATGAGCTACGGGCGCTCCGCTGCATCGAGCCGATCCGGCTTTCGCCTGTTGGCGCCCGACCGTCGGCCAAGCGCCGTTCTGCGTTGAAAGCCAGGCGGCAATACTAGCAGATCACGTTGAATTTTCAAGGCAAACCGGAGCGGCCGCCGCATCGAGCTGCTGCTCGGGGCTATATGGCGCAACTTGCATTCGCGGCCGGTTTGCCGATGTTGCGGTGCATTTGCCAAGCGCGAGCGTCGGGATTAGATTGGCCCCACAACAACGCCGAGGGAGGAATCGCGTCATGCCTACCGTAAATCTCACCCTGAACGGCCGCTCGCGCTCGCTTGAAATCGAGGACCTCGAAATGCCGCTGCTGCTCGTGCTGCGCAACGACGTCGGTCTGCATGGCCCGCGATTCGGTTGCGGCCTTGGCCAGTGCGGCGCATGCACCGTGCACGTGGATGGAAACCCGATCCGTTCCTGCGTGTTCCCGGCTCGCGCTGCCGCGGTCAGAAACGTGCTCACGCTCGAAGGCATCGGCACGGAGGAGAAACCACATGCGCTGCAAACAGCGTTCATCGACGAACAGGCAATGCAATGCGGCTACTGCATGAACGGGATGATCATGTAGGCCAGGCGCTGCTCGACACGAACCCGAAGCCTACCGACGCGAGATCCGCGTAGGCGATGCGCGCAACCTGTGCCGCTGCGGCACCCACGAGCGCATTGTGCGCGCAATTCAGCGTGCGTCCGCGGAGACGGCGTGAGGACGCGTCCGTTTTCCTACAGCCTGCCTCACCCGCCGCGACTTCCTCAAGACCACGGGTTCGCTCGTCGTCAGTTTTCCGCTTGCCGGCACACTAGCTGGCTGTGCCAGCACGGCGCCGGTGAAGGACCCCGAACTGCTTGCCGGCAAGACCCTCGCCACCGACCAGGTCGACGGCTTCCTCGCGATCGACGCCAACGGCAACGTGCTGGTGTTCTCGGGCAAGGTCGACCTCGGCACCGGCATCCGCACCTCGATGACACAGATCGCCGCGGAAGAGCTGTCGGTTCCGCTCAGTTGTGTCACCGTGATCCAGGGCGACACACTGCTGACACCCGATCAGGGCGTCACCTTCGGCAGCCTATCCATCCAGAACGGTGGCATGCAGATACGCCAGGCCGCGGCCACCGCGCGCGAGGCGCTCGCCGTCGAAGGCGCGGAAAGCTGGGCGCAAAGCGCGAGGATGTCAGCGCGCGCGACGGCCGCATCGAAGCCAATGGGCGGAGCGTCAGCTACGCGGAGATCATCGGTGATCGCAGCTTCGCGCTGAAAGTCGATCCGAAGGCGGTCTGGAAAGACCCGGAAGCGGACACGATCGTTGGCAAGTCCGTCGCGCGGCTCGACATTCCCGCCAAGGTCACCGGCCGCTTCACGTACATGCACGACTTCAAGGTCCCCGGCATGCTGCACGCGCGCGTCGTGCGGCCGGCGGCGATGAAAGCGGATCTGCAGACAGTGGACGACAGCGCCGCGAAGGCCGTTCCCGGTTATGTCGCGACGGTGCGCGATCGCAATTTCCTCGCAGTCGTCGCGCAGAGCGAATGGGGTGCGATCCAGGCGGCGCAGGCGCTGAAGGTGCAGTGGTCGACCTGGGAAGGGCTGCCCGACCAGACGCAATTGTGGGCATACGTGCGCAAGACCAAGGTCAACAAGGACGAGACGCTGCAAGGCACCGGCAACACGGTGGAGGCGATGCAGAACGCGGCGAAGAAACTGTCCGCGACATACGATTTCGCAATCCACACCCACGGCTCGATCGGCCCATCGTGCGCGGTGGCGGAGTACAAGGACGGCAAGCTGACGAGCTGGAGTGCCTCGCAGCAGACGCATTTGCTGCGCCTGCAGATGGCGCAGATGCTCAAGATGAAGCCGGAAGATGTGCGCTGCATCTACATCGAGGGTGCCGGCTGTTACGGCCGCAACGGCCACGAGGATGCTGCCGCCAATGCCGCGTTGATCGCCAGACAACTCGGCAAGCCCTGTGCGCGTGCAATGGACACGTGCCGACGAGCACGGTGGACCCGAAGGGGCCGCCCACGCTGTTCGACTATCGCGGCGCGCTCGACGCGAGCGGCAACGTGGTCGGGTGGGGAATCGGAGGTCTTCATTCCCGACCGTCCCTCGCAGTTTTTATCCGTGACGCTGTTGACCGC
>CAWHIS010000011.1:0-134566 GCA_963829375.1 uncultured beta proteobacterium | reverse complement strand
GGATGGAAGACCGAGCCGGCCGCTACGGTTGCTGCCCAGTGAACTTGACTTCGCGGACAGCCCTGACTCGATGGAGATGAAGATGGCAAAGAGCAAAGCGGAAAAGAAGGACGCGGCGAAGGGCAAGGCGAAGAAGGGCGGAGGGCGCGCCGCAAAGAAAGCGGCGAACGAGCGCGACGATTCGGCACCCGGCACAGAGCTGTCCGGCAAGGACTACAACCGCGAGCTCAAGAAGCTGCACGTCGAGTTGGTGAAGCTGCAGGAGTGGGTCGTCCACAAGGGGCTCAAGGTCTGCATCGTGTTCGAAGGACGCGACGGCGCCGGCAAGGGCGGGACGATCAAGGCGATCACCGAGCGGGTGAGTCCGCGGGTCTTCCGCGTCGTCGCGCTGCCGACGCCGACCGAGCGCGAGAAGTCGCAGATGTACGGGCAGCGCTACCTGCCGCACCTGCCGGCAGCCGGGGAGATCGTCATCTGGGACCGCAGCTGGTACAACCGCGCCGGTGTCGAGCGCGTGATGGGCTTCTGCACCGAGGAACAGGCGAAAGGTTTCCTGCAGGTCCTGCCGGGTTTCGAAAAGCTCATGGTCGATTCGGGGATCATCCTGCTCAAGTACTGGCTCGAAGTAAGTGCGGAGGAGCAGACGCGCCGGCTCGAGTCGCGTATCGACGACGGGCGCAAGATCTGGAAGCTCTCGCCGATGGACATCAAGTCGTACGCGCGCTGGGACGATTACACGAAGGCGCGCGACGAGATGTTTGCCGCGAGCGACACGGCATGGGCGCCCTGGTATGTCGCGCGCTCCGAGGACAAGCAGCGCGTGCGGCTCAACATCATCTCGCACCTGCTCTCGCGGATCCCGTACAAGTCGTTGCCGCGCGAGAAGGTGAAGCTGCCCAAGCGCAAGTTGCGCTCGCAACCGCCGGCCGAATCGGTCAAGTTCGTCCCCGAGAAGTTCTGATGGCAGCCATCGCCGCCGCCCCCGGATTGAACAATTACGCCCGACCGCGAAGCCAGTTGCGAAACGTGATGTCCATTGCCTGCTGCGGATCGTGATGTCCAGAACGTGATGTCCGTTTAAATCAGGCAACAACCAGGAATCAATCGCATGGACCAGCCACCGATGGCCGCGAACGCGCTTGGTACCTCCACACTTCGCTTCGATGTTGTCGCCGGCCTCACGGCCGCCGCGGTTGTGCTGCCCAAGGCCATGGCCTACGCGACCGTCGCTGGTTTGCCGGTTGCAGTGGGTCTCTATACCGCCTTCATCCCGATGGTGGTCTACGCGCTGCTTGGCTCGTCGCGCGTGCTCAGTGTCAGTTCCACTGCAACGCTGGCGATCCTGACCGCGACGCAACTCGGGCTGGTCGTGCCGGACGGCGATCCGGCGAAGCTCGTCACGGCGACGGCCACACTGACCGCACTGGTCGGCGCGATGCTGCTCCTGGCGAGGCTCTTGAAGCTGGGGTTCGTGGCGAACTTCATTTCCACACCGGTACTGACGGGCTTCAAGGCCGGGATCGGGTTGGTGATCGTGCTGGACCAAGTGCCAAAACTTTTTGGCATCCATTCCTTCGCTTCGACATCGTCGCCGGCCTCACGGCCGCCGCGGTCGTGCTGCCCAAGGCCATGGCCTACGCGACCGTCGCTGGTTTGCCGGTCGCAGTCGGTCTCTATACCGCCTTCATCCCGATGGCGGTCTACGCGCTGCTCGGCTCGTCGCGCGTGCTCAGCGTCAGTTCCACTGCAACGCTGGCGATCCTGACCGCGACGCAACTCGGGCTGGTCGTGCCGGACGGCGATCCGGCGAAGCTCGTCGCGGCGACGGCCACACTGACCGCACTGGTCGGCGCGATGCTGCTCCTGGCGAGGCTCTTGAAGCTGGGGTTCGTGGCGAACTTCATTTCCACACCGGTGCTGACGGGCTTCAAGGCCGGGATCGGGTTGGTGATCGTGCTGGACCAAGTGCCAAAACTTTTTGGCATCCATATCACGAAGCAGGGTTTCTTTGCCGATCTGTTCAGCGTGGTACAGCACCTTCCAGGCACGTCGCTGCAGACGCTGGCAGTGGCGGTCGCGACGTTCGTGGTACTGATCGGCATGGAACGGCTGTGGCCACATTCTCCGGCCCCCTTGGTCGCGGTCGGCGGGAGCATCGCCGCGTCGTGGTTCTTCGGCCTGCAGGCAGCAGGAGTCTCGACCGTTGGCCTGATTCCGCCTGGGTTCCCGTCGCTCACGCTGCCGGATCTTGCGCTCATCGAGCAATTGGTGCCGGGCGCGCTCGGGATCGCGTTGATGAGCTTCACCGAAACGATTGCGGCGGGTCGCGCCTTTGCCCACCCCGGCGAACCTCCGATCAACGCCAACCGCGAACTAGTCGCCACGGGAGCGGCCAATTTGGGCGGCGCCCTATTCGGTGCGATGCCGGCGGGAGGCGGCACGTCGCAGACGGCGGTAGTACGCGCGGTGGGTGGGCGGTCGCAGAAGGCATCCCTGGTGACCGCGGGTACGGCGCTAGCCACTATGCTGCTGCTGGCCCCGGTGTTGGCCCTGATGCCGCACGCGACGCTTGCGGCGGTCGTCATCTTCTACTCGGTCGGGCTGATCCAGCCGGCGGAGTTTCGCGCTATCCGCAACGTGCGCTCGATGGAGTTTCGCTGGGCGCTGATCGCTTGTGTGGGCGTGCTGGTGTTCGGCACTCTCAAGGGCATCGTGGTGGCGATCATCGTGTCGATGATCGGACTCGCGAGCCAGACCGCCCATCCGCGCGTGTCAGTCATCGGCCGCAAGCGCGGGGCCGACGTGCTGCGACCGTTGTCGCCCGAACACCCCGATGACGAGACCTTCGAGGGTCTGCTGATCGTGCGGCCGGAGGGGCGCCTGTACTTCGTCAATGCGCAAAATGTGGCGGAGCAGATCGACGCTCTGATCGCGCAGCACAAGCCACATGTACTGGCGCTGGACATGAGCCGGGTTCCCGACATCGAATACTCGGCATTGCAGGCGCTGATGGAGGGCGAAAAGCGCCTGGCCGAACGCGGCGTCGCGGTGTGGCTGGTGGGCCTGAATCCCGGCGTCATCGAGGTCGTACGACATACCGGGCTGGACCAGCGACTCGGCCGCGAGCGCATGCTGTTCAACGCGCGCGTGGCGATCGAGCGCTATCAGGCGCGGCAGGCGCAAGCAGGCGGGATGCAGCCCGCCCAGTCCTGACTCCCATGGACGGAACGCCGATGGCGGCCTGGTGGCCATCGATCTCGCGCACACTGCCGCCCAAGACGCGACATGCAACGAAAGGACCACTAAGATGAGACTCTGGATTGGCAACATGGCACTAGACACGACCGACGACGAACTCAAGGATTTTGTGAAAGAGTACGCTCCTGAGCTCGAATGCACCGAAATCCAACGCGTGGAAGGTGGTGGCACGCGCCCGGGTGCGATATTGCAATTTACCGGCACAACGGCACAACTGGGAAATCTGGCGTTGCGCTTGCACGGCATGTACTGGAAGGGACAATCGCTTAGCTGCCATACGTTGCTCAGCGTGCCTTGATCAGCAGAATGCGACTCCCGCCGGCTGTTGATTCCGAAGCCCAGTCATCCATCGCCGCGTCACGGGTTCGGACATGTGCAACGCCGGCTCTGGGTGGTCGAGCACTCTCAGCCGGAAGAGCAACCGACAGACGAGGCCCGTGCGGTCAATCTACGGCAGCGCGTCCCTGATTGGCGCGCTGGAGATCTCCATCAGGCCAGTGTATGGCCGATTCATCTCCAGAATCAGGAAAATCGCGCCCGCGACAGTCAACGCGCCGACGAACAGCGCCGCGATGACGGTGGCGTTGCGGCGCGCATAGAGACCGAATCCGGCGAAGAGCACAACGAGCCAGAACACCAGCACAACGAAGAATGGCCAGGACAGGGAGCCTCCGGCCTGTTGGTGCAGCAGGCGGATGGTAGTACCCATGGTCGTCATGAGTTGTAGAGCGCGCGCCTGTGCAGATCGCTGGGTGTCGGAATTGGGCGTCAGGCGGGCGACGGTGTCGAACAGGTCTTCCGTCGGGACATAATTTTGCGGCGTGTGCATGGCTGCTCGTGCGGCGACAGCATCGGGCCACAGCCGCGCGACTTCCGCCTTCACCATGCGGCGTAGCTGCGCGCGGCTGTCGTTCGTCTCTGGGCCGTAGTGGGCGAACACCTCATCGAGCAGAACAAGTTGCGCGCTGAGTTGCTGCACTTCGCTCTCCTGAATGTCGTACGAACTGTGCGCGGACGCTATCAGCAGGCTCAGGACCAGAGCTGAGATGGTTGCAACCAGCCCCATCACCAGCTTGACCACGTCCTTCGTTTCGGTATCCTGATGATGCGCGGGGACGCGGATGGCGACGCCGGCCAGCGCCCCGCCGAAAACGAGAACGAATACGAGGACGGCGATAAGTGTGGAATTCATAGGCAAGGATGATGCGCCAAGGTTAGTTGGCACTCGGCGCGGTCGCCGGATTCGCCGGAGGCACTGGCTCCGTGATGAGCTTCGCGCCGGCATCCTCCAGTAGCCGCTTAAACTCGGGCGATGAAAGGATGATCGTCTTCGCCGCGGCGCGGAGGCGATCGACCGCCTCGGGAGGCAGAACGAACGATGTCGGCAAGTTGTTCAAGTATTCAACTTCAGCCTTGTCCTTGAGCGCGGCGAAGGAAACGTCGATGACATGAAGTTCGGTGCCCGGCGCTCTTGCGAGCTCGGCGAGCTCGGGATCGTGATTCCCGGGTAAGGTCGCCGAATCCCGAATCCGCCGCATGCTCTGCCATCGGGCCATCGTATCTTTCAACTGCTCAACGGCCTCGTACGAATAGTGGTCGATCGGCACGCCCGTCGCCTTGATCAAGAGCGCCACGTTGCCGGGCGCATGCTCGACCCCGTCCCAGTTGGTCTCCGGCGAGGAACGCGAGTTTACGACGAAGACAATGATCCTGCGAACATGATCGAGCGGTGTCGGCTGACCCAAGATACTTAGAGCCTCGACGGCCTCCAATACCTCGAGCACGGCGCGCATGCCAAGGTTGTCGGCCAGGCCACCATCCACGAGATGGATGTACGGCCGATGGACGCCATCCTGGAACGTCTGCAGGTCCTGGCGTGTCCTGAGGGCGCGAGCGGCCGGCCGCGGAGCGGTCTCGGGGTCGCCAAATGATTCCATCCACTTCGGTACCGCGAACTTGCAGCTGCCGCCATAGTTGTTGAGCGTCACCGGCGAGAGTACGAAGGGCACCGCCGACGATGCAGCCGCCGCGCGGGAGAGTGGTACCGCGTTCAGGTCGGAGCAGAGGAAGTCGAAGGCGTATTGCGTGAAGCCCAGCCGGGCGCCCGTCGAGATGTCGGTGGCGCTCGCGAGAATTTGGGGACCGGTGCCGCGATCCAGATCGGCGTATGTGGCACCGTGAAAAAGTATCTCGTCGTAGAACTGCGCCGCCAGCTCGGAGCGGCCCCAATTTTCGGACGACAGGGCGCCCCAGTTGCCGGGATTCAGGACGCGCCGGATCAGCTCGCCCTGCACGTCACGTTTCAGGAAGCTGCTCTCGTAAATGTCGAACAGCTTGTTCCCGTACAGGCCAAAGGCCAGCGCCGTGAAGCTACCGCCAGACACTCCAGTGACGAGGTCCACTTCGTCGAGCATGCGGAACTTCCTGCCCGTAGGTCCGATGACCTCCATGCCCCGAAGAGTTTCGAGAACCCCGTAAGAGAATGCGGCCGCTCGGGTACCCCCTCCCGAAAACGCGAGGACAACCAGATTTTCCGCGTCATAGTTACTGCGGTGCGCCCAGCGGGTGTCAAAGCGATACCCTTTGCTCAGCTCGACCTGCTCGATCGGCGGGTTGATCGGCCGCGTGGCGCAGCCGCCAAGCATCCCAAGCACCGCGACAACGATCAAAGACAGAAAACTGTGCACGCGCATTTGTCCACCGGCGAAGACCTACAAGGACTTGAACGTTCGCAGGCTACCTGCTGCGCAGCAGGGCGCATTTGCGCTAAGTCAACACTGAGCCGTTCCCCCTCCCAAGGTCTCGCGGTGCGCGCGCTCGCACGCCGGGCAGCATGCCGCGCGCGAAGGCGATTGCGATCATGATTGGAGGATGCAGCATCGATCGCAAGGGTCATCGGATGAGGTCTCCCGCCATGCGATCGAGGCAATGCGCAATTGTGCGCAAAGCGGCCGGATTCTACGATGGGATCATCGCAACACGCAAGGAAGAAACCCATGGCGTACTTTGTCACCGGCGCAACCGGATTCATAGGCCGATTTCTGGTCGCGAACCTGCTGAAGCGCGGAGAGCCGGTCTACGTCCTGGTCCGCAAGACATCCGCGAAGAAGCTCGACGCGTTGCGCGAGTATTGGGGTGCCGACGAAAAGCAGGTGATCGGCGTCATCGGCGACCTCGGCAAGAAGAACCTCGGCATCGACGATGCCGACCTGAAAAAGCTCGAGGGCAAGATCGGGCACTTCTTCCATCTGGCGGCGGTGTACGACCTCACCGCCAGCGCCGAAGCTCAGCAGGTCCCCAACATCGACGGCACGCGTCACGCGGTGCAATTCGCCGAAGCCGTGCAGGCGGGTTGCTTCCATCAGGTGAGCTCGATTGCCGCCGCTGGGAATGTACGACGGCGTGTTCCGCGAGGACATGTTCGAGGAAGCCGAGAATCTCGACCAGCCCTATTTCCGGACCAAGCACGATTCGGAAGGCATCGTCCGGCGCGAATGCAAGCGGCCCTGGCGGATCTATCGCCCGGGCGGCGTGGTCGGACACTCGAAGACCGGCTTCATCGACAAGATCGACGGGCCGTACTATTTCTTCAGGACGCTGCAGAAGTTGCGGAAGGCTGTTCCGTCGTGGATGCCGCTGATCGGCATCGAGGGCGGCCGGTTCAACCTCGTTCCCGTCGATTTCGTCGCCGACGCCATCGACCACATCGCCCACAAGCGGGGCCTCGACGGCAAGTGTTTCCATCTGACCGACTCCAAGCCGCACCGTCTCGGCGACGTGCTCAACATCTTCGCCAAGGCCGCCCACGCGCCGCAGATGACCATGCGCATCAATGCGCGCCTGTTCGGTCTCATCCCGGCCCCGATACTTCGCGGCCTCGGCGCGCTGGCGCCGGTGAAGCGGATGGTGCGCGCGGTGCTGACCAACCTCGGCATCCCCCGCGAAATGTTCCAGCTCGTCAACTTTCCGACGCGTTTCGACAACAGCGAGGCCACCAAGGCGCTCCAGGGCTCGGGCATCGCAGTGCCGCCGCTCGAGTCCTACGCTCCGAAGTTGTGGGACTACTGGGAGCACAATCTCGATCCCGATCTCTTCGTCGACCGTACGCGGGCGGGCTAGGTCAAGAACGAGGCGGTGGCCGCATTGCCACGTCCAGGTTGGCGCACCAAGTGCCAGGCGCCCGCATCCCGGAGAGCTTGCCGTGCATGAAAACGATGGAGATCGTGACCGGTGGATGCAGCATGAAAAGCGGACAGGCGTGATGGATTGAGGTCTTTTGCCATGCGATCGAGGCAATGCGCAATTGTGCGCGAAGTCGCCGCTTTCTACGATCGGACAGCTTATTCGCCACGGGGCGCTGCCAGCCATGGCCGTGCCGGATTATCCGCTACCAAGCATTGAACGCAGAATAACGATGCGGCTCGAGTTCAAGATCGACATCCACCGTCCGGTGCGCGACGTTATGATTTTTCTTGCGCGAGTCGACCGCGCTACCTATTAGGAAAAAAATGGGCCAATTCGGATCAGTTGAACTTCAGATGCTCGCGGCAAGTGCCGTGCTCGGTCTCGTGCAGTTGCTCCTGGCTGCTCTGTTCAGTGTCGGGGCGCGGGGCATGCGATGGTCAGTTGGCTCGCGCGACAGCGCTAGCGCCCCGTTGGGAACGATCGGTGGGCGCGTGGAACGCGCGTGCAAGAACTTCCTCGAGACGTTTCCTATTTTTGCGGTAGCCGTGCTGATCGCGACGTCGCTCGATAGGCACACGGCAATGACGATGCTCGGGGCGCAGCTGTATTTCTGGGCGCGTGTAGCCTTCGTGCCCGTATACGCGTTCGGAATTCCAGTCGTTCGGACTCTGGTTTGGGCCATTGCAACCGTCGGTATCGTGCTTGTGTTGCAAGTGGGGTGGCTGGGCCTATAAGGAGGCCGAATCGCAACGAGGCGAATGACCAATGGTCGTGATGGATCGAGGTCTTCTGCCATGCGATCGAGGCGATGCGCAATTGTGCGCGAAGTGGCCGGTTTCTAAGATGGGCGCCACAGACGACGAATCCGCGGATTCGCCGGGACCAGAGGAGACTAGCGTGTACCTGACTCAAGCACTGCACCGCGCCGTGCAGCAACACCCCGACCGTGTCGCGGTGCGTTTCGGCAATCGGCAGCGGACATATCGCGAGTTCGGCGACCGCGTGGCGCGACTTGCGGGCGCCCTGCAGAAGCTTGGCATGCAGGTGGGCGATCGCGTCGCGATGATGTCGCTCAACTCCGACCGCTACCTCGAATACCAGATGGCGGTGCCCTGGGGCGGTGGCGTGCTGAATCCCTGCAACATCCGCTGGTCGGCGGCCGAAATCCTGTATTCGCTGGACGACTCGGGCTCGAGCATCCTGCTGGTCGACGAGACCTTCCGCCAATTGGTAGAGCAGTTTCGCCGCGACTCGAGTACGTTGCGCGAGGTGGTCTATTGCGGCGACGGCGACGTGCCGGCCGGCATGCACGGCTACGAGGCCTTGCTGGCCGAGGCCGACCCGGTGCCCGACGCCGTGCGTCGCGGCGAGGACCTCGCCGGCATCTTCTATACCGGTGGCACCACGGGCTTTCCCAAGGGCGTGATGCTGAGCCACACCAATTTGTGCAGCTCGGCCCTGGCGCTGCATTCCGGAGGGACTGGCGACGCCTGGCGGCACCTGCCTGCATGCCGCCCCGATGTTCCATCTGGCCGCCATGGGCCTTGGATTGGTGCACTGGCTCGAGGGCAACACGCACGCGGTCGTTCCGGCATTCAACCCCGAATTGGTGCTCGACACCCTCGAGCGCGATCGCGTCACGCATGTGCTCCTCGTGCCGACCATGATCCAGATGCTGGTGGATCATCCGGCGATGAAGAAGGCGCGCGACCTGAGCGCGCTGCAGACCATCGTCTACGGCGCCTCGCCGATCTCGGAAGCCGTGCTCGACCGCGCGATGGCGGCGCTGCCCGGCGTCGGCTTCGTGCAGGCTTACGGCATGACGGAGCTGGCGCCGCTGGCAGCGATCAACCCGGCCTACTACCACACGGTAGAGGGCCGCAAGCAGGGCAAGCTGCGCTCGGCCGGGCGGGCCGGCTACTGCATCGAGCTGCGTATCGTCGACGACCAGGGGAGTGAGGTGCCGCGCGGCACGGTAGGCGAGGTCGCGGTGCGCGGCCCCAACGTGATGCAAGGCTACTGGAACAAGCCCGAGCAGACGGCGGCGGCGGTGCGCGACGGCTGGATGCACACCGGCGACGGCGCCTGGATGGATGAAGATGGCTTCATCTTCATCGCCGATCGACTCAAGGACATGATCATCAGCGGCGGCGAGAACGTCTACTCCGCCGAGGTCGAGAACGCGCTTGCCCAGCACACTGCGGTGAGCGCCTGCGCGGTCATCGGCATTCCCAGCGAGCAATGGGGCGAGACAGTGCATGCTGTGGTGGTGTGCAAGGCCGGGCAGGATGTCTCGGTCGAAGACCTGATCGCGCACTGCAAGGTCGCTGATCGCCGGCTACAAGTGCCCGCGCAGCGTCGACCTTCGCGGACGCGCTGCCACTGTCCGGCGCCGGCAAGGTGCTGAAGACCAAGCTGCGCGAGCCCTACTGGCACGGCCGCGAGCGCCAGGTGAGCTGACGCAATGGCGACGCCTCCAGCGCTTGCCTACATCGACGGAACAACCCAATGAAAACCACCAATGCAAAAACTGAGCGGTCAGGACGCACTCTTCCTCCACATGGATCGACCGCACGCGGCCACGCATGTGACGATGATCTACATCTACGACCAGAGCGGCCTCGCCAAGCCACTGCGTTTTCGGCAGATCATCGGGCATCTCGAGAAGCGACTCCAGGGTTCGTCTTTCTACCGTCGCAGGATCGTGCAGGCGCCGCTGGGGCTGGCCTACCCGTATTGGGCCGACGACCCGGACTTCGACATCGACTTTCACGTGCGCCACCTCGCGTTGCCCAAGCCGGGCGACTGGCGGCAGTTCCAGATCATGGTGGCACGCATCCACGCTCGGCAGCTCGACCTCACGCGGCCGCCGTGGGAAATGTACGTGATCGAAGGATTGGACAACGCGGACTGGCTGCCGAAGGGCAGCTTCGCGCTCGTCACCAAGGCTCACCACGCGGCAGTCGATGGCACCGCCCTGGCCGAGCTCACCTGGGCGCTGCACGATGTGGAAGGGGCCAAGGGCAAGCCCACGCCGGTGCTCGCGAAGCAGAAGCACGTCGGCCGCCTGGAAGCGGAGCCGACGCTCCTCGACACGATCTCGCGGATCGTGGTCGACAACGTCGCCGCACCGCTCAAGCTCGCGGGACCGGTTTCGCGCGCGCTGCCGAAAGTCTCGGTCGCGGCGATGAAGATGTTATCGCGTGTGCTGTTCTCCCCGGCCGGTGGCGCGCCGCGCACGCGCTTCAATCAGCCGATATCGAGTCAGCGCGTGTTCGAGAGCGTGGTGTTCGATTTCGCCACGATCAAGCGCATTCGTGCGGCGGTTCCGGGCGCGACCGTCAACGATGCAGTACTCGCGATCATCGGCGGGGCGATGCGCCGCTATCTCGAGAGCAAGAAGGAGCTCCCCGCGCAATCGCTGGTGGCGCTGGCGCCGGTGAACACGCGCCAGGACGCCAGCGAACGGCAGACGTCCGGCAACATGATTTCGTTCCTGACCTTTCCGCTGTCGAGCGACGTCGCAGAACCGCTTGCGCGCCTGGAGAAGATCCAGCAAGCAACGTCGCAGACGAAGGCTCTGTCGAACGCGATCGGCGCCCATGATCTTTCCAACATCAGCAAGCATGCACCGCCCGCCACGCTTGCCTTCGCCGGTCGGCTGGCGACCATGGTTGGCCTTGGCGGTCAAGGACCGGTGGTGCTGCACAACTGCATCGTCACCAACGTACCCGGTGCGAATGTCGTTCTGACGATGCTGGGTGCGAAGCTGTGCTATTGGTCGGCCGTCGGGCCGATTACCGACGGCACGGGGGCGTGTTTCGCCGTGAGCAGCATGAGCGGCCGCATGTTCATCTCGCTCACGACCTGCCCGAAGATGGTGCCCGACCCCGCGTTTTTGGGCGACTGCATCCGGGCGTCGATCGCGGAAATGGAGACTGCCGCGATAGCCGCAACGGCACCGAATGTCGCAGTCAAGGTCTCGAAGGGCACCAAGGCACGACGCGCCCCGCGTAGCGCAAAGGCACCGGAAGGCCGGGCCGGTAGGCGACGCGCAAACGGCTGACGTGAGCGTTGTACTTCAACCTCGTGTCGTCATCATCGGCGCCGCCGCATGCCGCGTATCGAAGCGATCCGCGTCCTAGACTGAGGTCTTTTGCCATGCGATCGAGGCGATGCGCAATATCGCCGCTGTCGCCTATACGGATAATCTGCTTACCGATCGGTCAAATTGTTCGCTGTCCGGGATATGAGCGCGGGGTCCCGGCAGCGATCGCAGCTTACGAAGGAGTCCAGTCATGACGCAAAAGGTTCTGGTCGCTGGTGTGGGAATGGTGCCGTTCAGCAAGCCGGGCGCGAGCGATCCCTATAACGTTATGGGCGCCGCGGCCGTGCGGCAGGCGCTCGCCGACGCGCGGGTCGCGTACGGGGACGTCGAGCAGGCGTACGCCGGTTACGTCTATGGCGATTCGACCTGCGGCCAGCGAGTGCTCTATGAAGTCGGCATGACCGGAATCCCGGTCGTCAACGTCAACAACAACTGCTCGACCGGGTCGACGGCACTGTTTCTCGCGCGGCAGGCGGTCGCGAGCGGCGCCGTCGATTGCGCCCTGGCGGTGGGCTTCGAGCAGATGCAGCCGGGCGCGCTCGCCACGCATTGGAACGACCGGCCCAACACCTTCGAACGCTTCGATCACTTGTGCGATGAACTCGCCGGCGGCAAGGAACTGCCGCTCGCGCTGCGTTATTTCGGCGGCGCAGGCCAGGAGCATATGCAGCGCTACGGCACGAAGCTTACGACCTTCGCCAAGGTGCGGGCAAAGGCAAGTCGTCACGCCGCGAACAATCCGCTCGCCCTCTTCCGCAAGGAGGTATCCGAGGAGGACGTAATGGCCTCGCCGCCGCTCTGGCCGGGCGTGCTGACCCGGCTGATGGCCTGTCCGCCGACCTGTGGCGCGGCCGCGGCGATCCTGGTGTCGGAGGATTTCGCGCGGCGACATGGCCTGCGTTCGGACGTGCGCATCCTCGCGCAGTCGATGGTCACCGACCGGCCCGAGACATTCGAGACACGCTCGATGATCGACCTCGTCGGTTTCCACATGGCCGAGGAAGCGGCGAAGCGAGTCTATGAGAAGGCCGGCGTCGGCCCGGACGACATCGATGTCTGCGAGCTGCACGACTGCTTCGCGCAGAACGAGCTGCTCAGCTACGAGGCATTGGGATTTTGTCCCGTCGGTGGCGGCGAAAAATTCGTCGTCGACGGCGACAATACGTACGGCGGCAAGGTCGTGACCAATCCTTCGGGTGGCCTGCTCTCCAAGGGACATCCGCTGGGCGCCACAGGCCTCGCGCAATGCTTCGAGCTCACGCGCCAGATCCGTGGCGAGGCCGGCACGACGCAAGTCGAAGGCGCGAAACTGGGACTGCAGCACAACCTCGGGCTCGGTGGGGCGGCGGTGGTCACCCTGTACGGTGCAAACTAAAGGATTGGTCATGATCGACAAAAAATACATAGGCATGGCATTACCGAAGGCGACTCTGGAGATCGAGAAAGGCCGCCTGCGCTTTTTCGCCAAGTCGATCGGTGAGACCGATCCGATCTACACCGACGAAACCGCCGCGAAAGCCGCCGGCTACACGTCGCTGCCGGCGCCGCCCACTTTCATCTTCGCGGCCGAGCTGGATTCGGGCACCCTGGTGCCGGCGCTCAGCGACATGGGCGTAAATCTCGCCCGTATCCTGCACGGCGAGCAGCAGTTCACGTATCTCGCTCCAGTTTGTGCCGGCGACACGATCACCGTCGAGTCGAAGTTCACCGATATCTACGACAAGAAGAACGGCGCGCTCGAGTTCCTCGTCAAGGATTCGGTCGTTACCAACCAGCGTGGCATGAAGGTGGCCGAGATGCGCTCGGTCGTCGTCATACGCAACTGAGGAACCAGATCATGGCCCGTCTCGCCTTTGCCGATGTCAACGTCGGCGACACCCTCCAGCCGCTGGCGCTGCCTCCACTCGATCGCACGACGCTGGCGCTCTTCGCCGGCGCATCCGGCGATCACATGCCGTTGCACATCGACATCGACGCCGCCCGCAAGGCCGGCATGCCGGACGTGTTCGGGCACGGCATGCTGTCGATGGCGTATCTCGGTCGCCTCGTCACCCGCTGGGTACCACAGGCCGCGTTGCGCAGCCTCAGCGCCCGCTTCATCGGCATCACGCACCTCGGCAACGCGATCACCTGCACCGGCAAGATCGTCGGCAAGGAAGAGCGTGCCGGCGAGAAGCTCGTGCGCATCGAAATCCAGGCCGCCAATCAGTTTGGCGAGATCAAGACGGCAGGCGACGCGCTGATCGCGCTGGTCTGAACAACACATTCATTGCGCAGAGAGAACCAAACATGGGAACACTGGAAGGCAAAGTCGCGTTGATATCGGGATCGGGCCGGGGAATCGGACGCGCGATCGCACTCAAGCTCGCTTCCGAAGGCGCGCGAGTCGTCGTCAATGATCTCGATCGTGATCCTGCGGAGCAGACGGTCACCGACATCAAGGCGGCCGGCGGCGAGGCTATCGCGTGTCCGGGCAGCGTCACCGCGCCCGATTTCGCCGATCGCTTCATCAAGACCGCCGTCGACACGTACAAGGGCATCGACATCATCGTCAATAACGCCGGCTATACCTGGGACAACGTGATCCAGAAAATGACCGACGAGCAGTGGTACGCGATCCTCGATTGCCACCTGACGGCGCCGTTTCGCATTCTGCGCGCTGCGCAGCCGGTCATCCGCGCGCTTACCAAGGCCGAGGCCGAGAGTGGCAAGGAGGTCTACCGCAAGGTCGTGAACATCTCGTCGGTCGCGGGGCTCGGCGGCAACGCCGGTCAGGTGAATTACTCGGCCGCGAAGGCGGGCATCATCGGGATGACCAAGACGCTCTCCAGGGAATGGGGACGCATGCGCGTCAACGTGAACGCGGTGGCCTATGGGTTCATCCGCACCCGCTTGACCGAGATCACGGCCGACACCAACGCCAAGGTGAACATCGACGGGCGCGACATCAAGGTCGGCGTCAATCCGGACCTCATGAAGGCGATGGAAACGCAGATTCCGCTCGGCCGCGCCGGCACACCGGAGGACGCGGCGGGCGCCGTCTACATGTTCTGCATTCCCGAATCGAATTACGTCTCCGGCCAGATGCTCGTGTGCGGCGGGGGATTCGCGCTGGCCTGAACCGGTAACGTCACGGGAGACCCGGATGCTGGAAAATTATCGCTCGACCTGGATGACCGAAGAGCACGAGCTGCTCGCGGCCACGGCGCGCCGGTTCACCGAACAGGAAATCATTCCGAACGACGAGCGGTGGCGCAAGCAGCACCGCGTCGACAAGGAGACCTGGAAAAAGGCTGGCGAACTGGGGCTGCTCTGCACCGACATTCCCGAAGCCTATGGCGGCATGGGTGGTGACTTCGGTCACGATGCCGTGATCTACAGCGAGCTGGCGCGCGCAGCGGAATTCGGCTTCTCCGGCGGGCGCGCCGTGCATGCGATCACCTCGCACTACATTCTCAATTGCGGCACCGAGGCGCAAAAGAATGATTGGCTCCCGCGCATGGCGACCGGGGAAGCGATCGGCGCCATTGCGATGACCGAGCCCGGCGCGGGCTCCGACCTGAAGGGCGTACGCACACGCGCCGAGCGGCGCGGCGACAAATACGTCATCAACGGCTCCAAGACGTATATTTCCAACGCGCTCAACATGGGTGTCCTGCTCCTGGTGGCGAAGACCGATCCGGAAGCGGGATCGAAGGGGATATCCCTGATTGTGATGGAGCCGCATGGCAGGCCGGGTTTTTCCGTCGGACGCGTGCTCGACAAGATCGGCATGCACTCGCAAGACACCTGCGAGCTGTTCTTCCAGGACTGCGAGGTCCCGGTGGAGAACGTACTCGGCGGCGTCGAGGGACGCGGCATGTACCAGCTCATGGACCAGCTTCCTTACGAACGCGCCATTCTCGGTATGATCTCAACGTACTTGATGGAACGTGCGATAGCGCTGACGGTCGAGTACACCAAGGACCGCAAGGCGTTCGGCCAGCCGATTTTCGATTTCCAGAACAGTCGCTTCAAGCTTGCCGAACTTGCCACCAAGGCGACAGTCGCCCGCGTGTTCACCGATTTCATCATCGCGCGGCGCATGGCCGGAACGCTCGACACAACGCTCGCCTCGATGTCCAAGTGGTGGAGCTCCGATGTGTATTGCGAGGTCGTCGACGAATGTCTTCAGCTGTTCGGCGGCGCCGGCTACATGAACGAGTATCCGATCGCGCGCATGTATACGGATGCGCGTGTGATGCGGATCTTCGGCGGCGCCAACGAAATCATGAAGGAGCTGATCGCGCGATCGCTCTAGAGCGGTACCGATAGCCCAGGAGCGGACGTTGAGCCAAGTCACTAAAACCGGGACACGCGGATCCGGTCCGTTGCACGGCGTCCGCGTCGTCGAGTTTGCCGGCATTGGGCCGGCGCCGTTTGCCGCGATGGTGCTGGCTGACCTCGGTGCCGACGTGCTCCTCGTCGACCGCGTGACGCCGAATCAGCATACCCGCGGCGTCTCTTTCTTCAATCTCGGCCGGTACAACCTTCTCAATCGCGGCAAGCGAGTTGTTTTTCTCGACCTCAAGCAGCCGGCGGGCGCGGAAGCCGCGCTTCGTCTCATCGGCGTCGCCGACGCGCTGATCGAGGGCTTCCGGCCCGGCGTCATGGAACGCAACGGACTCGGCCCCGATGTCTGTCTCGCGCGCAATCCGCGTCTCGTGTACGGGCGCATGACGGGATGGGGCCAGACCGGACCGCTGTCTCAGGCAGCCGGACACGACCTCAATTATCTGGCGCTGTCCGGCGCCCTATCGCTGGGCGCACCGCTGAACGGGCATCCATGGGCGCCGCCGGCCATCCTCGGCGACATGGGCGGAGGCGCGCTGGTGCTGGCACTCGGCGTCGTGAGCGCGATCCTCGAAGCCCGGACCTCGGGCCACGGCCAGGTCGTCGATGCGGCGATCACCGACGGCTCCGCGTTACTGACGACGCTGTTCCATGCGCTCAAAGCGTCGGGCGTGTGGCGCGGCCCCGGACAACCGCACGTGCTCGATTCGTCGGCGCCGTTCTACGATACGTTCCGCTGCGCCGACGACAAGTGGATATCGATCGGCGCCCTCGAGCCGCAGTTCTACGCCCTGCTGCTGGAGAAATGCGGGCTGACCGACGACGCGCCTGCCTCGCAGTGGGACGCCGCGCAATGGCCTGCACTGAAGACCCGCGTCGCAGCGCTTGTCGCCACACGCCCGCGCGACGAATGGTGCCGCCTGCTCGAAGGTACCGACGTGTGTTTCGCGCCGGTGCTCGACCTCGACGAGGCCCCGCTGCATCCGCACAACCGTGCCCGTGGCACGTTCATCGAGATAGACGGCGTCACGCAGCCTGCCCCTGCCCCCCGCTTCAGCCGAACCGCTGCCGAGGTCAGCGGGCCGCCGCCGGTCGCGGGACACGCGGACAATGCCATTCTCACTGACTGGGGATTCGCGGCGGACGAGGTCGACGCGTTGCGCCGCGCCGGCGTGCTGGCGTGATCGCGTTCGTCCGCCGCTGAGGGCAGCCGATTTCAACACCGTTGTGCATCGCACCTCCTCACCCTTGCCGGGGAACCGAAAGGCTTGCTGAAGATGGTGGCGGGCACGCGCCCAATTACCGCCGATCCGAGATTGAAGCCGATCTGCGCAGCCTCAAGCAGCTGATGGAATCGTGGGCGCTGTAATCGTCGGCGCATTGCAACGCGGGGAGCCTGCGGCCAGAAGATCGCTGCTCCGCAACCGGTAGCTGCGTCAATGCGACCGCGTCGCCGATTTCCAGTATTCGCCGTGATAATAACTATTGACGTTACTAACACATAACGTTACTATGCGGGCATGATCCGCTCGTTTGCCGATAAGCAAACCGCGGCGGTATTCGATGGCTACCGGGTTAGAGCGTTCCCGCCGCATGTCCAGGACGTGGCGCGACGCAAGCTCAAGGCAATCGACGCTGCGAAGTCAATCGATGATCTGAGTGTCCCACCCGGTAACCGATTGGAAAAACTGTCGGGCGACCGGAAAGGCCAGTGGAGCATACGCATCAACGACCAATGGCGCGCTTGTTTTCGTTGGGAAAACGGCGACGCACATGATGTACGAATTACGGACTATCACTGAACGAGGCAAACATGAGTATTCGACGCGATGAACTCAGGAAGACCGACTTCTCGGATGTCTCGAGCGGCAAGCGGCTCGCTCCAGTGCATCCCGGCGACGTATTGCTCAAGGACTTCATTGAGCCGATGGGAGTTTCCCGCTATCGCGTGGCCAAGAACATCAATGTTCCGCAGCGTCGAATCGACTTGATCTGTCGCGGCGAGATGGCCGTGTCCGCGGAAATGGCACTGCGCCTCGCGCGTCTGTTCGGCACGACGCCGGAATTCTGGATCAACTTGCAGGCACAATACGATCTGGAAGTAGCTGAGCGCGCGACCGGAAAAGAGATTGCAAAGGCTGTTGTCCCGCTGGCGGCGTGAACGGCGAAGGGGCAGGGCCTCGGAGGGTGGGAGCACGGCTGGGTGTCGCATTACTCTAATATTGTGCCAGCTATGCCACGTCGAAAATACATTGGCTAGCGGCCAGGCTGAACTCGCCACTGCGTACGTCACGTATTGTCCGCCTAACGACGCTGAGCGAGATCCTGTCTTGTCTTCAGCGCGCGCGCATCCGGGCCGCCCCGTCGAGGCGGATGGTTTCGGCATTGACGTAAGCGTTCTCGATGATGAAGGCGCAGCAATGCGCGAATTCGCGCAGGTCACCAAGGCGCCTGGGAGCCTCCATCTGCTCCTTCAGCGAGTTCAGCACTTTCTCATCGAGCGCCCGCCACCATCGCGGTCAGGAACAGGCCGGGCGCGATGGCATTGACGCGCACGCCGACGGCGCCGAGCTCGCGCGCCGCGGGCATGTTCATGCCGATGATCGCGGCCTTCGTGGCGGAATAGGCGCACTGTCCGACCTGGCCCTCGTAGGCAGCGCCGGACGACACGTTGATCACCACGCCGCGCTCCTCGCCGCCCTCAGCCTCGTTCTTGGCCATCTGCTCGGCGCACTTGGACATGACGTTGAACACGCCGTTGAGATTGACCGCCGTCGCCTGCGCGAATCTCGCCAGCGGTGCCGCCTTGCCCTCCTTGCCCAGCACTTTGAACGCGGCCGGCAGCGCGGCGCCGTTGATGCACACGTGGATCGCGCCGAAACGTGTCATGACCGCTGCGACTGCCTGCTGCACCGACTCTTCGTTGCTGACGTCGGTCTGCACGAACATCGCGCGGTCGGGGCCGAGTTCGGCCAGGGCTTTGCTGCCTGCTTCGACGTTGAGATCGAAGATGGCGACGCGGGCGCCTTTCTCCTTCAGCAGATAGTGGGCGGTGGCCAGTCCGAGGCCGGAAGCGCCGCCAGTGATGACGACGACTTTGTCTTGAATGCGCATTGTAGAAATCTCTCGATAGCGTTAGTGAGTGTTTGACAAAGCGATGATCGATCCTGCGCCGATCAGAACGCGTTGACCCCGGTCAGCGCGCGGCCAATGATCAGCTGCTGGATCTGCGTCGTTCCCTCGGGAATCGGCACGATGATGGCTTCGCGCGCCAGCCGCTCGACCAGAAATTCCTTGGTCAGGCCGTTGCCGCCGTGGATCTGCACCGCCTGACGGGCAATCGTGACCGCCGCCTCGCAGGCGAAGTACTTCGCCATCGCCGCTTCCATCTCGGCCGGCACGCCGGCCTCGATCATCGACGCGGCACGATAAGTCAGCAGCCGGGCGGCATCGACGTTGGTGGCCATTTCGGCCAGCATGGCAGCGATCAACTGATGCCCGGCGATCACCTTCCCGTGCTGTTTGCGCACCTTTGCATAACTTATCGCCTCCTCCAGCGCGCGCCGGCCGATGCCCAGCCCCTGCGCGGCAACGAATACGCGTGACCGCTCAAAGATCGCCAGCGTGTTTTTCAGGGCATCGCCCTCTTTGCCGATCATGTTGGCGGCCGGGACCCGCACATCGGTGAGGAATATCTGCGCCGTCGATTGACCGTTGCTGGCGATCTTGTGAATCTCGCGGACTTCGTACGGGTGGTCCTTGCGATCGAGTACGAAGTGCGACAGGCCGCGACGGGGATCGTCGCTGGTGCGAACGGCACAGACCAGAAGATCGGAGTACGAGCCGTTGCTGATCCAGGTCTTCTCGCCGTTGAGGATGTAGTCGTCGCCGTCGCGGCGCGCCCGCGCCTTGATCTCCATCACGTTGGAGCCGACATCCGGCTCGGAGAATGCCAAGCTGCAGAACAGGTCACCGCTGACCAGGCCAGGCAGGTAACGCTCGCGAATAGGTGCCGGAGCAAGCTCCGCGAGCATCTTCGCGCCGAACGTATTGATCAGTACCACCGTCGAGATGTCGATCGAGCAGGCTGCGACCTCCTCGAACAGCATGGTCAGCGTAAGAAAGTCGATGCCCATGCCGCCGTTGGCTTCGCTGACGACGCCCGAGACCATGCCGAACTGGGTCAAGCTCTTTCACCAGGTCGCGCATCCTCTCCTTCGGCACCAATCCGTTGTCGCGATATTCCTTGCTGAATACCTTGTCGACCTTGTCGCTCAGAAAACGCCGCAAGCCGTCGACCGCCGCTTGCTGCTCTTCAGTTCTGAATACGTGTCCCATTGCGCTCCCTGCGATTTACTGTTTGGCCAGGATATTGACCGCGACCACGGCTTCCTCGATGCCGTAGAGTCCGCCGCCGTTTTCCTGAATGGCGATGCGCGCGTCGGTGACCTGGCGCTTGCCGGCCTCGCCACGCAGCTGCGTCACCAGCTCGTGGATTTGAGCTAGACCCGTCGCACCGATCGGATGACCCTTGGATTCCAGACCGCCCGAAGGATTGATCGGAATGCGGCCGCCGACGGTGAAGTCGCCGCGTTCGGCCGCCGGGCCGCCTTCGCCCAACGGCGCCAGCATCAGGGATTCGGCATTGAGGATTTCGCCGATCGCCGAGGCGTCGTGGACCTCCGCCACGCTGACATCGGCCGGCGCCACGCCGGCCTGTTCGTAGGCCTTCTTCGCGGCGAGATGCGCGACGATCTTGTGGGGCTCGTCGAGGCTTCGACTCGTGCCGGTCTGTATCACGCTCGCCAGCACGCGCACGGCACGCGCACGGGTCCCGTTCAGCCGCTTCAGGCCGTCGGCGTTGCACAACACCGCCGCCGCGGCGCCATCGCTGATCGGCGAGCACATCAACGTGGTCAGCGGATACGCGATCGGCGGCGAAGCAAGGACCTCGTCGATGCTGAACGGTTTCTGAAACTGCGCCAGCGGGTTGTGCACCGAATGCCCGTGGTTCTTCGACGCCACCGCCGCGATCTGGCGTTGGGTCGTGCCGTAGCGCTTCATGTGGTTGCGGCAGATCGCTGCGTACACGTCCATGAACACGCTGTACGGCCGCTCCGACATCGTGCCGGGCGGCGGCACGACCCCCTCGCCCATGGCCAGCAGCGTCGCCTTGTTCTGCTCCACCGTGGACACGTCCCAACCGCCGTCGAACGCGGCGAACATCTTGGCCTTGTCGGGGATGTTCATTTTTTCCGCGCCGACCGCCAGCGCGATGTCGCAGCTGCCGGCGCGCAGCGCCAGCGTCGCCAGGTTGAACGCCGATGAGCCCGCGGCGCAGGCGTTCTCGACAGTGAACACGGGAATGCCTTCGATGCCGAGGCGACGCATGGCGATCGGGCCGGGTATGGCTGTCTGGCCTTGAAACTGGCCGTTGGTCAGGCTGGCGTAGAAGGCCGAACCAATATCTTGCTTGTCACAACCGGCATCCGTCAGCGCCAGTCCCACCGCTTCGCCGGCCATGTCGTAAACGCTGCGTTCGAGCAGCCGTCCAAACGGTGTCATGCCGACGCCGACTACGTAAATGTTATCCATCGCGGGTTTGCTTTCCGTTAGCTTGTGTTCAACGGCCCTGGAATTGCGGCGCGCGTTTTTCGGCGAAAGCCTGCAATCCCTCATGGAAGTCGTATGAGCGCATGTGCTGGCGCAGCATCACCTGCTCGTGCAGCAGCGCGTCGTCGCGCGTCTTGTCGGACGAGGCGCGCGCCACTTCCTTCATGCGGCGCAGGGCAACGGGACTCTTCCTGGCAATATGATTGGCGAGCGCCAGCGCGCCCTCGGCGAGACCCTCGTCGGGATGGACCTCGCACACCAGGCCGCAGGCTTTCATCTCGGCGGCCGACAGCGACCTGCCGGTAAACAGCAGATACATCGCCATGTTGAGCGGAATCAGTCGCGGCAGGATTGCCGCACCGCCGCCGCCTGGATAGACGCCGAAGTTGGCATGGGCGTCGGCGATCGTGGCGCTCTCGGCCGCCAGCACCAGATCGGCGCACATCGCCAGTTCGAGGCCGCCGGCCATCGTGACGCCGTTCAGCGCTGCGATGACCGGCTTGGGGAAATCACGCAACCGCCCAAGCACGCCACTGGCACGGTCGAGAAAGTCCGGTTCGCCGGGACCGAGCTTCTGGCCCGCCAGCACTTCCTTGAGGTCCGCGCCCGCGCAGAACGCCTGACCGGCGCCGGTAACGATCAGAACACGAATCCCGTCATTGGCCGCGGCTTCCGTCAAGCGCCGGTCCAACTCGGCCAGCATGGCCAGGTTCATCGAATTCATCGCCTTCGGGCGATTCAGCGTCAGCCTCGCGACCGGGCCCAGGGTTTCGAACAACAACGCGTCTTCGGTCATGCTCACTCCTGTGGATTCGGAAATTCGCGACTCGTGGCGCGCGGCTGAATCGATCTGCCGGATGCCCACGAGAAGTCCGACAGAGCGTAGCCAACACGCCCACCCGCGTTGCCCCCCATCAGGGGGGCCTTTGGCGTTGAGGGCGCTTGCTATCCTTCGCACCAGTGAACGATCGCGCGCGTTGCCCCCCGGCCTGAGGGGGTTGTCGTGGCGCCGTTGGTACTACGATTCGACACCGGGTGTGCGAACCGACGCGTAACACGAATACATGGCGGCCATTCGCGTACACTGCATGGCAGCGTCGCAAGGACGTACGAGCTTTTCAAAGGGAGGAAGAGGACCATGAGCGATCGATCCACAAAGAGCGCCTGCAATGCAGGATTCCGTCCGCGCACCCTCGCGCTGGCGCTGGCTTCCGCCCTCGGCGTCAGCGGCGCGGTCCAGGCGTTCGAAATCGATACCGGTAACGAGGACATCGCGATACGGTGGGACAACACCTTCCGCTACAACCTGGGTATCCGTGGACAGCATCAGAACCCGCAGCTGCTCGGCAATCCGAACATCGACGACGGCGATCGCAACTTCTCCAACGGATCGGTGGTGACGAACCGGTTGGATGTCCTCTCCGAGTTCGACTTCGTCTACCAGCGCAGTTACGGCTTTCGCGCGAGCTATGCGGCGTGGAAGGATTGGGCGTACAACAGCCTCGACGATACCAGCACGGCGACCGCGAACACGCTAGTCAACGGCCTCCCGGTGGCGGGCGCGTTAAGTCCCTACACCAAGCGGTATTTCAAAGGCGTGTCGGGCGAGTGGCTCGACGCGTTCGGTTTCGCCAATTTCGACGTGTCCGGCATTCCCGTCAACGTCAAGGCGGGGCAGCACACCGTGTTCTGGGGCGACAGTCTACTGCTGGGCGGCGCGATTCACAGCGTCGCCTACGCCCAGAATTCACTCGATATAGGCAAGGGCTTCGCGACTCCCGGCGCCGAGGCCAAGGAACTGTTCCGGCCGAAGGGCGGCATCACGCTGCAGGTGCAGCCGACCACCGAGCTGTCGGTCGCCGGCCAATGGTTCTACAACTGGCAGGCGGCGCGAATCCCCGAGTCGGGGAGCTACCTGGGTGGCGGCGACCAGTATAGTTTCGGCGCCGATTCGATCATCTCCGGCGCCAACCCGTTCGCGGCCGCAGTGCCCGGTTCGCCAGCGTTTTTGCGGTTATGGAACGCGCAGACCGTCGCGCCATCGCGCACCAACAGCAGCATTGGCGACTGGGGTCTTTCGGCGCGCTGGAGTCCGGCATGGCTCGACGGTACCCTCGGCTTCTATGGCCGCAATGCGACCGATATCCTGCCACAGATATTGGCTACTCAAGGTCTAGCAGCCAACGTACCGCCGGCTCTCTGCACCGGCATTGGCGGGCAGCCGCTCCCGGGAAACGCCTGCATCATCAACAAGAGCGCGACAAGTCTGGCTGAGCTGCAACTGTTCGGCAAGGCCGGCACCTATCAGTTTGCCTACGGCGACAACATTCACATCTATGGGATCACGCTGGCGAAGAGCATCGGCGGGGTGAGCGTCGGTGCGGAGTTGAACTATCGGCAGAACATGCCGTTGGTGTCCAGCATCGTTCCGGTCCTGCCGGCGCCGCTCGTGGCGAACACGCCGGGCGCGATCGCCACGACGGCGGTACCGACCAGTGGCACGCCAGGCGCGCTGGGCGACACGTATCACGCTCTCATCAACGCCATAGCGATCGTGCCGAAGACCTGGGCCTGGGATACAGCGACGCTCGCCACCGAAGCGACCTGGATGCGGTGGGCCCGGGTCACGCAAAACCAGGCCGTCTTTAAGGGCAGCAGCACCTATGTCAACCCGGATGGTTCGGTACCGATCGACAGGGTTTCACGCAGTTTCTTTGGCTTGGCGGTCAACTTCACGCCGACATGGTTCCAGGTGTTTCCGGGTGTCGATCTGACGGCGCCCGTGACGTGGAGCCAGGGCCTTAGAGGTAACGCGGCTGTATTTTTGGGCGGCAACGAGGGCGTGGGCACGTGGAGCGCCGGCCTCGGCGCCAACATTTATCAGAAATACCTGGTCAACGTAGCGTACAACAGCTATATCGGCAACTACACGATCGGCGCCAATGGCGCGCTGAACGTACCCAACGGACTTATTTCGACGCTGGTCGATCGCGGCTGGTGGTCGCTGACCTTCAAAACAACGTTCTGACGAGGAGATAACATCATGTTTCGCAAATCACTCATAGCAGTGGCCTTCGCGGCGCTGTGGACGACGGCGGCATCCGCGGCCGTTTCCGCCGACGAAGCCAAGCAGTTGGGCACCACGCTCACCCCGGTCGGCGCCGAGAAGGCCGGCAACAAGGAAGGCACCATCCCGGAATACACCGGCGGGCTGACCACGCCACCGGCGACTTTCCAGAAAGGCAGCGGCATCCGGCCCGAGTCCCTTCCCGGATGAAAAGCCGCGACTCGTCATCGACGGCAAGAACGCTGCGCAAAGCGCCGACAAGCTGACCGAAGGCACCAAGGAGTTGTTGAAGCGATTTCCGACCATGCGCGTGGATGTGTATCCGACCCATCGGGTAGTCGTTTTTCCGAAGAAAGTCACGGACAACGCTGCCAAGAACGCGATCGGCGCCAAGAGTGTGAACGGCGGGCTGGGCGTCGAAGGTATGCTGCCCGGGATCCCGTTCCCGATTCCCAAGAGCGGGTATGAGGCGATGTGGAACCATCTGATGCGCTACACGGCGGCCGCCACCCGCCAGAAATACGACAACTGGAACGTGGATTCCGCGGGCGTGCCGACGCTTTCCACATCCGGCGACCTGTTCAGCGAGTACCCGTTGTTCGACCCGAAGCGGCCGGACACGGTGGCCAAGGAATCCGATGTCTATTACAAGATCAAGCTTTTTTACACTGGGCCCGCTCGCCGCGCCGGCGAGGCACTCCTGGTGATGGATTCGGTTAACCCGATCGTGCAGCCGCGCAAAGCCTGGCAGTACCTGCCGGGGCAGCGTCGCGTCAAGCTGGCGCCGGACCTCGCCTATGACACGCCGAACCCCGGCACCGCCGGCACCTCGACTTATGACGACGCATTCGTGTTCAACGGCGCGATGGACCGATTCGACTTCAAGCTCGTCGGCAAGAAGGAGATGTACATCCCCTACAACGGCTACAAGCTGTATTACGCCAAGCCGTCGGTGACACCCGCCAAGCCGAATTTCGTCGATCCGGACTTCATGCGCTGGGAACTGCACCGCGTCTGGGTGGTCGAGGCGACGCTCAAGCCCGGTGCGCGCCACATCTACAGCAAGCGGATCTTTTATCTGGACGAGGATAGCTGGGTCGCGGTTTGCTCCGACCAATACGACCTCGCAGGCAAGCTCTACCGCTCGACCATCGGCAACATGACTTTCAGCTACGACGTGTCGGCCGTGTCGAACGAGAATTACACCTTCTACGACTTCATTTCAGGCTGCCTACTCGCTCGTCGGCGGCGTGGGCGCCTATGAGGGCCTCCGTTTCATCGAGCCCCTTCCGGAGATCCAGTGGTCGCCGGAAACGCTCGCCGGCGCCGGCGTGCGCTGAGGCTCCATCGGACCTGTCCCCGACGCCCACGCGCCGGGGACGGTCCTGCAGCGGCTCCCCGGGGTCATGAACGTGGTCGCCAGCATCACGTGGTTGAGCAACCGGCTTCAACGCAACCCGCGACGCCGCGCCAGAGGCCATTTTTTGCTGACAAAGGCGTGTCGATGAAAGCGCTCCATTCATTGTCTTTTGCCCTGGTTGTCTGGGCCGCGGGCGTGCAGCCGTCGCCGGCGCATGGCGCCGCGTTCGCGGACGTGTTGGACACGCCGGCGCAAATGTCCCCGCTGGCGAGCAAGAGCCTGCTGCAGTCGGTGACCCGTGCGGGCGATCGGTTGATCGCCGTCGGCCAGCGCGGACACATCGTCACTTCGAGCGACAACGGAGCGACATGGAAACAGTCGGCCGTACCGGTCAGTTCCGACCTCAACTCGGTCTTCTTCGTCGACGACAAGCAGGGCTGGGTCGTCGGCCACGACGGCGTCATCCTGCGCACCCGCGATGGGGGTGACAAATGGGAGTTGCAGCTCAACGGCATCACCGCCAATGATCTCGTGCTCGCCGCCATGGAGCGCAAAGCAGCCGCGGAGCCGACCTCCGAGGACGCGAAGAAGCTGCTTGTCGAAGCGAAGCGCTACGCCGAGCAGGGAGCCGATAAGCCGTTTCTGGACATCTGGTTCGCCGACGACAAGAACGGCTACGTGGTGGGCGCCTACAACCTCATTTTCCGCACCGCGGACGGCGGCAAGACCTGGGAGCCCTGGTTCGACCGGACCGACAATCCCAAATTCTTCAATCTCTATGCGATCCGCCCGGCTGCAGGCGGCCTCTATATCGCTGGCGAGGGCGGCCTGGTGCTGAAGCTCGACCCGGCAGCGCAGCGCTTCAAGGCGCTGACCCTGCCCTACAACGGAAGCTTCTTCGGCATAGCCGATGCCAAGACGGCAGTGCTGGTCTACGGGCTGCGCGGCAACGCGTACCGAAGTGACGATGCCGGCAAGACCTGGGTCAAGGTCGACGCCGGTCTGCCTGCCACCATCGTCGGTGGCGCCAAGACGCCCCAGGGCGCGACGCTGCTGGCCGACGTCGGAGGGCGCGTCGTGACGAGCAGCGACGGTGGACAGACGTTCAAGAAAGTCACTCTCAACGACGCCATGCCGCTGACAGGCATTGCCGACGCGGGCGAGGGCCGACTCGCGCTGGTAGGCCCGCGTGGCGTTGCTGTTACTCCTATGGCGGTGCGCTGAACGGCCATAGGATCCACGGAAGGAAGAATCATGGCAGCCGTCTCGACTGATCTCGACAAGATGCCGGTGGTCCGCAAGCTGGCGGACTTCGACCAGAAATCGGGCAACCTGCTCGAGCGCCTGGTGTTCAACAACCGTCTGGCGATGATCGTCGTCTGCGCGATCATCACCGTTCTTCTCGGCTATGCCGCAGCGACCAAGCTCAGGCTCAATGCGAGCTTCGAGAAAATGCTGCCGCAGAGCCAGCCGTACATCAAGAATTACCTGACCTACCAGAAGGACCTGCGCGGACTGGGAAATGCCATTCGGGTCGTGGTGGAGAACACCGACGGCGACATCTTCGATCCGAAATATCTGGAGGTGCTCAAGCAGGTCAACGACGCCCTTGTCCTGACGCCGGGCGTCGACCGGGCGTGGGTGAAGTCGCTGTGGATGCCGGCGGTGCGCTGGACCGAGGTGACCGAAGAAGGCTTCCGTGGCGGCCCGGTGATGCCGGATTCCTACAACGGCTCGCCGCAGACGGTCGAGCAACTCAAGCAGAATATCGCACGCTCGGGCATCGTCGGCAGCCTGGTCGCGAACAATTTCAAGTCGAGCATGATTTTCGTGCCGCTGCTGGTGAAGGAAGCCGCCACCGGCAACCCCATCGACTATCACGGCCTGTCGAAAGTGCTCGATGAGAGCATTCGCGACAAGTACGAACTCGCGAAGAGCCTCGAGGAAAAGGTCCGGGCCCAGGAGACTCCCAACGTCAAGATCCGGGTCATCGGCTTCGCCAAGCTCATCGGCGAACTGATCAACGGCCTGGTCAAGGTGATGATGTTCTTCGGCATCGCCGCGGTCATCGCCACGGTCATCATCTATTGGTACACGCGCTGCGTGCGCAGCACAGCGCTGGTCATCGCCTGCTCGATCGTGGCCGTGATCTGGCAGCTCGGCCTGGTGGCGCTGTTCGGCTTCGAGCTCGACCCGTTCTCGATCCTGGTGCCCTTCCTGGTGTTCGCCATCGGCGTCTCGCACGGCGCGCAGAAGATGAACGGCATCATGCAGGACATCGGGCGCGGCACGCACAAGCTGGTGGCGGCGCGGTACACGTTCCGGCGCCTGTTCCTCGCCGGACTGACAGCGCTGCTCGCCGACGCGGTTGGCTTCGCCGTGCTGATCCTGATCGACATTCCGGTGATCCGCGATCTTGCGATGACCGCGAGCATCGGCGTGGCGGTGCTCATCTTCACGAATTTGCTGCTGCTCCCCGTGCTGTTGTCGTACACCGGAGTCAGCAAGACCGCCGCGGAGCGCAGTCTCCGCGAGGAGCGCGAAGAAACCCGGGGCAAGGGTCTTGGCGCGGTGTGGACATGGCTGGACAAGTTCACGACGCGACGCTATGCGATCGGTGCCATCGCCGTCTCGCTGGTGCTGGCGGTGATCGGATTCCTCGTCAGCCAGAACCTCAAGATCGGCGATCTCGATCCGGGCGCACCTGAACTGCGAGCCGATTCGCGCTACAACCAGGACAACGCTTACATCACAGCCAACTACGCGCTGTCCAGCGACCAGTTCGCGGTGATCGTGAAGACCGACAAGGAGGGCTGTCTCAAGTACCCGACGTTGATCGAAGCGGATCGCCTGGCGTGGTTCCTCAAGCAGCTGCCGGGCGTCCAGACCACCGTGTCACTGGTCGACGCCGCGCGGCAGATCACTGCCGGCTCGTTCGAGGGCAATCCGAAATGGCTGACGATCAATCGCAACCAGGATGTGCTCAACTACGCAGCCCAAAACGCGTCGGTCAACAACCCGGACCTGTTCAACACCGATTGCTCGATCATGCCGGTGATCGCCTACCTCGCCGACCACAAGGCCGAAACGCTCAATCGGGTAGTGGCGGCCGCATCCGAATTCGCGGAAAAGCACAACGACAAGGACCGGCAGTTCCTGCTTGCCGCGGGCAGCGCCGGGATCGAAGCGGCGACCAACATCGTCGTCGAACAGGCGAACCGCACCATGCTGCTCTACGTCTACACGGCGGTCATCATTCTGTGCTTCATCACCTTCCGCAGCTGGCGTGCGGTCGTTGTTGCCATCCTCCCGCTGGTGATCACCTCGATCCTGTGCGAGGCACTGATGGTGTCACTGGGCATCGGCGTTAAGGTGGCGACGCTGCCGGTGATCGCGCTGGGTGTCGGCATCGGTGTCGACTACGCACTTTATCTGCTGTCGGTGCAGCTCGCGCAGCAGCGCGCCGGATTGCCCTTGACCGAGGCGTACAAGAAGGCGGTGCAGTTCACCGGCAAGGTGGTGGCATTGGTTGGCATCACGCTGGCCGCCGGCGTGATTACCTGGGCGTGGTCGCCGATCAAGTTCCAGGCCGACATGGGAATCCTGCTCACCTTCATGTTCGTGTGGAACATGATCGGCGCGCTGGTGTTGATTCCGGCCCTGTCCTATTTCCTTCTGCCGACCTCCGTAGTGGCCAAGGCAGCAGCCAGACGGAGTGCAACCAAGCCCAAGCCCGCAGCAAAATCTGCCGCCCGCGCCTGAGCTCGGGCTCGGCCAGGAAGCGGAGCATCCACCGTTTCGTCCATCCGAGCGCGTGTTCAGTCCTCTCCATCTTTGGGAACCACATCGACATTGTCGATGAGACGGGTTGTGCCCAACGTCGCCGCGGCAAGTACGATCAGCAGATTCGGATGGTCGTAACCCTCGGGGTGCGGGACGCGCAGTGCGAGGCCATGGCGGATCGCGACGTAGTCGACTTTCCAGCCGCGATGCGCGAGCTCGGCGCGCGCAGCAGCCTCGAGGTTCGCGTAATCGTGGCGGCCGGCTGCAATTTCCTCGGCGACGTCGCGCAGAATACGGTACAGATTCGGCGCCTCCGCGCGCTCAGCCGGCGACAGATAGTTGTTGCGCGATGACAACGCAAGCCCATCATCGGCGCGAATGGTTTCCGCCGGCACGATCCGGATCGGCAGGTTGAACTGCTGCACCATCCCCCGGACGATCTTGAGTTGTTGCCGGTCCTTCTTGCCGAACACCGCGACGTCCGGCCGCACGAGGTTGAATAGCTTGAGCACGACGGTGCATACGCCCTGAAAGAATCCGGGACGGAACGCGCCCTCGAGCTCCTCGGCGAGCGGTGGCGGATGTACCTGATAAACCTGCGGCGTCGGATACATCTCCTGCTCGAGCGGCGCGAACAATACGTCGACACCCGTACGCTCGAGCCCGGCCCGGTCCGCGTCGAACGTCCGCGGGTAGCGGTCGAAGTCCTCGTTCGGCCCGAACTGCAGACGATTGACAAAAATACTCGCTACGACCGCGTCACCCTGGCTGCGCGCGATATTCATCAGCGCCAGATGACCTTCGTGCAAATTGCCCATCGTCGGCACGAAAGCGACGCGCTCGGCACCCGCAAGATGCTGCGACAACTCAGCGGCGCTTCTGGCGATTTGCATATGATTCCTCTGGCCTTCGTTGCGAATGGCAGCGCGCCGCCTCGCGGATGTGGTCAGAAGCAGTGTTCGGGACCGGGGAACGAGCCGTTCTTCACCGCAATGACGTACGCCGCCAGGGCCGCTTCGATGCTGTCCTGCCCGGCCATGAAATTGCGGACGAAACGCGCAGGGCGACCGGGCTGGATGCCGAGCGCGTCGTACAGTACCAGCACCTGGCCCGAGCAGCCGGGGCCGGCGCCGATGCCGATTACGGGTACGCCCGCGGCGCGCGTCACAGCCTCCCCGAGCGATTGGGGAACGCATTCGACGACGAGGAGCGAAGCTCCTGCCGCAACGAGCGCGCTCGCGTCCGCCATCAGCATTGCGGCGCCATCCGCTGTCTTGCCCTGCACGCGATAGCCGCCGAGCACGTTCACCAATTGCGGCTGCAAGCCGATGTGACCGCACACCGGAATGCCACGGGTGGCGAGAAACGCTATCGTTGGCGCAAGCCAGGCACCGCCCTCCAGCTTGACCATCTGCGCACCGGCCTGAAGTGACGCGGTCGAAGCCGCATAAGCTTGCTCGGGGCTTTGCTGGTAGCTGCCGAAGGGCAAGTCGGCGATGAGCAGCGGGCGCCGGCAGCCGGCCGCGACGCAACGCGTGTGGTATAGAACGTCGGCCAGCGTTACCGGTAACGTCGAGTCGTGTCCCTGAATCACCATGCCCAGCGAGTCACCGACGAGGAGGACATCGATCCCGGCGCGCTCGGCGAGCGCGGCGAAGCTCGCGTCGTAGGCAGTCAGCATCGCAATTTTCGTGCTCTCGCGCGCCATCTGTGCGAGGCCAGGGACGCGAAGCCGCTCTGGTGCGGGCTTAGGCGCCGGCGTCGTGTATGGGGTCATGGCCCAGCCTGCCCTATTTCATCTCGCCGCAAAAAATGTCCACATTGCCGTCGGCGGGACTGGTGCGCAGGACGAGGCGTAGTTACCGGAGCGAAGCGTATCCATAGGAACGGGCACGGTCTTTTCAAGGGTGAACGGACCGGTGAAGCTGTTGTTGCTGAAGAGGCCGGCCTGCACGATCTCGTTCAGCGCGTAAGCAGGCGTCGCACCACGTTGCGCGCATGACCCGGCATAGACGAATGTATAGACTTGAACCGGCCGAACCACCCAGGGCGGCACACCGGTGATCTTCAACACTAGCAGCGTTTTGTCCCCTTGCGCCGTCATGAACCCACTCCCCACCTGCCCCGCGTTTCGCGGCTCGGCTTCCAGATTGAAAGTGACAGTGTTGCCGGACCGGCGATCATCGGCCGTCGCCGCGCATCCACAGGTCAATGCGATCGCAAGAGCGACTGCCGGCACGCAACGCATCGTCATAAGCCCTCCATCCGCTGCGTGTAATGTTGTCGAGTCACGAGACGACATGGACATTGTTATCATCGATGACTGGCATTGTCGAGTCTGACGCCCCTGCACCGCCCCGCTTTACGCCCCTGAGGTTGCGCGAAAGCGGCTTTCCATGAACGCGCAGATGCGATCGATCGCTTCCCGCGATTCGGCAAGCAGCGGAAAGGCGGGGAAGACGTGTGGCATGTCGTGCCACACATCGAGCGTCACGTCTCTGGCGCGCGCCGCGTAGCGCACCGAATCGTCGAGCAGTATCTCGGAGCTTCCGACCAGCAACAGGGTCGCGGGCAAGCCAGCCAGGTTCCCGAAGAGCGGAGACAGGTACGGATCCTCCGCTTTTCCGTTTGGAACGTAGAGCGTCGCGAGTTGGTCGGCGATGGCCCGGGTGAACAGCGGATCGAGGCCGTCATTGCGCCGCACAGAATCACCGCTGAGCGTCACGTCGGTGACGGGTGAAAGTGCGACCGCGCCGCATGGCAACGCCAAGCCACTGTCTCGCGCGGCCTGCAATGTCACCAGCGTCAGATTGCCACCGGCGGAATCTCCGGCGATCACGATCTTGTCCGCAGGAACGCCGGAATCGAGCAGATAGCGGTAGGCCGCAAGGCAGTCATTCACGGCTGCGGGAAACGGGTGCTCGGGGGCGAGCCGATAGGCAACCATGAGGGCGCGCGCTTTGGCACCACGACAAAATTGCGCGACCAGTCTCGCATGGATGCGCGGTGTTTCCATGATGAATGCGCCACCGTGCAAGTAAAGAATGACACGGCCGGCTTCGGCAGCCGGCACGTCTATCCATGTCGCCCTACACGCCCCGATATCGACCTGCGACGTAGCGATACGTCGTCTGTCGGCCTTGCCCAGCAACCAATCGACGCGGGCCGCCGACCGCCGCGCACCTTCGACGTCGACGTGCGCAAGGCGCCAACGAAGGAAGCGCAGAAGCAATTTCACCATCGACTTCATGAGCGACCTCAACATATCCGGAATTCCTCTGCCTTCATGGAACGGACAGCATCATCGCACGCGGCGCGGCCATCGACGTGGACCCCCTCTCTTGGGGGTGCGATCACCAGGGATGTGACCTACACTGCGTTCCATTCCACCGCTGCCAACCGCAAAGGGGTGTTTGTGCCATGGCCAAGACCATACCGCTGCTCGACCTGATGTTCTTTTTGTCCGAGAGCAAGGCCAATCCAAAGCATGTCGCCGCTCTGATTCTGCTGGAGACGCCGGAGCACGCCGGCAAGGACTTTGTCGCCAAGCTCGCGGCAGCGTACCGCAAGGCCGCGCCGCGCGCGCCGTTCAACCGGGTAGCGCAATTCGGCCTGACGCATTTGCCGCGATGGATCGACACCCAGGACGTCGACATGGCATACCACGTTCAACACACGGTATTGCCACGCGGTTCGACACAGGCGCAGCTTCTGGCGCACGTGGCTCGCGCGCACGAACAGCTGCTCGATCGCGACCGGCCGGTGTTCCAGGCGGAGTTCATCGAGGGTCTGGCCGAGGGCAGGTTTGCGCTGTATCTCAAGATCCATCACGCCCTGGTCGACGGGGCGTCGGCCACGGCGCGAATTCTCGCGAGCCTCGACGAGAAGCCCTCCGCACGACCGGCGAAGCCGTTTTTCGCAGTCGGCGTGGATGGGGATGCCCCGGAGGCGCGGCGCGCGCGCTCGAGCACAGCGGCGGCAATGAAGAACCTGATCCTCAAGCAGACCGCTGCGGGCCGGGATCTCTCTTTGGGTTTGCTACGCAAACAGCTGCGCGGCAGCGCCGGCAGCGACGCCGGGAGCACGCCTTTTTCGGCGCCACGCGGTCCGATGAACGAGCCGATGGCAGAGAAGCGTTCGATCGCATTGCTGTCGTTACCGATCGACGAAATGAAAGCGGCGGGCAAGGTGTTCGGCGGCACCCTCAACGACGTGGCGGTGACCGTCGTGGACGCAGCGCTGACGCGCTATCTCAAGCAACGACGCAAGGCAACGCGAAGGTACTCGAACAAGCCGCTGGTCGCGATGTGCCCGGTGTCGTTGCGCGAGCCAGGCGACAAGGAGGCGACGACCAAGGTCTCGGCCATCTTCGTTCCCCTGGGCGAGCCGGAAATGAAAATCGGGCCGCGCATGGAGCGCGTGATCGCGTCGGCCGCATCGGCCAAGGAGGAGCTGCGAAAAGTGTCCAAGGACGCGGCGATGATGTACGCCATCGCGGCATTCGGCCTCGCGGAGATCGCGGAACTGACGCGCCTCGACACAGTGGTGCAGCCGCTGGCGAATTTCGTTTTGTCGAACGTGCCCGGCTCGCGCACGGAGCGGTATCTGGGTCGCGCGAAGGTTCTTGGAATGTACCCAGTGTCGGCGCTGGGCGCCGGCATCGGCCTGAATGTCACGCTCCTGTCGTACGGCAATTCGATGGATTTCGGATTCGTCGCGAACGGCGCATCGATGCCGGATATGGAGACCGTCGCCGACTACACGCGCGCCGCGTTTGCCGAGCTTTGCAAGGCGGCCACGCAGCGCGAACGCGCCGCTGCGGTCGTGCAGGCGGGCAACGCAAGCCCTCCGCCGAGGACGTCACGCAAGCCACCCTCAAAACGCCGGACAAAAACGCGTCCCGATGCACGTCGCGGCTGACTGCGACGCATCGGTTCAAATCGTGTCCAAGGCCATCCCTGCGCTCGACCTGCTGTTCTACCTGACCGAGACCGAAGTCAGTCCCATGCACGTCGGCCTGCTGCTCGTGGAGTAGCGTGCGGCCGGTTACGTTGCCGCCGACCGCACCGAGCGACGCTGCGTCGCACCCTACAACGCCTTGAGCCCGACCCGTGCGACTTCCTCGCCCCATTCCTGCAGGAAGTGCCCGCCGTCCACTACTTCGTACGCCGCGGGGCAGTTGCGAATCATTTTCGCGACCACGCGCATGACATCCGGACCCAGCACCGGGTCCTGCATGCCGACGGCCATGAAGGTCCTGCCCGTCCACTCGGTACGGAACCAGTCGCGCGCACGGCGCGACAACGCGGCGCCGTCTGCATCGGGTCTATCGGGTACGAGATTGGGAAAGCGCCGTACGCCACCCTTGAACGAAGCATCCGGAAATGGCGCGTCGTACGCGGCAGCCTCGGCGGCTGTGAGCTGCGGGCAGGCGCGTCCGAGCAACTTGCCCACGGCCATGTCCGGGTTCTTGTTGTTGTAAGCGCGCCAGTCGAGAAAGCCCTGCGGCAAGGGCACGTCACCGGTGGCGAACGCGGTGTTCATGATGAAGAGCCCGGAGAACCGTTCCGGCATGTCCATTGGCAGGGTCAACCCCAGCAGGCCGCCCCAGTCCTGCACGGTGAGCACGACATTGCGCAAGTCGAGGCGTTCGACCAGATTCTTCAACATGTCGCGGTGGAACATGAACGTGTAGCGCGCATCGTCGGCCGGCTTGTCGCTTTTCCCGAATCCGAGCAGGTCCGGCGCCACCACGCGGTGACCCGCCGACGTGAACACCGGAATCATTCGCCGGTAGAGATAGCTCCAGGTCGGCTGTCCGTGCAGACACAGGAATGTCTTGCCGGCGTCGCGCGGCCCTTCGTCCAGGTAATGAACGCGCATGTCCCGGTAGCCGTCGAGGTCATCACAGTAGCGCGGCGCGAACGGATAGCCTGGCAGGTTCGCGAAGCGTTCGTCGGGTGTGCGCAGAATATCAGGCAAGAAATCCCCTATGGATGGCGGCGGCGTAGTGCAGGCTAATTCTTGTAGCTGGCGTCGTTGCGTTCCAATTTGCGCAGCAGCGATGGCCACACGAACGCTGCGCCGAGGCCGTCGGTCTGCACCTTCATCGCTTGCGCTACGCCGCCCAGGATCTGCGGATGCACCGCGACAAGTTCGCCCCCGGCCTGGGCGCTGAGCTGGATCTGGCAGGAGGTCTCGAATATGTACATCGACAGGAAGGCGTCGGCAATCGTGCGGCCCACCGTCAGCAGGCCGTGGTTGCGCAGCATCAGGAAGTTCCGGTCGCCCAGATCAGCCTGCAGCCGCGGCTTTTCCTCGTCGCGGAATGCAACGCCTTCGTAGTCGTGATAGGCGAGCGATGCGAGGACGAAGGTCGATTGCTGAGAAATGGGCAGCACTCCGCACTTCTGAGCGCTGACCGCGACACCCGCACGCGTGTGTGTGTGCAGCACGCACTGAATGTCCTCCCGGACTTCGTGCACGGCGCTGTGGATCACGAAGCCTGCCGGATTGACTGGAAACGGCGAATCGATCACCTTGTTACCCGCCCGGTCGACCTTGACCAGCGACGACGCGGTAATCTCGTCGAACATCAAGCCGTACGGGTTGATCAGGAAGTGATGCTCGGGTCCCGGGACACGGGCGCTGATATGGGTGAAGATCAGATCGCTCCAGCCATACATCGCCACGAGGCGGTAGCAAGCGGCAAGATCCACGCGCAGTTGCCATTCCGCGTCGCTGACGGCGCCCTTCAATGATGTATCACCCATTGCATTGCCTGCAGCATTGTCCATCGAGCCCTCCTGATCAAGACCTGGTTCACCGTCCCGAGCATATTACAAACGCGCCCAGGCGAGGCAGCAACAGCGTATTGATGCGGATGCCACCGTATCGTACGCTTTGCAAGGAGCCACGCGCCGGGTTAAAACAACGCATCGATACGCGGAGATGCCATGATCCTGATCGTAGGCGCTGGAGCAGTCGGCACCACACTGGCGGCCTACCTGACGGCAGCGGGTCGAGCCGGTGCGACTGCTGATCCGCGATCGTGACGCCGCGAAATATCAGTCTGCACCGGCATTGATCGTAGATAAACTCGCCGGTGGTGCGCCGCTGGCGGTTTCGAAGCCGGCGTTTACCGGGAAACTCGATCTGGGCGACGTCGACTATTTGCTTATCTGCGTCAAATTCGGAGCCCTGGACGAAGTCCTGTCGCAGCTGCCCTCGCCGTTGCCACCCGGCTTGAGACTCGTGTCCACGTTGAATGGCATCGCCGCGCTGCGCCGCCTGAAGGCACGCTATCCCGCCGATCAGGTGGCCAACATGACGATCATGTTCAACGCCCAGCTGCTGTCGCCACTGCACGCGCAAATCACCACCCGGCCGCAGGTGATCATCGACGGGTCGGATCCGAGATTGCTCCGGTTGTTCGATAACAGCGGCATGCAGGTGAGGCGTGCGGACGGCGAGGCGGCTGCCTGGGGCAAATTGCTGATCAACCTCGCCAACGCGGTGTGCGCGATCACGCATACCACGATCAAAGACCTGCTCACCCAGCGCGACCTGCGTGCGATTTATGCAGCAGTGCTGGACGAAGCGGTCGGCATGATCGAACGCGCCGGGATTGCGTATCAATTGCCCATGCCCGTGCCATATCGGGTATACCGCCAGCTTCTTCTGCGCGGCGGCCCGCTGCAATGGTGGCTCGCCAAGACCCGCAACGGCCTGCAGGACGGTTCGTATCCGTCGATGGTTGCGGACATCGAGTGTGGGCGGCGGACCGAAGTCGATCAACTCAACGGCGAAATCGTGGATCTGGGACGTGCGCGACAATGGCATGCGCCAATCAACCATGCGATCGTCGATCTGGTCCACGGCTTCGACGGCCGCCGACCACCCCCTTATCTCACGCCTGCGGAGCTGCGCGATCGCCTCAACATCTGAAGCAACGACGACGGCCGGTGAGCGCAGCATACGATGCCGCGCTCGGCATGCTCACTGAATCCGATGCTGCGGTGCATTTGCCAAGCCCGCGCGCGGGGATTAGATTGACCTCCCTTGCCCAGGGAGTGCCCGCGCCATGCCCACCGCGAATATCACCCTCAACGGCCGTCCGCGCACGCTGGAGGTCGAAGACCTCGAGATGCCGCTGCTCCTTGTGCTACGCAACGATGTTGGTTTGCACGGCCCGCGCTTCGGTTGCGGGCTCGGTCAATGCGGTGCCTGCACAGTGCACGTGAACGGAAGCCCGACCCGTTCCTGCATCACTCCGGTCGGCAGCGTCACGGGCAAGGACGTGCTCACGCTGGAAGGGCTCGGCACGCCCGAGCGGCCGCACGCGCTGCAAAAAGCGTTCATCGACGAACAGGCGGTGCAATGTGGCTACTGCATGAACGGCATGATCATGCAGGCCAAAGCGCTGCTCGACACCAATCCGAAGCCGACCGAGGCGCAGATCCGCGAGGCGATGCAGAAAAACCTGTGCCGCTGCGGCACGCACGTCCGGATCGTGCGCGCGATCCAGCGCGCGGCTGCACAGACCGCGTAAGGAGACGATCATGCTCGCCACGACTCTGACGCGCCGCGACTTCCTCAAGACCACGGGCTCGCTTGTGGTCACTTTTCCTCTTGCCGGCGCACTTGCCGCATGTGCGGGCACGGCGCCGGTGAAAAATCCCGAGCAGCTTGCAGGCAAGACGCTCGCAACGGATCAGGTCGACGGCTTCCTCGCCATCGACGCCAACGGCAACGTGCTGGTGTTCTCCGGCAAGGTGGACCTCGGCACAGGCATCAAGACGGCGATGACGCAGATCGCCGCCGAAGAGCTGTCCGTGCCGTTCGACCGCGTCACGGTCGTCCAGGGCGACACGCTGCTGACGCCCGATCAGGGCGTGACCTTCGGCAGTCTTTCCATCCAGAACGGCGGCATGCAGATCCGACAGGCTGCGGCCACCGCGCGCGAAGCGCTCGCCGTGGAAGGCGCGAAAAAGCTCGGCGTGCAGCGCGAAGCCGTGGTCGTGCGCGACGGTCGCATCGAAGCCGGCGCGCGCAGCGTCACTTATGCCGAAATCATCGGCGAGCGTAATTTCACGTTGAAGGTCGACCCCAAGGCCACGTGGAAAGACCCGGCCACCTATACGATCGTCGGCAAGTCCGTCGCGCGGCTCGACATTCCCGACAAGGTCATGGGCCGCTTCACCTACATGCAGGATTTCAAGGTCCCGGGCATGCTGCATGCGCGCGTGGTGCGGCCAGCAGCGATGAAGGCAGACCTGAAGGTGGTCGACGACAGCGCCGCGAAGTCGGTATCCGGCTACGTTGCGACCGTGCGTGATCGCAATTTCCTGGCAGCCGTCGCCCAGACCGAATGGGGCGCGATCAAGGCGGCGCAGGCGCTGAAGGTGCAATGGTCGACGTGGGATGGCCTGCCTGACCAGACGCAGCTGTGGGCGTACGTGCGCAAGACCAAGATCAACAAGGACGAGACGCTGCAGGGCGCCGGCAATACTGCGGACGCCATGCAAAGCGCGACGAAAAAACTGTCAGCGACGTACGACTTCGCCATCCACACGCACGGCTCGATCGGCCCTTCATGCTCGATCGCGGATTACAAGGACGGCAAGCTCACCAGCTGGAGCGCATCCCAGCAGACCCACCTCCTGCGCCAGCAATTGGCGCAGATGCTCAAGATGAAGCCCGAGGACGTGCGCTGCATCTACGTCGAGGGCGCCGGCTGCTACGGCCGCAATGGCCACGAAGATGCCGCCGCGGATGCCGCGCTGATCGCAAGACAGCTCGGGAAACCGGTGCGCGTGCAGTGGACCCGCGCCGATGAGCATGGCTGGGATCCCAAGGGCCCGCCCACGCTGTTCGACTACCGTGGTGCGCTCGATGCGAACGGGAACGTGGTCGCGTGGGAATCGGAAGTTTTCATTCCGGACCGGCCCTCGCAGCTACTTCCGTGACGCTGTTGGCCGCCGATCTCGCCGATCTGCCGCATGAGCCCGCGCATCCGGGCAACATCCAGCAAGGGCTGGCGATTCCGTACGCCATCCCCAACATCAAGGCAGTCGCGCATTGGCTGGCCGAGACGCCGTTCAAACCTTCGTGGATTCGCACGCCAGGGCGGATGCAGAATACTTTCGGCAACGAGAGCTTTCTCGACGAATGCGCCGCAGTCGCGGGCGTCGACCCGATCGAGTACCGGCGGCGCAACCTGAAGGATGCACGTGGGCTGGAGCTGATCGACCGCCTGGTGAAGCTCTCCGCGTGGACGCCGCGCGGCAAACCGGGCGGCAACGTCCAGGGCGACGTGGCCTACGGCCGTGGAGTCTCCTACACCAAGTACGAGCTGGTGCGCACGTACGTCGGCGTGGTGGCGGACGTGGCGGTGAATCGCAAAACCGGCAAGGTACAGGTGACGAAATTCTACGTCGCACACGACTGCGGTCAGATCATCAATCCGGACGGCTTGCGCAATCAACTCGAGGGCAACGTCGTGCAGACCGTAAGCCGCACGTTGATCGAGAATCTCAAGTTCAGCCGCTCCACGGTGACGAGCATCGACTGGGAGACGTACCCGATCCTCACCTTCCCCGACGTGCCGGCCGTGGCGATCGACCTGATCGACCGCCCGAACGAGCGGCCGTGGGGCGCCGGCGAGCCGACGGCCGCGGTCGTGCCCTCCGCGATCGCCAACGCGATCTACGATGCGACGGGCGCGCGGCTGCGCTCGGTACCGTTCACGCCAGACAAAGTATTGGCTGCGCTGAAGACGACGTAGCGGCGCGAGCCCGCAGCGAGGGGCCCCACGCTGCGCGTGGGGATCGCGCGTGGTGAGTCGACGCAGGGCGGCCGACTTGAAAATTCTTGCATTACGAAATTGGTCAAATGAGGCCGCGGCGCGAGCCCGCAGCGAGGGGCCTCTCGAACGAACGTGGAGATTTGCCGGTCCGTTGTCGGCCCTGTGCGCCCGACTCGGGTCGCCTCCACTCGCATTCGCTCGCGGAGCCTCGCTCCGCCTCGTCGGTCGCCCCACGCTGCGCGTGGGGATCGTGCGTGGTGAGTCGGTCGCTAACCGTCACCATTCTGCAAGCGTCCTAAGCCCCCCACCGCCCCCCCACGAGCCCCTCCATCCGGGGGGCGAGCCGCGCGCGACCTCCGGTTACGCTTGAGCCGACTGAGACAACAACGGCCACAGGAGGCTCATGATGCGAATATTCAAAGGCAGGATCGGGGGGCGCTGGCTTGCATGCCTGATCACGGTGGCGGTCGCCGCGTGGCTGCTGCCCGATTTCCTCGAGAACCGACACAATGCCCTGGAGCAGCAGGTTGCGCAGGAACAATACGAATCGCAATTGCGGTATCACTACGGCCAGCACGCGTATTTTCCGGCAGGCAACGTCGACGAACTGTTTGCGCGGGTACGCTGACTCGCCGCGCCGAAGCGATAGGCGCGTCGTGACCGGTGTGTGGTTCATGCTCCGGTAAAGTCGCTCACCCAGGTCGCGCCAAGCGACCTCCTCGACCGAAAACCGCCGGCACGCCGACCGTCCCGAGTGCGTTATGCTGCGCGAATGATCGTCCCGCAATTGAACCTGCGCGACACGTCGAGGGCCTGCATCGTCGCGAGCATGGTCGCGCTGCTCCTGGCGGCATGCGCCGTCCAGGTCGCTCGTCCTCCTTCGAGCGAAGAGCAGCCGCCTCCGGGATTCCCCGATAAGTTCTACGCGCAGTTGGCGCAAAGCGGCGGAGCCGTCTTCCGGATCGAACCCGACCGCTCGCTTGTCGTGATCGAAGTCCTGCGCGCAGGGTCGCTCGCAAACCTCGGTCATGATCACGTCGTCGCGAGCCACGACGTGCGGGGTTACATCGCACCGAATAACGCCAGGGCGGACTTTTACATCCGGCTCGACCGCCTTGCCGTCGACGAGCCGGAGTTGCGCACGCAGGCGGGCTTTGCCACGCAGCCGCCCGAAGCGGCGATCGCCGGCACGCGGGAGAACATGCTTGGAAAGTTCAACGTGGAACAACACCCCTATGCGGTCATCTCCGTCGGAGGCGTGGATGCGGCTGGCACTGGTTCCGACGCGAACGCATCCATCACTCTCAACGGCGTGACCAAAGCCATGCGCATCCCCGTAAGCATCGAGAAAACCACCGATCATTTGACCGCGACCGGCCGTGTCGCGCTCACGCAGACTGCATTCGGGATCGTGCCCTATTCCATCCTGGCGGGCGCGCTGCAGGTGCGGGACGAGGTCAATGTGCGTTTTGTTATCCGCGCCGGCAGCACCTCGCCGTAATCGCTACTGACCGCACACCGCCGGTGCAACACCGCGGCGGAATAGCCGTAGCCACCGGGTTGTTCGCTAATTACGGCTTCCTTATAACGGAGAACGTCGTGAGCGTGATTTGCCGTATATTCAACTGGATCGCAGCGGCGGTGATGGCGTGTGCCGTCGGCAATCTTCCGGGTTGCGGAACGATGGGCGGCGGGATGCGATACCTGGCGCCCGATCCTTTGGCTCTCGAACAAGTCATCGCGGTGTGACATAATTACGGTGATCGTTGTCGGAGTACGATGATGGTGGGACGCCTTCTGCGGGTTCTCGTACCGCTGGTCCTTGCGTTCATGCTTGGGCTGAACGCGGCTGACGCTGCGATCTACACATGGGTCGATGCCTCCGGCACGGTCAACCTCAGCAATCTGTCGCCTCCGGCAGGTGCGAAGGTGACCAGCGTGACGCAGGATAGCCCGCCGCCAAGGATCGCGCCGCGTGCCGATCCGCCGGTCGATGTCGTCAATCAACCCGAAGTCCAGGCGCTGTCAGACCGAGTGCGCCAGCTCGAGTACGAGGCCGAATTCGCCCGGCGCCAGCCGCCGCCCGCACCGGCGTACCCATCCTTCCCGCCCGTGCAGTATTCGCAATATCCCGCGGACGCGACGAGTCTCGATTGCGACCCGTCGTGGGCAGCAGGCTGCGGAGGCGGGTGGCCAAACGGCGCAGGCTGGTGGCCCTACGGCTATCCAGCGGCGATCTTCGTGCTGCAGCAGCCGAACTTCCGTCGCTCGCGCCCCATTCATGGCAAGCCCAATTTTCCGGTGCGGCCGCCAATGGGCAAGTCCAGCGTCGCCTTCCGGCGCTGAAATAAAATCGAGCGACTGCGATCTCGCGCTGTCGTTCCAAGTTCGCCCGTCGACCATCAGTCCGGTTGGATCTTCGCGTCCTGCACCACCTTCGCCCAGCGTTCAAGGTCGGTACGCGTGATTTCGCCGAGTTGCTCCGGCGTGCCGCCGGTCGGAATCAACCCCTGCTTTTGCAGCGAGTCCGCCACCTCGGGTGACTTCAGGAGCTTGTTCACGGTGCCGTTGAGTTTGCCGACAATCGCGGACGGCGTCTGGATGGGTACGTAGAGTCCGTACCAGATGTCGGTATCGATATCCCGCACGCCGGTAGCCTCCGCCAGCGACGGTACGTCGGGCGTGACCGCCGATCGCTTCGTTCCGCCGGCAGCGAGCATGTTGAGCTTGCCCGCGGCGGCAAAAGGCAGCGCCACGTGCACGGGCAGGAACATGGCGCTGATCTGACCACCCAGCAGATCCTGGGTGGCGCCCGCTGTTCCCTTGTAAGGAATGTGTAACAAAGCGATCCCGGTCCTCGACTTGAAGAGCTCCATCGCCAGATGATGCGGCGTACCGTTACCCGGGGACCCGTAGGTCATCGCGTTGGGGTGCTCCTTGGCCAGCGCGATGAACTCCTTCACGGTCCTGGCCTTCACCGATGGATTGACCACCAGCGCAAGTTGCCCGACGGCCACCGGCGCGACGGGGGCGAAATCCTTGATGGGGTCATACGGAATCGACGCGAACAGGCTGCGGTTGAGCACGATCGTGCTCGCGGTCATCAGCAGCGTGTAGCCGTCGGGCGGCGACTTGGCAACGGCTTCCGTGCCGATGTTTCCGCTCGCCCCTGGCCTGTTCTCGACGACGACCGCGACTTTCCAGTCGTCGCTCATCTTCTGGTCGAGCGTTCGCGCGAGAATATCGATGCCCGTGCCGGGCGTGAACGGTACGACGATCTTGACCGGCCTCACAGGATAAGAGTCCTGGCCGCGCGCGGTCCCGGGCAGCAGCGTGGACAACAATGCCGTCGCGAATGCCGCTCCGACAGCAACGCATTGCCTTCTCATTCAAATCTCCTCGTCAGCATGCGCGTCGCGCATCAACGGTTCAGCGATTCGCGGTCGTATTGCGCCACACGCTTGTACTCGTCCGAAATCGCCCGCAACTCGTCGTCGCTGATGACATCTTCGATGCGCGTAAAGGGTTTGTCACCGGTGCGCAGATACACCTCTCGGATAATAGCGTCCGGCGGGCTCTTGCGGTTCGTCAGCACGACATTCGTCGTCGCCTGCAGGCGCATGGCCTGGTAGGTTGCCAGCGCCGCGGCGGGCTCGTCGTGGTGAGATACCAGGGCATCCGCGAGCGCGCTTGCGTCGAGGATGGCCTGCCCCGCACCGTTCGATCCGCGCGGCAGCATCGGATGCGCAGCATCGCCCAGCAGCGTGACGCGTCCTTGCGTCCACCACGGCAGGGGATCCTGATCGATCATCGGATACTCGAGGATCAGCTCGGTCGCGCGAAGCATCGCCGGCACGTCCAGCCAATCGAAATGCCAGTCTGCATACGCGTCTATGAAATCGTCGAGCTTTCCGGGCCGGTTCCAATCGCGTTTGTCACGATGTTTCGGCGTTTCGATTTCCGCAACCCAGTTAATGAGTTGACGTCCGTGCGCGTCGATGTTGTCGCGGATCGGGTAGATCACCATCTTGCCGTGAGTCAGCCAGCCCGCTCGAACCATGCTGGCGCCCGAGAGAAATGGCTTCCACGGCGTCACGCCTCGCCACATGTTGACCCCCGAGTAGCGCGGCTCGCCCTCGTCCGGGTGCAACTGCCGGCGCACGACCGAGTGCAATCCGTCGCAGCCAACCACGACGTCGGCCCGCTGCGGGGAAAGCCGCCGAACCCGCTGAGCGGGTCGACGAAGTCGACCGTGACACCGCTGCCGTCCTGACGAAAGCCGGCGCACTTCCATCCCTGCCGAATTCGATCTGATCCCAGACGTTCCGCGCACGCGTCAAGGAGAATGCGCTGCAGGTCACCTCGATGAACTGAGAATTGAGGCGAGGAATAACCGGCTGAACGGCCGAGCGGCTCCCGGTAAATGAGCTGCCCGAAGCGGTTGTAGAAAACCGCTTCCCTGGTTTCGATGGCAACGGCCGCGAGCGCGCTTTCCAGTCCCAGGGCGCACAGCTCCCTGCTTGCATGCGGCAAGATGTTGATGCCGGCGCCGAGCGGCGCGAGCGCAGGGGTCGACTCGAAAACGTGTGCGGGGATGCCTGCACGGTGCAACGTCAGTGCGAGCGTCAGGCCTCCTATGCCTGCCCCGATGACGGCCACCTCCATACCCTGCCCTCCATTCCAGTTATGACCTGTCCGCGTGCGGCGCGGAGGGGTCACGGTAGAATTCGGCTCTTTGCCCCCGCGGACGTACCCACCAGCCCGCAGGAAACACCGTCCATGCCCTGGATCACCAATCTGTTGCCCAGCCTCATCGCTCAGAATCGACGTCGCCTGGTGCGACACGTTCTCGTGCTGGCCACAGCGCTTGCGAGCGGTTGCGCAACGATCTCCGGCAACGTATTACGCGACAACCGGGAAAAATTCAACGAAATCGCGCAGATCACGAACGGCGAGCAGCTGCTGCAAAACATCGTGCGGCTCCGCTACGCCAACTCGCCGTACTTCCTCGAGATCAGCAGCGTTTCGACCAGCGCGACGATGGGCGCTGCGCTGGCCGTATCGGGCAATACCGCCCCTGCCCTGCCTGGTCTGTCGCCCAATATCGCAATCAGTCCGTCGGTAAGCTATTCCCAAACCCCGTCCTTCGTGTTCCAGCCACTCACCAGCGAGAAATTCGCGCGCGAACTCCTGCGACCGGTCGACCTGCGAACACTTGCGCTGCTACGCACCGCAGGATGGGATCTCCGCGAAATTCTGCTCGTCATGGTCGACAGCATCAATGGCATTCCGAATGCGCCGGCGGCGACGCAGTTCACGTCCGAAGTGATACCCGAAAACACGGAGTTCCGCCGCGTCGTCGACCTGCTCGATCGACTCGAGGGCTCCGGGCTTATCCAGCTCGGACTCGATTCGGGTCCGCCGCCGCCGGACCCGCGCGCCGATGTCGTTCTGTCCCTGCAGATCGACCGTGCCGCTGCAGCGAGTCCTGACGGCCAGGAACTCATCCGCCGCCTGGCTCTCGATCCTGCGGCACTGACCTATCGACTTGCCGCCGCCGCAGCGGGCGGCGGCGGCAAGAACATTGCCGTGAAACCGCGCTCGGTACTTGCGTCGATGCGCTATTTGAGCAAGGGCATAGACATGCCTGACGCCGATCTCGCGGCCGGCTATCTTCCGATCCTGCACAAGCCCGACGGGACCGTCTTCGACTGGGGTGCCCTGCTTTCGGGCATATTTCGCATTCGTACCGCGGATACCGTGCCGCCGACAGCCTACGTGCGCATACAGCATCAGGGACGCTGGTTCTTCATCGACAATGCCGACCTCAAGTCAAAGCAGACTTTTGCGCTGATGGAAACCGCGCTCACACTGCAGGCCGGAGACGTTCCACCCATTTCGACGATCCTGACCCTGCCCATCGCACGCTGACCGTCACTTATAGGTTGTGAAACGACATAAAACGACATGAATAATCTGGCGGATTATCCCATTCCCGTTGCTGCGTTCGCCTTCCTGGCGCTTTGGATTGCAGCGTTGACCGGATCGATGCTTGGCCGAAGACGCCGGCTTGTGGACCCAGAAGTGCGCGAGGACTTCGGCGTGATCATCGCCGCGACGCTGACGCTGCTCGGGCTGATCATCGGTTTCAGCTTTTCGATGGCGGTCAACCGTTACGATCAGCGCAAGAATCTCGAGGAGGCGGAGGCGAACGCGATCGGCACGGAATTCGTGCGTGCCGACCTCCTCCCCGCGACGGAGGCCGCGAAAGTACGTGCGCTGCTCATCAGCTACCTGGATCAGCGCGTACGATTCTACAAGACACGCGATGCACAGGAGCTTCGGGAAATCAATGCCAAGACCGCGCAGTTGCAGACCGAGTTGTGGTCGCTGGTCAAGGGTCCTGCTCTCGCGCAGCCCACTCCGGTGATTGCCCTTGCGGTCGCCGGCATGAACGACGTGTTGAATTCTCAAGGATACACACAAGCGGCATGGTGGAACCGCATCCCACACGCGGCATGGGGCTTGATGGCAGCAATCGCCATCTGCTGCAACCTGCTAATCGGTTATGGCGCACACAACGCCAAGCTGGAAGGCCGCCTTCTGCTGGTGTTACCCCTCGTCGTCGCACTCTCCTTCCTTCTCATCGCGGACATCGACAGCCCGCGCGGCGGGGTGATTCGAGTAAATCCGCAAAACCTGCTGAGCCTGGCCGCATCGCTGCACGGACAATGATTCCATCGAAAGTCGATGCTGCAGGAAGCCGCAGCTTCGGCGACGACGGCCTTGGGCACGATCGCATTGTGCTTCGACTCCGATCAAGATGACGGGATACGGTGATGCATGACTGTCTTTTCCGGAACGCGCTGGTCTTCGACGGTACGGGAAGCCCGCCGTCGATAAGCGATGTCGCCATCACGAACGGTCGGATCGCGGCGATTGGCCGCTGCCTGGCCGTATCCGCTCGCGAGACGATTCCCGCCGACGATCTCGCGCTGATGCCGGGCATCATCGACAGTCACACGCACTTCGACGCCCAGATTACCTGGGATCCCTGGGTCCGGCCGTCGCCGGCGCTGGGCGTGACCACCGCGGTGATCGGCAACTGCGGATTCACCATCGCGCCGTGCAAGCCGCAGGATCGCGAGATCACCATGCGCAACCTTACGCAGGTCGAGGGCATGTCGCTGGACGTGCTGCGGCAGGGCATCGCATGGGACTTCGAAACGTTTCCCGAGTACATGGCGCAACTGCGCCGCACCGGGACTGCAGTCAACGTTGCCGCTTATATCGGCCACAGCAGTGTGCGCACCTATGTCATGGGAGGCGACGCATCGCGGCGTGCGGCCACTGACGCTGAGATAGCGCAGATGCAGGACATAGTTCGAGAGGCCATGCAGGCAGGCGCGGTCGGCTTTGCCAGCAGCACCTCGCCTGCGCACAACGGCGAGAGCGGATTGCCCATGCCTTCGCGGATGGCCGACGATCGCGAGATGCGGGCGCTCGTCATGGCGATGGCCGAATGCGGTCGGGGTGTCTATATGCTGACCAAGGGCGGCCACACGCCGGTGCCGTTTCTCGAATCGTTGGCTGCCGAGAGCGGTCGTCCGGTAATGATCGCCGCGTTGCTGCACAACACGACCAATCCGCAAGCGGTGTTCGAGGACCTCGACGCAATTGCCGCGGCGAACGCGCGCGGCCACCCGCTCATCGGCCAGGTGTCCTGCTGCCCGCTCACCATGGACTTCACGATGCAGTCGCCTTATCCGGTCGAGGGCCTCGTGAGTTGGAGGCCAGCGCTCAGCCTGCAGGGCGATGCGCTGGTGACCCTGCTTGCCAGCGTGGCGTTTCGTGAAAGCGTGCGCGCCGAACTGGCGACGGCGACCACATTCCGCCTGTTCAATGGCGAGTGGGGCAAGGTGCACGTGGTGGAAACTGCGATGCCGGCCAACGCACACTACGAACAGCAAACGATCGCCGACATCGCACGCAACGAGCGCCGTGACCCGCTCGATGTAATGCTCGATCTGGCGGTCGGCGAGAATCTGCGGACCGTCTTCACCGCACAGTTGCTCAATTCCGATGAAGAAGCGGTTGGCCGAATGCTCAATCATCCGCACAGCATCGTCAGCCTGAGCGACGCCGGAGCGCATCTGACCTTTTTCAACGATGCCGGCTTCGGCCTGCACCTGTTGGGCCATTGGGCGCGCGAACTTGGGTTGATGCCGATGAGCGAAGCCGTGCGCCGGCTCACCAGCCGAGCCAGCACAGGTCTTCGGCATGCGCGCGCGCGGCGCGATCCGCGAAGGCTACGCCGCCGACCTGCTGCTGTTCGATCCGAAGGTCGTGGGACGTGGACCCAAGCGGCGCGTGTTCGACCTGCCGGGCGGAGCGCCGCGATTGACGACCGACGCGACGGGCGTGCATGGCGTCTGGGTCAATGGGCGCATGGTTGCAGACCAGAATGGGCTGGTGCAGACCTCTCCGCTTGCGGGGGAGCTGCTGACGAGTTTTTCGCCAGGCGGATAGGTCACGAATAGACCGTCCGCCTTGCACCGAGTGGGCTGTCCGCTTCTTTCGGCCTGATAACCCTTACCCGCGCAGCCGCGCCAATCCCGCCGCCAGATCTTCCACCAGGTCGTCGGCGTCCTCGAGACCGATGTGCAGACGCAGGCAAGGCCCCTGCGTCTCCCATCGCGTCGCCGTACGCGTGCGCTCCGGATTCGTCGGCAGGATGAGACTCTCGAAGCCACCCCAGCTGAAGCCCATCCTGAACAGACGCATGCCGTCGAGCATTGCGTCGATGCGTGCCTTCGCGACGGGGTTGAGCACGATGCCGAACAAACCGCAGGCACCGGTGAAATCGCGTTGCCAGAGGTCGTGGCCACGCGATCCCGGCAGCGCCGGAAAAATCACTTCCGCAACTTCCGCCTGATCGTGCAGCCACTGGGCGATGCGTAACGCGCTCGCGGTATGCCGCTGCAACCGCAGTGCCAGTGTGCGCAGGCCGCGCAGCGCCAGGAAACAATCGTCGCCGCTCGCAGTGACACCCATGTCCGTCCACAGCCGATGCACGCGTGGGAACGTCGCTTCGCTGCACGTGATCAATCCGATCAGCACATCGGCATGGCCACCGAGGTATTTGCTTCCAGCATGCACGGCAACATCGACGCCGCGGGCGAACGATGGAAATCCCAAGGGAGTCGCCCAGGTGTTGTCGAGCATGACCAGCGCGCCACGCTGATGGGCCGCTTCGGCGATCGCAGGAACGTCCTGCACCTCGAACGAAAGCGACCCCGGCGACTCCGCGAAGACAACTTTCGTATTGGCGCGCAACTCACGACCGATGTCGCCGGCGATCAAGGGATCGTAGTAGCTCACGTCGACGCCGAAGCCTTGAGCTGATTCTCGCAAAAGCGGCGTGTCGGGCCCGTAGACGGAGTCGGTGACCAGGACGTGATCGCCCGCGCGCGTAGTGCCCAGCAATGCAAGCGTGATTGCAGCAAGCCCCGACGGCACGGCCAGGGCGGCGTGGCCTCCCTCGAGAGTCGCGAATGCGGACTGCAGGTCGGTCACGGTGGGCATGCCGTGCAGGCCGTACACCACGCCCGGATGCTGGCCCCGCACCGCGGCTTCGACTTCAGCGACGGTGTCGAACAAAATGGTCGACGCGCGATACACCGGCGTATTGACCGCGCCCATGTGCTTCTTCGGATCGCGGCCCAGATGGGCGACCGCGGTCGTTGGCCGCCACTTCCGATCGCCGCTCATCGAGTACCTTCGCGCTTCGCGCTCACGCGGTCGCGCGCAGCTCGGACGCGATCTGCGCGACTTGGGCCGCGACACTCTGCCGGATATCGACGACCAGCGCCGTGGCAGGTTCTTCCAGCGCCGCGAACTGGCTCGCGAGAAGCGAGGACGGCATGAAGTGGTCGCGGCGCGACGCAAGCCGCGGTTCGATGGTCGCCAGGTCCCCCTTGAGATAGACCCACTTCAGTTCCTCGGCCGTCGCCAGGCGATCGCGATATGCCCGCCGCAACGCCGAACAAGCGAGGATCGCGTGGCGGCCGCTCGCCTGCAGCGTACGCAATTCACGGCTCAACCGATCCAGCCACGGCCAGCGATCATCGTCGGTCAACGCGATGCCGGCCGCCATCTTCGCAACATTCGCTTCGGGATGGTACTCATCTGCATCGAGGAATTCCCAGCCGAGTTCATCAGCCAGCGCGCGACCGATCGTCGTCTTGCCGCAACCGCATACCCCCATGATAACGACCGTCATGGCTTGCTTTTCGTCACGGGATGACCACCGAAACTGTTGCGCATCATCGCGAGCAATTTATCGGCGTAGCCATTTCGGCCCTGGCTCGCAAAGCGCATCATCAGGGCCAGCGAAAGGACCGGCGCGGGCACGCCCTGATCGACGGCTTCCGTGACGGTCCACCGGCCTTCGCCCGAATCGGCTACGATCGGTGCGATGTCGTCGAGCGACGCGTCGCGTTGCAGGAACTCGGCCGTCAGATCCAGCAACCACGACCGCACCACGCTGCCATGCCGCCACAGCTCGGCGATTGCCGCGACATCGAGCTCGAACTCGTGTTTGGCGTCGATCAGCGCGAGGCCCTCGGCCAGCGCCTGCATCATCCCGTACTCGATGCCGTTGTGGATCATCTTGACGAAGTGACCGGAACCGTTCGGGCCACAATGCAGCCAGCCGCGATCCGGCGCCGGCGCCAGAATCTTCGCGAAAGGCTCGATCGCGCGCGCTGCCGCGGGAGATCCGCCGAACATCAGCGCGTAGCCCTCCTCCCGCCCCCATATGCCGCCGGAGACACCACAGTCGACAAAACGGATGCCATAGCTCGCGAGCTCGACCGCGCGGCGCTGCGAATCCTTGTAATAGGCGTTGCCGCCATCGACGATGACGTCCTCCGACAGCAGTCGCGGTGCAAGCTCGGCGAGCGTCGCCTCGGTACGCTCTCCGGCCGGAACCATCAGCCAGATGACACGTGGCGCCTGCAGCGCGTGGACCAGCGTTTCAAGGTCTTCGGCCGCGGTGCATCCGCCGATCTCGCTCAGCGCATTGCGCGCCGTCGCATCCGGATCGAAGCCGACGACCTCGGCACCGCCCGCCGCGAGCCGGCGCGCCATGTTGGCGCCCATTCGTCCCAATCCCACCATACCGATATGCAAGGTCATCGTGTTCGCCTGATTCCTCGAACGGGGATGCTACACAACCGCGGGCGGCGGCGCTACGTCCCTGCGGCTCTCACCGTTGCCCAGAGGGTGGCGCCGATGATAAGGAGCCCACCGACGAGCGTTGCAGCGTCCGGAATCTCTCCGAGCAAAACCGCTGCCAGCGCAATGCCGTAGACCGGTTCCATCGTTGCGACAACGCTTGCAGTATGCGCCGATAGCACGCGGAGGCTGCGAATGAACAGCGTGTGCGCAAGCGCAGTGCAGACGACTCCGAGCACCAGGATGAGCTCCAGATCGCGTAGCGTGACCACTGCCGGGACGAACGCTGCCGTCGGCAGCAGACAAGCCGCCGCGCAAGCGTTTTGCCAAAATGCGATTTGGGCCGGCAGGCGCCGCGATGCCAGTGCGCGATTGCACACCGCAAGGAGCGCGAAGGTTGCGCCGGCGAGGCTCCCCCACAGTACCCCCTGTGTAACCTTGTCCGAAAGCTGAAACTCCGGAACGAGCAACACCAGTCCGAACATCGCAATCGCTGCCAGGACCCAGTCGCCAGGATGCGTGCGACGCCGCAGAAAGATCCATTCCAGCAGCAGCACGAAAACCGGAAACGTCGCGAAGCCCAGGAGGCCGACGGCCACGCCGGCGACCTGGATCGCCTGGAAGAAAGCAACCCAGTGCACCGCCAGGACTGCACCATTGAGACCCAGGCGCCATTCGAAGCGCCCGCGAGACTGTCCGCGAAGCGCGAGCACCATGCCGAGCGCCGCAGCGGCAACGACAGTGCGACCAAGGACGATCGTCGTTGGCGCAAGGTCAATCCACTTGCCGAACAACCCGGCGAACCCAAACAACGCCACGGCCGCGTGCAAAGACGCCATCGCTAACGTGCGGGAATTCGAAGCATGCGGGTCACGCGCGCTTTCATCCATGGTGTCGATTGTGCCATCGCCAGCAGCCTTCCGCCCGACGTCCCCGAGTTACAATCCCGCTTCGCCGCCGGCATCTGCCTGGCGCCCGGCGAACATTGGGGGAGTAACGACATGCCGCAGAACGTCGCTGCCAAGAAGGTACTCGACGCAATCCGCAATGAACCCGGTCAGCGCGTCAAGGTTGCGGTGTCCGATATCGACGGTGTGCTACGCGGCAAATATCTGCATAAGGACAAGTTCTTCTCGGCCGCCGAGGGCGGCTTCGGTTTCTGCGACGTGGTGTTCGGCTGGGACATGACCGACCAGTGCTACGACAACACCACGGTGACGGGCTGGCACAAAGGCTTTCCGGATGCGCTCGCCAGGATCGACCTGGGCACGCATCGCAACGTGCCGTGGGACGATGGCGTGCCGTTCTTTCTCGGCGACTTCGTGATCCAGAAGAACGGCAAGGAGGTGCCGCATCCGGTATGTCCGCGACAGACGCTCAAACGCGTTCTCAAGCGCGCCGAGAAACTCGGCGTGTCGCCGATGTGCGGAATCGAATTCGAATGGTTCAATTTCGCCGAGACACCGAAGTCGTGGGCTGACAAGGGCTACGTGCGTCCGGACCCGATCACGCCGGGCATGTTCGGGTATTCGCTGTTGCGCGCCAACGAGAACCGGGAGTTCTTCAAAGCCCTGATGGTCGAAATGCTGGCCTTCGACGTTCCGATCGAAGGGTTGCACACGGAAACGGGCCCCGGCGTGTATGAAGTCGCAATTCAATTCTCGGAGGCGCTCGAAGCCGCCGATCGCGCGGTATTGTTCAAGACCGGCGCGAAGGAAATCGGATCGCGCTTCGGCATCATGCCGAGCTTCATGGCCAAGTGGAGCGCCCAATATCCGGGTTGCTCGGGTCATATCCACCAATCGCTGTCCGACGGCAAGCAAAACGTTTTTTACGATGCCGGCAGCAAGAACAGCATGAGCAAGCTCTTCGAGAGTTACCTCGCGGGTCAGCTCGCGCACCTGCTCGAATTCGCGCCCATGTTCTGGCCGACGATCAACAGCTACAAGCGCCTGGTCGACGGCTTCTGGGCGCCGGTAAAGCCCACTTGGGGCCTCGACAATCGCACCGCGAGTTTTCGGGTGATTTCCGGCTCGCCGAAGGCCACGCGCCTGGAAACGCGTTGTCCCGGCGCCGACATGAATCCTTATCTCGGTGCGGCAGCGTGCATCGCGGCCGGACTTCACGGCATCGAAAAGAACCTCAAGCTCACCGCCAAGCCGATTCACGGTACGAACGTCGGCGCCGAGAATATTCCGCGCGCACCCCGGACGCTCATCGAGACGACGCGCAATTTCCAGAACTCCAAAACCGCACGCGACTGGTTCGGTGATGACTTCGTCGACCATTTCGCCGCAACCCGGGAATGGGAATGGCGACAGTGGCTCGACGGCGTCACCGACTGGGAATTGAAACGTTACTTCGAAATAATCTAGGCGCCTCGACGGATGACTATCCATCGCTTCGCATTTCCCACGACCATCCTGTTCGGCGCCGGTGCGCGCAAGCAGGTGGCCGACCACCTCAAGGCAGAAGCCGTCAAGCGCCCGCTGATCGTGACTGATCGCGGCATCGCTCCGCTGCCGATGCTGAAGTCGTTCATCGCCGACCTCCCGGGGCTTGACGTCGCTGTCTATTCCGACATCTGGGGAAACCCTGTTGCTAGCCAGGCCACCCGCGGCGCTGCCGCGTACAAGAACCACCGCGCCGACGCCGTGATCGGACTCGGCGGTGGCGCGGCGCTCGATGTTGCGAAAGCCGTTGCCCTCATGGCCACGCACGAGGGTGAGGTGCTCGAGTATGCTTGGGATCACCCGAACGTGCGGGCGATCGACCATGACTTGGCATATTTTGTCGCGCTGCCGACGACTTCAGGCACCGGTTCCGAAGTCGGCCGTTCGAGCGTCGTGTCCGACGACACCACGCACATCAAAAAGATCATCTTCTCACCCAAGCTCCTCGCGCGCGCGGTATTTGCCGACCCCGAGCTCACGCTCGACCTTCCTCCGCACATTACCGCGGCAACCGGCATGGATGCCCTGACGCACAACGTCGAATCGTACCTGTCGCCGGCCTATCATCCGCTGTGCGACGGCATTGCGCTCGAGGGAACGCGCATCGCGGCGCAATCGCTGCGAACGGCAGTGCGCGAACCGCACAATCTCGACGCCCGCTCCGACATGATGATGAGCTCGATGATGGGGGCAATCGCTTTCCAGAAGGACCTCGGCGCGGTGCACTCCTGTGCGCACGCGCTGTCGACGGTCGCTGATCTGCATCATGGGCTCGCCAACGGCATCATGATCGACCATGTAATGCGTTTCAACCTGCCTGCGGCGAGCGTCAAAATGGCCGAACTGGCGCACGTCGTCGGCATCCACGGGACGTCGGCGGAGGCGAGCGCACTTGCGTTCATCGCCTGGCTCGTCGAACTGAAACACGAATTGGCGATTCCGCAGACACTCTCCGTGTATCAGGCCAAGCGTGCCGTGACGCGCGCCGACATTCCGGCGCTCGTCGACGTCGCCATCAACGACATCTGCCACCAGACCAATCCGCGGCCGTGCACCCGCGCGGATTTCGAGCGCATTTTCACCGAAGCGATCTGAAGCGACAGCAATATTCATTCGCGTTGCCACTCCCATGTTGAAAATCGGCATCTCCGCGTGCTTTTTCCACGCTGACCCAAAGCGCGCGATATTCAAGGGAATGACTCTGCAGTACATCGAGCAGAACATGGCGCACTGGGTCATGCAGAAAGACGCGATGGCGCTGATGATTCCGTCGCCCGACGGCGGAACCCGCAGGGAGAGCAGCCGCATCGGTGTCGCCGACTACGCGCGCGAACTGGACGGGCTGGTGCTGATGGGCGGCTCCGATGTCTGTCCGGAAAGCTACGGCGAACAGGCACTCCGGCCCGAATGGAACGGCGATCGCGTCCGCGACGACTACGAAATCGCGCTGTTGCGTGCCTTCATGGACGAGGCCAAACCGGTACTCGGCGTGTGCCGCGGGATGCAGATCATCAATGTCGCGTTCGGCGGCACCCTCTATCAGGACGTCACGACGCAGCTGCCGGGGGCGCTCAACCACCGCGATTGGGATATCTATGCCGACAACGCGCATGCGACGTCGATCGTCGCCGGGTCCGGACTCGCGCGCCTGTACCCGGACATCGCCTTGACCAAGACCAACTCCGTGCATCACCAGGCCGCCAAGGACGTTGGTCGCGATCTCATCGTCGAAGCATGGTCGGAACCCGACCACGTCGTCGAAGCGCTGCGCTGGACCGGTCCGTCGTACGTCTTCGGTGTCCAGTGGCACCCTGAATTCCACTCGCACCGCGCAACGTCGTTCATCGACGATACGCCGCTCCTCGACGACTTCCTGGCGCGCGCAAAAGGCTGAGATGACTGCGATCATGAAAATACTCAATCCTGCGACCAATACTGTCGTCGCCGAAGTGGCCGAAGACGGCCCGGCCTCGGTCCGGACCAAATACTTGCGTGCCCGCGTCGCGCAGCCTGCCTGGTCCGCCGCGCCGATGAAGGAGAGGCTCGACGCGATCCGCGGGTTCCGCGGGCGGATCGCTCAAGGGCACGAAACGCTCGCGCAGACGCTCACCCGCGAGGTCGGCAAACCGATCAAGCAATCGCGCAACGAACTCAATGGCCTGCTCGTGCGCATCGACTTCTTCCTGGAGGAAGCCGCGCGTGTGCTGCGCGAGGAGAGAGTCTTCGCCGACGACAAGCAACAACTCGAGGAACGGATTTCACACGAGCCGCTCGGGGTCATTGCCAACATTTCGGCGTGGAACTATCCCTACTTCGTCGGCGGCAACGTTTTCATTCCCGCGCTGCTGGCAGGCAATGCGGTGTTGTACAAGCCTTCGGAGTTCGCCACGCTGACTGGGATGCACATCGCCGAGATGCTGGTGGCCTCGGGTGTCCCGGAAGACGTCTTCGTCCCGATCATCGGCGGCGGCAAGACCGGTGCGGCCCTGCTGAATCAGCCGGTCGACGGGGTGTTCTTTACCGGTTCCTACGCGACAGGGGCGACCATCGGCGCCAAGGCGGGACGCAGGATGATCAAGGTACAACTGGAGCTCGGCGGCAAGGACCCCGTGTACGTCTGCGAAGATGTGGATATCGGCACTGCGGCCGCGAGCATCGCCGACGGCGCGTTTTACAACACCGGGCAATCGTGCTGCTCGGTCGAACGCATATACGTCCACGAGAAGATTCACGACGCCTTTACCCGGGCTTTCGTCGCCGAGGTAAAGGGCTTCAGGATGGGCGACCCGACGGATGAATCGACGTACATCGGCGCGATCACGCGGCGGCCGCAGCTCGACGTGCTGAGAAGGCAGGTCGCCGACGCCAAGCGGCGAGGCGCGAAGCTGCTGATCGGCGGCAATGTCGTGCGGCAGAAGGGCAACTGGTTCGAGCCGACCGTCTTCGTCGACGTGAATCACAAGATGGCATTGATGAAAGACGAAAGCTTCGGACCGATTGTCGGCATCCAGAAGGTCGCGGACGACGCTGAAGCGGTGGCGCTCATGAACGACAGCGAATATGGCCTGACGGCGGGGGTGTACACGCCGGACGCAAAGCGCGCACGACGGATTCTCGCGCAAGTCCAATCCGGATCGGTCTACTGGAACTGCTGCGATCGGGTGAGCCCGAGGTTGCCGTGGTCCGGCGTGCGCCACTCCGGCATCGGGCTGACGTTGTCGACTTACGGCATTGCGACGTTCACGCGCCCGAAGGCGTGGCACCTTCGCGCGTCCTGAGCTGGGTACGGATTACGGCTTGCCGGCCGCAGCGCCCAGTTAATTCGGACCTTCAACAGCTAGGGAAGGCGCTTCCTGGAGCTCCGCGGCGGCCACCGTATTCGCCAGCAGCATGGCGATGGTCATCGGCCCCACGCCGCCTGGGACCGGCGTGATCCAGCCAGCGCGCTCCCTCGCGCCTTCGAAGTCCACATCGCCGTGGAGTTTGCCATCCGGCGTGCGATTGATTCCCACGTCGATGACGATCGCACCCGGCTTGATCCATGCGCCCTGCACGAAGCGCAATTTGCCGATGGCGGCGACGACGATGTCCGCGCTGTTCACCACGCCCGGCAAATCTCGTGTCGCCGAGTGGCAGACAGTCACCGTGCACCGTGCCATCAAGAGTTCGAGTGCCATCGGACGCCCGACGATGTTCGACTGCCCGATAACGACCGCGTGCTTGCCGACCAGGTCTTCGCCGGTGTCCCGCAACAGGATCATGCAACCGTACGGCGTGCAAGGACGCAAGCGCGGTCGCTTCAGGAGCAGCCGACCGAGGTTGTACGGATGAAAGGCGTCGACATCCTTGTCCGGATGAATGCGCTCCGCGACCGCGTCGACATCGATATGCCTGGGCAACGGCAACTGCACCAGAATGCCGTGGACCGCAGGGTCTGCATTGAGGCCGTCGATCAGCGTGAACAGTTCCTGTTGCGTGGTGGTGGCGGGAAGATCGAACGACAACGAACGCATGCCTACGTCGTCGGTGATCCTGCGCTTGTTGCGCACATAGATCTGCGACGCCGCGTGGTCGCCGACCAGCACGACGGCGAGCCCCGGCGTAGCCTTGCCCGCTGCCAGCCGTTCTCGCACCCGCGCCGCGACTTCGTTGGTGATCCGTGCCGCACGCGCCTTGCCGTCGATGATGCCCGCGGTCATGGAGCTCCTTTCAAAAGACCGCGGATTCTACCCGATCTGCAATACCGGCCATTGCTTGGTGGCGGCCAGCTCGGCAAGCATTTCATCGGGGTTCACGGCAACGGGGTGGCTCACCCTCGAAAGCAGCGGAATGTCGTTGCGCGAGTCGCTGTAGAACCAGGTCTGCCGGAAGTCGCCGAACCGAAGATTGCGATCTTCGAGCCAGGCGTCGAGTCGGGCGATCTTGCTCTCGCGCATGTTCGGCAATCCCGAGACCTTTCCGGTAAAGCGCCCGTCATGCATCTCGGGTTCGGTCGCGATCATATGTGCAAAACCGAGTTCACTCGCGATAGGCCCTGCCAGAAACCGGCTCGCGGCCGTTGTCAGCACGCAAAGGTGGCCTTCGCCGACATGGCGTGCGATCAGCTTCCGGGAAGTTGCCGGAATCGCCGGAACGATTTTCGTTCGCATGTACGTTTCACGCCAGGCCTCGAGACGATCGACCGGATGCGCGGTCAGCGTCGAAAGATAGAATTCGGTGAATTCGAGCAGCCCGACCTCGCCGCGCCGATAGCGCTCGCCCACAAGCCGATTGCCCGCCTCGAAGCTTGCGCGGTCGACCGCGCCCTGCTCGATCAGGAACTCGACCCACGCTTCATCGCAATCGACGGTGAGCAGGGTGTGGTCGAGATCGAACAGTGCCAGCACGTCGGAAGGCACGCTTCTCGCCTATGCCGGCAGGCTGGGCCGAAAAACTTTGCAGGCGTCAAGCAACGCGAAGTTCGGGCCAGCCCATATGTCGCGCGTGGGCTGCCAGCACGGGATCTGCGTTGACGACGACCGGATTCGTAACGTGCGTGAACAGCGGAAGGTCGTTGAGCGAATCGCCGTAGAACCAGCATTCGCGGAAATCCGTGACTTTTTCACCGCGGCTCGTCGAGCCACGCAACGAGCCGTTCATACTTGCCTTCGCGAATGTTCGGCACGCCGGCCACCCGCCCCGTGTATCGCCCGTCGACCTGCTCGGCCTCCGTCGCGATCACGTCGAGAATGCCGAATTCGGCGGCGATCGGATCCGCCAGGAACCGAAATACTGCCGTCGTCAGCAACAACCGGTCGCCTGCGGCACGATGTCGTTCGACCAGGGCCCTCGCGGACTGCCGGATGCGTGGGCGAATCTTTCGTGCCAGATATTTTTCGCGCCAACGCAGCAATTCGGCCTGGTCGAACGGGGTCAGGGTCGACAGGTAGAACTCGGTGAACTCGAGGCTTCCGGCCTCGCCCCGGTTGTAGCGCGCGATGAGGTCGCGATTGGCCGCGTCGTAGCGCACCGCATCGAGCGCGCCCTGCTCGACGAGAAACGCAACCCATTGCTCGTCGCTGTCGTGCGGCATGAGCGTGTGATCCAGGTCGAAGAGTGCGAGAACGTCGGCGGGCATGGGCAAAGCGGAAAAGTTAGAATACGGTCTTGGAAACGAGCGCCATTGTAACCGGGATTCGCGAGCGGCTCGAAGCAATCCTCGCGGCGCCGCAAGGGCGCTACCGATCTTTCATCGTCGACGGCGACCCGGTCGGCTGGATCGATGATGCACGAGCGCGGCGGTTGGCCGCATTCGCCGATGTCTTCGTCGTCGATGACCGTGAAATACGCTTTGTGGACGACATCGTGCGCCCCGAGGTGCGCACCGAAACAATGGAGCGGGTGGCGCGCGAGCTGGCGGCGGAGGGACACCTCAGCGCCTGGCGCAGCGAGCGCTATGCAGTAGTACGCGAATTCGGCGACGCTCCCTGCTTCGAACTGGAACGCTGCGCGGCGCGTTATTTCGGAATCCGCACGTTCGCCGCGCACATCAACGGTCTGGTGCGCACGGGCGAGGACATCTGCATGTGGCTTGGCCGGCGCAGTCCACACAAAGCGGTCGACCCCGGATTGCTGGACAACATGGTCGGCGGCGGCATCGCCGTCGGTGCATCGATCGAGGCGACCGTAATCAAGGAGGCATGGGAAGAGGCCGGCGTCCCGCCCACGCTCGCGACGGCCGCGCAGCCGGTAGGCACGCTCCGGATCTGCCGTGCCCACCCCAGAGGTCTCGAGCGCGAAACCGTCTACGTGCACGACCTCTGGCTCGACCCTGCCTTCGTTCCCGAGGGCATCGACGGGGAAGTGGTCGAGTTCCGGCTCGAGACGGTGGCCAGCGTGGCTAGGCTCATTGCCAATCGCAATGGCAACGACGTGGTCACCGCTGACGCAAGCCTCGTCATCGCCGATTACCTGCTCCGTTGCGATCGCATCGCTGCGGGCACCGGCGACTACATGGCTCTCGACGCGCTGCGGCGCGTTTCGATGGAGCCCTGGAGCAACGCGTAGCGCTCGGTCTTACGCGGCCTTGATCGCACTCGGCGCGATCTGTTTGATGCCTAGCTCGCGCAGCGCGTCGCGCACGGCATTCACCGCGTGGTGCATTTCGTCAGGCCCGATGGCCCCGATGCAGCCGACCCGAAACGTCTCGACCTGCGTCAACTTGCCGGGATAGAGAATGAAGCCTTTGTCGCGGACCTTTTCGTAGAATGCCTTGAATGCGTAGCGGCTGTCTGCCGGCGCATAAAACGTGACGATGATCGGCGCCTGGATCTTCGGATCGAGAAACACCTTGAAACCCATCTCCTTCATGCCGGCTATCAACGTCTCGTAATTCGCCGCGTATCGCGCCAGGCGGGCCGGCTGTCCGCCCTGCTCGTCGTATTGCCCAAGCGCGGCATCCAGGGCGATCACGACGTGCGTCGGCGGTGTGTAGCGCCACTGCGTGGTCTTTTCCATGTAGGACCACTGGTCGTGGAGATCGAGCGACAGCGAAGTCGAGTTGCCTGCGCATTTTTCGAGCACCGACTTGCGGCAGAAGACGAATCCCATGCCGGGCGGCCCCTCGACACATTTGCCGGATGCGGCGATCAGGGCGTCGAAACGAATCTTGGCGGCGTCGATCGGCAGCGCGCCGAACGAACTCATCGCGTCGACGATCAGACTCTTGCCACGCGCAGCGACCGCATCGGCGATTTCGGGCAGCGGGTTGAGGATGCCGGTCGAAGTCTCGCAGTGAATCACCCCGACGTGAGTGATCGACGCATCGGCGTCGAGCGCCCGGACGACATCGGCGGCAGTCGTCGGAACGCCATCCACCGTCTCGAAGGTCGAGAGCTTGCGCCCCATCATCGCGGTCAGGCGCGCCATGCGCTGGCCGTAGGCCCCGTTGACGAGCACGAGAACGTGCCCGTCGCGCGGTACCAGCGTGTTGACGGCTGCCTCGATCGAGAATGTCCCGCTGCCCTGCATCGGGACACAGACGTGTGTCGGCGCGCCGTTGACAATGGCGAGGAGGCGTTCCCGGACCCGAGCCGTCACCGCATTGAACTTGCTGTCCCACGATCCCCAGTCGCGCAGCATCGCCGACTTGGTCTTGAGCGAAGTGGTAAGCGGTCCCGGCGTCAGCAGGATCGGGTCGCGATCGAAGTTACCCATGATGGTGCTCCCGCAACGAGTCAGACGGTAAGAGGTTTGCGCCAGGCCTGCGTACGCGTCAGCAGGAAGCGCGTGACGACCGCGTACAACAGGCACACTGTGGTGGATGACAGCACGATCAAGGTCGCCATCGCCGCCGCCGGTCCGATCTCGCCGGCGTCGTCGAGGTTCAGTATGGCGAGCGATGCGAGTTTCGTATCGGGCGAGTAAAGGAATACGACCGCGGAGATCGTGACCATCGCGTTGACGAAGAGATAGCGGCCGATGTCGAGTATGGCCGGCAGACATACGGGAACGGTGACGCGAAAGAACGTCTTGTAGAACGGGACCTTCAGGCTGGCCGACACCGCTTCGAATTCGTTGTCGAGAGCCTTCAGCGCGGTGACCGCCGTCAGGTGGCTGGACGTGTAGTAATGCACGATCGTCGCAATAACCAGAATGGTCATGCCGTGATACAGACCATTGAGTGGATTATCCGGATGGTTGAAAAAGAAAATATAACCAAGACCGAGCACCATGCCCGGCACCCCCATCGGAATCGCCGCCAGCAGCCGGATCGATGCGCGTAAGCCGCTCGCGCCACGCGTCTTTTCGATCAGATACGCGCCACCAAAGACGAGCATCGTGCCGAACACAGCGCTCAGCAGCGCCATTTCGAGACTGTTGAAAAAGGCGACGATGACGCCGCCATCCACGAGCCCGAACGTGTAGTGGCGCAGGCTGAAGGACAGGTCGTAGGGCCAAAGCTTGATGAAGGAGGTATAGATCGCCATCCCGAGCACCGCGAGCAGCAGCAGGCTGATGATCAGGCAGTACAGGAGCATCGCCGCGTCGAACCAGGGTTTCGGTTTGGGTGCGTACGCGACCGCGCGCGAAGAAAACTGCGCTCTCTGACGGCCTTGCATGGTCCAGTCGACGATGAATGCCACCAGCACCGGCAGCAGGAGGATCAGGCTGACGACCGCCCCTTTGTTGAAATTCTGCTGCCCGATGACCTGCTTGAAAATATCGAGCGCCAGCACATTGAAGTTGCCACCGATCACCTTGGGCACGCCGAAGTCGCTGACCGTATAGGAAAAAACCACCATCGCGGCGCTGATCAGGCCGTACTTCGCTCCTGGCAGCGTGATGGTGAAGAAGCGACGCAGCGTTGGCGTTCCCAATGATTCCGCCGCCTCGTACAGTCTTCCATCGGCGAGCAGCAGCGCCGTGAGAACGATCATGAGCGCGTGCGGAAAGACGGCATAGATGGAACTCAGGATGATGCCGATCGGTCCGTAGATCTTGGCGCCGCCGAGCAGCCCCTTGAGCAGTCCCTGCGTTCCGAACCACTGGATGAACGAAATCGCGGCCAGCAGCGAGGGCGCGAGAATCGGCGTCAACGCAATCACCCGAAATGTCCCTTTGAACGGCATGCAGCTGCGCGTCAGCGCGTAGGCAAACGTGAACGCGAGCGGAATGGTGATGCCGGTCACCGCCAGGGCGATCGAGAGAGTATGGAGGATCGATTGCCGAAGCACCGGCGTCTGGAAGTAGTCGCTGAACTGCTGCAAGCCGACGAACGCACCGTCCTTGTCCTGCACACTCTTGACCAGGATCATGAACAGCGGCGCCAGCAGGAATACGACGAGGATCGCGCAGATCAGGACGAGCAGGCCCTGCGCCAGGCGATCGTGCCAATGCGCCGCCGGCTTGACGCGCGCGCCAACGGCCAACGTGGCGCTGTCAGCCGTCGCCGCGGTCATGATCGCGCTTCGGGCGGGTTTGCATCATGCCAGGAGCCGCATGCACTCGGCCGGCAGTCCGAGGTTCAATGCGGAACCTTCGGTCAGGTTCATTTCGTCGATGCTGTGCCGTGAAATGTTGATAAGCAGTGGCTGCTCTTCGGCGCCCGCGAGGGCGACGGTGACATGGCAGAACGCGCCAAGGAATTCGACTTTGGTCACCTTGCCACGCGCTGCGTTGCCCTGGCCGGCGACAGCGCCGTTCACGACGACGTCCTCGGGCCGCAGGTACAGCCGGACGCGGCTTCCCGCGGAGACCGCCATGTCGCGCTGCACCCCATTGAACACCAGTGCGCCGATGCGGAATCGTCCATCACCCTCGGCGATCGCGTTGAGGACATTGATCTTGCCGACGAAGTCGGCGACGAAGGCCGATGCGGGTTCGCGGTAGATCTCCTGTGGCGTGCCGATTTGCTCGATCACGCCCTGATTCATCACGACGACGCGATCCGCCATCGACAGGGCTTCCTCCTGGTCATGCGTGACCATGATCGTCGTCACGCCGAGGCGTCGCTGCAGCGCGCGGATTTCCCCGCGCAACCGGAGGCGCTCGAGCGCATCCAAGGCCGAAAGCGGCTCGTCGAGCAGCAATAACCCCGGCGCAGTCGCCAGCGCCCGCGCCAGCGCAATGCGCTGCTGCTGTCCGCCCGAGAGCTGGCCGGGATATTTCGTGCCCGACTCCGGCAGCCCCACCAATTTGAGCAGTTCGCCGACCCGGCGATGGATCTCGTCGCGTCCCTTGCGCCGGTTTACCAGCCCGTAAGCGACATTGTCGAAGATCGTGAGATTGGGAAACAGTGCATACGACTGGAACACGATCCCGTAGTCGCGCTTCATCGGGGGCAGCCGAGATACGTCCCGTCCGTTCTGAACGATCGTCCCGGTGTCCTGCGTTTCGAGCCCGGCAATGATGCGCAGCAGCGTCGTCTTGCCGCATCCGGAGGGTCCGAGGAACGTGACCATTTCGCCGGGGCGAACTGCGAGCGCGATGCTCTTCAGCGCCGTGAACTGGCCGAAGGTCTTGCGCACGCCGTCCAGTTGCAGATACGGTGCGCTCGGTGCGGCGGTATTCGGCACGGGCGATCAGCTCCGTTGCGCAAAAAAAAGCGCCCCGTCGATCGGGGCGCTGAGTATCCTGCAGCCTATTTTGGTTCCGACTTGCCGTCGTAGCGCTTGGTCCATTCGGCGAGGATCTTGTCGCGATTCTTGGCCGACCATGCGAAGTCGTTCTTCACCAGGCGCTGTTCGTAGTCGGCAGGAACGAATTCGAGCGGCTTGGCGATGCCCGGCACGGCGAGTACGGCAAAGTTCTTGGCGAACAGCGCCATCGCATCGGGCGTCGCCAGCCAGTCCATGAGCTTGCGCGCGGCATCGACTTTCTTGGTCGTCTTCATGATGCCCGAAGCCTCGAGGTCCCAACCCAACCCTTCCTTCGGGAAGATGATGTCGATCGGCGCGCCGCCTTTCTTGGTCGTCACGGCACGATATTCGAACGATATGCCGACGGGAAACTCTCCGGCACCGGCTTCGCGGCAGGGCTTCGATCCCGAATGAGTATAGTGGGCGACGTTGTCGTGCAATCCGTCCATGAACTTCCAGGCATCGGCGTCGCCCCACATCTGCAGCCAGCCCGCGACATCCAGGTAGCCCGTACCGGATGACGCGGGGTTGGGCATCACGATCCTGCCTTTGTAAACCGGCTTCGTGAGGTCCTTCCAGGTCTCGGGTTTGGGCAGGCCCAGCTTGCCGGCTTCCACCGTATTGAAGCAGATCGCCGCGCCATAGACGTCCATGCCGACCCATTCCGGCGGATTCTTGGGATCACGGTAGGCGGGAATAATCTTGTCGAGGCCCTTCGGTGCATAACCCTGCAGCATGCCTTCGTTGGCGAACACGGCAAGGCTCGATGCCGACGTGCCGACGACCATGTCGGCCTGCGGGTTGGCTTTTTCTGCCAGCAGCTTCGCGGTAATCACGCCGGTCGAGTCGCGCACCCATTTGATCGTGATGTCGGGATACGCCTTGTAGAACGCGTCTTCGTAGGCCTTGATCTGATCGGTTTCGAGCGCCGTGTACACGAGCAACTCGGTCTTCTGCGCCGAAGCCGGCACCACCCACATGGCCGCTGCGGCGACGACTGCGGCGGCAATGCGCCGCGCCCACGATTTGCTTACGCCGACTTGCATCTTGGTCTCCCCGTAAGTGAACACAGCCTGCCACTGCGTAACTCAGAAAATGCTACGCCGGCAGTCTCCGACAAGCAACGCTGATTGTGTGCCCGGCGCGTGACGCGCGAATGAAAACTGATGCAATCATCGCACGGCCGCGCTTTCCGTGGCCATCGGCGATTGCAGATTGTTGACAATCTACACGGGCCGGCGTTTAATCGCAAGCATGTCCAGAATTCTTGCCGCAGCACCCCCCGCGGTGTCTCGGCGGCCGCGGCCGCCGGGCGCAATCATCGCCCTCGTGCAATCGAATTCGCTGCCCACGCTGGTGCAGAAAGAACTCGAACGAATGATCCTCGCCGGTGACTTCGCGGCTGGCGCCAAACTCAACGAAGCCAGCGTCGCCGATTCGCTCGGTGTTTCGCGCGGACCCGTGCGCGAGGCTTTTCGCGCACTCGAAGAGTCGGGCCTGGTGCGCCTGGAAAAGAATCGGGGAGTGTTCGTCCGCCAGATCACCGTCGACGAAGCGAACGAGATTTACGAAGTGCGCGCCGCGCTGGACGAATTCACCGGGCGACGCCTCGCGCAGATCGCGACGGCGGATCACATTCGTGAATTGCGCACGTTCGTCGAGCGCATGGACCGCGCCGCCGCCAAAGACGACGTGCAGGCGTATTGGCTTCTGAATCTGGCTTTCCATGATCGGCTCGTCTCGCTTGCCGGAAACACCAAGCTGCTGGCGACGTATCGCCGGCTGGTCAATGAATTGAACCTGTTCCGCCGCCAGACGCTCGCGCAGGGCGGAACACTTCCCGTGTCGACACGCGAGCATCGCGATATTGTCGACAAGATTGCCGCAGGCAACGCCATCGCAGCAGGACGGGCGCTGTACGACCATGTGATGGCCAGCCGTGAACGCATGCACAAGAGCCACGCGGTCGCCGCGACGGAGCCTCGCCGTCAACTCGCGGCCAAATCACGATGAATAGCGCAACGCGCAGATCGCTCACGATCAACGGGCGCGAGTATCGCTGGCCCGAGCGTCCCGTAGTGGTCGTATGCGTCGACGGGTGCGAGCCCGATTACATCAATCAAGCCATCGAGGCCGGCGTGGCGCCCTTCCTTGCGGGCCTCAAGGAAGACGGCACCTGCCTCACCGCCGACTGTGTCGTGCCCTCGTTTACCAATCCCAACAACCTGTCGATCGTGACGGGCGCACCGCCGGCGGTGCACGGCATCTGCGGCAACTTTTTCTGGGATCGCGACGCCGGCGCCGAGGTGATGATGAACGACGCGAAATACCTCCGCGCCGGCACGATCTTTGCTGCGTTTTCCCAGGCCGGCGCCAAGGTCGCCGTAATCACCGCCAAGGACAAGCTGCGCAGTCTGCTGGGACACCAAATGCAAGGCATCTGCTTCTCATCCGAAAAGGCAGACCAGGTGACGCTGGCCGGCAACGGGCTTACCGACATCGTTGGCCTGGTCGGCATGCCGGTGCCGTCGGTCTACAGCGCGGCGCTGTCGGAATTCGTCTTTGCGGCAGGCGTGAAGCTTATGGCGCGCGAGCGCCCGGATCTCATGTACCTTTCTACCACCGACTATGTTCAGCACAAGGCCGCGCCCGGCACGCCGCGGGCCAACGACTTCTACGCGATGATGGATCGCTATCTTGGGGAGCTCGATGCACTGGGCGCGGCGATCGTCGTGACCGCGGATCACGGCATGAACGCCAAGACCGACGCGTTCGGCCGTCCCAACATCATTTTCCTCCAGGACCTGCTCGACGCATGGTACGGCACCGGCGTCGCGCGCGTGATCCTGCCGATCACCGACCCGTATGTCGTGCATCACGGCGCCCTCGGCTCGTACGCGACGGCTTATCTCCCACCCGATCGCGTCGCGGATGCCGCCAGGCGCATCGCCGCCCTGCCGGGTGTCGAACTCGTGCTCTCCCGGGCGGATGCCTGCGCGAAATTCGAGCTTCCGCCGGATCGGGTCGGTGACCTGGTGATCGTCGCCGAGCGCCTTTCCGTGCTCGGTTCCAGTGTCGACCGGCACGATCTTTCCGGGCTGGACGTTCCGCTGCGTTCGCACGGCGGCATCTCCGAGCAGCAGGTGCCTCTGATTGCCAATCGGCCCTCCACTGCTCTGCCCGCCGGTCGGCGCTGGCGCAATTTCGACGCCTTCGACCTTGCGCTCAATCACCTGGTAGCCCATGAACATGATGGCCGAACTCGCGCAAGTCCGGCACGGCCGCGTGCTCAATGAGAAGATGCGCATCGGCGGCCGCCTCGTGGGTGGCGAGCGAGCGATCGAAGTACGCAACCCCTATACGGGTGCGATCGTCGGCACCGTACCGAAAGCCAGGGTCGATGACATTCGTCATGCGTTTGCGATCGCCAAACAGTTCAAGCCGTCGTTGACGCGGCACGACCGCTACCGGATCTTGCACCAGGTAGCGGAGCTGATCCGGCAGCGCACCGTGGATATCTCGGACCTGATCACTGCCGAGTCCGGACTCTGCAAGAAGGATTCGCTGTACGAAGTCGGCCGCGCCTGCGACGTGTTCGTATTTGCCGGCAACGCCGCGCTCGCCGACGATGGCCAGATCTTCTCCTGCGACCTGACGCCGCACGGCAAGAAGCGCAAGGTGTACACACTGCGCGAGCCGCTGCAGGGCGCGATTGCAGCGATCACGCCGTTCAATCATCCGCTGAACCAGGTTGCGCACAAGGTCGCGCCATCGATCGCAACCAACAACCGCATGGTTCTCAAGCCGACGGAGAAAACGCCGCTGACTGCCCTGCTGCTCGCCGATATTCTCTACGAGGCAGGGTTGCCCCCCGAGATGTTCGCAGTGGTCACGGGTGATCCGAAGGACATTGCCGACGAGCTCCTGACCAATCCCGACGTCGATCTCGTCACCTTCACCGGCGGCGTCCCCGTCGGCAAGTACATCGCGGCCAAGGCCGTTTACAAGCGCCAGGTGCTCGAGCTCGGCGGCAACGATCCGATCATCGTCATGGAAGATGCCGATCTCGACGAGGCGGCCACGCTCGCCGCCGCGGGCTCGTACAAGAATTCGGGCCAGCGTTGTACCGCGGTCAAGCGCATGCTCGTCCAGGAGTCCGTGGCGAACCGTTTTGTCGAGCTGCTGCTCGCCAGAACGAGAGCCATCAAGTACGGGGATCCGATGGACCCGGACACGGACATGGGAACCGTCATCGACGAAGCGGCGGCACGCTCGTTCGAGGCCAAGGTCAACGACGCGGTCGCGCGCGGCGCGACATTGCTATATGGCAACGTGCGCAATGGCGCGTTGTACTCGCCGACGGTGCTCGACCACGTCACGCCCGACATGCCGGTGGTGAAGTACGAGACCTTCGGCCCCGTCTCGCCGGTAATCCGCTTCAAGACCATCGACGAGGCCATCGCGATCGCGAACTGCACGGACTATGGTTTGTCATCCTCTGTATGCACCAATCGTCTCGACTGGATTACGCGTCTGGTGTCCGAGCTCAACGTAGGCAGCGTCAACGTGCGCGAAGTCCCGGGTTATCGCCTGGAGTTGACACCCTTCGGCGGCATCAAGGATTCCGGCCTCGGTTACAAGGAAGGAGTGCAGGAAGCCATGAAGAGCTTTACCAACGTCAAGACGTATTCGCTGCCATGGTAGCGTGCGAGCCGGGCGGATGGCGCTGACCATTCCCGATATTCGGGCGTTGTTCGACGCCAAAGGCGCGCGGATGTATGCGGGCGAGCCGATCACCCAGCTCGAGCACGCGCTGCAAAGCGCGGCACTGGCCGAAGCCGCCGGCGCCGACGCAGCGCTGATCACCGCCGCGCTGTTGCACGACCTGGGTCACCTGCTCAACGATCAGGGGGAGACACCGACCGAGCGCGGCATCGACGACGTCCACCAGTACTTTGTGCTGCCGTTCCTGCGCGCGCTCTTCGGTGACGACGTGCTGCTGCCGATCCGCTTGCACGTCGACGCCAAGCGTTATCTTTGCGCAACGCGCCCGGGATATCACGCTTCGCTCTCCCCGGACTCCAAGCGCAGCCTGGCACTCCAGGGCGGCGTTTTCTCTACCGCCGAAGCGGCTGACTTCGCGGCGCAGCCCGGCGCGCCGCGCGCCGTCGAAGTGCGTCTTTGGGACGACGCCGCCAAGATCGCGTGGCTGGCAACACCGCCGCTATCGCATTTTGTGCCGATCATGGAGGCGGCACGGCGACGGGCATGAATATCCTGCTCAATCTGCTTGCCGGAGTCGCCCTGCTCGTGTGGGGGACGCATATCGTCCGCACGGGCATCCTGCGCATCTGGGGCGCCGACCTGCGTCGCTTTCTCCGCGAGAGCGTGGCCAATCGCTACGCCGCCTTCGTCGCGGGTCTCTGTATCACGGCGTTGATCCAGAGCAGCAACGCGACGGCGCTGATGGTAGCGTCGTTCGCCGGTCAGGGGCTGATCGCGACTGCGCCGGCGCTGGCGGTCATGCTCGGAGCGGACGTCGGCACCGCGCTGATGACGCTGGTGTTCTCGCTCGACCTCTCGTGGTTGTCTCCACTGCTGATCGTCGTCGGCGTCACGCTGTTCCTGCGTCGTGAATCGACGTCGCTCGGCCGGGTCGGTCGAGTGCTCATCGGTTTAGGACTGATCATTCTCGCGCTGCAGTTGATCGTTCTTGCGGCGAAGCCACTGACCCAAGGCGCCGGCGTGTCAGGTCATCTTTGCCTCCCTGACTGGTGACGTCCTTCTCGACATGCTGGTCGCGGCCGTGTTCACCATGCTGTCGTATTCGAGCCTGGCCGTCGTGCTGCTGACCGCGACCCTCGCGGCTTCGAAAGTGATCTCGCTCCACGTCGCGATGGGTCTGGTCCTCGGTGCGAACCTGGGCAGCGGGATGCTGGCCGTGCTGAACACGGTAACCGCGCCTGCCGAGGCTCGCCGCGTGAGCTTCGGGAACTTGCTGTTTCGTTCGCTCGGTTGCGTGATGATTGTCCCGCTGCTGCCGTACGTCGAGGAAATATTTACGTCGTGGCCGCTCGACAACGGTCAAGTGACCGTGTATTTCCACCTTCTGTTCAACGTCGCGATCGCCGTCGGATTCCTGTTCTTCACCGAACCGATCGCGCGATTCGCGGCGCACTTGCTTCCCGCCAAGTCCGACACGGACGACCCCGCCAAGGCGCGCTATCTCGACCGATCTGCGCTCGATACACCGGGGCTGGCGATCGGCAATGCAGCTCGAGAAGCGATTCGCCTGGCCGATTTCGTCGAGCAGATGCTCATCGGCATGCTGACCGTGCTCAAGACCAACGACCGGGAGCTGGCCGATCGGTTGCGCAAGATGGACGATGTCGTGGACCGTCTCTACACGGCAATCAAGCTGTACCTGACGCAGGTCAGCCGCCGCGAAGCGCTGGCGGAGAAGGAGGGCCGCCGCTGGGCGGATATCGTCTCGTTCACCATCAACATGGAGCAGGTCGGCGACATCATCGAACGCATCATCAACGATCTCGAAGAAAAGAAGATCGACGAAAGGCCGCAGCTTCTCCGACGCCGGCATGACGGAGATCTGCGACCTGCACGCGCGGCTGCTCGCGAATCTGCGTCTCGGCATGAGCGTGTTCCTGCATGGCGACCTGTCCAGCGCGCAGCAGCTGCTTGCCCAGAAGGTGCTGTTCCGCGATCTCGAGCGCGCCTACGCCGACTCCCATATCGGGCGGCTGACCAGCAATACGGCACAGAGCATCGAAACGTCGTCGCTGCACCTCGACCTGATCAGCGATCTCAAGCGCATCAACTCTCATATCTGCTCCATCGCCTACCCGATTCTCGAGCAAGCCGGCGTACTCGCCAAGACGCGTCTCAAGGAAGCGCCGGAGCCGTCGCCACCTGCTACCGTAGCAGAAACGCCTCTCGGCGACGCCACGCGCAAGGACCGCTGGCGAAAGCGCAAACCGCGTACGGCTTAGTGGAACTCACTCTCGGCATCACCTTCGCCGTTCTCGGCGCCGGGTTTCTCCACGCGAGCTGGAATGCGCTGCTCAAATCGTCGGCAGGTGGTGATGCAACGCTGGATACGGCAGCCATCGTTGCCGGGTCGTCGTTCTGGGGGCTGGTCGCATTGCCCTTCGTGCCGATGCCGCAGCCCGCGGCGTGGCAATTCATCGCAGCCTCCTCGATCATCCATTTCGGCTACTACGTGACGCTGGCGCAGGCCTATCGCACGGGAGACCTTTCGTTCGCCTATCCGCTGATGCGCGGCACTGCCCCGCTGATCGTCGCGGTGCTCGGCAGTATTTTCCTGCGCGAGCTGCCGAGCATGCCGATGATGCTCGGGATCGTTCTGATCTCGCTTGGCGTGGTGAGCATTGCTTTTGTACGGCGGCGCAGTCATCCGCCGAGCGCAGCGTGGTGGGCATTCGCCAACGCCGCGATCATCGCTGCCTACACCTTGGTCGACGGGACCGGTGCACGCGTGTCCGGCAACGCCTTCGCCTACGTTGCCTGGCTGATCTTTCTCGAGGGCATACCTTTCGTGGTCTGGATCGTGTACCGCCGCGGCCGGCCAGGCATCGCCTATCTGCGCGCATCGGCGCGGACCGGACTCGTCGGTGGCGCGTGCAGCCTGGCGGCGTACGGCATCGTGCTCTGGGCGATGACGCGAGCGCCAATTGCAGCGGTAGCGGCGCTGCGCGAGACATCCGTGCTGTTCGCCGCGGTGATGGGCGCGCTCTGGCTCAAGGAGGGTCTCGGCTGGCGCCGCGTCGCGGGCGCAGCCAGCGTGGTCGCCGGCATCGCGGCACTCAAGCTCGGCTGAGCGCTCTCGTGGCCAGCCTTCCGTCCCATGCGCAGGTCGTTATCGTCGGCGGGGGAATTGCCGGCGCGAGCGCCGCGTACCATCTGGCGAAGCAAGGCTGCGCCGACGTGGTCCTGCTCGAGCAAGGCAAGCTCACGTGCGGAACCACGTGGCATGCAGCGGGCCTCGTCGGGCAACTGCGCGCGACGCGCAATGCGACGCGCATGAGCCGTTACGGCATCGAGCTGTACGCGACGCTCGAAGCCGAGACCGGACTCGCAACGGGCTGGAAGCAATGCGGCAGCCTCAATGTTGCCAAGACGCCGCAGCGGCTCAAGCTGTTGAAGCGACAGATGGCGCGCGCGAGGAGCTTCGGTATCGAGTTCGAATTCATCACGCCCGCCGAAGCCGGCAAGATCTATCCACTGCTGCGCATCGACGATCTGTCTGGCGCCGTATGGATTCCCGGCGACGGCAAGGCCAACCCGACCGATCTGACGCAGTCGCTCGCCAAGGGCGCACGGATGCGGGGCGTGCGCATCTTCGAAGACGCCAGCGTTGTCGATGTCATCGCCAAAGCCGGCGCAGTCGCGGGCGTGCACTGGCGCAATGCCGACGGTGAAGGCGACCTGCGCTGCGAAAGCCTCGTCAACTGTGCGGGGCAATGGGCGCGTGCATTCGGCGAGCGCGCAGGTGTTGCCGTGCCGCTGTTCGCTGCCGAGCACTTTTACATCGTCACCAAGCCGATTGCGGGCGTGCATTCGGACCTCCCCGTGATGCGCGATCCCGACGGCTACATCTACTACAAGGAGGAAGTCGGGGGCCTGGTCATGGGTGGATTCGAGCCGTTGGCCAAGCCGTGGGACGTTCCCGTCATACCCGACAACTTCGAATTTCAGCTGTTGCCCGAAGACTGGAACCAGTTCGAAATCCTGATGACCAATGCGATCCATCGCACTCCGTGCCTCGAGACCGCGGAAATCAGGATGCTGCTGAACGGTCCGGAAAGTTTCACGCTCGATGGCAATTTCATTCTCGGCGAAGCGCCAGAGCTCAGGCGCTACTTCGTCTGCGCGGGATTCAACTCCGCCGGCATCGCCAACGCGGGCGGTGCAGGCAAACTCATCGCCGAATGGGTCATCGGCGGCGAGGCACCGCTCGATTTGTGGGACGTCGACATCCGCCGATTCGCGCCCTTCCACACCAATCGGCGGCACCTTGCCGACCGCACGTCGGAAACGCTGGGCCTGCACTACGCCATGCGCTGGCCGCGCGAGGAACTCGACACGGTGCGGCCGCTGCGGCGCTCGCCGCTGTACGATCGCCTCAAAGCCAAAGACGCGGTTTTCGGCAGCAAGCTCAACTGGGAGCGCGCGAACTATTTCCTTCCCGCCGGCGCAACATCGCCGGCGCCGACGCTCGATACACCTGGCTGGCTGCCCTTCGTGCTCGACGAGCAGCGCGCCACGCGCGAGGACGTCGTGGTGTTCGACCAGACGTCGTTCGCCAAATTCGTCTTCAAGGGCCGCGATGCCTTGCAGGTCCTGCAGCGCTTGTGCGCCAACGACATCGATGTGCCCCTGAACCGCATGGTGTACACGGCGATGCTGAACGAGCGCGGAGGCTTCGAAAGCGATCTGACGATCACGCGCCTGGCAGCGGACAGCTTTTTCATTCTGACGGGTTCGGCACAGGCGACGCGCGACGCCGACTGGATCAACCGGCACTGTCGCGATGATGAGTTTGCAGCGCTGGTGGACGTCACCAGCGCGTACTCGGTGCTGTCGCTGATGGGCCCGAAATCCGCCACGCTGCTCGGCCGTTTGTCTGCGCAAGACATCAGCAGAAGTGGGTTGCGCTTCGCGATGACCCGTGACATCGACGTTGGCTACGCGCGGGCGCGCGCCGCGCGCATGAGCTACGTCGGCGGGCCGGGATATGAGCTCGTCGTCACGACCGATCAGTGCGTCACGCTCTATGACGCGCTGTTCGCCGCAGGCGACGACCTCGGATTGCGCGACGCTGGCTACTACACGATCGATGCCCTTCGCGTCGAAGCCGGGCGGCGCGCCTGGGGAGCGGAACTGGGCCCCGACGAAACGCCATGGGAAGCCGGCCTCGCCTACGCCGTCAAGCTCGACAAGGCGACTGAGTTCATCGGCCAGGCGGCACTCAAGCGCGCAGCAACGTGAAGCCCCGAGGAAGCGCTTGGCCATCTTCACGTTCGACGATCCCGCGGCATTCCCTTGGGGCGGCGAGCCGATCCTGATGGACGGAACGAGCGTCGGCGAGCTCACGTCGGCCGGGTATAGCAGGAAGCTTGGACGCGCCGTTGCGATGGGCTATGCGCGCAGCGAAGAGCCGTTGACCAATGCACGTTTGCTCGCTGCGCGGTATGCAATCGACATCGCCGGCGAGATCTTTGCCGTGACGCCGCATCTCGAACTTCGCTGACGGTTGCCGCCGCGCAGCGTCGCGGAACACGTCGACTCAGCGCTTGCGCACCAGCAGTCGAATTGCCGCAGCGATGCCGGCACCCAGGGCATAGGCCAACATCGAGCAAAAAATAGCTGCGACGAGCAAGCTGAATGGTTCGCGGGCCTCGAATTGGAATGTGTTGTCGCCGCTCAGAAGCCGTCCGACAAGAGTAAAGGGCACAGCGAGAATGGCGAGCCAGAGATCGGCCATCCACGCTCCGCGGTGCTGCCGGTAGTCGAGATAGGCTGCCACGTATGCGACGAGGTAGATCGCGGCAAAGACGAGTCCGGTCGTCGCTCGCGGGAGTTTCACGAGAGCATTGCCGACGCGCGAGTGGATCAGGTCGCGAGCGCGCGGCGCACCATCGCGTCGGCACGCCGTATCGATGCGTGTCTGGTCTCCGGTCGCCAACTCGAGAGCAGCGACTCTGTGCTATCCGGGTCGTTGCATACGAGCACCATGTCGCACCCAGCCGCCCGCGCCGCCTCGGCGCGAGCGACGATGTCGCCGGCGCCGTGCGCGCCCGCCATCGACAGGTCGTCGCTGAAGATCATGCCGTCAAAGCGCAACTGGCCGCGCAGGATATCCTGCAGCCAGATACGCGAAAAGCCCGCTGGCGCCGAGTCGACGGCGGGGTACACGACGTGCGCCGGCATGATGGCCTCGATTCCCAATCCGACCAGCGCACCGAAAGGCACGAGGTCGTCCTTCAGCAATGCAGCAAGCGGCCGGTCATCGACCGGAACATCGACATGCGAATCGGCGGTGACGAAGCCGTGGCCAGGAAAATGCTTGGCGACCGCGGCTGAGCCGCCGGCGCGCAAACCGCGCCACACCGCGGCGGCCAGGTGCGCTACCGCGTTGGGATTGCGGTGAAAGGCCCGGTCGCCGATCACGCCGCTCGCGCCGTAGTCGAGATCGAGCACCGGCGTGAAACTGAAATCGACGCCGTGGGTGGTGAGTTCGTCGGCGATGGCGCGGCCGAGCCGCTCGGCTTCCGCCGCCGCCGCGGCGACATCGCGATCCCACAATTCGCCGAGCGTGCGCATCGGCGGGATCGCGGTAAAGCCCGTGCGAAAGCGCTGCACGCGCCCGCCTTCGTGGTCGACCGCAATCAAGGGCGAGGGGTCGCGCAGCGCCCGGATCGATGCAGTCAACGCTGCAAGTTGGTCCGGTGCATCGTAGTTGCGCGCGAAGAGGATCACGCCGCCGACCAGCGGATGCATGATCCGTTCGCTTTCCTCCGCAGCAAGCTCGAGCCCGGACACGTCCAGCATCACCGGGCCGCGAGGCAGGGCGACGGCGCGCCCGCGCGGCCGAACGCTCACCTGACCGCTGCCTCGCGCATCAGCGCCTTCATCTGGCGCACCGCCTTGCGCAAGCCGACGAATATCGACCGGCTGACGATGGCGTGACCGATGTGCAACTCGCGTATGCCCGGCAGCGCGGCGACCGGCTGGACATTGAAGTAGTTGAGCGCGTGCCCGGCGTTGAAACGCATCCCCAGCTCGCGCGCCGCGGCACCGGCCGCGCGTATCTTCGCGAGCTCCGCGACAACGGGGGCGCTCTCCGCATCGCGCCCGCGGGCGTGAAACGCATGAGCGTACGGCCCGGTGTGGATTTCACACACCCTCGCGCCAACGCGTGCGGCGGCTTCAACCTGCGGTATTTGCGCGTCGATGAACACGCTGGTCACGATGCCGGCGGCAGCAAGTCTGTTCACGACATCACTGAGGCGCGATTCCTGTCCGACGATGTCGAGGCCGCCCTCGGTGGTGACTTCCTGCCTGCCTTCAGGTACCAGCATCGCCATCTCGGGTTTGAGCGCGCAGGCGATGCCGACCATTTCGGCAGTCGCGGCCATTTCGAGATTGAGCTTGATGTGAACCAGTTCGCGCAGACGTCGCACATCTTCGTCCTGGATGTGCCGCCGGTCTTCGCGGAGATGCACGGTGATGCCGTCGGCTCCGCCAAGGTGTGCCTCGGCTGCGGCCCAGACCGGATCGGGCTCGTATGTGCGTCGCGCCTGGCGCAGCGTGGCGACGTGATCGATGTTGACTCCCAGTTCAATCATGACCCGTGCTCTGCTCCTCGCTATTTTCTTCGTCGAGCGCCTGCAGGTCCCGTACGACGCGCCGGCTGAAAACAGCGCGTTGTTCGAGATAATGGTCGAGAACCTCGCGCATGAGGCGCTTGGCCTCGGCAGCTGCATCAGGTTCTGCGAAGTCAAGTTCCGCGAGCGCCAGCAAAGTCGAGCCCCGCACCTGCGGGTAGCGACGTCCGGGCTCCGCGACCCTCAGGCGCGGCCCGCGTTCGAACGCGTAATAGTACCGTGTCGCCGGATCCACGGGCGCGCCCGTGTCGGCCTCGTGCGTCAGCGGCAGCGCGTAGCCGAGCTCGCTCAACAGCCTCAATTCGAATTGCCGCAGGACGGGCGCCTGTTCCGCACCCGCGGCGAGCCGGCCGAGCGCATTCTCATAGTGGCGAAAGAGTTGCGGATGCGCGTCTTCGCGCGGCAGGAGCTTCAGCAGCAATTCGTTGAGATAAAAGCCGCACAGCAGCGCCGACCCGGATACCAGCGGCAGACCGCCCCGCCATTCGGCGTGAATCAGAGTCTTGAGTTCGCCGCTGCCCGACCAGGACAGGGTCAGGGGCTGGAAGGCCTGAAGGACACCGCGCAATTCCGAGCGAGGCCGCTTGGCGCCGCGTGCGACGAGCGCCACCCGGCCATGTCCCTGCGTCAACGCTTCGACGATCAGGCTCGTCTCGCGATAGGCGTACGCGTGCAGCACGAATGCCTGCTGGTCGTCGCGGCGCTCGCGCTGCTGTTTCATCGTCGTTCGCCGCTCAAAATCCGCTCAGTAGCCAAACTGATTCAGCATACGCTCGTCGCTCGCCCAGCCTGCCTTCACCTTCACCCAGACCTCGAGAAAGACCTTGCCGCCGAACAATTGCTCCATGTCGCGCCGCGCAGACGCGGCAATGCTTTTCATGCGCTCGCCGCGCACCCCCAGCAACATGGCCCGCTGGGTCGTCTTGTCGACGTATATGGTAGCGTGGATGCTGCGTAATCCGGCCTTGTGCTCGAAGCTGTCGATCGCAACACTGGTCGCGTACGGCACTTCCTGGCCGAGCAATCGGAAAATTTTCTCGCGAATGTACTCGGCCGCGAGGAAACGTTCATCGCGGTCGGTCAATTCATCCGCGGAGTGAACCGCAGCACCGATCGGAAGCCGCTTGCCGACTTCGGCCAACAGCACATCCAGCTGCCAGCCCTTTTCGGCGCTGATCGGCACGATCGCCGCGAATTCACGCAGAGATGAAAGTTCGGCGATGAATGGCAACACACGCCCCCGATCGGCGAGCCGATCGACCTTGTTGATCGCGGCGATGACGGGAAGATCGAGCGCGATCAACGCGAGGACTGCGCGGTCTGCGGCGCCCAGTCGACCGGCTTCCACGACCCAGATCACTGCATCGACATCGCTCAGGCTCGAACACACCGTTCGGTTCATGCGCTCGTTCAACGCGGAGTGGTGCTCGGTCTGGAAACCCGGCGTGTCGACGAAGACGAACTGCGCCTTCGAGGTCGTCAGGATGCCGAGCAGACGATGCCGCGTCGTTTGTGCCTTGCGCGAGGTAATGCTGATGCGCGCACCGACGAGCGCATTGATCAAGGTCGACTTGCCGACGTTGGGCCGTCCGACGATCGCGACCTCGCCGCAGCGAAACGCGTCTTCGCCTTTCGCGGCGGCTTCAGCTCGCGGCCGCTTGCTCATACGCACGCGCGGCGGCCGCCTGCTCGGCGACGCGCCGACTGGGGCCAGAACCCGCTGCCGAGATGTTGAGTGCGGGTATGCGGCATTCGACGTCAAAGGATTGAAGATGGGCCTCGCCCCTGACCGCGACGATCACGTATTCCGGCACGGGCATTCGTCGTGCCTGAAGCCATTCCTGCAGACGCGTCTTGGGATCTTTTTGCGCTCCGGCGGCATCCAGTCCTGCTAGTTCGGCCGCGTAGACTTGCTCGATGACGGCCCGGGTCGCGTCGAAGCCCGCGTCGACGAACACCGCGCCGAAGATGGCTTCCAGCGTATCCGCGAGGATCGACGGCCGCGTCGTCCCGCCGCTGCGAAGTTCACCTTCGCCCAGCCGCACCACACGGCCAAGGCCGAGGGACTGGGCAAGCCGAAAGAGCGTGTCCTTGTTGACGAGATTGGATCGCAGGCGCGATAACTCCCCCTCGGGCATGTGGGGAAAGCGCTGAAAGAGCGCCATCGCGATTGCACAGTTGAGCGCTGCGTCGCCGATGAATTCCAGCCGCTCGTTGTGATGCGGACCCGAGCTGCGATGCGTCAACGCCTGCTGCAGCAACTCCGGCCGATGAAAGACGTGGCCTAGCGACGGGCCGAATTCGTACTGCATCGACGCGCCTATTTCGTTGCCGTGGCCTCGAACTCCAGCAGCAGGCTGACGTTGCCGACGAGGTGCAGCACCCGGGTCCAGCTCGCAGTGGCCACGAGCTGATTGCCCTCCTTGGTCACCTCGACATCGGCCCCTCGGACTGAGTCGACATAGTCGGCGCTAGCCTTGAGATCGAAGTCCTTGCGGAACTGATACAGCGAGAACGGTTCCCTGGTCGTCTGCAGTGTGTTGGTCATGAGTTTCTTGACCGTAAAGAACTCGATATAGGCCGGAACCATGCGGAATCCGATCATCCCAGCCAGCGCAACCAGCGCGATGACGACGATGAATCCGACGACCGACAATCCGCGCTGCCGCTGGCGATGGTTCATGTTTTGACTCCTCTCAGCGGATCGAGCTGCCGATCCGCTTGAACGCCAGACTGCTGATGTCGTCCCAGTTGAACCATACAAAGAACGCCTTGCCACGGATATGATCATCAGGCACAAAGCCCCAGTAGCGGCTGTCGTCGCTGTTGTCGCGGTTGTCACCCATCATGAAATAGCTCCCCTCTGGGACCTTGCAGCTGAAACCGCGATCATTGTAAACGCAGTTCTCCCGCCCGGGAAACATCCGTACATTGTGTGGAAATACCGGCGGAACTGCGGGGTTTATGGCGATGGTGTGCTCGTGCCCGTCGCTGCGCTCGAAAAAACGCTGGGTGGTAACGTATGCAAGCCCTTCGAGGTATCCGTAGTTGCCATCCGCAACCTGCGGCCAGGGTTCACCGTTCACGAAGATTTGCTTGTCTCTGTAGACTACTTCATCGCCCGGCAGTCCGACCAGCCGCTTAATGAAATCCTGCGACGGATTGATCGGATAGCGAAACACGATCACGTCGCCCCGTTGCGGACTGCCCGTCGCGATGATCTTCTTTTCGATGATCGGCAACCGGATGCCGTAGGAAAACTTGTTGACGAGGATGAAGTCACCGACTTCCAGCGTCGGTCGCATCGACGAACTGGGTATCTTGAACGGCTCGGCAATGAACGAGCGCAACAGGAACACGATCAGCAGTACGGGGAAAAAACTCTTCGGATACTCGATCCACCACGGCTCGCCCTCGCCGCTCGCGCGCTTCTTGCTGAAGACGAGTTTGTCCGCGAGCGCGATAACGCCGGTGGCGACGGTGAGCAGGAACAGGATCAGGGCGAAGTTCATTGTTGGTTATGAAATGGGTATGCGAAATTGGCGCTCGGAGGACAGCGGCGGCGGATGCTCATTTGTCCCCTACCTGCAGGATGGCAAGAAACGCTTCCTGCGGAATCTCGACGCTGCCGACGGCTTTCATGCGTTTCTTGCCGGCTTTCTGCTTTTCGAGCAGCTTGCGCTTGCGCGTGATGTCGCCACCGTAGCACTTGGCGAGGACGTTCTTGCGCAGCGCCTTGACCGATTCGCGGGCGATGATCTGCCCGCCGATCGCCGCTTGAATCGCGACGTCGAACATCTGCCGAGGAATCAGCTTGCGCATCTTGGCAACGACTTCGCGACCGCGGTACTGCACGTTGGCACGATGCACCATGACCGAAAGCGCGTCGACGCGTTCGCTGTTGATCAGTATGTCGAGCTTGACGACGTCGGCAGCACGAAATTCCTTGAAGTCGTAATCGAGTGAAGCGTAGCCGCGCGAGACGGACTTGAGGCGATCGAAGAAATCCATCACGACCTCGGCCAGTGGCAACTCGTAGGTGAGCATCACCTGCCGGCCGACGTATTGCATGTTTTTCTGCACGCCACGCTTGTCGGTACACAACGTCAGCACCGGACCGACGTAGTCCTGAGGTGTCAGGATGGTCGTGGTGATGATCGGCTCGCGAATTTCCTCGACGCGCGACAGATCGGGTAGTTTCGACGGATTCTCGATCTCGAGCACCGTTCCGTCGCGCATCAGGACCTGATATACGACGGTAGGCGCCGTCGTGATGAGGTCCATGTCGTATTCGCGCTCGAGCCTCTCCTGCACGATGTCCATGTGCAGCAGGCCGAGGAAGCCGCAGCGAAACCCGAAGCCCAGAGCCTGTGAGACCTCGGGCTCATAATGCAGCGAGGCGTCGTTGAGTTTGAGCTTCTCCAGCGCGTCGCGCAGGGCTTCGTACTGGTTGGATTCCACCGGATACAAACCGGCAAACACTTGCGGCTTGACCTCCTTGAATCCGGGCAGGGCAGCCGCGGCGGGCCGTGCCGCAAGCGTCAACGTGTCGCCAACGCGCGCCGCCTTGAGTTCCTTGATCCCGGCGATGACAAAGCCCACACCGCCCGCCGACAACTCGTCGCGGGCAATCGCCTTGGGCGTGAACACGCCGACCTGCTCGCAAACATACGTCGCACCGCTTGCCATCAACAGCACCTTGTCGCGCGGCTTGAGCGTGCCGTCCATGACCCGTACGAGCATCACGACACCAACATAGTTGTCGAACCAGGAATCGATGATCAGGGCGGACAACGGTGCCGCCGGATCGCCCTTGGGTGGACGAATGCGGGCAATCACCGCCTCCAGGATGTCATCGACCCCCTCTCCGGTCTTGGCACTGGCGCGAATCGCGTCGTCCGCCGGAATGCCGATGATGTCCTCGATTTCCTCGATGACCCGTTCCGGCTCGGCTGACGGCAAGTCGATCTTGTTCAGCACTGGGATGACGTCGACGCCCTGTTCCGTAGCGGTGTAGCAGTTGGCGACGGTTTGCGCCTCGACCCCTTGCGAAGCGTCGACCACGAGGAGCGCGCCTTCACAGGCGGCAAGCGAGCGCGATACCTCGTACGCGAAATCGACGTGACCCGGCGTATCGATCAGATTGAGGCTGTAGATTGCGCCGTCGCGCGCGGCGTACGAGAGCGCGGCCGTCTGCGCCTTGATGGTAATCCCGCGCTCCCGCTCGAGATCCATCGTATCGAGCACCTGGGCTTCCATCTCGCGATCCGAAAGGCCGCCGCAGCGCTGGATGAATCGATCGGCCAGGGTCGATTTGCCGTGGTCAATGTGCGCGATGATGGAAAAATTACGGATATGCTGCATCGATTATTTCAAACGAAAGGGGCACCGCGAAGTGCCCCTTCTTCAGTCCGGCCGGTATCGGAACAACCTGAATATTAACTGATTTTGCGTATCAGCGCGAGGCTGCGACCATTGTATCGCGCAACCATCGCAGGACGATGGCGGCGTCGAGACGGTAGCGGCAGAGCTCCCTGTCGCCATCCAGCAAGACCGGCACTTTATCGCCCCAGCGCGTTTCCAGTGCAGGATCGCTATCGACGTCGATCAGCTCGACCGCTGCGTTGCCCGATGCGAGCAGCGGCGTCAGGTCATTGCTCATCTCGTCGCACAGATGGCAATACGCGCGCACGAGCAGCGTGAGCTTCACGCTACTCGCCGTTGGTGCCGAGCTTGACTGTCGAAAAGAACTGCTGGTCGCCGCGCCGGAGGAGAAACGTCACCGATGCTCCCTTATCGAGCTTGGCAATCAATCCGTCGACCTGATCGGCACTCTTGGCCTCGATCGTCGCACCGCGGCTGATCACCGCCACGATGACGTCGCCCGGCTGAATGTCGCCGCGTGACGTGCCGCTGGTATCCTCGACGACGACGCCGCTCTTGAGGTCGAGTTCCTTTTTCTGATCGTCGTTGAGATCCGAGAGGATCAGTCCCATGCGGTTGGGCTTGGCCTTTTCCTTGCTAGGAGGCGCGCCGCGCTTCGTCGGCTTGACCCCGTCGTCTTCCTTGAGTTCGGCGACCGTTACGACGACGTCCTTGGTCGCGCCCTTGCGCCACACCTGCAGCGTGATCTTGGACCCGGGCTTGACCTGCGTGATGATGCGCGGCAACTCCGACGACGTGTTCACCGTCCTGCCATCGGCCTTGATGATGATATCGCCGGATTCGATACCGGCTTTTTCCGCCGGGCCGCCCTTCTCCACCGAATTGACCAGCGCGCCGCCGGCCTTCGACAACCCGAACGCATCGGCAGTCTCCTTGCTGACCTCCTGGATCTGCACGCCGATCCGGCCGCGCGTGACACGGCCCTTGTCCTGAATTTGCTTGACCACGTTCATCGCAACGTCGATCGGGATGGCAAAGGCGAGCCCCATATATCCGCCGGTGCGGCTGAAGATGAGCGAGTTGATGCCGACCACTTCGCCCTTCATGTTGAACAAGGGACCGCCTGAATTGCCGGGATTGATCGGCACATCGGTCTGGATGAACGGGACGAGGTTCTCGTTGGGCAATTCGCGTCCCTTAGCGCTGACAATGCCCGCGGTGATCGTGTTTTCCAGCCCGAAGGGCTTGCCGATCGCGGCCACCCACTCCCCGACCTTGAGCTTCTCCGGGTCACCAATGTTGACCTTCTGCAGCCCCGTCGCCTCGATCTTAAGCAGGGCGACATCGGTGCGCTTATCGGTACCCACGACCTTGGCCTTGAATTCGCGCTTATCCGACAGTTTCACCGTGACTTCGCTGGCGTCGTCGACGACGTGCACGTTGGTGAGCACATAACCATCGGCCGAGAGAATGAAGCCCGAGCCGGTGGACTGCTGCTCGAAGTCGCGCTGGCGCGGCGCGCCGCGCGGTGGACCAAAGCGACGAAAAAATTCGTAGAACGGATCATCTTCCGACAGGTCGGGGAACGGTGACTGTTGACGCTTCGCTTTCTGCGTCACGTCGATGCTGACCACGGCGGCTCCCTGCTGCTCGTAGAGCTCGGTAAAATCGGGCAGCCGTCCCGGCTGCGCCGCTGCGGCGTTGGCAAAGCACGTAAAACTCGACAACGCGACGAGCATCGTCCATGCGCGATAATTCATGCTTCTATACCTTTGTCGTTGGCTGCGGGTGATACGGAACAGGTGGTCAGTGCACGCCTAGCGATGACTGACCGAATACGCGATCTGGCGCACGGTGGCGCCAGGTGCTTCGCCAAGGACCGTGACCAGATGCTCGTTCAGCGGCCGGCTGTACATATTGACGCCGCCCTGCTGTGACAGCCCCACCGGCTGCGGTGTCGAGGGCGTCGTCTCGACGAATACCGAAACCGCGACGAGCCCATCGGAGAACACCAGGTGCGCGACCTTGTCCGGTTTGCCGCGCAGGGTGCGATAACCTTCGACGACCTTGGAAAACCCGGGAGGCAGATCCTTGACCACCCATCCTGTCTCCTGCGGAGAAACATCGCCCTGCGCCGATTCACGCACCTGCCAGTCGGAAGGAGTTGTCGGGAACGGTGGCTTGAACATGTCGGGATCGAGCTTGGCGCCGATCTGAATGTCGGTGAACGCGAATTGTTCGATGGTCTCGTTCTTCTCGTTGAGGAGGCGCGCTTTCAGCAGCAAACCCGTGCCGGTATCGGCCCAGAACTTGTGCCCGTAGCGCATGCCATCCTTGGGCTCGAACACATACGCCTGCGTTTCCAGGCCCGCGATGCGCGCCGTCTCGGCCTTGCGAAAATTATAGTACTCGGCGAGCGTCGACAACTGCTGCGGGAGGAGCGACGGAAACACGTTGTGCAGAGCCCGCGGCTCGACGCGCACCAGCTTGGCGTCCGAGTAGTAGCAGCGCACCTGCTCGTTGACACGGACGACATCCCGAGCCGGGCCATCGAGGTTCGTCAACTTCTCGTATTCGCTGCCGGCGTCGCTGAAATGGATCAGCCGCGACGTCTCAATGCGGCTGCCGTGCTGATTGGCAACGGTTCCCACATAGTTCAGCGTGCGCGCGGCCACCGCCGCCCGCTGCAGCCATTCGGCTGCATCCTGACCCACTGCGGGTGGAACGACGAGCAGCGACGCGACGACGACCAGCCCCGTACGCAGCAACTGCGGGTTCGCCCGGCGGCGCGCGGCGCCCAGGCGAAGACTACGGGTGCGCATCCGGCTCGCTTGCGGCGACTGCACGGAGATACGGCCGCACACCCTGGATGGCGGTGGTCGGTGAATACTCCTGATGCACCAGCAGATACTCGTTGTCGACCTGCCGTCTTGCATCGGCGGCGCGCACCGACGCAGCCTGGCGTGCCGCCGATAGCACAGTCGACGGAGCGGTGGGGATCGTGGCGAATGCGACCCAGCCCACCACGCTCACGGCCGCGACCGTCGCCGCCACCGCCAATGCCATCGCCGCGGGTGCCGCCTTGCGTTGCTGTGGTGCAAGTACGGTCGGCTCCTCCGCGAGGCGTTCCGCGAACCGCGTCGAAAATCCCGGCGTGGGCGCGTACGAACCGCGCAATGCGTCACCGATCACGTGGTAGCAAACCCACGTCGCGACGCAGCGCGCTTCGCGCAATCCGGAACAGACGCTGTCGACGCGCTGCGCGTCGAGTTCGCCATCCATTAGTAGCGAGATTTCCTCCGGCTTCGGCTCCATCACCATCTCCGGTCCTTTTCCGTCCCCAGCAGCGGCCGCAGCTCGGCCGCGATCGCTTCGCGCGCCCTGAATATCCGGGAGCGCACCGTGCCAATCGGACAATTCATCACGTTGGCAATCTCTTCGTAACTCAACCCCTCGATTTCACGCAGGGTTATCGCCGTGCGCAAATCCTCGGGCAACGCGTCCATCGCCTTGTTGACGGTGTTCGCGATCTGTTTCCCATGCAGCTCGTCCTCGGGTGTCGCCGAATCGCGCAATTGCTCGGCGTCCTCGAAATTCTCCGCTTCCTCGTTGTCAAAGCCGGTCGACGTCGGAGCCCGTCGACCCATCGCGACCAGGTAGTTCTTGGCGGTATTGATCGCGATCCGATACAGCCATGTATAAAACGCGCTATCCCCGCGAAACGAAGGCAACGCACGGTAGGCCTTGATAAACGCCTCCTGCGTCACATCCTCGACCTCGCCAGGGTCGCGCACCAGCCGCGACAACAGCCGCCCCAGCTTGCGCTGGTACTTCAACACCAGCAATTCGAAAGCGCGCTTGTCACCGTGCTGCGCGCGCTCCACGAGCTGCTGATCTACTTCGCGGTCAGCCATCCGCGGGCGGTCCCTGTGTCGTTCATCTTATCGCCGCACCGCTCACCACAGGCGCAACGTCCGCCGGCAGTATAGCCGAGCCGCCCCGCAACCCGGGACCGATGATGCGGGCGGCCACTGCTTCGCTAGACCGCTGGCCGGGCGGGAAGTTCACCTTTCACAAGGGTTATTGACGGGTGGAATCAGCATGGAACGAGCGCCACGGTCGGCTCTACGCGCCCGGTGACGAGACCGCGGTAATTGCGGATTTCCGGCGCGCCCCACGCAGCAAGCAAGGAGCGTTGCGTCGTGTCGAGCAGACGAAGCTGGTCGAGCACGGAAACGGTCGCAGGATGCAGCCCGCGGGCGTTGCCGTCGATCACTTTGATCGCGACTCCCCAACCCTTGCTCCGGATGCCGATCGCCTGGACACCTTCCGCGCCGACCTTGGTCACCCAGTCGCCCCGGCCCGCTTTCATCAGCACGAGATCGTTGCGCCGCTCGCCAGAGACCATTTCGGGGTGTGCGGTCATCGCCGCTGCCAGCCGCGACGGTGCGGCACCATAGCGCACGTCGTCCTGGCTGCTTGCGAGACGCGCGAAGGCATAGGCAAGCCTGTCCAGAGGCACCGCATAGTTCGGCGCCGAACAGCCATCGATCCCCGCGATCAGATCACTCTCCGCAACACCGGTCAGGTGCGCAACCGCTTCGCGGATCGCCTTCTGCAGCGGATGATCGAAGGCCAGGTACGAGTCCACTGGCAGACCGCAATGGCGGCAATAGGCAAGCATGCCCGTGTGCTTGCCCGAGCAATTGTGCTGCAGCGTTGTGAATTTGACGCCCGACGGCGGCAGTTCCTCGTGCGCCGTATAGTACAAAGGTGGATGTGTACCACACAGCAATTGATCGGAAGTGCATCCTGCGCGCGCGAGCATGTCGGTCACGGCATCGACATGGCGGGGCTCGCCGGAGTGACTGGCGCAGAGCAGCGCGACCTGGGGCAACGAGAAGCCGAAGCGTTCCACGCCGCCGGCCGCGACAAATGGAACTGCCTGCAGCGGCTTGAGCGCGCTTCGGGTCGTCGTGACATGGCGTGGGTCACCTGCCGCGAAGATCAATCGTCCATCGCGATCGACGACCGCCACTGAGCCAAAGTGAATGCTGTCGATCGCGTCACCGCGCGTCACGCGCGCAAGCGGCACGTGCGCGACAACCGCCACTAGTGCGTCGCCAACGCGGCCCGGATCGCCTCCAGCGCCGCCGGATCTTCGATCGTCGTCAAGTCGCCGGGATCGCGCCCCTCGGCGAGCGCTTGAATCGAACGCCGCAACAGCTTGCCGGAACGTGTCTTGGGCAGCACCGGGACGAAATGTACGGCTCCCGGCCGGCCGATGGCGCCGAGTTCGCGATCGACGGTATCCATGACTTCCTTGCGCATGCTCGCCACGCCGCTCTCGTTGGCGATCCGCGAGGGATCCTTGACGACCGCGAAAGCGACGGGGATCTGTCCCTTGAGCGCATCAGCCACGCCAACGACGGCAACTTCGGCGATTCCCGGATGCGCCTGCACGGCCTCTTCGATCTCCCGTGTGCCGAGACGATGCCCTGCGACATTGATCACGTCGTCGGTGCGGCCAAGCACGAAGTAGTAGCCGTCGGCGTCGCGCGTGGCCCAGTCGAAAGTCGAATACACCTGCTTGCCGGGAAGCGTCGAGAAGTAGGTCTTGACGAAGCGCGCATCGTCGCCCCACACCGTGCTCATGCAACCCGGCGGCAATGGCGGCGCGATCGTCAACACGCCTTTCTGATTAGCCCCCACTTCCTCTCCGGTAACCTCGTCCACGATGCGTACGTCGTAGCCGCACGCCGGAAACGACGGGCTGCCGAACTTGCGCTGCGTATCCTCGATGCCGGGTTGCGCGGACAGGATCGGCCAGCCGCTTTCTGTCTGCCAGTAATTGTCGACGATGGCGACGCCAAGCGCATCGGTCGCCCAGCGCGCGGTCGGCTCATCGAGCGGCTCGCCCGCGAGAAACAAGTACTCGAGGCACGAGACGTCGTGCTGTTTCATGTACGCGGGATCCTGTTTCTTGAGCACGCGGATCGCGGTCGGCGAGCTGAACATCGTGCGCACGTTGTGATCGGAGACGATCTTCCACCATATCGCCGGATCGGGGCGGGTCGGCAGGCCCTCGTACATGATCGTCGTCGATCCGATAAGCAGCGGCGCATAGATGATGTACGAGTGGCCGACGACCCAGCCGATGTCGCTCGTGGTGAACATCGTATCGCCGGGCGCAATGCAGAAGATGTCGCGCATCGACGCTGCCAGCGCGACCGCGTACCCGCCGGTATCGCGCTGCACGCCTTTCGGATTGCCGGTCGTTCCCGATGTATAGAGAATGTACGACGGTTCCGACGACTCGAGCCACTCGCACGGTACAACGTCGCCATCATGTTCCCGCACCAGCGTGGCGTAATCGAGATCGCGGCCCGCGGTCCGGCTCATCGCCGTATCGAGTTGGCGGTCGACGATGATGACCTTGGCGGGCGGATGCCGCGCCAGCCTGAGCGCCTCGTCGACCAGATGCTTGTACGGAATCGCCTTGCCGCCGCGCATCCCGGCGTCGGCCGTGACCATGACCTTCGGCTTTGCGTCGTCGATGCGCGTGGCCAGGCTCGCCGCGGCGAAGCCGCCGAAGACGACCGAGTGAATCGCGCCGAGGCGTACCGTCGCAAGCATCGCGAATACGGCCTCGGGAATCATCGGCATGTAGAGGAGCACCCTGTCCCCCTTGCCGACACCTTGCGCACGCAGCATCGCCGCGCAGCGGCCGACCTCGAAGGCCAGATCGGCGTAGGTATAGGTCCGGCGCTGACCCGTTTCGGTCGAGATGAATATCAGCGCAGGCTGGTCGGCACGCTTTGCGAGATGCCGGTCTACTGCGTTGTGGCAAAGGTTCGTACGGCCGCCAACGAACCAGCGGGCAAACGGCGGGCGGGTGTAATCGAGCACCGCCGAGAATGGGGTCTGCCAGTCGATCAGCGCGGCGCGCTCGCGCCAGAATGCATCGCGATCGCTCAGCGAGCGACGGTGGGTTTCCGCATAGGTGCGCATCGATTCCTCCAGGTGATCCGCAAGCCTACATCGCGTCTGCGCGCGAATCCTTGCGCCGGATCAACCCCGGGGCGGGTATCTCAGTTTCCCACCGGGTCGGCGCCGATGCGCACGACCGTGCGGCCGCGAATCATGCCTTTCAGAAAGGCGTCGAAGTGCGAGGGCAACTCGTCGAAGTCGATGGTACGCACCTTGGCCTGGACGCGGGATGGCTTCCACTGGTTGGCAAGCCGGTCCCACAGCTTCTGCCGCAAGGGCATCGCGCCTTCCGAGCTGTTGACGCCCAGCAGCTGCACCCCACGCAGGATGAAAGGCATGACGGTCGTGTTCAGCTTCGCATCCGCCGCCAGGCCGACGCTGGCGACGGTGCCCCATTGCTTCATGGTCGAGAGCATCCACGCCAGCACGTCGCCACCGAGATTATCGATTGCACCCGCCCACATCGCCTTGTCGAGCGGGCGTATCTTGCTCAGGTCGAGGCCTTGACGATCCATGATTTCGGCGGCGCCGATCGAACGCAGATACGCCTCTTCGTCGGTCTTGCCCGTCAGCGCGACCACGTGATAGCCGAGCTTTGACAGGATATCGATGGCCACGCTGCCCACGCCGCCGGTGGCTCCGGTGACGATGACGGGGCCGCCGGCGGGAGTAAGGCCGTTGTGCTGCATCAACTCAATCGCCAGCGCCGCGGTATATCCCGCCGTGCCCAGCGTCATGGCCTCGAACGCCGTCATGTCGGGCGATCGCCGCACCACCCAATCCGCCGGGACCCGCACGTATTCCGCGTAGCCGCCGTCGTGGGCAACGCCCATGTCATAGGCGTGCACAATCACCTTGTCGCCACGTCGGAAGCGCGGATCGGCCGACGTCTCGACCGTCCCCGCCATGTCGATGCCTCCGACCGTCGGGTACTTGCGCATGATCTTGCCCGCGCCGTTGTACGAGAGGGCATCCTTATAGTTGATGGTCGAGTACTTGGTCCTGACGAGGACATCGCCGGGGTCGAGATCGGTCGGCGCCATCTCGACGAAGCGGCTCCTGACGACGCCGTCCTCCTGAAACGTCCGATATGCCTTGAAGTGCTGCGGAGCCTGCATGGGTGTCTCCTCCTTAAGGAACCGCTGCCTCGCCCGAGCGGTGCGGCAATGCCATGTATTCGTGCGTACGCATCTCGATGAGCCGGCTGACGGTTCGTGGAAACTCCTGGCTATTGGGGCCTGCCAGGTAGAGCCCCTCCGCCGGCACGGCTGCCGACACCAGCAACTTTACCCGATGATCGTAGAGGACGTCGACGAGCCATGTAAAGCGCCTGGCCGCGTTGCCCATGTCGGGTGTCAGTCGCGGCACGTCAGAAACAATGACTACGGCGAAGCGGCGGGCAAGCTCCAGGTAGTCCAGTTGCGAGCGGGGGCCGTCGCAAAGCATGCCGAAATCGAACCAGACGACGCTGCCAGCCCGGCGTTTGGCCCTGAGGGTGCGCGTCTCGATGACGAGCTTGGGATCTTCATCGGCCCCCGGCCGCATCCGGTCGAACAGTGCGCCAAGCTCGGCGTCGGCCCCCCCATACGCCGCCGTGTAGTAGCAGGCACCGTGCTCCAGCGCGCGCAGACGGTAGTCGACTCCGCCATCTATTTCGACCACGTCGAGCCACTGCTTGATGAGCGCGATGGTCGGCAGCAGCTTTTGCCGCTGCAGCCCATCGGGATAGAGCTCGTCGGGCCGATAGTTCGACGTCAGCACGAACACGATCCCTCGTTCGAACAATGCGGTCAGCAGACGCCCGAGGATCATCGCATCCGCGACATCCGAGACGTGGAATTCATCGAAGCAGATCAGGCGATTGCGGCGGGCGATCCGCGCGGCGACCGCGGCGAGCGGATCTTCGACGTTGGCATGCGCGCGAAGGTCGTCATGCACACTTTTCATGAAGGCGTGGAAATGGACGCGCGTCTTGCGCCGGTAGGGCAGCGCCGCGAAAAACGCGTCCATGAGGAAACTCTTGCCGCGCCCGACGCCTCCAAAAAAATACACGCCGCGCGGCGGCACGGGCGGATTGACCCAGCGCCGCAACAGCGAACGGCGCGCATCGCGGAACTCGATCAGCTCGTCGTAAAGGCGCTGCAGGCGCTCGAGTGCACCCAACTGCGCCGGGTCGAGCACGATGTCGCGGCGCGCCAGTTCCGGTGCGAGCCGCGCATGGAGGCTGCCAGGTCGCTCTCCGGGAGGGCCGACCTGGCCGAGCGGACTGTGCGCGGCATCGCTCACGTCACCTGACTCGTGTCGGCGCCCGCTGCGGTCAGAGGTTCAGCGTACGTTTGTCGACCGCCAGCGCCGCTTCCTTCACCGCTTCCGACAACGACGGATGCGCGTGGCAGATGCGCGCTATGTCCTCGCTCGATGCCCCGAACTCCATGGCGACGACCCCTTCGGCAATCAGTTCGGATACCAAGGGGCCAATGGCATGCATGCCGAGGATGCGGTCGGTCTTCGCGTCGGCCAGAAATTTGACGAACCCCCGCGTATCGCCGATCGCGCGTGCGCGGCCATTGGCCATGAAGGGAAACGAGCCGGCGCGGTAGGCGACCCCGGCCGCCTTGAGCTGTTGTTCGGTCTGCCCGACCCACGCAATTTCAGGCGATGTGTAGATGACCCACGGCACGGTGTTGAAATCCACATGGCCGTGCTGCCCGGCGATGCGCTCAGCGACTGCGACACCTTCGTCTTCGGCCTTGTGCGCGAGCATGGGTCCGCGCACGACATCGCCGATTGCCCAGACGCCGGGCAGGTTGGTCTTGCAATCGGCGTCAGCGACAATGAATCCGCGCTCGTCCAGCTCGAGGCCGACTTCCGCTGCGTCGAGTCCCGCTGTGTGCGGAAGCCTGCCTATCGACACGATGAGCTTGTCGAAGCTTGCGGTCTGCGGTTTACCGTCTGCGTCGCTATAGTCGACCGTGACACCTTTGCCCGTGGTGACCTTGGTGATCTTCACGCCAAGGTGGATCGCGAGGCCTTGTTTCGCGAACAATTTCGCGGCTTCCTTCGCGACCTGCTCGTCAGCCGCGCCGAGAAATGCCGGGAGCGCTTCGAGCATCGTCACTTCGGCGCCGAGGCGCCGCCAGACGCTCCCCATCTCCAATCCGATGACGCCCGCGCCGACGACACCCAGACGCTTGGGTACCGCCGCGAGCGCCAGGGCGCCTTCGTTGTCGAGAACGAGCTTGTTGTCGAACGGCGCACCGGGCAGCGCACGCGGCTTCGAGCCCGTCGCGACGATGACGTTCTTCGCCGTCAGTGTGCCTGCACCCGCGACCTTGACCAGCCAGGCGCCGGCGCCGCCACCGACGAAGCTGCCGACGCCGTGATAGAACGCGACCTTGTTCTTCTTGAACAGATAAACAATGCCGTCGTTGTTCTGCCGGACGACCTTGTCCTTGCGCGCGAGCATGCGCGCGACATCGATGGCCAGGCCCTTCACCTCGATGCCGTGCTCGGAAAACTCGTGCCCCGCGTGTTCGTAGTTTTCCGAAGACTGCAGCAGCGCCTTGGACGGAATGCAGCCGACGTTGGTGCAGGTTCCGCCGAGCGCGGGCTTGCCGTCGGGTGTCTGCCAGTCGTCGATGCACGCCGTTGAAAACCCGAGCTGCGCCGCGCGAATCGCGGCGACGTAGCCTCCGGGGCCGCCGCCGATGACTACGACGTCGAAAGCGTCAGCCATTTACAAATCCAGCAGCATGCGCGCGGGATCTTCCAACGCCTCTTTGATTGCCACGAGGGACAGCACGGCTTCGCGGCCGTCGATGATGCGATGGTCGTACGATTGCGCCAGATAGTTCATCGGCCGCACGACGACTTGCCCGTTTTCGACGACGGCGCGATCCTTGGTCGCGTGGATGCCTAGAATCGCCGACTGTGGTGGATTGATGATCGGCGTCGACAGCATGGAACCGAACACGCCGCCGTTGGATATCGTGTACGTGCCCCCTGTAAGCTCCTCGACCCTGAGCTTGCCGTCCTGGGCGCGCTTGCCGAAGTCCGCGATCTGCTTTTCGATTTCCGCGATGGACAGAAGATCGGCGTCGCGCAGAATCGGCACGACCAAGCCGCGTGGACTGCCGACGGCGACGCCGATGTCGAAATAGCCGTGGTACACGATGTCGGCGCCGTCGATCGAGGCATTGACGATCGGATATTTCTTCAGCGCATGGACCGCGGCCTTGATGAAAAAGCCCATGAAGCCCAGCTTGACGCCGTGTTCCTTTTCGAAACGATCCTTGTAACGGCTGCGCAATTCAAGCACCGGCGCCATGTTCACTTCGTTGAACGTCGTCAGGATGGCCGCCGTCGCCTGCGACTGCACCAGCCGCTCGGCAACACGCTGGCGCAGGCGCGACATCGGCACGCGCTGCTCGGGCCGACCGCCCAGATCGGCCGGCAACGGCGCCGGCGGCGCCTTGGCCAACGGTTGCGGGGCGGGTGCAGGCGGTGCCTTGGCGACGTCGGCACGCGCCTCGACGACGGCCTGCACGTCGCCTTTGGTCAGGCGACCACCACGGCCCGTTCCGGTGACATCGGCGGCATCGACCCCCTGGTCGGCCATGATCTTGCGCGCCGCGGGCAAGGCAGTCGGCGTGCTCGGTCTCGCGACAGGGGCGGGGGCAGCAGGTGCGACGGCGGGCGAGGCGACCGTTGCGGGCATTGGCGCGGCAGCCTGCGCGGGTGCTGCGGCAGCTTTCGCGCCGGTGTCGATCACGGCAATGGTTTCCTGAGCCTTGACCGTCGAACCGTCGGGCCGGCGGATCTCGGTGATCACGCCGGAATCGGGCGCGGGCAGCTCGAGCACGACCTTGTCGGTCTCGACGTCGATCAGATTTTCGTCCCGCCTTACGGCGTCGCCGGCCTTCTTGTGCCAGCTGACCAGCGTCGCCTCGGCAATCGATTCCGGCAAGACCGGCACTTTCACTTCGATGAGCATGTTGCGTCCCTGTCAAACAACTGGAACCTGTCTCAAAGTAGGATTTTGAGACAGGTTCTGGTGCGTTGGGCCTGCATGTGCGTAGCAAACGCTAGTGCGCGGTCACCATTTCACCCGACCCGAGCTTCGCGGCGAACGCATCCTCCACCAGCTGTTTCTGCTGCTCGAGATGCCTGGACATGTAGCCCACCGCAGGCGACGCCGAAATCGGCCGGCCGGCATACGCCAGTACCTGCTTGTCAAGAATATCATTGCGCAGATAGGCACGCAGCCTATACCAGGCGCTCTGATTCTGCGGTTCTTCCTGGCACCACACCACTTCCTTCGCTGCCGGATATTTCGCGATCTCCGCCTTGAAGTCAGCGTGCGGAAACGGATATTGCTGCTCGAGACGCACGATCGCGATGTCGGTGACCTTGTTGTCGCGACGGTAGGCGGCCAGATCGTAGTACACCTTGCCGCTGCACACGATGATCCGGCGCACGTTCTTTGCGACGAGCTTCTCGGTGTCTCCGATCACCGTTTGAAAGTGACCTTCGGCGAGCTGTTCCATGGTCGACACGGCGTCCTTGTTCCGCAACAAGCTCTTCGGACTCATCACGATCAGCGGCTTGCGGAAATCGCGCACCATCTGGCGGCGGAGCAGATGATAGATCTGCGCCGGCGTCGTCGGCACGCAGACCTGCATGTTGTGCTCGGCGCACAATTGCAGGTACCGCTCTGGCCGAGCCGACGAATGCTCGGGACCCTGGCCCTCGTAGCCGTGCGGCAATAGCAGGGTGAGCCCGCAGATGCGCCCCCACTTGACTTCGCCGGCAGCGATGAACTGGTCGATCACGACTTGCGCGCCATTGGCGAAGTCGCCGAACTGCGCCTCCCATATCACCAGCTTGTTCGGCTCGGAGGTCGAGTAACCGTACTCGAACCCCACGACGGCCTCCTCGGACAACACCGAATCGAAAACGTCGAAATCGGGCTGGCCGGGCCGGATATGCTGCAGCGGGACCCACGTGCCCGCGTCCCACTTCTCGCGGTTCTGATCGTGCAGCACGGCATGCCGGTGCGAGAACGTGCCGCGTCCGGAATCCTGCCCGGAAAGTCGGACGCCGAAGCCCTGGTCGACGAGCGTCGCGTAGGCAAGCGTCTCGCCCATGCCCCAGTCCAGGGGCAGTTCGCCCTCGCCCATCGCGCGTCGATCCGCGATGACTTTCTCGACCCGGGGATGGAGCTTGAACGTCTCGGGCACCGTAGTGACCTTCTGCGCCAGCGCCTTGAGCTTTTTCATCGGCACTCGCGTGTCGGCGACGTCGGTCCAGTGCTTGCCCACGAAACGTCCCCAGTCCACGGCAAATGGCGGTTTGTAGTTGGACAGGATCGTGGTGTTGGTGTGATAACCCTTGTCCATGGCTGTGCGATAGGTCTCGATCATCGCCTCGGCCTCGGCCGCCGTGATGATTCCGGCCGCAACGAGCCGCGCGGCATACAACGCGCGCGTTCCCGGATGCTGGTGGATGCTCTTGTACATCAGCGGCTGGGTAATCATCGGCTCGTCGGCTTCGTTGTGTCCCTGCCGGCGAAAGCACACGAGGTCGATGAACACGTCCTTGTCGAATTTCTGCCGGAACTCGATCGCCATTTCGACCGCGAGCAGGCAGGCCTCCGGGTCGTCGCCGTTGACGTGGAAAATCGGTGCCTCGACCATCTTGGCGACATCCGTGCAATAAAGCGTGCCTCGGGTGTCGCGCGGGTCGGAAGTCGTGAACCCGATCTGATTGTTCACGACGATGTGAATCGTGCCGCCCGTTCGATAACCGCGCGTCTGCGAAAGGTTGAGCGTCTCCTGCACCACGCCCTGGCCGGCGATCGCCGCATCGCCGTGGATGAGTACGGGCATGACCTGATCGAATGTCGGGTCGCGGCGCCGGTCCTGCCGCGCGCGCACCGAACCCTCGACGACAGGGTCGGCAATTTCGAGGTGCGACGGATTGAACGCGAGCGTCAGATGCATCGGCCCACCGGGCGTGACGACGTCGGACGAAAAGCCCTGGTGGTACTTCACGTCGCCAGCGGAAAGGTCGGCAGCGTGCTTGCCCTCGAATTCCGCGAACAGGTTGGCGGGCATCTTGCCGAGCGTGTTGACGAGCACGTTGAGGCGCCCGCGATGCGCCATGCCGATCACCATTTCCTGCACCCCGGCGGCGCCCGCCTTCTGGATCAGATGGTCGAGCATCGGAATCATGGTGTCGCCGCCCTCACCTGAAAATCGCTTCTGCCCGACATACTTGGTGCCGAGGTAGCGTTCGAGCGTCTCGGCTGCGGTCAGGCGCTCCAGGATGTGCCGGCGAAACTCAGTCCCGAAACTGGGCCGCGACCGCAGCGGCTCCAGCCTGTCCTGGATGAAACGCTTCTGAGTGGTGTCCGACATGTACATGTATTCGGCGCCAAACGTGCCGCAATAAGTCTCCAGCACCGCCGCGATCAGATCCCTGAGCCGCATCCGGTCCGAGCCCGGATAGCCACCCTTGAACGAACCGATGTCGAACTCGGTGTCCATATCGGCCTCGGTGAACCCGTAGGTCTGGATGTCGAGGTCGGGGATGTAAGGCTTGTCCTGACGCTTGAGCGGGTCCAGATCGGCGTGGAACATGCCGAGCGTGCGGAATTTGCTGATCAGCCGCAACACGAGCACCTGCTTGTGCATCGCCTGAGCGTCGACCATTCCGCCGGCGAGCTTGCGGCTCTTGGCAAGCTGGATGAAGGACTCGACGACGGGCGCGTGCGCCACGTCGTGCGCGTCGCCGCGCAGGGAGTCGAAGTACGTGCGCCAGTCGGCGCCGACGGCTCCAGGATCCGAGAGGTACGCTTCGTACTGCTCCTCGATGAACGGCGCGTTGCCGCCGAAGAGCGTGCTGGTCTGTTCGCTTTCCCGCATCATGGACATGGCATCACCTTCAATATATGGGTCCGGCTGGCGCTATCAACCCTCCGACAGGTCAGCGTTTGGCGATCGGCACGACATCGCGTCGCACCGCCCCGGTGTAGAGCTGCCTCGGTCGCCCGATCTTCTGGTCCGGGTCCGAAATCATTTCGTTCCACTGCGCGATCCAGCCGACCGTCCTCGCCAGGGAGAAGATGGCCGTGAAGAGGCTTACTGGAATGCCCAGCGCGCGCTGCACGATTCCCGAATAGAAGTCGACATTCGGATAGAGCTTGCGCTGGACGAAGTAGTCATCCTCGAGCGCGATCTTTTCCAGCGCCATCGCCAGCTTGAACAGGGGATCGTCATGCAGTCCCAGATCCTCGAGAACCTCGTAGCAGGTTTCGCGCATCAGCTTGGCGCGCGGGTCGTAGTTCTTGTAGACGCGGTGACCAAAGCCCATCAGCTTGACGCCTGAATTCTTGTCCTTTACCCGCTTGATGAAATCGGGGATCTTGGAGACATCGCCGATTTCCGTGAGCATGTTGAGCGCGGCCTCGTTCGCGCCGCCGTGCGCGGGCCCCCAGAGGCACGCGATGCCAGCCGCGATGCAGGCGAATGGGTTCGCACCGGAAGACCCGGCGAGACGCACCGTCGACGTCGACGCGTTCTGTTCGTGATCTGCGTGAAGGATGAAAATCCGGTCGAGCGCGCGCACCAGCACGTCATTGATCTTATAGTCCTCGCACGGAACCGAAAACATCATGCGCATGAAATTCGCCGTGTAGCCGAGTTCGTTGCGCGGGTACACGAACGGCTGCCCCATCGTGTACTTGTAGCACATGGCCACCAGCGTCGGGAGCTTGGCGATCAGGCGTATCGCCGACACGTGCCGGTGGTGCGCATCGGCGATGTCGAGGGAGTCGTGATAGAACGCGGACAGCGAGCCCACGACACCGACCAACATCGCCATCGGGTGCGAATCGCGTCGAAAGCCGCGGAAAAACTGGCTCATCTGCTCGTGCACCATCGTGTGCTGCGTGACGTTGCCAACGAAGTCCAGCTTTTGCGTGGCGTCGGGCAATTCGCCCTGCAGCAGCAGATAGCAGACCTCCAGGAAATCACACTGGACCGCCAGCTGCTCGATCGGGTAGCCCCGATAAAGCAGCTCACCCTTGTCGCCGTCGATATACGTGATCTGGGAAACGCACGCCGCCGTCGACATGAACCCGGGGTCGTAGGTGAAGCGACCGGTCTTGGCGTAGAGCGGCCGGATATCGATCACTTCCGGCCCGATGGTCCCCGGGAGTATCGGAAAAGTGATGGCTGGCGAGGCATCGCTGAAATTCAGGGTGGCGGCACGGTCGGTCATGGCGTTTGCTCCAGGCGGCAATCATGATCGGGGCGCACGGGCAAGGTGCGTCCCACGCTTTCTCAAGTGACTTTCAAGCGCTCGAGCAACGGGGCAACCGCTGCGTCGGCGGGCTCTTGGCGGCCCGATAGAAGATCCCACAGTTCGTTGTCACTCATCTCGAGCAGAATGTCCAGCGCAGCGACCTCCTGCTCGGTGATCGCACCCCCACGCGCATCGAGGAAGCGCGTAAGGATCAAATCGTTCTCAAGCATACCCCGCCGGCAGCGCCAGCGCAGGCGGTTCAGCATTGTCGGATCCATGCGCCGGGCTATACCGCGGCTATATGGCGCGTTTCACCATGAGCTCCCGGATCTTACCGATCGCCCGGGTGGGATTGAGGCTCTTCGGACAGACGTCGACGCAGTTCATGATCGTGTGGCAGCGGAACAGGCGGTACGGATCCTCGAGATTGTCGAGCCGCTCGCTCGTCGCCTGGTCGCGCGAGTCCGCGATAAAACGGTATGCGGCGAGCAGCCCGGCCGGCCCGACGAACTTGTCGGGATTCCACCAGAACGAAGGGCACGCCGTCGAGCAGCACGCGCAGAGGATGCATTCGTACAGGCCGCCGAGTTCCTCGTTCTCCGCCGGCGACTGCAACCGTTCCTTCTCCGGCGGCGGCGTGTCGTTGATCAGGTACGGTTTGATCGAATGGTACTGCTTGAAGAACTGGCTCATGTCCACGATCAGATCGCGGATCACGGGCAGGCCCGGAAGCGGGCGCAACTCGACGGGTTCCTTGAGCTCCTTCAAGTTGGTGATGCAAGCCAGCCCGTTCTTGCCGTTGATATTCATTGCGTCCGAACCGCACACGCCTTCGCGGCACGATCGGCGAAAAGACACCGTGTCGTCCTGCGCCTTCAGGCGGATCAACGCATCGAGCAGCATCCGGTCATGCGGGTCGAGCGTGACGTCGTACTCCTGCATGCGCGGCCTGGCGTCCTGATCCGGATCGTAACGGTAAACACGGAATTTCATCGATGGTCCGTACTCAGTAAGTTCGGGTTTTGGGCGGGAACGATTCTACCGTCAGCGGCGTCAACCGGACCGGCTTGTAGCTTAGGCGGTTTCCGTCGCGATGCCACAACGTGTGCTTGAGCCAATTGACGTCGTCGCGCTCTGGATAGTCGCTGCGTGCCTGGGCGCCACGCGACTCGTGCCGTGCTGCCGCCGACACGACCGTTGCCTTCGCTGTTTCGATAAGGTTGTCGAGCTCGAGCGCTTCGACCCTGGCGGTGTTGAACGTCTTGCTTTTGTCCTTTATCGCCGTGTACAGCGCGCGTTGTTCAAGCTCCTTCACTTTGGTGACGCCGCTGTCGAGCAATTCCTGGTTCCGGAATACGCCGCAATGCGCCTGCATGGTCTTGCGCAGATCGCTGGCAACGATGGCGACCGCTTCACCCGTTGCCGTGGTGTCGAGCCGCGCCAGGCGCGCGAGCGAGCGGTCTCCCGCGTCGCGCGGCAGCGCCTTGTGCTCGCGTCTTTGCAGCTTCTCATCGACAAGGTGGTTCCCCGCTGCCCGACCAAAGACCAGCAGGTCCAGCAATGAATTGGTTCCGAGGCGATTCGCTCCGTGAACCGAGACACAGGCGCACTCGCCGATGGCATAAAGACCGTTGACGATCGCATTGGGATCGCCCTCGTCCGGCGCAATGACTTGTCCGTGGATGTTGGTCGGAACACCGCCCATCTGGTAGTGGATCGTCGGCACGACTGGAATCGGTTCCTTGATCGGATCGACGTTGGCGAATTTGATGGCGATTTCACGGATCGACGGCAGGCGCTTGTTGATCACTTCAGGACCGAGGTGATCGAGTTTGAGCATCACGTGGTCCTTGTGCGGGCCGCATCCCCGCCCTTCCTTTATTTCCTGGTCCATCGAGCGCGACACCACGTCGCGCGACGCGAGGTCCTTGAGATTGGGCGCGTAACGTTCCATGAAGCGCTCGCCGTTGCAGTTGAGCAGGATGCCGCCCTCGCCGCGCACGCCTTCGGTGATCAGCACGCCCGCGCCGGCTACTCCCGTCGGATGGAACTGCCACATCTCCATGTCTTCGAGCGGAATCCCGGCCCGCGCAGCCATGCCGAGGCCGTCGCCGGTGTTGATGAAGGCGTTGGTGCTTGCCGCGAAAATGCGTCCAGCCCCGCCGGTCGCCAGCAGCGTAGCCTTCGCCTGGAGGAGCATGACGTCGCCGGTCTCCATTTCGAGTGCCGCGACGCCGAGCACGTCGCCCTCGACGTCGCGGATGAGGTCGAGAGCCATCCACTCCACGAAAAACTGCGTGCGTGAACGCACGTTGCGTTGATAGAGCGTGTGCAGCATCGAGTGGCCCGTACGGTCCGCAGAAGCGCACGCGCGTTGTATCGATTTTTCGCCGAAATTGGCCGAGTGACCACCGAAGGGCCGCTGGTAGATCGTGCCGTCGGGATTGCGGTCGAACGGCATCCCGTAGTGTTCCAGTTCGTAGACGACCTGCGGCGCCATCCGGCACATGTATTCGATCGCGTCCTGGTCGCCCAGCCAGTCCGAGCCTTTGATCGTGTCGTACATATGCCACAGCCAGTTGTCTTCGCCCATGTTGCCGAGCGACGCGCCGATACCGCCCTGCGCCGCGACCGTATGCGACCGCGTCGGGAACACCTTGGACAGCACCGCGACCGACATTCCGGCTTCAGCGAGCTGCAGCGACGCGCGCATGCCGGCGCCTCCGGCGCCCACGACGATCGCATCGAATTTGCGCACGGGCAGCGCCATCAGGCGCGTCCCCACAGGATCAGCAGCACCCAACCGACGTATGCAACGAGCACGATAACCGTAAGCACCTCCAGCGTCAGGCGCAATGCGGTGGGCTTGATGTAGTCCATCCAGATGTCGCGCATGCCGATCCAGGCGTGCCACAACACGGCGAGAGCAAAGATCAGGGTGGCAAGCCGGAAGGTCGTGTGCGTGAACAGCGCCTGCCAGAGCGAGTAGTCGAAGCCGCCGCTGTACAGCGCAATCGCGATCACGAGCAGGGTATAAACCGCCATCACGACAGCAGTGATCCGCTGCGCCAGAAAGTCCATCCACCCGTAGTGTGCCCCGACGACGGCACGCTTTACCATAGCCGCGCTCCGATGATCAGAGTCAGCGCAACACTCACCACCAGCACGATCACGCTCGACTGGCGCGCCTGCTTGAGTTCGACGCCTCGATCCAGATCGAGCAGCAGGAAACGAATGCCTGCGCAGAAATGATGGAGATAGGCCCACAGCAGCGCGATGAGCGCCAGCTTGGTCAGCGGGTGGGAGAACATCCCCGACAAGCGCGAGAAAGCGTCCGGCGATGCCAGGCTCTCCTGCAAGCCATAGAGAGCCAGCGGGATGCCGACGACGAACAGTGCCGCGCCGCTCAGCCGGTGCAGGATGGATACAAAACCCGGCAGCGGCAGACGGATCTGCACCAGATTCAGATAAACCGGGCGCGGCTTGATCACAGGTTTTTCGCCAAGGGAAAACAGTGTGACTGCAACGACGACTTCATCCCCCGCGTGCCGCGCGCCCAGGGATCTCGATCGCGGCGCACGCTTTCACTTTGTAAATTATACAGTGATTCCGCGCCGGGGGAACCAGTTGACCATGTCTTGCCGGCGCGCGTGCGCGCTGCCGGGCGGTTTCAATTTCGCGTCATAGCTCGTTCAGATAAAAATGCCGCCGAGTTGTACACAGGCCGCGTCGCCATTCCACAGGCCGGTTGCCATATGTATAGGTCACGCGCTCGACGGCGAGCAGAGGCTCGCCGGTCCGCACGCGGAGGACAACCGCGCTCTGCGGATCCGCGGCGATCGCTCCAAGCTTTTCCTGGGCTCTGACGATGCGCACGCCGAACTGAGTTTCGAAGAAGCTGTATACGGACCCTCGGTAGGCATCGACCTTCGCCCTGGTCAGCCCGCGAAACAACGCTGCCGGCAGCACGATCTCATCCAACACGACCGGCTCGCCGGAAAATTCCAGCACCCGACGCAACACGATGACCGAGCTTCCGACTTTGATCTCCAGTTGGCGCCCTATGTCGGCAGACGCTTTGCCCCGCCTGACATCGATGATTCGGCTGCTAGGGTACTCATCTCGACCGTCGTTGCGCCGGATCCGCAGGAATCTGAACATTGACGCCTTTTCTTCGGTGTGCGTCGCGACGAACGTGCCCTTGCCCTGGCGGCGGATGACCAGGTTGTCGGCAGCCAGCGCGTCGATCGCTTTACGCGCAGTACCTTGCGAGACGCCGAAACGCATCGCCAGCTCGCTTTCACTCGGTATCGCTTCACCCGGCCGCCACTCGCCGGATTCCAGGCTCGCGACGAGCAAACCCTTGACCTGCAAGTACAGGGGCTGGAATGCGGGCGCGGGGGAGGCAGACGGATTGGGACGAGCAGCGGGCATGATGACCTCCAATGCGCAGCGCGGCTGGACTAGGCGCATGCAGCGAGACTCTTATATCATATATCTTGTATAAGAGTTGGTTGACACCCCCCGCGCGCGGACCTATCATTGCATTTCGGTCGCCCTCGTCTTCAGCGCGACCGCATCCCGCGTTCTGCGCCTAACCACGCCGTCCAGGAGTCGTTATGAAAAAACCCGTCCGCGTAGCGGTCACCGGCGCAGCCGGCCAGATTGGCTACAGCCTGCTCTTCCGGATCGCCAACGGCGAAATGCTCGGCCCCGATCAGCCAGTCCAGTTACAGTTGCTGGAGCTGCCCGTCGACAAGGCACAGGCAGCCCTCAAGGGTGTGATGATGGAAGTCGACGACTGCGCATTTCCCCTGCTGGCGGGCATGAGCGGGACGGCCGACGCCAGGACAGCGTTCAAGGATGCCGATATCGCCATGCTCGTGGGCGCCAGGCCGCGCGGGCCGGGCATGGAGCGCAAGGACCTCTTGCTCGAGAACGCCAAGATCTTCACCGAACAGGGCAAGGCGTTGGACGCGGTCGCCAGCCGCAATGTAAAGGTGCTCGTGGTAGGCAACCCGGCCAATACCAACGCGTACATCGCGATGAAGTCCGCGCCCGGACTACCCAAGAAAAACTTCACGGCGATGCTTCGCCTCGACCACAATCGCGCCCTCTCGCAACTCGCCGCCAAGTGCGCAAGGCCGGTCGGCTCGATCGAGAAGCTCATCGTCTGGGGCAATCATTCGCCGACCATGTACCCCGACTACCGCTTCGCCACCATCGATGGTGCATCGGTTAAAGATTTGATCAACGACGAGAACTGGAACCGGACCGTGTTTCTGCCCACGGTGGGCAAACGCGGCGCTGCGATCATCGAGGCGCGCGGGTTGTCGTCGGCGGCATCGGCTGCCAATGCCGCCGTCGATCATGTACACGACTGGGTACTCGGCAGCAACGGCAAGTGGGTGACGATGGGTGTTCCGTCCGATGGCAGCTATGGCATCCCGCAGGACGTGATGTACGGCATTCCCGTCACTACCGCAAACGGCGAATACACACGCGTGACAGACCTCCCCATTGATGCATTCTCGCGCGAAAAGATGGACCTCACCCTCAAGGAACTCGAGGAAGAGCGCGCCGGCGTGGCGTCCTTGTTGAGCTGAATGGGACGACTCAGGCGATGACCGAGCGTTCCGCCGGTGCCGGGTTTCGCGCAGCGCTCGGCATGGAGCGGCCGCTGCAAGTACCGGGCGCGATCTGCGCCTACCACGCGATACTCGCAGAGAAGTCGGGCTTCAAGGCCATCTACCTTTCCGGCGGCGGCGTCGCGGCAGGATCGCTGGGCGTGCCGGACCTCGGCATCTCGACGCTCGACGATGTGCTTACCGACGTGCGCAGGATCACCGACGTCTGCTCCCTGCCGTTGCTCGTCGATGTCGACACCGGGTTCGGGGCCAGCGCGTTCAACGTCGCGCACACCGTCAAGTCGCTGATCAAATTCGGCGCGGCGGCAATGCACATCGAAGACCAGGTCGGCGCGAAGCGGTGCGGTCACCGCCCCAACAAGGAGCTGGTCTCGCAACAGGAAATGGTCGACCGCATCAAGGCGGCGGTCGACGCGCGTACCGATCCGGACTTTGTCATCATGGCGCGCACGGACGCGCTGGCGGTCGAAGGCATCGACGCGGCGATAGCTCGTGCTCGCGCCTGCGTCGACGCAGGCGCCGACATGATCTTTCCGGAAGCGATGACCGAGCTTGCCATGTACCGGCGTTTCGCGGATGCGGTGAAAGTGCCGGTTCTGGCCAACATCACCGAGTTCGGCGCAACGCCGCTGTTCACCGTCGACGAACTGCGCAGCGTCGGCGTCGCGATCGCGCTGTATCCGCTGTCTGCGTTCAGGGCAATGAACAAGGCCGCATTGAACGTCTATCGCACGCTGCGGCAGGATGGCACGCAGCAAGCCGCCGTGGACGGCATGCAGACTCGCGCGGAGCTCTATGAGTACCTCGGCTATCACCGGTACGAGGCAAAGCTCGATGCCCTGTTCGCCAGGGGGCGGGCGTGAGCGCATGCACGCGAATGAATTCGCGCCTACAAGGGTCGTGGGGTTGTAGGTCCGAATTCATTTGGACCGCGGTGGCAATCGCAACTGTAGGTCCGAATTCATTCGGACCGCGGTGGTAATCGCAAGCTAGTGCGCGAATGAATTCGCGCTGCAGAATCGGAATCGAACAGAGTGTCGACCGTGAGTGAAGCAACCATCGCCGCTCCGAAAGCCAAGAAGTCGGTCGCTCTTTCCGGAGTCACCGCGGGCAACACGGCGCTGTGCACCGTCGGCCGTACCGGCAACGATCTGCATTATCGGGGCTACGACATTCTCGACATCGCCGAAACCTGCGAATTCGAGGAAATCGCCTACCTGCTCGTGCACGGGAAGCTTCCCGGCACGGCCGAACTTACCGCATACAAGACGAAGCTCATGTCGCTTCGCGGCATTCCGGCAAGCGTGATGACTGTCCTCGAACAGATTCCCGCCGCCGCGCACCCGATGGACGTGATGCGTACCGCCGTGTCGGCGCTCGGCAGCGTGTTGCCGGAGACTGAGCCGCATGACGCGGCGGGAGCCCGCGATATCGCTGACCGCCTGATGGCAAGTCTCGGTTCGATGCTGTTGTACTGGCACCATTGGAGCCGCAATGGCAAGCGTATTGACGTGGAGAATGGAGACGACTCGATCGGTGGCCATTTTCTGCGGTTGCTGCACGGCAAGCCGCCATCGCCATCGTGGGTGCGCGCGATGCACACGTCGCTCAACCTCTACGCCGAGCACGAATTCAACGCCTCGACGTTCACTGCGCGCGTGATCGCGGGCACCGGTTCCGACATGTATTCCGCGATTACCGGCGCGATTGGCGCGTTGCGCGGCCCGAAGCACGGCGGCGCCAACGAGTTTTCGTTCGAGATCCAGCAGCGCTACGACACACCGGATGCGGCCGAGGCGGACATCCGCCGCCGTGTCGAGGCGAAGGAAGTAATCATCGGTTTCGGGCATCCGGTCTACACCATCGCCGATCCGCGTAACAGCATCATCAAGGACGTTGCACGCAATCTTTCCGTCGACGCCCGCAACATGAAGATGTTCGCCATCGCCGAGCGCCTCGAGACGGTCATGCATGACACGAAGAAAATGTTCGCCAATCTCGACTGGTACTCCGCGGTCAGTTATCACATGATGGACGTGCCAACGGCGATGTTCACCCCGCTGTTCGTGATCGCGCGCACTTCGGGCTGGGCCGCACATGTCATTGAGCAACGCAGCGACGGCAAGATCATCCGGCCCAGCGCCAACTATATCGGCCCTGAAGACCGGCGTTTCGTGCCGCTTTCGGAACGGTCGTGAGAGGAAGCCCCGAGATGAATATTTCACTCCGAGCAGCCTGTGCCTTGCTGTTGGTGGGCGTGCTGACCACGTTGCACGCCGAAGCACTCCCGGCAATGGCGCAGCAGACGAGTCCTGAGCCCCGACGCGACCGAGCGCGCTATCAACGGCGACCCCATCGATCAGGATGCCGTCAAGGCGGCGACCGAGGCCACGAATAGCTGGCTCGCCATTGTCGATGCAGGTCATTTTGCGGACAGCTGGCAAGACACCGCCTCGGTGATCAAGCTCGGCGTCACCGAAACCGAATGGGTTGCCGATCTCGACGCGATTCGTGGCCAGGTCGGGAAGACCACGATGCGCGAACTCAAGAACGCGCAGTTCTCGACCACGGTCCGGGGAGCACCTTCGACGGGCGAATACGTGACGCTCAAGTATTTGACCAAGTTCGCCCAGGCACCTCTCGCGACGGAGACGCTTGTGGTCATGAAGGAAGCGGACGGCGTATGGCGCATCGCGGGCTACAATATCGCGAAGGCTCCCGAGCAATAACCTTCATCACCGGATCAATAACCCTCATCGCCCAGGACCCATGTCCGGAGTCATTTCCAACTTCCGCCCCAAGCCCGACAAAGTTCTCGTCGATATCGCAGATTACGCGGCGAACTACAAGATCACGAGCAAGGAGGCGTACGAGACTGCGCGCAATTGCCTGATCGATACGCTTGGTTGCGGGCTTGAAGCGCTTTCGTATCCTGCGTGCACGAAGCTGCTCGGGCCCATCGTCCCCGGTACCGTCGTCCCGAACGGCGCCAAGGTCCCGGGCACGCAATTCCAGCTCGATCCGGTGCAGGCGGCGTTCAATATCGGCGCGATCATCCGCTGGCTCGACTTCAACGACACCTGGCTCGCGGCGGAGTGGGGGCACCCGTCCGACAACCTCGGCGGCATCCTCGCCACCGCCGACTGGCTGTCGCGCACCGCGGTTGGGGCCGGCAAGCCCCCGCTGACGATGAAGGACGTGCTCACGGCAATGATCAAGGCGCACGAGATCCAGGGTGTCATCGCGCTCGAGAACAGCTTCAATCGCGTCGGTCTCGATCACGTCGTGCTGGTCAAGGTTGCATCGACGGCGGTCGTGGCCGCCATGCTCGGCCTTTCTCACGACGAAATCATCGATGCGGTGTCACTGGCATGGGTCGACGGCCAGAGCCTGCGCACCTACCGACATTCACCCAATACGGGCTCGCGCAAGAGTTGGGCGGCGGCGGACGCCACGTCGCGCGCTGTGCGCCTGGCGCTGATGGTCGCGAAGGGTGAAATGGGCTATCCGTCAGTGTTGAGCGCCAAGGTATGGGGCTTTTACGATGTCCTGTTCAAGGGCAACGCGTTCAAATTCCAGCGCCCCTACGACAGCTATGTCATGGAGAACGTGCTTTTCAAGATCAGCTTCCCGGCGGAGTTCCATGCGCAGACCGCGGTCGAATCCGCCATGACGTTGCATCCGCAGGTGAGGGACAAGATCGACGACATCCGCAAGATCACGATTCGCACGCACGAATCGGTGATACGCATCATCGACAAGCAAGGACCGCTCGACAACCCAGCGGACCGCGATCACTGCATTCAGTACATGGTCGCGGTTCCTCTGATTTTCGGCCGCCTGACCGCGCCCGATTATGAGGACGCGGTCGCGAAGGACCCTCGCATCGACCGGTTGCGCGCCAAGATGGTCTGCGTCGAGGACAAGAAGTTCTCGCAGGACTACCTCGACGCGGACAAGCGCTCCATCGCCAACGCGATCACCGTCGAGTTCGACGACGGCCGAAAGCTCAAGGAAGTGATCATCGAATATCCCATCGGCCACCGCCGCCGCCGCAAGGAAGGCATTCCGGTGCTCGTCGAGAAATTCAAGACAAACCTGGCCCGGCGCTTTCCGGCCAAGCAACAACGTGCGATTCTCGACCTGGCGCTGGATGCAGCAAAACTCCAGGCGACTGCGGTGCACGATTTCGTCGACCTGTTCGTTATTTGATTACGCGAATCACCGGGAGTCAGCCAATGCGTCCGCTGCAAACCATTCCTTGTATCGCCGGCCTCTGCAGTTTGGCGCTCGCTTGCGGCGCGTCGGCGGCGGAACCCCCCGTGCTCAAATCCGGCCTGTGGGAGGTGGTGCGCAGCGGCGGTCCGCAACCGGAGCGAAAAAGCCTGACCACCATGTGCCTCGACGAATCGGTGCAGGCGCAGATGCGCGAGTTCGGCATGGGCGCCACCAAGGAAATGTGCTCCCAGAACGACCGCCGCGTCGAAGGCAACAAGATGACCATGACCACGACCTGCAACCTGGGACAAACGACCATGAAGTCATCCTCCGTCATGACGTTCAGCGGCAACACGTCCTATCACATGGACGCCAGCGCGACCTACGACCCGCCGCTGATGAACATGACGGAGTCGAAGACATCGGTCGACGCCAAATGGGTCGGCGCATGCAAGCCCGGCCAGCAGCCGGGGGACGTGACGCTCGAAACGGGGCAGACCGTTAACATAAAGCAGATGATGGGCAGCAAGAAGCAATAGGCGGCGAGACACGGCGATCGGCAGCGGCGTCAGGCGCCGACCAAGAGGCAAAACAGCAGGGCCAGAGACGAAAGGCAACGCAATGGGTCACAACCTGTTTGGTTCACGGCAACAGTTCACCACCGCTTCCGGTACCAAGGGCCACTATTACTCGCTGCCCGCGCTGGAAAAAGCCGGTCTCGGCAAGATCTCGACGGCTGCCCATGTCGATTCGCATTGTGCTCGAGAGCGTATTGCGCAATTGCGACGGCAAGAAGGTCACCGAAGAGCACATTCGGCAGCTCGCCGGCTGGGCGCCGACGGCAGCGCGCACCGACGAAATCCCATTCGTCGTCGCGCGCGTCGTGCTCCAGGACTTCACCGGCGTTCCGTTGCTTTGCGACCTCGCCGCGATGCGCGGCGTCGCCCACCGCATGGGCAAGAATCCGAAGGTGATCGAGCCGCTGGTTCCGGTCGACCTCGTCGTCGATCATTCGGTGCAAGTCGATCATTACGGCACTAGAAATGCGCTCGACCTCAACATGAAGATCGAATTCGCGCGCAACGCAGAGCGCTACAAGTTCATGAAATGGGGCATGCAGGCGTTCGACACGTTCAAGGTCGTCCCGCCCGGCATCGGCATCGTGCACCAGGTCAATCTCGAGTACCTCGCGCGCGGTGTGCATCACAAGGACGGCGTCTACTACCCGGATTCGCTGGTCGGCACCGATTCGCACACGACGATGGTCAACGGCATCGGCGTCGTGGCGTGGGGCGTTGGCGGCATCGAGGCGGAAGCCGGCATGTTGGGTCAGCCGGTGTACATCCTCACCCCGGATGTCGTGGGCGTGCATCTCAAAGGGCGCCTCAGCGAAGGCGTCACAGCGACCGACCTCGTGCTCACCGTCACCGAGATGCTTCGCAAGGCGAAGGTGGTCGGCAAGTTCGTCGAATTCTTCGGCGTCGGCGCCGCATCGCTGTCGGTGCCGGACCGCGCCACCATCGGCAACATGGCGCCCGAGTACGGCGCGACCATGGGCTTTTTCGGCATCGATGACAAGACCGTCGACTACCTGGTCAAGACCGGGCGCACGACAGCCGAGATCGAGGCGTTCGAGGCCTACTATCGCGCACAGCAGATGTTCGGCATGCCCATGGCCGGCGCGATCGATTATTCGCAGACGCTCGAGCTCGATCTTGGAACCGTCGTGTCCAGTCTCGCGGGCCCGAAGCGCCCTCAGGATCGCATCGAGCTCGGCAAGATGAAGGAATCGTTCAACACGCTGTTCTCCAAGCCCACGGCAGACAACGGCTTCAACCAGCCGGCGGACAAGCTCGGCAAGCGTTATCCGACCGGCCTGATGAGTAGCCCGGCGCCGAAGGTCAGCGACAATGCCCAGCAACTGCACAAGAATGGCGAACCACTCGATGTCGTCGAGATGGTCGACAATCGGCCGACACAGGATCGGGTTCCGGCAGCGGGCGCAAAACCGGTCGATATCGGGAACGGCGACGTGCTGATCGCCGCGATCACCTCGTGCACCAATACCTCGAACCCCGGTGTCTTGCTCGCCGCCGGTCTGCTCGCCAAAAAGGCAGCGGCAAAAGGCTTGAAGGTCAAGCCGCATGTGAAGACCTCCCTCGCTCCGGGTTCGCGCGTCGTCACCGAGTACCTGACCAGCGCGGGTCTGCTTTCCGAGCTCGAGAAGCTCAACTTCTACCTCGCCGGATATGGCTGCACGACTTGCATCGGCAATGCCGGGCCACTCGACCCTGCGATCGAGGAGACGATCGTCAAGAACGATCTGGTCTGCGCGGCGGTGCTGTCGGGGAACCGGAATTTCGAAGCACGCATTCACCCCAACATCAAGGCGAATTTTCTCGCGTCGCCACCGCTGGTCGTCGCCTATGCGATTGCAGGCCGCGCGAACATCGACATGACCACCGAACCGCTGGGTACCGGCAACGACGGCAAACCGGTTTTCCTGCACGACGTGTGGCCTTCATCCGAGGAAATCGGTGCGGTGATGCAGTACGCCACCGACCCCGCCACTTACAGGCGGCTCTACGGCGACTTCACCAAGGACAACCCGCTGTGGAATTCCATCCCGACATCGAAGGGTCAGGTTTATGTCTGGGACAAGTCGACGTACATCGCCGAACCGCCCTTCTTCAAGGACTTCACGATGCACCTCGGGGCGATACCGATCATCCGCAACGCCCGCACGCTCGGCATCTTCGGCGATTCGGTGACGACCGACCACATCAGCCCGGCGGGATCGATCAAACCCACGTCACCCGCGGGCATCTACCTCCTCGAGCATGATGTCGGCGTCCCGGATTTCAACAGCTACGGCAGCCGCCGCGGCAACCACGAAGTGATGATGCGCGGGACGTTTGCCAACGTGCGCATCAAGAACCTGATGCTGCCGCCCAAGGCCGATGGCTCGCGCATCGAGGGCGGTGTCACGACGATGCAGCCGGAAAAGGTGCAGCTGCCGATCTACGACGCCGCGATGGCGTACATCGCGCGTGGTACGCCAACCGTGATTTTCGCCGGCGAAGAATACGGCACGGGGTCGTCCCGCGACTGGGCGGCCAAGGGCACGCAGCTGCTGGGCGTGAAGGCGGTCATCGCGCGCAGCTTCGAGCGCATCCACCGTTCCAATCTCGTCGGCATGGGCGTACTGCCGTGCCAGTTCAAGGGCACGGACAGCGTCGCGTCGCTCGGCATCAAGGGCGATGAAGAGTTCGACATTACCGGTCTCGAGGGCGGCATCCGGCCGCAGATGGATGTGACGCTGACGATCCGCCGCACGGACGGCTCGGTGCAGAGCGTGCCGGTCCTGCTGCGCATCGATACGCCGATCGAAGTCGACTACTACCTCAACGGCGGGATCCTGCCCTTCGTTCTGCGCGAGTTGCTGGCGGCGTGAGCCGTCGGCAACACCGGGCGTGACGAGGTCTTGTAGGCGCGAATTTATTCGCGTGCGGTCGTTGGGTTCGTTAGGTGGCGAACGGTCCGAATGAATTCGGACCTACAGCTCCCTGCTGGCAACGCGACGTCGCGAGCGTCCAGCCGCGCATTTCCCCGTGCGCTGCTGATGTTCCTGGTTGCGGGATTCTGCCTGTCGTCGCTCGACGCGACCGCCAAGTACCTCGTCCGCGACCACCCTTTATTCCTCGTGGTCTGGGCGCGTTACGCCGGGCAGATGCTGGTTGTCACGCCCTTTGCGTGGCGTCGTGCCGGACCTGGCTTCTGGCGCACGCGACGACTCGGGCTGCAATTGCTGCGCTCGGCGCTGCTGCTCGGCGCGACTGTCTGCTTCTTCGGCGCGCTGCGTTACCTGCCGCTCGCCGAAGGATCGGCGATCACCTTCCTGGCGCCGATTTTCGTGGTCGTGCTGTCGGGACCGCTGCTCGGCGAGCGCCCCAACCTCGCGCGCTGGGTCGCGACGGCAACCGGCTTCTGCGGCATCCTGATCCTCGTGCGGCCGGGCTCCGCGGTCTTCCACCCCGCCGCGTTGCTACTGGTGGTCGCCGCGTTGTTCAACGCGCTCTATTTCCTGCTCACCCGGAAGCTGGTCGACGAGAGCATGCATACGACGCTGTTCTACAGCGCACTCGTGGGGACGGTCGGGCTTTCCATGGCGCTGCCGTGGGAACTGCAACTCGCAACGCCAGCACCGCGCGATGCGCTGTTCCTGGCGCTGGGCCTGTTTGCAGGCGTCGGTCACTGGTTGATCGTCAGCGCGTTTCAGCATGCCCAGCCGTCGCTGCTCACGCCGTTTTCCTATCTGCAAATGATCTGGGCGACGCTGTACGGTTACCTGATATTCGATCAGCTGCCGGATCGGTGGTCCGGCGCAGGCATGACGATCATCGTGGCCAGCGGACTGCTCCTGGCACTGCAGGAGCGTCGCCGCGCGACCTACTGACTACTCCATCGTGAAGCCCGAGGCCTTCACTACGGCGCCCCACTTCGCGTAGTCGAGGCCGAGGGTTCTCGCAAACTCGTCAGGGGTGCTGGTCGCCGGGTCCATGCCAATCTTCGACAGCTTGTCGACCACGTCGGGCGATTGCAATGCCTTGTTGATCGCGCGGTTCAATGTATCGACGATCGACTTGGGCATGTTCGCCGGCCCGAAGAAGCCGAACCACCCGATCGCCTCGACGCCGGTGAGGCCGAGCTCCTTGAAGGTCGGTACTTCGGGCAGTGCAGTCGAACGCGTCGCTCCCGAACTGGCAAGAATTCGTATCTTGCCGCTGCGGTGCAATTCCGTGAGATCGGCGATTGCGTCGATGGCCGCGGGGACCTGCCCTCCCACCAGGTCGTTGATGTACGCAGCAGAACCCTTGTAGGCGACGTGAAGCATGGGCACGCGCAGCTCGGTGGAAAGCAGCACACCGAAAAAATGCGGCAGGCTGCCGGCACCCGAGGTCGCGTACGCAGCTTTGTCCGGGTTCGCCTTGACCCACGTGGCGAATTCCTGCCACGTCTTGGCGCCAGACTCGGGACCGGCCGCGATGGCGAATTGAAAGGTCGCCCCCAGCGCGAGCGGCGTGAAATCCTTCAACGGATCGTAGTTCAGGTTTTTCGTGCTGTGAGGGACCACCGCCATCGGTCCGATCGGCACCGCCATGATCGTCGTTCCGTCGGGCGCCGCATTCTTGACGGCTTCGGCAGCGATGCGGCCGATAGCTCCGGGCCGGTTGTCGACGATCACCGGCACGCCGAGACTGTCCTTGAGCTTGTCGGCGACGACACGCGCAATCAGATCCGCGGTCCCGCCTGCCGGGAAGCCGACCAGGATGCGGATCGGCTTGTCGAACTTTTCCTGCCCGGCCGTGGGTGACGCAAACCCGATCAGCATCGAGGCCAGCAGCGTGAGGACTGAAAGTAAAGGTTTTGGTCGCTTATTCACTAGAACCTCCTACGCGGCTGTCCTGCCAGTGCACCGATGGCGCCAGTATATGCGGGCCCCGCATCATGGCGTTGGAAGGCGGGAAGTGACGGTTGAACTGGAAGCAGCGGGCGCCCCCGCAACGGCAGTCACTCACCCGTTGTGCATTGCACAAAAATGCACTTAACCGCAGGTGCAGAAATTCAAACGCCTCGCCGGGTCTGAGGAGTTGAGATCGGGCATCAAGAAATCCGCGCGCGCGATCGTGGACGATCTCGCGTCGCAGCGTCGCTCGCCCATCCGCGCCCATTCGGCGGCAAGACCGTATCGTATAGCCCTGTTTCGTGCCCTGTGGCGCGAGTCCGACCCACGCCTACGCCCGATCGATTTCAAACGGCCCAAAATTGACTTCCCCCTGTCACAACTCGATACAATGTGTGCTGCACAGTGCCACGGTCAATGCTTGGAGCAGCTTCTTGGCAACCGTGCTCAACGTCCGAACCGACTGCCGTCGTGGATCCAGTGCCATGACGTGAGTCGAGGGGAGCGGTCGACGATGATGACGATCGACAGGATCGGTGCGAATCGCACTGGCGCCATCGATTACGAAGGCTGCAGCGTTCGCGCGGGCCGGACGATCGCCGCCGAAGGCTTCCGGTATCCGGCGGACTGGCCTAGCCAGAGCTGCCGGTCGCCGATCGAGATCGTTGCCGGCAACGCCGGAGCTTCTGCCCGGCTCTGGACCGCATTACTCCTGATGCTCGGACTGAATGCGTTCGCCGCTGCGCAAACGGAAACGACCAGCGTGCCGGGCAGACCACTCGATATGAGCCTCAATGCCGGATACACCTACGATGACAACGTTACCCGCGCACCAAGCGGGCCAGACAAGCTGACCGATCAGTTCTACAGCTTCAATGGGGACAAGAGATTTGAAATCCCTGCAGGTGCTCACGCCCAGCTTGTCATGGACGTGATCATCGGCGGAGCGCTGGCCCGTAGCTTCGCGGGACTCGGAAACATCTTCGGCGAAGTCCAGGGCGAATTGCAGTATCGTGCATCCTCCAGCTTCGACTCTCCGACCCTTGCGGTGTTCGGACGCGCTATTGCCGAGCACTACGGGTCCACATTGCGCAGCGGGTACCGCTACTCGGCCGGGATATCGGCGCTCCAGCCGGTCACTGACCGCATCACCTTGTTTGGCGCGTTGGCCCATAACTGGCGGTACGCCGAGAGCGCGGTATTCAGCACCCGCGAAAATGCGGCGCTGCTGAACGTCGACTATTCGATCGCACCGCATGGCACTGTCTACCTGACCGGGGAATACCGCCGTGGCACGGTGGTATCAACAGGGCAGCCAACGCTGCAGATCCTCGATATTGCCGAGCTCTTCGTCAAGGACGACGTCTTCACGTCTCCCCAGATGATCGACTATCGCTTCGAAGCGAAGAACGTGCTTACGACACTCGGCTACAACCTTCCTTTAGGAGCGCGCTCTTCGCTCGACTTTTCATGGAAGCGCGTGCAGTCGACGTCGACCGAGCAGGCAAGCTTTCCCGGAGGTGGGTCGCTGAAGTACATTGATAACCAATACTCCGTTGTCTACCTGGTGCGGTTCTAGGGGGCGCCATGGCGAACCTCAAACTTCATATTGCATGCGTCGTTGGGATCTGCATCAACTTGCAGCTGGCAGCCTGTGGCGGGGGCGGTGATACCGGGGACACGTCCCCATCGACACCACCGACGGCCACGGCGTCCGGATTGGACAGGTTCCTGCTGTTTCCCAACCCGCAGCAGCAACCAGACAAGTCTTTTCAGACCAAGGACACCGTCTATGCTCAAGCCTATTACGCTGCGATCGACCCGACCAACGCAAAGGATACGGTAGCGAAGTGGAAGGCGGCCAACGGCTTTGACACATCGACAGGGATTCAGGTCACCGCAGTGTTCGGCGACAAGCGAGATCTCGGCTATGGGCGGCGCATGATTGCGCGACGAAACACCGATGGGACGATGGCGTTCCTGGTGGAAAACTATCAGGCGGACCCAGGCGGCACGTACGGCTATTCACCCGTGAGTTTGGAAGCCGCGGTACGTCAAGACACGCGGTGGCGGATTCTCATAAACGCCATTGAAGTCAGTCCGGGGCCTGCCGGTGGGGTAAGCTTCGCGAAATTCTTCAACTTCGATTCTGCGAGCGGGCAGCGGGCCCTTCGTGTTGACCTCGATGGGCGGGGTGACAAGGCCATGCCCGGCCCGTGCATCACCTGTCACGGCGGGCGCGGGGATGCGCTGACGCCGGACGCGACTAGCAAGCTGGTGTTCGCTCTGGTGCAAGGCTCGGCCTCAAACGCGCGGGGAGACGTCCAGGCCCATCTCGCCCCCTTTGAAGTGGCGAGCTTCGATTTCTCAACGATCCCTGGATTTACGCGCTCCGAGCAGGAAGCGGCGCTGAAGACCATGAACTCGTTCGTGCTGTGTTCATATCCAATGCCTGCGTCCGCGCCAAAAGGCTTCGCGGAAGATGCCTGCCGGCGCGACGCGACCGGGAGCGAATGGCAGGGAACCGCGGCGGACCTCATCAAGCAATCCTACGGCGGCGACGGCCTGCCGCGTGTCTCGTTCTCCGATCCGCCTGTTCCGGCCGACTGGCAGAACAACACTGAGCTGTATCGGAGTGTCGTCGCGCCATCGTGCCGCGCATGCCATGTACTCCGCGGTACCAATAGCCAGTCCGACATCGATCTGACGACGTTTGCCAAGTTCCAGGGATTTGCGAAGTTCGCACCGGAACAGGATCCGCAGTTCGCGGTAATTGACGATCGCATCAAGGTGCATGTGATCGATCGCGGTGACATGCCGCTGGCCAAGATCGTATACGACACGTTCTGGAACCCGACCAATCCGGGCCCTGGCACACTGGCCGCGTTCCTCAAGGACCGAGGTTTTACGGTGAATGACGCCAATGGCGCTGTATTGCGGCCCGGCCGCCCGATCGCCGATCCGGGACCCGACCGCGTGATTGCTCAGGAAGCGGTTCTCTCTGCGGCGGGCAGCTTGCCTCCCGATTCCAGCGTGCCCGCCAATTCCTACAGCTGGTCCATCGTTTCCCGTCCCGTTGGCTCGGCACCAATCCTGACGAATCCTGATTCGGTGCAGCCGACATTCAACACGACAACGGACGGGACATACGTGCTGCAACTGGTAGCGCGCAACGGCGCCATTCAGAGCGAGCCTGCGCGTCTGACCTTGGTGGTTAACAGCGCTCTCTCTCCGGCTCCTGCGGTGACTAACTTCGCCAATATTAAGGATGCATTGAAAGCCGATGGCTGCGCGAGTTGCCACAGCCCGGGAGGATCGCCGGTACCACCCGTTTTCTTCGCTGGCGAAGGAGGAAGCGACAGGACCGATGAGGCGGCGTTCTACGCGGAGGTGCGCAGCCGGATAAACTTCACTGACATCGTTGCCAGTCCTCTTCTGCGCAAACCATCGGGACATCACCACAACGGAGGCCAACTGACCGGCTTCGATTCAACGGCGTTGCCAGGCAGTCCTGCACGCGCCGGCTACGATCTGTTCCTCAACTGGATCCTGAACGGCGCCAAACAATGACGGTCGCGCGCTAGGACCTAGTACGGACGCCGCGGCGCCTCATACTGCTTGGGGAACACGAACGGCGGCGTGCGCCCGACCAGCGTCTCGATCAGCGCCAGTTCCTGGTCGGTGTGATCGATGAACGGCGCGCTGCGGATACTGTTCCCACGATTCTTGGCGCCCGCCAAGATGTAGAGTGGCTTATTGTGGTGCGTCGCTGCGACGGTTTCCCTGCTGTCCGGGTCGTCGGTGGCGGAAATCTCCGCCACTCCGTAACAGGTGCAAAAATAGGTCTGCTCCTTGTCCGACTCGACGTAGACACCTGTTCCCTGTATGCGGACGGTGGCGGTGGCCGTCTGGATCTGTACCGCCCCGGGCGGATACACGGAGAGCATCCGGCCCACAACGATTTTCAGGCTTGAGAGACGCATCTGAGGCGCCGCCCCCTGCTCCGTCCCGAGAACGACTTGGCTGTCGGCCCGCAGTAACATCGAGGCGTCGGTGACGACGAACACGATCTCGCTGTCTTTACCCGTGCGCACGGTGTCGCCGGGCCGGATTTGCGTTTCCGGGGTTACCACGGCGTCATTGACGGTGACGGTGCCGCGAGTGCGAAATACCGATTGCCCCGGCGGAAGCTTTGTCGGCTGGCTGCCGAATACTTGGGCGCCTAGCGAGTTGCATCCCGCCAGGCCGCCCGAGAATAGTCCGGCCGCCAGAGCCTCAATCAGCAGTCGGCGACGTGGATCATCAGGTTCAGCAAAGCGTCTCACGAATGCTCCGATCTAGCCTATCCGGCCGCTCTGTCCGATGACACCGGCGGGAGTCAACCGGATTGCTAGGGTCCAAAGTAGACAGTTTCCGCCTTTTTGTTTGTGCCGGGAAGTCATCCGGATAGGAGTCTGCGCAGGTCTTCGGCGGTGATCGACCTGCGTGCACGGCACTGCCATCACTGATCCCGAAAGTCGGCAAATTGCTATGCTTACGATTCGCCGCATGCCACCCGACCGCCACAGACCGATTCCAATATGAGCTATGTCCGCAACTGCGAAAGTGACGTGTTCATCAGCTACGCCCACGTCGACGACAAGCCGCTCTTCGAGGGGCAGAGGGGTTGGATCGAAGTATTTCATCAGGCTCTTGAGGTAAGGCTTGGCCAGCTACTCGGCGAAGAACCCACTGTCTGGCGCGACCCCTCGCTGCGGGGTAACGAATATTTCGAAGATACCCTCGAGAAGAAGCTCTTCAAAACCGCGCTGCTGCTGTCGGTTGTTTCGCCGCGTTACCTGAAATCGGAATGGTGCCTAAAGGAGGTCGACGCGTTTTGTCGTGGAGCTGAACAGTCTGGAGGGATACGCTTCCAGGACAAAGCACGTCTTCTCAAAGTCGTGAAAACCGAGGTTACCCGAGATGACATGCCGTTGCCTCTGCAGCCTCTCTTGGGCTATGAATTCTACGCACTGGATCAAGCCAAGCATCCGAAAGAGTACCGGCTTCCGCCGAATGTGGGCGACGACTCCTACAAGGCCTGTCTGGATACTCTGGAGGACCTCGTCTACGACATCAAGATGACGCTGGAAGCGTTGCGCGCAATGCAAACACAAGAAGCGACCCCGAAGGAAGTCGATTCGGGACGTATCGTTTACATTGCCGAAACCGTTTCCGACCTCCACGCGCAAGCCGACCAGCTGAGGCGTGAGTTGCGCCAGCGGGGCTTTATCGTTTTCCCCTGCGAAATCACGCCGGAGAACGGGCCCCGATACCGGGAATTCGTCGCGAGCCAGCTCAAGCGGGCAACTTTGTCCGTGCATCTGCTGGGCGAGTTGTACGGAGCGACCCTCGAAGGAGAACAGCAATCCACCGTCGAGATACAGATCGAGGAAGCGGGCCGCATCGCTGGGACCGGCACGTTGCGCCGCATCCTCTGGCTCCCCGAAAAACTTTCGCCCAAGGAAGAGCGGCAACAGCGCTTCATCGATAACCTTCAACAAAATGCCGCAAATCAAGCCGGCACCGAGCTCCTCGAGACCGGCCTCGAGAACCTCAAGACGTACCTGCTGCGCAAACTGACCGAGCCGCTCAAGCCGCAGGCGAGCAACACGCCGCCCGGGACCCCGTCAATCGTCTATCTGATCCACGACCAGCGCGATGTCGAAGCCATCGAACCACTTCGCGACTGCTTGATGAGCCACGGCTACGAAGTCAAGCCGTCGTACTTCGATGGCGACGAGACTGAACTACGTGAGTATCACCAGGAAAACCTTGTCCAATGCGACGGCGCAATTATCTACTACGGGTCGGCCAATGAATTGTGGGTGCAACGCAAGTTGTCCGATCTTAGGAAAGCATTCGGGCTTGGGCGCCAGCGTCCGTATCAGGCAAAGGCAGTGTTTGTTAGTTTGCCGCCGAAACCGGAAAAGGAGCGCTTCCGGACGCGGGAAGCAATCGTCATTCATGCACCGCAAGCCTTTACTCCTGACGCGCTCGTGCCATTCCTGGATCAGTGGGTACCGCGTCAATGAACGAGCCGCCGGCTGAAATAACACCGGAGATCTTCAACCCGTTCGTCGGCTTGCGCCCGTACGAGGAACACGAAGCTTTCTTGTTTTTCGGACGCGACGGGCAGAGCGACGAACTGGTCGGGCGGCTCGCCCGAAGGCGATTTCTGGCGGTGGTCGGCGTGTCGGGCAGCGGAAAGTCTTCGCTCGTTCGCGCCGGCCTCTTTGCGAGCTTGCGCGGAGGATTCATGGCCCCGGCAGGTTCGAGTTGGCGCATCGCGTTGCTGCGACCGGGCAACGCGCCGCTTGCGAGCCTCACCGCGGCACTGCACGGTGCGCTGTGCGATCCGGAACAACCCGACGACGACGCCCTTCCGTCGCCGCTGATCGAGGCGACGCTGCGACGAGGCTCGCTTGGCCTCATCGATGCAGTGCGGCAGGCGCGCCTTCCACGTGACGAGAACGTTCTGGTCGTGGTGGATCAGTTCGAGGAGCTGTTCAGGTATAAGCAGGCGACCAGCGACAGGGCCTCGGACGGCGATGCCGCGGCGTTCGTCAAACTGCTCCTGGAAGCCTATCAGCAAGGTACGGTTCCGATTCATGTCCTGCTGACGATGCGCTCGGACTATCTGGGCGATTGCGCACAGTTCCGGGGCCTGCCTGAGGCGATGAACGACAGCCAGTATCTGATCCCGCGAATGAATCGCGACGAACGACGTCAGGCGATCGAAGGCCCGATCGGCGTCGGTGGTGGGCGAATCAGCCAACGACTCGTGCAGCGGCTACTGAACGATGTGGGTGAAGACCCCGACCAGTTGCCTGTCCTGCAGCACGCCTTGATGCGCACCTGGCAGCACTGGGAGCAACGTCGTCAGGAGGGTTCGCCGCTCGACCTGCCAGACTACGACGCCATCGGGACGATGACTCGCGCTCTATCGCTGCATGCGGACGAAGCGTACCACGAACTCAATACTGACCGAAGCCAGAGGATCGCCCAGAAGATCTTCAAGCGTCTTACGGAGAGAGGTGCCGATAGCCGAGAAATCCGCCATCCAACCCAGCTCGGAGAACTATGTGCCGTAGCCGCGGCACAGCCGGGTGAGGTGATCGAAGTGATCGACAAATTCCGCAATCCGACGCGATCGTTCCTGATGCCTCCCTTCGGTTCGTCGATTGAGAACGGCTCCGTCATCGACATTTCACACGAAAGCCTGATCCGCAAATGGAAGCGGCTGACAACCTGGGTCGACGAAGAAGCCGATTCTCGCGCTATGTATCTGCGACTGGCCGATGCCGCGAACCGGCATCAGGCCGGGAAGGCAGGCCTGTGGCGCAATCCCGACCTCAAGCTCGCACGCAACTGGTGGAGGCATGAACAACCTAACGCCGCATGGGCGCAGCGCTACGCTACCGGATTCGACCTCGTGGACAGCTTTCTCCGCCGGAGCACGTGGAAAGCCTTCGGCATCCGAGGCAGCGTGGTCGCGGTGGCAATTGCGCTCGTGGGCCTGACGTACTATTCCATGGAAGCCAGGTGGCTGGCGGAGGAGCAGACCAAGCGCCAGAAGGCTATGACGGCCATCGCTCTCGAAGCCGTAAGCAAACTTACTTATGAGCTTCCAGACAAACTCAAAACCATTCCAGCAGCGCTGGATGCCATTGCGGAGATTTACGATCAGAACAAGAGCATCTTGGACCAGATGAGCTTGGTCGCCGGGGAAAGCCAGGCGACTGCGCGCGAACTCGCGTCGAACTCGATGCGACTGGGAGACCTGTGGCTGCTGCGGGGCGACTTACCGCGCGCTCGCGAGGCTTTCGGAAGATCTCTGCCGCTCTATCAGCTCCTGGTTCAGACGGATCCGGGCAATCCCAACTGGCAGCGCGATCTTTCGATCTATCACGAGAAAATGGGCAAGTTGCTGGTGGCCGAAGGCGATCGCGCAGGCGCGCTGCGGGAGTACCAGACGGGCCTGCAGATCCTGCAACGCCTCGTCGCTCAGGATCCGAGCAACGTCCGTTGGCAGCGCGGCCTCTCAGTCGATCACGAGAAGATCGGAGACGTTCTGATGGCCCAGGGCGATGCGGAGGGTGCGCTGAAGGAGTACGGCATCGATCTCGAGATTGCCGAGCGACTTGCCATGCAAGACCCGAGCAATGTCGAACTGCAGCTTGATCTCGCGATCAGCCACGACAGAATCGCCCAAGCGTTCGCCAGCGTTGGTCAAAGGGCAGAGGCCGCTCGCCACGAAAGACTGGCACAGGACATTCGCGCTCGTCTCAAGAAGAATTAGCGGCGGGAGCAGACTCTAGACCACGCAGGTGCCCAGGAACCACCGCTGTCGGTGCGCCGCACCAGCCCGAGGATTTACTCCCTTTTGTTCCAAGAGTAGCCTACAGGGTGAATATTCGCGTTGATGCCCTCGACAGCGCGAGGTAGCGTAAGGGCGTCGAACACGTAGGCCATCGGGAGGCTGGTATGACACGCACGATCCGGCCGTACGCGGCCGCATGGGCTGTGATTGCGCTGTGTGTCGCGACCGTTGTTGCTCCATCATTGGCGCTGGCGAACAACGACATCGCGAGCCGCTGGGACTCCATGTACGCAGGGAGGTCCAGCTCACACCAAAGCGCCGGCTGCCAGCTCTGCCATGTTGACTCGAATCCGACCGGCTCCGGATCCCCATGGAACGCCTATGGCAATACCCTTCGGCCGTTGCCGCTACCCCGAGCCACCGCGGCGATCGACGCGAAACTTCTCGCCGCCGAACCAACAAACTCGGACGGCGATCCGACGGGCGCCACCAACCTTGAGGAGATACTACAAAGCACGCAGCCCGGCCGGACGGGAAGCGGCCTCGATCCGCCGCCTGCAACACTATCGATCGATAACGTCTCCGCGACGGAAAGCAACGCCGGCACGACTGCCTTCGTGTTCACGGTCTCGCTCTCCGCCTCCCGCCGTTCGAACGCCACTGTCCAGTATGTCACCAAGGACAACACCGCAACTTCAGGCAGCGATTACGTAGCGGTCTCCGGTACGCTGGTGTTCAACCCGGGTCAGACCACGCGAACCATCACCGTCAGCGTCAATGGCGACACGACCGTGGAGCCCAATGAGACGTTTTTCGTCGACCTGAGCAACCCGTCCAACGCCACGATAGCGGCTCCCCGGGGTACTGGCACCATCATGAACGACGATGTCGCCGCACTGCCGACGCTGTCGATCAACGACGTCAGCATCAACGAGGGCAACAGCGGCACTACGCCGTTCGTGTTCATGGTAACGCTGTCGGCGACCAGCACGGCGGCAGTGACGGTCAGCTACACGACCACAGACGGCACTGCGACGGCTGGCACTGATTACGTGGCGAAGTCCGGTACGTTGACTTTCAACCCGGGTCAGACCACCCAAACCATCACCGTCAACGTCAACGGCGACACCGCAGTGGAGCCCACCAAGATGTTCTTTGTCGACCTGAGCGGACCGTCCAACGCCACGATAGCGGTTCGCCGGGGCACCGGCACAATTGTTAACGACGATGGCGCACTGTCCGATTCCAACGCCAACTTCGAAGGCCTGTGGTACAACGCCCCGGCGGAATCGGAGGCGGGCTGGGGCATCAATCTCGCGCACCAAGGCGATGTGATTTTCGCGACGTGGTTTACCTACGACGTCAACGGCAAGGCCTGGTGGCTAACCATGACCGCCAACAAGACTGCGGAGGGCGTCTACAGCGGCCAGCTTATCCGGACCAACGGTACACCCTTCAGCGCTTTTGTTCCTCCTGCCACGGTGACGCCAGTCGGGACCGGGACCTTGACCTTCACCAGCGCGACTACCGGTACGTTTGCCTATACGGTGAACGATGGCGCCAACGTGGCGACGCAGACCAAGACGATCGTGCTGCAGGCCTTCGGGCCGGTGCCAAAATGCGTCTGGGGCACGCAACCCGACCTACACCAGGCGACCAACTACCAAGACCTTTGGTACAAGTCGCCTGCGGAGTCCGAGGCGGGCTGGGGGCTCAACCTCACGCACCAGGGGACGAACATCTTCGCAACCTGGTTTACCTACGACGCGAATCGCAACCCATTGTGGCTATCGGCGTTGTTGCCGCAGACCGGGCCGAAAACATTCTCCGGGGCGCTGGATCGAACCACTGGGCCGGCATTCAACGCGGTGCCGTTCAATCCGGCGCTGGTTCACCACTCGCCCTCAGGTACAGCGACAGTCACATTCACCGATGGCACCACGGGTACGTTCACCTACAACGTCGATCTCGGGGACGGCGTGAACAAGGCGACACAAACCAAAGCGATCACGCGGCAGGTCTTTCGCGCGCCGGGTACGGTCTGCCAGTAGCCTGCACTACACGTGTCGCGGTTGCCTCAACTGGACCAGGCGACGTGCTCGAGGGAAACCTCCCGCACGCGAGACCGCAACTGCCGAAACGATAAAACCGGTGCGTCATGCGCCGGCGTCACGCGTTTTTGACTGCGCTGTGCTTGGCGATCCAGCGCGTCGGCGGCCGCCATTGCTCCCAGTCCTGCTCGCCACGGGAGCGCGGCAGATCGAACACGGACAGGCCGTCGCGCGCGCAGTGCACGTAGACCTGCGTCTGACGCAAATGGGCAACCAGCGGAAACTCGAAAGCCTTCAGGAATTCTTCGAGCTCTTCGGCGCTGTGAGTGCGCGGGTCCACACGCATCGCTACGAGGCCGATGGCAATGCTGCCCTTCTTCACCGCCTTGTACTCGCCGAGCTGATCCATGAAGTGCTGTGTCGCCGCCATGTCGAATGCGCTGGGCGACACGGGAACGAGCAGCATATCGCAGCGGCGCACCGCGTCGCGGAGGTCCTCGCCATGCAGGCCGGCGGGTGTGTCCAGAATCAGCCAGTGGGGGTTGTGCTCGCGCAACTCTTCCTTGCCCGCGCTCGGCGTCCAGCTGGTGATCGCCGGAAACATGGCCGGCCGCCGCCCCAGCCATTCGGTTGCCGATCGCAACGGATCGAAATCGGCGAGTACTACGCGCTGCTTGCGTCCCGCCAGCCAGCCCGCGATGTTGGTCGCCAGCGTAGTCTTGCCGCTGCCGCCCTTCGGGTTCGCAACCAACAGCGTCTGCATTGATGTCCCCTTGCGCCGGGCCCCCTGCCGGCAGCCGCTATTGTAGGGCCCTCTCGGAGCGCCGCCTACGCTTCTCGGCCATCTTGGCGGCAAGGCTTCCTTGCCCGGCGCGGGAATCAGCCATCCGCGACGCCATGCTAAAATTTGCAGCTTGGCAGGGACATGTCTTCTTCAACGGGAGAAATTCCATGACTACCTCCGCGGACCCCTTTGCATCGCTTTCACCCGGTTGGTCGATGGCGCTCGGCGTCCTGCTCGTCGTTGCGGGCATCATCGCGATCCTGTATCCGGTCATGGCAAGCATCACTGCGGCGCTCTACATCGGCTGGTTTGCCCTGATCGCGGGCGTGATCGCGATCGTCGTCGCCATTCGCACCCGCGCGGAACCGGACTTCGGCTGGCGCGTCGCGATGGGCGTCGTTTACCTTGGCCTTGGTTTCCTGCTCGTGTCCAATCCGGTCGTGGGCGCCAAGACCCTGGCGCTGTTCGTCGGCGCGTTCATGGTCGCCTCGGGCGTCGTCGAACTGATGCTCGCTGTGCACTTGAAGCCGCGCGCCGGCTGGGGCTGGCTGCTCCTCAACGGCCTCGTGTCGATATTGTTCGCGATTCTCATCGTCATCGGGTGGCCGTATGGCTCGCTCGTGCTGATCGGCTACCTGGTCGGTTTCCAGATCATCACTTGCGGGGTCGCGCGCATCGCACTGTCGATGGCGGTCAAGAAGACCGCGCCGGCTGCCGCGGCCTGATCTCCTCGCCAGCAATGAGCACTGTGGCAGCGGCGTCCGCGCCCACCGCGCGCGCCGCTCACCGCGCCGAATTCGAAACCAACAAGCTGCGCAAGCGCCTGCGCCGCCAAGTCGGCCAGGCCATCGCCGACTTCGCCATGATCGAGGCCGGCGACAGGGTGATGGTCTGCGTCTCCGGCGGCAAGGACAGCTACGGCCTGCTCGACATCCTGCTGTCGCTCAGGAGCCGCGCGCCGGTTCCCTTCGAGATCGTCGCCGTCAACCTCGACCAGAAGCAACCCGGTTTTCCTGCAGAAGTGCTGCCCTCGTACCTGGCTGGGCGCGGAGTGCCGTTCCGCATCGAGGAACAGGACACCTACAGCGTCGTGAAACGCGTGATTCCAGAGGGCCGGACCATGTGCTCGTTGTGCGCGCGGCTGCGTCGCGGTGTGCTCTACCGCGTCGCAAGCGAACTGGGCGCGACCAAGATTGCGCTTGGCCATCATCGCGACGACCTGATGGCGACGTTCTTTCTCAACCTGTTTTTCGGCGGCAAGCTCAAGACCATGCCGCCCAAACTCGTCTCGGACGACGGCAAACACGTTGTCATCCGCCCGCTGGCATACGTGCGCGAGCGAGACTTAGCGCGTTACGCAATCGCGAGCAGGTTCCCGATCATCCCGTGCAACCTGTGCGGTTCGCAAGAGAACCTTCAGCGCCGGCAGGTAAGCGAAATGTTGCGCGACTGGGAAAAGAAACATCCCGGTCGCGTCGAATCGATTTTCAATGCGATGGGCGACGTCGTCGGCACGCACCTGCTCGATCGGGAGTTGCAGGACTTCGCGCGGGTACGCGCCACCGGCGTCCCACCAGCAAGCGGTGACATCGCGTTCGACGACGATCCGTGCACCATGCCGTCGGCGGCGTCAGCGATTCGCATCGGGACAATGTAGGCGCGAATTCATTCGCGCACCCATGTCGCAACGACCACCGCGGTCCGAATGAATTCGGCCCTACAAGGAAATCTGGCGAATCGGGTACGAACGTTGCTGCTGGCATGCGCGATCGCGCTGCTGGCCGCGCCGGTGCTCCTTGCCGAGACACCGCCGCCAGTACTGTCCGGCCCGATGCTGCTCGCGGCACTGCGTGGCGGCGGACTGATCGTTTATTTTCGTCACACCTCAACCGATTTCGGACAGAACGACGAGCAGATGACCGGCTACGAAGATTGTGCGCGCCAGCGCAATCTCACCGACCGCGGGCGCGTCGAAGCCCAACGGATTGGTGACGCGATCAAGCGTTTGGCGATTCCCGTCGGCGATGTGCTCGCAAGCCCGTTCTGCAGGACGATGGAGACGGCACGGCTGATCTTCGGTCGGGCGACGGCGACCGCGGCCGTCCGCGGCGGCCCGGTCCAAGCCGATTCGCCGGAGCGCTACGCCGAATTGCGCAAGCTGCTGTCGACGCCCCCGCCGGCCGGGGTCGACCTCGCTATCGTCAGCCATGGCAATCCATTCGCCGCGGTGGCGGGAACGCCGTACCTGGCCGAAGGTGAAGCGGCGGTGATCCGGCCAATGGATGGCAGCGGATTCGTCGTCGTCGCACGCATTCCGAAGGATGGATGGGCCGCGCTTGCTGTACCCTAGATACGAATCAAGTCCCCCGCTGAAGGCACCGCAACCACCGTGGTCCGAATGAATTCGGACCTTACAACACCGCCATTTGTAGGCGCGAATTCATTCGCGCGTGTCTGATGGGCTCCGCACTATTTGACGACGTCCTTGGTTTGTCCGAACAGAATCTTCCTCTCGGCTTCGGTGCGGATGCCGCCCGCGCCCGGATTGATTTCCTTGGCCCTGGCGTAGGCTCGCACTGTCGCCGGGCGCGTCCTGATCGCCTCTTTCCAGCGCTTGAGATGCGGAAAGTCATCCATGTTCTGACTCTGCCGCTCGGGCTGCACCCATGGATAACTCGCGATGTCAGCGATCGAGTAGCTGCCCACGATGAACTCGCGGTCCGCAAGCTGCCGGTTCAGTACCGCATACAGTCGCCCCGTCTCCTTGACGTAACGGTCGATCGCGTACGGCAGTTTCTCCGGCGCGTAGAGCGCAAAATGATGGTTCTGCCCCGCCATCGGGCCAAGGTTCGCCATCTGCCAGAAAAGCCACTGTACGCAGTCGAGCCGTTCGCGCGGATTCGCCGGAATCAACCGACCGATTTTCTCCGCGAGGTAAAGAAGGATCGCACCCGATTCGAACATCGCGATCGGCGCGCCACCGTCGATCGGAGCGTGATCGACAATGCCAGGAATGCGATTGTTGGGCGAAATTTTGAGAAAGTCAGGCCGAAATTGCTCGCCCTTCCCGATGTTGATCGGATAGATGGTGTAGGGCAAACCCGTTTCCTCGAGAAACATGGTCAGCTTGTGACCATTGGGTGTGGTCCAGTAGTAAAGGTCGATCATCGCCGGCAATCAGGGTTTGGGGTCAGTAGGTGCCTGGATAGGCGCCGCCGTCGAGCAGAATGTTTTGCCCGACCAGATACGACGCGTGCGCACTGCAGATGAACGCGCAGAACGCGCCGAACTCGCTGGGGTCGCCAAAGCGTCCGGCAGGTATCCTATCCATCGCCGCTTTGCGCAGGTCGGCCACGGACTTGCCGCTGGCCTGCGCGCCGCTGTCGATGGTTTTCTGCAACCGGTCGGTATCGATTGACCCAGGCAGCAGGTTGTTGATCGTAACGTTGTGTCGCGCCACCTTGCGTGCGACGCCGGCGACAAAACCGGTGAGACCGCTGCGCGCGCCGTTGGACAGTCCCAGGATGTCGATCGGGGCCTTGACCGAAGACGATGTGATATTGACGATGCGCCCGAAGCGGCGCGCGATCATGCCGTCGATCGTCGCCTTGATCAATTCGATGGGTGTGAGCATATTGGCGTCGATCGCGCGAATCCACGCGTCGCGATCCCAATCGCGAAAATCCCCGGGCGGCGGCCCGCCGGCGTTGTTGACCAGGATATCCGGATCGGGGCACGCCGAGAGGGCTGCCGCACGCCCTTCTGGTGTCGTGATGTCGCACGCAACCCACGCTACGCGCCGGCCGGTCGCCGTGCCGATTGCGTCGGCCGTTTGGCGCACGACATTCTCCGTGCGCGCCAGGATGGTGACGTCGACACCCTCGCGCGCGAGCGCCTCGGCACAACCGCGGCCGAGCCCCTTGCTTGCGGCGCAGACGAGCGCCTTGCGCCCGGCGATGCCCAGATCCATGGTCGACTAACCCTCCTGCATCGTATGGCGCTTCATTCGAGGCGAGTCAATCCGCGGCGTGCGCGCCCGCGGCGCTGACGCGTGGTTGACGCCGGACGCGAATAACGGTGGTCACCGCGAGCAGCAGCGCCGCGGCAATCGCCACGAACACGGTGCGCGGCGAATCGTGATCGAGCAACAGACCGATCGACACCGGCGCCAGGGTCGCGCCCAAGTCGAGACCGGAATAGACGAAGCCGTAAACACGCCCTGACGCGCCTGGTGGCGTCGCGGTGCGCACGATCATGTCGCGCGATGGTCCCGTGGCACCAAGAACAAAACCGATGACGGCAAGCAACAGGATGGACCACTGCGCGATCGCCGGCACCAGCGCCAGCAGGAGCATCAGCGTGGCGCCGGCGGCAAGACCGCTCGCGGCGACGCGATCGTGACGCGAAGTATGTGACGCCAGAAATCCGCCGAACAGAATGCCCACAGCGGAAAAGAGCAGATAGGCCGTCAGCGCGGAAGTGGCGACCGTGAGCGGCACGTCGTACGCCGCATGAAGAACCGTGCCCATGAAAGTCTGGATTCCTATTACCGCCAACGTGACCACGCAAAAATAGGCAAAGCACAAAAGGATCGCCGGCTGCCGGAACAGCTCGATGCTATTGGCCAGCGTGTGCACGGGCGCTGCCGCGTCGTGCGCGCGGCTCGTCAACGCTTGGCGCTGCGTTGAAAGGAGCGCCATCGCGATCAGGCCAGCGCCTCCGAGAATCAGCAGCGAGGCGCGCCACCCGAAGGCACTGGCGAGCCCGAAGCTCGCGACGGGAGCGAGCGCGTACCCGAGGCTGCCGCCGATTCCATGCGTGCTGTACGCATGACCGAGACGACGGGTGTCGACCTTGGCGTTGAGAATAGCGAAATCAGCGGGGTGGAAAACGCCGTTGCCAATCCCCATTATCGCAACGAGCGGGAACAGCCAGTAGAAACCCGGGATCAGGCCGGCCAACAGCGCGCCCCCGGCAACGAGTGACAATCCTCCCAGCAACACCGGACGCGCGCCGAAGCGATCGACTGCGAATCCCGCGCCGAACTGGCAAACGCCGCTCGCGACATAGAAGACGCTGACCAGTCCGCCGAGCGTGGCGTAGCTGACGTCGAATTCCGCGCGCAGCAATGGAAACAGCGGCGGAAGGACGAGCTGGAAAAAGTGCGAGAGCGCGTGGGCGATGCCGACGACGCCGATGACTCTGGCGTCCCTGCGGAACGAGGCGGCGGTTAGGGCATCCAAGGGATGACGGAACTCGAGTTTGGACCGTAACAGGCTCAACTATACTGCATGCCGCACGCGTAAGCGCCGATACGCGGCGCAAAATGGAAGACTGCGAAAGGAGAACCCGATGGTCGAGAAGGTCAAGAAAACGGATGCGGAATGGAGAGCGCAACTGGCGCCAGAACAATATCGCGTTACCAGGCAGAAAGGAACCGAGCGCCCTTTCACCGGCGAATATTGGGATAACGAGCGCGAAGGTCAATATCGCTGCGTCGGCTGCGGCACGCTGCTGTTCGAGTCGGATACCAAATTCGACGCCGGCTGCGGCTGGCCGAGCTTCAGTAAACCGGCGGTCGCGGAGAACGTGCGCAACGAAGTCGACAACAGCCTGTTCATGCGCCGCACCGAAGTGCTGTGCGCCGCATGCGATGCCCACCTGGGCCACGTTTTCGATGACGGCCCGGAGCCAACCGGACTGCGCTACTGCATGAATTCGGCTTCGCTCAAATTCGAGCCGAAGAAGGACTGACGTACTCCGCCGTGCGTATTCTCCTGGCCGAAGACGATCCGATGATCGGTGCCAGCGTCCGGCGCGGACTGGCCCAGGACGGCTTCACTGTCGATTGGGTGCCGGACGGACGTGCCGCCGAAATCGCCCTGGCGGAGCGCGTCCACGATGCGTTGCTGCTCGACCTGGGGCTGCCGCGCAAGACCGGGCTCGACGTACTCACGGGCATGCGGCGCAGTGGTGATCAGCGACCAGTGCTTATCCTCACCGCACGCGATGCGATCGGCGATCGCGTCGCCGGGCTCGACGCCGGTGCCGACGACTATCTGGTCAAGCCCTTCGCGCTCGACGAGCTTGCGGCGCGACTCCGAGCGTTGTTGCGACGGCGCTCGGGCCGGGCCGATCCGCTGATCGCCTACGGCGGGATCGAACTCAATCAGGCCACGCGCGAAGTGCGCCGGAACGGCGATCCGGTTGCGCTTTCGGCGCGCGAATTCGCGTTGCTCGAAGCCCTGCTCACGCGGCCCGGCGCGATCCTGTCGCGCGCGCAGCTCGAAGACAAGCTCTACGGTTGGGACGACGCCGTCGAAAGCAACGCAGTTGAGGTGCACATTCACGCGCTGCGCAAGAAACTCGGCGCCGATCTCATCCGCAACGTGCGTGGTGTCGGCTGGATGGTCGCCAACCCGAGCATCGCTGCCTGATGCGCTCGATCCGTCGCGATTTGCTGGTGTGGCTGTTCGCCGGCTTGGCGCTCGCGATCGCGGGTGCCGCGATCGGAACGTACCTTCGCGCACGCGACGAGGCCAACGCGCTGTTCGACTATCAGCTCAAGGAGATGGCTGCATCGCTGACCGACGCGCCGTTCGCGGGCGTGCCACCGGCGGCGTCGAACGTCGCGCCCGGACCGGATACGCTGGTCGTGCAGATCTGGGACCGCAACGGCGTGCAGCTGTTCATGTCGCAACCGCGCCGGGTGTTGCCACAGCATGCGCAGCTTGGCTTCACGACGATCTCCACCGACAGCGGCGAATGGCGGATTTTCAGCACGCTGTCGCGGGGACAGGTCGTGCAGGTCGCGCAACCGATGGCCGCCCGCCGCGAACTTGCCGCAAGCCTTGCGCTGCATACCATCATTCCGCTGTTGGCCATATTGCCGTTTCTCGTGGTTCTCATCTGGTACACGATCGCGCGCGGCCTCTCGCCGCTAGACCGGGTCGCGGCGGACGTGGCACGCCGGTCGCCCAAGTTGCTGGAGCCGCTGGCCGAATCGGACCTGCCGCGTGAAGTGCAGCCGTTGATCCATGCCCTGAACGGGCTGCTCGGGCGCCTCGGGAGTGCGCTTGCCGCCCAGCGGTCGTTCATCGCCGACGCCGCACACGAGTTGCGCACGCCGCTAACGGCGGTACATTTGCAGGCGCAACTCGCTGAACGGGCGAATACAGAAACGGAGCGCAAGGCGGCATTGTCCGAGCTCAAAGGCGGTCTGGAACGCGCCACGCGCCTGGCGGAACAGCTGCTCGCATTGGCGCGCGAGGAGCCTGGCGTGCCGGACCGCCCGCTGGTGCCCGTCGATCTTGTCGCCGCGGCACGCAGCGTAGTCGCGGATGCGGCGGCGCTCGCCACGGCCAAAGGCATCGACCTTGGCGTTGACGCGACGGGTACGGTCTTCGTGCGCGGCGACGCCAACGCGCTGGCGACGCTGATCTCGAACCTTGTCGACAATGCGGTTCGGTATACCAAAGCGCCTGGTCGAGTCGATGTAATCGTCAGGCCGGAGGCTGGGGAAGCAGTGCTCGAGGTCCGGGACACTGGCCCGGGGATATCCGCCGATGATCGCCCACGCGTGTTCGATCGTTTCTATCGCGGAGCCGCCGCGCACGCTACCGACGCGCACGGCAGCGGACTCGGGCTGGCGATCGTCAAGCGCATCGCTGAGCGGCACGGAACGGACGTCGAGCTCGGTGTCGGCCTCAACGGCCGGGGCCTTGGCGTGGTGGTCCGCTTTCCGTTGGCCGAAATCGGCGAAGGGCAAGAAACGCGCTCGGCCACTGCGAACGGGGCCTGACCAAAAGTGACCAATGACGCGAGGAAGGTCGGCTTCGAGCCCGCGACCTTGGCGAACAGGAAGAAGAAACGGATGTCGACCGCCGCTGCCACGCCACCGACGCTGAAGCGACGCAGAACTCTCAACGGAACAGGTTATATTTCAGGATGCAGTAAATGGCACGAAAGCCATCCTTCCAGACGATCTTCTTGCCTTCCTCATAAGTCCTGCCGTAATAGGCGATGCCGACTTCGTAGATCGTGCATCCCATCTTCGCGATCTTTGCGGTAATCTCGGGCTCGAAACCAAAGCGATCTTCCTCGATCTTTATGCTCTGAATGACATTGCGTTTGAAGACTTTATAGCAGGTCTCCATGTCCGTGAGATTCAGGTTGGTCAACATGTTGGACAGCAGCGTGAGAAAGCCGTTGCCCAGGCGGTGCCAGAGGTACAGAACGCGGTGCGGCTGGCCTCCCATGAACCGCGAGCCGTAAACGACATCGGCCTTTCCGTGCAGAATGGGCTCGACGAGCCGCGGATAGGCGCGAGGATCGTACTCGAGATCGGCATCCTGGACGATGATGATATCGCCCGTCGCCTGCATAAAGCCGGTCCTGAGGGCTGCACCCTTGCCTCGGTTGATCTCGTGGTGCGTCAGGTGGTCGATCCAGCCACGCGCCTTGAGGCTCTCGAGCATTTCATGCGAGCCGTCGCTTGAGCAATCGTTGACGACTATGATTTCCTTCGGCGCGTACGGGGAGTCGCGCACTGCGGCAACGATGGACTCGATAGTGGCCGCTTCGTTGAAGCAAGGGATAACGACGCTGAGCTTCATGCGCCGGCGTCGTGCCAGCAATGGAGGCGCGAAGCTTCCTCGAAGTACACAATGTTTTTCGTCAGCTCATTCTCAAGCGGCGTCCCGATAACGAAGTTGTCGACAGACGGGATGTCGCGCCTGCCCGCGAGCGGTTGCTGGCGTAGGAACGAAGCGATAGATCCCGCGCCACCGGTTGCGAATATCCGTTTGCGCAGATGCATGACGAGATCGGAAGGGGGCGCGAACGAAGCGAAACTCGTCGCGGGCGTGATCGGCACAAAAACGTTCAGTATAGCGACGCCGTACACGACAGTCATTCGGCTGCTCGGCCCGACCCGAATCAAGAGTCGCCGAACCGCTCGGTTGCGTTTTTCGCTGATATGGGCGAATAGACGCATCAGATGGCATGATGGCCCTGGTCGCAAGTCGACCGGCCAGAGGCCCTCGAACCGCCGGATCCCGCGCAAGTTGGCAGCGGTTGATTCCAGGCACGCAATCCGCCCAGCAGCCGGG
>CAWHIS010000010.1:0-233579 GCA_963829375.1 uncultured beta proteobacterium | reverse complement strand
CCTTTGCGCGTAGCACAGGACCGGCGATCCAGCGAATCGTGGCTCGGCTCACGCTTCGCCTTCCAGCGTCCTGAGCAGCCGGGCGCCAATTTCGGCGCGATCGGCAAGCAGCCCGGCAAGGGTGCCGTCGATCACGTTGCCCCCTGCCGAAACCCTGAGCCCGGCGCGGGCGGCGTCGTCGACGATCAGTTCCGGCGGTCCACCCGACGTCGTCGTCAGGGTGCTCGCAAGTGCTGCTCGCTCGTCGTCCGACCATCCGGGGCCATAGGCGATGCGCCACGTCTCGCGCGGCAGGACCTTGCGCGCTTCGGCAATTACGGTTTCGATCCAAGATTGGCGGAATTCGGGCTGGCGCCACCGATCGCAAAGCGCGGCGGGCAGCTCTTGCCAGGCGGCTGCAAGCAGACTTTCCGCGCGCCGCTGTTCGTGCAGGCGCCGATGTGTCAACAGCCGCGCCTGCCCCGCGGCCACCCGCGTTTCGAATCGCCGCCGCTCCTCCTCGAATGCGCTGCGCATGCGGACGCGCGCTTCGCCATGTGCCGCGGCGATCGTCGCTGCGGCGCGCGTCCGCGCGTCGTCGGTAATCGCGTCGCAGCGGCGCTTGCGATCCGCGTCAACGACATCGAGCAGCGCTTGGGTTCGCGACTCAAGGCTCATGGGCCATCCTCGAGTCCGAGCTGCCCGCGCAGCCGCGTTGTGAGATCGCGCATCGGTATTTGCCCCTGCAGATCCGGGACAATCAGCGTGAGTGGTGCAAGTGCTGCCTGGGCGAGCGCGAGATCGCGCGCGGCGATCCGGGCCGCGACGCCAGCGGCAATCAGGACCAGCGTCGCGCTTTGGCGTGCCGACGCAAGCGCCGCGGCTTCATCGCCGGTGGATGGAACGATGACGCGCGCGCCGGCGAGCCTGAATCCCGCCGCACTCACTTCATCGCCGATGTAACACGCAATCGACATCACCCGAGGCGATTGAGAATAAGGATCGAGACGATCAGGCCGTAAATCGCGATGCCTTCAGCGAGGCCGACGAAAATCAACAGACGCCCGAACAGCTCAGGTTTTTCCGCCAGCGCGCCGATCGCGGCGGCGCCGACCTTGCCCACAGCAAAGCCGGCGCCCAGCGCCGCGAGCGCGGTGGCGATGGCGGCTGCAAGGAAGCCGTAGCTTGCGCGTTCGAATGTGGGCCCGCTCGTCACAGCGGCTGCTTCGGCGGCGAGCACGGGTGGCGCCAGCGCAAGCAGGAATGTTCCCCATAGCGCCAGCGCCGCCAGCAGCGTCAACAGTGCAAGGGTGAATCTCACCGAGTTTTCATTCAATGCTCCTTCACGACAAAAGGCGGCGCCGGCAACGGGCAAAACATGCGCCCCGGGCGCGACGAGGAAACGGGTGAAGAATTCGAACAGCATGAGGCGCGTGGTCTGGATGGAAACCACCATGCCCTCGAGTACCAGCACGACGACATTGCCAGCGACCAGCACGAGCGCCTTCGCGACAAGCTGCTCGCAAGCGTCCATCAGAGCGACGATCGCGGACGAGAGGCCCGCGTGGGCAAGCGCGAATGCGCCCGCGCGCGAGAACGAAAGCGTATTGATGAGGATCTGCAACGTACGTTCGACGACTTCGGAAATGGCGACGAATCCCGCGGAAAGCTTGCGCGCGGCCGCTGCGCGACCCAGGCAGAACACGGCCGCGCTGAAGGCGGCGACAACAAACGCGCCCGGTCTCACGACGCCCACGAGCAGCGCGACGTCTCGACGACCGCGAGCCACACCTCGCTGCAGAACCACCCGCGGAGCTCGCCTCGCCAGTACGCCTCGACGGCGCTCAAGAGCAATCCAACGGTCAGCAGTGCCGCCCCGCCGCAGAGGGGAACGAGCAGCACGGTCAGCGGGATCAGCCAGCGGATCGAGCCATAGCGGCCGAACCACGCCCTGGAGGCTGAACGCGCTGCCGAAAAGCGCGCCAAAAATCGTTGCGCCGATGCCGCCGGCAACGAATAACCGCGCGAGCGGCCACTTCGTTCGCATCGCGAATCCGACGACCGTGATGACAAGACCCTGGCCCACGTCGCCGAACATGTAGTCGAAGATCACCGGCACCGACGATGGCGAGCAACGTGGTCGGGTCGCCTCGTTGCGCTCGGGCATCCCGAGCGCGCGGCTGAAGACTTCGAACGGTCGCGCCCAGGCAGGATTGTCCAGTATCAGCGGTGCGATGGTCCCAGGTGGCGCCGAGCGGATAGCGAAGGATCGCGCGCGCGCCAGAGCGCTCGAGGGCCTGCGCGAGGCGGTCGCCGGAAAGCTCGCTGGTCCAGCCCGTAATCCAGCAGAAGAGTGCCCCGGACTCGAGCGTGCACATTCTCGATCACCCATTCCAGGCGTTCGGCATCGCCGAGCGCGGCGCCGAGCCGGTGCTGTGCGCCTAGGCCTTCAAGCTGCGTGGTGAGTTCGACCGCTGCGCGCTCGAGCGCGCTAACACGCAACGACGAGGTATTCGGCGTTATCTCGCCGGCTGGATTGCAGCCATGAGGGCATCGAGTACATTCGGCCTTTGAGAGCGGCGACTTGTTGCGCGACCGACTGCAACTCGGTTTCGCCACCGACCGCGAGCACGTAGACGACGCCATCAACCTCGAAATGGCGCACCAGCAATCCAGACGGAAACGTAGGCGCGCTCTCTGGCGTGAAGACGAATAGGCGCGTCTGGACGCGCGGGCCGGACTTAACTGTGTGCGTGAGATCGACCGCGACATTCGCCATGGCGGCAAGCGCGCGTTGCCACACCAGGAGTTCGGCCCGTTCCGCCGCTCCGTTCTGCAGGCGTTCGATCACGGGCAAGGCGTCCAGCTTCCCAGGCGCCGATACGCTCGAGGCAGTGCGTCAGCGTCACGGCCGGCGGTTCCGGAAACCCCGCCGGCGAATGCTCGCTTGGAGGCCAGTAGGCATGGTAGCGGAGCGAATATTCCGCGTAGCGCTGCAAAAGGGGACGCAGATCGGCTAGCGCCGCAGGCAGCGCGGCCGAGGGTCGCGCCTCGAGCTCGGTTGCGTTCGTCGCCGCGAGTGCCTCCAGCGCGAGCGCTGCATCGTCGCGCGCCACGAGAATCTCGAACCAACGCGCGAGTTGAGGACGAATCATGCAGGCAGCCCCAGGCGTGGAAAGATTGCACGGCGCAACAGTTCGCCCCGCAGCCGCTCCATATCGAGCGCGGCCAAGGCCAGGAAGATGAACGCCGCCGCAGGGTCCAACGTGGCGCGGCGATAGACCGCAGACAACCGCGACACCAGCGCGTGGCGCAGCACGGCGCCGTCGCTGACAGAGGGGTCGGCGAGCGCTGTGCGATGCGCGAGCAAAAGATGCGCGCAGTCCATGAGTACCGTGCGTTCGGCCCACGCGCTTCGCGGCACGCGACGCGACCACTCATCGCGCCACGCGCGGAAGAGTCCTTCCGGGTGCGCCCATGCGACGGCGAGCGGTGCGAGCGGGCCACGGATCGGCGGCGCGCCGGCACTGCGTCCAATGTCGCGGTACATCGAGTCGTCCTGCATCCAGGGCAGCGTAGTGCCGCCGCGCGCGACGTATTCCGCAACTGGCAGATCGATGAGCGTTCCCGCCCACGTGATCGCGGCGTGCCACTGCTCCGGCATCCACGCACGTACTTCATCGACGAGCAGGCGCCAACGGCCGACCAGCGCAGCCTCGATGGCACGCGGTCCCGCATCGGCCGTCAACCCGATTATCCAATGACGAAACGGCGATGAGCGCGCCGCGTCGAGAAACGCAGGAAGACCGCGAACGATGGCGATCGCCCGCCACGCCGCTTCATTCGGACGCTCCCCGAGGCGTGAAGAGATTCTCGCGTATGCGTATTCGAGATCACCTGAGCGCTTCATGCGGCGCCCCCGGTGAGTTCACACGCAAGCGCAGCGACGGCACGCTTCAATCGAGCGAGATCGTCTGGGGTAAGTTCGCGCACGGTATCCTGTGCGAGCGCCTGGGCTTCGATTGCCGCGACCTCGCGGCCAGCGCGCGTCTCAAAGTTCGTGCGAAGTGTGCGAATCCGCCGCTCGGTACGCTCAATGATCGCGCGTGCCGTCGCCCGAGCGGCCTCGGCGATTGCCGCAGCGTCGCGCGTCGCGCGATCGACGTCGTCGTGCGCAGCGCGTTCCGCGTCCAGTACCCGGCTGATCGCGGTCTCGACCGCGGCGTCCGCGGATGAAGGCGTAGCCATCGACTCCCCTCGTTTTTGCGCGACGGAGCGAGAAGTCACATTCCGGTTGCGTGTACCGAGCGATCCTTCCGGCTCGTGCCAGCGCCCCTTGTCCTGTGGCGCAAGCTCCATCGTGGCCCGGATGCGGCCGGCGCGGCTTGATCTGGGTCAGCACCAGGGGCGCTCAATGGTCGTGTCGCCGTTCCACTTCGCGGCGCATCGGGTTCGGAAGCCGCTCGGCAAGGTCGCAATGCCGTCGGAGCCGGGGCCCGTTTGCTGTGGGGAAGGCGTCCACGGCCGAGTGCGCCGTGTCGGGACGTGCTTCATTTGTGATGTCGCTACGATCGGCTGTACCTAAAAGTGTCACTGGAATACGTTGATTTTCGGATTTTCGAGATCCGAAAGTGTCGCAAGTTATTGATTTACCAAGTACAAATATAGGACAATTGCGTCTACGAACCAGGGGGGTTGAGGGTCCAAATCCTGCGATGGGCTCAGCGACGGGGCGGCGGCTGACGCTCGCCGCTAGTGAAAATGCCTGTGCGAATGGCTGACTCCGCCTTCGTGCGTGTGTTCATGGGCGTGCAGAGGATGATAGTGTCCATACCGCTCTTCGATGCGACCGAATTTCCATAGCACCACTGAGACACCCCAGGACGCCAGGAAAACGCCGACAATCACGTAGCCAAGAATCCCGAAGTCGAGCCCGGCGATAAAATCGAAGAAGCTTCCATCGAGATGCAGCAGGCCGATGAACACCTGCAGCAACTCGATCGTTCCGATCAGCAACGCGACGACGATCGACAGGCTGGTAATGGTGAGGTTGTAGAAGAGTTTTCGCAACGGATTGACGAATGCCCAGTTGTAAGCCTTCGACATCAGTACGCCGTCGGTCGTATCCATCGCCGACATTCCCGCGGCGAACAGGATCGGCAGCGATAGTGTCGCGGCGACGGGCAAGTTGCCCGCTGAAGCGCCCACGGTCATCGCCAGCAGGCCCACCTCCGATGCGGTGTCGAATCCCAGTCCAAAGAGCAGTCCAATTGGATACATCTGCCAGCTATGGCTGATGATCCTTTGCAGCCGCCCCCCGAAGAGACGGTTGATGAAACCACGCTGCGTGAGGAGCTCTTCCAAATGGGCATGGCTGTGTTTTCCTGTTTTGGCCTGTCGCCATATCTTGAGAATATTCAGCAACACCAGGAGATTGAGTATTCCGATGATCCACAGAAACGTGCCCGATACGCCGGCGCCGATGACGCCTCCCAGGCTTTCCAGCTCGGGCAGACCCTGCTTCACCGCCGTCGCAGCGAAGATGATCGCCACCGCCATGGAAAATACGATCGTGGAATGACCGAGTGAAAAGAAAAAGCCGATGCCCAGAGGTCGCTTGCCCTTTTGCAACATGTAACGCACCGTGTCGTCGACGGCGGCGATATGGTCCGCATCGAAGGCGTGGCGCAGGCCGAACATGTAGGCGACGGAACCCAGCCCAACCAAGGCGGGATAGCGCGATGAGTAGTACAGAAACAGCCCCCACCCGCACACGTGCAATAACGCAATCACGCCGTAGAGCGCTGCGAGCCGCGCCCACTCATCGCGAGTGAAGGTGAGCGGGTGTCGACTCGAGTCGAGGGGACGAATCCTCCCGAGGGGCGGGAATGAGGGCGTAATGTTGGGCACGTGCGAAGTACTTACACCTAAGCAACCCGCCGACGAGGTGGCACCCGGTTGCGATGCACCGCCAAATGCCGAGGCGTCCAAGACGGTGGCGTTTTGTGCACAAAATGCGAACGCGCGACATGATAGCTCGGATCGAACCCGTAGAAGTTGCGGCGCATCTCAACGAGTTCCTCAGCGCGGTAGGCGGCGAGTGGTTTGACGCCTTCGTCGCGCGCGCGCGCGGCACGCTTGCGTTGGATGAAATCTTCGATGTCGGGGCTTGCGGCCAGCACGCCAGCGCGTGCCTTCGCCACCGCGGCAAAGTCGGCATGGTCGTCGCCGAACACCGCGTCGACCAGGCCTAGCTCGCACGCTGCCTCTCCGCTCAAGGGTAGTCGTTGCTCCATGACCGCTTGCGGCGGACCGTGCTTGACGCGCCGAGGTAACAGGTAAGTCCAGTATTCGGAGCCATACAGGTTCCCCATGTTCTTGTAATGCGGGTTGAGGATCACGCCGCGTCGCGCCCAGACGTGGTCGGCGGCGAGCGCCATGAAGACGCCGCCGGCACCGCCGTTTCCCTGCATGGCGGCAACCGTGACGCGATCACCCGTCTCGAGGATCGCGCGCGTGACGTCGTCGATGGCATTGATGTTGCTCCACGACTCGTCGGCGGGACTATCGGCTGCTTCGATGACGTTGAGATGGATGCCGTTGGACCAGAAATCCGGCCCGCCCATGAGAACGAGAACGCGAGTCGGCCGCGCGAGCGCGAACGAGTACGCGGCAAGCAGGCGGTCGCCCTGAGCCGTGCTCATCGCGCCGTTGTAGAAGGAGAAGTGAAGGTAGCCGACGTTACCGTCCTCTTCATAGCGGATTTCGCGGTAGCCGGTGCCATCGAAAGGCGCCTCGAGCGGCACCTGCGATGTGGCCAGCGCACGGACTTCTGCGGGGAAGGCGAGCGCGACCGGCAGCTTGTACGCGAGCGCGGCATCCACGCGCTTCGCATGGCCGATCCAGACACCGCCGTCGACGGCTGCACGCAGGACTAGCGCCGTCGCGACGCGCGACGATCGTGCCCGGCGCGGCAGGCTCGCTGAGTCGCTCGGCGTGCGCGTCATAGAGGTAGCAGGGGACGCCGAACAGATTATCCTGCACGCCGGGCGCGCCGTCCGCCGCGCGGATCTTGCGCAGGATCACTTCGACCGTGTCGCAATCCCAATCGATGCGGCGCTCCTCCTGCGTCATCAGCGGGCGTGCCTGTCCGCGAGCGTGCGCCTGCGTCAAGGGGACCGGCCGGAACGTGCGCGTCGCGAAGCGCTCAACGGCCAGCAGCACTGCCTGCTCCGCCGCATCGGTTACTTCGTTGCGATAGAGGCTAGACTTAGGCGCCGCGCGCATCGGGAAGGTCGCGCTCGCCCAGACGGGTCCGGCATCCATCTCCGCGATCGCCTGCAGCACGGTCACGCCCCAGTCGCGCTCGCCATTCATGATGGCCCAGTCGAGCGCGGAAGGCCCACGGTCGCCGACGATGCCGGGATGCACGATCAGGCAGACGTGATTGCGCCAGATGCTCTCTGGCAGCGCTCGCTTCAGGAACGGCGCGACGATCAAGTCCGGCGCAAAAGCTTCCACGGCCTCCTCGGCCACGCTGTCGGCGATGTCGTACTCGATCGACACGCTGTGGCCACGCTCCGTAAGCGCGACGTAGAGCCGCTGTGTGAGGCTATTGAAGCTGCGCGTGAGAAACAGGATGCGCATGACCGGTCTCCCTAGCAGATCCGCGGCAGCTGATCGCCCGACAGCCAGTCCACCATACGCCGGCCGCCGAGCCGCGTACGCATCTGCACAAAGTGATGAGGGTCATCGATCACGGTGCCGATCCGCGCCGCTCGCGCGCCGAGCGGATGGGCACGCATGACAGCGAGCAGGCGCTCGGCGTCATTGGACGCGCAAATCGCGACCAGCTTGCCTTCGTTGGCGACATAGAGCGCATCGAGACCGAGGAATTCGCACGCCGCATCGACTTGCGGCAAGATGGGGATCGCGGCTTCATCGAGCATCATGCCAGCACCGGACTGCGCTGCGATCTCGTTTAACGTCGTGGCAAGCCCACCGCGGGTCGGGTCGCGCAGGCAGTGAATGTCCGGAACCGCGTCGACCATGGTGGCGACGAGGCCGTGCAATGCCGCCGTGTCCGACACAATATCGGACGCGAACGACAGCGACTCCCGCTTGGACATGATCGCCATGCCGTGATCGCCAATGGTGCCCGAGAGCAGGATCTGGTCACCCGGTCGGGCGCGATCGCCTGAGATCACGACGCCTTCCGGAACGATGCCGACACCGGTCGTGGTGATAAAGAGTCCATCGCCCTTGCCCCGCTCTACCACCTTGGTATCGCCGGTAACGATCGGAACGTCGGCCGCGCTCGCTGCCCGCGCCATCGAGTCGACGATGCGCTTGAGATCGGCGAGCGGAAAGCCTTCCTCGATGATGAATCCGGCGGCGAGGTAGAGCGGCAGCGCGCCGGCCATGGCAACATCGTTGATGGTGCCATGGACCGAGAGATTTCCAATGTCGCCACCGGGGAAAAACAACGGCGAGACTACGTGACTGTCGGTCGAGATCACCATCCGCCCGGGCGGCGGCGCAAAGACTGCCTGGTCGTTGCGCTGCGCCAGCCACTCGTTGTCGAAGGCGGCGACGAACAAGTGCTCGACGAGTTGCGCCATCGCCCGTCCGCCGCCGCCATGCGAGAGATCCACCCGGCCGTGCTTCAAATCGAGCGGTCGGATATAGCCGGCCTTAACCGCAGTCATGCGGCCCTCACGGGGATCTCTCTGAACCGGCCGTAACTGTAGTACGCGGCGCACGCGCCCTCGGAGGACACCATGCACGACCCGATCGGGCTCTCCGGCGAGCAAACCGTGCCGAAGAGCTTGCATTCGCGCGGGTGCTTGACGCCGCGCAGGATCGCGCCGCATTCGCAAGCTTTGTTGTCGGCCACGGATTTGTAGGCGAGCGCGAAGCGCGTCTCGGCATCGTATGCGCCGAACTCGCGCCGGAGCTTGAGCGCGCTGTACGGCACTTCGCCGAGTCCACGCCACTCGAATGAACGGCGCAGCTCGAACACCTCGGACACCAGCGCTTGCGCTTTCAGGTTGCCATCGCGAGTAACGGCGCGAGTGAATTCGTTCTCCACTTCGGCGCGGCCATCGTTCACCTGGCGCACGAGCATCAGGATCGCCTGCATGACATCGAGTGGCTCGAATCCCGCGATAACCACCGGCTTTCCATATTCCTCGGCGAAGAACTCGTAAGGACGGCTGCCGATAACCGTGCTCACGTGCGCGGGGCCGATGAAACCGTCGAGCGGAATCGTGCCCAGCTTGCGCACTTGCGGCGACTCGAGAATGTTCATGATCGCCGACGGCGTGAGCACGTGGTTGCAGACCACGCTGAAGTTCTTGAGCCCTTCGCGCGCCGCATCTCTGAGCACGACAGCGGTCGGCGGGGTCGTAGTCTCGAAGCCGATTGCGAAGAACACGACTTCGCGCTCGGGGTAGGCGCGGGCAAGGCACAGGGCGTCGGCGGCCGAGTAGACCATTCGGATGTCGCCACCGCGAGCCTTGGCCTTGAGCAGCGACAAGCCGTTCGACGCGGGGATGCGCAGGCAATCGCCGTAAGTGCAGAGGATGACCTGGTGCTCGAGCGCAAGGCGGATGGCGAGATCGATGCGCCCTATCGGCAGCACGCAGACCGGGCAACCGGGGCCGTGGACCATCTTCACGTTCGCGGGGAGCAAGTCGGCGATACCGTAGCGGGAGATCGCGTGGGTGTGGCCGCCACAAAACTCCATGAGATGGTAGGTGCGGGGCGTGTCCGCTTCGCGCGCGATTGCACGCGCCAGCCGACTCGCGACCTCCCCGTCGCGGAATTCATCGATGTACTTCATGCCACGGCTTCCGCAAACAAGGCGAGCGTACGTTTCGCCTCGCGCGCATCGAGGCGCGTAAGCGCGTAGCCCACGTGCAGGATGACGTAATCGCCTACCTCGACGCCGTCGACCAGATCGAGGGAAATCTCCTTCTGCACGCCGCCCAAATCGATGAGCGCCGTGTTCTCGTCCGGTTTGCCTATGACTCGTACGGGGATCGCGAGACACATGATCAGACTCGGCGCCCGAGCGCGTGCATTGCGACCCACGCCTGACCGAGCGAGAGCCCGCCGTCGTTCGGCGGCGCCTGCCGCGCTTCGAGGACCGTGAGGTTCCGCGCGATCAGCGCTTGCGCGAGGCCGGTGGACAGGATAGCGTTCAAGAAACATCCACCTCCCAGCGCAACCGTGCGCAAGCCGGTCGAGTCGGCCGCGCGTGCGACCCAAGCGGCGAGCGCGGCAATCACCGTCGCGTGGAACAGCGCGGCACCATAGCCGGCGTCGCGCTCATCTGCGATCCGCGCGATCAACGGTGTTAGGTCGAGCGTGCTCTCGTCATCGATGCGAAACAATTCATCTGCCGGCAGTACGGAACCGTGCCGATCTGCAAGTCCTTCAAGCAGCATCGCCGCTTGACCCTCGAAGGCGCTCACGGCGCGGACCCCGAGCAAACCGCCCATGGCGTCGAAGACGCGTCCCATGCTGCTGGTGGCGGGGCAGTTGAGATTGCGCTCGAGCATTTCGACCACAGCCGGGGCGGCGGACTGCGAGGCGAAGCGCGCGGTGATCTCGACACCACGGCCAAGCCGGTGCAGCGCAGAGGCGGCCATGCGCCACGGCTCGCGTGCCGCACGATCGCCGCCCGGCAGCTTGAGTTCTCCGAGGTGTCCGAGGCGCTGCCACTTTGCGCCGTCGACCCACAGGAGCTCGCCGCCCCAGGCCGCGCCGTCATTGCCGAGCCCGACGCCGTCGAGCGCGAGCCCCAACAACGGCGCTGCGTAACGATGCTCGGCGGCGATCGCCGCGATATGTGCGTGGTGGTGCTGAACCGGCACGACAGGCAATCCACGTGACGCTGCGAAAGACGTTGCAAATCGCGTGCTGAAGAAATCCGGATGCAGGTCGTGCGCAACGGCTTCGGGTGCCACGTCGAGCACCGCGCAAAGATGATCAACGACTTCGACAAGCGTGTCGCAGGTCGTCGCATTGTCCAGGTCGCCGATGTGCGCCGAAAGAAACGCCTCGTCGCCGCGCGTTACACACACCGTATTCTTGAGGTAGGCACCGGTCGCGAGTACTGAGGGACCGGCGCGGGCGAGCTTGACCGGTCGCGGCGTATGTCCCCTTGCGCGACGGATGAACTGGGGCGCCCTGGTCGCGCTGAGTCGCACCAGACTGTCGTCGCAGCGGGCGACGATGTCGCGGTCGTGCAAGAGCACGGCGTCGGCGATGCCGGCGAGTCGCGCGAGCGCCTCGCCGTTGCCGGTTACGAGCGGCTCGCCGCCCGGATTGGCGCTGGTCATCACCAGCACCAGGTCCGAGACGTCACGCATCCACGCGGTTCCAGTCGGACGGCCCGCGGCTTCGTGGAAGATGAGGTACTGAAGTGGCGTGTAGGGCAGCATGACGCCAAGCCACGCCAATCCCGGCGCGATCCCTGCAAGCGTCGCATCGGCCCCGGGGCTCTTGCGCAGCAGAACGATCGGGCACTCTGGCGATTCGAGCAACGCCCGTTCGCCGGCGCTGCAACTCGCCCACGTTTGGCCCGAAGCGGCGTTCGCGATCATCACCGCGAATGGCTTTTCTTCGCGGTGCTTACGGCGGCGCAGGCGTGCGACCGCGCTAGGGTCGCGAGCGTTGCATGCAAGATGAAAGCCGCCCAGCCCCTTGATCGCTACGATCTCGCCGGCAACCAACCGCTCGAGCGTTGCTTCGATAGGGTCGCATGCAACCCCTTGCCCTTCCGCGTCGACGAGAGCGAGCCGCGGTCCACACACCGGACAGGCGTTCGGCTCGGCGTGGAAGCGACGGTGCGCGGGCGAGGTGTATTCGGCAAGGCATGCTGGGCATTGTGCGAAACCCGACATGCTCGTTTGCGCGCGATCGTAGGGCAGCGCGCGGGTAATCGTGTAGCGCGGACCGCACTGCGTGCAGTTGATGAACGGGTAGCGGTAACGCCGATCATTCGGCTCGAAAAGCTCGCGCAGGCAGTCCTCGCACACGGCGGCGTCGGCAGCAACCGTGGTGGTGACCGAGCCTCCCTTGCTTTCCACGATGGCGAAGCCCGCGGTCGGCGGACCCAGCGATTGCTCGCGAGTTTCGACGCTCGCCACGCGTGCCAGGCGCGGCGCATCGTTCGAGAGCCTTTGAACGAAACGGTCGACTTCAGTCGCAGCACCCTGGACCTCAATGATCACGCCTGCGCCGTCGTTTCGCACCCACCCCGAGAGCGCAAGCTCGCGCGCTAGGCGGTAGACGAAAGGCCGGAAGCCGACGCCCTGCACCGCTCCGCGCACGCGTACTCCCAAGCGGGCGACGCTGTCAGTGGAACGGGGTACGACGAGCACGGGGATTAGCTCCGGAGGTTTGCGATTTGCGCTTCAAGGTCGACGATATGCCGCTTCAGGGAGTCGATGGCTTCGCGTTTCTCCTGTTGCGCGCGCAAGGCGCCTTCTCTGATCCAGGCGAGCCACTCGTCCATGCCTTGACCCGTGCTTGCCGACACTGCAAGGATCGCGATGCCCGGGTTGACCCGCCGGGCGTAGTCAATGCAACGCTGAAGGTCGAACTGCAGATGCGGCAGAAGGTCGATCTTGTTCAGCAACATCAGCGAAGCGGCACGGAACATGTCGGGGTACTTAAGCGGCTTGTCTTCACCCTCCGTGACGGAAAGCACGACGACCTTGTGCGCCTCGCCGAGGTCGAAACCCGCCGGGCAGACGAGGTTGCCGACGTTCTCGATCATCAGCGCTGTGTCCTCCTTCGGGTCGAGGCGCACCAGGGCGCGACCCACCATCGACGCGTCGAGATGGCAGCCTTTGCCAGTGTTGACCTGTAGCGCCGGTGCACCCGTGGCACGAATGCGATCCGCATCAAAGCTGGTCTGTTGATCGCCTTCGATGACGCAGATCGACAGGCGGTTTCGTAACGCCTCGATGGTGCGGACGAGCAGCGTGGTCTTGCCTGAACCGGGGCTCGACACGAGGTTTACCGCGAAGATCCCGCGTTCGCGCAAGAGCTCGCGGTTCTGCGCGGCGAAGGCGTCATTCTTCGCGAGGATGTCCGTCTCGATTTGAACGATGCGCGCCTGCGACATGCCGGGAACGTGCGTCGATGCGGGTCCAAGACCGTAATGCAAATCGCTGTCGTGCTGGTGATCCTGCGCGTGCGCGTGCGAATGGACAGTGCCGTCCGCATGGCGGTGAAAGAGTCCTTCGTTGTCCGCTGCGTGATGCCGGCGGTACTCCATGCCGTGCCCGGGGACCTGACCGCGCGCCGCAGTGTCGGCATGGCGATGGTCGTGCTCGTGAGCCACGGCCTCGATCCGTGTATCGCTCTGTCCGCAGCCGCAGGTGGTGCACATGGAACCCCCTTATTGAATCTCGATGTCCTTGACCCGCATCTCGTCGCCGCCGGTTACCTGGAGCTGGTAGCTGCCGCAGCGCGGGCAAGCGTCGCCGAGCCGCTCGAGCGCGACCGAGTCGCTGCACCGCATGCACCATGCAGTCCCGTCCGTGGCCAGAATCTCGAGCCGCGCGCCGTCGGCAAGGCTGTCACGCGTCATGACATCGAAGGAGAAGCGCAGCGCCTCGGGTTCGACGTGCGACAGGCGGCCGATCTCGAGACGTACCGCGCTCACGCGCAGGGCGCCGTGCAGGCGCGCCGTGCTCTCGACAATCTGCAGCACGCTCGTCGCGAGCGCCATTTCATGCATGGCCAACCTCGATCCGACACGCGACGCAAGGATCGAGCGCCTGCACCGCAACTCGCGCGCGCTGCTCGAGCGCCGTCTCGTCGTCCGCCGCGAGCCCGCTCAGCCCGCGGACAAGTGCGCCATCGGGATGGAAGTTCCACTCGGTTGGCGCGACGATCTGATAATCCCTGACCCGTCCGTCGGCGAGCTGGGCGCGATGCAGCAGCAATCCACGCGCCGTCTGCACGGCGGCCAGGCCGTCTCCAGCGGCGAGCGCAAACGTCTGGATTCGCGACGGCGCGTGCGCCGTCTGCCGCCAACCGGCGAGCTCCTCCAGGAGCGTGGCGAGTTCCGCCAGCCGCGCGACCATCCGCGTCGCCACAGCGTTGCCATGGCGCGCAGTCTGCGCCGCCACGACCGGCTGCGAGAACATCCGCGCGAGGGCGCCCGTCTCGACCGGGACGCCGTCCCACGTGGGCGTGCGCGCAAACTGAGGCTTGCCCATTGCCGGCACCACAGCTGAAATGAGCGCGTCGGGTGCGGTCGGCATCAGTCCCACATCGCTGCGACCGACGTCCGGCATCTGTCGCATGAGCTCGCCGAGCAGCAGCGCGGGCAGCGTCGCGCCGCGCTCGATCCATGCTTGCAAGGCAGCGCTGTCGCCAAGCGTCAGCCATGCTGCTGGCGACATGGCGTATATGCTTTTCGTGGCGAGTGCGCCGATCCTGGCGCCGAGCTCGCGCGTCGCCGTCGCGGCCTCCCATGCCGTCACGCCGTTCGCCCCGCGTGCCTTCGCAGCTATCTGCTGCCGCACCGCGGCGACCGGCGGCGCGACGGGTTGTCTGCCCATGGCTTTCGGCCAGTCGATGAGCAGGCGCCAAAAGTATTCCTGCACGGTTTCCAGGATGACGCCGAGTTCGTCACCAGTATCGACGCCGGACACACCGGATGCGCCCGCGGCGGTCAGCGCGTTCACCGCCGCAGCACGCTGGGCGTTGCCGCAGATGCTGAACATCAGAGGCACCGTTGCGACGACCTCGCCCGGCGATTTGCCGGCGAGAACGCGCGAAGCGACGAAGGGCCGCGAGGAGTGCAACGTCACTCGATGCACGCGACGTCCGTTCCAGGGAAGGTGCACGACGAGCTCACCTTCGAGTGTCATCGCCGCCTCCGAAGATGCGCCCATGCAGGAGATCGCGCCTGGAAATCGATGTGCCAAGGCTTGATTCGAGCTCGGCGAGTGGACCGGGCGTCGCCGCAGGTTGGCTCGCCGCTGTCGGCGTCAGTTTGCCTATCGGATCCTCGGGCAGCTCGGCGTTGGCGGCATCGAAAAGTGCTTCGCGCGCAAGCTGAGCCGTCTGCCTGGCGGTCTCGTGGTCGGCGAACTCGAGGACGGGCGAAAAGAGCGAACAGATGAGGTACTCACCGATCCCCTCGCTGTGGGCGCTGATGAAGTCGAAGCTGCCGGCGGGAAACGTGTAGCGCCGCTTCTCGCCGGGAGATAGGGTCCGCCATGCGGCCGCGTCGCGCGGCATCAGCATCAGGTTCATCGACCACGGCGTCAGCATCACCCCCAGCCAGTAGCCTTTCCATGGCGCGAATGCGATCGCCTCGACACGAACAGCCATATTCACGAATCCGAGCCCGCGCATCCGCTCGGCGAAAACCGTGCGAAACACGCTCTCCAGGCAAGCGGAAGGATCGGGCAGCGGGGACGGAGTATCAGTCATCGGCGACCACCATGAACTGGTCCTGCAGGCACGCGCAGTTCGGGCATGTCCAATGCGGAGGCAACGCGGAGAACGGCGTTCCTTCGGGTATCTGCCAAACCGGGTCACCCCGCGCCGGGTCATAGACGTACCAGCACACCTTGCATTCGAGGCGCGTCGTGGGACCGATCTTGGAGCGATCCCCGAGGTACGAACCTTCGAAAGTCTTCATCGTCGCGATCGCTTGCCGGCACGAGCTCAGGCCGTGCAGGACTCACCCATCCACGCGACAAGCTCGGCGAGTCGCTCGCGGCTGTCGACGAGATCCTCGACAGCGGCAAGCGCCACCTCGGGCGCTTCGACGATCTCCAGCGTGTTCAGGATCAGCGTATTCATGCTGTTGAAGTACTGCACGCGCCAGACGTTGCGCGCGAGCGTCGACGTGATGCGGCAATTGCCAAATCCGCGCGAGATCATCGCTACCGGCCCGACGGGCAGCGCCTGCTCGAGGACACGGTGATCCTCCGGCGTCATCGGAAACAGCGTCAGGTTGATGACGCGTGCCGGGGCGCCTGGCTTTCGGTCGCGGATCTGACTGTGAATTTCGTGGATCAGCGCCGGCGAGTTCATCGCGCCCTTCGGCAGCGCCACGGGCACCGGGCCTGGCACCGTCGCCGAAAGCGCGACCTGCATAACGATCTCCGGCAGCGAGCCCGCTTCGATCCAGTCGCGGCACAGCAGGCCATCGGCGCCGAGCTCGCACACGCGCCAGACGCCGGCGAATACGCTTTCCTGGATGCTCACCGCGCGCGAACCGGTGATCTGGATACCGACCTCGCCTTCGCCCAGCATCTGGTTGGTGATGGCGAGCGCTGCTGGAGAAACGCCGGTCACGTCCAGGCGCGCCCCCGGCGTGCCCATCGCCGGATCCCATGGCTCGAGCGCTTCCAGAAACGCTGCGAGCACATCCCGCGCTTCGCAAAGGGCGTCGGTGTCGGCACGCTCCGGCACCAGCGGCATCTGGAACGTATTCATATCGCGTGGCATGTCCAGGTATTCCAGCGGCTCTTCCTCCGGCTGGGAGCCAGGACCGATGACGCGCACCGGGATCGACAGCGTTTTCATGGGTGTTCCTCGTCGCGAGGTTTCAGGAGCCGCAACCGGCGGCGGCGGTCCCTGCGGTCTTCACGGGTATGCCGATCGTGGGCGGCCGCGCCGGCGCGGCTTCGAGCAATTGCCCGACCTCCTGCACGTACTCGTCCCAGTTGCGCAGGCCGTCGACGGCGCCGACATAGTCGCCGTCGTGGAGCATGACGAACGCCGGCCAGCGCCGGAAGCCGTAGCGCGGCTGCAACTGGCGCGCTGCCACGGGCAGGAGTACGCCGACTCGGAAGCGGCCGGGAAAGGCCCGGGCGAGCTCGGGAACGATCACGGCAAGGTCGAGCGTTTCGCGGATTCGCAATGGGTCCTCGGTAAACAGGAGCAGCGTGTGTCCGGGCTGCCGCGCAAAAGCGTCGACCGTGGCGACGTCGACCTCGGTGCAGCCATGCTTGGCGAAGAGCTGGCCGATCAAAGGGTGCAACGCTGCCGGCGCGCTGTCGAACGTTCCTGCGGTGGTCATCGCTTTGATCCTTGGAGGTGTTTGGGCAGCGTCGGCTCGCGATCGATCAAATCGGAGAAGAACGCATCGAAGTTCTGCGCGCCGGCAAGAGCAGCCTCGAGCGCATCGAGTGCGGCGTCGATCTGCGCGGCTTCCTCGTCCGTAAGCACGCGCACCGCGGAATCCTGGAAGGCGAGTACCCAGGTGCCGGGCGACTGCGCGCCGACGAGCAGTACGTTGAGCTCCTGTCGCCGGCCGCGGCCCTCGCACCAGGCACGGCCCTCGGTGGCGCTGACGACTTGCATGGGAATGCCGATGCACATCGCTCAGCGGTTTGTGCGGAGCCGTACGCCGGTGAGAACACGCGGGTCGCCAATGCGGCAAGCCTCCGCTTCGGACGGTCTCCCGGATTCATAGACATCGAGCGCAAGCGCGCCGACATTGAGGGGCGTCACCGGGGTATCAGGCGAGCGCCGCTGTCCGGGATAGCCCCACGCTGCGAGTTCACGGGCTGCAATGTCGACGGCTTCCGGGATGCGCGCCCTGACGGCCTCAACCAGGCTTCCGCCTAGGTCATCGAGATTCTCGGGTTGCACGCCGACGAGCGTCACGTGCTCGGGTGCCTCGCCGCGCAATTGCGCAAGAGCGAGCACTTCGCTGAACCCTGTCTGGTGCGGGCTCATCTTGAGTGCTCCCCATGCCGGAACCTCCGCGTCGCGAAAAACACGGAGGGTGCCGGGGGCGAGGCCGAAGTCGATCGCATCAAGCACGACCACGTAGCGGGCCGAAGCGATGGCGTCGAACAGGTAGATGCCCTGGGTGCCGCCGTCGAGCACGTCGACGCCTTCAGGAAACGCGTAGGTCGCATGGAGCGCCTCGACCGCACGCACGCCAAAGCCCTCGTCAGCCCAAAGAACGTTGCCTATGCCCAACACCAGCGCCTGGCGGCGGTACTTCGTCACGCCTCTGCTCCGTCACGCGTTACAGCGTTCACACTACGCGCGCGGCGATAGTTACGCCTTGCGTTACATCAATGGTTACGTCCGGGTGGGAGGGTCGCGCTGGCGCGATCTGAGAGTCGCGGTCATACCCCGCCTTGTTGGGGCGCGGCTTCAGCGTCTGTTGGCGGCGGAGATTTTCTTGGCGGCGGCACGCATGTCCCAAGCGACTTGCAGGTGCATCCAGAACGTCGGGTCGTTGCCGAAGAAGATCGCGAGCCGGACCGCGGTGTCGGCCGTGATCGCTCGCCGCCCGCGGATCAGCTCATTGACCCGCCGTCTGGACACGCCGAGCGCCGCAGCGAGATCGGTCTGGGTGATCGCGAGCGGGGTCAGAAACCGCGTTTCTAGGAACTGGCCGGGGTGCGGCGGCGTACGCGAAGGCAGCGCCAGACGCGGTGGCCGGCCCGCTCCGGTAGGCGAATTGCGCGAACCACGCACGCGCATGCGCGGTGTCATGTCGCGGGAGGTTTCCACGACCTCACACCTTGGGTTCCCGCTTGAACATGCGGATGCCGTTGACCATCGTGCTCATCATCGATGCGCCGCCCATGACGTCCTCGCGGAACGCCATGTAGATGTGGATGAAAGCGAAGAGCAACAGATACCACATCCCGAGATGATGCAGGGTGCGCACAGTCTGCGGGTCTCCGAACACGACGAACACCCAGCCGAACAGCCGCATCGGCACGCTGCCCCAGCCCCATTGTTCGGCGTAGAGAGCGAAACCAGTGACGACTACGAACAGAGTGCCCAGCGTAAACATGAAGAACATCGCCGCCTGCGCCAGCGGGTTATGGCCCACCCACAGTTCGGACTCGCGCTGGAGGAACAAGTAATAACGCATCTGGCTGAACAGGCCGCGCCACCAGGCGCCGTTGAGGAACGGGGGAAGAAAGATGGCTCGAGCGTGGTGATTGCCCACGATAGCCCAGTAAATGCGCACGACGAACGCGATGGTGAAAATCCACGCCGCGATGAAATGGATCATGCGGATCCACGCGAAGAAGTACGTGTCCCAAGGCTGACCGCCGATCGCTGGCAGAGGGCTGCCGATGAGATAGCCCGTTCCGGCCAGCACGATCATGCACAGCACCATGACCCAGTGCCACACCCTCACCGGCGCCTCGTACACGTACACGGGCTCGAGCGGACCGCTCAACACGCGGCCTGACACACTTTCGACGCGCATGGCAGCCTCCGAATCTAGCGGATCTTCACCGACACCAACTCTTCGCCCTCGGGCGAGATCACGTGCGACGCGCATGCGAGGCACGGGTCGAAGCTGTGGATCGTGCGCAGGATCTCGACCGGCTGCTCAGGCTTCGCCATCGGTGTGTTGAGCAGCGCCGCCTCGTACGGGCCGATCTGACCTTTCGCGTCGCGCGGTCCCGCATTCCATGTCGTCGGGACTACGGCCTGGTAGAGGTCGATTCGGGTGTTCTTGATCTTGATCCAGTGCCCGAGTGCGCCGCGCGGCGCTTCGCAGCGCCCGGCGCCTTTGCACTCGGTCGGCCAGCTCGACGGCTCCCATTTCTCGGTGTTGGCGGTGGCGAGATCGCCGGCCTTGATGTTGGCGATGAGGTCGTTGTAATACTTCTTCATCCTGTGCGCAGCCCACTGGCACTCCAGGCCACGCGCCGCGGTCCTGCCCAGCGTGGAGAAGAGCGCCGTGATCGGTACATCGAGCGTCTTGAGTGTGCTGTCGACCTGCTCCTTGATGTCCTCCCGGCCGCGGGCGTACGCCACCAGGTAGCGCGCGAGCGGTCCGACCTCGACTGCATGGCCCTTCCAGCGCGGCGACTTGACCCACGAGTACTTCGCGCTCTCATCGATCTCCTTGATGTCGGTGCGCGTACCCTTGGTGTTCGGCCCGATCGCGAAACTCGCGTCGGTCACGCCGTCGAACGGGTGCAGGCCCTTGGATTCGTCGGCATACTTGTACCATGCGTGCGTCACCCATTCCTGGACCTGAGCCGGATCCTTGACGTCCACTTCCTGTACGTTCTTCATATCGCCACCGATGATCACGCCAGACGGCAGCCCGAGGCTCGCGTCAGAATAATCATTGGCGATTTCGGGGAACTCGCCGTACGCCATCACATTCTGGTTCGATAGGCCGCCGCCCCATTTGGCCCAATCCTTGTAGAACCCGGCGATAGCGAGCAGGTCGGGGATGTAGACCTGATCGACGAAAACAGCGGTGCGGTCGCAGATGTCGCCGACAAAGTTGAGCAGCGCCATGTTGTTTGCCCCCACCGCGCCCGTACCATCGACGTTGAGCGGGCTCGGCACGCCGCCTACCAGCCAGTTCGGGTGCGGGTTCTTGCCGCCGAAGATCGTCTGGATCTTGACGATGTCCTTCTGGAAATCCAGCGCTTCGAGGTAATGCGTCGTTGCCAATAGGTTTACCTCCGGTGGCAACTTGTACGCCGGATGACCCCAGTACGCGTTGGCAAAGATCCCCAGCTGCCCGCTCTCGACGAATTTCTTCAGGCGGTTCTGCACCTCGCGGAAATAACCGGGCGAGGAGTTCGGATGGTTCGAAATGCTCTGCTGGATCTCGGAGGTCTTTTTCGGATCCGCCTTGAGCGCCGACACGACGTCCACCCAGTCGAGCGCGTGCAGATGGTAGAAATGCACCAAGTGGTCCTGCGCATATAACGTTGCGTGCATCAGGTTGCGGATGATGTTCGCGTTCTTCGGGATCTGGATACCGATCGCGTCCTCCACCGCGCGCACCGAGGCGAGAGCATGCACGCCGGTGCAGACCCCACAAATCCGCTCGGTGAACGCCCACGCGTCACGCGGGTCGCGGCCCTTGAGGATCACCTCCAGCCCACGCCACATCGTGCCGGTGGATACGGCGTTGCGGATCACGTTGTCCTTGTCGACATTGACTTCGATGCGCAAATGCCCCTCGATGCGCGTGATCGGATCGACGACGATGCGCTTGCCGCTGTTGTCGAGCGTGAAGCCCTGCGTCTGATAGGTAGCCATGATTTACTCCTCGACCTCGCTCACTTTGTCGTTGCGGCCCTTGCTGCGCGCCTGCTTGATCGCGCTGATCGCCGCGTGCGCCGCGACCGCCGCACCAGCCACTGCCGCGACTCCGAGACCGATCTGATCGGCAGTGCCTTCGACGCCAAAGCGTCCCGGGGGCTGGATCGTCGTCAGGTGATCGTAGAACGAACCCTTGTCCCAGAACGCGTCCTCGGAGCAGCCGATGCACCCGTGTCCCGACTGGATCGGGAACGACAGCCCCTCGTTCCAGCGAGTCGCCGAGCACGCGTTGTATGTCACCGGGCCCTTGCAGCCAACCTTGTACAGGCAGTAGCCCATCCGCGCGCCCGCGTCGTCGAACTTCTCCGCGAACTGGCCGGCGTCGAAGTGCGGCCGCCGATAGCACTTGTCGTGCACGCGCTGGCTGTAGAACATCTTCGGCCGTCCCTGCGCATCGAGATCCGGCAGGCGGTCGAAGGTGAGCATATAGGTCACGACGCCGGTCATCACCTCGGGAATCGGCGGGCATCCCGGTACCTTGACGATCGGCTTGTTGGTGATGACCTTGTGAATCGGCGTCGCCTGCGTCGGGTTCGGCTTAGCCGCCTGCACGCAGCCCCACGACGCGCACGAACCCCACGACACGATCGCCTTGCAGTCCGCCGCGACTCGTTTGAGCTTCTCGACATAAGGCTTGCCGCCCGGGATGCAGTACACACCGTCGTCCGCGAGCGGCGGATTGCCTTCACAGGCGAGGATGTAATTGCCCTTGTACTTGGTGATCGTGTCCTCGAGCTGCTGCTCCGCCTGATGTCCCGCGGCCGCCATCAACGTGTCGTCGTAGTCGAGCGAGATCATCGACAGCACGATGTCCTTGGTGAGCGGATGGGCCGAGCGGATGAACGACTCGCTGCAACATGTGCACTCGAGCCCATGCAACCAAACGACCGGCGTGCGAGGCTTGGTTTCCATCGCTTTGGCAATCTGCTGCGCACCGGCGTCACCCAACCCCAGTGAAGCGGCCGTGAGGCTGCAGAACTTGATGAAGCTGCGCCGCGTAATGCCTTGCCGACGCATAAGCTCATAGAAGGTAAGGTCCATCGATGCTCCTCTTGTGTCGTCAGGCAGAGTCACGAACAAGTATGCGCGGCCGCGTCGCACGGTCATTGATATGCATCAAGGCTTCGCTCATCGCGACACGCGATTGCAGCATTTGTGTAACGGTAATAGTTACATCGCTGCCGGCACTACCAGCTCGCGCGACGCAAGGGCGTCTCGCGCGGCCAGGCGATGGAAGACATGCGCAGCCGTCCGACGCTCATTGGTGCCATGCTGGTTCGACGTGGCGATGCGGATGCGATGCTGTGCGGGACCTCGGGCAATGACCCGGATCACCTGAAGTACATCCGCAATGTGATCGGTATGCGCGCGGGGGTGAAGACGTTCGCGGCGATGCAGGTCCTGATACTGCCGGGTCGGCAGCTCTTCATCTGTGATACGCACGTGAATCGGGACCCCGATGCCGAGCAGATCGCCTGCACATCGACACCGTCCTCGACCGTACGGCGCATCGTCAACATGACCGCGGTCGCGGTGGCCGACGCGGGGGCTGAGCGTGTACAACAGCGCGCCCTTGACTGACGGCGAGAGCAGCGAGGGTTACCCGTATCGTCGGTTTCAATACACACGATGAACGCCGCGACTAAACGTGCGCAAGACGGACGGGTCCCAACGCGCGTGAATCCGGTCGGCGCCCTGCTTTATCGGCAATACGGCGCGATCGTGCGCTTGGTGATGCGCTTCATCGCCAAGCAAGGCGGGGCAACGACGGACGTGTCCCGCGATAGGCAGCCAATACTTACGCAACGAATGGCGTTACAGTTCAGCGAGAGACGCGGAACTTAGGCAGTTGCGAATACTGCGGGTGCTGTCCACGCCTGTTCGCCGCGTCCTGAGGCTCCAGAATCTGCGTGATCCGAGGACGACAATCGACCTTCGACCGGCGCGTCCTCCTGCGCGTAACCGCAGAACACCTCTTAGGTCTTCACGTATTCCGCAGGGTCCTGCTCGCGCGACGGAGTGCGCTACTGTGGAATGGCCCTGATGGTCAGTTTCTTCGCCACCTACCCTCCCTTGACCTCGTCGAAGGGATCGGGCAGCTCGAGCAATTCGGTCACCGCGCCCTCTGTGGCCAGATCCGGCGACTGTGAGACGAGCGCTCCCAAGCTGGGCTCCGTCTTCATCCTGCAACTTTCCGACCAGCGCTCGCGTGCGGCCTTTTCCTCAGCAGCAAAGCGCCGCAGCCTCGAAATCAAATCGTCGAAATCGACCAGGTGGCCATCGAAGTCCGGGCCGTCGACGCAGGCGAATTTCACTTGGTCACCGACTTTCACGCGGCACCCGCCGCACATCCCCGTCCCGTCGACCATGACCGGATTCAGGCTCACGATCGTCTTGATCTTGTGCGGACGCGTCGCCTCCGCACAGCCGCGCATCATCACCGGCGGGCCGATCGCCACGCACTCGTCGACATCGGGATGCTTCTCGATGGCGCGCCTGATGCCTTCGGTGACGAGGCCCTTGATTCCGCTCGAACCGTCGTCGGTACAGACGATGAGCTCGTCGCAACAGTCTTTGAACTTGTCCCTCCAGAACATCAGGTCCTTGCTGCGGAATCCGAGCACGCCGATCACGTAGGCACCCTTCTCCTTGAACGCGCGTGCCTGAGGAAAGATCGGCGCCACGCCCAGGCCGCCGCCGACACAGATCACCTTCTTCGCACCGCTGACCAAGCTGGGAATGCCCATCGGGCCGACAACGGCGTGCAACGTACCTCCGACGTGGCAGAGCCGCTGCATTTCCTTCGTCGTCTTGCCGACCGCCTGGATGACAAGCGTAATCGTTCCCTTGTCGCGGTCGAAGTCAGCAATCGTGAGCGGGATGCGCTCGCCGTGCTCGTGTGCCATGACAATCACGAACTGGCCGGCGCGTGCGGCCCGAGCCATCAGCGGATGCCGTATCTCGAGCAGATACGTTACGTCCGAGAAATCCTCGCGCCCAACGATTTCGAAGACGGATATTGCCAATGAGCCTCCAACCGCCCTGGCCGATTCGAGCGTTCGTGGCGTCGACTCCGCCGCCGCGCCAGACCGCGGTCATGGCACGATCATCGTACGACACGGCCTTTGCGGCGACCAGCGTTCAGGCCTCGGATTCCTTGATCTGCATCAGGATTTGAAGAAAAGAATTGCACGCGATCTGACTGACTGACGCTGGACTCCTTCCACGCGTGCGAATCGCTCTCGATAGATTGACTTTCGTCGAGCCCGACGGACCGCCCGGTGTACGAGCGAGCCAGTAAATCCCTCAGCATCTGCGCCGAGTGGGACGTCCGATGAGAACCACCAGAGCCGGCGCACAATCTCCCGCAAGGGGCAAAGAAAAAGCCGGCATAAGCCCGGCTTTTTCTTCTAAGCAACGGGCGCACCGGCTACATGGACAACACCCATTTCACCAGCGACTTGACATCGTCAGGGCTGGCCTTGACCGCGGGATGTCCCTTGGCGTCCGTAAGTCTTGGTCACAAGCATCGCTTCGGCATCGGCCTTGCCCTTGTACTTGGCCGCAACGTCCTTGAATGCCGGGCCCATCTTCTTCGTGTCTACGGCATGGCAGTTGAGACAGCCGCTGCTCTTGGCCAGCGCCTCCTGGGCATGCGCCAGATTTCCAGCCGCGAGCCCGATCGATGCGACCAGCGTCATTGCTAGCAACTTCATTGTTTTCTCCTTCGCATGTATGGTTGCCCGATTTCGCGTCCGCAACAACCAAGCTTTCGCCGCACGGACGCGCATGAAACAAGGGATTCTAACGCGCCATAACCCCGACGACCAAGCGGCAGCGGCGCCTGGCGCGCGCGCAGTGCGTGGCGGATTGTCGCATGTCGATCCGATCCGAATGAAGTATCGCCCGACGGAGGCATAGAATGGCAGTCGATGGAAGTCCGCAAATCGATGCTGGTTGCGTATTCCGCCGAGAGCATGTTCGACCTGATCGAGGCGGCCGAGCATTACCCGGCGTTCTTGCCTTGGTGCGCCGGAGCGACGATACTTGCACGCGACGAATCCGTGGTGATTGCCAAGGTCAGCGTCGACTATCACGGGCTTCGCCTGAACTTTACTACTCGCAATCCCAAGCGGCGCCCTGAAACCATGGCGATCACCCTGGAGCAAGGGCCGTTCCGGCGGTTCGAGGGCAATTGGCGGCTGACCCCCCTTGCCGCGTCGGCGTGCAAAATCGAATTCGCACTAGCGTACGAATTCGACGGCGCCATTGCACGCACGCTTGCCGGACCCGTGTTCGCAAGGATCGCCGACACGTTGATCGACGCCTTCGTTGCTCGTGCGGACAGTGTACTGGGCACCCTGCGACCGAGCGGCGAATTGCCCGTATTTCCAACGAAAGGAGCCGGAAGCGATGACCAACAAGGCTAAGCTGCAGGTGCTGAGGGCGTCGAGGCTCGGAGCGGACCTCGACGAACGCGAGTGCGAAGTGCTCTGTGACATGATCAGTGAGCGCGAGCTCGCCGACCAGGAGGTGCTGGTGCGCGAGGACACCACCGACAATCATCTTTACGTCGTGGCCGACGGCACGCTTGGGGTAGTAAGGAATATCGGCACGGAGCAGCGGCTGACAATCGCAACGCTCGGCGCAGGCGACTTGGCGGGTGAGCTCAGCTTCATCGACGCCACGAAACGTCACGCGTCGCTCGTTGCACTCGGGCGCACACGCGTCCTCGGACTGGAACGCGAGCACTTCGAATCACTGCTGACCACGCATCCATTCATCTTCTATCACGTGATTCGCGCCATTATCCGCACCGTGCACGCGATCCAGCACCGCCTGTCGCTGCAGGCCGTCGAACTTTCGAACTACATCTACAAGCAGCACGGACGGTACTGAAACACTCCGAGTGTGCCTCGCGCCCTGATGTAGTGGCTGCAATCGGGTAGTGGAAGTTTCGCGCCGAAGCGGCCGAACACCGGTGGAGAGATCAAGAAAAAGCCCCGCACTGGCGGGGCTTTGCGAATCGCGCTTGCGGGTCGACTATTTCGTCGTCTCGCCCTTGACTTGCACGTCCACGCGACGGTTCGGCTGCAGGCAGTTGATCAGGGCCTTCATGTCCTTCTGATCGCACTGCACGACGGGCTGTTTTTCGCCCATGCCGATGGTCTCGATCTTGCTTCGGTCCACACCCTTGCTGACGAGGTAGTCGCGCACCGCATCCGCGCGCCTCTCGGACAGCTTCTGGTTGTAGGCATCCGAACCGAGGCGATCGGTGTGGCCCGTCACCAGGACGACTTCGAGCTTCTGCACCTGCGCGATCTTGCCGACGACCTGACTGTCGATCGCGGTCTTGCCCTCGGGCTTCAGAATCGCCTTGTCGAAGTCGAACAGCACCTTCGAGTCCAGCGTGATCTTCTGCACCTGCGGCGGAGGCGGCGGCGGGGGTGGGGGCGGCGGGGGTGGCGGGCGCGGCGGGGGCGGCGGCGGTGCTTCCGCGACCTTCGGTGCCGGCAGCGGGGGCGCGTCGAACTTGAATGTCGCCGTCAGCCAGAAGATGTTCTGGTTGGCGTTCGGGTTCAGGTAGTAGCCGTTCGCGTAGCTTACGCTCGCGCTGGGCGCCTGCACGGTCGGAGACACGATGTTGTACGTGAACCCCTGCGAGCTGATGTCGTCGCGGCTGAACTTCTCGTACGCGTAGCCGCCCGTGAACGACCAGTTCTTGTTGAGTACGTAGATGGCTTTGATGTTGAAGTACTGCTGCTTCGTGTTGTCGAAGTTCCCGATGTTGAGCGGGTTGCCGAACGCCAATCCGTTCACGCAGCAAGGAGCCGAGAACGTCGCGTCCCCCTGGTTCTCCACGTACATGTACGACGCCTTGAGCATCCACTGCGGAGTCACCGGCCAATCCGCGCCGACGCCGATCATCCACGTCTGGTCCTTGGTCTGGGAGCTCCAGTTGTAGGACCCGGTGAAACTGGTGGCTGCGGGCGAGGTCGGGAACCACGCCTGCTGATTGGGATCGTAGCAGGCGGGGTTCGCCGTGCTGCCGGTCACTGGGCAAAAACCGGGCGGCCCATTCGACAACGGCGGCGGCCCGCTGCCAACGGTGCCGATGTAGCGGTGGTTCGACGGGTACTTCGTCTCCTGCCAGTCGCCGAAGCCGCTCACCATGAACTTGTTCGGGTCGCCCCAGTTCACGCTGAGGTAATACCCCTGCGTGTCGTTGTCCGTCCGGCCAAAGGTGACGTTGTTGTAGTTGTTCTTGGCCCAGTCGCCCTGGAAGGACAGCGCCAGGAGCGGCAGTCGGCGTCCAGTCGAGGTTGAGCTTGATCGCATTCGTCGTGAGGTCCTGCATGTCGAACGCCGACGTGTACGGCAGCAGGAAGTTCGGGTCGTTGGGGCTCAGCCCGGCATTGCTGAAGTTCAACGTCGCGTCGCGCTTCAGGTACGTGTATTTCAGGCGGCCGGTGAACGTGTCGAACATCGTGTTCTTGTATTCGGCGAAGACCTTGTTGGCGTGCGCCTTGTCGTAGTCGACGCGGTTCTGGTCCAGGTTCCAGTACTCGTAGCCGAAGCCCAGCCGCTGACCGCGCAGGAAGCGCCAATACACGTCGAAGCCGACGTCGTTCTTGGTGTAGTTGAAGAGCTCGTTCTCGCAGTTGCCCACCGGCCACGTGACGTTCGCGGTCGGGGGCGTCGGCGGCGACTGCCCGCAGCCCAGGCCGCTCGGCAGCGTCAGTGCCGGTACCGGGTAACCACCGAAAGTGATTTGGTCCGACTTGTTCTGCAGCTTCGTCCAGTAGTAGTAGGCGCGCGATCTCGACGTTGGTGACCGGGCGCGCCGTCCATCCCAGCGCGAACGACTGGTTGACGTTCTCGCCGTGGAACGAGCTCTGATCCGGGAACGTCAGGTTGTTCGCCGGCACCGTCGCGCTGTTGAGCTGCGGTCGCGGGGAGGTCGGCGTTGCTCGTCGTCTTCGACCACGTGTAGCGTGCCGATATCACCGAGCTCCACGGCAGGTCGCGGTAGTTGCCGGTCGCCGTGAACTTGTTGAAGGTGTTGTCCGGCGGCAGGGACGTCTTGTCGAGCAGGTTGCTCGCCACGGTCGACCCCAGGTTCCAGTTGAACGGGCTCGTCCAGTTGAGCGGTCGATCGCCTGGTCGAACTTGCTGTAATCCCAGCGCAGCGAGAAGGTCGCCTTGTTGGTCTGCCAGCCGCCCTCGACGCCGACGTTGGTGGTGGACGTCTGCACCGGGATGGGCAGCGCGATGTAGCCGTTGCCGGGGCTCGTCCCGAGGGCGGCCGAGCCGACCTTGGTGCCGTCGAACTTCACCTGGTTGCCGTCGACGCGGAAGTACCACGGATTGTTCTTCTGCCATTCGAAGTAGCCGCCGGCATCCTTGCGCTCGTAGCCCAGATTGAACGAGTTCCAGTTGGCGGGGTTGTACTGGGGAAACGTGGTCATCAGGAGACCGCTGCCCACGCCGGCATAGGGCGTGATGGCGTTGGTCGAGAAGTCGTGCGGCATTTCGTTGAAGTACGCCCCGGCCTTGAAGACGTCGTAGGTGCCGCCGCGCAGGAACATGTACTGGTCGTTGCGGCCGAAATTCTCGCCGTAGCCTTCGAACCAGTTCGTTGAGTTGCGGCCGCGGGCCCAGACGTTCGACAGCGCGCCGTTGCCGAGGTCCTGGTACTCCTGGAGCTTGGCCTTGTCGTCGCCGTTCTGGCGGTTGTAGATGCCGCCTGCGGTCGCCCCGCCCTCGACCCGAATCGGGTCGTCGACGCTCTGGGCGATGGCTGGTGCGGCGGCGAATAGGCTGGCTATCAGGATAGAAAGAAGCTTTTTGCTCATGGGTCTCTCCTGGCCTTATCGCGTGAAGAACTTGCCGCGGTTACCCGGCGCGTTCGAGCCGTGAATCTGGCTGTGGCAATTCAGGCAGGCGCGGTCGACGAGTCGCGTGTTGACTTGCGGGCTCAACGACCCGACAGGTTTGTTGAAGCAGCCCGGGTAGTTGAGCGGGTCGGTCGTCATTCCCGCCTGGCAGGTAAAGCCCCCGCCCGCACCGTAGATCGTGCCCGGGTGCCGTGAGCCTTCGTGGCAGTCCTGGCAAAGGTTCGGCGTGTGCTCTCTCAGGAGCTTGTAGTGGACCGAGCCATGCGGGTTGTGGCAAGTCGCACAGTTCTCCTCGACCGGCGGGTGGTTGAACACGAACGGACCGCGCTTGTCGGCATGGCAGGAATAGCACTGGTCGTTGATCGTCGGCTGCTTGACCATCACCGGCGAGAGCGCGCCGTGCGGATTGTGGCAGTCGCTGCACTTGATCTTGCCCTCGATGATCGGGTGATGCGAGGGCTTGAAAGTCTCCGCGCGGATGTGCTGGTGGCACGTTCCGCAGACCTCCGACTGGTTCGGCTGGAAGGTCGTGACGAACTTGTTGATCGTCACTGCCTGCGCCTTCATGTTCACGCCGTTCTGGGTCGGGACGATCGCCTGCCCGTGGATGCTGTGGCAGTTGCTACAGGCCACTTCATTGATGAAATGCTTGCCGGAGGTCCAGAAGGCGAGATTGCGATTGCCGCTATGGCAGGACATGCAGGTCGCCGACTGCTCGGCCGCCGGCTTGCCCTTGCCGAACGGGTTGGGCGGCTTGGCCTTCGTCGGGTCCTTCAGGTGCTCGGTCGCGTCGCCATGGCAGTTCTGGCACATGCTCCCGTTCGCGTCGGTTCTGGCGCCGTGCCCGGTGAGGTCGATCGAGTTCCACTTGTCCTCGTGGCAGTTCGCGCAGATCGGCCGGACGGGTCCTTGCTGCGCCTGGGTCTGTGTCTGCGCAACCGCCGTTCCGACGATCCCCCACAACGAAACACACAGCAGGACTGCTAGTTTGTCGAAGCGCATCTGCCTTCTCCTCTACACCCTTGCGAGCGGCTCCCAGCACGGCAGGACCTGCCTTGGGATCGCGCCTGCGGCAATCTGCCGCAGCGCATGAATCCCTTGGCAGACACGAATCCACAGGGGTTCGACGCGTTCGCGCGCTGGCTGCGCGACTCTATCGACGGTTCCATCCCCATTAAATGGCAGGCTACGCCACATTTTGGCTGCAATAGTTTGATACAGGTCAAATTCGTGCATCAATGCGTCGCCCTCGCGAGGTTTTGTGGCATACGCGCAACACACGGACGATCGGGGCTCTCTCCCGTAACGGAACCGTAACAAACGCGCGTTGTCCTCTTGCCTGGCCGAGGTCAGTCGATACGCGCATCTAGCATCTATTTGGCGCAAAGATTCGATTGGCTTGCGCCGATGGACATCGACCCGGCGGACCGAGCTCGCGTTTGGTCGGCGTTCATCAAAGGGACTGCCGCCGACGTGGCGGCAGCATCGCGCCCATGATTCGCCCCAACGGCGCCGCGCGGCCGACTAATCGCATCTACTGTGATTCAGATCAAAGGTTTCGCCGGCCGCCATGTAATCCTTGGTGAGGGTCGAATGCCCGCCGATGATCCAGTGTCGTAGCATCAACTTATGTGCTGTGGCGTCGCTTCCGATTCCATCGAGAGCGACGGAATAACGGAACGCCCTTTTCATGTCAGATCTCGAAATCCTCACACGGCAGGACTTCTCGGACGTCACGTATCTGCTTGAAGTCCGTCACCCGATGATGGCGAAAGCCGCCAAACCGGGCCAGTTTGTCATCGTGATGGAACACGAACATGGAGAGCGCATTCCGCTGACGATCGCGGACTTCGATCGAGAGCGGGGATCGATCACGCTGGTGATCCAGGCCGTCGGCAAGACGACCAAGGAAATGCAGCAGAACTGCGTCGTCGGTTCGCGCCTGTACGCGATGGTCGGTCCGATGGGCATTCCCAGCCACTTTGGGAATGTGAAGAAAGTCGTTTGCGTCGGCGGCGGACTGGGGGTGGCTCCGGTCTACCCGCAGGCCCGCGCGTACAAGCAAGGCGGTGCCTACGTGATCGGCGTGCTCGGCTTTCGCAACCGCGATCTCATGTTCTGGGAAGACAAGTTCCGTGCGGTCTGCGACGAATTGATCGTCTGCACCGACGACGGCTCGGCCGGAATCAAGGGGCTGGTCACCGTCGGCATCGCGCAGGCGATCGCCAAACACACTGACATCGACGAGGTCGTCGCGATCGGCCCGCCGATCATGATGAAGGGCTGCGCCGAGGCTACGCGGGCGCACAAGATCAGGACGATGGTGAGCCTTAACCCCGTGATGGTCGACGGCACTGGCATGTGCGGTGGCTGCCGCGTAAAGATCGGCGACCGAATCAAGTTCGCGTGCGTCGACGGCCCGGACTTCGACGGGCATGCCGTCGATTTCGACGACTTGATGGCCCGGCTCGGCCGCTACCGGCCCACCGAAAAGGCCGCGCTCGAACGTTGGCAGGAGAGCTGCCGGCTGGGCAGCCAGGCGGATGCTGCGCTCGGTGCCGCCACGCAGCGCGACGGCTCGACCGACGCCTGATTCGCATACCGGAGAACCCGTGGCCACAGCGAAGAAAAAAACCATCCGCACCATTCCGCAGGCGCGCACGCCGATGCGCGAGCAGGACCCCAAGGAGCGCGCGCGCAATTTCAAGGAAGTCACGGTCGGCTACGCGCTCGAGGAAGCGCTGAACGAGGCGGAGCGCTGTCTGATGTGTGTGGATGCCCCTTGCGTGCGCGGTTGCCCGGTGGGCATCGATATTCCCGGCTTCATCAAGAAGATTGCCGACAAGCACTATCACGGCGCCTACGATGTCATCACCGACACGAACCTGTTGCCGGCCGTCTGCGGTCGCGTCTGCCCGCAGGAACACCAGTGCGAGGGTGTGTGCACTGTCGGCGAGTCGCTGGAGCCGGTGGCCATCGGCCGCCTCGAGCGCTTCGTCGGCGACATGGCGATCAGCGAAGGCTGGGCGAACGTCCCATACATCGAGCGCAACGGATTCAAGGTCGGCATCGTCGGCTCGGGCCCGGCCGGTATGGCGTGTGCCGCCGACATGGCCAAGGCGGGGTGCGAGGTGATCGTCTACGAGGCCTTCCACGAGCCGGGCGGCGTGCTGAAGTACGGCATCCCCGATTTCCGTCTCCCAAATGCGGTCATCGACGTCGAGATCGAGAAGCTCATGCGCCTTGGCATCAAGTTCGAATGCAATACGCTGGTGGGGCGCCTGTTCACGATCGAGCAGATGATCACCGATATGGGCTTTCACGCTGTGTTCATCGGCACAGGCGCGGGGTATCCGAGTTTCATGGGCATACCCGGCGAGTCGCTGAACGGCGTTCTCTCCGCCAACGAGCTGCTCACGCGCTGCAATCTGATGCGCGCACGCGATTTCCCCGATTTCGACACACCGCTGCAGCCCGGGCGCCGCGTTGCCGTCATCGGGGCCGGCAACACCGCGATGGACGCGATGCGCGTCAGCCTGCGGCTCGGTGCGGAACACGTCTATTGCGTCTACCGCCGCACCAAAGCCGAGGCGCCGGCGCGCGCCGAAGAAATCCACCACGCGGGCGAAGAAGGCGTCGAGTTTCATTGGCTCACCAGCCCCGTCGAGATTCTGTCCGACAACGAGAATCGCGTGCGGGGCATGCGCTGCATCCGCATGGAGCTGGGCGAGCCCGATGCGTCCGGCCGCCGGCGTCCGATCCCGGTCGCGGGCAGCGAGTTCGAGATCGAAACGGATATGGTCGTGTTTGCGATCGGCACCAATGCCAATCCGATTCTCGGCCAGACGTCAAAATTGAAGCTCGACAAGCGCGGGTACATCGCCGCCGACGAGAACCTCGCGACGTCGATCGCGGGCGTGTTCGCCGGCGGAGACATCGTCACCGGCGCGGCAACCGTGATCGAGGCGATGGGGGCGGGGCGGCGCGCCGCCCGTGCAATGAAGGCCTGGCTGGGCCTGCGCGACACTGCCGTTATCTATGCAACGGATCGCGACCCGGCAACCACTCGGCGCTTCGGCATCGATCGCGAAGAACACAATTACGCCCGCGTACGCATCGGCTGATGCCGAACCAGAACCCTTCGACAGCGACGACGACCAACATGAATGAGACACTGACCAGGACCCCGGCCGCGTCGGCTGGTCGCCGGCCGACACCGGGCGCGAGTCCGAAAGAAGCCGTCACGCTCGCCGAGCACATCGTCGAGGTGATCAGCGATTCCGGCGAGGGCGCGCAGCGCTGCGGCCAGTCGCTCGGTGCCATTGCGGCCAAGATGGGCAACGGCATCTGGACGACGGAGATCATCCCGGCCGAAATCCAGCCGCCGGCGCGCAGCGTCGCCGGCGCCTCGGGCATCCGCATCCGCATGGGTTCGGGCAAGGTCACCAACGGCGGCGACGAGACCGATCTCGTGGTGGCATTCAACGAACAGGTACTGCTGGGTCGCGTTCGCGCGGGCGAGCTCAAGTCCGGCTGCACGATCCTGCTCGAGAGCATGTGGCGCGGGCACCGTGACCCGAAGATCGTGGCGTCGTACGTCGAGACCATCGAACTCCTGCACAAAGGGGGCTTCCGCGTCTACGAAGTTCCGCTGGAGGAAGCCTGCAGCAAGCTCGTGGCCGATTCGCGGCGCGGCAAGAACATGTTCGTGCTCGGAATCCTCTGCAGCATCTACAGCCTGGACCTCGATATCGCGCGTGATCAGATCGCCATCACCTTCGGCAAGAAGGACGCGAAGGTCATCAAGGTCAGCCAGGGGCTGCTCGACGCGGGCCACGCTTGGGCCGAGACCAACCTCGACTTCAAGTACCGCATTCCCGTCATGCCCGTGACCGAACCGCAGATCGTCGTCAACGGCAATACGGCGCTGGGCTTGGGCGTTCTGGCCTCGGGGATGGACATCTGCGCGATGTACCCGATCACGCCGGCAACGTCGACGTCGCACTATCTTTCGGAATGCTTCGAGCGTGTCGGCGGCCTTGTGCATCAGGCCGAGGACGAAATTGCTGCCTGCGCGTTTGCCGTCGGCGCGTCCTACGCCGGCAAGTGCGCCCTGACAATCACCTCCGGACCCGGCTACTCGCTGAAGCAGGAGGCCATCGGCCTCGCGATCATGGCCGAAATCCCGCTCGTCGTGATCAACGTCCAGCGCGGCGGTCCCAGCACGGGCCAGCCGACCAAGGCCGAGCAAAGCGACCTTCTCGCAAGCTGTTTCGGCAGCCATGGCGATGCGCCGAAGGTGGTCATGGCGGTGTCGGGGATCGAGGACTGCTTCTACGCCGTTATCACTGCGCGCAAGATCGCCGAGACATTCAATACCGTTGTCGTGCTGCTCTCCGATGCGAGTCTTGCCACTGCCCAGCAGCCGTTTCCGCGGCCACAGTTCAAGGAGGAATGGCTGGCGCCGCCGGTCGACCAGACGCCGGTGCCGGTTGGATTGCAGCCCTACGACTGGGATCCGATCACCGGCATCGCGCGCCGTTTCGTACCCGGCCAGCCGGGTGGCATGCACACGCTCACGGGACTTGCGCACGACCGTGCCAGTCACGTCGCGTACGACGCGACAACCAACGAGGAAGGCCTGCGTCACCGCAGCCTGAAACTCGCGGCGCTGCAAAAGACCCTCAGGGCACCGAGCGTGTTCGGCGATCCCGAGGGCGATCTCTTGATCGTCGGCTGGGGTAGCTCGAAGGGGGCGATCGAGGAAGCCGTCGCGCGGGTCCGTGCGGATGGATTGAAGGTCTCGTCGCTTCATCTCACGTTCCTGCAACCGATGGCATCAGGAATCCGCGAGATCCTGCATCGCTTCAAGCGGGTGATGACGATCGAAACGAACTGGTCGGATCGCAGCGAAGATGAGCTCATCGACGAGGACAACCGGCGCTATTCGGCGCTCGCGTTGATGCTGCGGTCGCGCTTCCTCGTCGACATCGATTGCTGGAGCGAAGCCCGTGGTCAGCCCGTCAAGCCTGCGAAGATCTGTCAGGTGATCCGAGCGAAACTCGCGTCCAAGGCAGGAGAACTCGCATGAACATGCCCGTCACCCAGTGCCTCATCAGGCTCCACGAGGACCACCACAACCTGGAGGACTATCAGGGAGGCGTGCCGCGCTGGTGCAGCGGTTGCGGAGACAACGCCATTCTCGCGGCCGTGCAGCGACTGTGCCGCGACGAGGACTTGAGTCCCGAACGGACGGTGTTCGTTTCGGGCATCGGCTGTTCGAGTCGCTTCCCGCACTACATGAAGACCTACGGCTTCCACGGTATCCATGGACGGGCGTTCCCGGTGGCCGAGGGCATCAAGATGGCCCGACCGGATCTCGCGGTGTTCGTCAACACGGGCGACGGCGACTGCTGCAGCATCGGCGCCGGACACTGGATCCACGCGATCCGTTACAACATGAACATGACCGTGATCCTGCACGACAACCACGTTTACGGTCTCACCAAGAAGCAGGCGTCGCCAACGTCACCCATCGGTTTCAAGAGCAACACGACGCCGCGCGGTTCCTATCTCGAGGCCCTGAATCCGCTGACGGTGACCCTCGGCGTACAGAACGTGTCGTTCGTGGCGCAGGCCGTGGACTGGGTCCCGGAGGTACTCTACGACATCATCAGCGCCGCGTATCACCATCGCGGCTTCTCGTTCGTGCGCATTATCCAGCGCTGCCCCGAGTTCCTGCCGAAGATGTTCGAGAGCTGGCTCGCCGACCCGCAGAAGACGCTGCTGCTGACGCACGCCAACGGGCTCACGCTCACACCGGAGCTCTCGCGCATCTACAAGAACCAGCTCGCGCACGATCCCTCGAACATCGACCGCGCGCGCGAAATCGCGTCCAGCGAGGATCCGATTCCCGTCGGCATCCTCTATCGGAATCCGGCCGTGCCGTGCTACGAGGAGGTGCGCCACGCCGGGCAGATGCGCACGCCCGAGCATATCCGCGCGGGCCTGGAGGCGGAATTCGACCGCTTCACCGTGTGGCCGAAGGAAGCGGACACGTCGCAGCGGGCCGCATGATGGACGAGCGCGCGTCCTCCGACATGCCAACGAGCTAGAGCGAGGCGACATGGATATGGCCGCCACATTCCTCGACCAGAGGGTGTTTTTTTCCACCAGCCGACTGCAGGCCCAAGGTGTGGAGGCGATCAACGGACTCGGATTGCGTCCGGCGCTCTTCGCCGGGTACCGGGATCTCTCGTTGCTGCGCCACGACTTTCCACTGGTACTGGTCACCGGGAGCGGCGGCGCCAGCACGGCCCGATCGCTCTCCGGAATTGTCGACGAGGTGCTGCTGGACGTAGCGCCGCGTGGCATCGCCGGCGAGCGGCTGCGCAAGCACGCACTCGCGCTTGAACGCGAAATCCGCAAGAGTGTCGCGGCCGGTGACAGCGGGCTGTTGTCGGAATTGTGGATGGCGGCGGCAGAGCGCGTCGTCGTGGGCGGCGACAACGCCGACGAGGTGCTGCGCTACACAGCGGCCGCACTGAAGCTCGATGGCGAAGTCGTCGGCTGCGATGCAGCGATGCCCGCCAAATTCATGGCGCACCTCTGGGAAGTTGCGCATGCCGCCAAGGCGCGTGCGTTCCGCAAGACAGTGGATACGCTGGTCGTGCGGTTGTCCGATATTCTGCGCGCCGCGTTCATTCACTCCGCCGCCGGCCAGCAACCAGGCGCTTTGCGCGCCTCCGTGGGCGGCATGCACCAGAACATGTTCGACTTCGACGCCATGTCGCGACTCGTCGGCCGCCGCGCGCCCGAGGACGAATTGTCGCCGGCGCGGCGCCGGCGCATCGAAAACGCGCTCGACGCTCTGCGTGGCCAGCGCTTCTTTGCCGATCCGAAGGCCTTGCCCTCGCCGGATGCGATCGTACCGTTCGGATTCCAGTTCGAGGACTGTGTCTCGGCCGCGGAAGCGTTTCGCGCGCGCCTGCCGGCGTTGGTCGAGACCACGCGCGCCATGGCCATCGCCGAGCTCGAGGCCGACGGTCGTTATGTCGAGGCGGACCATGATCCGTTTTTCGAAAGCTTCGGCGAGCACATGCTGACGGCGACGGACCTGGCAATTTTTCCCGACTATCTCGTCTGCATCCCGTCCGATCGCAATGCCGCACCGGAGAATGCCAATCTGATCGAGATGCTTTCGTCCGGGCTGCCGGTCAAGGTCCTGGTGGAGACGCGCGATCTGCTCGAGGAATCCGCGGTGGGCGCCGGCCATTTCGCGTTCGGCGTACGCAGCGTGCGTTTGGGAATGACCGCGATGGGTCTGGGAGGCGTGTACGTCGTGCAGACACCGAGTTCCAACCTGCCCGCGTTGCGCGCGCCCATCGCCAGAGGTCTCGACCACCGCGGACCGGCGCTGTTCAGCGTCTACTCTGGCGCGAGCGATCCGGCGGCGCGCATTCCGCACTACCTCACTGCCGCGGCCGCCACCGAATCCCGCGCCTTTCCGCCGTATTCGTACGATCCGCTCGCCGGCGACAACCTGGCGGCACGCTTTTCGCTCGAGACCTGTCCGCAACCGGAAGTCGACTGGCCGGTCGAATCGTTCGAGTACGCGAATGAGGAATGGCAAAGGGTCACCGAACCCTTGGCGTTCACGTTTGCCGACTTCGTGCTGTGCGACCCGCGCCACGCTGCGCATTTCGCACGCGTGCCCAAGGCACGCTGGAACGCGCGAATGCGGCCGGTCGCCGAGTGGCTCGAGCTCGACGAGAAGACGATGGCCGAATGCGTGCCCTACCTTTGGGCCATCGACGCGGACGATGTCCTGCATCGCGTCATTGTCGACGCGCGTCTCATCAGCGCGGTGCGGCGCTGTCGCACTTTGTGGCATCGCTTGCGCGAGCAGGGCGGGATCCACAATTCGCATGCCGAGCGCTTGCTCGCGCGCGAGAAGGCATTGTGGGAGGCGGAGAAGCAACGGCAGATCGACGAACTGAAGGCCGCGGTCACACCGATGGCAAGCGGCGAAGCACGCTCGCTGGCCGGCGAGGAGAAGGCGGGCGCCGTTGTTGCGCCAGTGGCCACCGCGGAGGCCGCGGACGTCCCCGCCCACTCGCCGGACGAAGCCTGGATCGAGACCGCGCGTTGCCCCAGTTGCAACGAATGCCAGCTCATCAATGACAAGATGTTCGTCTACAACGCGAACAAGCAGGCGTATATCGGCGACCTCAAGGCGGGCACCTACCGCCAGCTGGTGGAGGCCGCCGAGAGCTGTCAGGTATCGATCATCCATCCGGGCAAACCATTCAACCCGAACGAACCGGGTCTGGACGAATTGGTGGAACGCGCCAAGGCGTTTCAATAGATCGCCCGTGCTGTACGCACAGTCGCTACAATTCATGCTTGCGTCCTCGCTTCGCAACCGAGAGGACCCTGGGCGCTGCGCGCCGCGCTTTCGACACCGTACGAGGTAGCCATGCCCGATACCCTTGCCCAGTGGCACACCGAGCACGTCAACTTCGCCAAGCTCCTCAATCTTCTGGAAGCGGAACTCGACCTGTTCCATAAGGGCGACTCGCCCAACTACGAACTGATGCTGGACATCATGTTCTACATGACGCATTACCCGGACATCCTCCACCATCCGAGGGAGGATCTCGCGTTCGCGAAGATCAAGGCACGAGACAAGAGCGCCGGTCCGACGGTCGACGAACTGTCGGAGCAGCATGCGCAGCTGCGTAAGATCGGCGAGGAACTGGTTAGCGGCCTTGGTGACATCGTAAACGGGTCCATTTCGCCGCGCGAAAGTGTCGAGACGCCAGGACGCGCCTACGTGGCGAACTTTCGCCTTCACATGCGGACCGAGGAGACGAAAATCCTGCCCATGGCGGCCAAGCTTCTCAAGAACAATGACTGGTCCGAGATCAAGGCGGCGATCAAGCACATGGACGATCCGCTTTTCGGGAAGGCCGCGGAAAAGCGTTATGCCGCGATCCACAAGCAGATCGCCATGCAGGCGGAGGCCGACAAGGCTTCACGGTAGCCGCTCCGCGCTCAGGCGCATGGCCCGGAAACCCTGGCTTACGCGTACCGCCATCGCAGGCAGGCCAAGAGCGGATGCGGGCCGCCGCCGGGTCTGTCATGGATTTCATCAACCTCGTGTTTCCGACAATGTGGCAAGCGAGCGCATTCGCCCTGCTGGCACCCGTGCTTGTTTGGGCAGCGTTGACGGCGCCGTGGCGGCGCTTTGACGCGAGCCAATCAGCGCACGTCTGGTACGGCACGATCTTCGGCGTGATCGTGTTGTGGAGCATCAAGGCATCGTTCCCCTCTGGGCTGACCTTCCACCTCCTCGGAGTGCCGCTGTTCACGCTGCTGGCCGGGCCGCAGCTCGCGCTGATCGGTACGGCGTTGGTAGTGGCGATCGTCACCGCGTTGCGCGACGGGTCGTGGGCCAATTGCGCACTCGACATACTGGCGTTGGGCGTAACGCCGGTGCTGCTAACCGCGGGTGCGCTGCGGGCCGCCGAGCGATGGCTGCCGCCGAACTTCTTTGTCTACGTCTTCGTCGGCGCGTTTTTCGGCCCGGGTGTCGCGATGTTCGTGGCGGGCCTTCTGACGTCTGGCGCAGTCGTGTGGGCGGGTGCTCAGCCAACGACCGTCGTCTTCGACCAGTATCTGCCTTACCTGCTTTATCTGAGCTTCGCCGAAGCGACGATATCCGGGATGCTCGCCACGATCCTGGTAGTGTACCGGCCGGCTTGGGTCGCGACATTCGACGACGCGCGCTATCTGCGTGGTCGCTGACGGTCAAGGTGCATATGGAGCAGCACAGCCCTTTGCGACAGTTTGGATCCATCAGTTCGTACAAGGATATTGTTGAACGTCATTGCTCTCCGTCATGGCTATAAATGTTCTCCCGGAAAATCATCCGCGTGCCAATTGCTGCAAAGGGGCCACGGCAACGACCGTCAACGTACGGATCCCCTGTGCGCCGTGAATCAGTACACCTTCAATGTCGGCGGTGGCCGACGGCCCGGTCATGAATACTCCGTACCCGACGTCGAACTGCGCGCGTTCGCGGTAAGCGTGATGCAAGTTTTCCAGGATCCGGGCCGGGTCGAGCAAGACGACAAGGTGCTGCGACAGGAATCCGAGGCTGTTGACCTTGAACTGCGCCTCCGTGATCCATACCGACCCGGTCTCGGCAACCCCATACAGCGCGCGCACGACGCCGACGTCGACGTCATTCAGCTCCGCCGGGCCGAGTACCTTGTCGAGAGGACGATTGCCCACGACTTCGGGAGTCGCCGAGCAGATCACCTTCGCATCAGGAAACAGCCGCCGGACGAGGGCGTCCAGATCGCCGTCGGCCGGCGCATCGGCGAATTTGCCGCCCATGCGGACAATGGCGGCTTTGAAGTCTTCAAGCAACGTGCCTGCGGCGGCATCGAACGTCGGAACCGGCGGCAGCGGTTGCGGCGCGGGCTGGTTCTTCCGCACGCGTGCGAGGATGTCGTCCCGGCTGCTCATCGCTTGTCCCGGTTCTTCAAATACCACTGGCGGAAGCTAGACTGCGGCGCCTCCGGAACTTCGCGTTGCCGCCCCCAGGCGTTCAAGCGGCTGTACATCATGAACCGAGGGAGGTGCTCGAGGCTCGCGCCGGCGGTCTCGACTGCTGCGCGATAGAGCTTCGGACTGCCCAGGATCTTGCCAGCCACCCGCATCGCTTCCTGTTTTACAAACGGAAGCTGGTGCCGCTCGGCGATGATCTGGCGCCATTTGTAGATCTGCTCGTGGATGTTGATCTTCACCGGGCAAACGCTGGTGCAGCTCCCATTCAACGTCGAGGCAAATGGCAACGAGCTGTATTTGCGCAAGTTGAACGTGGGGTCGATGATGACACCGATCGGTCCCGAATAGGTCGCGCCGTAGCTCAAGCCGCCGCTGCGCCGGTACACCGGACAGGTGTTCATGCAGGCGCCGCAGCGAATGCATTTGAGCGAGTACCAGAAGTCCGGCATCCCGAGCCGTTCCGAGCGCCCGTTGTCGACCAGGACGATGTGCATTTCGGTGCCCTCGCGCGGCGCGCGGAAATGCGACGTGAGCTGCGTAATCGGCGAACCCAGGGCGCTGCGCGACAGCATGCGGACGAACACGCCCAGATGCTCGATCCTGGGAACGATCTTTTCGATGCCGATCGAGGCGATGTAGAGCTTCGGCAAATTCACGCTCAAGTCCGCGTTGCCCTCGTTGGTGCAGACGACGACGGTACCGGTCTCGGCGACGGCAAAATTGGCTCCGGTCATGCCCGCGTCGGCCTTGAGGAAGTACGGCCGCGTGTGCTGGCGCTGGCTCTCCGCGAGATAGTGGACGTCGCTGTTCTTGGGGTCGGTGCCTATGGTTTCGGAAAAGACCCTGGCTACATCGGTTCTCAGCTTGTGGACGGCGGGCACGACGATGTGGCTCGGTGGCTCGTCGTCGAGTTGCTGGATGCGTTCTCCCAGATCGGTCTCCATGATCTCGATGCCCCGATTCTCGAGGAAGGGCCGCATGTCGCACTCGTCGGTGAGCATCGACTTGGCCTTGACCAGCGTGCGCGCGGCGCGCGAGCTCATGATGTCGAACACAATCTGATTGTGTTCAGCCGCGTCCTTGGCCCAGTGCACTTGCGCGCCGTTCTTGATCGCGTTGCGCTCGAACTCCTCGAGATAGTCGGCGAGATGGGTCAGCGTGTGTTCCTTGATCGCGGACGCCAGCGAACGCAGCTCCTCCCATTCAGGTATTTGCTCGCTCACCCGGTCGCGTTTCTTGCGAAGATCCCACAATCTCTTGTCGTGAAAGTCGATATGATCCTTCGCTTTGATGAACTTCGACGAGGCTTCTGCGTGGTCGATGCGCTTCATTCGGCCTCCCTTCGCATTCCGAGTCGGTCGAATCGCTCCCGCGTCGGCCTCCGGTCAATCGCGCGCCGCCGGCCCTTCGGGTCTTGGCTTGCGCCCGGCGCGCTCATTCCCGCGCTCCGTTCAGGATCTGCGCAATGTGAATGAACTTGATCGGAAGCCCGAGCCGTTCCGCACATCCTTTTTGATGCATGATGCAGGACATGTCAGCGGAAACGATGTACTCCGCCCCGGCCTTCTGATGGTCGTTTACCTTGTCGTAGCCCATCTTGGCCGAGACCGGCTCCTCGAACACCGAAAACGTTCCGCCGAACCCACAGCACTCGTCAGGCCGCTCCGGCGTGACGAAGCGGATGCCTTTCACCTTGGTCAGTAGATCGAGCGGCTTCGAGAAGAACGGCTCTTCGATCTCGGACATTTTGGCGGTGCGCAGCGCCCGCAACGACGCGCAGCCGTTGTGCAAGCCGACCGCATGCGGAAACTCGGCCCAGGGAAACTCGCGTGCTTTGAGCACGTCGTGCAGGAACTCCACCAGCTCGTAGGTGTTGCGCCTTACCTTGGCCGTTTCCGGGGTCTGTGGAATCGCCGTCAGGTTCTCGCGGATGTGGTGGACGCAACTTCCCGACGGCCCGACGATGTAGTCGAAGCCGGAGAAATTCTTCACAAAAAGCGCCTCGGCCGCGGCCGCGTCATCGTGGCATCCGCTATTCGCCATCGGCTGCCCACAGCAGGTCTGATTCAACGGGTAGGCAACCTCGACCCCGAAACGTTCGAGCAGTTCCAGCGTCGCAATCCCAACCTCCGGAAAGACGGCATCGACGTAACAAGGAATGAATAGAGCGGCTCTCATCATTTCCGGTCCTCACACAACAAACCACCTTCGCCCGCTGCCGCCCCGTCGCGGTCAGTCGGCGTGTCCAGCCAGCGAATTCTGCTCCCGATCGTTCACTACCGGTGCGTGGGTTACACGCCGGCTCGCGCACGCATCGACAAGACGAATGATCGAGCGATAGGGGAAGCCGGAATACTCCGATAGCCCGATTTCGCAGGTCCGACTGGACGAGTAGCCCTGTACGCACTCTGCAGGTAACGCCGACTTCAAATGGCGCAGCGCGTGCGCATTGAGTTCCGGCCGACTGAAGCCCTTCTCCCCCGCAAAGCCGCAGCACAGCACGTCGTCCACCTGCACCACGTCACGGCTACAGCGCGAGGCGACCGCCGCGAGCTTGTCGACCGTACCCATCTTGCGCAGGCTGCACACCGGGTGAATCGCCACGGTGCCGGCGATCGCCTCGACCTCGACCCGGCGCAGGACGAAGTCGTGGAGGAACTCGATACAATCCTGCACAGCCAGACGCCCAGCGAGGTATCGCTTCATCCGATAGGTGCACGGACTGGTGTCGAATACAATTGGAAGCCGTCCGTCTTCGCTGGCATTGCGCAGGGCAGCCTCGAGTTCCGCTGCCTTGCGATCAGCCGCCTCGAAAAGTCCCTTGCTCTCGAATGGTTGACCGCAACACAAATCGCCGAGGCCTTCGGGGTAGACGACCTCGAAGCCAGCCTTGCCGAACAGTCGCTCCGCCACGACCGGTAACGCTTCGATTTCTTCGTCGCCGCTCTGCGCGCCCATGTTTCGGGTGGCGCAGCTGGGAAAATAGACTATCCGCTCCGCGTTTCTCGAACGACCACCCTGCCGCGGGCGAAAATTCACCGCGCGCGGCAAGGCGGGCGACCACTTAGGCAGGCGGCCTCCGGACAGGTTACGGATTCCGTCGAACGCAGACCTCACCAAATCCGGACCGACCAACCGCTGCAAGGTGTCGCTGACGACCAGTCCGGCGCGCACGCCGCGCGTCAGCGCGCCGAAATGATCGCCCGCGACGGCGGCGAGCCGTCCGGCGACCGCGCTCGCGCGGCGTCCGCGCAGCGTCTTGATCAGCACGCCCGTCTCGATGCCGACGGGGCACGCAGTGGCGCACAGCCCGCATGCGGCACACGTGTCGATGCCGTGGAAGTCGTACAGCGCATGCATTGCCTCGAGTTGCGTGCCGCCCTGGCCCTCGTGCTCGAGACGCGTGATCTCGCGCCAGCCGACGATGCGCTGCCGCGGTGACAGCGTAAGCTTGTGCGACGGACACTTGGGTTCGCAAAATCCGCACTCGATGCACTTGTCGACGATCGGATCGCACTCAGGCAACGGCTTCAGATTTTTCAGATGCGAGTCGCGATCGTCGTTGATGACCACGCCCGGATTCAGCAGACCTCGCGGATCGAATAGTTGCTTGATCGCACGCATGATCCCGTACGCTTCGGCGCCCCATTCGAGCTCGACGAAGGGTGCGATGTTGCGACCGGTGCCGTGCTCAGCCTTGAGCGAGCCATCGTATTTTTCGACGACCATCCGGCACAACGCATCCATGAAGCCGCGGTAGCGCTGGATTTCCGCGGGAATATTGAAGTCCTGAGTGAAGACGAAGTGCAGGTTCCCCTCGAGCGCATGGCCGAAGATGATGGCATCAGGATAGCCGTGTGCCGCGAGAAGGCGCTGGAGATCGAGCGTCGCTTCCGCGAGCCGGGGTACTGGAAATGCGACGTCCTCGATGATTACGGTGGTGCCGACCTCGCGCATCGCGCCCACCGAGGGGAACATGCCCTTGCGCACGTTCCAGAGGCGCGCGCACTCCTGCGCGTCGGTCGAAAAGCGCGCCGGCTGGGAAGTGCGTACGCCGGCAAGCGCCGCTTCGATCGTGCCGATCTGTTCGCCGAGCGTGGCCAGATTCCCGGCACGGGTCTCGACCAGCAATGCCGCTCCCTCCGGACCCAGCGCGCCAATGCCGTCGGGGAGTCCGGGTTTTCCTTCCACTGAGCGCAGCGCTGCGCGATCCGCGAGCTCGACGGCAGCGACGGGCGTACTCTTGAGAAGCGTGACGGCCCGACAAGCGCTCTCGAGATCGTCGAAAAGGATCAGCGCGCTCGCCTTGTTGGCGTATTCCGGGACAGTGGCGTAGGTGAGTTCGCTGATGAAACCGAGGGTGCCTTCAGAACCGATCATGAGATGCGCGAGCACATCGATCGGATCTTCGAAGTCGACCAGCGCATTCAGGCTGTATCCGGTCGTGTTCTTCAGACGGAACTTGTGTCGAATCCGCGCCGCGAGGGTCTCATTGCCGCGGGCGCCGCGCGCCATCGCATCGAGCGAGCGATAAAGCTCGGGTTCGCGTGCAAGGAATGCGGCTCGGCTCGCCGCATCGCGCGTGTCCAGTACAGTACCGCTGGCCAACACGACGCGCAGCCCGGCCAGCGTGTGATAGCTGTTTTGCGCCGTTCCGCAGCACATGCCGCTGGCGTTGTTGGCCGCGATGCCGCCGATCATCGCAGCATCGATCGACGCCGGATCGGGGCCGATCTTGCGGCCAAATCGGGCGAGTCGCCGATTCGCGGCCGCACCAACCACGCCCGGTTGCAGGGTGACGGTTTCGGCTGCCGGACCGATTTTGCAACCGCGCCAGTTGTCCCCGAGCAGCACGAGCACGGAGTCGCTGATCGCCTGCCCCGAGAGGCTCGTACCCGCGGCGCGGAATGTGACGGGCGTGCCGAGGCGCGAGCAGTCACCGAGGAGGCGCACGACTTCATCTTCGCTTTCGACCACGACGGCGATGCGCGGCAGAAGCCGATAAAAGCTGGCGTCGGTGCCCCAAGTCAACAGGCGCAGCGGATCGGTGATCAGCCGATCGTCGGGTATGTACGCCAATACCGAGCGATACAGCGCGTCATATGGCGCGTGTAACGCCCGCTCGAACGCCCGGTAGCGCGACGGCAGCATCGCTTGTGATCACTCTATTGTCAGTGCACAACCAGCGCGCTGAACGGCCAGACGTACGCCTGCGCCATCACCAGCAACCCCATCAAGGCGGCCAGCGCGAGGCTGTGGAAGAACACGTAGCGCAGAATATCACCTTCGTGCCCGTACCACTGCGTCGCGGTCGACGCAACGACGATGCTTTGTGCGTCGATCATCTTGCCCATGACGCCACCCGAGCTGTTCGCCGAAGCCATCAACACCGGTGACAAGCCGAGCTGTTCGGCGGAGATCTTCTGCAGGTTGCCGAAAAGGACGTTCGACGACGTGTCGGAGCCGGTGAGGGCTACGCCCAGCCATCCCAACATCGTCCCAAAAAACGGATACAACCAGCCCGCATGCGCGAAGGCCAAGCCCAGCGTGGAATCCAGTCCCCCGCCCTTGGTGGTAAAGCCGAGCGCCAGCATCGCGGCAATGGTGAGCAGCGAGAAACGGACGAGCTTCAGCGTCTTGCCGTAGATTTGCACCATTTTCGGGACGCTGATTCCCATCACGATGCCGGCAATGACCGCGGCGATCAGAATGCCCGTACCCGTGGCCGACAGCCAGTTCAGCACGTACACGGCGGCTTCGAGCGTGGGCTTCGGCACCACCGGTGGCATGCGCTGCACCAGGTTATGCAAGCCGTCGATCGGGAACTTGGGCGCCGATAGCGCGTTGAGCAGATCCTTGATTTGCGGGAGGCCCCATAGGAAGACAAGCACGCTGAGGATCGCCCACGGTGTCCAGGCCTTCATGACTTGCGCGCGCGTGAAGCCATGTCGTACGGCTTGCGACTCCGCCTCGGCATACGACACAGTCGTGCCTTCACGCGACGTGCTGGTCCATACCTGCTTCGGATGCCAGACCTTGAGGAACAGGGTCAGCGCGCCCATCGAGCAAATCGCAGCGATCACGTCGACGAGCCACGGCCCGTGAAAGTTCGACACCAGGAATTGCGGGATCGCGAACGAAACCCCCGCTACCAGGATCGCCGGCCAGATTTCCATCATCCGGCGGAAGCCGACAAAGGCCCAGATCAGCCAGAACGGCACCAGCAACGAAAAGAATGGCAGCTGCCGTCCGACCATTCCGCTCAACGCGTGCAGATCGAGTCCCGTGACTGCCGCCAGCACCACGATCGGCGTGCCGAGCGCACCATAGGCCACCGGCGCAGTATTGGCGATCAGCGAGAGCCCCGCCGCGGCGAGCGGCTTGAAGCCGAGCCCCATCATGATCGCGGCGGTCACGGCAACCGGCGTGCCGAAACCCGCGGCGCCTTCGAAGAACGCGCCAAAGCAAAAGGAAACCAGCAACAGCTGCAGGCGGCGGTCGGTCGTGATACCGGTGATGCTCTTCTGCAGCACGTCGAACAGCCCGACCTCGCTGGTCAGTTGATACATGAAAATGACGTTGAGAACGATCCAGCCGATCGGAAGCAGACCAAATAGCGCGCCGTACAGTGCGGACTTCCCCGCCATTTCCGTCGGCATGCCATAGGCGAAGATGGCGACCGCCAAGGCGACGATGAGGCCGAGAATCGCCGCCCAGTGCGCCTTGATATGGAAGAACGCGAGACCGCCCAGCAGGACGACGATCGGCAATCCCGCAACGACCGTGGAGAGCACCTGGTTGCCAAGCGGATCGTAGACTTGTGACCAGATCATCGTCTTCCCTCCGTTTTGCCGGCAACTAGCCGGACCATGCCAAGTCGGGGCAAATTACTCTCTAGACCGTCCGCCGGGATTGATCTATGTCATGCAAATGCCGCGGCCGCCGGTTACCCCACTGCGATCGGCAACGTGCCCCTAAATCCGCATGTCCCGTTGACTTAGGTCAAACGAGCACGGCAGCCGGACGCTTACTGTAGCTGCCGAGAAGGGTCAATGAATGAATCCGTACGTCGCTTTCCTCTTGTACCTGCTGGCAATCCTGGGGTTCGTGTTCATCACCCTGGTGATGAATCGCGCCCTCGGTCCCAAGCCGGTCGCCTCGGCCCTGAAGATGGAGCCTTTCGAGTGCGGCGCGACGCCGGTCGACACGCGCAACACCAAACCGGTTCCGATCAAGTATTACGGAGTCGCCGTCGCGTTCATGCTCTTCGATCTGGAGACCGTGTTCCTCTTCATCTGGGCACTCGGCGCCCAGCCCCTCACTGGCTTCATGCTGTTCACCTTCTTCATTTTCGCCTTCCTGCTGGTCATGATCCTCCTATATGTATACCGGGCGAGACTGCTGGAAGCGGTGACGGAATAGCGATGGCCAAGGCCACCATCCCGATTCTGCCAGCCCATGCGCGAACGCCCGCGTTCGAATACTTCTCGACCAAGAAGGACGAGTTCGTCGGCTGGGCGCGCAAGTTCTCGCTGTTTCCCTACCCATTCGTGACGGCGTGCTGCGCGATGGAGTTCATGGCGGTGAGCTCCACGCCCTACGACACCGACCGCTTCGGCGCCGCGTTGCCGCGCTTTTCGCCACGGCAGTCGGATTTGCTGATGGTCGTCGGCACGCTTACGCACAAGCAGGCGCCGGTCCTCCTGAAGGTCTACGAACAGATGTGCGAGCCCAAATGGGTGATGGCATTCGGCGCATGCGCGACCAGCGGAGGTTTCTACCAGAACTATGCCGCCGTCGCAGGCATCGACAAGATCATCCCGGTCGACATCTACGTCCCCGGGTGCCCGCCCCGGCCGGAGACCGTCATCGACGCGATCATGAAGCTGCAGGACCGGATCGCAGGATCGCACCATCCGATCATCACCGAGACCTTCTGATCATGGCCACGGCGATCGTCGAGCGCATGCAGCAGCAGCTTGTCCCCGCAGGTGGCGAAGCGACCCTGTCCCACGGGATGCTAGTGGTGGTGGTTCCTTCCACCGATCTGCTCAGCATCGTGAGGCGTCTCCAGTCGGAGTTCGCGTTCGATCTGTTCCTGGACGTCACGGCGGTCGACTGGCCGGAGCGGACGCCGCGTTTCGACGTCGTCTATCACTTCTACTCCACCACACACAAGATTCGAGTCCGACTGAAGACCCGCGTCACGGAGGCAGAGCCCTCGGTGGACTCGCTGGTCTCGCTCTACGGCTCGGCGAACTTCATGGAACGCGAATGCCACGACATGTACGGCATCGGCTTTCGCGGCAATCCCGATCTGCGCCCTATTCTGCTCTACGAGGGCTTCGTCGGGCATCCGCTGCGCAAGGACTACCCCAAGTTGCAAGAGCAGCCGCTCGTGCCGTACCGGACATGACGAGACGACGTTGGATACCCGAGTGAAGGCCACGCTGTCCAATCCCGTCCGCCCAGCGTTCGAGCGCGGTGAGCGTGATGACGCGGTCATCGTCAACATCGGCCCTTCGCACCCGGCGACCCACGGAACGATACAGGTGATCGCCGCACTCGACGGTGAGAAGGTGCAGCGAGTCGACGTGCACTGCGGGTACCTGCACCGCGGCTTCGAAAAGGAGTGCGAAGACCATACCTGGCACAACCTGATGCCCTATGTCGATCGGCTCAACTACTGTTCCGGGCTGATCAACGATTTCGCGTATTGCGAGGCCGTCGAGACGCTGATGGGCGTCGAGATCACGCCGCGGTGCCGCTACCTGCGCACGCTGCTCTCCGAGTATTCGCGTGTGGCGGACCACCTCACCTGCGTGGCGGCGTCGCTGATGGAGCTCGGTGCGATGACGGCCTTCCTCTATCTGGTGATGATTCGCGACTACATCTACGAGCACCTCGCGGATCTTACCGGCGCACGCGTCACTTATACCTACGGCCGCATCGGCGGCCTGGCGCGCGACCTCCCCGCCGGCTGGCTCAAGCGCCTCGGAACGATTCTCGACCAGTACGAGGTGTTCGTAGGACGCATTCACGGGCTCATGGACCGCAACCGCATCTTCATCGACCGCACCCGCAACGTCGGCGTGATTTCGACCGCCGACGCGATCAACTGGGGCTTTACCGGGCCGATCCTGCGCTCGACCGGCGCGGCGCTCGATTTGCGCAAGGACGCTCCCTACCTCGCCTACGGGGAGCTGGATTTCGAGGTTCCGGTCGGCATCAAGGGCGACAACTACGATCGCTACTACGTGCGCATGCGGGAGATGGACGAGTCGGTGTACATGATCCGCCAGTTGGTGGACTTGCTTCCGGAAGGTCCGATCAACGTCGACGATCGCCGCTGCACGTTGCCGGAGAAGCGGCTCGTATACACGGAAATCGAATCGCTGATCAACCACTTCAAATTGATCATGGACGGTCCCGACGTGCCCGCAGGGGAGGTCTACACGGCACACGAGGCGCCTAACGGGGAGCTCGGCTTCTATCTGGTGAGCACGGGCGGAGGAACACCGTACAAGTTTCACGTGCGCTCGCCAAGCTTCGTCCACATGGGCGGGGTGCAGCGCATGCTCGAGGGTTACCAACTCGCCGACATCATTCCGACCTTCGGCTCGGTCAACATGATCGGCGGCGAGTGCGACCGGTGAGCGATCGATGAAGCACCTGATTCCCGAGTTCGAGAAACTGCGCGCGCGCTATCCCGCCGGCTTCGAATCTTCATTCGTTCTGCCGTGCCTGCGCCGCATCCAGGAAGACCGTGGCTATGTTGCCGACGAGGACATCGACGGTCTGGTCGAATATCTCGGCGTACCCCGTATCCAGATCGAGGAAGTGCTGAGTTTCTACGGACAGTTTCGGCGCAAGCCGATCGGCCGTTGCCACATCCAGGCCTGCCGCAACCTGTCGTGCTCGCTGCTCGGTGCGGAGCGGATTCTCGACCACCTGACCAAGAAGCTCGGCATCGCCCCGGGACAAACGACTGCCGACGGTCGCTACACGCTATCGACCGTCGAGTGCCTTGCCGCGTGCGGCACCGCGCCGGTGGTGATGATCGACGAGACCTACCACGAGAGCATGACTCCGGAAAAGATCGACGCGCTGCTCCGGATGCAGCCCTGACATGGCAAACACCAAGCTCCTGATGACCTTCCCGGTCACCGCAACCTCGCACACGCTCTCCGAGTATCGAGCGCGCGGGGGCTACGGCGCGCTCGAGAAGGCGCTGCGACAGATGACGCTGCAGCAGGTGGTCACCGAAGTCACTGCCTCCGGCATCCAGGGGCGCGGCGGCGCCGCCTTTCCGATGGGCCGCAAGTGGGCGGTCGTGCATCCGAACGACGGCCAGTCGCACTACCTCTGCGCCAACGCCGACGAGGGCGAGCCGGGCACATTCAAGGACCGCTGGATTCTCGAATACGCACCGCACCTGCTGCTCGAATCGATGCTGATCGCGGCGTACGCCCTACAGGTGCGCAACGCCTTCGTCTACATTCGCGGCGAGTTCGACGGACCCTACCGCCGTCTAGCCGGCGCGCTGGAAGAGGCGTACCAGGCAGGCTACTTCGGCGCAGGCATCCTCGGCACCGACTTCGCCTGCGACCTGGTGATCTATCGCGGCGCAGGATCCTACGTGTGCGGCGAGGCGTCGGCATTGATCACCTCGATCGAAGGCAAGCGCGGCTACCCCCGCAATCGGCCGCCACGCCTGACAGTACGCGGTCTGTATCAGAAGCCTACCGTCATCAACAACGTGGAGACGCTCTCCAACATCGCCTGGATTATCACGCATGGCGGCGAGGCGTTCCGGAAAGTGGGAACAGCTAAGGATCCCGGTACGCGCCTCATTTCGATTTCGGGCCACATCGAGCGTCCCGGCGTGTACGAGATCGAGATCGGCTACCCCTTCGCCAAATTCATCTACGACGACTGCGGAGGAGTTCTCGGGGGGCGGGCGCTCAAGGGAATCATCCCCGGCGGCATCTCGACCAAGGTGCTGACCGCGAAGGAGATCGAACCGCTGACGCTCGACAATCAGGCGCTCGCCGCCGCGGGCTCGTCGATGGGTTCTGGCGGCATGGTTGTCATTGCCGAGGGCACTTGCATGGTGCGCCTGCTGCAGGTGTTGCTGCGTTTCTACCATCACGAGTCCTGCGGGCAGTGCACACCGTGCCGCGAGGGCATGGGGTGGTTGCACCGGATCATCGATCGCATCGTCGCCGGCGACGGGCGTTCCGAGGACATCGAGCGCTTGTACCAGATCTCTGCGTGGAACGACGGCACGACGATCTGCGGGATGGGCGATGCCGCAGGCTATGCGACGAGTGGCATCCTGAACAAGTTCCGCGACGAGTTCGAATATTTCATCGAGCATAAACGGTCGCGCCACAACGGGACGCTGGAATGCCAGAGATCTTCATAAACGGCCAATCCGTCCAGGCCGAGCGCGACCAATCCGTCCTGCAGGCGGCGCTCGCCCACGGGTTCTATATCCCCTATTTCTGCTGGCACCCGGAGCTGTCGGTGGCGGGCAACTGCCGCATTTGCTGTGTCCAGGTCGAGGGTCGGAGCTGGGTGGAAATCGCCTGCAATATGCCGGTCTCCGAGGGCCTGCGCGTCCTTACCGACTCGGACGCGGTGAAGGCGTACCGCAAGTCGATCATGCAGCTCATGACGCTCAATCATCCGGTCGACTGCGGCATCTGCGACAAGGCCGGCGAGTGTACGTTGCAGGACTACCACTACAAGTACAACGGCTCGCCGTCGATATCACACGACGCCAAGGTGCGCTCCACCAAGTTCCATCCGCTCTCGGAGCGCATCGTGCTCGACAACGAGCGCTGCATCCTGTGCTCGCGCTGCGTGCGCTTCACGCGCGAAATATCGAGGTCGAACGCGCTGGGCATCACGCAACGCGGCGATGCCTCGCTGGTGCGCGCTGCAGAAGACCGGCCGCTCGACACCGACCCCTACTCGGACAACATCATCGACCTCTGTCCGGTGGGCGCACTGCTCTCGCGTCCGTTCCTCTACAAGGCGCGTGTCTGGTATCTCAAGCCGACGCCCTCGGTCTGTCCGGGATGCGCTCGGGGCTGCACGGTACAGATCTGGCATCGCAAGTCCGAGTGGAAGTTCAACGCGCTCGACCCAGGCTCAAACGTCAGGATCGAACGCGTAACTCCGCTTGCGAATCCGCAGGTCAACGGACCCTGGATCTGCAACAAGGGGCGTGACCTCGCGCAGATCTTCGAACGGCCGCGCGCGAAGCAGGCGATGCAGAAAGGAAAACCAGTCGATCTGCCTTTTGCGATCGAGGCCGCCCGGCGGTTGATCGAAGACGCCAAGCGCCCCATCGCGCTGGTGTCGAGCTGGGGCTCCAACGAAGAGCTCGACGCGTTGAAGCAGGCGCTCGGCGACCGGTTCGTCGCTTTCGTCAAGCGGGATTGGATGCCCCAGCCGGGCGAGCGCCTCGACGACGATCTGCTCATTCGCGCGGACAAGAACCCGAATGCGGCTGCGGCCCGGACCTTGTTCCCGCAGGAAGACGACGGTGTTGGGCCGCTTGCCGGGGATACCGACCTCGTCTTGATCTGGGGCGAGGGCTTCGACTTCGCCCGCGTGCCAGCCCGGGCGAAGATCGTCTTCCTGAACGCCTATTTGCAACCCGAGAACGGACACGCCGACGTGTTCATTCCGATCAGCATCCAGACGGAGCGTCGCGGCCATTACACCAACTTCCAGGGCGTGGTCAGCGCGTTCGCGCCCTGTTTCCCGAAACCGGCAACGGTGGCCGACGCCGAGACGCTGTTCGCCGCGATCGCGGCTACCGAAAGTGCGCGCGCATGATGCAGGATCTGGTCGTCTACCTCGTCTTCATCGCCTATGCGGTGGCGGTGCTGCTCGTATTCGGTACCGTTCTTACGTGGGTCGAGCGCAAGCAGGCAGCCATCATGTCCGATCGCATCGGCGCAAACCGCGCCTACGTGCGCATTCCCTTCACGCAGATCAAGCTCGTGTGGTTGGGACTGTTTCACGGCCTCGCCGACGGCATCAAGATGATGCTGAAGGAGGACTGGAAGCCCAATTCCTACGACCGCTTCGCCTACGCGCTCGCACCCTGGGTGGTGTTCACGCCGGTGCTGCTCGTGTTCGCGGTCATTCCCTTCGGCGGCACGCTCGTTCCAGCCGAGCTGGTACCTCCACTGTCCGCCTGGTTCGGCGACCGAACGTACCCCATGCAGATCGCGCGCGTCGATGCGGGCCTGCTGGTTGTCTTCGCGTTCGGCGGACTGACGATCATCGGTGCGATGCTCGCCGGCTGGTCGTCGGCCAACAAGTTCTCGTTGCTGGGCGCGCTGCGCGCCGGCTCGCAGATGATCTCCTATGAGCTGATCATGGGTCTCACGGTGCTGGGGCTCATCCTTATCTACGGCACCGTCGACCTGAACGCCATCGCGCAGCAGCAGTCGGGCGTGCTGCTGGGCTTCCTGCCCGCGTGGGGAATTTTTCTCCAGCCCTTCGCAGCGCTCCTGTTCTTGACTGCGGCCATCGCGGAAAACAAGCGCATTCCTTTCGACCTGCCGGAGGCGGAGTCGGAGCTCATCGCCGGCTACTACACCGAGTACAGCGCGATGAAGATGGGTCTGTTCATGTTCGCCGAATTCATCGAGATCGCGATCATCGGCGCGCTGTTCACCACTCTCTTCCTCGGTGGTTACAACCTGCCGTTCATGACCGACGACGGTTTCGTGCTGCCGGGCAATCATGTTGTTCCGCTGGGCCACGTCGTTATCGTAGTGATCCAGCTCGCCGTATTCCTGATCAAGGTGATGCTCGTGTCCAGCTTCCAGATCCTCGTGCGCTGGACCCTGCCGCGCTTTCGCTACGACCAGCTGCTGCGCTTCGCCTGGAAGTTCATGTTCCCGCTGGCGTTGGCCAATCTGACCGTGACGGCCATCGTCGTCTGGGCGCTGCACGCCTAGCCTGCCGCGCGACCATGAAGCCCTACGTACGCAAGCAATACTGGAACCGGCCCACCATGTCGTGGTGGGAGCGGGCTTACCTGCCCGAGATCCTGCGCGGCTTGGGGATCACCGGCGGCGTCTTCCTGACGAACATGTGGCACTGGATGACGTTTCGCAAAGGCGCGCTCACGACTTATTACCCCGAGGAAACGCGCGCCGACTACGCCGCTGGCAACCGCGGCAAGCACGTGCTGACGCAACGCCCCGACGGGCGGCCGCAGTGTATCGCCTGCAATATGTGCGCGACCGTGTGCCCCGCCAAAGTCATCGAGATCGAGGCCGCCTTCGATCCGGACGACCCGGCACACCCGAAGTATCCCGCGCGCTTCGAAATCGATTATTCGCGTTGCATCTTCTGTGGATTGTGCGTCGAAGCCTGCCCGGAGGACGCCATCCGGATGGTCAAGGAAGTGCCGAACCTGCCGACGTACGATCGCAGCAGCCTGTGGTTATCGCTGGACGAGCTGCTCAACTGGAACCCGCAACGCGACGTCGCCAAGCCATATCCGGCCAAGGGCGTTACCGGCAAGACGAGTCGACCGGCATGATCGAGACCCTGCTCCTCTGGCTATTTGCCGGCACCGCGCTCGTCGCCGCTGCCCTGATGCTGGTGCTGCGCCATCCGATGCGCGTTGCGCTGGCGCTGACGGCGACGATGCTCTCCCTCGCCGGCGTCTACGCACTGCTGGGCGTGCACGTGATCGCTGTGTTCCAGGTGCTCATCTACGTCGGCGCCGTCATGGTGTTCATGGTCTACGCGATCATGCTGCTCGACGTGCGCGACCGCTCCTTCACGGCCCGCTTCTCGCGGCTGCTGGTGCCGGGAATCGCCGCTGCGCTGCTGTTCCTCGCGATCCTCGCCCACGGCTTGTGGCGTGCGCTGCCCGAGGTGAACGGCGCGCAGAGCAGCACACTCTTCGGCGTGCAACAGTTCTCGGTCGAGTTCCTCAACGAGTACTGGCTGCACTTCGAGCTCGTTTCCGTGCTGCTGGTCGCCGCGGTTGTGGCGGCGCTGGCGGTGCTCGAAGTGGGACGGAGGCACCGTGGATAGCCTGCAGATGCTCATCGGGACCTCGGCGGCGCTGTTCGCGCTGGGCCTGCTCGGCGTCATCGTCCGGCGCAACGTGCTGGTCATGCTGATGTGCATGGAGCTCATGCTCAACGGTGTCAACCTTAGCCTGGTGACCTTCGCGCAGCAGACCGCTTCCGCGGCCGGGGCGGTGCTCGTTTTACTGATCTTCGTCGTCGCAGCTGCTGAAATCGCCATCGCGATTCCCATCGTGCTCCTGCTCGTGCGCCGCAAGCACGTGCTCGACCTGGGCGCCTACACGGACCTCAAAGGATAAACGGTGAGCCCGCTGCTTAGCCTGATCGTTGTGCTGCCGCTGGCGGGGTTCCTGCTCAACGGCCTTGCGGGAAGCCGACTCGGCCCGCGGTTCGTATCGGCGATCGGCTGCGGCCTGCCGATCCTGGCTTTCCTGGTGACGGTGAAATGCTTCCTGGACCTGCAAGCGGGCGGCGGAGTACCTCGAGTCGAGACCGCCTACACCTGGGCGGTGATCGGCGGCAGCACGTTCGAGGTCGCGTTCTATTTCGACGCCTTAAGCGCGGTGATGGCGCTGATCGTGACCGGCGTGGGGTCGCTCATACACGTCTACTCGATCGGATACATGAAGGACGACGCGAGCTACGCGCGCTACTTTTCGTACTTGAACCTGTTCCTGTTCTTCATGTTGCTGCTGGTGCTGGGCCGGTCACTGCTGGTGCTCTTCGTCGGCTGGGAAGGCGTGGGGCTGGCGTCCTACCTGCTCATCGGCTTCTGGTTCGAGGACGCCGACAAGGCCCGCGCCGGCAAGAAGGCCTTCATCACCAACCGGATCGGCGACGCGGGCTTCCTGCTCGGCATGTTCGTGCTCTACACAGCGCTCGGCACGCTGGACATGGACCGCATCAACGCCGCGTTCATGGCGGAACCCCTGCCCGCGGTGTCAGCGAGCCTCGTGGGTATCCTGCTGTTCATCGGCGCTTCGGGCAAGTCGGCGCAGATTCCCCTCCACGTCTGGTTGCCGGACGCCATGGCCGGTCCGACCCCGGTGTCGGCATTGATTCACGCGGCCACCATGGTGACTGCCGGCGTCTATCTTGTCGCACGCATGTCCGGCATCTATCTGCACGCTCCCGAGGCGAGCGCAGTGATCGCGGCGATCGGCGCCCTCACCGCTTTCTTCGCCGCCACGATCGCCGTCGTGCAGACCGACATCAAGAAGGTGCTGGCGTACTCGACGATCTCGCAGCTCGGCTTCATGTTCGTTGCGCTGGGCGTCGGGGCGTACAGCGTGGCGATCTTTCATCTCTATACGCATGCGTTTTTCAAGGCCTGCCTCTTCCTCGGGGCCGGCAGCGTGATTCACGCGCTCGGCGGCGAGCAGGACATCCGGAAAATGGGTGGCCTGGCGCGCAAGATCCCGGTGACCTTCGCGACCTTCGCCGTGGCGACGGCCGCCATCGCAGGAATCCCTCCGCTCGCCGGCTTCTTTTCCAAGGACGAGATTCTCTGGTTCGCTTTCGCCAGCAGCCGGGGCGGTTCACCGCTGCTCTTCGCAGCCGGTGCAACGACTGCACTGCTGACGGCCTTCTACATGTTCCGCCTGCTGTGGCTGACTTTTTTCGGCCGCTCGCGGATGAGTCCGGAAACCGAGCATCACGTGCACGAGTCGCCAGCGTCGATGACGGTGGTGCTGATCGTGCTGGCGATCCTGTCCGCAATCGGGGGTTTCCTGTCGCTGCCGCATTTCCTTGCCCCGCTGTTGCCGCTGCCGGCGGTGGTGCCCGAGCTCGAGCATTTTGAAACGCCCCTTCTCGTTGTTTCGATTGCTATCGCCTTTGCCGGGCTTGCTGCCGCAGCGTATCTGTATGGGGGGAACGCCGAGCGCGCCGAGCGGCTGCATCGCCGCTTCCCGACTCTGCACCGCGTGCTCACCGGCAAGTACTACGTCGACGAAGCGTACGACCGGCTGATCGCGCGTCCGCTGTACTGGATTTCGGATCGCGTTTTCCTGAGGCTCGGCGACCAGAAGCTTTTCGACGGCACATTGCACGGACTCGCGGCACTCGGCCGACGCACCGCCGGCACCCTGAGCCGTGTGCAGAACGGCAGTCTGCACTTGTATGCGCTGCTCGTGCTCTTCGGCATCATCGCCTCCCTCGCGTGGAGCTGGCGCCATGGCTGATGCCGCGCTCCTGAATGTCGTCCTTTACCTGCCGCTCGCCGGCATTGCGGCATTGCTCGTGCTGTCGCCGCGGCAGGAGGATCTTGTGCGGCGACTGTCGTTCGTCGTGATGTTGCTGCAGTTCGCGCTGACCGCGTGGCTTTACGCTCGCTTCGACCCCGCCGTGGAAGGCTTGCAATTCGAGACGCGGCTTCCGTGGATCGCGGCTTGGGGCGTGTACTACCAGATTGGCCTCGACGGCTACAACGTGCTGCTGGTGCTGCTGACCGCGTTCCTCGGCCCGCTGGTCGTCGCGGGAGCGTTCACTGCCATCACCAAGGATGTGAAGCTCTTTTACGCGATGGTGTTCGCGCTGCAGTTCGCGATGCTAGGCACCTTCGTCGCGCAGGACTTGTTCCTCTTTTACCTGTTCTGGGAGGCGATGCTGATACCGCTGTTCCTCATCATCGGCATCTGGGGCGGGGAGCGCCGTGTGTACGCCACGCTCAAGTTCGTGTTGTATACCGCTTTCGGCAGCATCCTCATGCTCGCCGCGGTGATCTATCTCGTCTATTCGCTCAACGCGACAACGGGTGTGACCTCGTTCGCCTTTGCCGACCTTTATCGCTCGGAGTTGCCGCTGCAAGTGCAGACCGTGCTGCTCGCCGCCTTCGCGCTGTCATTCGCGATCAAGGTGCCGATCGTCCCGCTGCATACCTGGCTTCCGGACGCGCACGTCGAAGCACCGACCGCAGGCTCGGTCATCCTTGCCGGCGTGCTCTTGAAGATGGGAACGTACGGATTCATGAAGCTCGCCTTTCCTTTGTTTCCGGACGCCACGCGCCTGCTTGCGCCCGTGTTCGGGACGCTCGCCGTGGTGAGCATCATCTACGGCGCCTGCCTGGCACTCGTGCAGACCGATATCAAGAAGATCATCGCCTACTCGTCGATCAGCCATCTGGGCTACGTGATGCTGGGGCTCATCAGCCTCGATCTGCTCGGAATTCAGGGGGCGATAATGCAGATGGTCAGCCACGGGCTGGTCGCCGGCGGGCTCTTCCTGATGGTCGGGATGGTCTACGAGCGTTGCCACACCCGCGAACTGGCCGCGTACGGCGGGCTGGCGAAGTTGCTGCCGGTGTACTCCGTGTTCTTCATGGTGCTCACGCTGGCGGCGATCGGGCTGCCGACGACGAGCGGATTCACCGGCGAATTCCTGGTTCTGCTGGGCGCGTTCAGGGGGGCGTGGCCCCAGTACCTGCAAGGCGTGGCCTACCCGCTGCTGCTCAACGCGAGCGCGGTCGCCGGTGTGGTGCTCGGCGCGCTGTACATGCTGTGGTTCGCGCAGCGCTTTCTGTTCGGCGCGGCGAAGGCGCCGCATCTGCCGCTGGTGGATCTGAACCTGCGAGAGAAGGCGATTCTCGTGTCGATCGTGGTCGCGGTGTTCGCGCTGGGACTATTTCCCGATGAGCCGATGCGCAAGACCGAGCTGGCGGCGCGGCAATACCAGAAGTTGGTGCAAACCGAGCGGATCGGCACCCGGATCGCGTCCAGACCGATGGCAACGCCACCCGCGCCGCTCGTTGCGGTTCCCGCTGCAACCGCGGCAACAAAAGACGAAAGCGCACGATGAACTGGCAAGCGATCCTCATTGCCATGCTTCCGGAGCATCTGCTGCTCGTCGGGATCGTCGTGCTGATCGGCCTCGAGATCGCCCCGGGCCGGCCGCGCGGCGCATTCGCGGTATCGCTGCTTGCCGTTACCGCGGCGACTGCAACCGCGCTCTGGCTCTCCCTGGTCGGCTTCGCTGCAGTGCCGTTTCCGGGGCAGTACTCGGTCGATCCTGTGGCCGAACTCGGCAAAGTGATCGTTCTCGCGCTCGCTGCCATCGTCCTGCTCATCGCGCGCGACGATTCTGGACAGCGTGCGTTTCCCATCCTGCTCCTGTCCTCGCTCTACGGCGTCTGCCTGCTGCTGTCCGCCGACAGCTTCCTGACGCTTTTCCTGGGACTCGAACTGATGTCGCTTCCCGTGTATGCACTGATCCTTATCGCGTTCCGTCGGCCGGAGAGCGCAGAAGCAGCACTGAAGTACCTGGTCCTGGGGGGCACTGCGACCGCGACGTTGTTGATGGGCGTCTCGCTCCTGTACGGAGCCAGCGGTTCGCTGGAATTCTCCGCGTTCACTCACGCCCTGAGCTCGCCCGACGCCATGGCCAGTGTGGCCGTCGTGCTGGTGGTCGTCGCCTTCTTCCTCAAGGCGGCGGTCGTTCCGTTCCACACCTGGGCGCCGGACGCCTACGAAGCTGCAGCAGTCCCGGTGACCGCGTACATGGCCACGATCATCAAGGCCGGCGTGCTGCTTGCCGCGGTGCGCCTGTTCGGCTCCGTGCCGTTATCGCGACCGATGGCCGACCTACTCGCGATCCTGCCGCTCCTTTCGATCGTCTGGGGCAACCTGGCGGCGATGAGGCAACAGAGTCTCCGCCGCATGATCGCCTACTCGTCCATCGCTCACGCGGGATACCTCTTCTACGCTTTCCTTGGCGACGGCCCCGGCCGGTTCCAGGCCGTAGCCTTCTACGTGCTCGTCTACGGGCTGATGAACCTGCTGGCTTTCGCAGCGCTGCCGCAGGACCCGAACGATGCGGCGCGCGACCGTCTTGACAATCTCAAGGGGTTGTTCCGCCGCGACCCCTTCGCCGCGCTGATGATCGGCGTCGCCATGCTTTCGCTGGCGGGCATTCCGCCGTTCCCGGGGTTCATCGCCAAGTTTTTGATCTTCAAGAATGTCATCGCGGCCGGGTTCACACTCTATGCAGTCCTGGGACTGGTCGGAAGCTACCTCGGTATCTACTTCTATCTGCGCGTCATCCAGTATCTCTTCATGAGCACGGAGGAGCCAACCGCCGCTCAGGGCGCGCCCGAACGCCTGGCGCTGGGGGCAAGTCTTATCTGTCTGTTGGCCGCGATTCTGCTGGCGGTGTTTCCCGCCTGGGTGATCGATCTGCTCTAACGTTGGGTCCGAGCAACTTTGCTCCGTTGCTCCCAAGCGTCGGGCAGTAGGGTAGGCTGCGGCGACCATCCGCGGCGGCTGCGGATAGCGCCTTGCTCGACGCGGGACGGGCCGATCAGGCTCCGGCTCGCGCCGCAACCGGTGAGTACGAGTCGAGCAACTGCAAGCGCGTCGCCTGCAGCCGCTCCGCCACCACTCCGAGAAGTCGTTGCATCAACGTGAAGCCGAACAGCGTGTCCTCCCGGCATGCCGCCAGGAGTTCCGTCCCCTCGAACGCCAACGCATCCACGCGCTCCAGCGTTCGCGCCTGAAAATGCTTGCCTCTGCCCATCAATAATGCCGACCAGCCCAGCTCATCGCCTGCGAACAGGGTCTGCACGCGAAACGTGTGTCCCGGCGCGGCGATTTCAAGCGCCACGAGGCCGGTGACGATAAGGTAGAACTCCGAACACTCGTCGCCCTCGCGGAAAAGAATCTGATCCCGGTCAAAGCGTATTTCCTTGGCCAGCGCCGCCAGCTTTTCGACGTGCCTGGGCTCGAACTCCGCCACAAATGGATGGTGGCGGAGCATTGCCAGAACAGTTTCCCTCATTGTTTCTCACCTTTCTGGCGCATTCTTCCCTCCGGATTTCGTGACGATCGAGTCGTCATCAGTTCGCCACATAATCGGCGTAATGGGGTTCGTACATCCGCGACTTCATCAATCCCAGCAGGTCGTCCGGCTCCGCCCCGCGCGCCAGCTCTCGACGGTATGCGACCGCGGCGACAGCAGCTGCAATGTGCGCCGAGACGTCGCGGATGTTCTTGAGCGGAGGATAGAGGCTCCCCTGCTGCAAGTCGTCCTCGGTGACCTGCTCGGCGAGCGCATGTGCCGCTGCCATGAACATTTCGTCGGTGACGCGGTTCGATCCTGAGACGATGACGCCGAGGCCGACGCCAGGAAAAATGTACGAATTGTTGCCCTGCCGCGGTACGTAGTTTCGGCCATCGAGGGTCACCGGATCGAACGGCGAGCCGCAGGCGAACAGCGCGCGTCCGTCCGACCAGCGATACGCCTGCGTGGCCGTGCATTCCGCCTTGGAAGTTGGATTCGAGAGCGCAAACACGATTGGCCGCTTGTTGAGCGATGCCATCGTGCGCACGACGTCTTCCGTAAAGGCACCGCCTATTGCCGCAACGCCGATGATGGCGGTCGGGCGCAGCACCTTCACCGCATCGACTAGGCTCCCCACGGCCGCGTGATCGTGCGCGTAGGGTTGCTTGTGCGCGGCGAGGTCGCTTCGTTGCTTGACGACCAGGCCGTGCGAATCGAAAAGCCAGCATCGCTGCCGCGCCTGCGCCTTGTCCAACCCTTTGGCAACCATCGCCTCGACCATAAGATCGGCGATGCCCGTGGCCGCTTCGCCGGCGCCCTGGAACAGCAGTGTCTGCTCGCCCAGTGCGCCGCCGGTGACCCGCAACGCGGAGAGCATTCCCGCCACCACGACCGCCGCCGTTCCCTGGATGTCGTCGTTGAACGTCGGGATCCGGTCGCGGTATTTCTCCAGCAATCGGAACGCATTGTGGGTTGCAAAGTCTTCGAACTGAATCACTACACCGGGAAATAGCGCGCTGGCCGCGACGACGAACTCCTCGACCAGGGCATCGTATACCTCGCCGCGCACGCGCGGCTGATGCAGACCGATATAGAGCGGATCGTCGAGCAGCTCGGAGTTGTTGGTGCCAACGTCGAGGAGGACCGGGAGGCAGGTGTTCGGTGACACGCCGGCACATGCGGTATACAGCGCGAGCTTGCCGACCGGAATGCCCATGCCGTTGGCGCCCAGGTCGCCGAGGCCCAGGATCCGCTCGCCGTCGCTGACGACGATGATCGCCACGTCGCGTCGCGGCCAGTTGGCGAGAACGTCCGCGACGCGGCCGCGGTCGGCCGAGCTGACGAAGATGCCGTGCGGACGTTGAAAGATGTGCGTGTACCGCTGGCACGCCAACCCCACCGTCGGCGTGTAGACGATAGGGAGCATTTCATCAGGATTTTCAAGCAGGAGGCGGAAGAAGAGCGCCTCGTTGCGGTCGTGCAGCGCTCTCAGATTGATGTACTTCTCGAGATCGCTCGACTTGCGACGGAAATTCTCCAGCACGCGCCCCAACTGCTGCTCCTGCGAAGAGACGTGCGGTGGCAACAGGCCCCGCAGGTGCAAAGTATCGCGCTCGGCTTCGGTGAACGCGGTTCCCTTGTTGAGCGCCGGATCCTGCAAGAGCGCAATGCCTATCGGCAGCGTGGAAGTCGCGTGCCCCACTACATCGTCATGAATATTCTGCAACATCGCTCATCTCCTCGTCGCTCTCGCGTTCGCAGTGCGGGCCGCTGGGCCCGCGAGTCCGCGCGTGGGCGTTTTTCAGTTTGCCTCGGGAACCATCTTGATCGCGCCGCATGGACACTCGGACACGCAGATGCCACAGCCTTTGCAGTAGTCGAAATTGAACTCGAACCGCTTGCCGGGTCCAAGTTTGATCACGGCATTGTCGGGGCACACTCCGTAACAGTTGTCGCATTCGAAGCAGTTGCCACACGACATGCAGCGGCGCGCTTCGAACAACGCGTTGTCTTCGGTCAAGCCACCGACGACCTCCTCGAAGGTCGACGTGCGGCGAGCGAGCTCGAGCAATGGGCGCATGGTCTTGGGCGCATCGCTGAAATACCAGGGGTTAAGCATCTCGAACGTGACCAGCTCGTGCTTTGGCGCGGGTGCGTAGGTGTCGCCGGACAGCCACGCGTCGATATGGCGTGCGGCCTTCTTGCCATGGCCGACCCCGACGGTGACCGTGCGCTCCGAAGGGACCATGTCGCCGCCGGCGAAAATTCCTGCATAGCCGGTCATCATGTTGCGGCCCACTTGGACGGTACCGTCTTTGATCACAAGCCCCGGGACGCCATCAAGCAGCGAGAGATCCACGTCCTGGCCCAGGGCCAGTACCAGCGAGTCGGCCTCCAGGGTCTCGAACTCTCCGGTCGGCTGGGGGAAGCCGGTCGCGTCGAGCGCCATCTTTTCGACGGTAAGCGTACCCTCGTCGGCCATGTTCTTGATCGTAGACAACCACTTGATCAACACGCCTTCTTGCAACGCCTCTTCGATCTCGAAGTCGTGCGCGGGCATCTTTTCGCGAGTGCGCCGGTAGACGATGATGGCTTCGGTCGCGCCCAGCCGCTTGGCCGTGCGCGCGACGTCGAGCGCGGTATTGCCGCCGCCATACACCACCACGCGACGGCCCAGCATCGGCTTTTCCTCACCCTCCATGCTTCGCAGCACGGATACCGCATCGAGCATGTGCGCCGCTTCACCCGCAGGAATATACGCGCGCCTGGCGATATGGGCGCCGACCGCAAGGAATGCTGCGTCGAAGCGGCCCGCGCTCATCGTGTCGACGATGTTCGTGACTTTCGTATTCAGTTCCAATTCCACACCCATGTCGAGGATGCGTTGCACCTCGCCATCGAGCACGTTACGGGGCAACCGATATTTGGGAATCCCGAAACGCATCATCCCGCCGGCAAGCGGACCCGCTTCGACGATCTTGACGCTGTGGCCGAAGCGCCGAAGGTGATACGCCGCGGACAGTCCCGATGGTCCGGCGCCGACGATGAGCACACGCTTGCCACTCTCGGTCCTGGGTGCAGAAAACTTCCAGCCCCGCTTGAGGGCCTCGTCGCCGAGAAAACGCTCGACCGAGTTGATGCCCACCGGCTCGTCGACTTTGGCGCGGTTGCACGAACTCTCGCAGGGGTGATAGCACACGCGTCCCATGATCGCCGGCAACGGATTGTCTTCCGTCAGCGCTCGCCACGCGATCTCGTAGTCGCCGGACTCCGCGTGATACAGCCAGCCCTGGATGTTTTCCCCGGCCGGGCACGCGTGGTTGCAAGGGGGAAGGCGATCCAGGTATACCGGCCGGTTGGTTCGCCAGGCGCCGGTCTTGTTGGCAAGGCTCGAGCCAATATCGAGGGTGATGGCAAACGGCTTGTCCATTCGCGAACTCCTACTGCAACAAGCCGAACTCGGCGATATTGTGGTCGGCCATCTGCTGAATCAGGGCAATGCGCCCGAGATCCGGCGGATTGCCAAACAGATGGGCGAAGCGCTTCTGCAGCTTGAGGTATTCGGTCACCGGCACCTGATGCCGGATGGGGGTATGCGAGGTGACCTTGCCGTGATGGGCCTCGAACAGCGGAAACAGTCCCGACTCGACAGCCAGCCGCGCAATCCGGATCGTGTTCTCCGGCGCGGATCCCCAGCCGAGAGGGCACGGCACGAAGATGTGGATGTAGCGTGCGCCATCGATGCTCATCGCGTAGGTCACTTTGCGTTCGAGGTCGCGCAAGTTGGACACGCTCGCCGTCGCGACGTAAGGAATCCGATGCGCCATCGCAATCAGGGGCACGTTCTTGCCTGTGCCGAAAACATTGCCCGGGAACGGCCCGACCGCGGGCGTCGTGGCGGTACGCGCCGCCGGCGGTGTGGCACTCGAGCGCTGCACACCCGTGTTCATGTATGCCTCGTTGTCGTAGCAGATGTAGAGCACATCGTCGTTGCGTTCGAACATGCCGGACAGACACCCGAAGCCGATATCGGTTGTGCCGCCATCACCGCCCTGCGCCACGACGCGCACGTCGGTGTGACCGAGCGCCCGCTGGGCCGCCGCGACGCCGGACGCGACCGCCGCCGCATTCCCGAACAGCGAATGAATCCATGGAACCTGCCACGACGTCTCCGGATACGGCGTCGAAAATACCTCCAGACAGCCGGTTGCATTGACCGCGATCAGCTGATTATTCGTCGCGCGCATGGCGGCATCGATGGCATAACGGGCGCCGAGCGCTTCACCGCAACCCTGGCACGCGCGGTGGCCGGAATTGAGTGAATTGGTGCGCCGCATGTCGGATTGCACCGAGCGTTGGTCGTCGGCGAGAAGACGGTTGCCGACCGTGAAAGTACCGGTCTGATAGAACTTGATCGTGGTGTCTTCCACTTGAGCTTCTCCCTGATTCAAGCGATGCTCGACGCGACCGTTCCAATCCGGCGCAGGATGGCCTCCGCGGTCGGGCCTGTGCGCCGGCTCTGGCTCTCGCGTTCCAGCTCGTGGCTGATGGCGTCGGCATTGAGATCCAGGAACGTCACTTGCTCGAGCTCATCGCGTTCGGCATCCTCGAACAGCCCTGTCAACGACGCCCGCGTAATCGCGCGTCCGCCAAGGCCTGCGATGACGGTGTAGCCGTTGAGAACGATGCCCGAGAGCGATTTGCGCACCCCGTCGGAAACGATCCCGCCAAGGCCGACCGCAAGGCATTTTTCCATGACGACAACGCGTTTGGCGTGCTGGAGCGCCTCGCGCATCGCCGCCAGTGGAAATGGGCGAAAGGAGCAGATCGACACCGAGCCGATCTTCGACCCACGCGCACGCATATCGTCGATCACCTCCTGTATCGTCCCGTTCATCGAGCCGAGTGCGACGACGATCGTCTCCGCGTCTTCGGTGCGGTACGAGCGGATCAGCCCGCCTGAATTGCGACCGAATTGCTTCTTGAACTGCTCGGCGAGCTGCGGGATCAGTCCCAGCGCGCGCAGCTGCTTGTGGTGCTGCAGATATCGCACTTCGGTGAATGCTTCGGGCCCAACCAGCGCCCCGATGCTCACCGGATCGGACGGGTCGAGAATCTGTCGCGGCTGATAGCGGGGCAGGAACCCATCGACCTGTTCCTGCGATGGTATGTCAACGCGCTCATAGGCGTGGGTCAGAATGAAGCCATCCATGCAAACCATCACGGGGCACGATAGTTCCTCAGCGAGTTGGAATGCCTGGATATGCAGGTCGAGCGCTTCCTGATTGGTCTCGGCATATAACTGGATCCAGCCGGCATCACGCATCGACATGCTGTCCGAATGGTCGTTCCAGATGTTGATCGGCGCGCCGATCGCCCGATTGCCGATGGTCATGACGATCGGCAGCCCGAGCCCGGCAGCGTTGTAGACGGCTTCCGCCATGAACAGCAGCCCTTGGCTGCTGGTCGCGGTGTAGGTTCGCGCCCCCGCAGCCGATGCACCGATCGCCACGGACATCGCGGCAAACTCGGACTCGACATTGATGAACTCGCAGTTGGTCAACTTGCCGGCCTTCACCATCTCGCCGAGCCCTTCGACGATGTGCGTCTGGGGGGTGATCGGATAGGCACAGATAACCTGCGGCCGGCACAACGCGATGGCCCTCGCGACCGCGTGCGAACCTTCTGTTTGCTCAAGCATGAACTGGCTCCTGTACCTTGCTGGCGATTGCAAACGCTTCGGTCGCCGCGGCGACATTCTTCTCGGCGATCGCCGGCGGAAATTTCTGGCGGATCGCGGCAGCCACCGATGCCAGTTTGATCACGCCGGCAACCGCGGCAAACGCTCCCAGAAGCGCGGCATTCGGGACGGCGCGACCAACGTGCTTCAGCGCGAGTTCGGTCGCCGGAAGTGTCGACAGCCGATAGTGCTGCACGCCGCGCGCAAATCCGCCCAACCCCAGCTCATCGAAGGTCTTCGTCGAGTTGATGAGGACGAGTCCGCGCGCGGGCAAACCGCTGAAAAGATCGACCTGATGCAACAAGGTGGCGTCCTGGATGATCAGTGCGTCGGGTTCCAACACCGGTTCGCGCAAGCGGATTTCCTTGTCGTCGATGCGGCAAAACGCCATCACCGGTGCGCCCATGCGCTCCGAGCCGAAGCTCGGAAATGCCTGGGCATGGTGACCTTCGAGAAATGCGGCGACCGAAAGAATTTCGGCACCCGATACCACGCCTTGACCGCCGCGACCATGAATTCGAATCTGGAACATCTGACTCTCCTGCCGCGAGAGCGTTACCGGCATGCGCAGTGACCGGGCGGGTGTTGTTTGGAAAAAGAAAGCTCTCTGCAGGCCATTCTGAACACTTTGCTGAAGGCTACTTTGACGCAGGTCAACACTCGCCGATACCAGCCGAGCTAGCTTCCGGTCACGAGCAATTGTCGTGTAGCGTCAGCGTAGCACCGGCCTTACCCCGACCACGTGTGTGGTCATGGCAAATAAATGTCGCAGCAACGCGAGAAGAAAAGGAATGGCACGATGGAGCAGACCAGCCGTTTGATCGCCGGCACGGGACTTGCCAACAGTGCGCGCCGGAGCCGGTGGCCGGCCAAGCTTGACATGACCCAGAGTGCGACGGGCCTTATCCTCGTGCTGTTCATGTGGGGTCACATGTTTTTCGTGTCGTCCATTCTGTTGGGGAAGGACGCCATGTGGACCGTGACGCGGCTGTTCGAGGGTTATTTCTTCTTCGGCACTTCGCGCCCCTGGTTGGTTTCCATCGCCGTCGCGGTCGTGGTGACGCTCATCGTCGTCCACGCCGCGCTGGCGGTACGCAAATTTCCGGCGAGCTATCGCCAATTCACGCTGTTTCGCGACCACATGCGGATGATGCATCACGAGGACACGACGCTCTGGTACTGGCAGGTGCTGACGGGGTTCGCCTTGTTTTTTCTTGCGACGGTCCATCTGTACATCATGCTCGTGCGCCCGGACCGCATCGGCCCGTACGAATCGTCCGACCGGGTCTGGACCGAACATTTCTGGCCTCTCTACGTACTGCTGCTTCTGGCGGTCGAACTTCATGGTGGCATCGGGCTCTACCGGCTCGCGGTCAAATGGGGCTGGCTGACGGGTCCTAGCGCGAACGCCACGCGGCATCGTCTCAAGTTGCTCAAGTGGGCGATTACCGTGTTTTTCCTCGTACTGGGTTTTGCCACGCTCGCGGCGTACATCAAGATCGGGATCGAGCACCAGAGCCGATACGGGGAGCCCTACGTGCCGGCGCGCTTCGCGGTGCCTCCTGAACCGGGATCTGCCGGCGGATCCGGCGACATTCCCAAGGTGAACAAGTGAAGGTGGTCTATACCGATGTGCTCGTCATCGGCGGAGGTCTTGCTGGCCTTCGCGTCGGCATTGGCGCCAAGCGTCGGGGTCACGACGTCATCATCCTGACACTGGTGCCGCCCAAGCGGTCGCACTCGTGCGCCGCGCAGGGCGGCATGCAGGCTAGCCTGGGCAACGTGATCAAGGCGAAGGGCGACAACGAAGACGTGCATTTCGAGGACACTGTGCGCGGCAGCGACTGGGGCGCCGACCAGCAGGTGGTCCGCATGTTCGTCAATACGGCCCCGAAGGCGATCCGCGAGCTCGCCGCCTGGGGCGTACCGTGGAGTCGCGTGCAGAAAGGCGATCGTGAGGTCATTATCAACGGTCAAAAAGTAACGATAACCGAGCGTGACGAGGCCCATGGCCTGCTGACCCAACGCGACTTTGGCGGCACCAAGAAATGGCGGGCATGCTACGTTTCCGACGGCACCGGACACGCCATGCTGTACGCGATGAGCGACCGGGCCATTGCTGAGGCTATCCCGGTTCACGAACGCATGGAGGCATTGGCACTTATTCACGACGGGTCCCGCTGCCATGGCGCCATCGTGCGCAACCTCGTGACCGGCGAACTCGTGGCGTACGTGGCCAAGGCTACAGCAATTGCCAGCGGCGGCGCCGGGCGGCTCTACCGTGCGACGACGAACGCCGTAATCTGCGAAGGTATCGGCACGGCACTGGCACTGGAAACCGGCGTCGCGACCGTGGGCAACATGGAAGCGATCCAGTTTCACCCCACGGGGATCTTTCCGGCGGGCATTCTGGTCACCGAAGGCTGCCGCGGGGACGGCGGGTTGTTGCGCGACGTCGAGGGCAAGCGCTTCATGCCCGACTACGAGCCGGAGAAGAAGGAGCTGGCCTCGCGCGACGTGGTCTCGCGCCGCATGGAGCAGCATATCCGCAGTGGCAAGGGCGTGCAGTCACGCTTCGGAGAGCATTTGTGGCTGGATATCACGCTGCTCGGTGAGCAACACATCAACCACAATCTGCGCGAGGTCAAGGAGATCTGCAAGTACTTCCTCGGCATCGATCCGATCAAGGACTGGATACCGGTTCGACCCGCGCAGCATTACACCATGGGTGGCGTGCGCACCAATCACACGGGCGAAAGCCCGACGCTCAAAGGATTGTTCGCCGCCGGAGAGGCTGCGTGCTGGGACATGCACGGCTTCAATCGGCTCGGCGGCAATTCGGTTGCCGAAACCGTGGTCGCGGGCATGATCGTCGGCGAGTACATCGCCGATTTCTGCGATGGTCCCGACAGCGATTTTACCGTCTCGAGTGGACTGATCAATGATTACCTGCAGCGCGAACAGGCCAAGATCGACGCGCTGCTTACCGGCCACGGCAAGGAGGAAGCGAATGCGCTTCGCGGTCAGATGCAGGACCTCATGACCGCGAAAGTCGGCATCTTTCGCACCGGCGACGACCTCGCCGCGGCGGTCGAAGAACTGCAGACGCTAGTGCGGCGAAGTCGCAACATCGGACTCCGCTACCGCGCGCGCGGCGCGAACGCCGAGCTCGTTTCCGCCTACCGAGTGCAGAAAATGCTCAAGCTGGCACTATGTGTTGCCTATGGTGCACTCACGCGCACCGAAAGCCGCGGTGCGCATTTCCGCCAGGACTATCCGCGTCGCAACGACGCCGACTGGCTAAAGCGCACGCTTGCCATTTGGAAGAATCCCGACGATACGCTGCCTTCACTGACGTGGGAGCCGCTCGACGTGATGCAGATGGAACTGCCCCCGGGTTGGCGCGGCTACGGTGCGAAGGATTACTTGGATCACCCCGACACCGCACGGCGAGCAACCGAGGTCGAGTCAATCAGATCCAAGCTAGCGACGGCGGGACGATGGGCTGTGCAGGAGGCACTGATGCCATACGAGGATTTGCTGCCCGTGCGCTTTCTGGGGCGCAACGAACGGATCGACGAGCCCATCGAACGCCGTGCTCTGGAACAGAACACCGCGAGGGTGCCATGAGCACCGGGTCGGAGATTGCACGGGCAGCCACGCCGCCGAGCGAGCACCGGCGGCTCAAGATCAGTATTTTGCGTTACAACCCGCAGGAGCCCGACAGTGTCCCGCACATGCAGGCGTATCAGCTGGAAGAGGCGGACGGGATGACGCTGTTCATCGCGCTCAACGAAATCCGGGAAAAGCAGGATGCATCGCTGCATTTCGATTTCGTGTGCCGCGCCGGCATTTGCGGCAGTTGCGCGATGGTGATCAACGGTCGGCCGGGACTCGCCTGCCGCACCTTGACGAAGAATCTGGGTGCCGAGATCGCGCTCGCGCCGCTGCCTGTGTTCGAGCTGATCGCGGACCTCTCCGTCAACACGGGAAAATGGATGCGGGCGATGAGCGAGCGCCTGCAGACCTGGGTGCACCTCAAGGAAAAGGAGGTGGACCTGTCGCGGCTCGAGGCGCGCATGGAGCCCGAGCTCGCACAGCAGATCTACGAACTCGATCGCTGCATCGAGTGCGGCTGCTGCGTTGCCGGATGCGGAACCGCTCGCATGCGACAGGATTTCGTGGGAGCAGTCGGCCTGAACAAGATCGCGCGCTTCCGGCTCGACCCGCGCGACTTGCGCAGCGATGACGACTACTACGAACTCGTCGGCGACGACACGGGGGTCTTCGGGTGCATGTCCTTGCTCGCCTGCCACGACGTGTGCCCCAAGGAGCTACCGCTCGCGACGCAGATCGCGTTCGTACGCCGCAAGATGGCAGCCATCGGCTGGAAATAGAAACCCCGGGCTAGAAACCCTGGGGCGACGGGGGCTTGCACTGAAGTCGTCGGGCCGGACCTGTTGTTACAAGCCGGGCCAGAATGTATCCTGAAGCGGGGCGGACCGTCGCCATTGCCCGATGCAGCGTAACTTGAGGCTCGAACTACATGCAGCTCGCAAAATTCGTCAAATTCCGCGAAGAAAAATTCGGGGGTGTGCTGTTCGAGACCCGTTCCGAAAAAGTGTTCACGCTCAATCCGACCGGCACCGCAGTCGTACGTGAGATCAAGGCGGGCGGCGACCAGCACGCCATTACCGCGCGCTTGAAAAGCCGTTTCACCGACCCCGCGGGGGAAATCGAGCGTGAAATCGTCGCTTTCATCGCGGATCTCCGGCAGAGAGGGCTGGTCGAGGATTGAAGCCTTGACCGAACTTCTGGCAGCTGACGCGGCGGTTGCCCAGTCGCCCGTCCCCGCACACGCCGGCACCGAATCGGAGGATCTTGGTGCCCCGCTGTACGTGGCATGGCAGATCACCAACGAATGCAACCTGGCTTGCCTCCATTGCATCGAAGAAAGCGGACCTGGCAAGGCGTTTCGCGACGAACTCGACAGGGAACAGGTCTTCGACGTTCTTCGTCAAATGATGGACCTCGACATTCCCTATCTGTCCTTTTCGGGCGGCGAGCCGATGCTCCATCCGTTGTTCTTCGAGATGGTCGAATACGTCTGCACCCGGGGCGGGCAGCTCAAGATCGAAACCAATGGCCACTACCTGAGCCCCGAGCACTGCACGCGGCTGAGCGATCTCGGCGTCAAGGCGGTGCAGGTGAGCCTCGACGGCGCCTCGAGCCGCACCTTCAACCGCATACGCGTGCGTGGCGAGTTCGACCGGGTAATCGAGGGCGTGCGCAATCTGCACGGCGCCGGCGTGCCGATCGAGATCAATTTTTCGCCCACGCACTTCAACGTCGAGGAGATCAGCGCTGCCGTCGACCTCGCCTTCGAGCTGGGCGCCTATAGCTTCTACACCGGCCGCACCATGTATACGGGCAATGCAGTCAAGACCTGGCGTCGGCTGACGCCGTCTGAAATACAGTACTGCGCGTTCTTTGACATGCTGCGGGCCAAGACTGAGGAGTACCGCGGCCGCATGCGCGTCCATTTTCACGAATCGGGGCTGCTCGAGGAGTTGCGCTACCGTCTGCAACATCCGGCCGCTCTGCTGATCGTGCTTCCCAACGGACTGGTCAAACTGATCAATGCCCTGCCGTTCGTATGCGGGGATCTTCGTCTCCAGTCGCTGGCGACAATCTGGGCCAACTTCCAGCGGGCGTGGCAGGATCCACGAGTGGCGCAATTCATCGACGATCTTGCCGCCGACCCCGGCAAAACCAGGACGCTGCACCAATGGGTCTATCTCTGACCGACCCCGCACAGCAACAGCCACGATTGTCCCAGCCGCAGCGGCTCGTGCGTGTGTTCAGCATGGTGCGTTACCGGTTCTTCCTCTATGCCGGCCTTCTGCCTTATCTACTCGGAGCCGCATGGGCGTACGCGATGGCAGGTGCAATTGACTGGCCGATTTTCTGGACCGGGTTCGGCGGCGTCGTACTGTCGGTTATAGGGGTCGAAGCATTCAACGAATACTTCGACTCGCGTATGGGGACCGATCGCGTGTTCAACCCTACGGATCTCCCGCCGATGTCCGACTGGGTCGTGTGGCTCGGGATCATGGCATTCGCGGGAGCCTTGGCGGTCGGCGTCTATCTGACGGCTCGCGGCGGCTGGCCGATCCTCATGTTTGCGCTGCTGGGTGGGATGGCCGCCATCTTCTATGTCGCGCCCCCGATCCGATGGGCCTACCGCGGCCTCGGCGAAACGGTGATTGCATTGTCCTACGGCCCATGGATGGTGCTCGGCAGCCTCTATCTCCATACGCACGCCGTGTCGTGGGCGGCACTGCTCGCATCTCTGGTCCCGGGTTTTCTCATCATGGCGCTCGCGGTGGTCAACGCGATACCCGACTTTCATCAGGATCGCCTGGTAGGCAAGCGCAATCTGGTCGTCAGACTCGGTCGACGGCGAGGTGTCTGGCTGTACCTCCTGCTTGCAGCTGCCGGCCTGCTGATTGCCGTTGTTGGCGTCGCGCTCGGCGTTTTTCCGGTTGCGTGCCTTGCGACGCTTCTGGCACTGCCGTGGCTCGTCGCCAGCGGTCGCAGTGCGGTTCAAACGTACGAAACGCCTCGACTGTTCGTGCCCGCGATTCGCGCCATGGTCCGCTGCTACCTCGTCGCAGTCACGCTGTTCATGTCGGGTATCCTGCTTCAGGGGTGGCGCGCGTGACCTTGAAGATTGACAGCCTGAAGGCACCGTTATTCGTGTCGTGGCAGATCACGCGCGATTGCGATTTGTGCTGTCTGCACTGCTGCACCGAGTCGGCCCCTGGCAAGCGGCTTGCGGACGAACTCGATGCAGACGAGGCGATGATGCTTGCCGATCAGATCCTACGCGACGAAGTACCCTACGTCATGCTCTGCGGCGGTGAACCACTGGTTGTTCCTCATTTCCTCGCGCTCGCCGAAACACTGGGCAAAGGCGGCGTCCAGCTCAAGATCGAAACCAACGGCCAGCGCCTCGACGCCAAGGTCGCCGAGCGGCTCGCTCGGTTGCCGGTTCGGTCGGTGCAGATAAGCCTCGACGGCGATACCGCGGACGTCTACGAGCGCCAGCGTCCGGGTGGATCGCTGGCGAAGGCACACGCCGCCTGCCAAGCCGTACGGGCGGCTGGCCTGCCCCTGGAGATCACCTTCGCCCCGACACGCATCAATATCGACCAGGCCGAGCGGGTCATCGATCGGGCGCGCGCACTGGGCGCGTTCCGCTTCAATACCGGGCGGCTGATGCGGATAGGTACCGCCGCGCGGCTCTGGGACAGGCTGCAGCCATCCGAAGAGGCGTACCGGGACTTCTTCGACGTGCTGGAGCGTCAGACGGCAGTGGTTGAAGGCGGCCTGGAACTTTGCTACATTCCTATAGATATACAGCACGGATTGACGGCAAGCCTCGCGGAACCACCGGCAACGCTGCTGATTCTGCCAAACGGTTGGGTAAAGGTAGTTGCAGCGCTGCCGCATATTTGCGCTGATTTGCGCCGCGTGACGCTCTCGGAGGCCTGGAACGCCTACCGCGACGCCTGGCGGCAGGATGCAGTACGAGCGGCAATACACCGCGCGGCCAAGGACGAATCGAGGCACGCGGAATCCAACTTCTGGCAGCTCATGCCAGCTGTAGTCCATGCCTGACCAATGGGAGGCACGATGAACGAGTTGAACGTGAAAGCCGAAAATCCGAAGCCGGTTGACCAGCCCGACAGCCAAGCCGAGCGAGAAGCAGGTTTGGGAAACGCCCAAACTCGAGGACGTCTCGGAACAGGTCATGGCGCAGCCGTACATCCGCTTTACCTAAGATACTTCTGCATCCCGCGACCCAGGGGGGCTCGGTAGACGGATACCGCGCACCCCTTTTTCTTGCCTGGCAGCTGACCAATCGCTGTACGGCTCGCTGCGTAGCGTGTTGCGAGGAATCGGGGCCTGACAAGGCCTGGCGCGACGAACTCGACCGATCCGAAGCTCTCGACCTCGCCTTCCGCATTGTCGAGGCCGGCATACCTTACGTTGCCTTCGGCGGTGGCGAGCCGCTCGGTGTATCCCATTGCTGGGAACTGTTCGACCTTCTCACCCGAGGCGGTGTCTCCATCAAGCTCGAAACCGACGGCAGCCGCATCGATGATCGAGCGGCCGATCGTCTGGCATCGCTCGCGGTCCAGTGCGTTCAGATCTCGGTGGACGGTGCAACCGCGGCAACGCACGAGCGCGCGCGGCCGGGATCGAGTTTCGCTGCGGCAACCGGTGCGATCGAAAGACTGGCAGCGCGCGGCTGCGCACCGCAGTTCGTCTTTGTTCCCAACCGCTTCAACATCCGCGAAATCGTCGCCGCGTATGACCTCGCAGTCAGCCTGGGATGCGCCGTATTTGTTACCGGACCGATGATGCGAATCGGTCGCGCGGCCGCTGGCTGGGACGATGTCGCGTGCAACGACGACGAATGGCAACGCGCCACCGCTGCGCTAAAGGAGCGCGCGACTTCGCATAACGCGCCCATCGCGCTGTCGATCTACCCGTGGGACATCATCACGGAGATGGAGCGGAGGCTGGACAGTCCGCAAGCAATGCTATTGGTCGTCCCCAACGGCAAGGTCAAACTTCTGAATGCGCTCCCGTTCGCGCCGTCCGACCTGCGGAACGAAACGATTACGCAGGCGTGGGATGCGTATCGTGCTGCATGGCGCATGCCGGTGGTGCGTGAATTCGTGAGCGCGTGTCGCACCGACCCAGGTCTGCTCAGGCACGCGAACGAAACGTGGCCGATGAACAGGAAATCATCCTCCTAGAGATTCTTACCGCAGCTCCAGCACAATTCGAAGTTTGCGGGATTCTCCTCGTTGCAGGCGCGGCAAAAGACGCTGCCGGTCTGTGCTCGCTCCGCGGCAAGCGCGGCGACGGCTGCTTCCGCGCGCGGACGGTCCCGCGCATGCTCCAGCCAAACCTGAGGCTGCGCCACGTCGGGCGGCACGTCGCCGACAATGCTCGAAGCATGCTCGTTGAAGACGTGGGCGGTGATGCCCGCTTGCTGCAGGCGGTGCAGCAGGAGATATGCGTCGAATCGGTTCAGCGCAGTATAGAAGCGTTCCACTGAATCCTCAGCGGGCCAGGGCCTGTCATCGCACCATGTTACGCGAGCGTATACGGCCGAGCCAAAAAAAGCCGGGCACGCGGCCCGGCTTCTGAATTCGTACCCGCTCGCTTCGACTACGCAGCGGCTTTGGCTTCTTCCTTGGTCGCGGCGGCGGGTTCGGGTCGATCCACCAGCTCCACCAGCGCCATGGGCGCGTTGTCACCTTGGCGAAATCCGAACTTGAGGATGCGCAGATACCCGCCCGGCCGCTTGGCGTAGCGCGGCCCCAGTTCGTTGAAGAGCTTGTACACGACGTCCTTGTCGCGCAGGCGATCGAATGCCAGCCGCCGGTTTGCCAATGTCGGTTTCTTGCTGAGCGTAATCAGCGGCTCGGCAACGCGGCGCAACTCCTTCGCCTTCGGCAGAGTCGTCTTGATGAGCTCGTGCTTGAGCAGCGAGTTGGTCATGTTGCGCAGCATCGCCAGCCGATGGCTGCTCGTGCGGTTTAGTTTTCTGAGTCCGTGGCGGTGACGCATGATCGTTTCCTATTGGAGCCTGCGGGGCTGATCTGCCTCCTCGCTACGCTCCTTGAGTTTTCGGACTACGGCCGGTCGAGATTCGCCGGAGGCCAGTTTTCCAGCTTCATTCCCAGCGACAAGCCACGCGACGCCAGGACTTCCTTGATCTCGTTGAGCGACTTGCGGCCCAGGTTCGGCGTCTTCAAAAGCTCGGTCTCGGTGCGCTGGATCAGGTCGCCGATGTAATAGATGTTCTCCGCCTTGAGGCAATTCGCAGAGCGGACGGTGAGCTCGAGGTCGTCGACCGGGCGCAGCAGGATCGGATCAACCTGCGGCATCGAACGCTGCTCGGCCGGCGCTTCCGTGCCCTTGAGATCGGCAAAGACACCGAGCTGCTCGACCAGGATCGACGCGGCGTAGCGGATGGCCTGCTCGGGCTCGATGACACCGTTGGTCTCGATGTCCATCACCAACTTGTCGAGGTCAGTGCGCTGCTCGACGCGCGCGCTCTCGACCGAATAGCTGACGCGGCGGACCGGCGAGAACGACGCATCGAGCAGGATGTTGCCGATACTGCGCCCGCCTTCGGGTTTGATGCGCACCGTCGCCGGCTGGTAGCCACGACCCTTCTCGACCTTGATTTCCATCTCGATCTTGCCGCCCGCCGTCAGGTGCGAGATTACGTGATCGGGATTGATGATCTCGACATCCTGATGCGCTTCGATATCGGCGGCGGTCACGGGGCCCTCGCCGTTCTTGGCGAGCTTCAGCGTGACGTGATCGCGGTTGTGCAGTTTCAGCACAACACCCTTGAGATTCAGCAGGACGTCGACAACGTCTTCCTGGACCCCGTCCAGCGCCGAATACTCGTGCAGCACACCGGTGATCTTGACCTCGGTCGGTGCATAGCCTGGCATGGACGACAGCAGCACGCGACGAAGGGCGTTGCCCAATGTATGACCATAGCCACGCTCGAACGGCTCCATCACCACTTTGGCATGGAAGGGCGACGTACTCTGGACATCGATAATGCGCGGTTTCAAGAAAGCATTGCTCTGCATGCTAATTCCTCAAGGCGAAACTCTGACGGATACAGACCCGGATCGTGGCAGTCGGCTCTCCGCCTACTTCGAATAAAGCTCGACGACCAGGCTTTCGTTGATATCCTGGCCGAACTCGGAGCGATCGGGCGCTCCCTTGAATGTCCCCGCCATCTTCTTCACGTCGACTTCGACCCACGACGGGAAGCCGATTTTCTCGGCGAGCTGAAGCGCATCGACGATGCGCAATTGCGTCTTGGCGCCGTCCTTGACCGCGATGATGTCCCCGGTCTTGACCAGTGCCGACGCGACATTGACGATTTTGCCGTTGACCGTCACGGCACGATGCGACACCAGCTGCCGCGCTTCCGCGCGCGTCGAGCCAAAGCCCATGCGGTACACGACGTTGTCGAGACGCGACTCGAGCAGGCGCAAGAGGTTTTCGCCCGTCGAGCCCTTCCCGTGTGCTGCCATCGAAAAGTACCGGCGGAACTGCCGCTCGAGAATGCCGTACGTGCGACGAAGCTTCTGCTTTTCGCGCAGCTGCTTGCCATAGTCCGACTGACGCATGCCGGATCTGACACCATGCTGGCCGGGTTTTGAATCCAGCTTGCACTTGGAGTCGAGTGATCGACGCGCGCTTTTCAGGAAAAGGTCGGTGCCTTCCCGTCGCGCCAGCTTACATTTGGGTCCGATGTATCGAGCCATCAGTTTCCTGCCTTTCCGCTGAAAACCGTCGGGCTCCGCCCGCGGTTTTCAGGTTGCCAATCCGGACAAAAGTAGGTTTGCACTTTTGTCCGCCTATATGCGACGACGCTTCGGCGGACGACAGCCGTTGTGCGGCACGGGCGTGACATCCGAAATGCTGGTGATCTTGAGTCCGAGCGCGTTCAACGCGCGGACTGCCGATTCGCGACCTGGGCCCGGGCCCTTGATGCGTACTTCGAGGTTCTTGACGCCGCATTCCTGCGCTGCCTTACCCGCCGCTTCCGCGGCCACCTGCGCCGCGAACGGCGTCGACTTGCGCGAGCCCTTGAAGCCGGCGCCACCCGAAGTCGCCCACGACAGGGCGTTGCCTTGCCGGTCCGTGATCGTGATGATCGTGTTGTTGAACGACGCGTGGATGTGAGCGATCCCTTCGGACACGCTCTTCTTGATCTTCTTGCGGGTCCGCGTGCCGGTCGTCTTGGTCGGTGCCTGTGCCATTCGTTATGTCCTCAATCCCTTTTCGCGTATGACTACTTGGCCTTGGGCGCCGGCTTCGACGGGGACGCCTGGCGCGCCTTGCGCGGACCCTTGCGGGTGCGCGCGTTGGTGCGCGTGCGCTGACCGCGCACGGGCAAGCCCTTGCGATGCCGGACGCCGCGATAGCAGCCAAGGTCCATCAGCCGCTTGATGCTCATCGTCACCTCGCGGCGCAGATCGCCTTCGACGGTATGCCGGCCCACCAGCTCGCGCAGCTTGTCCATCTGCGCGTCGGTCAGGTCCTTGACCTTGGCCGACGCAGCGACGCCTGCCGCTTCGCAGATCGCCCGCGCACGCGGACGACCGATGCCGTAGATCGCCGTCAGCGCGATCTCGGCGTGCTGGTGATTCGGAATGTTTACACCCGCAATGCGTGCCATAGCTTTACCCTGTTATCGAGGCTGCACGGAACTGTTGTTAGCCCTTGCCGCTGCCGCGTCATCCTTGACGCTGCTTGTGCCGCGGATCCGTACAAATCACGCGCACGACGCCATTGCGCCGGATGATCTTGCAGTTGCGGCATATCTTCTTCACCGAAGCCATTACTTTCATCGCAATTCCTTTCGCGTGCCGCCCGGTCGTCCTACTTCGCGCGGAAGATGATTCGCGCCCGGGACAAATCGTACGGCGTGAGGTCCACTGTCACCTTGTCGCCGGGCAGAATCTTTATGTAATGCATCCGCATCTTTCCGGAGATATGGCCCAGAACCACGTGGCCGTTCTCCAGCTTTACCCGGAACGTCGCATTCGGCAGCGTCTCCAGGATTTCTCCCTGCATCTGTATCGTTTCTTCCTTCGACATCAGCGCGTGGGCAACCCACCCTTGAAGTTGGCCTTCTTGAGCAGGCTCTCGTACTGCTGCGACATCATGTACGCCTGCACCTGGGTCATGAAGTCCATCGTCACCACCACGATGATCAGCAGCGAGGTACCGCCGAAGTAGAAGGGAACGTTCTTCCACGCGATCAGGAAATTCGGGATGAAGCACACCACCACCAGATAAATCGAGCCGAGAAGAGTCAGCCGCAGCGTGATCTTCTCGATGTAGCGGGCAGTCTGGTCGCCAGGACGATAACCCGGGATGAACGCGCCACTCTTCTTGAGATTCTCGGCCGTTTCCTTCGGGTTGTACTGCAGCGCCGTATAGAAAAAACAGAAGAAGATGATCGCCGACGCATACAGGATTTCGTGCACCGGCTGTCCCGGCCCGAGCGCTGCCGCGAGGTCGCGCAGCCAGATCGTGTTTTCGCCCGAACCGAACCACTGCGCCAAAGTGGCCGGGAACAGGATGATCGACGAGGCGAAAATCGGCGGGATGACGCCGGCCATGTTGAGCTTCAATGGCAGGAACGACTGCTGGCCCGCGTACACCTTGTTGCCGACCTGACGCTTGGCGTAGTTCACCTGGATCTTGCGCATCGCACGCTCGACGAAAACGACGAACGCGGTCACGGCGACAACCAGCACCGCGATGCCGATGACGAGCAGAACGGAGTACGCTCCGGTGCTCACCTGCTCGAGCGTCTGCCCGATCGCACGAGGAAGACCGGCCGCAATGCCGGCGAAAATGATCAGCGAGATGCCGTTGCCGAGGCCGCGTTCGGTGATCTGCTCACCCAGCCACATCAGGAACATCGTTCCGGTCACCAACGTTATTGCGGAAACGAAGCGGAACGCCAGGCCCGGATCGACGACCAGCCCCGCCTGCTGTTCAAGCGCGATCGAGATGCCGAGCCCCTGGAAAAAGGCCAAACCCAGCGTCGCATAGCGCGTGTACTGCGTGATCTTGCGGCGTCCGGACTCGCCTTCCTTCTTCAGCGCCTCGAGCGTCGGCACGACCACCGTGCACAACTGCATGATGATCGACGCCGAGATGTACGGCATGATGCCCAGCGCAAATATCGAGAAGCGCGACAGCGCGCCTCCGGAGAACACGTTGAACAGGCCGAGAATCCCGCCCTGCTGCTGCCGGAACAACTCGTCGAGCACCGACGAGTTGATCCCCGGGACGGGGATATGCGTCCCGATCCGGTAGACAACGAGCGCGCCGAGCAGAAACAGCAGACGCTTTTTCAGGTCCGCGTACTTGTTGCCGCTCTTCTGTGCCGGATTAATAGCTGCCAACATTCGTCTCTTGTCTGTGGCCTAGGCGACGCTTCCGCCCGCAGCTTCGATCGCTGCGCGCGCGCCCTTGGTTGCGAGCACCCCCGACAGCTTCACTGCCTTCTCGAGCTTGCCCGACTTGATCACTTTCACCGTCTTCGTTGCCGCGGGTACGACGCCGGCGGCCTTGAGCGCGAGCAGGTCGATCTCTGCGACCGGGAGCTTGGCCAGATCCGACAGTCGCACCTCTGCGCTGTCGCCGCGAGACGGCGAGATAAAGCCGCGCTTGGGCAAGCGACGCTGCAGCGGCATCTGGCCGCCTTCGAAGCCAACCTTGTGGAAACCGCCCGAGCGGGACTTCTGACCCTTGTGTCCGCGGCCGGCAGTCTTGCCCAGCCCCGAGCCGATGCCGCGGCCGACGCGCCGTCGCGCCTTTTTGCTGCCCTCGGCGGGCTTGATGGTGTTCATTCGCATCGCTATCGTCCTCAGCCGTTCGCCTCGGTGACCTTGACCATGTACGAAATCTTGCCGATCATGCCGCGCACTTCCGGGGTATCCGCCAGCTCGACGGTATGGTTGCGCCACTTGAGACCAAGCCCGCGCACCGTGCCGCGATGTGCCGGCGTCTTGCCCATCAGTCCCCGGACCAGCGTCACTCGTAGTTTTTTCGCGCCGGTCATGATCAGGCCCCTGTCAGCTGTTCTACCGTCAACCCGCGCTTCGCCGCGATGTCGGCTGGAGCGCTCGACTTTTCGAGCGCGTCGAGCGTCGCGCGCACGATGTTGTACGGATTGGTCGACCCATGGCACTTGGCCAGGATGTTGGTGACGCCGACGACTTCGAACACCGCACGCATCGGGCCCCCCGCGATGATGCCGGTACCTTCGGACGCGGGTTGCATGAAAACCTTGGTCGCGCCGTGCCGTCCGATGACCGCGTGATGAAGCGTACCGCTCTTGAGCCGCACCTTGACCATGCGGCGGCGGGCCTCTTCCATCGCTTTCTGCACCGCGACCGGCACTTCCTTCGCCTTACCCTTGCCCATGCCGACCCGGCCATCGCCGTCGCCCACCACCGTGAGCGCTGCAAAGGCGAGAATGCGCCCGCCCTTCACGACCTTGGTGACGCGGTTGATGCTGATCATCTTCTCGCGCATGCCGTCGCCGCGATCATCCTGCTGCTGACGGTTCTGCCCCTGCCTGCCCATTGGCTTTGCCATATGCGTCTCTCGCCCTAGAACTTCAAGCCGCCCTCACGGGCAGCATCGGCCAGCGCCTTCACGCGGCCGTGGTACTTGTACCCCGAACGGTCGAAAGCGACGGCTTCGATCCCGAGCGCCTTTGCCTTGTCCGCGATGCGCTTGCCGATCGCAGCGGCGGCCGACTTGTTGCTGCCATTCTTGAGATCTTTCCTGACGTCGACTTCGACGGTCGACGCACTCGCGAGCACCTTGTCCCCGGCCGGCGCGATGATCTGCGCATAGATGTGCGAGTTCGACCGGCTTACGACCAGCCGGTTCGCGCGCTGCTCGGCGATGCGGATGCGCGTCTTGCGGGCACGGCGCGTGCGAGCTTCCTTTTTGTTCATGACCATGTGCCCCTTACTTTTTCTTTGTTTCCTTGAGCGTGACGCGCTCATCGGAATAGCGCACGCCCTTGCCCTTGTACGGCTCCGGCGGCCGGTAGGCGCGGATTTCCGCGGCGACCTGCCCCACCTGCTGCTTGTCGATGCCCTTGATCACGATCTCCGTCTGTACGGGCGTTTCCGCTTTGACGCCCTTGGGCATCTTATGGACCACCGGATGCGAGAACCCGAGCGACAGGTTGACCTTGTCGCCCGCGGCCTGCGCCCGATAGCCGACACCGACGAGCGTCAGCTTTTTCTCGTAGCCGTCGGTCACGCCCTTGACCATCCCCGCGACCAGCGCGCGCAGCGTGCCGTGCAGCGCCGCCGCTTCCGCGTTCAGCGCCTTGAAGACAAGCGTGTCGCCGGACTTTTCGACGCTCACTGTCTCGCCGAAGCGGCGGGAAAGCGTACCCAACGGGCCCTTGACCGAAATCTCGCCGGCGCCGATGGTCACATCGACCTTGGGTGGAACCTTGACCGGGTGATTGCCTATGCGGGACATGCCGGGCTCCCGTCAGGCGACGATGCACAGCACTTCGCCACCGATACCGGTAGCCCGCGCCTTGCGATCGGTCATGACACCGTGGGACGTCGACACGATGGCGATACCCAGCCCGTTCATGACGCGCGGGATGTCGTCCTTGCTCTTGTAGATCCGCAGCCCGGGCTTGGAGACCCGTTCGATTTTCTCGATCACCGGACGGCCTGCGTAGTACTTGAGCGCGATTTCCAGCATCGGCTTGACGCCTTCGCCGACCACGGCGAAGCCATCGATGTAACCTTCGTCCTTCAGCACCTTGGCAATGGCCACCTTGACCTTGGACGTAGGCATCTGAACGGTTGCCTTTTCCGCAAGCTGCGCATTGCGGATGCGCGTCAGCATGTCGGCAATCGGATCACTCATGCTCATCTTGTCACCTCACCTGCACAGGGCTACCAGCTGGCCTTGACCACGCCGGGGATTTCCCCCTGCATCGCGATCTCGCGCAGCTTGTTGCGGCCCAGGCCGAACTTGCGGAACACACCCCGCGGACGCCCGGTCAGCCTGCACCGGTTACGCAGCCTCGTCGGGCAGGAGTCCCGCGGCAGCTGCTGCAGCTTTTGTCGCGCCGCGAAGCGGTCCTCGTCGGAGATCTTCGCGTTATCCATGACCGCCCGGAGTTCGGCGCGTTTCTTCGCGAACTTCTTCACGATCTTGCGACGTTTCAAGTCGCGGTTGATGACAGCCGTCTTGGCCATGTCGTCCTCAGTCTCGGTTCGGTCGCAGTTTAGTTCTTGAACGGAAATTTGAACGCGGCGAGCAATGCTCTTGCCTCGGCATCCGTCTTGGCCGTCGTCGCGATCGTGATATTCATACCCCGGAGCGTGTCGATCTTGTCGTACTCGATCTCCGGAAAAATGATCTGTTCCTTGACGCCCATGCTGAAATTGCCGCGCCCGTCGAACGAACGCGCCGACACGCCGCGAAAGTCGCGCACGCGCGGCAGCGCAATCGACACCAGGCGATCGAGGAATTCGTACATTCGATCCTGGCGCAGCGTGACCATGCAGCCGATGGGATAGCCGGTGCGGATTTTCCAGATCGCGATCGACTTCTTCGCCTTGGTGATCACCGGCTTCTGGCCGGCAAGCTTGGTCATGTCACCGACGGCGTTGTCGAGAATTTTCTTGTCGGCAATGGCTTCACCGACGCCCATGTTGAGCACGATCTTCTTGATCCGCGGCACCTGCATGCTCGACTTGTAGCCGAACTGCTTGGTCAGCGCCGGAACCACTTCCTTCCGATAGATTTCCTTGAGGCGCGCCATCGTCAGACTCCAATTACTTCGCCGTTGGACTTGTAGAACCGCACCTTGCGGCCGTCGTTGAGCGTGCGAAAGCCGATGCGATCCGCCTTCTGCGTCACGGGATTCCAGATCGCGACATTCGACACGTCGATCGGCATTTCCTTGGTGATGATCCCGCCCGGCTGGTTCTGCATGGGATTGGGACGCGTATGCTTCTTGACCTGATTGACGCCCGCGACGAGCACGTGCGTGGGACCCACCGTGGACTTGACCTCGCCACGCTTGCCCTTGTCGCGACCGGCGATCACGACGACGTTGTCGCCTTTTTTGATCTTGCGCATGGTCAGAGCACCTCCGGCGCGAGCGATACGATCTTCATGAAACGCTCGTTGCGAAGCTCGCGCGTCACCGGCCCGAAAATGCGGGTGCCGATGGGTTCGAGCTTGGGATTGAGCAATACCGCGGCGTTGGTATCGAACTTGACCTTGGCACCGTCGCCACGACGCACACCGTGACGCGTGCGAACCACGACGGCGTTGTAGATCTCGCCCTTCTTGACGCGACCACGCGGTGCAGCGTCCTTGACGCTCACCTTGATCACGTCGCCGATGTGCGCATAGCGACGCTTGGAGCCGCCCAGCACCTTTATGCACATCACCTTGCGGGCACCGGTGTTATCGGCGACCTCGAGTACCGTTTGCATCTGAATCATTGCAACAATCTCCAACTTGACCCGCTGCAACCATGGCGCACGCGGCGGTCAGTTTTGGACCCCGTTCGGGAGAAACCCGCCGCCGCTCAATTACCTCGAGTTACCTCGAATTACCCAGTGGCCCTGGATCGCGGTCCGGGAACGTCACCGTTGGTCTTCACTCACTTCGCGCCCGGTTCGATGGGCGCCGGCGGCGAGCGAAGCAAAAAAGTATGGCAGGTTTTTTGCTCTCTGGCAAGTCCCAACGTCAAATCAACGCCTTGGATCAGAGACCCTTGGCTTTTTCGATCAGTCGTTTGACGCGCCAGGCCTTGGTCTTGGCCAGCTTCCGGCACGCTTCGATCTCGACCAGGTCGCCTTCCTTGTACTCGTTCTTTTCGTCGTGCGCGTGATACTTCCTCGAGCGCGTCACGAACTTGCCGTACAGGGGATGCTTGACCCTGTGCTCGACCAGAACCGTCACGGTCTTGTCCATCTTGTCGCTGGTCACACGGCCGATCTGCGTCTGGATCAGGCTGCCCTTGACTGGAGCCGCGGCGCCTTCCACCGTTTGTGTCTGTTCGTTCATGCCTGTCTCGCCTTCTGATTCAGCAGTGTCTTGACTCGGGCGATGTCGCGCCGAACCGCCGGGATCTTGGAATTGTTGCCGAGCTGCTGCGTTGCCTTTTGCATGCGCAAGCCAAACTGCTCTTTCAACAAGGCCTGCAGCTCGGTCTTGAGCTGCTCCGGCGATTTTTCATTCAGATCTTTCCTGCGTTCGGAGGTTTTCATCATTTGATCCTTCAGCCTATGAGCCGATGCACGAACGTCGTCCTGATCGGGAGTTTGGCTGCGGCTAACGCGAACGCCTCGCGCGCCAGCACCTCGGTCACACCGTCCATCTCGTAGAGCACCTTGCCCGGCTGGATCTCGGCGACGTAGTACTCCGGATTGCCCTTGCCGTTGCCCATGCGAACCTCGGCCGGCTTCTGCGATACCGGCTTGTCCGGGAAAATGCGGATCCAGATCCGGCCCCCGCGCTTGATATGACGCGTCATGGCCCGCCGCGCGGCCTCGATCTGGCGGGCAGTGAGACGACCGCGGCCGACCGCCTTGAGCCCGTATTCGCCGAAGCTGACCTTGGCGCCCACGGTGGCGACGCCCTTGTTCCGGCCCTTCTGCTCCTTGCGATATTTCCTTCTAGCTGGTTGCAGCATGCTTCACTCCTGCGGGTTTGCGCGCGCGCTTCGGTGCCTCGGGCTCCGGTGCGGGTGCCGCCTGCGGTTCCGCGTTATGCGGCATGACTTCGCCTTTGAATACCCAGACCTTGATGCCGATGACACCGTAGGTTGTCTTGGCCTGGGCAAATCCATAGTCGATGTCGGCGCGCAGCGTATGGAGTGGCACCCGACCCTCGCGGTACCACTCGGTGCGCGCGATCTCGATGCCATTCAGCCGTCCGGAACTCATGATCTTGATGCCCTGCGCGCCGAGGCGCATCGCGTTTTGCATGGCCCGCTTCATGGCGCGGCGAAACATGATCCGCTTTTCGAGCTGCTGCGCGATCGAATCGGCAACGAGTTGCGCGTCGATCTCGGGCTTCCTGATCTCCTCGATGTTGAGCCCGACTTCGGTACCCATCATCTTGCGCAGGCTCGCGCGCAGCGTTTCAATGTCCTCGCCCTTCTTGCCGATGACCACGCCGGGGCGAGCGCTGTGGATAGTTATGCGCGCATTCTTTGCAGGGCGTTCGATGGTGATCTTGCCGACCGATGCGTGTGCGAGCTTCTTTTTCAGGTACTCGCGGACCTTGATGTCCTCGTTGAGGGTAGGGGCGAAATGTTTGCTGTTCGCGTACCACTTCGACGTCCAGTTGCGGTTGACGGAGAGGCGGAATCCGGTCGGATGTATCTTCTGGCCCATGGCTGTCCTTATTTCTTGCCGTCGCCGACGGTGACGTGGATGTGGCAGGTCTGCTTGAGAATGACGTTGCCACGACCCTTGGCGCGAGCCGAAAAGCCGCGCAAGTTGGTCGCTTTGTCGACATAGATCGTCTTGACCTTCAATTCGTCGACGTCGGCACCTTCGTTGTGCTCGGCGTTTGCGATCGCCGATTCGAGCACGCCCTTGATGATCTTCGCGCCCTTCTTGGGGCTGAAAGTCAGCACGTTGAGCGCCTTGTCGACGGCGAGGCCACGAATCTGGTCGGCCACGAGCCGGCCCTTCTGGGCCGAAAGCCGAACACCGCGCAGGATGGCAGAGGTTTCCATGTGAAGCTCCTTACTTCCTTGGCCCGGTTGTCGGCGCCGCGACCTTCTTGTCGGCCGAATGCGCCTTGAACGTGCGGGTCAGGGCAAATTCGCCAAGCTTGTGACCCACCATGTTCTCGGAGACGTATACCGGGATGTGCTGCTTGCCGTTGTGAACGGCGATCGTCAACCCGACAAAGTCCGGTGTAATGGTCGAGCGCCGGGACCACGTCTTGATCGGGCGCTTGTCGGAGGTCGCGCGCGCCGCCTCGACCTTCGACTGCAGGTGATGATCGACGAACGGGCCCTTCTTGATCGAACGTGCCATGGTGTTAACCCTTCTTCGCTGCGTGACGTCGGCGCACAATCATGCCGTCGGTGCGCTTGTTGCGCCGCGTGTGATAGCCCTTGCTCGGCGTGCCCCACGGCGACATGGGATGGTGCCTGCCGCCGCCGCCGTTGGTGCGGCCGCCCATCGGGTGGTCGACTGGATTCATGGCGATGCCGCGGACCGTCGGCCGGATGCCGCGCCAGCGATTGGCGCCCGCCTTCCCGATCGAACGCAGGCTGTGCTCCTCGTTGCCCACCGTGCCGATCGTGGCCCGGCAATCGACGTGCACCTTGCGAATTTCACCCGAGTGCATGCGCAATTGGGCGTACGCACCCTCGCGCGCCAGCAACTGGACGGATGCGCCTGCCGAGCGCGCGATCTGCGCACCCTTTCCTGGCAGCATCTCGACGCAATGAATCGTCGTACCGACCGGGATGTTGCGCAGTGGCAGGCAGTTGCCCGCCTTGATCGGTGCATCGGCGCCGCTCATCAGCTGCGCGCCGGCCTCGACGCCTCTCGGCGCCACGATGTAGCGGCGCTCGCCATCGGTGTAGAGCAGGAGCGCGAGATTGGCGCTGCGGTTCGGGTCGTATTCGAGTCGCTCGACCTTTGCCGGAATGCCATCCTTGGTGCGGCGAAAATCCACGACGCGGTAGTGCTGCTTGTGGCCACCGCCCTTGTGCCGCATCGTGATGTGGCCGTTGTTGTTGCGACCCGAGCCGCGCTTCTTGGATTCGGTGAGCGCGTCGATCGGCGAGCCCTTGTGCAGGCTGGCGTTGACGACCTTGACCAGCCCGCGGCGGCCGGGTGAAGTCGGCTTGACTTTGACGAGTGCCATCTTAGGCCTCCGTGGCGAAATTGAGTTCCTGCCCCGGCTTGAGGCTGACGTATGCCTTCTTCCAGTTGCGGCGACGACCCTTGAACGCACCGAAGCGCTTCACCTTGCCGTGCACGTTGACGATCTGGACGCTTTCGACTTCGACCTTCTTGTCCTTCCACATCAACTCGACGGCCGCCTTGACCTCGCCCTTGGTCGCGTCGGGACGGACCCGGAAAATGACCTGGTTGTGCTTGTCGGCGATGGACGTGGCCTTTTCGGACACGATCGGCGCAAGCAGCAGCGTCATCAGGCGTTCCGGATTGAATTGGGTCGCTTGAGTGGTTTTCTGCGCGCTCATCCCAGAATCTCCTCGAGCTGCGTGACGGCACCCTTGGTAAGCACCACGTTCTCGAAGCGCACGAGGCTGACCGGATCCACTTCCATCGCTTCGAGCACGAGCACGTTGGGCAGGTTGCGCGACGACATGTACACGTTGTCATCGAGCTTGTCCGTGACGATTAGCACCGTGCCGACGAGACCCAGCGCTTTGATCTTGCCGGCAAAAAGCTTGGTCTTCGGCGCATCGACCGCAAGCGCTTCGACCACCGACAGCCGTCCTTCGCGAACCAGCTGCGACAGGATCGACGCGATGCCCGCACGAAACATCTTGCGATTCACCTTGTGCGAGAAATTCTCGTCGGGGGAACTCGGGAAGATCTTGCCGCCGCCACGCCACAGAGGACTGTTGGCCTGGCCGGCGCGGGCGCGGCCCGTGCCTTTCTGCGCCCACGGCTTTTTGTGCGATTTGTTGATGTCCGCACGGCCTTTCTGGGCACGATTGCCGCTGCGCGCGTTCGCCTGGTACGCAATGACGACCTGGTGAATAAGCGCTTCGTTGTATTCGCGGCCGAACACTGTGTCGGGTGCCGTCAGCGTGGCCGCGGGGCTGCCGCTTTCGTTGATCAATCTCAAGTCCATGTTCAGGCTCCCTTCTTGGCGGGGGTCTTGACCGACACCTGCACGACGATATGACCGCCATCGGCGCCGGGCACCGCACCCTTCACCAGCAGCAGGCCACGCGCAGCATCGACGCGCACGACCTTGAGCGTCTGCACCGTGCGCGTGACGTTGCCATACTGGCCCGCCATGCGCTTGCCTGGAAATACGCGGCCGGGATCCTGTGCCATGCCGATCGAGCCGGGCGAGTTGTGCGAACGCGAGTTGCCGTGCGACGCGCGATTCGAACTGAAATTGTGGCGCTGGATGACGCCGGAAAAACCGCGGCCTTTGGTCGTGCCCTGTACGTCAACGAGTTGCCCGACCGCGAACGTTTCGACACTGACCGGCTCGCCCACCTTGAACGTGGCCAGCGCGTCGACCTCGACCGGGAACTCCTTCAGCAGCTCCCCGGCTTCGACGCCCGCCTTCGCAAGGTGTCCCGCCGCAGCCTTGTTGATGCGACTGGCGCGACGTTTGCCGTATGTCACCTGCACCGCGGCGTAGCCGTCGTTTTCCGGCGTCTTGATCTGCGTGACGCGGTTGTTCGCGACGTCGAGCACCGTCACCGGAACGGCGGTGCCGTCATCGGTGAAGATGCGGGTCATGCCGACTTTGCGGCCGACCATTCCTATCGTTTGTTTCATCTTTTGTCCTTTCATTCCGCCGATTACGATTGACCGGCGGCGCAAAAAACCACTTTCAAAGCGCGCAGCTCTACTGGAGCTTGATCTCCACATCGACACCCGCGGGCAGGTCGAGCTTCATCAATTGATCGACGGTCTTGTCGGTCGGGTCGATGATGTCCATCAGCCGCAAGTGCGTGCGGATCTCGAGCTGATCGCGAGACGTCTTGTTCACGTGCGGCGAGCGCAGGATGTCGAAGCGTTCGATCTTGGTCGGCAGCGGCACCGGCCCCTTCACCACCGCGCCCGAACGCTTCGCCGTTTCGACGATTTCCTGCGCCGATTGATCGATCAGCTTGTAATCGAACGCCTTCAGACGGATGCGGATCTTCTGGTTTTGCATATAAGCCTTTCGTCCGAAAGTGGAAACCTACTTTCGGCCGGTTTATCTTCCGCCGAAGTCCGGCTCAGTTGGCAACTGAGGCCCTAAGACTTCGGCGCGGAAACAGCAACTATTCAATCACCTTTGCAACGACACCGGCGCCGACGGTGCGCCCGCCTTCGCGAATCGCGAAGCGCAGACCTTCTTCCATCGCGATCGGCGCAATCAGCGTCACCGTCATCTGGATGTTGTCACCCGGCATCACCATCTCCGTTCCCGCCGGCAGCTCCACCGACCCCGTCACGTCCGTCGTCCGGAAATAAAACTGCGGCCGATAACCATTGAAGAACGGCGTGTGCCGACCGCCTTCTTCCTTGCTCAATACGTACACCTCGCACGTGAACTTGGTGTGCGGCGGGATGCTGCCCGGCTTCGCCAGCACCTGCCCCCGCTCCACTTCTTCCCGCTTGGTGCCCCGCAGCAGAACCCCGACGTTGTCCCCCGCCTGCCCCTGATCGAGCAGCTTGCGGAACATCTCCACCCCCGTGCATACCGTCTTCAGCGTCGGCTTGAGCCCTACGATCTCCAGGTCCTCGCCCACCTTCACCACACCCCGCTCCACCCGCCCCGTCACCACCGTGCCCCGCCCGGAGATCGAAAACACGTCTTCCACCGGCATCAGGAACGGACCGTCAATGGCACGTTTCGGCTGAGGAATGTAGGAATCCAGAGCTTCGGCAAGCCTGTTGATGCAGGGCTCGCCCAGTTCCGATTTGTCGCCTTCGAGGGCGAGCTTTGCGCTGCCGATGACGATGGGAATCTTGTCGCCGGGGAATTCATACTTCGACAGCAGCTCGCGGACTTCCAGTTCGACCAGCTCCAGCAGCTCCTTGTCGTCGACCATGTCGGCCTTGTTCAAGAAAACGACGATGTAGGGCACGCCGACCTGGCGCGCCAGCAGGATGTGCTCGCGCGTCTGCGGCATCGGGCCGTCCGCCGCCGACACGACGAGGATCGCGCCGTCCATCTGCGCCGCGCCCGTGATCATGTTCTTGATGTAGTCGGCGTGGCCCGGGCAGTCGACGTGCGCGTAGTGCCGATTCTTCGTCTCGTACTCGACGTGCGCGGTGTTGATCGTGATCCCGCGCGCTTTTTCTTCCGGCGCATTGTCGATCTGGTCGTAGGCTTTGGCTTCGCCGCCGAATTGTTTGCTGAGCACCAACGTCAAGGCCGCGGTGAGCGTCGTCTTGCCGTGATCGACGTGCCCGATCGTCCCGACGTTCACGTGCGGCTTGGTCCGTTCAAATTTGCTTTTAGCCATATCGAGCTCCGGCTCTTTAGTTAATTTTTCCGCCAGGAATCGACGGCTCATTTGCCAACTGAGGCCCGCGATTCCTGGGAAAACAAACCGGATAAAAGTAGGGGTTCACTCTTGTCCGTCAGCTTTTCTTGTTGATCACGGCCTCGGCGACTGTCTTGGGCGCCTCGGTGTAGTGCTTGAATTCCATGGTGTAGGTGGCGCGTCCTTGCGACAACGAGCGCAGCGTCGTCGAATAGCCGAACATCTCCGACAACGGCACTTCGGCCTTGATCACCTTGACGCCGACCACGTCTTCCATGCCCTGGATCATTCCGCGACGGCCGGACAAGTCGCCGACGACGTTGCCCATGAAGTCTTCCGGCGTCTCGACCTCGACCGCCATCATCGGTTCGAGCAGCACCGGCGTCGCCTGGCGCATGCCGTCCTTGAACGCCATCGACGCTGCCATCTTGAATGCGTTTTCGTTCGAGTCGACGTCGTGGTAGGAGCCGTCGAACAACGTCACCTTCACATCGACGACCGGGAAGCCGGCGAGCACGCCGTTCGGCAACGTCTCGCGCAGGCCCTTTTCCACCGCCGGAATGTATTCGCGCGGGACAGTTCCACCCTTGATCGCATCGACAAACTCGAAGCCCTTGCCGGCTGCCTGCGGTTCCATCTTCAGCCACACGTGGCCGTACTGGCCGCGACCACCGGACTGCTTGATGAACTTGCCTTCGACCTGCACCGGCTTTTTGATCGCTTCGCGATACGCCACCTGCGGCTTGCCGACGTTGGCTTCGACGCCGAACTCACGCTTCATCCGGTCGACGATGATCTCGAGGTGCAGTTCACCCATCCCGGAGATGATCGTCTGGCTGGATTCCTCGTCGGTATGCACGCGAAATGACGGGTCTTCCTGCGCCAGGCGATTCAGCGCGAGGCCCATTTTTTCCTGGTCAGCCTTGGTCTTCGGCTCGACCGCCTGCGAAATGACGGGCTCAGGGAACACCATCCGCTCGAGCATGATTTCCTTGCCTGGGTCGCACAGCGTCTCGCCGGTGGATGCTTCCTTGAGTCCGACGGCCGCGGCGATGTCGCCGGCACGGACCTCCTTGATTTCTTCGCGCTGATTGGCATGCATCTGCAGCAGCCGACCGATGCGCTCCTTGCGCTGCCGGTTGGCGTTGTACACCGTGTCACCGGAATTGAGCACACCCGAATACACGCGGATGAACGTCAACTGCCCGACATAGGGATCGGTCATGATCTTGAACGCGAGCGCGGCAAACGGCTCCTGGTCGGACGCCTTGCGCGACGCGGGCTTGCCATTTTCGTCCTCGCCTTCAACGGGCTTGATGTCGACCGGCGATGGCATGTAGTCGATGACGGCATCGAGCATCGCCTGCACGCCCTTGTTCTTGAACGCACTGCCGCAGAGCATCGGCACGATTTCGTTCTTGATGGTGCGAACGCGCAGGCCGCGCTTGATGTCCTCGATCGAAAGGTCGTGGCCCTCGAGGTACTTGTGCGTCAGCTCGTCGTCGGCCTCCGCAGCGGCCTCGACCATCTTCTCGCGCCATTTCTTGGCTTCGTCGAGCAGATTCGCGGGAATGTCGCGCAGCTCGTATTTCATGCCCTGGGTGGCCTCGTCCCAGTAGATCGCCTTCATGATCACGAGATCGACGACGCCCTCGAATTTCTCTTCCGCGCCGATCGGAATCTGGATCGGGACCGGGTTGCCCTTCAGCCGTGTCTTGATGTGGTCGTAGGACTTGAAGAACTCCGCGCCCTGGCGATCCATCTTGTTGATGAACGCCAGTCGAGGAACCTTGTACTTGTTCGCCTGACGCCAGACGGTCTCGGACTGGGGTTGCACCCCTGCCACGGCGTCGTAGACCATGCACGCGCCGTCGAGCACGCGCATCGAGCGCTCGACTTCGATCGTGAAGTCGACGTGCCCCGGCGTGTCGATAATGTTGATGTGATGCTCGGGATGGTTGTTCTGCATCCCCTTCCAGAAGCAGGTCGTCGCGGCGGACGTGATCGTGATGCCGCGCTCGCGCTCCTGCTCCATCCAGTCCATGACGGTCGCGCCGTCGTGCACTTCGCCTATCTTGTGCGAAACGCCCGTGTAAAAAAGGATGCGCTCGGTAGTCGTGGTCTTTCCGGCATCAATGTGGGCACTGATGCCGATGTTCCGATACCGCTCGATGGGAGTCGTTCTTGCCACGTTTTATCGCTGTCTGCCGCTGTTGACATATGCGTCGCGGAAATCCTGTTGCTCGTCCGTCGCCGCTGGTTGATCTGTCTCGTCTAGAACCGGAAATGAGAGAAGGCCTTGTTCGCTTCGGCCATACGGTGCACTTCCTCGCGTTTTTTCACCGCGCCGCCGCGGCCTTCGGAAGCCTCGAGCAGCTCGGCCGCAAGCCGCTGCCCCATCGACTTCTCGCCGCGCTTGCGTGCCGCTTCGCGCAGCCAGCGCATGGCTAGCGCGACGCGCCGGATCGGGCGAACCTCGACCGGAACCTGAAAATTCGCGCCACCGACCCGACGGCTCTTGACCTCGACCATCGGCTTGGTGTTCGACAGTGCCTGGGTGAACACTTCCAGCGGATCCTTGCCGCCCTTCTTGGCGATGGATTCGAACGCGCCGTACACGATGCGCTCGGCAACAGACTTCTTGCCCTGACTCATCAGCACGTTGACGAACTTGGCGACGTCGCTGTTCGCGTACTTCGGATCGGGCAGAATTTCGCGTTTTGGTATTTCTCTGCGTCGGGGCATGACAACTCCGTTCGGCCGAAAGTAAAAACCTACTTTCGGCCGGATTATGTTTACCGACGAATCCCCGGCAAAGCCGGAGGATTCGTCGCGAAAAAATCAACAGACATCACGCGGCCTTGGGCTTCTTGGCCCCGTATTTCGAACGGCTTTGCTTGCGGTCCTTGACGCCCGCCGTATCCAGCGAGCCGCGGACCATGTGGTAGCGCACGCCGGGAAGGTCCTTCACCCGTCCGCCGCGAATCAGCACGACCGAGTGTTCCTGCAGATTGTGCCCTTCACCGCCGATGTAGCTGATGACTTCGAAGCCGTTGGTCAGGCGTACCTTGGCAACTTTCCGCAGGGCGGAATTGGGCTTTTTGGGCGTCGTTGTGTAGACGCGCGTGCACACGCCGCGCTTTTGCGGGCTGCGCTTCAACGCAGGCACCTTGCTCTTCGACACAGGGGCAACGCGGCCCTTGCGCACCAGCTGATTGATCGTTGGCATCCTGATTGTCCGTTTCGTATGCCCACTCGCGTTCAGAGCGAGTGGTCATTGTTTCGCGAAACTGCTACTGCATTGTGCTACCGCGCTGCACACCGCAATTACGCACGTCAGTTACGTTTGAAAATCAAAGTGGCCCAAGCATCGGCTGCTAAGGCCACTCTTCTCGCGCCTCGGTCGACCTTGCAACCGGGTACGCACGCCCCCACGTGCCCGGCACTCGGCTCTCAGTTTGGTTGTGAGACCGGCCGGCCGGGTGGCGGGCGAAAAGACTATCAATTTTAAGGCACTAGCGCTTCCCTGTCAACGCGCTTGCCGGCATCAAAAACACGGGCGGCCCCTCGCGCGAGGGGCCGCCCGGCCGGACTTCCATGCCAATGTTCAGGCTGCGTTGGCGCTGACCTCCGCTGCAGGGATTTCTGCTACGCTGCCATCGGGCGGCAACTCGAGCACCGGACCCAGCGCCTTCTGCTTCTTGCGGGCGTTGTGATAGGCAAGGCCGGTGCCGGCAGGGATAAGCCGGCCGACGATGACATTCTCCTTGAGGCCGCGGAGCTCGTCCTTCTTGCCCATGATCGCCGCTTCGGTGAGCACGCGGGTGGTTTCCTGGAACGATGCCGCCGAGATGAACGAATCCGTCGAAAGCGATGCCTTGGTGATGCCCAGCAGCATGTGCTCGTAAGTCGCCGGCTGCTTGGCATCCGCCCCGCCCTTGATCCCGCCGTGTTCGAACACCTTGTCGTTTTCGTCTAGCAGATCCGAGCGCTCGACCTGCTCGCCCACGATGAAGCGGGTGTCGCCCGCATCCTGCACCTGAACCCGCCGCAGCATCTGGCGCACGATCACTTCGATGTGCTTGTCGTTGATCTTCACGCCTTGCAGCCGGTAGACGTCCTGCACTTCATCGGTGATGTAACGGGCCAGCGCCTCGACACCCAGCAGACGGAGGATGTCGTGCGGATCGGCCGGGCCATCAACGATCGATTCGCCCTTGTTCACTACCTGGCCATCGTGCGCCGTGACGTGCTTGTCCTTCGGAATCAGGTATTCGTGCGCGAGCCCGTCGAGGTCGGTGATGACCAGACGCTGCTTGCCCTTCGTATCCTTGCCGAACGAGACCGTGCCGGTCACCTCCGCCAGCAAGCCGGCATCCTTCGGCGAGCGCGCTTCGAACAGCTCCGCCACCCGTGGCAAGCCCCCCGTGATGTCGCGGGTCTTCGACGTTTCCTGCGGGATCCGCGCCAGCACTTCGCCGACGGCAACGTCCTGGCCGTCCTTGACGGTGATGATCGACCCCAGCTGGAACGTGATGTTGACCGACTGATCGCCCGTGGCGAGTTTGACCTCCTCGCCCTGTTCATTGAGCAGCTTCACCTGCGGGCGCACGCCCTTGGCCGCCATGCCTGACCGACGCTTCGGGTCGATGACGACGAGCGTCGAAAGCCCCGTCACGTCGTCGACCTGCTTCGCAACGGTAACGCCTTCCTCGACGTTTTCGAACTTCACGCGCCCTGCGTACTCGGTAATGATCGGCCGCGACGTGGCATCCCAGGAGGCCAGCACCTTGCCAGCCTTTACCGAGTCGCCATCCTTAACGAGCATCGTTGCGCCGTACGGCACCTTGTGGCGCTCGCGCTCCCGACCGTTGTCATCGTGAATCGTGACCTCGCCCGAGCGCGCGATGACGATCATCTCGCCCTTGGCGTTGGTCACATAGCGCATTTGCATCGAGAACCGGACAACGCCCGCTGACTTGCTTTCGAGCTGCGAAGCCGCTGCGGTACGCGATGCCGCGCCGCCGATGTGGAAGGTGCGCATCGTCAACTGCGTTCCCGGTTCGCCGATCGACTGGGCGGCAATGACGCCCACCGCTTCGCCGACATTGACCAGGTGCCCGCGACCGAGATCGCGGCCGTAGCACGTCGCGCACAAGCCATAGCGCGTGTCACAGGTGAGCGGCGTGCGCACCTTGACTTCGTCGATGCCCAGCGCCTCGATCTGCTCCACTTCGTCCTCGGAAAGCAGCGTGCCCGGGTGGAACAGGGTTGCATGCGTCTCCGGATTGACGACGTCGGCCGCCACCGAGCGGCCGAGAATGCGCTCACGCAACGGTTCGATCACCTCGCCGCCTTCGACCAGGGCCTTCATCGCGACGCCATTGCTGGTGCCGCAATCGTCTTCGGTGACCACGAGATCCTGCGTGACGTCGACCAGCCGCCGGGTCAGGTAACCCGAATTCGCCGTCTTCAACGCGGTGTCGGCCAGGCCCTTGCGCGCGCCGTGCGTGGAAATGAAGTACTGCAGGACGTTCAGGCCCTCGCGGAAGTTCGCGGTGATCGGCGTCTCGATGATCGAGCCATCGGGCTTCGCCATCAGGCCGCGCATGCCGGCGAGCTGCCGGATCTGCGCCGCCGAACCGCGGGCGCCGGAGTCGGCCATCATGTAGATGGAATTGAACGACTCCTGCTTCACCATGTTGCCTTCGCGATCCTTCACGTCCATCGTGCCCAACTGGCTCATCATCGCCTTGGCGATGTCGTCGCCCGCCCGACCCCAGATGTCGACCACCTTGTTGTAGCGTTCGCCCTGCGTGACCAGGCCCGAGGTGTACTGCGCCTCGATTTCCTTAACTTGCGATTCGGACTCGGCGATGATCCGATGCTTCTCCTCGGGAATCAGCATGTCGTCGGCCGCGAACGAGATCCCGGCCCGCGTGGCGAGGCTGTAACCCGCCTGCATCAACCGGTCGGCAAAGATGACGGTCTCGCGCAAGCCGCAGCGGCGGAAGCTCGCATTGATGATGCGCGAGATCTCCTTCTTCTTGAGCGGCTTGTTGATCGTATCGAACGGCAGGCCCGGCGGGAGGATCTCGGAGAGCAGCGAACGTCCCACCGTGGTCTCGTAACGCGTGATCTTCTCGGTACGCTCCCCGTTCGGTCCCACGATCGTTTCGGGGATGCGCACGCTCACTTTCGCATGCAGATCGGCCTGCCGCGATTCGTAGGCGCGCGTGACTTCCGCAATATCGGAGAACAGCATGCCTTCGCCCTTGGCGCCGATGAGCTCGCGCGTGGCGTAGTACAGGCCGAGCACGATGTCCTGCGACGGAACGATGCACGGCTCGCCGTTGGACGGGAGCAGCACGTTGTTCGACGCCAGCATCAGCGTGCGCGCTTCCATCTGCGCTTCGAGCGACAACGGCACGTGCACCGCCATCTGGTCACCGTCGAAGTCGGCGTTGAACGCCGTGCAGACCAGCGGATGCAGCTGGATCGCCTTGCCTTCGATCAGCACCGGCTCGAAGGCCTGGATGCCGAGCCGGTGCAGCGTCGGCGCGCGGTTCAGCATCACCGGGTGCTCGCGGATCACTTCTTCCAGGATGTCCCAGACGACCGGCTCCTGGCTTTCGACCATCTTTTTCGCCGCCTTGATGGTCGTCGCCAAGCCCATGGTTTCGAGCTTGTTGAAGATGAACGGCTTGAACAGCTCCAGCGCCATCAGCTTCGGCAGCCCACACTGATGCAGTTTCAGTTGCGGTCCCACGACGATCACCGAGCGGCCGGAATAATCGACGCGTTTACCGAGAAGGTTCTGCCGGAAACGGCCACCCTTGCCCTTGATCATGTCGGCGAGCGACTTCAGCGGACGCTTGTTCGCGCCCGTCATCGCCTTGCCGCGGCGGCCGTTGTCGAGCAGCGAATCGACGGCTTCCTGCAGCATCCGTTTTTCGTTGCGGACGATGATGTCCGGAGCCTTGAGCTCGAGCAGGCGCTTCAACCGGTTGTTGCGATTGATGACGCGGCGATACAGGTCGTTCAGGTCGGAGGTCGCGAAGCGGCCGCCATCCAGCGGTACCAGCGGCCGCAGTTCCGGCGGCAGCACCGGCAGTACTTCGAGGATCATCCACTCGGGCTTGATGCCGGACTTGTGGAACGCCTCGAGCACCTTGAGCCGCTTGGCGATCTTCTTGATCTTCGTGTCGGAACCCGTCGTTTCCAGTTCCTTGCGCAGCTTTTCGATTTCACCGTTGACCTCGAGCGCCTTCAGCAATTCGCGGATGCCTTCGGCACCCATGCTGGCGGAGAAGTCGTCACCGTACTGCTCGACCTTCGCGAGGTAGTCGTCTTCGGTCAGGAGCTGGGCACGGTTCAGCGGCGTCATGCCGGGATCGGTCACGACGTAGGCTTCGAAGTACAGCACGCGCTCGATATCGCGCAGCGTCATGTCGAGGACCATGCCCATGCGTGAGGGCAGGCTCTTGAGGAACCAGATGTGCGCGACCGGCGACGCGAGCTCGATATGCCCCATGCGCTCGCGGCGAACCTTCGCCAGCGTCACTTCGACGCCGCACTTCTCGCAGATCACGCCACGGTGCTTGAGCCGCTTGTACTTGCCGCACAGGCATTCGTAGTCCTTGACCGGCCCGAAGATCTTCGCGCAGAAGAGACCATCGCGTTCGGGCTTGAAGGTGCGATAGTTGATCGTTTCCGGCTTCTTCACCTCGCCATACGACCACGAACGGATCTTCTCCGGCGATGCGAGGCCGGTCTTGATCGCGTCGAATTCCTCTTCCTGCGTGACTTGCTTGAACAGATCCAGCAATGCTTTCATTACCTGCTCCTTGGTTGAGCGTTGAGAGTCGAGCGTCTTGCGTCAATGATTACGGACGCCCGACCTCAGTGCCTTTCCAAATCGATATCGATGGCCAGCGAACGAATTTCCTTCACCAGGACGTTGAACGATTCCGGCATGCCGGCCTCGATCTTGTGCTCGCCCTTGACGATGTTTTCGTAGACCTTGGTCCGCCCGTTGACGTCGTCGGACTTGACCGTGAGCATTTCCTGCAGCGTATATGCCGCGCCGTAGGCCTCGAGCGCCCAGACTTCCATTTCGCCGAAGCGCTGGCCACCGAATTGCGCCTTGCCGCCGAGCGGTTGCTGTGTGACCAGGCTGTACGGGCCCGTCGAGCGCGCGTGCATCTTGTCGTCGACCAGGTGATGCAGCTTCAGGACATGCATGAAGCCGACGGTGACCTGGCGGTCGAAGGCTTCGCCGCTACGGCCGTCGTGCAACGTGATCTGTCCTGACCGCGGCAGGCCGGCAAGCTCGAGCATGTCCTTGATTTCGGCCTCCGTCGCTCCGTCGAACACGGGCGTCGCAAATGGCACGCCGTCCTGCAGGTTGGCCGCGAGTTGCGCGATCTCCTGGTCGTCGAGCCCGTCGAGCGCTTCCGCCTTGCCGGTTCCGTTGTAGATCAAACCCAGGAACTTGCGCACGTCGGCAATATTGGCCTGTGCCCGGAGCATCTCCGCGATGCGGTGGCCGAGACCCTTCGCGGCCCATCCCAGATGGACCTCGAGGATCTGTCCGACGTTCATCCGCGACGGCACGCCCAGTGGATTGAGCACGATGTCGACGGGCGTGCCGTCGGCCATGTACGGCATGTCCTCGACCGGGACGATTTTCGATACGACCCCCTTGTTACCGTGGCGGCCGGCCATCTTGTCGCCGGGTTGCAGGCGACGCTTGACCGCGACGTACACCTTCACCATCTTCTGCACGCCTGGCGGCAGCTCATCGCCCTGCGTCAGCTTCTTCTTCTTCGCCTCGAAGGCCTGGTCGAATTGCATGCGCGATTGCGCCAGCGAGTCCTTCATCACCTCGAGCTGATGCGCGGATTCCTCACTGGCGAGCCGGATGTCGAACCAGTCGTGGCGCGCCACGCCGTCCAGATATTCCTTGGTCAGGCGGGTCCCCTTCGCCAATCGCTTCGGACCGCCGTTCGCAGTCTTGCCGATGAGGAGCTTTTCGATCCGTGCGAACGCATCGTTCTCGACGATCCGCAGCTGGTCGTTCAGGTCCTTGCGATAGCCCTTCAGGTCGTCGTCGATGATCTGCGCGGCACGTTTGTCGCGATCGATGCCTTCACGCGTGAAAACCTGGACATCGATAACCGTGCCCGAAATGCCCGAGGGCACACGCAGCGAGGTGTCCTTCACGTCTGACGCCTTCTCCCCGAAGATCGCCCGCAGCAACTTCTCTTCCGGTGTCAGCTGGGTTTCACCCTTGGGCGTCACCTTGCCAACCAGCACGTCGCCGGCTTCGACTTCGGCGCCGATGTAGACGATGCCGGATTCGTCGAGCCGTCCCAGTTGCGCCTCGCCCAGGCTCGAGATATCGCGGGTGATTTCCTCAGGCCCGAGCTTGGTGTCGCGCGCGACAACCGTCAGTTCCTCGATGTGGATCGAGGTGTAGCGGTCATTGCCGACGACGCGCTCCGAAATAAGGATCGAGTCTTCGTAGTTGTAGCCATTCCACGGCATGAACGCGACCAGCATGTTCTGGCCAAGCGCGAGCTCCCCCATGTCCGTCGACGCGCCATCGGCGATGACATCCGTCTTGGCAATGACGTCACCGACCTTGACCAGTGGCCGCTGGTTGATGTTGGTGTTCTGGTTGCTGCGTGTGTACTTGGTCAGGTTGTAGATATCCACACCGACATCGCCTGCGGCTGTCTCGGCATCATGGACACGCACGACCATGCGGTTGGCGTCGACATAATCGACCTTGCCTCCGCGCCGCGCCAGCACCGCGGTGCCCGAGTCGACGGCAGCCGTGCGCTCGACGCCGGTGCCGACCAACGGCTTTTCCGCACGCAGGCAAGGCACCGCCTGCCGTTGCATGTTGGAACCCATCAGGGCGCGGTTCGCGTCGTCGTGCTCCAGGAATGGGATCAGCGACGCGGCCACCGAGACGATTTGCGCCGGAGCAACGTCCATGAACTGGACCTTGTCGGCTGTAGAGAGCATGAACTCGTTCTTGCAACGGCACGACACGAGCTCGTCCTTCAACTTGCCGGCTTTGTCGAGCTGCGCATTCGCCTGTGCGATGACAAACGCACCTTCTTCGATCGCCGACAGGTAATGGATTTCGTCGGTGACCTTGCCGTTGACGACCTTGCGATACGGTGTTTCGAGGAAACCGTACTCGTTGGTGCGCGCGTACAAAGCCAGCGAATTGATCAGGCCGATGTTCGGACCTTCCGGCGTCTCGATCGGACAGACCCGACCGTAGTGCGTCGGGTGCACGTCGCGGACCTCGAAGCCGGCACGCTCGCGGGTAAGACCGCCCGGGCCCAGCGCCGAAACGCGCCGCTTGTGCGTGATTTCCGACAGCGGGTTCGTCTGGTCCATGAACTGCGAAAGCTGCGAGCTCCCGAAGAATTCCTTGATCGCGGCCGAGATCGGCTTGGCGTTGATTAAGTCATGCGGGAGCAGGTTTTCACTTTCCGCCTGTCCCAGCCGCTCCTTGACGGCCCGCTCGACGCGCACGAGGCCGGAACGGAACTGGTTTTCCGCAAGCTCGCCGACCGAGCGGACGCGCCGGTTGCCGAGGTGATCGATGTCGTCGATTTCTCCGCGCCCATTGCGCAGCTCGACCAGGATCTTGATCACCGCGATGATGTCGTCGTTGGTCAGCGTGCCCACGCCCGTCAGCTCGGTACGGCCGACACGGCGATTGAATTTCATGCGACCGACCGGCGACAGGTCATAGCGCTCTTCGTTGAAGAACAGGCCGTGGAACAGCGATTCGACCGCTTCCTCCGTCGGCGGCTCGCCGGGACGCATCATCCGGTAGATCGCGATCCGCGCCGCCATCTGGTCGGGCGTGTCGTCCATCTTCAGCGTCTGCGCGATGTACGCCCCCTGGTCGAGGTCGTTGACATAGATCGTGTGGATGTTCGCCACGCCCGCCTCGAGCAGCGTCGCCAGCAGGTCCTCCGTGATTTCGTCGTTGGCCGAGGCGATGATCTCGCCCGTGTCCTTGTTGACGATGTTCTCCGCCAGCGTGCGGCCCACGATGTAGTCGTTGGGAACGGTGATCTTCTTGATCCCGCCCTCGGCGAGCTCGCGGATGTGCCGCGCCGTGATGCGCTTGTCCTTCTGCACCAGCACCTTGCCGTCCTTGCCGACCAGGTCGAATCGCGCAACCTCGCCCCGGAGCCGCTCGGGCACCAGGTCCAGGTGCGAACCCTTCTTGCTCAGTTGAAAGGAATCGAACGCGAAGAACTGCTTCAGGATGGCTTCATTCGAGAGCCCGATCGCCTTGAGCAGCGTCGTTACCGGCATCTTGCGCCGGCGGTCGACGCGGAAATAGAGGAAGTCCTTCGGATCGAATTCGAAGTCCAGCCACGAGCCGCGATACGGAATCACGCGCGCCGAGAACAGGAGCTTGCCCGACGAGTGCGTCTTGCCACGGTCGTGCTCGAAGAAGACGCCCGGCGAGCGGTGCAGCTGCGACACGATCACTCGCTCGGTGCCATTGATGACGAACGAGCCGTTGTCGGTCATGAGCGGGATTTCGCCCATATAGACTTCCTGCTCCTTGACCTCCTTGACGGTCTCTTTGGGAGCTTCCTTGTCCATCAGGATCAGCCGAACCTTGGCACGAAGTGCCGAGCAGTACGTGAGACCGCGCTGCTGGCATTCGGTGACGTCGAATGCGGGCGGCAGCAGCGAGAAACCGACGAATTCCAGGCGGGCATTGCCCGAGTGGCTGGAAATCGGAAAGATCGACGTGAATGCTGCCTGCAGGCCTTCATTCTTGCGCGACTCGGATGGTGTTCCGGCCTGCAGGAATGCGCGGTATGAAGCGAGCTGGGTTTCCAGCAGGAACGGCACTGGCAACACGCTGGCGCGCTTGGCGAAGCTCTTGCGGATGCGTTTCTTCTCGGTAAACGAATACTGAGTCATGGACCTTGACCTCGTTAGCGAATTCGCAGGCATGAGCCGCGCGTCGCAACGCCGCGATCGACCCGATACCCGTCATTCATCGACTGTGCGGGAGGCTTGCGCTCCCTGAGGATGGTGGTTGGCCACTACCAACCGCTGGCGGACAACGGCGCACCGATACTGCCTGTTGCATGCGCCGTCCGACCAAACCTGTCTTCTGCAGCCGGGTCAGAAGACAAAGAGAAGCAAGCACATGTTGGGACGGCTGGCCGAATTTCAACCGGTCCGCCTGCATGCTTCTCTTCGGCCTCTGGACGCGCGCGTCTCGCGCGCTCCGGAAGTCGAGGTTGGCGACCCCGTTCAGGGCCGCCACCTGGGCAGTAAGTTCCTGTTGCCACTACCTGTGTGTTACTTGACCTCTGCCTTCGCGCCGGCGTCTTCCAGCTTCTTCTTCGCGGCTTCGGCGTCGGCCTTGTTGACCCCTTCCTTGACAGGCTTCGGCGCGCCGTCGACGAGGTCCTTGGCCTCCTTCAGACCCAGCCCCGTGATCTCGCGCACCGCCTTGATGACGTTGACCTTGTTCTCGCCGAAGCTGGACAGCACCACGGTGAATTCGGTCTGCTCTTCAGCAGCCGCGGCAGCGGGGCCGGCGGCGGCCGGGCCCGCAACCGCTACCGCGGCAGCGGCGGAGACGCCAAACTTCTCTTCCATCGCCTTGATGAGCTCGGAGAGCTCGAGGACGGTCAGCGATGCGATCTTGTCGAGGATTTCGGTTTGTGCAACAGCCATGTTCTGCTCCTGAATCGTAAGGTTTGGAATGTGATAGTCGTCGGAACGATCGCTATGCCGCGGGCTTGGCGTCGCGCACCGCAGCCAGCGTACGTACGAACCGGCTCGGTACCTCATTGAGCGTGCGGACGAACTTGGCCATCGGTGCCTGCATGGTGCCCATCAACTTGGCGATCAACTCGTTGCGCGAAGGAAGCGATGCCAGGGCGGAAATCTGCTTGGCCGACATCATCTGGCCGGGCATCGCGCCACCCGTGATCACGAACTTGTCGTTGCCCTTGGCGAAATCGGACAGCACTTTCGCCACGGCGACGGGATCGGCGCCGATGCCGTACGCCAGCGGACCGACCATCTGATCGGCCAGCGAGGCGAACGGCGTCTCGGCAACCGCCCGGCGTACGAGAGTGTTCTTGACCACCCTGAAATACACGCCGGAAGCCCGTGCCTTCGCGCGGAGTTGCGTCATGTCCGCGACAGCCATACCGCGGTTCTCGGCCATCACGATGGCTTGAGCGCCGGCGATCTGCTTCGCGACTTCCGCGACTACCGCTTGCTTCTGCTCTAAATTAAGACCCAAGGTCTTTCTCCAGTTGCTACGCGCTCGCCGATGCCCTGGCTCGCGCACCTCGGTGACCTTACGTCAGGACGGATCCTGTGTTCGGGGCACCATCTGCGTAGGACGCCATGCTGCCGGCGATTAAGTTCTTGCGAACTCCTACGGTCTTTGACGGCGCGCCGCACGATGTGCCGTGCGGCGTTCCCTCAAATCGTTCTTTCCAGTTGCTTCCCGCAATCGGCGATGGGCCGCCCCGAGCCGATTGCCAAAACAATCCTCGCGTTAATGCGTCGGCGCCTGTTGGGCCAGCCCAGTGGTATCGATCCGGACGCCAGAGCCCATCGTGCTCGACACGCTGATTTTCTTCAGGTAGATGCCCTTGGTGTCCTTCGGCCTCGACTTGTTCAATGCCTCGATGAGCGCCATGAGGTTGGTCTTCAGTTGATCCGGCGTAAACGACGCACGACCGATCGTGCACTGGACGATCCCGCCCTTGTCGGTGCGGTACTGAACCTGGCCGGCCTTCGCGTTCTTCACCGCCGTGGCGACATCCGCCGACACCGTGCCTACCTTCGGGTTCGGCATTAGGCCACGCGGGCCGAGAATCTGGCCAAGCTGGCCGACGACCTTCATCGCATCCGGCGTCGCGATAGCAACGTCGAAGTCCATGAAGCCTTCCTTGATCTTCGCGGCCAGATCGTCGAAGCCGACGATGTCGGCACCCGCGTCGGTCGCCGCTTTCGCCTTGTCACCCTGTGCAAACACCGCGACGCGTACTTTCTTCCCGGTGCCCGCGGGCAGCACGACCGACCCGCGGACGGTCTGGTCCGACTTCTTCGCGTCGACACCGAGGTTGACGGCAACATCGACGGATTCGTCGAATTTGGCCGTCGCGGTCTCCTTTACCAGCTTCAGCGCGTCGTCGATCGCGTAGGCCTTGGCATGATCGATCTTGCCGCGCACGATTTTCATCCGCTTGGAGAGATTCGCCAGCGCTTTGTCTTGGGTCGTCGCCATGTTATTTCACCCCTTCGACAGTAATACCCATGCTGCGCGCGCTGCCGGCGATCGTGCGCACGGCGGCGTCGAGATCGGCGGCGGTCAGGTCGGGCGTCTTGGTCTTGGCGATTTCCTCGGCCTGCGCGCGGGTGAGCTTGCCGACCTTCTCGGTATGCGGCTTGCTGCTGCCCTTCTCGACCTTCGCCGCCTTCATGATCAGCACCGTCGCCGGTGGCGTCTTCATGATGAACGTGAAACTCTTGTCGGCAAACGCAGTAATCACGACCGGAATCGGCAAGCCGGCTTCCAGTTTTTGGGTCTGCGCGTTGAACGCCTTGCAGAATTCCATGATATTCAGACCGCGCTGGCCGAGCGCCGGGCCGATCGGGGGGCTCGGATTGGCCTTTCCCGCAGGCACCTGCAATTTGATGTATCCGACGATTTTCTTCGCCATCTATTTCTCCTGGTGGGTACAAGCGGACGCGGTTCGCGTCCTCCCCGGTTAAAGAACGACTACGCCTTCTCTACCTGCGAGAAATCCAGTTCCACCGGCGTCGAACGGCCGAAGATCGTGACCGACACGCGCAGCTTGCTCTTCTCGTAGTTCACGTCCTCGACGTTGCCGTGGAAATCCGTGAACGGGCCATCCTTGACGCGTACCGCCTCGCCCAATTCGAACAGCACCTTCGGACGCGGCTTTTCGACACCTTCCTGCACTTGCCGCAGGATGCCGTCGACTTCCTTCTGGGTGATCGGCGTCGGCTTGTTGGCCGTGCCGCCGACGAATCCCGTTACTTTGGGCGTGCTCTTGACCAGGTGCCACGTGTCGTCGGTCATTTCCATCTCGACCAGGACGTAACCGGGAAAGAACTTGCGCTCCGAGATGGCCTTGGCGCCGTTCTTCATCTCGACCACCTCTTCGACCGGCACCAGGATCTGCCCGAACTTGTCGGCGATCTCTGACCGCTTGATCCGCTCCGTCAGCGCCCGCTGCACGCTTTTCTCGAATCCCGAATAGGCGTGCACCACGAACCATTTCTTGTCGGCCATCATTCCGCTTTCCCGGTCAATAACTTGATCATCCACGCCAGCGACGTGTCGATCGCAAACAGGAAGAGCGCCATGATCACGACGAACGCGAATACGACCAAGGTCGTTTGAACCGTCTCCTTGCGCGTGGGCCAGGACACCTTGCCGGCTTCAGCCCACGCCTCCTGGCCGAACGCGAACAACTCCTTGCCGGGTGCAGTCAGCCAGGCCACGCCAGCGGCCGCGAGCAGGCCGCCCAATACCATGAGCACGCGCAGCACCTGCGCCGTCTCGCTGAAGTAGTAGTAACCCCACACTCCAGCGATCACCAGCGCCACCGCCAGGATCATCTTGATCTTGTCCATTGCCGAAATCAGAGGTACGGAAATCAGGAATCAGAGAAAACCATGCTCTGCGTCCGACGCCTCTCCTCGTTGTCCACCTTTCTCTCTAGCTTCGCCGTTCAACGCCAGCCGGTACCGTCTGCTACCCGAGACTGGCAGGCCAGGAGGGAATCGAACCCCCAACCTGCGGTTTTGGAGACCGCCGCTCTGCCAATTGAGCTACTGGCCTAGTTCGTCTACTCGATGACCTTCGTGACGACGCCGGCGCCAACGGTGCGCCCGCCTTCGCGAATCGCGAAGCGCAGACCTTCTTCCATCGCGATCGGCGCAATCAGCGTCACCGTCATCTGGATGTTGTCACCCGGCATCACCATCTCCGTTCCCGCCGGCAGCTCCACCGACCCCGTCACGTCCGTCGTCCGGAAATAAAACTGCGGCCGATAACCATTGAAGAACGGCGTGTGCCGACCGCCTTCTTCCTTGCTCAATACGTACACCTCGCACGTGAACTTGGTGTGCGGCGGGATGCTGCCCGGCTTCGCCAGCACCTGCCCCCGCTCCACTTCTTCCCGCTTGGTGCCCCGCAGCAGAACCCCGACGTTGTCCCCCGCCTGCCCCTGATCGAGCAGCTTGCGGAACATCTCCACCCCCGTGCATACCGTCTTCAGCGTCGGCTTGAGCCCTACGATCTCCAGGTCCTCGCCCACCTTCACCACACCCCGCTCCACCCGCCCCGTCACCACCGTGCCCCGCCCGGAGATCGAAAACACGTCTTCCACCGGCATCAGGAACGGACCGTCAATGGCACGTTTCGGTTCCGGGATATACGAGTCGAGCGCGTCCGCCAGCCGCATGATCGAGCCTTCGCCCATGTCGCTGGCATCGCCTTCGAGTGCCATCTTCGCCGAGCCGATGACGATCGGCGTCTTGTCGCCGGGGAATTCATACTTCGACAGCAGCTCGCGCACTTCCAGTTCGACCAGCTCCAGCAGCTCCTTGTCGTCGACCATGTCGGCCTTGTTCAGGTAGACGATGATGTAGGGCACGCCGACCTGGCGCGCCAGCAGGATGTGCTCGCGCGTCTGCGGCATCGGACCGTCCGCCGCCGACACGACCAGCACGGCGCCGTCCATCTGCGCCGCGCCCGTGATCATGTTCTTGATGTAGTCGGCGTGGCCCGGGCAGTCGACGTGCGCGTAGTGCCGATTCTTCGTCTCGTACTCGACGTGCGCGGTGTTGATCGTGATCCCGCGCGCTTTTTCTTCCGGCGCATTGTCGATCTGGTCGTAGGCTTTGGCTTCACCGCCGAACTTCTTCGACAGCACCAGCGTCAAGGCCGCGGTGAGCGTCGTCTTGCCGTGATCGACGTGCCCGATCGTCCCGACGTTCAGGTGCGGTTTCTTCCGCTCAAACTTGCCCTTGGCCATGATTCCCGCTCCTTGCTTTCACAGTTGCCGCACCAGCTGGTCCGTGGTGCCCACGGCGCGGATTGAACGCGCGACCTCTCCCTTACCAAGGGAGTGCTCTACCACTGAGCTACGGGGGCGCTATGCGATCTGCCCTTGGATCCGGCCCGCTCCAGCGGACCGCCAAAACTTAAACCGTCTGGAACTACTTGATTTCGTTGGAATCTGGAGCGGGTGAAGGGAATCGAACCCTCGTCATAAGCTTGGAAGGCTTCTGCTCTACCATTGAGCTACACCCGCTTCGCCTCAACCCTTCACGCCTGTAACCGCCGAAACCGCCCCTTACCGCCACAATTCGTTGTCTGACTCCCTGCTCGCCGCTGGTGGAGGGGGAAGGATTCGAACCTTCGAAGGCAGAGCCGGCAGATTTACAGTCTGCTCCCGTTGGCCACTTGGGTACCCCTCCGACGAAACCGCACATTCTAGCAATTTCCGTTCCGGAGTGTCAAATCCAAGGCTTTTCTTTGCTGATTTCGGGCGGTGAGACGCCTGGCGTGGCAGATAAAATGTTGGCATGACGTACGACTACATCATCGTCGGCGCGGGCTCTGCCGGTTGCGTTTTGGCCAATCGGCTCACCGCCGACCCGCGGTGTTCGGTCCTGCTGCTCGAAGCCGGTCCGGCGGATACGTATCCCTGGATTCATATTCCCATCGGTTACGCCAAGACGATGTTCAATCCACGGGTCAACTGGTGCTTCTATACCGAACCCGAGCCCGGCATGAACGGCCGAAAGGTGTATTGGCCACGAGGTAAAACGCTGGGCGGATCGAGTGCGATCAACGGACTGATATACATTCGTGGCCAGCGCGAGGACTACGATCGATGGCAGGCAGCGGGCAACCCGGGCTGGGGCTATGCCGACCTGCTGCCTCTGTTCAAGCGCCTTGAGCACTCCGTGGATGGCGACCGCGCATACCATGGCAGCGGTGGCCCGCTTTGGTGTAGCCCCATTCGACGCCGGCACGAACTCATCGACGCCGTGATCGCGGGGGCAAGCGAACTCGGGATCGCGCGCAACGATGATTTCAACGGCGCCACTCAGGAAGGCGCCGGCTATTATCACCTGACCACCCGCAATGGATGGCGCTGCAGCACCGCCAGCGCCTACCTTCGACCCGCACGTCGTCGCGCCAACCTTATGGTCGCCACCGAAGCCCACGCCCTGCGGGTCCGGTTCGACGGCCGCCGCGCGAAGGCAGTCGACTACCGTCGCCACGGCACCCACCTCTGCGCCACCGCTCGCCGCGAGATCCTCCTTTGCGCCGGCGCACTGCAGTCGCCGCAGCTGCTGCAGCTTTCTGGGATAGGTCCCGCGCCGCTGCTGAATTCCATGGACATCCCGCTCGTACACGAGTTACCCGGCGTCGGCGAAAATTTGCAGGACCACCTCCAGGCACGCGTGATTTTCGAGTGCACGAAACCGATCACGACCAACGACGACCTGAAGAGCCCGTGGCGAACAATGGGTATCGGCATCGATTACGTCTTGAGGCGCAGCGGTGCCATGGCCATCGGCATCAACCAGGGCGGCATCTTTGCCCGGACCACACCAGCTGTCGCAACGCCGGATGTGCAGTTCCACGTCGCCACGCTTTCATCGGACATGGCAGGTTCGCCGACCCACACGTTTCCGGGTTTCACGATGTCGGTTTGCCAATTGCAGCCGGAGTCGCGCGGCTTCGTGCGCATCAAATCACCCGATCCGTTGAAGGCGCCGGCGATGCAACCCAATTACCTCTCGACCGAAAGGGACAGACGGACGCTGATCGCGGGAATTCGTCTCGCGCGCAGTCTTGCCGCCACCGATGCGCTCAAACCGTACGTGCGCAGAGAGTACCGGCCGGGACCATCCGCGGTCAGCGACGCCGACCTGCTCGAATTCGCCAGGAACACCGGGGGCACGATTTTTCACCCGAGCGGGACGTGCAAGATGGGGCCGATCGCAAGCGATCGATTCGCCGTTGTCGATCATCAGCTGCGGGTGCACGGCGTCGACGGGTTGCGCGTGGTCGACTGCAGCGCAATGCCGACGGTCACCTCGGGCAATACCAACGTTCCAGTGGTCATGATCGCGGAAAAGGCGGCTGACATGATTCTTGCCGCGGCGCGCGAATCCGCCTAAGGTCGCGCCAAGTCCCGGAGGAAAAACATGCCCTGCTGTCACGTCGATTTCGCATTCACCGAAACCAGCGACAAGGCGTTTACCGTCGGCATGCCGACGTTTACCTTTGGCGCTGGCTGCCTAGCCGAAGCCGGTGACCACGCCAAGGAGCTGTCGCTCCAGCGGGTGGCATTGTTCACCGATCGCGGGCTGACGCATACGCCCCATGTCGCAGCGGTCCGGTCATCGCTCGAAGCCGCGGGCATCGCGGCAACCATTTACGACGAAGTCGCCGTCGAGCCCTCGACCGCGTCGTTCAAGGCCGCGGCAGCGTTCGCAGCCGAAGGCGGTTTCGACGGTTATGTGTCGGTCGGTGGCGGGTCCGTGATGGACACCTGCAAGGCAGCGAATCTGTATGCCACGCATCCCGCCGAGTTCATGACCTACGTCAATGCCCCGATCGGCGGCGGACAGAAGGTGCCGGGACCGCTCAAGCCGCACATCGCGTGTCCGACGACGTCCGGCACCGGATCAGAGGTGACCGGCATCGCCATCTTCAACCTGACCGACATCAACGCCAAGACCGGCATCATCTCGCGGCGGCTGATTCCGACCATCGCGCTGATCGATCCGAACGTGACGGCGACGCTGCCGCGCAATGTGGTTGCGGCAAGCGGATTCGATTGCATGAGCCATGCGCTCGAGTCGATAACCGCCCGGCCCTGGCCGCGCAGGAGCAATCCGGCGCGCGGCATGGCGCGTCCGGTCTCGCAGGGAGCGAACCCGTTTTCCGACGGGCTGGCGGCGGAGGCGCTGAAGGGGGTGGGCAAGTTCCTGGTGCGCGCGATAAGCGACGCGACTGATATCGAGGCGCGTACCGAAATGATGTACGCGGCGACGCTCGCGGGGATCGCGTTCAATGCCGCGGGCTGCCACCTGCCTCACGGCTTGTCGTACGCCGTCTCGGGACTCGCGCGCAATTTCGAGCTTCCGGGCTATCCGCCCGGCAAGACGCTGGTGCCGCACGGCATGGCGGTCGTGCTCAACAATCCTTCGGTATGGCGCTACACCGCCGCCTGCTGCCCGGAACGACACGTGCACGGCGCATCGTGTCTTGGCGCCACCACGCGCGACGTCAAGCCCGGCGACTCGACCGAAGCTGGCGAAGCGCTCGCGGGCCGCGTCATCGAGATGATGCGCGCAGCGGGCATTCCCAATGGCTTGTCGGGGCTCGGCTTCGGGGTCGGCGATGTCGAAGCCCTGGCCGCGGGGGCCGAGCCGCAGTGGCGCGTCATCCGCAACGCGCCCAAGGACGTATCGCCCGATGATCTGAAAAGCTTGTTCAGTTCGGCGATGAGATACTGGTAAGAGTGGGCAGACCTAGGACGCATTTGCCGCGATGCGGAGCAACGCGACCGCTGCCGGCCAAAGGATGAGGGCCCACGTGGTTGCCAATAGTACGAGCGAAAGAAGGACCGCCGCGCTGCCCAGGTCTTTTGCCCGCTTCGACAACCGGTGCGTGTCGAGTCCGATACGATCGATAGCCGCCTCGACGCTGGAATTGAGCAGCTCGACAATCAGCAGAAGGACCACCGACCCGACGAGCAGGACTCGTTCCGCGGGAGTGACCGGCACCACGCAGGCAAGCGGAATGAGGACAATAGCGATTGCGATTTCCTGGCGGAAGGCGCTTTCGTGGTCGAAGGCGAGCTGCAATCCTGACAGCGAATAAAAAAATGCATTGAACAGCCGGCGCACCCCCCGCTGACCCTTGTGCGGGCTTTCAGGCTCGTCGGCCGCGCCCATTCCAGTTTCGCCGCATCCAACACGGATTGCACATATGCCCTGCGCCCTTCGGTCCTAGGCATCGCAACGATGCCGCGCAAGACTAACGGTATCCCATTACGTTTCCGTGTGCGTTGCGTGTCAGCGATGTGACGATGTGCGGCCTGTAGACACCAGGCTGCGAATGTCGCTGCCGCACGACGACCGTCGGTCTTGTCACAATCCTGACACCGGATCGTCACCGGCAATTCGCATTGACGCGCTAACGTGCGCCTATGCTAACGCTGCCTGCTGCCTTATTGCGTATGCGCCGGATTGCGGCGCATCCCCGACGCGCGACGCGAGATCAAGGCCGGATTTGGTCGCCGTTTCCACCACGGGCGCGACGCTGCATAGCGCGCGCCAAGACAGCGCGCGATGACTCCGGAACCCGTGCCAACATTGCGGTTCCGGGCGATCTGGATCTCCGACACCCATCTTGGCACTCCCGGCTGCCAGGCCGCGCGACTGCTCGACTTTCTGCGCCGCACCGAGTCTGACTATCTCTACCTCGTAGGCGACATCATCGACGGCTGGCAATTGCGCCGCCGATGGTATTGGCAACAATCGCACAACGATGTCGTCCAGAAAATTCTGCGCAAGGCGCGCAAGGGGACCGAGGTCACCTACATACCAGGCAACCACGACGAGGCCGTCCGCCACTTTCTCGATCTGGCATTCGGCGACATCCTGATTCGCGACGAAGCCGTGCATCACACGGCGCGCGGAATGCGGCTCCTGATCATCCATGGCGACTTGTTCGACGGCGTCGTGCAGTACGCGAAGTGGCTCGCCTTCCTCGGCGACTGGCTCTATACGCTCACCCTACGCCTCAACCATCATTTCAACGCGCTGCGCGCGCGGCTCGGGCTGCGCTACTGGTCGCTCGCGCAGTTCCTGAAGCACAAGGTGAAGAACGCGGTCAGTTACATCGTCGCTTTCGAGGAAGCGGTCGCTGCCGAAGCACGCTCGCGCCACTTCGACGGAGTCGTTTGCGGCCACATACACAAGGCCGAGATTCGCGAGATCGGCGGCACTCTCTACTGCAACGACGGCGACTGGGTCGAAAGCCTCACCGCCCTGGTGGAAACCATGGATGGCGAGTTGAAGATTCTGCACTGGCATGACTTCCTGGATAACGCAACACCGCAATCACCCGACGAGGAAAATATCGATGCGCATCCTGATCATCACCGACGCCTGGTCACCGCAAGTTAACGGCGTCGTCACGACCGTGAGAAACACGGTCCGGGAACTGGAGAATGTGGGGCACGATGTCGGGATGATCACGCCCGACGGCTTTCGTACCATGCCGTGCCCTACCTATCCCGAAATTCGCCTGGCGCTGGCACCCGGACCGCGCGTGTCCCGGATGATCGATGAATTCGAACCCGATGCAATTCACATCGAAACAGAAGCGCCCTTGGGCATCGCGGCGCGCCGACATTGCCTCGCTTCCGGCTATCCGTTCACGACCGCCTATCACACGCAGTTTCCTGAATTCATCCATGCGCGCTGCCGACTCCCGGTCGGGCGTGACTTATCGCATGATGCGCTGGTTTCACGATCCCGCGGCGGCGGTGATGGTGCCGACCGCCGAAATGGTTCGACGCCTCAAGGCGCGCGGTTTCGCCAACCTCGCGCACTGGTCGCGCGGCGTCGACACCAGTGTGTTCGCGCCGGCGGAGCGGCTGGCGTTGCCAGGGCGCCCGATCTTTCTCTACGCGGGGCGCATCGCGGTAGAAAAGAGCATCGAGGATTTTCTGGATCTCGATTTACCTGGCACGAAATGGGTGGTCGGCGATGGTCCGGCGCGCGCCGGCCTCGAGTCCACCTATCCGCGCGCCGTATTCCACGGAATGAAGCACGGCTCCGACCTTGCGTACTTCTACCAGCAGGCCGATGCGTTCGTATTCCCCAGTCGCACCGACACGTTCGGGCTGGTGCTGGTCGAAGCGATGGCGTGTGGCACGCCCGTGGCGGCTTACCCCGTTTCCGGTCCAATCGATGTCGTGCGCGAGCCGTCGATTGGAATACTCTCCGAGGATTTGCGCAACGCTGCAATGGCCGCTCTGGAACTCGATCGCGCGGCCGTGCATCGCTACGCGAGGCAATATTCCTGGACCGAAGCAACGCGCCAGTTTGCTTCGCACTTGCGTCCGCTTCGCGTCGCGGCAGTCGCTTGACTGCGCCAGACCGCGGCCACTTTTACATGACCTTCGTGCCTCGTGTGACGAGTCGCGGTTGCGCGGACTTGCTCGGCGGATGTCCCGCGCCTCGGCCCAGATCGGGCGGCCCGTAGAGGCCTCTGGCAACGTCTGCGGCAAATTCGGAAACCCAGTGATCGCCGGGGCCTCCCCAGTAGATATTTTGCCGTCTGGTGGAAGTATTGGTTACGCAAACCGAGTAGTTCGCGATCCAGTTCGTGCCACCACCGAACGCATTCGCGCGGCGGACATAGAGCGTGAAGCCCTCATGAGAAAAGCCAAGGCGGCTCAGCTCGGACTCGAAGTCCTGCTTTTCTCCGAGCTGTTCCATCACTTTGCAATCACCTTCGCACTGGACAGCCATTGCGCGCTCCTCGACGCCGACGACAGTCATGGTTGCTCGTGAACGTTGCAGGAATATGACGGCGGCACGGGTAGTCGCCCAGCGTCTTATAGCGTCCATACTTGCCAGCGCTGCCGGGGCCTGCTAGCGCGCGACATGACGGCGCAAGCTGGCGGGGGTGCATTGCGTTGCCAAGGCACCGAACGGTGATCTAAATCCCTAGCCAGTTGCCTTCATTGATTGGGCGAGGACGCCTCGGTCGGTGCGATCGCATTCGACTCCACGCTGTCCGGAAGCGGTCGCACTCGCCTCGATGGCAGCAGCACAGTGAACTTGCTGCCTTGCCCAGGCTCGCTCTCGATGTCGAGTTCGGCCTGGTGCCGGATCAGCACATGCTTGACGATCGCCAATCCGAGGCCGGTGCCGCCGGTGCCCCGCGACCGCCCGCGATCCACTCGATAGAAGCGCTCGGTCAAGCGCGGAATATGTTCTGCAGCGATGCCGATACCGGTGTCCGTAACGCTGAATTCGCCGCCGCGTTCGGTCAGGCGCCAATCCAGCGCAATGCGGCCGCCTTCAGGGGTGTAACGCACCGCGTTGCTCACGAGATTGCCGAATGCGCTGGCGAGTTCATCACGACTGCCAAGAATCGTCGCCGCGTCGCCAATGGTCAGCGTGATCGCCTGTTTTCCTGCGGACAGCGCCTTCGCATCCGACGAAAGCTCGAGCAACAGCGGCACAATGGCGAATTCGGCCTCGGCCGCAATGTTCTGCTCGCTTTCAAGCGCCGAGAGCGTCAGCAGGTCGTCGATCAGGCGTTGCATGTTCCTCGCCTGTTCCTGCATCAGCGCGAGATAGCGCTGCCGTCGCTTCGAGTCTAGCGCAACATCAGCGAAAGTCTCGAGGAATCCGGTCAGAACCGTCAGCGGCGTCTTGAGTTCGTGTGAAACGTTGGCGATGAAATCCCGGCGCACGCGCGCGACCGCCTCCAGGCGCGTGACGTCCCGGCTCATGAGAAGTTTTTCCTCGACGCCGAACGGTACGACCTGCACCGACAGCGTCGACGTACCCTCGCGCATGGATGGGAATACGACCGGCTCGTGAAAGTCGCCGCTGGCCATGTACAGGACGAAAGCGGGCTGGCGGACCAGATTCGCGATCGGCGCGCCGAGATCTTGTCGCAGGTCGATGCCCAGGTGCGCCTCCGCCCGCGGATTGGCCCACTGGATACGATCGTGCGCGTCAAGGACCACGACGCCTTCGGGCAGCGCTTCCGCGCCCCTGACGAACCTATCAAGCGCCAGCCGCAAATCGCGTTGACGCGCACTGCGTTGCCGCACGCGACGGTAGAGCGCCGCGTACGCGTGCGCCCAGGTGCCGCGTCCTTCCGGTACCGGCCGGTCGATGGGACCCGCGGCCCATTGCGCGAGCAGATGCAGTTGCCAGAGATGCCATCCAAGTATCGCCAGCAGCCCCACAGCCGTGACGGCGAACGCGGCCTCGATGCCGCGGGCAGCCCATGCAATGGCGCTCAACACCACAACGAGCATCGGCGCGAGCAAACCACGCAGCCAGAGGGGAGTCATCGACGCCTGCGCGCAATCGTCGGGGTTGTCCTCTATCGAGGCGCGGCAAGTCGGTAACCGCTGCCGCGGACCGTCTCGATCATTTGCTCGTGACCGACAGGCTCGAGTGCGAGGCGCAGCCTGCGGATGTGCACATCGACCGTGCGCTCCTCGATATACACGTGATCGCCCCAGACCTGGTCGAGCAGCTGGGTCCGGGTGTGAACGCGCTCGGGCCGCGCCATCAGGAATTTGAGCAATCGGAATTCAGTGGGGCCAAGCGTCACCGGGATACCGCCAGCCGTCGTGCGGTGAGTCACCGGGTCGAGTTCGAGCGTTCCCACGCGCAGTGCTTCCTGCGCGGACTCCGGCGCGCGCCGCCGCAACACCGACTTGATCCGCGCCTTCAACTCCCGCGGGCTGAACGGCTTGGTCACGTAGTCGTCGACCCACGCTTCGAGCCCGGCCACGCGGTCCGACTCGTCGCTGCGCGCGGTCACCATGATGATCGGCAATTCACGCGTGCGGGCATCGCTGCGCAGCGTGCGTGCGAACGCGAGCCCGGATTGGCCGGGAAGCATCCAATCCAGCAATATCAGGTCGGGCAGCGCACTTCTGATCTGTGCGTGCGCGCTTTCGGCGTCTGCAACGGCCTGCACCGAGAAGCCGGCGTCCTCGAGGTTGACGCGCAACAATTCCTGAATCGCCGGTTCGTCCTCGACGACAAGTATCGACGCGTTCATCGTGCACTCCGCATCGGCCTCACTCGGCGACCTCGGCGCGGATCTGCTCCGCCGTCGCGTGGCGCACGTCCTTGCCCTTCACGACATGGACGACGTTCTCGGCGATGTTCTTCGCGTGATCGCCGACGCGTTCGATGGACTTGGCGATGAAAACGATCTCAAGCGCGGGAGTAATCGTGCGCGGGTCCTCCATCATGTAGCTGATGAGCTGGCGGAGGATCGAAAGAAATGCGAAATCGATCGCCTCGTCGTCGCTGACGACCTGCGCAGCGGCCGACACGTCCAAGCGCGCGAAGGCATCCAGCGCAAGCTGCAGGTTATCCTCGGCCAGCTCTGCCGCGCGCGTGATCTCGTGGAAGCGAACACTCGACAGCCTCTCGGGCCGCAGCATCTGCTGGGCCTTGTAGGCGATCTTCTTGATCTCGTCGGCGGCCCGTTCCAGCTCGTTGACGATCTTGACCACCGTCAGGACCATGCGCAGATCGATGGCCGTGGGCTGTCGTTTGGCGATGATCTGACTGCATTGCTGGTCGATGTTCACCTGCATCTGGTTGATGGCAAGTTCGTCGGCCGCCACGGAATCGACCAGGTCCACGTCAACGTGCTTGAGCGCGTGAATGGCCCGCGCGAATTGGGTCTCGACAAGGCCACCCATTGCCATCACGCCCGATCGGATCTCCTCCATCTCGGCGTCGAACTGCTTGTATGTGTGTTCGCTCATTCTCGGTTCCTTGATGTTGGCGGCCGACGGTCTCCGGCTCGCGCGCTAGCCAAATCTACCGGTAATGTAATCCTCGGTTTCCTTGCGCTTCGGCTTGAGGAAGATTTCGTCGGTGGCGCTGAACTCGATCAGTTCGCCTAAATACATGTATGCAGTGTAATCCGACACGCGCGCTGCCTGTTGCATGTTGTGCGTGACGATGGCGATCGTATAGTCGTTCTTCAGCTCGGAAATCAATTCCTCGATTTTAGCCGTGGATATGGGATCGAGTGCCGACGTAGGCTCATCGAGCAGCAAGACCTCAGGCTTGACCGAAACGGCCCGGGCAATGCACAGGCGCTGTTGCTGGCCCCCGGAGAGCGCCATGCCGCTTTGCTTCAGCTTGTCCTTCGACTCTTCCCACATCGCCGCCTTGGTCAACGCCCATTCGACCCGCTCGTCCATCTGGCGCGCGCTCAGACTCTCGTACAGCCGCACGCCGAAGGCGATGTTGTCGTAGATCGACATCGGGAAAGGGTGTCGGCTTCTGGAACACCATGCCGACCTTCGCGCGCAGCATGTTGAGGTCGATACCGGGTTCGAGCACATTGCGTCCGTTGAACATGATCTCGCCTTCGGCGCGTTGTCCCGGATACAGTGAGTACATCCGGTTCAACGTGCGCAGCAAGGGTCGATTTGCCGCAACCCGAGGGGCCGATGAACGCAGTGACGCGACGCTCGGCAATCTCGAGATTGATGTCCTTGAGCGCCTGAAACTTTCCGTAGAAGAAATTCAGACGTCGGATCGACATTTTTGGCGGCATCGATCCCGTGGCAGGCACTCCACTCACCGGGGGGCGGGTCGCGACGGCTTCGTAGTTCATGGTGTCAGATTCCCCTGGTTCACTTCGCGATGCCTTGCCGGAACAGCGTCCGGGCAACGATATTCAGCAGCAACACAGCCAGCGTAATCAGCAGCGCTCCGGCCCACGCCAGATGCTGCCATTCCTCGAACGGGCTCATCGCGAACTGGAATATGACCACCGGCAGGTTAGCCATCGGCGCGTTCATGTCGGCGCTCCAGAACTGGTTGTTCAGCGCGGTGAAGAGCAACGGTGCTGTTTCGCCCGAAATGCGCGCGACCGCGAGGAGAATGCCGGTGATGACGCCGGCCCGTACGGCCTTCAATGTCACCATAAGAATGACTTTCCACATCGGGGCACCGAGCGCGATCGCGGCCTCGCGCAGGCTGTTCGGAACCAGCCGCAGCATGTTTTCGGTCGTCCTTACGACGACCGGAATGGCCAGCAGCGCGAGCGCGCACGAGCCCGCCCAGCCAGAATAATGTTGAACTTCAGCGACGTAGACCGTATAGACGAACAGGCCGATGACGATCGACGGGGCAGACAGCAGGATGTCGTTGATGAAACGGGTGACGCTCGCGACCCATCCGTTCTTGCCGTATTCGGCGAGATAAATCCCGGCAAGAATGCCAATCGGGGTGCTGATCAGGGTGGCGACCGAGACCATCAGGAAACTGCCGACGATCGCATTCAGCAATCCGCCGTCGCTGCCCGGCGGTGGCGTCATTTGCGTGAACAGCTTGGGAGCTAGCGCCTCGAATCCGTGAAGGAACAGTGTGAACAGAATCCACAGGAGGAAGGTCATGCCGAACGCCATGGTCAGCAGCGACATCGCCAGATTCCAGCGGTTGACCAGAAGGCGGCGTCGATAGAGCCCGTTGTTGTTAGCCATGGCTATGCTCCGCTCACGTCTGCTTGCCTTCGCCTCTAGCGAGTTGCGCAAGTAGCAGCCGCGAGCACGCCAACACGACGAATGTGAGCATGAACAGCACCAATCCCAGCGTGATCAGCGACGACAGGTGGACGGGATCGGATGCCTCGTTGAACTCGTTGGCGAGCGCCGAGGCAATCGAGTTGCCGGCTTCGAAAAGCGACGGCGAAATGCGGTAGGCATTGCCGATCACGAATGTCACTGCCATTGTCTCGCCCAGCGCGCGACCCAGGCCAAGCATGATGCCGCCGATCACGCCGACCTTCGTGTACGGCAGCACGATGTTCCAGACGACCTCCCAGGTTGTGCAGCCGATTCCGTAGGCCGATTCCTTGAGCACCGGCGGCACGATCTCGAAGACGTCGCGCATGACCGAGGCGATGAACGGAATCACCATGACCGACAGGATGACGCCGGCGGACAACATGCCGATGCCGTTGGGCGCGCCATGAAACAGCGGCGCGATCAGCCAGACATTGCCCAGCGTCTTGGCAAGGAAAGGCTGTATGTAGTCACCGAAGATGGGCGCAAAGACAAACAATCCCCACATTCCATAAATGATGCTGGGGATGGCAGCCAGCAGCTCCACCGCGGTGCCAAGCGGCCGCTTGAGCAGCGGAGGACACATCTCGGTGAGAAACAGCGCGATGCCAAAGCTCACCGGGATGCCGATCAGCAGGGCGATGCCGGACGTCACCAGCGTGCCATAAATCGGCGCCAGCGCGCCAAACTGCTTGGTCACTGGATTCCAGACGTTGGTGACGAAGAACGCTGGACCGAATTTTTCGAGCGCGGGAATTGCGCCGTAAATCAGCGAGCCGATGATCGCGACCAACAGGAGCAGCACGAGCAACGCAAACGCCTGCGTGGTGCGCTCGAACAACGCATCCTGCCACCGCCCAGCGGTCATTGGCTGCAACGGCGGTGTCGGCTCGCGCCGCTCCAGCGGCAGACGATCTGCGGGCGTCAACATTGGCGTGGATGCAGTAGCCGTCATGATATACCCGTCAACAAAAAGCCGACCCGGGCGGACGCTGGGTCGGCTTGAGAAGTTATCTAAAGCAGGGCTTTTTATTTCCAAATAGGATTGCCCGAAGCGTCCTTCAGCTGCGTCTTCCAGCTCGATTCGATCTGCGTGATTAACTCAGGGGGCAGGGCTACGTAGTCGAGTTCGTCGGCCATTTTCTGGCCATTCTTGAACGACCAGTCAAAGAACTTCAGGACTTCCTGCCCGTTGGCGGGTTTGTCTTGCACCTTCTGAAGCAGGATGAAGCTCGTCGCCGCGATCGGCCATGAATCGGCGCCGGGCGAATTAGTGATGATCTGGTAGTACCCAGGCGCGTTCTTCCAATCGGCGTAAGCGGCGGCAGCCTGAAAGGTGTCATTGTCGGGTTTCGGATACTTCCCCTCCTTGTTCTGCACGAGCGCGTGGCTCATGTTGTTCTTCTTGGCGTACGCATACTCGACGTAGCCGATCGCGCCCTTGATTCTCTGCACATACGAAGAAACACCTTCATTGCCCTTGCCGCCGACACCTTCCGGCCAGGATACCGCCGTCGCGGAACCGACCTTTTCCTTCCACTCGGGGCTTACCTTCGACAGGTAGTCGGTAAAGTTGAAGGTGGTGCCGGAGCCGTCCGAGCGCCGAACGACCGTGATGTTCTCATCGGGGAGCTTGAGCGACGGATTGAGGTCAGCGATGGGCTTTTCGTTCCATTTCTTGATCTTTCCCAGATAAATGTCCGCCAGCACCGGCCCCGTCAGCTTCATCGCGCCGGGCGCAACACCATCGAGATTGATGACTGGAACGATGCCGCCGATGATCGCCGGAAACTGCATCAGGCCCGATTTGTCGAGTTCCTCCGGTTTGAGCGGTGCGTCGGATGCGCCAAAATCGACGGTCTTTGGCCTGAATCTGCTTGATGCCGCCGCCGGAGCCGATGGACTGGTAGTTCATGCCGATACCGGTCTTGGCTTTGTAGGCTTCGGCCCACTTGGCGTAAATCGGGAATGGAAAGGTCGCGCCCGCGCCAGTGATGTCCGCGGCTCGCGAAGGAAGACCGAAGGCAAGGGCGGACACGGCCAGGAAACCTGCCGTATATTTTTTGATATTCATGGACTAAGGCCTCGTGGCGGGTTTGGGAACGTCTCCGCAATTGTTACAACCGCGCATTACGGCAAGATGACAGTGGCCGGGCTCCCCCAGTCGTCAGACAGGGGTCACGGACTCACATGTCATATATTTCCTACAAAACAATGACTTGGCTCACGCGACTCACCCATGTCCCGAACCCGCAGGCCAAAATGACCCGCCTGAATTGCACTCGCCGGTCAGGTCGGGAGCAATGACTCGCCGGGCCGCACGCGCGTAAAGCGAACCGGAATCTGCTCGCAACCCAACGCATCGCCCCTCTGCACGATGCGCGTGTAGGTCGATACCGTCGGATCGCCGGGCTCAGGAAAGTCAGCGCGGAAATGCGCGCCGAGCGAGTTCTCTCGCGCCTGGGCGGCGCGTACGATCGCGCGGCTGACTGCGACGAGGTTGCCGAGGTTCAGCCAGTCGTGCCAACTGAGGTTGTAGGCCCGATCGCGCGCACCGGCCGGCAATACGCTGCTGCCGAGTTCCGCCGCAAGCGTCGCGAGCGTCGCGTCGGCGCGGGAGAGGCTGGCGACATCGCGAACGATCCCCGCGTCAGTCCACATCGTTGCGTACAGTCGCTCGCGCAGGCGCAGGTCTTCTAAGCCGCTCGCAGCGCCCGCGCGGAAGGGCGCCTCCGCGCGCGCGACCGCTGCGTCGACCATGGCAGCGTCCGGCGCGTGCAGGGAGCCTTCGCGCGCGACCCACGCCGCCATCGCATCCCCGGCAATGCCACCGAAAACCGTCGAGTTGGCGACACCGTTGCCACCGAGCCTGTTGGCGCCGTGGACGCCACCCGAATCCTCGCCGGCAACGAACAGTCCGCGCAAGGCGGTCGTGCAGTCGGCAGCGAATTCGATGCCACCCATCATGTAATGCGCTGTGGGCACGACCTCGACGCGGCCTCCCGCCAGATCGAAGCCGCAGTCGGAACAGCGCTCGACCATGCCCTTGAACTGGCGGCGCACATTGGCGGGGCCGAGATGTGCCATCGACAGCCAGACACCGCCGTGCGGCGATGTGCGCCCGGCGCGCATCTCGGCGTAAATGGCACGTGACACGATGTCGCGCGTGGCTCGTTCGCCGCGCGCGTCGTACTTCTGCATGAAGCGCCCACCGTCAACGTCGAGCAAGTAGCCGCCTGCCCCGCGGAGTCCCTCCTCGAGAACGGTACCCGTCATGCGCGTGTGCTCGCCCGCGAGCAATCCGGTCGGGTGGAACTGGACCATTTCCATGTCGCGCAACGGAAGCCCCGCGGCGAGCGCCATCGCAAGCCCGTCGCAACTCTTGTCGCCCGAGGGTGTGTGGTAGCGATACATGGTGGGGCCGCCACCGGTCGCAAGCAGCACGGCTTTCGCGGCGACGTAGAGATATCCACCGTCACGCACGTCTGTCAGCACGACGCCCGCCAGCGTCGAACCATCCGCACTGGGGATGAACGCGAGCGCACGATGTTCCTCCAGCCGGACGATGCCGCGAGCCCACACTTGCTCGGCCAGGCGGTTGATGATCTCGATGCCGGTGAGGTCACCCTTGTGCACGGTACGATCGAAAGTCTGCCCGGCAAACGCCTTCTGGTGGATGGTGCCATCGGGGTTGCGGTCGAAAAAGCAGCCGAGCTCGTTTTCCAATTCACGCACGCGCACGATGGCACCGTTGACAAGCGTCCATGCCAGTTCCTGGTCTGGCAACCACCCGCCTCCCACAATGGTGTCCATGAAGTGTCGCTCGACCGAATCACCAGGCGCGAGCGCGACGTTGTAGCCGCCTTGAACCATGCGCGTGCAACCGCATTTGCCCAGCAGGCCCTTGACGGCGATGGTGATCGACAGGGCCGGATTCGCGGCATGCGCATGCAACGCGGCGAACAGCCCGGCGCCGCCGGCACCGAGGATCAGGATGTCCGTCTCGATGCGGCGCAGCGCCGTCGGCATGTCAGTCGGGAAGGGCCGCCCCGACCGACTGACCAGCCCCCTGGGGGGCAGCGAGCAGAGCGAGCATGGGGGGATGTTTCATGTCGGGAAGGGCCGCCCCGACCGACTGACCCGCCCCCTGGGGGGCAGCGAGCAGAGCGAGCGTGGGGGGATGTTTCATCAGCGCTTGACGCCGAGCGCCGCCAGCGCCCGATCGCGTCGCGAGCGTGCGTCGGCGTCGACCATCGCATAGAGGCTGCCACCGTGACTGTCCATGGCCACGGTGAGCGGTCCGAAATCGCGAATCCTGAATCGCCATAGGCTCTCTGGATTGAGTTCGTCCAGGTCGACGTCCTCGATGGCTTCGACCCATGTCGTCTCCAGTGCTGCCGTGCCGCCGATGATTGCGAGATACGCGCCGCCGAGTTCGCGGAACGCCGCGAGCGAACCCGCGCCCAGGCCGCCCTTGCCGATGATCAGACGCACGCCGCATTGCGCCAGCAGCGGTCGCGTAAAACGTTCCATGCGCGAGGACGTGGTCGTTCCGATGCACACCGGCGCGTACCCGACCGGATGCTCAGCCGAGCGAGCCACTCTTTTCACATTCGGTGCGGTGTGGATCACCGCGTGACCGTTGATATCGAGGCGCGTTGCCACCCCGCGATCGAACATCGCGATCTGCGTCGCGTCGCGGATGCCGAAAAGCGTGCCTTGCAGCGTGACGGTGTCATCGAGGCGCAGCGAGCGCACCTGCGCCAGCGTAATCGGTGTAGTCAGGACGTAGTGAGTCATTTCAGTGCGCCCTTTCGCGATGACGGTCGATCCAGTATGCCCAGGCCAGGAATAGCCATCCCAGCAGGCCACTCCACGCCAATACTTCGACACTCGGTGGCGGTGGCCCGAATACCGACATCAGGTAAATCACGGCGAGCACGGCAATGAAGATCCAGAGGAGGACGCTACCCAGCCGATCCCGCGGACGCGTCACACGCGCGTAGACCACGACACCGAAGCCAAACAACCCGAACTCCACGAATAGCGTTGCCGGAACGGAGTACCACAAACCAAGACCATACATCGCCCCGCCCGGCCACAACGGCATGTCGGCGCGATGGGAGATGAAGTCCAGAACCCAATGTGAGATCACAAGCGCGAACAACCAGAACGCAGCGTTACGGTCGCGACGCAGCGCGAAGTACACGCCGCCTAGTATCACTCCCCAGAAGACATCCGCGATCAGGCTGTGCGTGTAGGGGTAGGAAACGAACAACAGCGGCGTAACCGCCGTGATCCCCGGAACGATCCGTACCTGCTCCCAGCCAAGCAGCAGAAATATCGGCCACAGACCATCGGCCCATTGCGCGGCCAGCGTCAGCGTACCGAGCAACGGCTTCGGCGCAACGCTCTTCGCCGCCAAGGCCAAACCGATATGGCCGATGAACATTTGCTCTGGATAGGCTGCGATCAGAACCCGTATCGGATCCCGTCCGCATCGATCATCGCCGAGGCCCGCCGTGCGGAATGGCATTGCATGTTGACCGCAACCGGATTCATCGTGATATGCGTCGCCGCAAGTTCGACGTGCACGGCGAACGCGGTGGCGTCGCCGCCAAGCCCCTGCGGGCCGACGCCGAGCATGTTCACTGCCGCGGAGAGTTCGGATTCCAGTTGCGCACCGTCGGGATCGTCGCAATGCGAGCCGAGCGGGCGCGTCGCAGCGACCTTGGCCAGGTGCACGCACAGGTCCGCCGTGCCGCCGACGCCGACGCCAACGATGGTGGGTGGGCACGTACGGCCGCCGGCGTCGAGCACGCAATCCACGACGAAGGTCCTGATCGCATCGACCCCCTCAGCCGGGACAGCCATCTTGAGCCACGAGTTGTTTTCGGAGCCGCTGCCTTTGGGAATCATCTCGATCCGCAGACCTTCGAAATCCGCAGCGTAGTCGATGTGGATCACCGGCACGCCGACCCCGCACGACGTGTGCTCGTTCTTGCGGGTAAGGGGATGCACGATCGAAGAACGCAACGGATGTTCGCGCGTCGCACGCTCGCAACCGCGGCGAATCGCATGCTTGATGGCCGGGCCGTCGATCTCCGCATGGCGACCGATGGTGACGTTATAAATGGGAATCCCGGTATCCTGGCAGAGCAGGTTGTCGGTTGCTTCCGCCACTTCGATATTCCGGATCATGGTGGCGAGTACGCCCTGCGCCTTGGCAACTGTCTCGCGCTGCGACAGCGTGGCGAAACCGGCTTTCACGTCGTCCGGAAGAATCTTGAGCGCGCGAATGTAGAGCTCCTTCGCAACGGACTCAACGACGACAGGATCGACGCGCATAAATGGTCTCAGACGAGGTTCAACGCGAATACAAGTGCACAGAATGCGGCGACACCGCCGGCCGCGGCCAGCATGGCCTTCTGCGCTTCACCGCGCCAGCCGACGAACTCGATCAACAACAGCCGCAGGCCGCCGGTCAGATGCGCGGCAAGCAGGAACACGATCGCAATCTCCGACGCTTTGAGCAGGGGCTGTTGCGTCCAGGCAAGGAACGCGTCGAGCGCACCCTCCCCCGCCAGCGCCTGGCTCAGTGCGAGAAAATGCAACGGGAGGAAGATCGCCAGCATGATTCCGGACACGCGATGCACGAGGAAGGCCCAGAACGCGGAATGGCCGCGATTGCGCCAGTCAGATCGAATCATAGCGCCACCGCCGCTACCGCGCGTGCGCCGAGCGCGATCAGGAGCGCGCCGACGGCGATCCACGCACCGTTCGCCAGGCGTCCGCGCCACCCCAGCCATTCTGAGGCGACCGTGCGCAATCCGAGCGGCGCGTGAATCGCAACGGCGAGGACGAACACCCCGTAGAACACTGCCCAGCCGATGCTGCCGCGCGTGCGCTCCAGAATGGCGGTGGCGCTCAAACCGCCATGAACTGCGACGATCATCGTCACCAGGTGCACGGCCACGCAGACGGCAAGCACCGCTGCGCTGACGCGTTGCGCGACCCAGGCCATGGCTTCGGCGCGCACACTCATTGGTGAACTCTCCGCGCTTGCGGCTCTATCGCGCGTTGGGGCGGTCCAGCAGCGCTCATTGGAATACCATCGCGCCTGTTGCAGCACCTTCGCGCTGCGCGCTCCGGTATTCGCGCTCGGGGCGGCCCGTCGCGCTCATAGCTCGCCCTTTAGCACCGCGAGCGCGGTGGCGCGCTTGAGGCTCGCGATCGATGCGGTCGGCGACAAGTGTTTGGGGCAGCGCTCGGTGCAGCTGGCGTGCGTGTGACATGCAAGGCAGCCAGCGTCCCCCGCCACGGCGGCCAGCCGCTCGCCATGCGCGCCATCGCGGACGTCGCACTGCAGCGTCCACGCCCGATTCAACGCGGCGGGGCCAAGGTATTGGGGATTCCACGCAACTACGTCGCACGACGAGTAACACACCGCGCAGCCAATGCATTCGATCGCCGCATCGGCCGTCTGCCGGGCCGGCGAGTCTGGTCGCACTTGCGCAAAGACATCATGGCGCGTCGCCGTCGGTTGGAACTGCCCCCTGGCTCGCGCCCATTTGTCGAAGAATTCACGCATGTCGGTGACCAGGTCGCGCACGATCGGCAGATTGGCCAGTGGCGCGAGCTCCAGCAAATCGGACTGCACCACCGTCTCGACGTGCGTGCGGCAGGTCCAGCGCGCGACGCCGTTCACCATCATGGCGCACGAGCCGCACATGCCGACGCGGCAGGCGAAACGATACGCAAGCGAAGGGTCGAGCCGGCGCTGGATCCACGTGACGACATCGAGGACGGTCTGCGAATCCTCCCGCGGCACGACATAGCGCTGAAACTTTCCGTCGGCGCGGCCGCGCCACACGTGTACCTGCAGCGTGCTATCAGGCCCGCGCATCGCCGTGATAGAGGCGAACGGTGTGTCGCGCTTCGGCGAAGAAGAGCCAGCGTTCCGCAAACAGCCCCATGATGCACAGGATCGCAGCCACGGCGGCGATCCCGGCATTGCGCCAGTCCGTGAGCAGAACGACCGCCGGAATACCGAAGGCGAGCAGAAGGGCGCAAGCCCGCAACGCAGTCGCATGCCTACGGGCGAGGGCGAAGCCGAATTCGTTGGTCAGGAAGGTCCCGTGCGAATGCCCGGCGTCGAACAGCCGTGCCCGCGCGACCGTCACTCCGGGCGGATGCACGCCTTCGCGCACACCGATCGCCCGTTCCAAGGTGAGTGCGCGGGTCGCGTTGCCTGCGGCGCGCCAATAAGCGAGCTTCGCGGTGAACGCGGCGAGGCCGATCGCAATCGCGAGCCACACAAAAGGCATCGGCTGGGCGTCGTACGTCAATGCCAACGCGAGGAGCGCCAGCGCCCCCGACCAATGCCCGAGCAGCAGATAGTTCGCCGGCGTCCAGAACGTATGCCATTGGCGGACCGGTTTCAGGCTCGCGTAGATCATGGCCGTGCAGAACAATACCGCGCAGCAAAGCAGGATCGTCAACGCGGCAAGCGGCAGCCGAATCGCGCCGTGGTTCCCGACCGCGACACTGCCGCCGTAGACGAGCGTCACCCCGACCAACGCCGCCGCGAAGACCGCTTCGCGCGAAAGCCAGGAGGTGCGAAAGCGCGAGAACGCGCGCCACGCATTCGACGGCTTGGCCAGATGCAACGCCGACGAAGCAAGTCCGACAACGATGAGCGCCAGCGCCACGGCGATGCCGGTGACGAGCGCGGCCCCAGGCAAGGTGTCGACCGGGCACGCGTCCGCCAACGCGAGGAGCGACAGCAGGCCAAGCCCGGCCCCGGAAATGACGGTGAAGAATATGATGCTGAACGTCGGCTTCATCGCGTCGCTTTGCGCACTAACGGCGAATGACCGGACCCGCGAGGCTCGCGAGGCCGCGCTCGAGCAAGGCGCGAGCGTCGTCGAGGCCGAGAATCGGCTTGGGCTCGCGCGGCGGCAGGTAACGATTGACCGGTTGATACCCCAACTCGGGGAGCAAGCCAAAGCCACCACGCGACGCCGACAGCCGCGACACTTCAGAATTCGGGTCGTCGAAGTCGCCGAAAAAACGCGCATGTGTCGGACAGGCGAGCACGCACGCCGGCTGGCGTTCCTCCGGCGGCAGCAGCTCGTCGTTGATGCGGTCGACGCACAACGTGCATTTCTTCATCGTGCCGGAGGATTCGTCGAGCTCCCGGGCGCCGTAGGGACACGCCCACGCGCACAGGTTGCACCCCATGCACTTGTCCTGATCGACGAGCACGATCCCATCCGCGCGCTTGTACGACGCGCCGGTAGGACAGACGGTGACACAGTCTGCGTCGGCGCAATGCATGCAAGACATCGGAAAGTTGATCGTCTTGCTGGCGGGATACTCGCCGACTTCGTAGTGCCGCACTCGGTTGAACCATACGCCGGAGGGATCCGCGCCGAAGGGTTCGTAGTCGGAGAGCGGCCCGCTCACCGGCGAAGACGTGTTCCACTCCTTGCACGCAGTGGCGCACGCGTGGCAGCCCACGCACGTGTCCAGGTCGATGACGAGCCCGAGTTTCATCCTAGGATTCCGATTGTGCCCGGGCCAGGGTGGTGTAGCGCAGGACGGCAGGCCGCATGCCATCGTCGCCAGGAAGGCGTCGCGCCGCGGGAAATACCGGCCATATGCCCACTTCGCCGGGTGCGCACTTCGTGACCTTGACGCGCAGGTCGAACCAGGCAGCCTGGCCCGTCACCGGATCGGAGTTGGTCAAGCTGCGCTCTGCAGTACCACCGGGCAGCAGCTCCGAGATCAGGTGGTTGAGCAGGAAACCCGCGGTCGCTTCGCTCGCGTTCTCGCTCAAGCCCCATGTGGCCGCCTGTTTGCCGATGGCATTCCAGGTCCAGACCGTATTCGCCTCGCACCCCTCCATGGTCCTGAGCTGACAGCGGATCTTCGCGTGGTGCGATTCGACCCACACCCAATCGTCGTCGGCGAGTCCGAGTCCGCGCGCAGTGCCGCGATTCATGTACAGGCGGTTCTCGGCGATGATCTGGCGCAGCCACGCGTTCTGCGCGTCCCACGAGTGGTACATCATCATGGGCCGTTGCGTGATGGCGTGCAGCGGGAAATCGTCGGCAACCGTGCGCGTTTCACCCTGCCGCTCCGGCCGGGCGCGCGCCCCTTCGAGCGGCGCGTACCAGAACGGCAGCGGATCGAAGTACGTCGCCAGCCGCTCGCAGTCGACCAGCGACACGGGTTGCGGCCCGTCGTAGAGCCGCTGGCCGGCGAGGCGGAACTTCTGCAATGGCTCCGAATACATCTGCAGGATCACCTGCACCGGCGGGGTCCCGAACAAGGCGTGTCTTTCCGCGAACTCGAGATAGTCCTTGTTCGCGAAGCGGTAGTAACGCATGTATTTGGGCCAGGGGTATGTGAAGAACGACTCGTTCTCGATGTATTTTTCCCATTGCTTCGGATTCGGCTCGCCGCGCAGCGACGACTCGCCGTTTGCTCCACGCCAGCCCGCGAGAAAGCCGATGCCGGGAAACTTCTCGTAATTCACGATGAAGTCGCGGTAGTCGGCGAACTTGCGCGTCCCATCGGGTTTCGTGAACGCTGGAAACTTCAGGCGCGACGCGAGTTCCACGAGTACGTCCTGCCATGGACGCACGTCGCGATCCGGCGTGAGGATCGGATGACGAATGGAGTCGGCGGCCGCGTCGGGCTCGGAGATGGGTCGGTCAAGCAACGAGATCGCGTCATAGCGTTCGAGGTAGGTCGTGTCCGGGAGCACCAGGTCCGCAAAACTCACGGTTTCGGAATGGAACGCGTCGACGACGACCAGAAACGGGATCGCGTATTGGCCGTCGGCGTCCTTGCGCACGAGCATGTCGCGGACTTCAGCGGTGTTCATGCTCGAATTCCACGCCATGTTGGCCATGAACAGCAGCAGAGTATCGATTGGGTACGGATCGTGGTTAGCAGCGTTGGTGATCACCATGTGCATCAACCCGTGCGCGGACAATGGAGTTTCCCACGAATATGCCTTGTCGATGCGCAGCGGCCGCCCGTCGCCGTCGATCACCAGATCTTCCGGTCGCGCCGGATACCCGTTGGGCATGCGTTTGAGCGGCGTATCGGGCGCGAAGATCAGGTTCGCATCGTTTTCCGGCAGCGAGCGGATCGGGATGCGGCGCGGATACGGCGTCTTGGCGCGGAAGCTGCCGGGGTTCTCGAGCGCGCCGAGGAGCATCTGCAGCAGATGCAGCGCACGGCAGGTTTGAAAGCCGTTGGAATGCGCGGAGACGCCGCGCATCGCATGCATGGCCACGGGCCGGCCTATCACCTTTTCGTGCGTGCGGCCGTGCATATCGGTCCAGCGGATCGGCAACTCGACCGCCTGCTTGAACGCGACCTGCGCCATTTCGAGTGCAATGCGGGTGATCGTCTCGGACGGGACACCGCACTCGCCGGACACGCGTTCGGGTGCATAGCGGTCGTCGAGATAGCGCTCCGTCGCCAGCGCAAGCACGGTCTTGGCGCGGCGACCGTCGGGAAGCTCGGTTGTCGCGTACAGCGCCGGCGCGATGCCGGGCAGATTGGCGTTGACGAGCCGCTGCACGTCCTGATCCCAGACCAGCGGCTCGCCGTCGTCGCCGCGCGCGAACAGCCCATCCCCTGGCATCCCTGGCGTCTGCACGACAAGCCACGGTGCGTTCGTGTAACGGATCAGGAATTCCCAGTCGATGAGACCGCGCTTGAGCAGCACGTGCACGAACGCCAGCGCCAGTAATCCATCGGTACCCGGCCGGATCGGCACCCACTCGTCGGCGATCGCCGAATACCCCGTGCGCACCGGATTGATCGACACGAACTTCGCGCCGCGCTGCTTGAGCTTGTCGAGCCCGATCTTGATCGGATTCGAGGAATGATCTTCGGCGACACCCCACAGCAGGAAATACTTGGCGTAGTCCCAGTCCGGTGCGCCGAACTCCCAGAACGAGTACCCAATCGAGTAAAGACCGGCAACGGCCATGTTCACCGAGCAGAAGCCGCCGTGCGCGGCCCAGTTCGGCGTGCCGAATTGCTGCGCCCACAGCCCCGACAATGCCTGCATCTGATCGCGCCCAGTGAAGAACGCGAGCTCAGTTGGATTGGTCGAGCGGATCTTCGCCAGCCGCGCCGTCAGCAGGTCGAGTGCTTCATCCCATTCGATTTCCACGAAATCGCCGGACCCGCGTTCGCTGTCGGGGCGGCGCTTCAGTGGCTTCCTCAGTTTCGCCGCCGAGTACTGCTTCATGATCCCGGCGGAACCCTTGGCGCAAAGCACTCCCTGATTCACGGGATGATTGAGGTTGCCCTGGATGAAGCGGACGCGTTCGTTCTCGACCGTGACCTTGATGCCGCAGCGGCACGCGCACATGTAGCACGTGCTGAAATACGTCAGCTGTTTGGCGCGGTCGTCGACGGGTATGCGAACGGTCATCGGGTGCCTTCGCGCTACGCGCTCCGGTATTCGTGCTCGGGGCGGCCCGTCGCGCTCATAGGAGACCTCCGCGCTGCGCGCTGCGGTATTCGCGCTCGGGACGGCCCGTCGCGCTCATAGGAGACCTCCGCGCTGCGCGCTGCGGTATTCGCGCTCGGGACGGCCCGTCGCGCTCATGGGCTCATGGCCGCCCACCGCAGCTCACTGCAGTACCGCGCGGGCATCGACGTAGCGATAGCCGAGCGCCTCGGCTACCGGCTTGCACGTGACCTGGCCGAACGCAACGTTGAGACCGTTGCGCAAGTGCGGATCGTCGGCCATAGCGCGGCGATAACCCTTGTCCGCGAGCGCAAGCACGAAAGGCAGCGTCGCGTTGTTCAAGGCAAAGGTCGACGTGCGCGGCACGCCGCCAGGCATGTTCGCGACGCAGTAATGGATCACGCCATCGACGACGTAGGTCGGATCGGCATGTGTCGTCGGATGCGATGTTTCGAAGCAGCCGCCCTGATCGATCGCCACGTCGACGATCACCGAACCTTTCTTCATCTTCCTGACCAGATCTGCCGTCACGAGTTTTGGCGCCGACGCACCCGGAATCAGGACACCGCCGACGACGAGGTCGGCACTGGTGACGTGGCGCTCGATCGCGTCGTGCGTCGAGAACACCGTGTTCAGCGGCCGCCCGAATTGCCGCCACAGCGCGCGCAGCACGTCGGTATTGCGATCGAGCACCCACACTTCGGCCCCCATGCCGAGCGCGATGTGACAGGCGTGCGAGCCGACCACGCCGCCCCCCAGGATGACGACCTTCGCCGGGTCGACGCCAGGCACGCCACCGAGCAGGACACCGAGGCCTCCATGCGCCTTTTCGAGGAAATATGCTCCCGCTTGGATGGCCATTCGCCCCGCGACTTCGGACATCGGTGCGAGCAACGGCAGGCCACCAGTCAACGACGTCACCGTTTCGTACGCAATGCACACGGCGCCGCTCGCGACCAAGTCACGGGCCTGGTCGGGATCAGGCGCGAGATGCAAGTACGTGAACAGCACCTGGCCTTGCCGGAGCATCTTGCACTCGGCTGCCTGCGGCTCTTTCACCTTGACGATCATCTCGGTTTGCGCAAAGACCTCGGTAGCGCTGGCGACGATCGTCGCGCCCGCGCGCCGGTACGCCTCGTCGTCCATGCCGATACCCAGTCCCGCGCCGGTCTCGATCGTGACCTGATGCCCGTGCGTGCAGATCTCGCGCACGCTCTCCGGCGTCAGCCCGACTCGATGCTCGAGGATCTTGATCTCTTTCGGGACGCCGATGTGCATCGTCGATCCGTGCGGATGGCAAGCGGGAATGCCGTTGGGGGTCGTCGTCGCTGCACGCTGCGCGCGCCATCGCGACTGGCGTAGAATCCTAGCATAGCCGATGCGAGCGCCCATTGCTCCTCTCGCCCAGCCACGACCACGGAGACCCGCCATGACCCATGCCGAAACCACCCTTCACACCCTGCGTGAACCGGGCGCGCTGGACCTGCTTTCACTCGACGAGTACTGGATGCCGTTCACGCCCAACCGGGACTTTCGCAACGATCCGAAAATGGTCGTCCGGGCAGAAGGCATGTTCCTTTGGAACGATCGCGGCGACAAACTGCTGGATGGCTCGTCGGGGCTGTTCTGCGTCAACGCGGGACATGGTCGCCGAGAAATCGCCGACGCCGTCGGCGCGCAACTGCGCGAGCTCGACTTCATTGCACCGTTCACGCGTGGACACCCGAAGCAGTTCCAGCTCGCGACACGCGTTGCCGAACTGACTCCGGGCGATCTCAACCGGATCTTTTTCACGAACTCGGGTTCCGAGGCGGTCGACACCGCGATGAAGGTTGCGCTGGCGTATCACCAGGCGCGCGGCCAGGGCGGACGCAACATGTTCATCTCCCGAGAACGCGCGTATCACGGCGTCAACTTCGGCGGCGTGTCGTTGTCAGGCATCGTCAACAACCGCCGCAAGTTCGGCCCGACGCTTCCAGGCATCGGGCACATGCGCCACACGCACCTCAAGGAAAACTTCTTCGCTCCCGGCGAAGGCACGCACGGCGTCGAGCTGGCTGAGGATCTGCTGCGTTTCATCAATCTGTACGGTGCCGAGAATATCGCCGCGTGCTTCGTGGAGCCGATCGCCGGCTCGACCGGCGTGCTGGTGCCGCCGCAGGGGTACCTGCGACGCCTCCGCGATATCTGCGACGCGCACGGCATCCTGCTCGTGTTCGATGAGGTAATCTGTGGTTTTGGCCGCACCGGCAAAGCGTTTGCGGCGCAGAGCTTCGGCGTCACGCCCGACCTCATGACGATGGCCAAGGGCATCACCAACGGCGCCCAACCGATGGGCGCTGTCGCCATCAGCGAGCTGATCCACGACACCATCTTCAGCGCGGCGGCCGAAGGCGCGATCGAATTCTTCCATGGTTACACGTACTCGGGTCATCCGGCGGCGTGCGCCGCAGGTCTGGCGACGCTCGACATCTACCGGAACGAAGGTCTGTTCGAGCGCGGCAGCGCCCTGTCGCCGTATTTCCTCGAGGCGCTCTGGTCCCTCAAGGGGTTGCCGATGGTGTCGGATCTGCGCGGCTACGGTCTGCTCGCAGCAATCGACGTTCCTTCCGACGGGACACCCGGTCGCCGCGGGCATGCTTTGCAGAAGAAGCTTTTCGACAACGGCCTGCATCTCAAAGCGACCGGAGATTGCGTTATCGTCGCGCCGCCACTGATCGCGGAACGCGCACACGTCGACACGATCATCGACATTTTGCGCAAAACGCTGCAAACGCTCTGATTCCCCCGTTCATTCGCGACCTTGCGCGGAACTGAACGCGGCGCGAAGGCTGGTTGTCGAGCGACGGCTGCCCCCTACCGGACACCGGTCATCGGCGGAGGGTTGACAGCACTGTCGCCCTTTGCCACGCTGGGCTCATGGCTACTCGTCCGCACTTCCAGCGGCAGGTCGAGCGGGTTCGAAATCTTCCCGCGCTCCCGGCGGCGATTGTCTATCCGTGCGACCGCGATTCACTGCAGATCGCACTGTCCGGACAATTCGCCGGCTATCTGGCTCCGGTGCTCGTCGGACCGGAGCCACGCATCGCGGATGCCGCGGCGCAGGCAGGGCTGGATCTGGCGCGCGTCACGATCGTCGATACCCCGGATGAACCGTTCGTCGCGGCCCAGCGCGCGGTGGCGCTCGCACGCGCCGGCGAAGTCCGGGCACTCATCAAAGGCAGCCTCTATCCCGATGACCTGATGCGGGCGGTCGCCGCCCCGGAATGCGGCCTGCGCGGCGAACATCGGTTGACCCACGCGTTTTTCGTCGATGTTCCTGGTTTCGCGCGCTCGTTTCTCCTGTCGGATGCCGTGCTGAACATCGCTCCGAATCTGGCGGCGAAGCGCGAGATCGTGCAAAACGCGATCGACTTCGCCCATGCGCTGGACAACGCCAATCCGCAGGTGGCCGTGCTCGCAGCCGTCGAAGGGGTGACACCGGCATTGCCCGCAACGGGCGATGCAGCTGCCCTGGTGAAAATGGCCGCACAAGGGATGATCACCGGTGGTGCAATCGAAGGACCATTGACCGCGGACAGCGCCATGTCGGCTGCCGCGGCACTGGCCAATGGCGTCGACTCCAAACTCGCGGGCAACGCGGACGTGCTGATCGTGCCGAGCCTCGAGGCTGGCGCGCTCATGCTCAGGATGCTGACCGGCATGTTCGGCGCGCTCGCCGCAGGCATCGTGCTTGGCGCAAAAGTGCCGATCGTCCTCGGCGCGCGCGGTGACTCGATGGAAATCCGCATGGCGAGCTGCGTGCTGGCCTCGCTCGTTGCGCAGATTCCAAACGCCGCCGTCGCTCAGCCGAAGCAGGCCACCGAACCCACCGTCCCCGTCGCCGCCTGATGCCTACTTGACCTTGTAGGTCCGAATTCATTCGGACCATCGGTACGGCAGCCGCCGCGCGCGGATGAATTCGCGCCTACGGCCTCAGTGCGGACGCGCACAATCGACGAAGTAGCTCAGTTTGCCGTCGTCGTTCCGCTCCACCAGCCCGTGGATGTCGGTATCGAAACCGGGAAACTGCTGGTTGAAGCTCCGTGCGAATTGCAGGAATTGCACGATCGTCCGGTTGAATCGCTCGCCTGGAATCAGCAGTGGAATCCCGGGCGGATACGGCGTCAGCAACACGCTCGTGACCCGGCCTTCCAGGTCGTCGATGCCGACGCGGTCGATTTCCCGATGTGCCATGCAGGCGAACGCGTCCGACGGTTTCATCGCCGGCAGCATGTCCGACAAGTACATCTCTGTCGTGACGCGCGCCACGTCGTTGGCCTTGTACATATCGTGAATCTGCTGACTCAAATCACGCAGTCCGATGCGTTCGTATTTCGGATACTTCGCGCAGAACTCGGGAAGGATCTTCCATAGCGGATGATTCTTGTCGTAGTCGTCCTTGAATTGCTGCAGCGCCGTCACCAGCGTATTCCAGCGCCCCTTGGTGATACCGATCGTGAACATGATGAAGAACGAATAGAGCCCGGTCTTCTCGACGATGACGCCGTGCTCGGCCAGATACTTGGTGACGATCGACGCGGGGATGCCTGTCTTCGCGAATTTGCCCGACACGTCGAGCCCCGGCGTGATGACCGTCGCCTTGATCGGATCGAGGATGTTGAAACCAGGCGCCAGCTCGCCGAAACCGTGCCAGCGCTCGTTGGCCTTGAGCATCCAGTCCTCGCGCTTGCCGATGCCTTCCGCAGCGAGTCGCTCGGGTCCCCACACCTTGAACCACCAGTCCTTGCCCCACTCGTCGTCGACCTTGCGCATGGCGCGCCGAAAGTCGAGCGCCTCCATGATCGACTCCTCGACCAGCGCGGTTCCGCCGGGTGGCTCCATCATCGCCGCCGACACGTCGCACGACGCGATGATCGCGTACTGCGGCGACGTGGATGTGTGCATCAGGTACGCCTCGTTGAAGATGTGCGTGTCGAGCTTTCTCGTCTCCGAGTTCTGCACGATGATCTGCGACGCCTGCGATATGCCGGCGAGCAACTTGTGCGTGGAGTGCGTCGCGAAGATGATCGACTCCTTGCTGCGCGGGCGGTCCTTGCCGATCGCATGCATGTCCCTGTAGAACTCGTGGAAGGCCGCGTGCGGCAGCCACGCCTCATCGAAATGCAGCGTGTCGATCGCGTTGCCCAGCGTCTGCTTCAACATCTCGACGTTGTAGGCAATTCCGTCGTAGGTGCTTTGCGTGATGGTCAGGATGCGCGGCTTCTTGTTCTTTGCCTCGCGCGCGAACGGATTCGCCTCGATCTTGCGGCGAATATTCTCCGGCTTGAATTCGTCGAGGGCGATCGGACCGATGATGCCGAGATGATTCCGCTTGGGAGTCAGAAATACCGGTATCGCGCCGGTCATCGTGATGGCGTGCAATATCGACACATGGCAGTTGCGATCGACGACGACGATGTCGTCGGGTGCCACGTTCGCGTGCCACACCATCTTGTTCGACGTCGACGTGCCGTTGGTGACGAAAAAGCAGTGATCGGCATTGAAGATGCGTGCGGCGTTGCGTTCCGACGCCGCGACGGGCCCGGTGTGGTCGAGCAGCTGGCCGAGCTCGTCGACCGCGTTGCACACGTCTGCGCGCAGCATGTTCTCGCCGAAAAACTGGTGGAACATCTGGCCGACCGGGCTTTTCAGGAACGCGACTCCGCCCGAATGCCCGGGGCAGTGCCACGAGTACGATCCATCCTGCGCGTAGTTCACCAGCGCGCGGAAAAACGGCGGTGACAGCGAGTCGAGGTAGGCCTTCGCTTCACGAATGATGTGCCGGGCGACGAATTCCGGCGTGTCCTCGAACATATGGATGAAACCGTGCAGTTCGCGCAGGACGTCGTTTGGAATGTGCCGCGATGTCCGCGTCTCGCCGTACAAATAGATCGGGATTTCGGCGTTCTTGAACCGGATTTCCTGGATGAACGCACGGACCTTGAGGATGGCCGGATCGAGCTCGGGGCCGGGGGTGAACTCCTCGTCGTCGATCGACAGGATGAACGCGGACGCGCGCGACTGCTGCTGCGCGAACTGCGAGAGGTCGCCATAACTCGTCACACCGAGGATCTCGAGGCCTTCCTTTTCGATCGCGGACGCGAGCGCACGGATGCCGAGCCCGGAAGCGTTTTCCGAGCGGAAGTCTTCGTCGATAATGACGATCGGGAAACGGAATTTCATTGGTGCAATCCTATTCCGGGTCGCGCCGGGTCGAAGTCCGCCGAGACCCAGCGCCGCGTGGGCGCCGGTTGGAGAGGCGCGAATTATGGGACGATTTGCCGGTGGTGGCTACCGCCAACTCGGCGGAATGCGGTCAGCCGGCGAATGCTGTTGCCGCGACGCAACACGCACCCGCGTCAAACCCGTCACGGCGCAACTCCGGAGACGGCCAGTTGCTGGCCTTTACGCGAACCGAACTTGTGGCAGTACGCCCATGTAAATTCTGCGCCGAACAGGAAGATCTGGGCAGAGTAGTAGACCCACAGCAGCACGACCACGAGAGACGCCGCTGCCCCGAAGCCGGTCGATACACCGCTCCTCCCAAGGTACGCACCGATCAGAAACTTGCCCGCGACAAACAGCAGCGAGGTGACTGCTGCGCCGATCCAGACATCTTTCCAAGCGATCTGGACCCGCGGCATCGTCTTGTAGATCATGGCGAACACTGCGGTTGCCAGCATAAGGCCGAGAGCGAGCTCAATCGTGTTTGCGACGGTCGCCCATCCCCTGAATAGCGGGTCCCACCACTTGCTCAACGCGGCCAAACCCGCGCTGAACGCCAGCGAAACCGTCAACAGGAACCCGATCCCGAGAATCATCCCGAACGACAGCAAGCGGGCGCGTACCAGCCTCCACACGCCCGAGCTCCCGGCTCTTGCCGGTGCCCGCCAGATGCGATCGAGGGCGTCCTGCAGTTCAGCGAAGACGGAAGTCGCGCCGATGAAGAGAAGGACCAATCCAAAGACCGTTGCCGTCACGCTCTGGGCCGGCTTGCCCGCGCTTTCAATCAGGCCCTGCACCGCCAGCGCACCCTGCGTACCCAACATGTCGTGCAGCTGAGCGAAGATTTCGCCGCGCGCGGCTTCTTCGCCGAAAACAAGCCCGGCGACGGAAATTACGATCAGCAAAAGGGGCGCGATCGAGAACATCGTGTAGAAGGCCAATGCGGCGCCCATACTTTGCGCGTAATCATGCACCCAGTTGACGGCGGCTGCCTTGAACAAATCCGATACGTCCTTGTAACCCATGTTCGCACCCGCCTTGCTCTGTCAACGCTTTCGTTTGTCCGGCCTTGAACTGCGTCCATGCAAACGCACGCTTGCGATGAAGCCGGAGACATCCTGGCGCAAACCCTCGGCCAGCGGTGCGGCGATCAGTTATTTCACAGCCGGCCGTCGCGGGAAAGAAGCACGGCAATCGGCCGCGTTCCCGCGAACCTGGAGAAGACAATGGCCATGATCGCAGTAATCGGGACTGCCAAAAAAGCGCCGGGAATGCCCCACAGCCCCGACCACACCGTCAGACCGACCAGAATCGCGAACGGGCTGAGGTTGAGCGAATTCCCCATGATGTAAGGGTCGAGCAAATTGCCGATGAGAGCCTGGACCAGGGTGACCGACAGCAGCACGGCGAAGATCTCGCCCGGATTGCCGAATTGCACGATCGCGATGGCCACCGGCAGCAGCACGCCGAGAAATGAGCCGATGTACGGAATATAGTTCAGCAGCGCGATCAGCACGGCCAGCAACCCGGCGAACTCGAGCCCGAAAAACCGCATGACCGCCCAGCATATGGCGCCCAGCAGAATACACAGAAACGTCTTGAGCGCCAGATACGACCCGATTCGCGCATTGATGTCGTTCGTGACGTCCCGGATCCGGGCGACACTGTGGGGATCGCTCGACAATTTCGCGATCTTGTTCGCGAACGAACGCTGCTCCAACAAAAGAAAGCCTGCAAACAGAACCACGACAACGAAACTGGTGGCAATGGAGGACACCGAAGCAACGGCCGACCCGATAAGCCGCTGGAGGTTGACCTGCGCGAGAAGATCCTGCCGCAGCGTCGCCCAGGTCGGCTCGTTCTCGATGTGGAGAAAGGCAGCGGTCCTTTGGATGGCGACGAGCAGGGATTGCTGGTATTGCGGCGCGAGCGCCACCGCGTGGTCCTTGTTGGCGATGAACAGATACACCATGCCGAAAAGTCCGAGCGCGATGATGAGAACGGCCAAGGCATATTGGACCGCCGTCGGCAGAGTCCGGCCGAGCAACGGAACCCTGCCCAGAAGGCGAGCAAGGCCGACGATCACGTAAACCACTAGTATGCTGAAAACGATCGGGACAAAGACGTCCTTGCCGACGTAGAGCACCCAGCCGATGATGAGCGCGAGGATGGCGCCCGATTCCAGCGCCTGCAATCGGTTATCCATGGATCAGCCTGCCCCGGTTGTCGGCGTCGAATTTGCCGGGCTCCGGGCGTCATTGTAGTGCGTCCCCGCATCGCGCGGGGCGCGGGCCGAACCCGATCATTTGTCAAAGGATCGATGCAATGAAGGCGATAGTAGTCAGGGTCTTGCATTGGGCAGCCTTACTGATCGCAGTCATCCTCACCACGGTGCTGGCAGTGCGCGCATGGGACTCGCAACGCGGTCCTCCATTGCAGCTCTGGCACACCTATGTCCCTCACGAATTGACGGCCAGTGAGATCGGCAATTCGGGTTGGGCACAATACCTGGCTGCCGAGAAAAAGATCTTCGATGAAGTGCGTGCGGAGGTCACGGACAAGCTCGAGCCGGATTCCCGTCAGGCCGCCAATCGTTACTACGCGGGCAGCCCGATCTATCCGGGCAATTTCGCGCAGGACTGGAATCGCTCGTTCGTCATGGAACCCGACGGCGCTGCCGCAGGCGCGGTGGTGCTCCTGCATGGGCTGACCGATTCGCCTTACAGTGTTCGTAGCTTTGCGCGTCGCTATCGGGACGATGGGTATGTTGCCGTCGCGATCCGGTTGCCCGGGCATGGCACCGTGCCGAGTGGACTGACCCACATCGAATGGGAACAGTGGGTGCAGGCGACTCGTCTTGCGGTTCGTGAAGCGCGACGACGCGCCGGGTCATCGGTCCCCCTGCACCTTGTCGGGTATTCCAACGGTGGTGCACTCGCCATGAAGTACGCCCTCGACGCGCTCGAGGACCCGACGCTCGCGCGACCGGATCGCATCGTGCTGATCTCGCCGATGATCGGAATCACCCGCTTTGCGCGCTTCGCCGGAGTAGCGGGCTGGCCGGCCGTACTTCCGGCATTTGCGAAGGCGGCGTGGCTGGACATCGTGCCGGAGTTCAACCCCTTCAAGTACAACTCGTTCCCGGTCAATGCGGCCCGCCAATCGTCGCAGATCTCCCGCGCACTGCAACAGCAGATCGCCCGCAATGCAGCTCAAGGCCGGCTCGCCAATCTGGCACCGATCCTCACTTTCCAGTCGGTGGTGGATTTCACGGTCAGCACGCGAGCGATCGTCAACGCGCTCTATACGCAACTGCCGGAGAATGGCAGCGAACTGGTGCTCTTCGACCTCAACCGGAGCGCCTCGTTCGGCCCGCTGCTGCGCACTGCGGCCGACACGGTGCTGTCCCGCCTGTTACCCGACCCGCCGCGCGCCTATCGGACGACGATCATCACCAACGAAGGCGCCCGTGACGCCGAGGTCATCGAGCGCGTCACGGATGCGGGCGCGGCGACGCCGCGGACGCGCGCGCTTGGGTTGACCTACCCGAGCGGGGTCTTTTCGCTCTCGCACATAGCGTTGCCGTTTCCGATGGACGATGCGCTGTACGGCATGCAGCCGACGCCCGGCGAGAGCTTCGGCGTGAACCTGGGCGCGCTGTCCGCGCGCGGCGAGCGCGGCACGCTGATCGTCAGCCTCGATGCCCTGAACCGCATGTCGGCGAACCCGTTCTTTCCCTACATGCTGGAACGCATCGAGCAGACGATGCGCACGCGGTGACGAATCCCGCTAGGGCGCCTTCACTGCGGCGATGCCCTCGGGCTTCGGCGCGATCGAGCCGGCGATGTCAACCCAGCCGCCACCCATGGCCTGGTACACGTTGACCAGTTGCGTGTAGCGGTCCGCGAGCAGGCCCACCGCCGCGAGCTCGGCCGCAAACAGCTCGTTCTCGGCCACGAGCACTTCGAGGTAGCTTGCGATGCCCTTGTCGAACTTGAGCCGCGACAGCCGTGCGAATTCCCGCAGCGCCGCCACGCGCTGTTCCTGCATCGCCACTTCCTGGATCTTCTTCTGGGAGCCGGTAAGCGCGTCGTTCGTCTCGCGAAAGGCATTGAGGATCGTCTGCTGGTAAAACAGCAGCGCCGCACGGTCCTGCGCTTCGGCAGTGCGCACCTGTCCCTCGATCCCGCCGAAGGTGAAGATCGGGCCGCTGAGACCCGCCGCGATCAACCACAGGCTCGCCGGGCCGCTGAGGAAGCTGCCGAAGGCGGTGCTCGCGCTGCCGAGAGCACCCGTAAGAGATATCGTCGGATAATAGAGCGCGCGCGTCGCACCGATGTTCGCGTTCGCGGCGACGAGGTTCTGCTCGGCCTGCAGGATGTCCGGCCGGCGCTGCAGAAGCGCCGACGGAAGGTCCGCGGGAATGAGTGGAGCGACAAGCTGCTCGATGGTCTTCCCGCGCGGGATCGGCTCCGGGTTGCGCCCAAGCAGGATGGAGATGAAGTTCTCCTGTGCCGCGATCGCCTGCTCGATGCCGGGAATCGCAGTCAGCGCCAGCTGGTACTGCGACCTTATCTGCATCACTTCCGTCCGCGACACGATGCCGGCTCTGAAGCGCACGTCGAAAATCCTCGCGGTTTCGCCGAAGTTCGCCGCCGTCGCCCGCGCGATCTCCAGTTGCCGGTCGAGTGCTCGAAGCCCGATGTAACTCGTCGCGACGCTCGCGACCAGCGTGAGTACGACGCCGCGTTGCCCTTGCTGACTGGCATAGACCCGGGCCTGCGCGGCTTCGGTCAGGCGTCGTACCCTGCCGAAGAGGTCGAGTTGCCACGACGTCCCGAGAGAGGCCTCGTACAGCGTAAAGTAATTGTCAACGCCGGGCGGCAGTGCCGGCACGCTCACGCGACTCGCCCTGAATCGGCTCACGTCAGCACCGTAGCCGACCTGCGGAAAGAGCTGCGAGCGGGTGCTCGTGAGCGCGCCGATGAACTGATCGACCCGCGCGGCCGCGATGCGCACGTCGCGATTCTCGCGCAGCGCGCTCTCGATCAGCTCGTTGAGCACGGGATCGCCGAACTGCTCCCACCATTTCGTATTCGCGACCTCGGCCGCCTCCGGATAATCGATCCGCCACGCCGCCGGGGTGTCCACGGCCGGACGCACGTAGTCCGGTCCGACGGTACAGCCCGCAAGCATTACGGCAGCAACGAGCGCAACCAGCGTGCGTGTCTTCATCTCGATCTCCTTCTTGACGCAAATGGCAGCGTCACGCTACGACAAATGCTTCCATGCTTCCGACCCGCACACAATCAGTGCAGTTTGCACACGTCGCCGGTATCATCGCACTATGCGTTTGCGTTGACCTGTGTCCACAGATGTCGTAACCTGAATTTTCGCAGAAATTGCTGTTACGCCCCAGGCAAATCGTCGAGTCGCCCCGACGGATGGGAAGCGTGACACGAAGGTCTGCACCAGCGGTGATGTGCATGCGATCTATCCCGGGAGACGGGCACGGTGAGAGTCATATATATCGGTTTGATCGTTGCCTTCACTGCACTTGTTCTGCTGTTCAAGTTCCAGAACCTCGAGACCGTCACGGTTTCGCTGTTTTCGGCCAGCATTTCGCTGCCGGTATCCGTCCTGATTTTTCTGATCTACGTTCTGGGGATGTTCACGGGCGGATTCGTAGTCTCGTTGCTGCGGTCGTGGATCCATGGCGCGTCGCGGCGTTGATTGACCCAGGGCGATTCCGCCCATATTGGCGCAGAGCCCGCCAAGGAGACTCGCGTGGCCAAGCGCAAAGCCGTTAGTCGCAAACGAAGATCCGCTCCTGTTTCGCGTCCCCCGAGGACAAAAGCGGGCGCTGGATCGAAGTCCGGTACGGTGCTCGTCGACCTGGCTTTGCAGGGCGGCGGTTCACATGGCGCCTTCACCTGGGGCGTCCTCGACCGACTGCTCGAGGAGCCCTCCCTTCAGTTCGACGGCATCTCCGGGACTTCCGCGGGAGCGATGAACGCCGCGGTCATGGCCTCCGGGCTGATGCAAGGCGGGCCGGAAGGGGCGCGCGTCGCGCTCGAGGGGTTCTGGAAGCGCGTCTCGGATGCGGCGCGGCTGAGTCCGCTGCGACGCGGTCCGATCGAGATACTCACCGGCAACTGGACGCTCGACTATTCGCCGGTATTTGCTGCCGTCGAATTCGCGTCGCAGGTGTTCTCACCCTACGACACGAACCTTGGCGGTTCGAATCCACTCACCAAGATCCTGGCAGACAGCGTGGACTTCGCGCACCTCGTGGATGCGCCGATCAAGCTTTTCGTGACGGCCACCAATGTGCATACAGGCCGGGGCCGCGTTTTCCGCAACGCCGAGCTTACGCCCGACGTGCTGCTGGCTTCGGCGTGCCTCCCCACCATGTTCCAGGCGGTCGAGATCGACGGTGTGCCTTATTGGGACGGCGGATACGCCGGCAATCCGTCGATGGCGCCGTTGATCCGGGAGTGTTCAGCCTCCGACACGATCCTGGTTCAGATCAACCCGATCGAGCGACCGGGCACGCCGCGCACGGCGCGCGAGATCCAGAACCGGCTGAACGAAATCTCGTTCAACGCCACGTTGCTGAAAGAGTTGAAAGCGGGCGCGCTGTTGCGTCAGGTCGCTGACACCGGTACCGGTGAGGGCGCGGCGTGGGCGCATATGCGTGTGCATCGCATCTCCAGTGAAGTCATGCTCGAGCTGGGCTATTCCTCCAAGCTCCTCACCGAGTGGCCGTTTTTCACGATGCTGCACGACGAGGGCCGCAAGGCGGCGACGGCGTTTCTCGAAACGAACCGGGCTCACCTGGGCGTGCGCTCGACCCTTGACCTCGACGCCATGCTGGAAGGCATCTGACAGCATGGGTCTCGCGGGCATCCTGTTCGGACTCGGCGCGCTCGTATGGCTGTCATTCCGCGGTTGGAGCGTCCTGGTTCTCGCACCGGCAGCGGGAATGGTCGCTGCAGTCGCGTCGGGAGAGCCGCTCCTCGCGCACTGGACGAAGACGTTCATGGGCGCAGCGGCCGGATTTCTGGCGCAGTTCTTTCCGCTGTTTCTACTCGGCGCGGTGTTCGGCAAGCTCATGGACGACAGCGGCTCCGTGACCGCGATCGCACGCTTCATGACCGAGAAGCTCGGACCGCGGCGCGCGATACTGGCGGTCGTGCTTGCCGGCGCGGCCGTCACTTACGGGGGGGTGAGCCTGTTCGTCGCGTTCTTCGTGCTCGGACCGATGGCGCAGGCCCTTTTCCGCGCGGCGGATATTCCGAATCGACTGATGCCCGCGGCCATCGCGCTTGGCACATCGACGTTCACGATGTCAGCCCTGCCCGGGACGCCGGCGATCCAGAACGCAATACCCATGCCGTTCTTCGGCACCACGCCCTTCGCGGCGCCCGGACTGGGCATCATCGCCGCGGTCATCATGCTCGGCTTCGGGCTATGGTGGCTGGCACGAGCAGAAGCCTCCGCGCGCCGCAAGGGCGAGGGCTTCGGCACTGCGGTTGCGACGAATACGGCGGCCGACGATCCGCTCGTTCGCGAACGGGCGACGACGTCAGGGACCTTCGACCCTGCGGAGATCCGTCACGGCCGCCACGGCGACCAATCACCCGGCGTGTTCATCGCGAGCCTGCCGCTGATCGTGGTCGTCCTCGTCAATCTCGTAGTCTCCATGGTAGTCCTGCCGCGCATCGACACGAGCTTTCTGGCCGAAGAGCGCTGGGGCGACACACCGCTTTCCTCGGTGAGCGGCGTATGGTCGGTGATCGTCGCGCTCGCCTTGGCGATCGTCACCCTCGTGCTCGTCAACCGCAAGCGGCTGCCTGCGCTGCGCGACACCGTCGACGCCGGCGCGAATGCATCGGTCCTCCCGGTGATCAGCGTCGCAAGTCTGGTGGGATTTGGCGCCGTCGTCGCGGCGATGCCCGCCTTCGCGATCGTTCGGGACTGGGTGCTATCGATCGGCGGCGGTCCGCTCGTCTCGCTCGCGCTGGCCACCAACATTCTTGCGGCATTGACCGGATCGGCATCGGGCGGCCTTACCATTGCGCTCGATGCTCTCGGCAGCACCTACATGCAGATCGCCGCCGAAATCGGGATGGACCCTGCTCTGATGCATCGCGTTGCGGTAATCGGTGCAGGCACGCTCGACAGCCTGCCGCACAACGGCGCCGTGGTCACCTTGCTTGCGGTGTGCGGATCGACGCACAAGGAGAGCTACTTCGACATCGTGATGGTCGGCATCGTCGGCGCAATGCTCGGGCTGGTGGCGGTGATCGTGCTCGGCTCCACGTTCGGTTCCTTCTAGAGCGGTGAATTCGCGGTACGAGCAATCAAGCGCAGCATCGGATCGAACGCGGCCATCTTCGTGATGCGCCATTGCCTCGCCCTCATCTTCATCGTCGTCTGTCTCGCTGGGTGCAGCACGCTCCCGCGCAATGCGGTGCCGACGGAGTTGATGGGCGAAGCGGTCATCCCGGGCATGCCAGAAGTGCGAGCATCCGCCGGCCGGCCCAGCGCCGCCGTGGAGGCCGACCTGGCGCTCTCCTTCAAGCAGGAGTCGCCGAGCGATTTTCCGATCGGTCCCGACGGATACGTTCATTACGCACACCTCGCGCTGTCTGGTGGCGGCGCCAATGGCGCGTTCGGTGCGGGGTTCCTGAACGGCTGGACCAAGACGGGCAAGCGCCCAGTCTTCAAGATCGTCACCGGCGTATCGACCGGCGCATTGATGGCGCCGTTCGCATATCTCGGGTCGGCATACGACGATGCGCTGCGCCAGTTCTACACGACCACGGCGTCGCGCAATATCTTCAGGATGCTCTCGATCCTGCCGCAACTGTTCGGGGGAGAATCCTTTGCCGACACGGGGCCCCTCAGAGCGCTGATCGAGCAGCACGTCACGCCCGAATTCCTGCGCCAGATCGCACGCGCGCACGAGAGTGGTCGACGGCTGTACATGGGTACGGCCGACCTCGATTCGCAGCGCTTCGTCGTCTGGAACATGGGACTCATCGCAACGAGCGGCCGCCCTGAAGCTCTCGCACTGTTCCGGAAGGTCATGCTCGCATCGGCGTCGGTGCCGGTGGCGTTTCCACCCGTGTTCTTCGACGTCGAAGCCGGCGGTCGAAGCTACGACGAGATGCACGTCGACGGCGGCGTCGCAGCCAATGTCTTCTACAGCGGCGGCCTGTTCAGCTTCTCGGCGACGCGCGCGGGCGTGGGACGCGGCTCGGGGCGAGAGGACATCTACATCATCCACAATGGACAGCTCCTGCCCGTTCCGAATCCGACGGCAAGGTCGATACGCAGCATTGCGATGCGCACTTTCGACTCGGCGACCAAGGCGGCGTTTGTCGGCGATCTGTTCCGCATCTATGCCATCGCTGTGCGCGAGCAGGCTGGATTTTTCTGGATCACCATTCCCAATGGTGTCGAGCTGGTCGGCGACCAGCTGTTCGATCCTGTCCTGATGGGGGAGCTCTACGACCTCGGATACCGAAACGCACTCGGCGGGCAATCGTGGGCCACCGATCCTCCCGGACTGCAGTCGCGACCGGCCCGGATGGAATCGAACTAGACGGCAACTGAGCGCATTTGCAATCTTCAACCTTGCCACCCGCTGACGATCGCCATCGGGCATGCGCGTTATGCGGGCATCCGCACGCTTCGCACCACTGCGCACCGGATGAGATCCCCGCAGGAGAATCGGAAATCTTAGCCGCACATCATGATCGAGGCGTACTCTTGTTGCGCGCGGGCCTGTCGTCGAGCAACAGTTCGCGACGAGCGATTCATATTTTATTGTCGAGCACCGGTTGCGCTGCGCTGTCGCAACAAAGACAATACTCCAAACATCGATGGGGAGTCGTAGCGTGCCTCAGAACTTTGCCGCCTGCCGAAAGAATTGCTCCGCAAGAGCGTACACGCTCCTTCCGCTCGCGCTACTCGTGCTGCTGGTATCCTGCCGACGCGCGGAGGAGCCGCCCGCGCCCGAAATACGTCCGGTGCGCGTCGTCACCGTCGCCAAAGGCGTCAGCGGGCGACCTGATCACCTTGACCGGCACCGTGCAGGCTCAGACCGAGATCAACCTTTCGTTCCGGATCGATGGGCGCTTGATCGAACGCAATGTGAACGTTGGCGACACGGTGCGCCCGGGTCAGCTCATCGCGCGCCTCGATTCGCAGAACGAGGAGAGCAGCGTCCAGTCGGCGCGGGCACAACTCGCCGCGGCGCGTGCGCAACTGGTGGAAGCCCGCAACAACTACACGCGCATGCGGGATCTCGTGGCCGAGGACGCGGTGTCGCGGGCCACGTACGAGTCGGCCGAATCGCTGCGGAAGACCGCCGAGTCACAGGTGGAGTCGGTGCAGTCGCAGGTAACGCTCGCCGAAAATCGCCTGAGCTATACGCGGCTTATGGCGGACGTCGCGGGCGTCGTGACGATGCAGGCGGCCGAGCCAGGCGAGGTCGTGGGCGCGGGTCGGCCGATCGTCCAGGTTGCGCGTGAAGGTGCGCGCGATGCCGCCTTCGATGTCCCGGCGCGCATCAAAGACAGCATGACGCCAAACACCGAGCTCACGGTCGTCCTGACCTCGGATCCGAAAATCACAGCGATGGCTGCTGTACGCGAAGTTTCACCGCGCGCCGATCCGGTGACCGGTACCTTCCGCGTGAAATTTCGTCTGATCAATCCACCGGCGGCCATGCGCCTCGGCACAACGGTGACGGGACGCATGAAGCTCGCTGCTGCGCCGGCGATCGAAGTGCCGCCGTCCGCGGTGTTTCGCTCTGATCGCCAATCGGCGGTCTGGGTTGTCGATCCCAAGACCGGATCGGTCGCCACCCGGATTATCGAGATCCGCTCCTCCGATCCGAATCGGGTCGAGGTTGCGTCGGGTCTGAATCCGGGTGATGTCGTGGTGACGGCAGGCATCCAGGCGCTGCGGCCGGGACAGAAAGTTCGCCTGCTCGAGACCAAGCAGTGATCGGCCCGAATCTCTCGGAGTGGGCGCTCCAGCGGCGCTCGCTGATCGTCTTCCTGATGATCGTGGCGGTAGTCGCGGGCACGCTGTCGTTCCTGCGCCTGGGGCGCGGCGAGGATCCGGCGATCACCTTCCGCACGATGATCGTCGCCGCGGCGTGGCCGGGCGCGACCGTCGAGGAAACGCTGAAACAGGTCACCGAGCGCCTGGAGCGCACGCTGCAGGAGACGCGGCATCTGGACCGCGTGCGCAGCTACACCACGGCGGGACAGACGACAATCTTCGTCGATCTCAAGCAGTCGACGCCTCCGGCCGAGATCCCGGACGTGTGGTACCAGGTCCGCAAGAACATCGGCGACATGCGGGGGACGCTTCCGGCCGGCGTTGTCGGACCGTTCTTCAACGATGATTTCGGCGACACCTTCGGCATCATCTACGCCTTCACCGCCGACGGCTTCACGTTCCGCGAGCTGCGCGACTACGTCGAGGCGGCGCGTTCGCGCCTGCTGCAGGTGCCGGACGTCTCGAAGATCGAGGTGCTGGGCGCGCAGGACGAGCAGGTCTTCATCGAGTTCAACACCGAACGCCTGGCGGGCCTGCGCCTCGACTATCCGACGATCCTCGCGACGTTGCAGGCGCAGAACCTCGTACGGCCGGCAGGCGTGATCCAGACCGCGCAGGAGCGGGTGTTCCTCCGCGTCACCGGCGCGTTCGATTCCGAGCACGACATCGAGGCCGTCAACTTCGTGGTGGGTGACCGCATTATCCGGCTGGGCGACATCGCCACGGTGCGGCGCGGTTTCGTCGACCCGCCGCAACCGATGTTCCGCGTCAACGGCAAGCCCGCAATCGGTCTCGCGATCGCGATGCGCGACTCCGGCGATATCCTGGCGCTGGGGGCGAACGTGCGCAAGGAGATGGCGGACATCAAGGCCAGCTTGCCGCTCGGCATCGAACCGAGCCTTGTAGCCGACCAGGCGGTCTCGGTCGACGTTGCGATCAACGATTTCATGACATCGTTGTGGCAGGCGATCCTGATCATCCTCGTCTGCAGCTTCGTGAGCCTCGGTGTGCGACCCGGCGCGGTAGTCGCATTGGCGATCCCGCTGACGCTGGCGATCGTGTTTGCCATCATGGATGTGGCGCACATCGACCTCCATCGTATCTCACTCGGCGCCCTCATCATCGCGCTGACGCTGCTCGTCGACGACGCGATGACGACCGTGGACGCGATGATCCGTCGCCTCGGCGCGGGCGACACCAAGGACGAGGCGGCGACCTTCGCCTACCGAACGCTCGCGGCGCCAATGCTGATCGGCACGCTGGTGACCATCTCGAGCTTCGTACCCATCGGTTTTGCGCGCAGCTCCGCCGGCGAGTACACGTTCTCGATATTCTCCGTGGTCGGCATCTCGCTCATCGTGTCGTGGCTGGTTGCCGTCATCTTCGCGCCACTCGTGGGGAAGGCGCTGCTGAAGGCACCCAAGGCCGATGCGGACACCAAGCCGAGCAAGCTGCTGAACGCGTACAGCGCGTTCCTGCGGGGTGCCATCCGCGTGAAGTGGCTCACGATCGCACTGACGATAGGCGCATTCGTCGCGGCGATCTTCCTGTCCCAGTACGTTCCGCGGCAGTTCTTCCCGGCCTCCGACCGCCCCGAACTGACGGTTGACATGACGTTGCGGCAGAACGCCTCGATCTATGCCACCGAGGCGCAGGCGAAGCGCTTCGAGTTGCTGCTGAAGGACGACCCCGATGTCGACCACTTCAGCACCTACGTCGGGCGCGGGGCGATCCGGTTCATCCTCACGCTCAACGTCCAGCTCGCCAACCCGTTCTTCGCGCAGTTCGTCATCGTGACGAAGAGTTTTGAAGCGCGCGAGCGCGTGCAGCAGAAACTCGAGCAGGCGCTTGCGGACCAGTTCCCCGATGTCGTCGCACGCGTGTCGCCGCTGGAGTTGGGCCCGCCGGTCGGTTGGCCGTTGCAGTATCGGATCACGGGCCCGGACAAGGACGAGGTTCGCCGCATCGCACTGGAATTCGCCAACGTGCTTGGCTCCGACACGCGGACGCGTCACGTTCACTTCGACTGGATGGAACCTGCCCGGCAGGTGCGCGTCCACGTCGACCAGGACGAGGCGCGCCGGCTCGGCGTCAACTCGCGGGGGTTGGCCGCGGTGCTCAACGCTTCGGTCACCGGGTCGACGGTCACGCAGTTGCGCGACGACATCTACCTCATCAACGTCGTGGCGCGCGCCACCGACGATCAGCGCGCTTCGTTCGAAACGCTGAGTTCGCTGCAGGTGCCGACGCCGAGCGGACGGATGGTGCCGCTAAGGCAGTTCGCGACCTTCACGGAGGACCAGGAGTTCCCCCTCGTCTGGCGCCGCGACCGCATCCCCACGCTCACAGTGCGCGCCGACGTGACCCACGGCGTACTGCCGGATCTCGTCGTGGGCGCTCTTGCGCCGAAAGTCGCCGAGTTCGCCGCGAAGCTGCCGCGGCCGTATACGGTCGCCACGGGCGGTCTGTACGAGGAGAGCGCCATCTCGAGCGCGTCGGTGTTCGCGGTCGTGCCGCTGATGATCGTGCTCATGCTGGCGGCCATGATGCTGATGCTCTTGAGCTTCCGGCGGGTCGCGATGGTGGTTGCACTGTTGCCGCTCGGGCTGATCGGCGTCGTTTTGACGCTGCTCGTATTCAACCGCCCACTAGGCTTCGTCGCGATCCTCGGCATCCTCGCGCTGATCGGCATGATCGCGAAGAACGCGGTGATTCTCGTCGTGCAGATCGAGTCCGACCGCGCGGACGGGAAAGGCGTCCGGGACGCCGTGATGGCGTCGGCCACCTCGCGTTTGCGGCCGATGATCCTGACGGCAATCTCGACTGTTCTCGGCTTGATCCCGATCGCGCCGACGGTGTTCTGGGGGCCGATGGCGTTCGCCATCATGGGCGGATTGCTCGTGGCGACGTTGCTGACGCTGATCCTGCTGCCGGTGCTTTACGTCACTGTGTTCGGGAACGAGAAGGACCCTGCTTCAGCCGCGGCGCCTGAAGCGGCGTAATCAGCGCCGCTCGATGATGCGACCCGTGCCATGACCGATGATCGACACGACCCAGTCGCCACCGAGTCGAACCCGACGGTGAGCATTGTTCTGATCCGCGGTGCGATGCTGTTCGGGCTGTGGATCGTGCTCATGCAAAGCGCGAAGGCTGGTGATCTCGCGGTTGGCGCATTGGCCACTGTCGGGGCGACGTGGGCAAGCATGCGCCTGCTGCCGCCGGAAACCGGACGCGTGCGCTTCGCCCGGTTGCTCGTGCTCCTGCCACGCTTTCTCTGGCAGTCGCTCAAGGCGGGGATCGACGTGGCGCGCCGCGCGTTTGCGCCCAGCCTTCCACTGCGCACTGGCTTTGTCGAATACCGCACGGGCTTCCCGCGCGGGCAGGCGCGCAACAATTTCGCCACGATCACGAGCATGATGCCCGGTACCGTCCCGGCGGGTGACGGCCCGGACACGATCGAGTTCCACTGCCTCGACATAGGACAGCCGGTCGTCGCGCAGATGACCGAGGAGGAGCGCCTGCTCGCGAAGGCACTCGTGCCGGGGGAGACTCATGGCTGAGTTCCTGCTCGCCGCTGCGGGTTTCGTGCTCGCAATGGTCGCGGCGGGCCTGATTCGGGTACTGCGCGGCCCCGGGGACGCCGATCGAATGATGGCGGGGCAATTGCTCGGGAGCGGAGGCATCGCCGCGTTGCTGCTTGGCGGTGCGGCGGTCGGCGACGGATCGGTCGTCGACGTGTCGCTGACGCTCGCGCTGCTCGCGGCGTTCGCGTCGATCGCGTTCGTGAAGTTCGCACCGCCGTCGCCGCACGATTCCGAAAAGTCATGAGCACGGCGGCCAGAGGCCAGGCGCGAAGCGCGCGTCGCCGCGCGATTGACCGCGGGCGACACGCTGTGCGATGCAGGTCGCGGGGGCGCCCGGAGGCCGCATGAGTACTGTCGTCGATCTCTTCACGTACGTTGCAGTTGGCGCTGGCCTGTTCTTTTTCCTCGCTGGCACGGTCGGGCTGCTGCGTTTTCCGGATACGCTCACGCGCCTGCATGCGCTTACCAAGGCCGACAACCTGGGCCTCGGGCTGATCGTTCTCGGCCTGCTGCCGCAGGTCGATGGGGTTCTGAACGGGTTGAAGCTGATCGTTATCTGGTTGCTCGTGTTGCTGTCTGGCGCCGATGCCGGGCAACTGATTGCGCGCGTCGCGCGACGCGGTCGTACGCCGCCATGATTGTCGACGCCTTCTACGCGGCCCCTGCGCTACTGATCCTGGCGCTGGGCATTTACACGACGGTGGTGCGCGACACGTTTCCGGCGACGGTCGGTTTCCTTGCATACGGCCTGCTGCTGACCGTCGCCTGGGTGCAATTGCACGGCGTCGATGTCGCGTTGACCGAGGCGGCGATCGGCGGCGGCTTGACGGGCATGTTGCTCGTCCGCGCGTCCGCCAAACTCCGAGTGATCGAAGCACGGGCGCGTGCAGAGACGCCGAATTTGCTGGTGCGACTGTTGGCAGGGCTCATGGCAGCAGGTGTCGCGGGTGCGCTCGCCATCGCGCTGCTGACGCTGCCCGATCCGGCTCCGACGCTCGCGCCGGAGGCCGTCGCCAACATGGCATCGACCGGGGTGGGCAATCCGATCACCGCGGTGCTGATGGCGTACCGGGCGATGGATACGTTGCTCGAGGCGACCGTGTTGCTGCTCGCGTTGATCGGCGTATGGTCGCTCGCGCCCGACCGCGCATGGGGTGGACGCCCGGGGCCACGCTATAACGCGGATCCCGACGGCATCCTCGCCTTCATTGCACGCGTGCTGCCGCCGATCGGCATCATCGTCGGCATGTACATATTCTGGGTCGGTGCTGACCATCCGGGCGGAAAGTTCCAGGGCGCCACCATCGTTGCCGCGATGTGGCTGCTCACGTTGATGGCCGGGCTTACCGATGCGCCGCCGGTCAACCGCCGGTTGCTGCGCGTTCTCCTTGTCGCCGGTCCCGTCGTATTCATTGCCATGGGCGTCGCGGGAGTGCTGCTGGCGGGAACGTTCCTGGCCTATCCCGAAGGCTGGGCGAAGCCGATGATTCTGGTGATCGAGTTCGCGCTGATGCCTTCGCTCGCGTTAACGCTCGGGCTGATCATGGCCGGCGCACCCGAACGGGCGCCGGAACCATGAACGCCGCACGGGTGATGCGATGAGCGGGGCTAATCTTTTCGGGCTGGTGGCGTGCGCGCTGATCGGCATGGGTCTCTACGGCCTCATCGTGAACCCGCAACCGCTACGCAAGATCCTGGCGTTCAATGTCGTGGGGAGCGGCGTGTTTCTCCTGTTCGGCGTGATCGCGCGGCGGGGCGCGGCGGCCGGCATGGGCGGTGACCCGGTGCCACAGGCGCTGCTCATCACCGGCATCGTCGTCGCATTTTCAGCCACCGCACTTGCGATCACGGTGCTTTTGCGGCTGTTCGACGAGACCGGATCGACCACGCTGGCGCCCGATGCACCTTCGCCCAGCGCGAAGTCCAGCACGAGCCAAGGCTAGGGGCACGTGTGCCCGTCGACGCGATGACAACACCCGGCGGGCTGTTGCTGCCGCTTGCGGTGCTGCTCCCGTTCGTGGGCGTCATGGCCGGACTGCTGCTCGGCGGGCGCAATGCACAGCGTGTCGCGATGCTCACGATCGTCGCGGGCCTCGCCATCGCCATCGCGATTGCCACGACGATGTTGCGCTCGGGTGGGACGCTCAGCTACGTGCTCGGCGGCTGGGCGCCCCCGCTCGGCATCGCACTTCGCGCAGACGGCCTGTCGATGGCGATGATGGTCGCAGTAGCGGTGGTCATCGCTGGCATCGGCGTGTACGCGCGCGGCGATTTCAGTACGCCCCCGGACGTGCCGGAGTCGCGCGCGTCGATGGTGTACTGGCTGCTGCTGCTCGCCGTGTGGGGTTCCCTCAATCTGGTGTTCGTGAGCGGCGACCTCTTCACGCTCTACGTCGCGCTCGAGCTGCTCACGTTCGCCGGCGTTCCGCTCGTCTGCCTCGACGGCAAGGGTGAAACGCTGCGCGCGGCTCTGCGCTATCTGGTCTATGCACTGGCGGGCTCCATCCTGTATTTGCTCGGTGCTGTGCTGCTGTATGGCGAATGCGGCACGCTGGACATTGCACTGCTGGCGCAGCGCCTGCGTCCTTCACCTGTGCCATGGGTTGCGGTGGCTCTGATGACAACTGGGCTGCTTGCCAAGACCGCGCTGTTCCCGCTTCATCTGTGGCTGCCGCCCGCGCATGCCGGTGCGCCGCCGGCGGCGAGCGCGGTGCTCTCGGCGCTCGTCGTGAAGGGATCGTTTTTCATCGTCATCCGATTGTGGTTCGATGCTGCGCCATCGCTACCCGGACTCTCGGCGGCACAGTTGCTCGCGGGCCTCGGTGCCGCGGCGATACTGTTCGGCAGCGTCATCGCGCTGCGGCAGGATCGGTTGAAACTTCTGATCGCGTATTCGACCCTCGCGCAGATCGGCTACCTCTTCCTGATGTTTCCGCTCGCCTTCGACGCGAGTGCCGGAACATTCGTACGCGGTGGCGCCCTGATGGGCGGCACGCTGCAGGCGATCTCGCACGCGACCGCGAAAGCTGCGATGTTCATGGCCGCTGGCCTGATCTACAAGGCCTATGGTCACGACCGCATTGCCGATCTCGCCGGCGCGGCGCGCAGCGTACCGTTGAGCGTGCTTGCATTTGCACTGGGGGGCGTGGCGCTGATGGGCGTGTTGCCGAGCGGCGCCTACCTCGCGAAGAAACTGCTGCTCCAGGCGGCCGACAACAGCGGGCAATGGTGGTGGGAATGGGTACTGCAGGCGGGGGGCTTTCTCACGACGAGCTATGTCGTGCTGGTGATCGCGCACGCGTTCCGAATGCCCGGTCCGCAGCCGGCGCCACGCGCATCGGTGCCACGTCTGCAGGAATTGGCTGCGCTGATGCTGGCGCTGTGTTCGCTGGCGCTTGCCTTGGCCGCGGTCGTCGGGCCGGTGCCGGGTGAATTACTCGGCAATCCGCTTGCGCCGAAAGAAATCGCCGGGACCCTGATCACGGTCGCCGGCGGCAGCGTGCTTGCGCTCACGCTCGTCGCGTCACCTTCCCGGAACTTCCGGCAGGTCTGCTCGCCGTCGCGAATCCCGCGCGCCGTGCGATGCTCGCCATCGGCGGCGGCCTCGAGCGCGTCGATCTTGGATTGCGACAGTGGTCCGTAGCGGGACTTTCGCTGCTGCTGCTTTCGCTGCTTTTCGGATTGGCCATGCGTGCACACGGGTAATGGATCGCGCAGCAATTTGCGTTCAATTGGAATACGCTGTTAGATTGTGACCGTGAAATTGGAGTAGGGTGCAGAAAACGAGAGAATTTGCGCACCGTTGAGTGCGTCGGACAATTCTGCCGGCGCGGCGACCGCAGGAGGAGGCGATCGATGCAGGGCAGTTCCGTGCGCGGGGCGGTCTGGGTAGTCGTCTACCTACTCTTCATCCTCGCCCCGCTGTTCGCGCTCCTGTTGGGGTCATTGCCGCCCACGCGCGATTTCTGGACAGAGTTTGCGGTCGCGATCGGCTATTCCGGTTTGGCCATGATGGGCCTGCAGTTCGGGCTCACCGCGCGCTTTCGTTACGTTACCGCCCCGTGGGGCGAGGACGTCATCTATCACTTTCACCGCCAGATCTCGCAGATCGCCATCGGCCTGGTGGCGGCGCACGCGCTCATCATGTCCGTCAGCCGGCCTGAAATGTTCGCGCTGCCCGGCGCCATTGGCGACGTGCCGTTGGGCGCGGTCCTCGCGTTCGTGTCGATCTTCGCACTGATCGCGTTGGTGGTAACGGCCCTGTGGCGTGTGCAGCTGAAGATCCGCTACGAGACGTGGCACCTCTCCCATATCGTTTTGGCGGTGGTGGCGGTCGCGGCCGGAATGGCGCACATGGTGGGGTGGGCCTATTACCTGTCCGACCCCTGGAAGCGGGCGCTGTGGATCGGCCTGACGATCTTCTGGATCGGGCTGTTGCTCTACGTGCGCATCTTTAAACCGCTGTTCATGCTTCGTCGACCGTACCGAGTCGCGGAAGTGCGCAAGGAACGCGGCGACACCTCCACGGTGGTGATGCTGCCCGACGGTCACCCCGGGTTCCGCTTCAGCCCCGGCCAGTTCGGCTGGCTGACGCTTTGGGGAAGCCCATTCCAAATTACGGGGCACCCATTCTCGTTCTCATCCAGCGCCGAGGTTGCGAACGGGCGCGTCGAGATGTCGATCAGGAACCTGGGCGATTTCACCAGTGCGATTCCCGAAGTGCCGGTGGGGCAACGCGTTTACCTTGACGGACCTTACGGCGCGTTCACGACCGGCAACCCGGCGGACATGCATGTGCTGATCGCCGGGGGCGTCGGTGTGACGCCGATGATGAGCATGATCCGCACGCTTGCCGACCGTGGCGACAAACGGCCCGTGATCCTGCTCTATGGCAGCAAGGACTGGGAGTCGATTACTTTCCGCGAGGAATTAAAGGCGCTGGAAGCGCGGCTCAATCTGAAGGTCGTCCACGTGCTGGCGAATCCGCCCGCGGACTGGACGGGCGAGCAGGGTTTCATCAGCGCCGACATGTTCAAGCGTCACCTGCCACCACCGTATGCCGACCACGAATACTTCATCTGCGGACCCAACGTGATGATGGATGCGATCGAAAAAGCCCTTGGCGAACTGCACGTGCCACTTACGAAATACCATTCCGAGCGCTATAGTTTCGTCTAGCAGGAGGGACAGCGATGCGTCGCTTGTTTGCCAACCGACTCGCTTTCGCCACGGCAGCGGCTGTGGTGTTGATGGCAATCCTGTTCGCGCTCTCGCGCGTCACCGGATAGGTGGGCCCGGTGATCGCCTACTGCGGGCCCGCCGCGATGCCGGCGGATTTCTGGCTGCGCTGGAACGCCGATCCGCTGCTGCTTGCGGTGCTTGCGGGCCTGGCGTTTGCCGTCGCTCGCGGCCACTCGGCCAACGCCCGGGCCGGCTGGGGGGCGATCGCGCTGATGCTCCTCGTATTCGTCTCGCCGCTCTGCGCCCTCGCGTCGGCGCTGTTCTCGGCGCGGGTGTTCCACCACGTGCTACTCGTCGCTGCCGTGGCGCCGCTCCTCGCGCTGGTCTTTCCGCTGCGGCGTCTTGGCTCGCCGCCGCTCGCCGTACTGGTTGCTGCCAACGCCATCATCTTGTGGCTTTGGCACGCCCCAGCGCCGTATGAATGGGGTCTCGCCAGCGTGCCGGCCTACTGGCTGATGCAGGGCTCACTGCTCGGAAGCGCGTGGCTGATGTGGCGGGCGATTCTGTCGCCGACGACGCAGCCCGGTTCGGCCCTCATCGCGCTCGTGGCGACGATTGCACAAATGGGACTTCTCGGCGCGCTCATCGTCTTCGCGCCTCGACCGCTTTATCTCGTGCACCTCGCCAGCACGGCGCCTTGGGGGCTGAGCGCGCTCACCGACCAGCAACTTGCCGGGCTCCTGATGTGGGTGCCGGCGATGCTGCCTTATCTCGGCGTGGGGCTCTGGCTCGCCTGGTTCAACCTTCGGCTCGGCGAGCCGGCAAGGTGACAACGTTCCTGAAGTTCGTCCATCTTGCGGCGATCGCGGTCTGGTCGGGTGGTTTGCTCGCCTTGCCTTTCCTGTTCTGGCAGCGTCGCACGCTCGCGGCAGGACCGGACCTCGACCGGCTGCATCGGATCGCCCGACTTGTCTACGTGGAGTTGACCTCGCCGGCCGCCTTCATCGCCATTGCCAGCGGAACTGCATTGATCTTTCTGCAGGCCACCTTCGCCGAATGGTTCTCCCTCAAGATGGTTCTGGTCGGCCTCATGGCGATGCTGCACGTCGTTGCCGGCCTCGTGATGCATCAGTTGTTCTCGCCGAGCGGCCGTTTCGGTCGGCTATCGTTGGTGGCCTTGGCGAGCAGCTATGCGGTGCTGATCACCGCCATCGTATGGGTCGTGCTGGCCAAGCCCCACATCGATTCGAACCAGTTCGCGAAGCAACTGTTCGAGCCCGGTGGGCTCTCGCGGGCGGTGCGTCACTCGCTCGGCGACACCAGGATCCCGATCCCATGATCGAACACCAGCTTGCCTCCGTGCCAGCCGGCGAAACCCACCATCACCGAGCCGAGTACGGACAGCACCAGGCCATGCGGCAGGACCGATACGGGATCGGTCAGGCGCAGGCCCCAGCTGGCCCCCGCGATCGCGACCAGCGTCATCGCCGCGATGGCGTGCGACCAGCTTGCCTCGTGCAAGCGGATGCCGCGCACGAGCAGGAGCTCTCCGGTCCCGACGATGCTCGCGCCCACTCCGGTCCAGAACGCAGTGCCGGCCGACCAGATGCCCGCGCGCAACCAGAATGCATCGCCGGACCACCAGTAGAGGACGTCGATGCCGAGGGTCGCGAACACGAACGCGACCGGGAAATGCACCATCATCACATGGAGCGGATGGCCGACCAGCGCGACCGCGGAGCCGACGTCGAGTCGCTCCAGTTCCAGCAGGACCTCGCTCTTGGGCAGGGCCTGGGGCTTGCCTGTGTTCGCCACGTTCGTCCTCCACGTCGTTGGCAGCTTTCGAATCGGCATCTTAGCGTCTTAAGCGCGGCGATCCAAACCGGCTGCGTTGCGATGCTATGGGGTTGCGCCGGGCCACTATCGACGCTCGATCCCCGCGGGCCGGCAACGAACTCGATCGCCACGCTGTGGTGGGTAATGCTGGCGGGTGCCGCCGTCCTCTTCGCTCTGGTCATGGCCCTCTTCTTTCTGGTGATCCGGAGACCCGGCTGGGGCTCGAGCGTATCGCCCGCGCGATGGATCGTGCTTGGCGGCCTTGCGCTGCCGGCGGTCGTCCTGCTGCCGCTCGTCGCTTATGCCTTGGTCGCGGGCGAGAGGCTGCTGCCGCTGCCGGGAAGCGCGCCCCCGCGGATCGAGGCCGAGGGCCAACAGTGGGGCTGGACCTTCCGCTATCCCGAGCATGGCAGCGCGATGACGAAGAACGTCCTGCACCTGCCCGCGGGCACACCGGTCGACATCGTGGTCACCAGCAAGGACGTCATCCACGCCTTCTGGGTGCCTCGGTTCGCCGGCAAGATCGACGCGATCCCCGGACGCGTGAACAAACTGCGCATCCAGGCCGATCAGCCGGGCCGTTACGAAGGGCTCTGCAACGAATTCTGCGGTCTCGGTCACGCGGGGATGCGCTTCGCAGTGATCGTTCATCGTCCGGAGGATTTCTCCGCGGCTCTGGCGCAGGCGGCTGCATCGGAGGGGGCAGTAAGAAAATGAGCGCATCCGTCGAACGCCCCCCGCAGGGATCCACCGCGTTGCGGCTGCACCGGCAGTTGGTCGCGATATGGGCGACCGGGCCGGGGATGCAGCGCCTCGCGGCGGTCAACCATTCCGTGATCGGCATGCGCATGATGATCACGTCATTCGCGTTCTTCGCGATCGGCGGCGTGCTTGGCATGCTGACCCGAGTACAACTCGCAACGCCCAACGCGGCCTTCATGGACGCAGAGACCTACAACCAGGTCTTTACGATGCACGGGTCGATGATGCTGTTTCTGTTTGCCATACCGATGGTGGAGAGTTTCGCGGTCTACCTGACCCCGAAGATTCTCGGCACGCGTGATTTCGCCTTTCCCCGGCTGACCGCCTACGGTTACTGGTGCTACCTGTTCGGGGCCACGATCCTGACGGTGTCCTTGCTTGCGGGCGTTGCGCCCAACGGCGGCTGGTTCATGTACACGCCGCTCAGTTCGAACGTGTATACCCCAGGCGTCAACGCCGACGTCTGGCTTCTCGGCGTGACGTTCGTCGAGATCTCGGCGCTGTCACTCGCCATGGAGATCGTCGTCTCGATCCTGAAGATGCGCGCGCCGGGCATGTCGCTCGATCGGATGCCGATCTTCGGCTGGTACATCCTGGTGACGGCCATGATGATGATCGTGGCCTTTCCGCCGCTGATCCTCGGCTCGATCCTGCTCGAGGTCGAGCGCGCCTTCGGCCTGCCCTTCTTCGACCCGACCCGGGGCGGCGATGCGCTGCTCTGGCAGCATTTGTTCTGGCTCTTCGGCCATCCGGACGTCTACATCATCTTCCTGCCGATGGCCGCCGTGCTGTCGACGATCATTCCGGTCTTCGCCAATCGGCCGCTGGTCGGCTATCGGGCGATCGTCGTCGCGATCATCGCGCTCGCCTTCTTGAGCTTCGGCATCTGGGTGCACCACATGTTCACCGTCGGCATCCCGCATCTGGCGCTCGCGTTCTTCTCCGCGGGCTCGGCGATCGTCGCGGTGCCCACGGCCGTGCAGGTCTTCGCGTGGCTCGCCACGCTCTCGCACGGCAGGCCGCGCTGGGACCTGCCGATGCTCTATGTCTTCGGCTTCTTCTTCGTCTTTGTGTTGGGCGGCCTGACGGGCGTCATGCTGGCGATGGTGCCGTTCGACTGGCAGGCGCACGATACCTATTTCGTCGTCGCCCACATGCACTACGTGGTGGCCGGCGCGCTCGCCTTCCCGATGCTCGCGGGGCTGTACTACTGGCTGCCGCTGCTGACCGGACGCACCGCGGTCCAGCGTCTATCGACGCTTGCTTTCTGGCTGGTGTTCATCGGCTTCAACATGACCTTCTTCATGATGCACCTGACCGGCCTGCTTGGCATGCCGCGGCGCGTTTACACGTACCAAGGCAACGAAGCATGGAACTGGCTCAACCTGCTGTCCTCGGTGGGCGGGTTCATCATGACCATCGGCTTCGCGCTGGTGGTGATCGACCTCGTGGTGCAGCTGCGCTACGGACGCCGCGTGCGGCGCGACCCGTGGCGCGCGGCGACGCTGGAATGGGCCATGCCGATTCCGCCGCAACCGTATGCCTTTGCTTCGATCGCGCACGTCGGCGCCGAGACCGATCGCGCTGCAGCGGGGCAGACGGCGCTGTCGCTGGCGCGGGGCGAAGGCTATCTCGGATTCGCGCGCAACGGCTGGCAGGAGACGCTGGGCGTGCACATGACCACCGGCGAGCCCGATCAACTCATCGTGCTACCGCAACCGACCTACCTGCCGCTCGCCACCGCAATCGCCACCGCGGCGGCGGTCCTGGCGCTGCTGTTCAAGTTCTACATGCTGGCGCTGGCCGTAACGTTGGTGATCGCCGGTCTGTTCGTGTTCGCTGCACAGCGCTCCGGCCATGCACGCGATTACGGTCCGATGCCGGTCGGACGCGGGGTCAGCGTCCCGCCGCATACCGAAGTTGCGAGCGCGCCGCCGTGGCTGGCGCTGATCTGCACGCTGGTCGCCGATGGCACGCTCTTCACCTCGTTGCTGTTCGGTACCTTCTATCTCTGGATCGCCGCACCGAACTGGCCGGCGGCGGTGGCGCCCGATCCGAACCGCATGCTGGCGCTAGGCGCGGCTGTGGCGCTCGTGCTTGCCGCGGTGGCAGCGCGCCGATCGCTGCGCGCACTTGCTGGCGGCGGCGGAGCGCAGGGCTGGGTCGGCCTTGCGATGCTGGCGCTGCTCGCGGCCATTGCCGCGGTGGTGGGGCTGATCGCCGGCGTGACCCCGCATCCGCGGGAGCACGCGCTCGGTGCGACCGCCGCCGCGCTGCTCGGCTACATCGCCATCCACGCCAGCATCGGCCTTCTCTTTCTGGTCAGCAACCTGCTGCGCCTCGGCGGCGGCTTCGTCTCGCCCCGGCGCCTGCTGGATCTGCGCCTGACGCGAATGTGGCTCGACTACACGATGGTGACGGGCATCATTGCCCTTGTTCTCGTGCTGGCGCTGCCTTCACTGGTGGCAATGCTTGGGGCCCGGGCATGAGATACCGTGATGCCGTAGGTCCGAATTCATTCGGACCATGGGCTGAATTGCCACGGCGCGCGAATGAATTCGCGCCTACAAGCACGAAGGTAATTCAATGAGTGCGCGTGCTGTCCCACCCAGCCGCCTCTGGTGGCTTGCGGGCGGCTTCGGGGTCTGGTGCAGCGCGCTGATCGTTCTCTATGCGCTGCACGCCATCGGCTGCGTATTCACCTGGCCGACCGGTGCCTTGCGCCTAACGCTTGTGATCGTGTTCGTTGCGCACCTGGTCGTGATCGGATGGATGTGGCGCAACTTCGCGATGGCCGGCCCCGACCCGGCCTTCGGCCAGACCGGCAGCTTCCTGCACGCGGCGATCGTCTGGACCGCGGTCGCCGCGTTCGTCGCCACCGTCCTGACCTTCGGGCCGCCGTTGTTTCTCGCCACATGCATCTGATCGAACCGGCGCTCGGCGGACCGGGCATGCCGCGATCTGCGTACGTTTTCTGCGATTGACAGCCGTTTCTGCGAGGCATGCCATGAGTGGTTACTCCTTACAGCTGCTGGGCATTGTGATCGCGCTGGGCTTGCTCATCTGGCTCGCGTTTCGCGGCTTCACGCTGCTGCTCGCCGCCCCGGCAGCTGCACTTGTGGCCGCCGCCTTCTCGGGTGAACCTTTGCTAGCCAAGTGGACGCTGACCTTCATGACGGGTGCGGCGAACTTCGTCCGGAATCTCTTTCCGCTGTTTTTGCTCGGCGGTGTATTCGGCAAGCTCATGGATGACAGCGGCGCGGCGCTGTCCATCGCCCGCACCATTACGGAAAAACTGGGCGAGACGCGCGCGATCATGGCGGTGGTGCTGGCCTGCGCAGTGCTTACGTATGGCGGTGTCAGCCTCTTCGTCGTCGCCTTTGCCGTGTTCCCCGTGGCGGACGCACTATTCCGGCAGGCACAGGTTCCGCATCGTCTGATCCCTCCCGCGATCGCGCTCGGCGCCTTCACCTTCACGATGACGGCGCTCCCGGGCACTCCCGCCGTCCAGAATGCGATCCCGATGCCGTATTTCGGCACGACGCTGTTTGCGGCGCCGGGCCTCGGCCTTCTCGCATCGGCCATCATGGTGGGCTTCGGCCTGTGGTGGCTGGGGGCGGTCGAGGCGCGCGCGCGTGCCGCCGGCGAGGGTTACAGCGCTGAGACATCGGCGCCTGCCGATGACCAGTTGGTACGCGCGAAGGCCACGAATGCCGACAACTTCGACCCGGCCGAACTGCCGCATGGTCATCAGAGCAAGCAGTTACCGCCGTTCGCGCTTGCCATTGCGCCGATTCTCATCGTGCTTGCGGTCAACCTCGTCATGAGCTTTCTAGTGCTGCCGCGCGTGGACACCGGGTTTCTCGCCGAGCCACGATTCAATACCACCCTGGCCGCGGTGAGCGGTGCCTGGTCGGTCGTGACGGCGCTGGCGGTTGCGTCGCTGGTACTGGTGCTGGTCCACCGCAAGCGTTTGCCAGAGTTGCGCAAGACACTCGATGCCGGCGCCAGCGCCTCGGTATTGCCCGCGCTCAACACGGCCAGCCTGGTAGGATTCGGCGCCGTGGTGGCCGCATTGCCGGCGTTCGCTGTCGTGCGCGACGGTTTCCTGGCCGTCCCGGGCGGGCCGCTCGTGTCGATTGCCGTCGCCGCCAACGTGATGGGCGGCATCACCGGCTCTGCCTCGGGCGGATTGATCATCGCGCTGAACGCGCTTGGCGAGACCTACGCCAAGCTGGGCGCCGCCGCAAGCATCGACCCGGCGCTGATGCACCGCGTCGCCTCAATCAGCTCCGGGGCGCTGGCCATGCTCCCGCACAACGGCGCCGTTGTTACGCTGCTGGCCATCTGCGGCGCCACCCAACGCGGCAGCTACCGCGAGGTCATGATGGTGGGTCTCGTCGGTCCCTTGCTGGCGCTGACGGTTGTCATCGTGCTGGGGAAACTGTTCGGGGCATTCTGATCCTCGCGTCCCGCCCGTCGCTATCGTGCGGTCCAGCCTCCATCCACCGGAAGCGCCACACCGTTAAGCTGCGCCGCCTCGTCCGAGCAAAGAAATGCGGCGAGCGCGCCGAGCTGTTCCGGGGTCGTGAACTCGAGCGAGGGCTGTTTCTCCCCCAGTAGCCTGATCTTTGCGTCGTCCGGTGACAGTTTCTCCTTGGCAGCGAGAGCGTCGATCTGCTTTTGCACCAGCGGCGTGAGCACCCAGCCGGGGCAAATCGCGTTGCACGTGATGCCGGTTGTAGCCGTCTCCAGCGCCACGCCTTTGGTCAGGCCGACAACGCCATGCTTGGAGGCCACGTACGCTGACTTGTCCACCGACGCGACCAGGCCGTGCACCGACGCGATGTTGATGATCCGGCCCCAATTACGCTTGAGCATTTGGGGAAGCGAAGCACGGATTGCCAAAAAGACGGCGGTCAGGTTGATCGCGATGATCGCATCCCACTTTTCGATCGGGAATTCGTGCACTGGGGATACGTGCTGGATGCCCGCGTTGTTGACGAGCACGTCGACGTGCCCGAGTTCCCGCGTTGCCTGCTCGATCAGTCCTGTCACCGCCGCCGCCTTGGATAGGTCGGCGCCGCTGAAGGCCACGCGCACGCCATACGTCGCGGCAATTTCCTTGCGCAGCTTCTCGATGTCGGCGGCTTCGCCGAAGCCGTTGATCATGAGGTCGGCGCCTCCCTTAGCGAGCGTACGCGCGATGCCAAGTCCTATCCCGCTCGTCGAACCGGTGACGACGGCAACCTTTCCCTTCAACATGACGTTTCCTCCTCTTGATTGTTACGTGCGAAAACGACACTACACGGGTAGTTTGCAGATCCGTTTCTAGGACGTATCACCTCAGGTCGAGATCACTCCATGCGACCCTCTAGCTAGTAGGCGAGGCACGAGCTCTTTACGCTACGCTCATCGATTTCAATACACAAGGAACTCCAGTCGCGAGGAGCTTTACTGATCGTGTGAACGAGAAAAGGGACTAAGCTTCGGTGAATCGCAACAGTGGAAGTTCGCAACGGAAAACGCCCGACTGCTGCCGCCACGAGAAAAGGACGAAGGGTGAGACAGAAGTGCGCGGTAATCGCCCGCTTGGTTTTGCGAACGCGAGGATAATGCACTACGATTGCCATGCGCTCACCCCCACGTGACGGACGAGGTCCAGTACGGCGGCAATCGACCCGGTCTGACAGGAGGACTCACATGAATTTCCGTTCGACGTTTGTTCTGCTTGCGCTGGTTGCGTTGGTGTCCGGCTGCCAAAGCACGTCGATCCGGTCGGCGTGGTTCGACACGGACTTCGCCGGCCCGCCGTTTCGCAAGATCATCGTCGTGGGCAGCATCAACAGCGTCTCGGATGGACGCGCGTTCGAAGATGCATTCGCGGGGAGGTTGCGCGCGGCAGGCGTCGAGGGCATTCCTGGCTACACTGTCATGGTGGACGATGCGCGCGCGTCTGACGCACCCTTCGTGGCCGCCGTCATGAACAGCGGGGCGCAAGGCTTGCTTCTCGTCAGACTGTTGGGTGTGGACACCAGAACCCACGTATCGACAACGATGGTTCGTGGCGGCGCCGGATGGGGTCAAGGGCCATGGGGTAACTCCAGCCGGACGTTGGTCCCGGTCCAGCGGGTCAGTCAATACGACCTCGCTACTGTGGAAGCCAAGTTATTCGACGTTCAGACGAAGGCGCTGGTATGGGCGGCGACAACGAGCACGTTCAATCCGGGATCCGTGGAGAGAGAGACCCCTGGCTTTGCCGATCTCATCATTGGTCAACTGGCCGATCGAGGCATCATCGCGAGCAAATAGCGCCCGGCTGGGCAAGGCGGGAGCAAGCGCAATGACCAGGATTCGCCGCAGTGCTGCAACCTGAAGGTGGACCGCGGAATCCTGGCTTTCGACGACCTGGCTCCCGCCAACCTCGCAGACCGATTCAGTCGAAACTGCGGCGATAGTAGATGCCGACGCTGCCGACAACGCCCGCCTCGGCGCGCAGTGTCAGCGTTCTTGATAACGCGTATTCCATGCGCAGCGCATTCGTCGCGATCGTCAGCCCCTGTTCGTACGCGAGCGTCAACCGGTCGCTCAAGCGTTTACCGAAACTGACGACCTGCCCGCGTGTGGTTCCGGTAGCGGTCGCCACGCTGGATTCCGCCAATGAAATATCGTCGAGACCCATGCGGTCAGCAACTTGTTGGTTAAGCGGTCTCTGACCGCGGCCGAGCAGCGCTGCCGATGCGGCGGAAAGCGCCACAACATCTCCGCCGGAGGCGCGATCCAACCCTTGACCGGTGATCAACCACGCCAGCTTTTCGTTGTCCGGGACCGGCGGATTCGAGACCAGGCGCACGCGCGGCAAGCGCGCCGTGCCGGTAATTTCGACGCCCGCCTCGACAGCGAGGTTTTTACGCAACGCGACGACGTCCAGCGCCGGATTGTCCAGAGGGCCGTCGAAGGTCAGCTGCCCCCGGTCGATGGTGAGTTTCTGGCCGAACGCGAAATAGGTGCCACCGACCGCCTGAATCGTACCGGCACCAGTCAGTGCGCCATCGGGCAGTGTGGCGATCCGCACTTCCCCGGTCAGCCCGGTGTCCAAACCCTCGCCCGAGAAAGTGAACCTCGTTCCGAGATCGACGTTCACATCGAGGTTGAGCGGCAGGTCGCCGAGGGCGGATGCTGGTGGCGGCGGACGCGGGCGCCCGATGATCACGACATCGTCGGCAAGGGTCCCGCGGGTCGTCCGCTGAAAGTCGACGGACCCCTCATCGAATTTCACGTTGCCCAGGAGATGGATTTTGCCGTCCACCAGCGCCAGCGTGCCGTTCCCGCCAGCGATCAAGCGCATGTCCGGCCGGCTGATCACGCGGAACTGCGCAGCCTGCCAGTTGATCTTCGGTGTGGCACCGCTCGCCGCGGTGGCGGCCAGCATGCCCTGCGCGGTGAACGTGCCCTCGCCCGCCGTGATGGAGAATTCGTCGAGCAGCAACCTGCCGTTTTCCAGGCGCGTGCGCAAGCGGCCCGCGTTCAGCAGTACGCCGTAGCGTGGCAGGTCGATGCGAATATCGTCGCCGGTGATGCCACCGTCGAGCACGATGTTGCTCAACGTACCATGCCCGGTGACGTCGATGCGCGCGCGACCGTCGATCACCGCGGTGGTCCCCAGCCAAGGCTGCAGGGGCTGCAGGGACGCGATATCCGCCTGCAGCGACAACGTCAGCGGCGCGTGGCGCCCGATGTGCCCTGGGGTATCGCGCGCATCCGCGTCAACCGTGAGCGCAAGGTTGCCGTTGCCGCCTCGTCCGGAGCGGTATTGAGCGCGCGCCGTGGTCGCGTCGTCGTTGAACTGTACGATCGCTTCGAGCGTCGTAATGTCGAACCCGAGCGTCACCGGATCGCTCGAAGCGGTGTTCGTGGCATAGAGGTCACCTTGATCCCGGGCGACGTGGATCGCTCCGTTGAGGCGGGGCGACGCAACGACCGCCCAATCGCCCTTCAACGTCAGCGTCGAGCGCAGCGGCATTTTCTGTCCCGCCATGCGCACGAGCACGGCGAGCGGAATCGCGTCGAACGTCCCATGGGAGCTGATGCGTCCGTCGTCGAGCGAGAAGTCGGCAATCTCCGCATGCCCTTCGGCGACACGGATGTCGGCATCGGTCAGGCGCACATAGCCGCCCGCAAGAGCGAGATTCGCCGGCGTGTTCAGTGCAATGGCGAAATCGCCGTGGTTGTCGAGGTGATCCAGCGTTCCCGACCAGCGCCGTGGCATCGCAGCACTGCCGACGCCGGAATCCTGCAATCCGCCCGTGGCGGCGGCGTGCATGTCGACGCCCCCGCCTTGCAGGGTGAACTTTGCCGTGTGCCGCTCCAGGCTGCCGGTGACATCGAGGCGCGCCGCGGTGAACACGCCCTGCGGTGTCTTGACGTCCGACGCGGCAATGCTTACCGCCACGGGACGTTCGTCGATCGCGATGCGCTGGACCGGCGTATCCGGCGGTGCAACCGTCACCTTGGCATCGACCGATGCCGCTGCGAAGAGCGGTCCCCACACGAGATTGCCGCCATGTACATCGACATCGCCACCGCGAAACTGCGGCTCCAACCGCACCGTGCCGCTCGCGCGCAAGGAGCCGCTCAGCGGCTCGGGCAATCGCGCGGCGAACGCCGGCGGCACCAACGGCCGCCACGCTGCCAGCTCGGGAGCGCGCACCGCAAACTTCAGTTGGTCCCCGCTGGCACCTGCGCTCCCGGACGCGCTCGCCTCGCCCGAGGCAATGTGCAGATTCGCCGTCGCGTTGCGGATCCTGCGCGGCGCAAGGTCGCCGCGGATCGTGCCTGAGAGCGCCACGCCGCTGAGCTGACTCCCGGCGGCGACCACCAGTTCGCCCCCGACGGTCCAGGCTGGACTGAGCGCGCCGTTGGTGGTGAACGTGGTATCCATGGATCCTGCTGGAAATGCGCCGAAACGCGACGGATCAAAGCGGCGCGTGTTGCCGCTGAAGCTGAATGGTCGGGCGCCGTCCAGCGCAACGCGGCCGCGACCCGCGATCTCGCTCGCGCCGGCAGTTGCGCGCAAACGCGAGACTTCCAGTCGGCGTTCCTGGACGGTTGCGGCAAACGCGAAACTCATTCCCGCTTGACGCAGGTCGCCGCGCACGTTTTGCACAGCGCCGGTGACATCTGCGGCAAGTGTCCCGCTCAACGCGGTGGCGCCGAGCGCGCCGTGGATCTGTTGCAAGTCGATATCGGCGACGTCGAGCGCGAGCGTTGCAGGCTTGCCGTCGAGGGCGAATGCGGCGCGTCCCGTGGCACGGCCACGGCCGGGCATCGTGACCGTGGCATCGCTCAGCTCGAGCTCGTCGTTCGCCCACGAAAAGCGCGACTTGAGCGTCACCAACGGGATCCGGTCGACGTCGATCGACCCCGGTTCCGCATTGCGCACGTCGATCGTGCCGGCAAAGCGCTCGCCCGACGGCACAGCATTCAGCGCGAGGCTCAGGTTGGTCTTCGGCAGCGCAGGCGACCAGCGCGCGAGATCGACCGCTTCGACGTTGACCGCGGCGGCCATGAGCACGACCGAGGCGAACGGGCTGAGTTTCGCGCTCGCGGTACCACGCGCCCCGCGCAACACCACGTTCGCATCCACGCCAAGCGCGTCGAGCGTGCCTTTGACATCGGCACGAGCGGACGCGTCGCGATAGTCGCCATCGCCGGTAAACGCGAGCGCTGCGGCCAACGGAAACGGCGCCGTGGCACCGAGTATGAGATTGCCGGACAGCGTTCCTGCCGGCGTCACAAATTCGAGATCGCTTAGCCGGTGCTGCGTCGCGCCTCCCGCATAACCGAAGGCGAGTCCGGTGACCACGCCCTGTCGATCGCCGGCTGCCCAGTCGATGCGACCGATCCCGGCACGTGCGATCGTGACCTCGAGCGGAAGTGCCAGGTCGGCCGGCAGCGTGCTCGCTCCAGTCGACGAATTCAGCGTTACCACCAGATGCTGCGCACCAAATCCTTGCGCGTTAAAGCGGCGCGAAAACAGGTCCCTGGGACTCCACGTCAATGCGACGCCCGTGGCTTCCAGGCTGACGTCATCGCCGCGCCACTGCAACCGATCGATGTGGACTGTCGAGAGCAACGAGCCCGTGGCGCCGTGAATTGCGAGGCGCCCGTGGCTGCGAGCCATCGCGCGCTCGAGCAGCGCATCGAGTGCCATCTGAGTCCCGAGAAACCACACGCCGCCAACGATGATCGCAACGACGAGACTCACGAGCACGACGACGACGCGCCACCACCGGCGTGCGCGCTTCGGGGCGTCGCCTGGACTGGGTTCAGGAGTCAGCGCTGCGATCATCAGAACGAGAGCCCGACCGAAAAGTGGACGCGGACTCGATGCACCTCCTGCCCGTACGCAAGGTCGAGTCGAAAGGGGCCAATGGGCGTGCGCACACGCACACCGACGCCGTAACCGTAGTCCAGCGTGAGGGAATGCAGCGAATCGGTGGCATTACCAGCATCGATGAAAGTCGCAATGCCCCAGCTCGGCTCGAACCAATGCGTGATCTCGGCGCTGGCGACGCCATAATAGCGCCCACCGACCGTGGCCCCGTCCTGCTGCACGCCGAGGCTCTCGAAAGCGTAGCCGCGCACGGTCGTGTCGCCCCCGGTGCGGAACAGGAACACCGAGGGGATGCCGACGCGCGAGTGTGCAAGCACGGCGCCGCCTTCGCCGCGCAGATAGAATTCATCGGACTGTCCGAGCGGGAGCCAGTACGCAAACTTGCCCACCACGCGGCCGAATCCCTCGGTCGACGCGCCGGGCACGCCCCCGCCGCCCGTCACATTCGCCATCCAACCCCGGGTAGGTAACAGCAGATTGTCGGTGCGCCGCCAGGTGTATTGGGCTTCACCATAGAGCGCGTGCGAGCGCTCGGTAGCGCCGCCCATGGGCTGCTGTTCGTTGATGAAATACCCCACGCTGAACGCAGGCGTATTGCGCTCGTCGATGCTCTCGCGTCGCGCGATGATGCTTGCGGTGTGCGTTATCAGGCCTTCGATGTCCGTGCGTTCGATCCCACCCAGAATCGAGTCCTGCCAGCCTTGCGGATTGGGCGGCCGCACGAAGCGGACGTTGGCGTTCTGCACCTTGCTCTCCAGTCGCGCATCGGCGTAGAAACGCAGGGCGTCGCCATTGACATCGAGGTCGCGGTAGCTGGCGGTTGCGCGATATTGCGTGTCGGTCGAATAGCCCACGCCGAATTCCAGGTGCCGGGGTGGCGCCTCGATCATCGCCAATGTCACCGGTGCTGCGTCGGCCTGCGCCGGGTCGCTCGCAATGGCAGCCTGCACTCCCGCGAAGTACCCGGAGGCAAGCAATCGCCGCACATAGTCGTCGAGCGCCGCTTGGCTGTAGGGTTGACCACGCTGCAGCGTGCTGAAATTGCGGACCATCGCCTCGCTGTATCTGGACAGCCCCTGCACCACGATATCGCCGACGAAGAAGGCAGGCCCGCTGTCGATCGATACGTTGAGCATCGCACTCGCAGCGTCCGGATCGACGCGGGCCTCGCTCGATGACAATCGCGCCGCGACGTACGCGTTTCCGGCCATCGCGTCGACGACGCCACGCTTCGCGCTGCCCCATGCCGTCTGGGTGAAGATGCCGCCCTTCGGCATCGACCAGCCGTCCCGCGCTGCGGCGATTGCCCGGGTTCCCAGCGGTTCCTCGATGGCGGCCGGTCCGGTGACGTCGATATCAACGGCAGTCACGCGGGTAGGCGCGCCCGGCACAACAGTGAGCGTGATGGCCATGGGTGTCGGCGCACGATCGATCGCAATGTCGACAGTCGCGGAAAAATAGCCGCTGGCTGCTGCCGCGTCCTTGGCCTGAGGCACCGCTTCCCGCAGCAGAGCGTCGAGCAGTTCTTCCGTCATGTCCGCATAGCCTTGCCAACGCACCAGGTTGACGCTGGTCGCGACCACATCCTTGACGGTGCCGGGTGCAACGACGTCAACCCGGTAACGCACGGTTTGATTCGCTTGCGGCACAGATGAGGGCGCGCTCGCCTGGCCGAGACCGTCGGTAGTAACGATTGGGCCGACGAATGCAAGCGCCCACAGCGCGAGCGCAAGCGGCCTTGTCCGGCGGGCATCGCGCGCAATGGGGTCGATTGCGTATCCAGTTTGACCAGCGTACAGAGTTCCAACCTCGTGCGTGTCTGGGCTCGGTTGTCATGGAGCCCGTCGATGCCGCGTTGAACGGCCGGACTCTGTGCTATCTCCCGTCGCGATGCGGCCGGATCTGCGGGTGCGCCGCGAGCTGGCGGTCACCGCCATCCGGTCCGACTTCGCACTGCAAGATCGACACCCTGCACTCCCTTGTTGGGGAGCCATTCCAGCTTTATATCATCTGCGCAAGAAACGTGTGATGGAGCCCGCATGGCCGGTGCCTCGGATATCCGACGCAATGGCTGCAGCGCGTCGAGTGCGGTTCCGAACTGAATGGACCCTGGGTCTGATAATCAGCTCAGGTCCGCGGTGAACGGCCGAAGGACAAGCGTGCAAATCCCGATTCGCGCATCGCGTAGATCGCTTTCAAAAGTGGATCAACGGCGACGTCATGCTTGATTTTCGAATCGAAGTGGTCTACGGTCGTTCGACATGCATCGAAGGGAGGATTGCGGGAGTCGCAAATGCTATCGCCAGCTATGCCTTCGTCGCGTTGCAGATTCCATGAGAATCCTCAAGCGCCGACGAAAGTCTTCGCCTTGTGAGGCAATGTCAAAAACGTCAGCTGAAGCCGCAAGCACGGAAGCCGAACTGCGCGAATCCTGGCTCCCGATGGCCATCATCGCCATGGGTCAGGCGCAGATGTCGCTGAACATCAACGCATTGCCGGTGTCCATCGGCGGAATCGTGGCCGAGTTCAACACGGCTCCGACGACGATCGGGACGGCCATCGTCGCCAACTCGATCGCCGTCGCCGGATTCACGATGCTCGGCGCCAAGCTGGGCCAGAAGTTCGGTTCGCTCAATGTGTTTCGGGTGGGGACCGTGGTGCTCCTCGCGTCGATGGTGATGATGGCGACAAGTCCCAACGTGGCCATCATGATCGCCGCCCAGGTCGTTGCCGGATTGGCCGCGGCTGCCATCGTCCCTACGCTGGTCGTGTTGATCGTCGACAATTACGCGGGTGCGCAGCAGGCCAAGGCGCTCGGTATCCTCGGAGCGGTCCAGGCCATGGCGGCGGTCACCGCTTTTTTTGTCGCCGGCGTCGTCGGCACGCAACTGGGGTGGCGCTACGCCTTCGGCCTCGTGGTGCCGTTTTCGGCGCTCACCCTGTTGCTCAGCATTCGTCTCAGGCCGGTCCCCAAAGTCACTGGTGTAAGGATCGACAGCGTAGGCGTGATCCTGTCAGCAGTGGCGGTCGTCCTGATCAGCGTGGGCGTCAACAATCTCTATAACTGGGGCGTGGTGCTGGCCAGCACGTCGGCGCCGTTGCGCTTGCTGGGCCTGTCGCCGGCGCCAGTCATGGTCGTCGCCGGAGTCATGGGTGTCCAGCTCTTCATCGCCTGGGCGCAGCGGCGGCAGGCCCGCCAACAGACACCGCTGCTCGCGCTAAAAGTCATCGAATCGCCCCGGGAGCATGCTGCCGCGCTCGCGATGATGGCGATCTTCATGCTCGCCAACGCGCTGACCTTCCTGGTCCCGCTCTACATTCAGATGGTGCAAGGAAGGACGAGTTTCGAGACCGCGGTGGCGATGATCCCCTACCAGTTATCGGTGTTCGCCGCCGCCATTTTCGTCCTCAGCCTGTACGAGTGGCTGACCCCGCGGCAGATCGCCCGTTACTCTTTCGTGCTGGTGTCCGCGGCCCTCGTGTTGCTGGCTGCGGTAATGAACAATGCGTGGAGCAACCTGCTCGTGGTCTTGGGCCTGGTCATGTTCGGTCTCGGACAGGGTGCGCTGGCGACGTTGCTGTTCAACGTGCTGGTGACACACGCGCCGAAGCAGTTCGCGGGCGACGTAGGCTCGCTGCGCGGGACGATCAAAAGTCTCGCCGCCGGAGTCGGCACGGCAGTAGCCGGCGCGCTCGCAGTGGGTATACTCAGCGTGAACGTCGAACGCAGCCTCGTAGACAACCCTGCCATTCCACCGGAGCTGATCAGACAAGTCGATCTCGACCGGGCAACCTTCGTCAGCAACGAGCGCTTGAAGGACGTCATGACGAGTACCACCGCCACGGCCGCGCAGATCGCCGAGGCGGTGCGCATTAACGCCGACGCGCGATTGCGCGCGCTCAAGCTTTCGTTCCTTATCCTGGCCGGCGTTGCGCTGCTGGTGATCGTTCCGGTCGGCCGGCTGCCCGGCCACCTCCACAGCAAGGGACCGGGCGGAGAACCGTCAAAATCCTGATGCCCCTCGGGCCTTAGCCAGTTCAGAACGATTATTGACCCGTACCACTGTCACGCGTCGGTCGCCCGCCCGAAGATGGCCTTCCCGACGGTGGCTATCCGCTTGGTGGCCTGGAGCCACCAGGGCCTGACGGACGATTGCCCGCCGGAGGCGGACCGAAGTTGGGCGGACGAGCCTGCGGTGGTCGGGATGGCCGCGGCGGTGGCCGCCGCGGCGGCGGAGGGGGTGGACGGAACGATGGCGATCCCCAGTTGTTCCACGCAGATCGATTCGAGTACCACGGACGCCCGCGGTAATGTGCGCCCCAGTACGACCCGACCGAAAAGGTGATGATGGGTGCTCGGCTGCGGACGAAATTCAGATACCTCGAGTAGACCCAGCCTCGGGTGCGGCCGGTAATCACGTCGCACCAGCGCCAGCCGCTGGTGCAGCCAATCACGTTGACCGGCGTCCCTGCCTGGAGCCATGTGACCAGTGGAAACACGCGATCCGGACCGGCACGGACGTTGACCGCCTGTACGGTGAACGCGGTCTGTGCCAGCACGGGGATCGGCAGCAGCAGAATCAGCGCAACGAAATATCGACTGAGGTTCGTGGGTCGCATCGGCATCTCCATTGCAGGATCTCGCGCAGAATCTCCATCTCGGAGCAATTTGTAACGCGTGCAACGCAACCATGGTTGACCGCGCTACGGCATTCGAGTTGCACAACACCGCATATTCGCATCTCAGCAGCGAACCACGATGATTTCATCGTGCGATGTTGATGTAAAATGTGTAACGAGGTGTATGGTGAAGCGCGCACCGCGCGCTTTAGCGTTCACTCATCCTCGCCGAGGTATCCATGCCGAAAAATTTTCTGGTCGCATTTGTTGTCGCCGCGGCGCTCGTTGCGGGCGGTGTCAGGGCCCAGACTGTGCCGAATACGCTCGGCAAGATCAAAGCGGCCAAGGCGATCAATGTTGCGTATTCCCCCGATTCGCTTCCGTTCTCCTTCGCTGGGCCCAACAACGAGGCGGCCGGGTACTCGATCGATCTGTGCAAGCGCGCCATCGCGCAGATCGGGCGCGCGGTCGGCGAGCCGGACCTCAAGGTGACCTGGATCGCCGGATCGGTCACCGAGCGCCTGCAGATGGTCGCTTCGGGGCGCGCCGACCTCGAGTGCGCGAACACGACGCAGACGCAGTCCCGGCTCGCGAGCGTCGACTTCTCCAACCTGATCTTCATCGATGGCGGCGGTCTCCTCGTCAAGTCCGGATCGCCAGTCAACAGCATTCCCGATCTCGCCGGCAAGCGCGTCGCCGTACTGAAAGGCACGACCACCGAAACGCGACTCAACGACACGTTGCGCCGCCGCCTCGTCAACGCGACCGTGGTCCCGATCACCAATGCCAATGAAGGCATCACGATGCTGGAGGCCGGCAGCGTGGATGCCTACGCCGGCGACAAGATCAAGCTCATCGGCTTGCTGGCGCAGTCGAAGGAGCCCGCCAGGCTGGCGATGCTGGTGGAGGAGCTGTCGTTCGAGCCCTATGCGATGGCATTGCCGCGCAACGACTCGGCACTGCGTCTCGAAGTCAACAAGGCGCTGACGCAGGTTTATCTCAGCGGCGACATCGAAACGATCTTCGCGCAGTGGCTGGGCAAGCTCGGTCGGCCGAGCGGGCTGCTCGCGGTCATGTACATCTTGAACTCGATTCCCGAATGAACACACGGTTTGCCGACAGGAGAACGAAGATGACGAATATCTTGGGGTGGCGACACTGCGTCGCCGTGGTTGCGGCGTCGGCTGCGATGGCGCTCGCCGGATGCAACACACCGCCGGCTTTTCAGGTGACGGAGCAGCCGCCGGTGCGCATCGGCACCGTCGAATCGATCACACAGGACAGCGTGCAGAACATCAACAGCACGGTGGGGATGATTGGCGGTGCACTGATCGGAGGCGGGCTCGGCAGCCTGGTCGGCGGTGGCAGCGGACAGACCGTGGCCACGATCGTGGGCGCAGGCGCCGGCGCGTGGGGTGGCAATCAGGTCGCGCAGCGCAGCCAGACGCTCGTCTGGCGAATCGGCGTCCGCTACGACGACGGCACCTTCGCGACGATCCAGCAAAACACGGCGCCCGCGCTGCGGATCGGTGATCGCGTGCAAGTCACTTCGAACAGCATCCAGCTCCTGCGCTAGCGCACTGGACGGAAAACCACTTCCGATCAAACTGGGCGACAGACCCCCCTGTCTCCATGAATCGGCGGCGCTTCCTGCGCGCATGCGCCGCCGAACGCGCAACAACGCCTGCTTCCACCGAACCGGCGTCGTCAAGGATGCGCCGGTGGGAGGGATGCGCGGATGCGCTGCGGAAAATCGGCGCCATCGCCCGCCGCGCGCGAAATCGCGGTGATGTTCGAGCGCCGGCGCAGCTCGTCAAAGGGCAACGACGTATTCACCAATCCGGTTTCGTAGAAGTAGCGATCGATCAGGCCGTTGAGAATGTGGCGAATGTCGAGTCCGCCGGTCCTGCCGGCGACATTGGCATACCGGACGATATTGATGGTGCAGCTGTTGCTGAGCAGGTGGTACCACTCCGGCTTTTCGTAGAGCTCGTTGATCCGCTCGAGATAGATCATGAACAGGCGGCGCGCAGCCGCCGGCGAAATTGTCAGGTGATATAGAAACACTTCCTCGTCGCGATAATTGGTACGGAGGCGGACCAAGTCGCGCTCCTCGCCGACGATGTAGATAAGTTCGTATTGCTTGAACATCGAGGCAATCGGCGAATAGCCTTCGCCAACCTCGGGCCTTGTTTCAATCGAGACGCTGAGCGGTGGAGCATTGTCGAACATGAAACTCAGGAACGTGTGTCCGATGGGACCTTCCATCCAGAATGAAACGTAGAAATCCACGCCGACAAGATGCGAGAGCGACACGGTGCGCTCTTCGTAATGCACCGTGAAATCGTTTCTGCTGCGGTAGTCGAAGTTGCGTACGCCGGTGACCCGCACGCTATCGCCGTCGATGGTCGCACGAGGCATCACAGCAACGTCCGGCCGCCACTCGCGATGATGCGAGGGAAGGATGGTCGCCCACCACGCGCACACAATGAGAAACAGTCCGGCAAATACCCACCGCATGCGTGGCGTGCGCGCGATCCCCAGGGCCCAGATGCTGAATGCCGCGAAGGCAACGGCCAGCGCGGCGCGTAATGACGGCCACGGAAGGTTCGAATAGTAGATCGCCAGCGTGGCCCAGCCAGCGAGCAGCGCCAGGCAAAGATGCCCAAGCATTCTGAGCAAGTTTCGCAGAGCTTTTGGTAACCAACTCCTGGGAGCCCCAACGGAGCGCGATTCACTGAGGGTCATTTGCGATCATCGATTCCATATTGACGCGGCACGCGTTTCTGTGGACTGCGGAACTTGCCCTTTTGGCGATCATTCCCTCAGATCCGCTGCCGGACTATGATCGCCGCGATGGGTTGGGCGGACAACCGGAAAACGCATGGACCGATCTTGAGCGGCCGTGCACTACCCGATACTCTATCAACCGTTATCCCTGGTAGACAAATGAAACTCTCGCTATCTCAGTCCATTGTTGCCGCAACATTGATCGTCGGCCTGTGTGCCCGGGGCTTGGCACAGCAGCTGCCTGCAGCCGAAGCGGTCACCTTGTTCCAGAATGTCAGCGTCTTTGACGGCAAGTCCGGTTCCATTGCCGGCCCCACCAATGTACTCGTCAAGGGCAGGACGATCGCGCGTATTTCGAGCGCGCCCATTGACGTCGATGTGAATGCTCGCACCACCGTCATTGCCGGCAATGGACGCGCCCTGATGCCCGGTCTCATCGACAATCACTGGCACACGATGCTGGCGCGGCCCACGGCCGCCGCAGCCATCGCCGGCGATCTTGGCTACAACAACATCGTGGCCGGAGCGGAAGCCACGGACACGCTGATGCGCGGATTCACCACCGTTCGCGATCTGGGCGGCCCGAGTTTCGGGCTCAAGCAAGCAATCGACGAGGGCGTGATTGTGGGCCCGCGGATCTATCCGTCCGGGGCCATGATCTCGATCACCGGAGGCCATGGCGACTTTCGTCAGCTCTTCGAGGTGCCCAGAGTCATAGGCGGTCCGCTGAGCCGCATGGAGCAAATCGGCGGAAGCATGATTGCCGACAGCCCCGACGAGGTTCGCGTGCGAGTCCGTGAGCAGCTCATGCTGGGCGCGTCGCAGATCAAGTTGACCGCCGGTGGCGGCGTGGCCTCACCGCACAGCCCGCTGGACATCTCCACGTTCACAGAAGCCGAACTGCGCGCCGCGGTCGAAGCCGCCGACAACTGGGGCACCTACGTCACCGTGCATGCCTACACGCCACGCGCGATCCAGACGGCCGTTGCTGCAGGCGTCAAGGTCATCGAGCACGGCCACCTGATGGACGACGCAACCGCACGGTTGATGGCACAAAAGGGTATTTGGCTGAGCATCCAGCCGTTTCTCGATGACGAGGACGCCATACCAGTCCCTCCCGGCTCCGAAGAGCGGCAAAGAGAAGTTTTCACCGGCACTGACACCGCATATGCACTGGCCAAGAAGTATAAGATCAAGACAGCATTCGGCACCGATGTGCTGTTCTCCGCCGCCTTGGCAAAACGTCAAGGCGCCCAGTTGACCAAGCTGGTGCGGTGGTACACGCCGAGCGAGATACTCAAGATGGCCACGGCCGACAACGCCGCGTTGCTGGCGTTGAGCGGCCCGCGCAATCCCTATCCCGGCAAGCTCGGCGTCATCGAAGAAGGTGCGCTCGCGGACCTCCTGCTCGTGGACGGTAACCCGGTGGAGAACATCAAGTTGATTGAGAACCCCGACCGCAACTTTCTGGTCATCATGAAGGACGGGAAAATCTACAAGAATACGCTGGCTCACTAGGCCAGCACGGGCCGCGTCCGCTTGGGCTGGCGCAATGCATTGGCCAGCGCCAACCCGCCCATAGCCGCCGCCAGATGCTTCACTACGTGGCCGGCAAACAACTCGCGGGTCGCATGCCAGACGAAGACGTCTCCGAACTCCGCGATCTTGGCGAAGCCATACCAGGCAATCAGCGCCCACCACGGGAACGGATCGTGTCCCCTTGGCGTCAGGCTCAACAGCAGAAGTATCGCGGCCATTCCGCCGAACTGGACCACGGCATACAGCGACAGGTCACCCGTGCTCTTCCAGTAAAATACGCTCGCGGGGCCGACGACCAGCATCAGCAACAAGACGACGAGGCCGCTGCGAGTGCTTACGCGCTCAGCCAGCATCGCCCCGAACACGCCTGCAAAGACGACCGTCATAGGCAGACGGTCGCCGACCAGAGTCTCGTTCGTCGGATTCCAGTGGAAATACGCCGACCCGAACCCGGTGAGAAAAAGGCCCAGAAAGAAGATATTCAAGCTAAGCCGGGCGATCGGCTCCAGTGGCCGTTGTCCTTGCTGCAACCGGTAAAGGCCGAGCAGGCCCACAGCCACGAAGGCCAGGTTGGAAAGCACATCGGCCGCGTTCGGTATCCCGAGCCAGGCACGTTGATCGGCAAACCGGAAATACTCGTCCGACTGGGTGACGGGAGGCGTGAACAGCCAGACGGCGGCGCCGACAAGTAGTGTCAGCGCGACGTAGACCTCTTTGCGGCTGATGCTTCGATAGGGGGACATGCGCGAGAATCTCGCAACGACGGCACTATTCTAACGCTTGTTGTGCTAGATGGCGTCCGGTCGGCGCCATCGCTTTGTACCGAACCGAGACGTCTCTCGCCAATGCAAGCAGTCTATTCCTGACTTACCTCGATCGAATCAATGAGCTCACCGGTCATCCGGAGTTCAACCCCCTGCTGCCATAGCTGCACGGTCAACATCGTGCGTTCGGTGCCCTTTGCCGAACTGCGCCGGCGATTTCGCATCAACGAAGCCGCGGACCAGATCAGATCTTCGGCAGGGTCACGCCCAGTTGCCCCTGGTACTTGCCGCCGCGGTCCTTGTAGGACGTCTCGCAGGCCTCGTCGGACTCGAAGAAAATGACCTGCGCCACACCCTCGTTGGCGTAGATTTTCGCCGGCAGGGGCGTCGTGTTCGAGAACTCGAGCGTCACGTAGCCTTCCCACTCGGGCTCGAACGGAGTCACGTTGACGATGATGCCGCAGCGCGCGTAGGTCGAGTTGTGGACGATCAGATCGTTGGCGACGAAGTTGTGCAGGCGCGGCACGCTGATGTCATAGACTTCTTCCTCGCCTGCCGCCGTTATGGATGTCACGGCGTCCCACACCGGGCCGTTGACCAGCGGCGCCAGTTGCTGGTCCTCAGTGGCGACCGCGACCCGAGTGGCGAGCGCATAGGGAAGTGATTGCGCCGGCCTGGTCTTGACACCAAGGGCCGAGAGACTTGTCCCGCCATTGGCGACGGCGGCCACCATCAGCGGCCATGCCTCGGAAGGCAGCGTATCGAAATTGCTCCGACGTCGGGTGCTCATCGCGGCGATCGAGGGGAGAATCTCGTCGTCGAGCCTCATCTGCTTGATCGATCCTGGACAGAAGCCGATCTCTATTGCGAATCGTTTGATTTGCTCACGGTCGGTGATCTGAATCCAGTGCGCAGGGGTACCGATCGAAGTGATTTTCTCGCCCATCAACGAGAAGATTCCGAAACGCAGTAGCAAATGGTGGACGTCCTCGATCAAGCGACGAGACTTTGAGTAGTACTCGAGGAAAAAGCTGTCGCCGCTGCGGTAGAGGCCTCCATCGCCGGAAAACAGCGCTTGCAGGAACAGGCGCACCGACGCCTTGGGTGCGGTAAAGATCGCCTGTGGCACATGCTTGCCGCCCGCGGTGCAGGTCAGGCCGTAACCTCGCAGCCATGCCGTCGTGCGGTTGCGCTCGGGTATACCACCCCGCCCCGCGCGATTAACCAGCCGGTAGCCGTAGCGGCCGCGAAACGTGACCTCCCCCAGGCCGCTGACCTCGACCGCGCTCCGCAGCAACGCAACCAACGCCGGGTCGCTGCTGGTAAACGTCGGGCTGTTCCCCGGGGTGTCGCACTGACCTTCGGAAATCATCAGACCGAGCAACGTCGCTTCCCAGTCCGGCAAAGGAGTCTTGCCGAATACCGGAATGTGGCGGGCGACCGCAATGCGGTCACCGGGCTCCAGGTCTGCCAGCGCGGTCCAGTCGTGCAATCGCCGGAACGGATGATTCGCAGTAGCCCGTATGCGCAGACCCGATCGCGTGCGCAACTCGAATACCGGCTTGCGACCTTGCGGCAGCATCGCGGAAACTCGAGCCTGTTCCATCTCCCAGTTCGCCAGTGCGACGGTTCTCATCCCAAAGCCGAATTCGGTGATCGGTCGGTACGCCCCAGTCTGCGCGTCGACAACCCGTGTTTCGGCAGTTACGCACTTGCCGAGGCAGATCGTGAGCACGTTGCGCGGTATGCGGAAGTACTCGACGGTGCGCGCCAACGCAAAGGAATTCGGCGGAATAATGCACGAATCGCCCTTGAAATCGACAAACGACCGGTCATCGAAGTTCTTGGGATCGACGATCGTCGAATTGAGGTTGGTGAACAGCTTGAATTCACTCGAGCAGCGGATGTCGTACCCGTAGCTTGACGTGCCATAGGACACGATCTTGTGGCCGTCGACCTCGCGCACCTGGCCCGGTTCGAAGGGTTCGATCATCCGTTTTTCCTTCGCCATGCGGCGAATCCACGTGTCTGGCTTGATCATCGGCTAAAGATCTCGATCGCGGCGATTCAGGTGTTCTGAATGACGATGTTCGGAAACTTCGCCGAAAAGTCCTCGGCCTTCTGAGCAACGAACACCGCGGTCTTGCGGGCGATCTCCTTGTAGATCACCGCCACAGCGCCGTCCGGGTCGGCCACGACGGTCGGCCGGCCCGAATCCGCCTGTTCGCGGATGTGGATGTCCAGCGGCAGCGAACCGAGGAAAGGGACGTTGTAGTCCTTGCACATCTTCTCCGCGCCCCCAGCACCAAAAATGTGTTCGGCGTGGCCACAGTTGGTGCAGACATGGACGGCCATGTTTTCGACGACCCCGACGATCGGCACGCCGACCTTCTCGAACATTTTGAGACCCTTGCGCGCGTCGATCAGCGCGATGTCCTGCGGCGTCGTCACGATGACGGCACCGGTCACCGGAACTTTTTGCGCCAGCGTCAGCGCGATGTCGCCCGTCCCCGGCGGCATGTCGACGAGGAGATAGTCGAGATCGCGCCAGTTCGTATCCTTGAGCAATTGCTCGAGCGCCTGCGTCACCATGGGGCCGCGCCAGACCATTGGCGTGTCAGGGTCGATCAGGAAACCGATGGACATCGCCTGGAGCCCGTAGGCCTCGAGCGGTTCCAAGGTCTTGCCATCCTTGGATTCCGGTCGCCCGCTGATGCCCAGCATCATCGGCTGGGAAGGGCCGTAGATGTCGGCATCGAGTACGCCGACCTGCGCCCCTTCCGCGGCCAGCGCCAACGCGAGATTGACGGTGGTCGTCGACTTGCCGACACCGCCCTTGCCACTCGCGATCGCGATGATGTTCTTGACGCTCGGGACCAGCTTGACTCCACGCTGTACCGAGTGCGAAGCGACTTTCTGGCTGATGGTGACCGTTACCTTCGCCACGCCGGGCATTGCGGCAAGCTGGTTGTACACCAACTTACGCAAGGCTTCGTGCTGGCTCTTGGCGGGATACGCAAGCAGCACATCGACAGCAACGTTGCTTCCGTCGAGCTGGATTTTGCGTATCGACTTGGTCGAGACGAAATCGCGCCCGGTGTTGGGGTCCGGAAGCGCGCGCAAGCGGGCCTGAACGTCGGCCTCGGTGATCGGCATGGAAGGCTGATGAATTGTGAGGTACGGAGTGCAAAGTCTAACGAAAAAGCGCGCCGCTCGGTACTCATCGTTCGAACGCGCTGCTAAAATGCAAGATTCCCCTTCTGCAACAAAGGTCTTGGTCGTATGTCCCGCCGCACCCTCTTCGTCACGACCGCGTTACCTTACACCAACGGTCCGTTCCACATCGGTCACATCATGGAGTACATCCAGGCCGATATCTGGGTGCGATTCCAGCGCATGCAAGCAGATACGGTCGTCCACTTCGTCTGCGCCGACGACACGCACGGTGCGGCCATCATGCTCAGAGCAGAGGCGGAAGGGCTGACGCCGAAGGAGCTGGTCGCCAAAATTTCCGCGACCCGCCCGAAGCACCTGCAGGGTTTTCATCTCAGCTTCGATCACTGGAGCAGCACCGACTCGCCGACCAACACTGCGCTGTCGCAGGACATTTACTTCAAGCTGAAGCAGGCCGGACTGATTTATACGAAGTCGGTAGAGCAGTTCTTCGACCCGGTGAAGGAAATGTTTCTGCCGGACCGTTACATCAGAGGCGAATGTCCGAAGTGCGGCGCCAAGGATCAGTACGGCGATGCTTGCGAGAACTGCAGCACGCTGAACGCCCCAACCGACCTCATCCGGCCGTACTCGACGGTGTCTGGAGCGACGCCGGTACTGAAAGCGTCCGAACATTTCTTCTTCCGGCTCTCCGATCCGAAATGCGTGGAATTCCTGCAGCAGTGGACGCGACAGGATTCAGCGGGTCGAGCGCGGCTTCAACCGGAAGTCTTCAACAAGGCACAGGAATGGCTCGGCCCGGGCGGCAAAGGTCTCGGCGACTGGGACATCTCGCGCGACGCGCCGTACGTCGGCATCCCGATCCCAGACGCACCGGGCAAATACTTCTACGTCTGGCTCGACGCACCGGTCGGCTACTTGGCAAGCCTGAAAGAGTACGTTGACTCTGGAAAGGCACGCGAGCGGTCCGGTGAGACGCGGACATTCGAACAGATACTTGCCGATCCCGACACCCTGCAGATTCATTTCATCGGCAAGGACATCGTCTACTTTCACACGTTGTTCTGGCCGGCCATGCTCAAGTTCGCCGGCGCGCCGTACAAGGTGCCCGACAACGTCTTCGTGCACGGCTTCCTGACCGCGCTCGGCGAGAAGATGTCCAAGTCGCGCGGGACGGGCATCAGTCCCGACTACTATCTCGACCTCGGCCTAAATTCGGAATGGCTGCGCTACTACATCGCCGCCAAACTCAACGACAAGGTCGAGGACATCGATTTCAATCCCGATGATTTTGTCGCGCGCGTGAACAGCGATCTGATCGGCAAGTATGTGAATATCGCGAGCCGGGCGGCAAAGTTCATCACCGAGCACTTCGACGGCATGGTAGCCGCACCCGAGTTCGGAAACGCGCTGCATCAAGCCATTCGGGTAACCGTCGAAGTTGCAGCCGATCACTACGAGGCTCGGCGCTATTCGCAACTGGTGCGCGATGCGATGACGATAGCGGATCGCATCAATGAACACTTCGACCAGGCGAAGCCGTGGGCGTTGGCCAAGAGCCCGGCTCATCGCGAGGCGCTGCAGCGCATCTGTTCGGACGCGCTGATAGCGTTCAAGTCGCTTGCGGTGCTTCTCGCGCCCATCCTGCCGGAGCTCGCGTCACGGGTCGCTCGCCAGCTGTTTGGGCTCGACCGCGATTTCGTGTGGGCGGATGCGATGGAACCGCCGACCCGGATTGCACCGTTTTCCCACTTGATGACGCGTATCGACCCCAAGCAGGTCGACGTGCTCATCGAAGGCCCGAAGGCCGCGGCCACCACCTCACCCCCGCCCCCTCCTGCGACCGCAGCGGACGCAAAGCAACTTGCGGCGCCGCCGATCACGATCGAGCACTTCTCCAAAATCGACCTGCGTGTTGCGAAGATCGTCAACGCGGAGCACGTCGACGGCGCGGACAAACTGCTCAAGCTCACGCTCGATGTGGGCGAAGGGCGCCACCGCACCGTGTTCGCTGGTATCAAGTCAGCCTACGCGCCCGAGGATCTGATCGGAAGGTTCACGCCGATGGTGGCGAACCTCGCGCCGCGCAAGATGAAGTTCGGGATGTCCGAAGGCATGGTGCTTGCCGCATCGGGCGACGGCCCAGGCATATTCCTGCTCGCGCCCGACCCCGGCGCCCAACCAGGCATGCGCATCAAATGACGCAGATGTCCAAGAGCGAGGCGCGAAGCGCCGTAGCGATTGGAAACAGGCGCGTCATCCCCGCGAACGCGGGGATCCAAGCGGTGGCCAAGTGACCAACACCCTTCCCCTCGTCATTGGTGCGATTCTCGCCTGGATCGTGATCGGCGCGCTGGGCCTCGCCCGGCCGCGCAACCTGCTCTTCGCCGGACGCGTGCTTTTTTCCCTCGGCGCCGGTGTCGGATTCCTGCTGGCTGCCGTGGCGTTGCTCGCCATCGGGGACGCCCCGCAAACGCTCGTGCTGCCGCTGGGCTTGCCCGATCTGCCTTTCCACCTGCGCCTGGACGCGTTGTCTGCGTTTTTCCTGTGTCTGCTCGGCGCGGCCAGCGGTGGCATTTCGATCTTTTCCGCGGGCTATTTTCGCGCCAGCGAAGGCACGGCACCTGGACTGCTCTGCCTGCAGTACCACGCGTTCCTCGCCGCCATGGCGCTCGTGCTCGTCGCCGATGACGCGTACATGTTCATGGTCGCCTGGGAGACGATGGCTCTCTCGTCCTATTTTCTCGTGACGACTGATCATCGGATTCCCGAGATTCGGCAAGCCGGCTTCCTGTACCTCCTGATCGCGCACATCGGCGCGATCGGGATCCTGCTCTGTTTCGGCGTGCTGCAGGGCGGCTACGGAGACTACACCTTCGCCGGCATCCGCGCGGTGAGGCTTTCAGGGAGTTGGGCCTCGGTCGCCTTCCTGCTCGCCTTGTTCGGGTTCGGCGCCAAGGCCGGGCTGGTCCCCTTGCACGTCTGGCTCCCCGAGGCGCACCCTGCGGCCCCGTCGCCGGTATCAGCACTAATGAGCGGCGTAATGTTGAAGACGGCGATCTACGGGCTGCTGCGCGTGACTTTCGACCTGCTGCACGGCCAGCTATGGTGGTGGGGCGTCGTCGCGCTCGGCCTGGGACTGGTTACCGCTCTGTTCGGCGTGATCTTCGCCGCGGCCCAGACCGACATGAAGCGGCTGCTCGCCTATTCATCGATCGAGAACATCGGCATCATCGTCGCCGGCATCGGTCTGACGATCCTGTTCAAATCGTACGCGAAGACGCTGCTTGCCGCCATCACGCTCACCGCCGTGCTGTATCACTCGCTGAACCATGCGTTCTTCAAGAGCCTGCTGTTTCTCGCGACCGGCGCGGTGCTGCATGCGACAAAGGAGCGCAGCCTGGGCAAGCTCGGCGGCCTGATTCACCGCATGCCCTGGGTCGCGTGGCTCGCGCTGGTCGGAACGCTGGCAATCGCCGGTCTGCCTCCGCTGAATGGATTCGTCTCGGAATGGCTGTTGCTTCAGGCATTCCTGTTCACACCAAGTTTGCCGCAATCGTTCGTCAACATGCTGGTGCCGCTGGCTGCGGCCGCCCTCGTGCTTGCCGTCGCGCTTGCGGCGTACGTCATGGTCAAATTCTATGGCGTGATCTTCCTGGGACAGCCGCGCGAGGCGAACCTTGCCTACGCGCACGACGCGGGACCTTTCGAACGCGTCGCGCTGGTCTGGTTCGCGCTCGGGTGTGTGACGCTCGGGTTGTTCCCGGTGAATGTCATCGCCTTCATCGATGCGGTCAACGCGGCGCTGATCGGCTCGACTGTCGGCGGACACGGTGAAAGCTGGCTCCTGCTCGCGCCTGTCAACGCCGATCGATCCAGCTACAGCCCGGTCATTTTCCTCCTCGTCATCGTCGCGGCCGTCCTGCTGACCATCCAGACCGTACACCGCCACTATCACGGCCGCCTGCGCAAAGGACCGCCCTGGGATTGCGGATTCCCAACGCAGACACCGCGCATGCAGGATACGGCCGAGGGGTTCGGACAACCAATCCGACAGGTGTTCGAGGCCTTCTTCCGGATCGAGCGCTCGCTGCCCTCACCATTCGATGCCACACCACGCTACCTGGTGACGCTGGGTGATCATTTCTGGTTCTGGCTCTACCTACCGGTCGCGCGAGGCACCGAAATGCTGGCGCGGATGATCGGCCTGATCCAGCAGGGTCGAATATCGGTATATCTGACGTATAGCTTCTGCACGCTGCTGGCGCTGCTGTTCTTCGTCCGATGAGCGCGCGATGACGCTGACCGGCTTTCTCCTGCAGTTGCTGCAACTCGCGATCGCACTGCTGCTTGCGCCGCTGCTGGTGGGCTGGATCAACATGTGCCGCGCCTGGCTGCAGAACAAGAGTGCGCCGTCGCTCATGCTCCCTTATCGCACGATCCGCAAGTTGTTCCACAAGGACGCGGTTGTCGCCGCGAATGCATCGCCGATCTTCCGGATCACGCCGTACATCGTGTTCGGGGCAATGACGCTTGCTGCGGCGATCATCCCCTCGCTCGCGACTGACCTTCCATTCGCCCGCGCCGCCGATGCGATCGCCCTGGTCGGCGTCTTTGCGCTGGCGCGCGTGTTCATCGCGCTTGCGGCGATGGACATCGGCACCGCATTCGGCTCGATGGGCGCGCGACGCGAGATGTTCGTTGGCTTCCTGGCCGAGCCCGCCCTGCTGATGGTTCTGTTTACGGCCTCCCTGATCTCGGGGTCGACCTCGCTGCCGACAATCGTGGAAACGCTCGCGCATCGCGAGATTGCGATCTATCCGAGCCTGGCATTCGCTGGCGTCGCATTTACGATCGTGTCGCTGGCTGAAAACGCCCGAATCCCGGTCGACAACCCGGCGACTCACCTCGAGCTGACGATGATCCACGAAGCGATGATCCTCGAGTACTCGGCGCGGCATCTGGCGCTCATCGAGTGGGCATCCGCGCTGAAGCTGTTCAACTACTCGTGCATCGGCCTGGCGCTGTTCCTGCCGTTCGGCATCGCCGAGCGCGGCGCAGACTGGGTGGCGATCATCGCCTCGACTCCGGTGCTCGCAATGAAACTCGCGGTGGGCGGTTTCGCCCTGGCGCTGATCGAGACGCTGTCGGCAAAGATGCGCATCTTTCGCGCGCCGGAATTCCTCGGCACTGCGTTCCTGCTTGCGGTGCTCGGAATGCTGGTTACCCAGCTGCTCGGCGGATAAGGCGAGGCGACGATGCCGATCCCACTCTGGGCGCAGCTGATCAACTTGCTTGCTGCCATCCTGCTGCTGCTCGCCTTCGCGATGCTCGCCCAACGGCGCGTGCTGAGTCTCATCAATCTGTTCGCGGCGCAGGGGCTGGCACTCGCGTGTTCGACCGGGATCGTCGCGTTCGCCACCAGCCAGCCGCACCTGTATTGGTCGGCCGGCTTGACGCTGCTGCTCAAGGTCGTCCTGTTGCCGTGGATCCTCCATCGGCTGATCCGCCAGCTCGATGTCAGATGGGACGTGGAGGGATTGATCAACATTCCGATGACAATGTTGATCGGCATCGTCCTGGTAGTTTTCTCATTCAATCTCGCGTTTCCGATCGCGCAGCTCGCCAGCACGGTCACCCGGGCGACGATCGGCATTGCGATGGCCAGCGTGATGCTGTCGTTCCTGATGATGATCACGCGGCGCAAGGCAATTCCGCAGGTGATCGGCTTTCTGTCAATGGAAAACGGGCTGTTCTTCGCCGCGACGAGTGCCACCTACGGCATGCCGATGGTCGTCGAGTTGGGCATAGCGCTTGACGTGCTGGTCGCGATGCTGATTCTAGGTGTGTTTTTCTTCCAGATCCGCGAGCAGTTCGACAGCCTCGATCTCAAGCATCTCGAGAAATTAAGGGAGGGCGAGTGAGCGCGGCGGCCGAGGGCGGCGGACCGAGGCAAGGCCCGCAGGGCGCGACGCCGCGCGACCGAGCGCGGCCGACACGTGATGCTTCATTGCGCTCTTCCCGTATAAAGAGGCCGCGAGTGAGGCCGGCGCGCGAGGCTTCGCCGAGCGAAGGCCCGAAGGGCGCGACGCCGGCCGACCGAGCGCGCCCGACACGCCATGGATCAAGATTCTCTACCCGGCCTAAGAGGGCGCGGAGTAAGTTTTGATCGAGATTCTGGCCGTGCTGGCCCTTCCGATCATCGGGGCGCTGTTGCTGGCGGCTATCGGGCACCGCGAACACGCGCCGACTGTCAATGTTGTCGTTTGCACGCTGACGCTGCTCGCCGCCGTAGCGCTGACCGTGCGCGTGATCCAGGACGGACCGCTGCTCGCGCTCAACCGGCAGTTTTTCGTCGATCCATTCAACGTGTTCCTCGTCGCCCTGACCGCTTTCGTCGGTTTTACCACGTCGATTTTCTCAAGGCCTTACATGCGCATCGAGCAGGAACGCGGCCACCTCAATGCGGCGCGGCTGCGCCTCTACCACAGCATGTTCCAGCTCTTCAACTTCACGATGCTCGTCGCCCTGCTGACCAACAACATGGGCATCCTCTGGGTCGCGATGGAAGCGGCGACATTGACCACCGTGTTGCTGGTCTCGCTCTATCGGACGCCGGCGAGCCTCGAAGCGGCATGGAAGTACTTCATCCTCTGTGGCGTCGGAATCGCACAGGCGCTGTTCGGCACGATCCTGCTCTATTTCGCCGCGGAAAAACTCCTTGGCGCCGAGGGTGGCGCATTGTTGTGGACCCAACTCGACAATGTAAAAAGCCAACTCGAACCGACGGTGCTGTCGCTTGCCTTCGTCTTCCTGCTGGTCGGTTACGGCACCAAGGTCGGTCTCGTTCCGCTTCACAACTGGCTGCCTGATGCCCACGCCGAGGGCCCGACGCCGGTATCGGCGGTGCTCTCGGGCCTGCTGCTCAACGTCGCACTGTACGCAGTCGTGCGCTGCAAGGTGCTGGTCGAGGGCTCGCTGCAGACGTCTTTTGCCAAGGAACTGATGATGGGCTTCGGCCTCCTGTCGGTCGTCGTCGCGGCGTTCCTGCTGTCGCGCCAGAAAGACATCAAGCGACTGTTCGCGTACTCGTCGATCGAGCACATGGGCATCATCACCTTTGCGTTCGGGATGGGCGGACCGATCGCGAACTTCGCGGGACTGCTGCACATGACCGTGCATTCACTGACCAAGTCCGCGATATTCTTCGCCGTGGGTCACGCGACGCAGAAGACGGGCACGCAGTTGATGGAAGGCATCCGTGGCCTGATCACGATCAGTCCAATGATGGGCTGGGGGCTCGCTCTTGGGTCGCTGGCGATCCTCGGCATGCCGCCCTTTGGCGTCTTCGCGAGCGAATTTCTGATTCTGACCACCGCGATGCGCGAGGAGCCGTGGGCGACACCGCTGCTCCTCTTGGCTCTGGCGGTAGCATTCGCCGCGGTATTCTCGAAGGTGCAACCGATGGTGTTCGGCGAGACGACGGCAACGCGCCTGCCGCATCGCCCGGCAATGGCGCCCGTGTTCGTGCACCTCGCGCTCGTGCTGATGCTCGGCCTATGGATTCCGCCTTTTCTTGCGGACTGGTATCGGCAGGCGGCACGGCTGATCGGATGATGATGCAATGAACGTCGCGCCACTCGGCATCTCCGCTGCCGCCCTGCGCGGCCCAGTTCCGGCGCAACGCTGCCCGGTCAGCTCGGGCCAGCTGCTGACCGCCTGCCGCCTGGCGTGGGAGCAGGGCGGGCAGCTTGTCGCGCTGTGGGCTTCCGATGATCGCGACCGCCAGCGGGGTTTCTGCCTGCGGGTGCTTCTTCGAGACACCGAAGGCTTCACGTTGCTCGAGCACGTCCTCCCTGACGAGGGTGCGCGCTATCCGGACCTCGCGCGGATATTCCCGGTAGCGAACCGGATGCAACGAGCGGCGTACGACCTCCTCGGCGTCCAATGCGATGCCGAAGATCAACGACCATGGACGTGGCAAGCCGCGTGGCCGATCGACTGCTTCCCACTGCGGCGCGATTTCGAAGCGTCGCCCAAGTGGGAGCCCGGCCAGGAGGATTACCCCTTCGTGAGGGTAAGTGGCGACGGTGTTCACGAGATTCCCGTCGGACCGGTTCACGCCGGAATCATCGAACCCGGACACTTCCGGTTCCAGATCGTTGGCGAGAAAGTACTGCGACTCGAGGAGCGTCTTGGCTATGTGCACAAGGGTATCGAGAAGCGTTTCGAGACGCTGCCGCTGGCCGATGGGTACCGGCTCGCAGGCAGGATCTCGGGCGACAGCACGGTCGCCTACGCCTGGGCCTACGCGCAGGCCCTTGAAGCGATCGTCAACGTCGTCGTGCCTCCGCGCGCGGCTTGGCTGCGTGCGCTATGCCTGGAGCGCGAGCGCATCGCGAATCATCTGGGCGACCTCGGCTATCTCGGCAACGACGGCGGTTTCGCATTTGGATTGGCACAGTTCTCGCGGCTGAAGGAGGACGTATTGCGCCTCAACAAGCAGGCTTTTGGCCACCGTTTGCTGATGGACGTGGTCGTGCCTGGCGGCGTCGCTCGAAGCCTGTCCGATACCGATGCCCATGAGATGCGGACCCAGGTACAGGCATTGGCGCGCGAGATTCACGTCTTGCGCGACATCTACGACGATCACGCCGGATTGCAGGACCGCTTCCGCACGTGCGGCGAAGTGACGCGCGAACTCGCCCTGAAGCTCGGGCTCGTTGGCTTCGCGGGCCGTGCCAGCGGACTCGAAAGTGATCTGCGTTGCGATTTCCCGGCGCCGCCGTACGACACGCTGGCGGTACGCAGGGTGAAGCACACGGGTGGTGACGTCGCCGCCCGCGTCGCGGTGCGGTTCGATGAGACATTCGAGTCGCTGCGGCTGATCGACAATATCCTCGCCGGAATGCCTGATGGTGATGCCGCGGCTAATCTTCCGCCGATCGCTCCGCCGGCCGGCTTTGCGCTCGGCGCGGTCGAAGGCTGGCGCGGCGCGGTCGTAATCGCGCTGGAAACCGGCACGAACGGAGCGATCCGCCGCTGCCACGCGCATGATCCGTCGTGGCAGAACTGGCCGTTGCTCGAGCACGCGGTCATCGGCAATATCGTCCCCGATTTTCCGCTAATCAACAAATCGTTCAATCTGTCGTATAGCGGTCACGACCTCTGACGATGCTGCACATCCTTCACCAGATCGCGAAAACGGGCATCAAGACCGAGCCGCCTCCTTTGCCTGCCGACGAGATGATCCTTGTCGCCCGACTGCAGGAGAAGATCCTGCGCACGCTGGGGCGGGCATTGACAATCCGGCAGGTCGACGCCGGATCGTGCAACGGCTGCGAACTCGAGATCCATGCACTCGCCAATCCGTACTACAACATCGAGGGGCTCGGCATCCGCTTTGTCGCCAGCCCTCGCCATGCCGATATGCTCCTGGTGACCGGTCCGGTATCCAAGCACATGGCGATCGCGCTCAAGCGCACCTACGATGCGACTCCGGACCCCAAGCTCGTCGTGGCCGTCGGCGACTGCGGCTGCACCGGCGGAATCTTTGGCGAGAGCTATGCAAGCCTTGGGCGCGTCGGCAACGTGATCCCGGTCGACGTCGAAATCCCGGGCTGTCCGCCGCCACCACTCGCGCTCCTGGCCGGCATCCTCGCTGCGATCAGCGTCCATGCGCCGCCGCCGGTGCCAGAAGAACCCCGCGAGCCGACTCTCGGGTTGGAAACCGATCACAGCGACGGCGGTTGAGCCGTTGCCGTCTTGCCGCCTTTGCCCGTCGGGCAATCGCCTGCGGGTGCGAAGTTTTGCGTGGACGCGCTTGAAAACCGTTCCGATGTCGCCATCTTGAGAGGGCATGCGGCGTTGGACCGCCGCCAAACCTTCAGGAGATGAACAAGATGAGCAGCCTTATTCGTTATTACAGCCCGCTGGATCGGGTGTTCGACCGCGCGTTCGGGTCGCTTGCGCCGGCATTCAATGGTGGCGCCGGCGTCGACGCCGGCTCCATCGCGCTGGACGTGCTGGAAACGCCGGAAGCCTTCGTTGTCAAGGCTGAACTACCCGGCATTGCCAAGGACAAGATTGAAGTGAATGTCGAAGATCGCAACGTGACGATCGGCGCCGAGTTTCGTCAGGAAGTCGACGCGAGCGGCAAGACCCTGTGGCAGGAGCGGACCGTCGGCAAAGTAAGCCGCGCCATCCGGTTGCCGGAAGCCGTGGACGCCAACGCGACGCAGGCGACTCATGTCGACGGCGTATTGCAACTGACGCTGCCGAAGATCGCCAAGGCGAACAGCAAGCAGATCACGATTCAGTAACACAGAATCGAGCAAGAGAGCGGCGGGAAGCGCGGCAGGAGTCGCGCTTTCTGCTTGCCGTAGCCGCCGCTACGCGGCAAAAAACTCGACAGCCGCTGTCTCCAGGTTGTACATCGCGCCGCTCATCTCGATGGTTTTGGCTTGCTCGAGCGCCCGGAGGACGCTGCTTTTCTCGCGGATCTGCTGGAGCGTCAGCTCGACATTCTTTTTTGCCACCGCATCGACGAAGGCATAGTTCTTCGCCGAACGATCGCCTTCGTACTTCGTCGCGAGGACCGCCGGTTTGATCTTGGCCAGCAGCCCCGTCAGGTTTCCCAGCTCCACGTTGTCGATGGCGCCTTTGATCGCGCCGCATGCAGTATGTCCCATCACGACCACGACCTTCGCACCCGCGACCTTGCACGCGAACTCCATGCTGCCAAGGATGTCGTCGTTGGCAATATTGCCGGCCACGCGCGCATTGAAGATGTCCGCAATGCCGAGATTCATGATGACCTCCGCCGGTGCACGCGAGTCGATGCAGCTCAGGATAATGGCCGCCGGATATTGCCCCTTGGCCGAGGCCTTCGCTTCGCTGAGATAGTTTCGAGCCTTCTTGTAGCCTCTGCGGAACTGCTCGTTGCCCTCCTTCATCGCCGCCAGGATCTGCTCCGGCGACATGGCGGCACGTTGCGCTTGCGTAAGCGCGTCCGCGAATGCCACCTGAATCTGGGCGGTGCCTCCCAAAAGTCCCAGTCCCGCGACCGCGCTCGATCGACGCAGAAAGCTTCTTCGACCCGGCAGGTCGATCCCCTTGATGGGCCGTAGCTTGTAGCTCATGTCCAGTTCTCCTTTGATGAAAATCGATTACTAGTGATCGCACCGCATACACAGCGTGCTTGCGAGCTAGCTCTGTGTTCGTCGTCGAGACGGCGGATAAACTCCGGCCAGCCGCGCGATGAGTATCGCCAGGAACAACGCGCCGACGAGCTGCTCGATCGTGCAAATTGCGCGGGCCTGAGGCGTGACCGGAACGATATCGCCGAAACCAGTGCTGGTCAGTACCGTGAAGCTGAAATAGAGAAGTTCGACGAATCCCGGCGCGGCCGGTGCGCCCGCGACCGTGAACGAACCGGGATAGTAGTTGCCGACCAACGCGTAAAGATACATCCACAGCGCCCCGAGCATGAGATAGGCGGATGCAGCGCCGAACAGCTTGTCCGCCGTCATCACCTCGGGCTGGAAGACGTAAGTCAGCATATAAGTGATGGCCACAGCGTAGAGCGCGGCGCTGAAGAACCAGGAATGCACGAAGTGTTGCGCGTCGCCCCAGCTCATGCCTAGGTATTGCGTGGCCAGCGCCGCACCGGCAAGCAGAAGGATGATGACGAACGACAGGACGGTGCGCCCCACGGCCGCCACCGCCGCAACCATGATGAACATATGGATCGAATTGATGACCAATCGTCCGATCGGCGTGGGATCGACGAAGGGAACGACACCGATGAGCGCGAGCAGAACAGCAAAAAGATAAAAGCAGCGCTGGGTGAAGACGCGTCCAAGCTGCTCGCGTGCCTGGCGGATCGCCATTCGAAACTCCTCAACCCAGCAAGTCAGCCGCCTTCTTGCCGCGCGCTGTTCGAGCGGCTTCTGCGCGGACGCCTCGCCGCGCCTCGTGTCGCTCAAGCGCGGGCTTGAGATAGCGCCCCGTATAGCTCCCCGCGGCGTCTGCAACCTGCTCCGGCGTACCCTCGGCAATAATGCGTCCGCCGCCTGCACCGCCTTCGGGACCAAGATCGATCACCCAGTCGGCGGTCTTGATGACATCGAGGTTATGTTCGATCACGACCACCGTGTTGCCATGGTCGCGCAGGCGATGCAGTACCGTGAGCAGCATCTCGATGTCGTGGAAGTGCAAGCCCGTCGTTGGCTCGTCGAGTATGTACAGCGTGCGCCCGGTGTCACGCTTGGACAGTTCGAGCGCAAGCTTGACGCGCTGCGCCTCGCCGCCGGACAGCGTGGTCGCCGACTGCCCGAGCGTGATGTAGCCCAGCCCGACGTCGAGCAGTGTGCGCAGCTTGCGCGCGACTACCGGCACGGGCTCGAAAAACGCGAACGCCTGCTCGACCGTGAGCGACAGGACGTCGTGGATGTTCTTGCCCTTGTACTGAATCTCGAGGGTCTCGCGGTTGTAACGCTGGCCATGGCAAACGTCGCAGGGGACGTAGACATCAGGCAGAAAATGCATCTCGACCTTGATGAGTCCGTCGCCTTGGCAAGCCTCGCAGCGGCCGCCCTTGACGTTGAACGAGAAGCGACCCGGCCCATACCCCCGCTCGCGTGCTTCCTTGACTTGCGCGAAGATTTCGCGGATCGGCGTGAACAAACCGGTATACGTCGCCGGATTCGAACGTGGTGTGCGTCCGATCGGACTCTGGTCGACGCTGATCACCTTGTCGTAGTACTCGAGCCCGTGCATTTCGTCGAATGCCGCCGGTTCGGTGGTACTGCTGTACAGATGCCGCGCCACCGCCTGATAGAGCGTGTCGTTGATCAGTGTCGACTTGCCCGATCCCGACACGCCGGTCACGCATACGAACAATCCGACGGGCAGCTTCAAGGTCACGCTCTTGAGGTTATTGCCGGTTGCGCCGGTCACGCTCAATATGCGTTTGGGATCCGCACGGTGCCGGCGCTCCGGCATCGGAATCTGCCGGTGCCCCGCCAGATATTGTCCGGTGAGGGAGTGCGCCGCGTGCCGGATTTCCTCGGGGGTGCCCTGCGCGACGATCTGGCCACCATGCTCCCCGGCGCCGGGACCCATGTCGACCACGTGATCGGCCGAGAGGATCGCATCGGTGTCGTGCTCGACGACGATGACGCTGTTGCCCAGATCGCGCAGGTGCTTGAGTGTTTGCAGCAGGCGGTCGTTGTCGCGCTGATGCAGGCCGATCGATGGCTCGTCGAGCACGTACATGACGCCGGTAAGACCCGATCCGATCTGCGATGCGAGGCGGATGCGCTGCGCTTCGCCGCCGGAGAGTGTTTCTGCCGATCGGTCCAGCGACAGGTACTCCAGGCCGACATTGTTGAGAAACTGCAACCGGCTGACGATCTCCTTGATGATCTTGTCCGCGATCGCCTGGCGCTGCCCCTCGAGTCGAAGCGTTCCGAAGAATTCACCGGTTTCCTTGAGCGGCCAGTTGCTGATTTCGAAGATCGCGCGCCCGCCGACCTTCACATGCCGCGCCTCGCGCCGCAACCGTGTGCCGTCGCACTCCGGGCATGGCTTCGAGTTCAGATACTTGGCGAGTTCCTCACGCACCATGAGCGAGTCTGTCTCACGATATCGTCGTTCGAGATTGGGAATGATGCCTTCGAATGCATGTTCCCGCACCGTGGGCTTGCCGCGGTCCGAGAGATACGTGAACGCGATCTTTTCCTTGTCGCTTCCGTACAGGATCATCTGCTGGATCCTTTCCGGCAGCTTCGCGAAAGGCTTGTCGAGATCGAAGCCGTAGTGCTTCGCCAGGCTTTGCAGCATCTGGAAATAGAACTGGTTGCGCCGATCCCAGCCCTTGATCGTCCCGGAGGCGAGCGAAAGCTGTGGAAATGCGACGACGCGCTTGGGATCGAAAAAACTGATCGCGCCCAGACCATCGCAGCGCGGGCACGCGCCCATCGGATTGTTGAACGAGAACAGCCGCGGCTCGAGTTCCTGCAGGGAGTAGCTGCAGATCGGACACGCGAATTTCGCCGAATACAAGTGTTCCTCGCCCGTGTCCATTTCGACGGCGATTGCCCGACCGTCACCATTGCGCAGGGCCGTCTCGAACGACTCCGCCAGTCGCTGCTTCAGATCCGGCCGGATGCGCAGCCGGTCGACAACGACTTCGACAGTGTGCTTCTGGTTCTTGGTCAACTTCGGGACCGCATCGATTTCATAGACCTTGCCATCGACGCGCACGCGCACGAAGCCCTTGGCCCGCAGTTCGACGAACAGCTCGAGCTGCTCGCCCTTGCGGTTCACTACGGCAGGCGCGAGGATCATCAGCTTGGTTTCCTCGGGCATCATCAGCACCGCGTCGACCATTTGCGAGATCGTCATCGCGGCGAGTTTCTGTTCCGGGTGGTCGGGGCAGTACGGCTCGCCGACGCGGGCATAGAGCAGCCGCAGGTAGTCGTGTATTTCGGTGACGGTGCCGACGGTCGAGCGCGGGTTGTGCGACGTCGCCTTCTGCTCGATGGAAATCGCGGGCGACAGGCCTTCGATCAGATCGACGTCCGGCTTCTCCATCAGTTGCAGGAATTGCCGCGCGTACGCCGAGAGCGACTCGACGTAGCGTCGCTGACCCTCCGCGTACAGCGTGTCGAAGGCCAGCGAGCTCTTGCCCGAGCCGGAGAGCCCGGTGATGACGATCAGCCGATGTCGCGGCAGATCGAGATTGATGTTCTTGAGGTTATGCGTTCTTGCGCCGCGAATGCGGATGTATTCCATGTCGTTCCTGCGTGAGGAGTCGCCTGCGGAAGCTTGAGCTTGAAGTCAGCGGCGCCGAAGACCGAAGACGTGTACATGGGGGCATCGGCGACGCAGGCAACCTGCTAATATACTCCTTTCCGCGCGCCGTTTCTAAACCGGGTTCTGCCGGACGCGAGAGACGCGATCTCGCCTCATCCGAGCGTCTAATACCTTCCATGCCGGCGCGGGAATATCATCGAATGACTCGTCTACGTCTGGTTGGGGGATGGCAATGGCTTCAGTGAACAAGGTGATTCTCGTCGGCAATCTGGGCCGCGATCCGGAAACGCGCTACACCACCGGCGGCGACCCCATCACCAATGTGTCGATTGCGACCACGGACACGTGGAAGGACAAGAACGGCGAAAAACAGGAAAAGACCGAATGGCATCGGGTGGCGTTCTTCGGCAAGCTCGCCGAGATCGCGGGCGAGTATTTGAAAAAAGGGAGCCAGGTCTATGTCGAAGGCCGGCTCCAGACACGTAAGTGGCAGGACAAGGATGGCCAGGACAAGTACACGACCGAAATCGTCGCCGACCGCATGCAAATGCTGGGCAGTCGCGCAGGCGGAGGCGCGGGTGCATCGAGCGGAGAACCGCCGGCCGAGCGCGAGCGCAGTTCCGGAGGTGGCGGCAAAGCGGGAGCGGCTCCCCCGAAGAAAAACGTCGACGACCTGGACGACGACATACCCTTCTAGGTCACAAACGTTCAGTGTGTCAGACCTGACCCCGCCGAGACGGCTGATCCGGGATTCCCCGCTCGGTGCGTTACCTTACGGGCGCCACAGCATTTGCGCGAGATAACATCGCCGGCCGGTGGCCATACGTCGCGAACCGCCATAACCACTCGATAGGTCCATACTGGAAGCGTCGCAACCACCACACGCTGAGCGGCAACTGGATGATGAAGAAGATGGCGAAGGCAAGCAACAGTCCAGCAGCTGGCCCGACCTTGTTCCACAGGCCGAAGCCCCAGCCATAAAAAATCGTCGTCGCGATCAGCGTCTGCATCAAATAGTTGGTGAGCGTCATCCGGCCGGCGGCGGCCATCGGGCCAAGACGCCTCTGCCATGACGGCACCTGAGCGACCCGCACGATGGTCAGGACATAGAACATCGCCATCCCCAGACGGCTGAGCGAATAGGTGATGCCCACCACGACTTTCGCCAGCGACGGTGCCGGTGGGTGGTCGAGTTGACCCAGAATTCCGAAGATCAGCGTGCACACGCCGCCCATGCCAAAAGCCCACCACTGCACCCGCTTCACCCACGGCATGAGTTCCGGAATGCGCCGCACCCAGCCGTTGCGACCGATAAGAAAGCCGATCAGCATCGTCGTGGTTATCTGTACGTAGAAGCCGAACGCAGCCCAGAGCATGAACGGATCGGTGTAGAAATAGACGGCTTCGCGCGCATGCTCCAGCGCCGCGGCCGGAAACGAGCCTTGACCGTAGGCCAGGTTGTTGGACGCTGCCCAAATTTGCATCTGCAGAACCTGCGTCGCAACCACGTCCGGCGTCATCACGAATACTCGCAGCGTGCCCGACACCGCGGGGTAGAGCAGGCAAGCGCCTATCAGCGCGTAGACGACGCGGTCCGACACATTGCGCAGCAACAGCAATCCGAACCCGAGCAGCGCGTAAATGTGCAGGACATCGCCGTTCCAGAGCACGATCATGTGCACCAGACCGAATGCCAGGAGCGCAAGCAGGCGTCGGGTGTAGATCGCCATCGCCCGATTGGGCTCCCGTTCCAGCAGGCGGCCAAGCTGGATGGTAAAGCTGATGCCGAAGAGCACGCTGAACACGCTGTTGAACTTGTCCTCGAACAGCATGTCATGCACCATCGCCGCGCTCTTGTCCAGCAGGCTCGGCCACGTGTTCGAGCCGTCGGCGTCGGCGAAGAACGAGGCCGAAAAGCCGGGCATGTTCGCGATCAACATGCCGAGCAGCGCGAAACCACGCACGACATCCAGCGAAGCAATGCGCTCGTTGACTGGCAGCGGGTTGACGTTGTCGTACAAGCTACTCCCCGTTTCTCGCGCAAGTCATCCAGGTCCGCCGGGCGATGTGCGCCTGCAAGCGATCCGCGCGTAACCACGCAGCGGGGACGGTAGTGGCGAGCTCGTCAACTCGCCGATCTTCACTGTCGACTGTAAGGTGAACCGTGGGCAAGCAGTGGACCGTGCCGTTGGGCGATCGTGATCGCGCGCCGCGCGCAAGTTCGCTGGCATATTCTGCCCCCGTGGCCCTCGGGCATTACTGCGGAACCTTCTGCCAGCTCGAGTCAGGATCGAACAGAGTCATCGCTTTGGCAGTTGTGCGCGTGTCCTGGCCAAGATTCTTTTCGTAGACCACCCCATCGTGATTGCAGATGAATGACATCACCCCGGACACGCCCCAACGCGCCGGATAGGCGACCAGCGCGAATCCGCCGATCATCTTGCCCCTGACGCGGTAATCATACGCGCCGCCCTTTGCGAAAGGACCTTGCCCGAACAGGACGCGGAAGTAGTAGCCATGATAGGCCTGTGGCACGCCCTGCGCGTCGAGGCCGTAACCTTCGCCCGCGGCTCGCGTCACCAACGGTCCGAAGGGGCTCGGCGGCTCGCCTTCCTTGGTTGGCCAGTACAAGCCGTCCTGTTTGCCCGGCGTGCTGACGAGTTTGGTTGCATATTCGAGCAGCCCGTTGCGGTCGCGGTCCTTGGTTGCGTATTCCCGCTGTGCGTCGACATATGCAAGGCAGGTCTGGATTGCATCGAGCTCGTTTTCGCCGACGCGGCGATTGACGATTTCCTCGGCACCGGCGCGCGCGTCGAAGGTCCATCCCTGAGCGCCCTTTACGAGCGGAAACGGAAACGGATAGTCGTTGGCACCGAGGAGCAGCGTCGCCTTGGCATCGCCATCGCGATCGAACTTCGCCGCCTTCTCATAGGCTTCGACGAACATGGAGCGCGTTTCCGTGTCGGCCACCTTGTCGCCGGTGTAGATCAGTTTGCCGCTGCCGGGACCGAGCACCGCATAGATCTGCTTCCAGTCGCTGCCCTTCATCGCTTCAAACAGTGCACGGCCCGCCTCTTCAGGCGTCGCAAAGTTCAGCTGCGAGATTCTGGAGACAGCCTTGCCCTGCGCGGCGTCTGCGGGCTGCGCCATCGCGACCGGCGCCGTCGAGGTCAGTCCCAACAGGAGGAGCACGGGCGCAATTGTTCGCATCATCATGCCAACGGATTCCAATCGAAGAAAACGGCAGCAAGGCATCATTTCATCTCCTTCCACCGCCACCACCTCCACCGCCATCGCCACCGCCGCCACCGGCACCAGCACTACGACCGCCGCCCCCGCCACCGCCGCCATGACCGCCTCCACCCCCACCTCCACCTCCACCACCACCAGGAGGCGCGCCCCCGCTGCGGGCCGGCGCGGAAGTCATCGCAGCTCGGCTTTGCGCACCGCGATCGCTGAACTGCTGCGTTTGCGGCCGCGATTGGTTGGCATTGAACGTGGGTGGTGCTCGCGATGGGCCCGCGTTACCTGTGACCGGCGGCTGTCCCCCGCCACCTGTCCGATCGGGCGGCCGGCCACTGCTGGCCGGGCTTTGGCGCGTCATCGAATTCGTGGTACCGGTCGAACCGGGTCGCTCCATCGATGCGGACCTGTCGAGCGTCGCCGGTCGTTGCGTGGCCGCAGCCTGGCCGGTGGCCGGACGCTGCATGCCAGCGCCGGTTTGCCCTGTGGTTGCGCGCGTGACGTCGCGTCCGCGATAGGCCTCACGCGACTGCACGGCAGCGCTATTCGTATGTTGGTACCGGTTTTGCACGCTGGCATCGCGATACGCGACCCCCCGGCGCTGCTCGGGATAGTGCTGCCAGTTGCCGTTGTTCACCGTATTGCGGTACGCCGGCCGGTTGTTGATGAAGACATTGTTGTGGTTGACGTTGATGTTGATGCTGCCCCCGTGCCAGTTCGGGTTGGCCCAACCCCAATGATTGGCGGAGACCGCCCATGCGGTACCCCACACGAACCCGACACCAATCGCGACGCCCATCGGCGGATAGCCGTAGATCGGCGGCGGGTACCAATACCAGGGCCGATAGGCCGGTACCCACCACGGTCCGTAGATCACCGTGGGGTTGTAGACGGGTACGTAGACGACCTGCGGCTGCGCCGGCTCGATGATGATCGTCCTGTCCTGCATGATGACCTTCTGCTGCGGCGTGTTCTGCAGATTACCCGCCGCTTGGGCGCGTCCGCGGAGAGACTGCACGGTGCCCATCACCTGCGCCTCGTTGGCGAGGAATGCGTCGCCCAGTTGCTGCGTCCATTCGAGCTTGTCGTTCATCATGGCGAGCACCTGCGGGAACGCCGCCAGCGATTGCACGCTTGGATCCCAGGTCTTTGTCGCAAGCGCCTGATCGAGCGCCTCGCCCTTGAGGCCCGGGTTCTGCTGCACGAAACGCGCGGCTTCGACGACGTCGAGCGGATACGTCGACGCCATCAGCACCTGCGAGAGCAGCTGATCGGGATAGAGCGCAATCGGCGCGAGCAACGCGTCGAGTTGGTCCTGCGGAAGTTGCGTCGCAGGCGGTGCCCCGGTGTAGTCCGGAGGCACTCCTTGCGCATGCGTCCAAGCCGGAGCCATCGCGCAGACAACCAAAACCAGCGCGAACCAACGTCGCAATCGTAGAATCATGGGATCTCGATGAATTGTCGGCGAAGCGACTTTAGAAGGATTATGCCCTTCCACCAACGCCGGTGGATTGGCGTTCAAACAGTGCCGTAAGGCGTTTCGTTGCGTCGACTTGCGCGCAGATCTCGATGGCACCACCGCCAACGCACACCTCGCCGTCATATATGACCAGATACTGCCCCGGCGTAGGAGCCCACTGCGGCGCATCAAAACGTATTTGCCAGCGTGCGGCGCCGGCCGCCTCCAGTCCGCAGGCCGCAGGTACCATCCGATAACGGGTCATCGCACTCAAGCGTTGACCGCTTTGGGGCGGCATGTCCGCGATCCAGTGCATCGGTCCGGTCTCGACCACTTGCGCATACAAGCGCGGATCGTCGTGACCTTGCACCACGATCAGCGCATTGCGCGTTGCATCCTTGCGCACAACGAACCACGGGGCTGCGGTACCGTCGCGCGTTCCGCCGATGCCCAGACCTTGGCGTTGGCCGAGCGTGTAGTACGCGAGTCCGGAATGGCGACCGACCACCCGCCCCTCCGGAGTTTCGATCGGCCCCGGTTCCCGCGGCAGATAGCGGGCGAGAAAGTCGCGAAAGGGCCGCTCGCCGATGAAACAGATGCCCGTGGAATCCTTCTTGGCGTAAGTCGGTATCCCCTGCTCGCGCGCCATCGCGCGCACCTGCCGCTTCGTGAGGTCGCCGAGCGGGAATAGCGCAGCGGCGAGTTGGCGTTGCGTCAGTTGGTGCAGAAAATACGTCTGGTCCTTGGTGGGATCGGCCGCCTTCAGCAACTCCACCCGGCCGTCGATCGTGCGCAGACGCGCGTAGTGCCCGGTCGCGATCGCGTCTGCGCCCAACGCTTGCGCAAAGTCGAGAAACGCGTTGAACTTGATCTCGCTGTTGCACAGCACATCGGGATTAGGGGTGCGTCCCGCGGCGTATTCGCGCAGGAAGTGTGCGAATACGCGCTCGCGGTATTCGGCGGCGAAGTTGACTGCCTCGAGTTCAATGCCGATGACGTCCGCAACCGACGCAGCATCGATCAGATCCTGCCTCGAGGTGCAATAGTCGTCGGTATCGTCGTCTTCCCAGTTCTTCATGAAGACGCCGACGACTTCGTGCCCCTGGCGTTTCAATAGCCATGCGGCGACCGACGAATCGACGCCACCGGACATTCCCACAACGATGCGCAGGTGTTGAGTCATCGTTATCAAATTGGCGACGGTGCGAGCGTGCGCGCCGGCCGACCTATCTGTCAGAAACAAAAGGGGCAGGAGCCTGGTCGGGCCCTGCCCCCTGATGAACTCGGTGCTTGGTTACTGACCCGTCTCCTTCTTGAGCGCCTTCTCGCCTTGGGGCGTGTTCAACGTGCCCTTAGCCGGCGCCGGCCCGGCTTTCGACGCGGCCGCCTCCTTGGCACCCTGCGCCGCGTTGTATTCAACCCCGCTCGACATCTCCTCGACGGCCGTCCAGCTATTGCGGTTCTTTGCTGCCGCGGCCTTCTTGGCAGCGGCTTTTTCTTCGGGTGTCATCTTCGCCCATTGCGCCTTGGCCGCGTCGCGGGCCGCCTTCGCTTCCTGCGTGTCCATCTTGGAGAGTGGCTTCAGGGAGCTATCAGCCTGAGCCAGTGCATGCGAAGAACCGAAAGCGAATGCGCTCGCGAAAAGTGCAACGATCAGCCTGTTCATGTGTCGTTCCTCAATGGTTCGTGCGGGTCGATTGCCGATCAACGGCGCAAAAAAGGCAAGGGCCGCAGCCCCTGCCTTCCTGTGAAGCGTTAAGACGGGTTACTGACCGGTCTTCTTGTCAATTTCTTTGCTATATTGTGCCCGTTCCGCCTTGGTCGGTGCCGGCTGCGCCTTCGAGGCCTTGGCATCAGCCGCGCCCTGCTTGGTGTCGTACTGCATGTTCTCGGTGGCGACTATATCCATGGCCGTCGCGTCCGCGAGCTTCTTCTGACGGGCGGCCTTCTTGGCTGCGGCTTGCTGTTCCGGCGTCATGCTCGCCCACTTCGCTTGCGCCGCTGCCCGAGCCGCCTTCGCGTCCTGGGTCTCCATCTTGCTCAACGGCTTCAAGTCACTGCCGGCCAGCGCCGACACGGAACCGAAGGCAAATGCGCTGGCGCAAAGTGCAACGATCAGCTTGTTCATGTGTTGTTCCTCAATGGTTGGTTCGGGTCGCTCTGTAGCTTCAGCGCTTGCCTGAACGGGTGGTTCGGGGTCTGTAAATGGCAAAGCTCAATGATTATATTGACTTTTGCAGCAATATGCAACGGCCGGGAGGGTATTCAGCCACGGCCGTTGCCGCCACAACGTCGCTCTTACTTGGTGCTCGTCGCCTTTGGCGCCTCGGCGGTCGAAACCGGTGCCTTCGATGTAGAAGCCGTTTGCGAGCTCGTAGGCTTCTTGGACTTCTTCTTGGACTTCTTGGTAGTGCTGGTCGTCGTAGAAGTCTTCTTGACATCGGCGCTGGCGTCAGGCTTGGCCGCCATCGGCGCAGCGGGGGCCGGTGCTGCGGCCGGCGCCGTCGTCGCCGGGGCCGTGGTTTGTGCTGCAGCCGTCAGCGACACGGCAAATGCGCCAGCGAGCAGCGCGCTCAACAACTTGGTCATGGCTATTCCCTCAGTGTAATTAGGTTTGACGACACTCATCTGGATTCGTGTCGCCGCCATTAACGTGGCCCTTTCCCCAACGGTTGACAGCTTGAATCAAGGTTCCTGCCGGCGGTCATTGCGCCAGCTCACCATTTGCCAGCCCCGTCTCGCTGCATGCCGGGCGAGGATCGGGTCGGGGTCGACCGCGACCGCATGCGTAACCGCGTCGAGCAACGGGAGGTCGTTATGGGAATCGGAGTAGAACCAGGACTCGCTGAAGTCGGGCAAGCCGTGATCGAGGCTGGCGAGCCAGGCATCGACGCAGGCCAGCTTGCCCGCCTGAAAGCACGGCTCCCCTGCCACGCGGCCAGTGAACCGGCCGGCGGCCATTTCCGGCTCCGTCGCGACGAGGTGTGTAATGCCATACATCGCAGCGATTGGCCGGGTCACGAAGCTGTTGGTGGCTGTCACGACCGCCACCAGGTCCCCCGCGCTCAGGCACCGACTTACGATTGCCTGGGCGGCGGGCAACAGCATGGGCTGGATCTTCTCGACAAGGAAGCGCTCGCGCCACGCGAGCAACTGCGCCGGTTCATGCTCCGCGAGAGGGGCCAGCTGAAAATCGAGAAACGCGTGGATGTCCAGCCGGCCCGCGTTGTAGTCCGCGAAGAATTCGGCGTTGCGCCGCTCATAGGTCGCCGCGTCGACTGCACCCATTTCGATCAGGAACTGCCCCCAGCCATAGTCGCTGTCGCCGGCCAACAACGTGTTGTCCAGATCGAAGAGCGTCAGCCGTTGCTGGGTCGTTGCCATTCGAGTTCCTGTTGCAGCCACTCCTTGATCATCGGGACGGTTATCGGGCGCTTGGTGGCCAGCGAACGACGGTCGAGCGCGGCCAGCGTCGCCAACAGCGACCGCATATCGCGACGGCCATGGCGCAAAAGATAGTCGAGGACATCGCCGGAGAGGCTGAACCCGCGTTCCTTCGCGTAGGCACTCAGCGCCATCGATTTGTCCTCGTCGGCGAGGGTGAATACTTCGTACACAAGGCCCCAGCCGAGTCGCGTGCGCAGGTCCTCGCGCAGCGGGAGCATCGCCAGCGGCACGCGCGTCGCGGCAAGCATGCGGCCGTGTCGTTCGTGAAGGGCATTGAACAATGTGAACATCCGCCCGGCCGCCGTGGCATCGGCTTCTTCGATCCGATCGATCGCGATCAACCCGTCGACCCCTTCAAGGTCGTCGGCGAGTTCTCCCGGCTGCGCGACATAGCGCGCCGCGATACCGCGCTCCCGCGCCAGCGCGACCGCCGCAGCGAGCAGATGACTCTTCCCGGACGCCGGCGCGCCCCAAAGCAGCATTCCGGTCGCGTCGTGTTGGCCGGCAACGAATGCCGGCAATACCGCGAGCAACTCCGCGTTGCGCCCCGGCAGGAAATTGGCAAGGCATGGCGGCTCGGAAGCCGCCAATTCGAAGACCAACTGTTCCACCGGCCGGCTAACGATACAGGTCGGAATCGTGATACAGGGCTTGCAGGTGGCGCAGGCCGACGAGCAGCGCGGCGCTCGCGGGCAGCGCGAACAGAACGCCCGCGAATCCGAACAGCTGACCGAACGCAAGCAGCGCGAAAATCACCGCGAGCGGATGGAGCCCGATGCGATCACCCACCAGCCAGGGGATGAGTACATAGCCTTCGAGCAATTGACCGATGCCATAGACCGCGAGCACCGCGATGAACCCTGGCCACCCTGTGAATTGCAGCAGCGCCGCGACCACGCCGAGCACGAGACCGAGCCCGAAGCCGACGTAAGGAATGAAGACCAGCAGCCCGGTCAGGATGCCGATGGGTACCGCAAATTGCAATCCAGCCAGCGACAGGCCGATCGCGTAATAAGTCGCCAGCACGCCCATCACCCAGAGCTGCCCACGCAGGAACTCGGCGAGGATGTCGTCGATCTCGATCGCGATCTGTCGCACTTTCGCAAACCAGCGCCGCGGCATCAGCTCGCCGACCTTGCTCACCAGGATGTCCCAGTCGCGAAGGAGATAGAACATCACCACGGGGATCAGAACCAGGTTGATCACGATCCCAAGCACTACCGTGCCGCCGGTGCGGATACCGGCCAGCAGTCTCAGTGACATGCCCTGCACGCCGGCCACATTCTGGGCGACGAGTTTTCTGAGCGCAGGCAGGTCGAGCTGCAACTCGATGCCGAATTTCTCGTTGAGCCAGGGCGCGATCTGGGCGTACGATGCGGCAGCAAGCTCAGGCAGGCGTCTTGACAGTTGCATGAATTCCGACTGAATCAGCGGCGAGAGCACCAGCACGAGACCAATGAGGAGGAGCAGTATCAGCACCATGATCAGCAGCGCGCCGACGGTCCGTGGCACGCGATGGCGCTGTCCCCATGTGACGGCCGGGCTGCCGAGGTACGCGAGGATCGCCCCGATGAAGAACGGCGTCAGTATCGGACCCAGCCAGTGCAGCAGCGCCGCGATCACGAGCGCCGTGCCGGCGACGAACAGATAATGCTGGAGGCGAATCGGACGCGCGGGCGCCAGCGCAGGCGCCTGCGGCAATGCGCCGACTTCGTCGGTGGGCGGGTTCGCGGGGATCATTTCCGGTAAAATCGACTGGGAAAAAGTCGCTCACTGTACCGCGCACGACGCGACGACTCAATCTTCCCATGTCCGTCAACCAAACTACCCTCTCGTATCGCGATGCCGGTGTCGACATCGACGCGGGCGATCGGCTGGTCGACGCGATCAAGCCGTTCGCGAAACGCACGCTGCGTCCGGAGGTGCTTGCCGGGATTGGCGGCTTTGGCGCGCTTGTGGAACTACCCAAACGCTTCCGCGAGCCGGTGCTGGTCTCGGGCACCGATGGCGTCGGCACCAAACTCAAGCTCGCGTTTGCCATGAACAAGCACGACACGATCGGGATCGATCTTGTGGCGATGAGCGTCAACGACATCCTGGTCCAGGGCGCCGAGCCGTTGTTCTTTCTCGACTACTATGTCTGCGAGCGTCTCGACGTCGATATCGCGACCGCCGTCATCAAGGGCATAGCAGCAGGTTGCGAACAAGCCGGTTGCGCGCTGATCGGCGGGGAAACAGCCGAGCACCCGAGGGCGTTCGTCACAGGGGAATACGACCTCGCCGGGTTTGCGGTCGGTGTGGTTGAGAAAGCGCGCGCCATCGACGGGACGCGCATTGCTGCGGGTGATGCGCTCGTCGGCCTCACCTCGAGCGGCCCGCATTCCAATGGCTTTTCCCTGATCCGCAGCATTCTCGAGAAATCGCGTGCGGACCTCGCGCAGCCGATCGTAGGCGTCACCGGGGCGCGAACGCTGGGCGCGACACTGCTCGAACCGACGCGGATCTACGTCAAGCCCGTGCTCAAGCTGCTCGCGGAGTTCGATATCAAAGGCATGGCGCATATCACCGGCGGCGGGCTCACCGAGAACACGCACCGCATGTTTCCAGCCGGCCTTTCGGCGCGCATCGACGCGAGGCGGTGGACGCGACCTGCGATCTTCGACTGGCTGCAGCGCACGGGCAATGTCGAGGCCGTCGAAATGCATCGTGTATTCAACTGCGGGATCGGCATGGTGCTGGTCATGGCAGCCGACGCCGCCCCCGCAGCGGTCGAACGTCTCGGAGAACTGGGCGAGACCGCCATCGTGATCGGCAGCGTCGAGCGTAGTGCGAGCAATGTGTCCGCCACCACGGTCGGGTGAGTTGTCACCGCTATCGATGGTTCCGCGCGTGCGCGGGAATTTCGTGCAATGAAGCGCGTGGTGATCCTGATCTCGGGTCGCGGCTCCAACATGGCGGCGTTGCTCGCGGCGATACGCGCGGGCCGGGTCGCCGCCACTGCGGTCGGGGTCATCAGCAACCGGCCCGATGCGGCCGGTCTTGCGCTTGCGGCAGGCCAGGGCGTCCCGCGAGCCGTCGTCGATCACCGCCGTTTTGTCGATCGAGAAGCCTTCGAGAACGCGCTGGCGGCGGCGATCGACGCACTGACGCCGGATCTTGTCGTCATGGCCGGGTTCATGCGCGTCGTGTCCGCTGCTTTCGTCGAGCGCTATGCCGGTCGTCTGATCAATATTCATCCGTCGCTGCTCCCCGCGTATCCCGGCCTGAACACCCACCGCCGCGCGCTGGCCGACGGCGTCAGGATCCACGGCTGCACAGTGCATTTCGTGACGGCGACCGTCGATCACGGCCCGATCATCGTGCAGGGCGCGCTGGCGGTGCACGACGGCGACACGGAAGCGATGCTGGCCGCACGCGTGCTGGAGGTCGAGCATCGCATTCTGGTATCCGCGGTCCGCTGGTTCTGCGACGACCGTCTGGTCAGCGGCGCCCATGGGGTGCGCGTTAATGGCGCTATAACCGACGCTTCAGCATTGACCGTGCCTCTCGTCGACTGACAATGACGACCATGACAACCGCAGCATCAGGCACCTTCGCCCGCAGGATTCGCGCCGCATCGCGCAACCCGCATTGGGTGCTCGTGGTTGCGCTGGCCATCTCGCTGTTCGTCCATCTGGCATTGACGCAATGGCCGGTGCACCTGGCGGAAGACACCGAAGCCTCTGCGCCGCTCGCGGTGGCCATCACCGAGCTCCCGCCTCCTCCCGCGCCCGCGGCACAACCGGTCGCGCCCAAGCCGAAGCCAAGACCAAAGCGCGTCGCGCCTATTCCAACTGCACAGGTCCCGTCGGCTGCAGTCGTGCCCGAACAGGCTCCTGAGCCCGCTGCAGCGACAGAACCTGAGCCGGCACCACCCGAGCCGGCAGCAGCACCCCTCGACGAGCCGGTGGTGACTGCCGGGGCGGAACCGGCGCTTCCAGCCAAACCGCTGCCGCCGCGCGTCGATCTCTCGTACAACGCGTTCCTTGGCCCGCTGGGTTTCTTGATCGGCCAGGCCGTTTACCGGCTCGACCATGCGGGCAACGACTACACGATCTCGACGGTCGCCGAAGCGCGTGGACTCGCCTCGCTGTTCTTTCACGGCCAGGGGCGCGCCACGAGCGTCGGCACCATCACGCCGACAGGCCTCCAGCCGACCACCTTCAGCATTGCACGCACCGGCACGAGCAACGATCGGAGAGAGTCGGCGACCTTCGATTGGGAAACCGGGATGGTGTTGCTCAACGAAGACAAGGCCGCGCCGCTGGAATTGCCGACGTTCGATCCCCTGGTGGTCCTTTGGCAGTTCTACTTCGCGCCACCCGAGACGGATGAAATGCAGTTCAACATCGCGACGACGCGCAAGATTTATCACTACGGTTTTCGGCGGGACGGCGCCGAGACCGTGGCACTGTCCTTCGGCGACGTTGAAACCCAGATCTGGCGGCGCCAAAGCGGTGATGGGTCGCTCGACGCGCAGGTATGGCTTGCGCCGTCGCTTCATTACGTCGCAGTCAAGGTGCGGCTGTCGAACGCGCGCGCCACCGTCGAACTGCGACTCGACAGCATTCGCGTCGACGAGACTGTCGCGCAGCGATGAGCGCTGCAGGGCCGCCCCAAGGCGCGAGTTCCGCCCCCCGGGGGGCAGCGCAGCGGCGCGAGCCGCAAGCGTGGGGGGATCATACAAGGCTGCGCGCGAGCCAGCTGGATGCGCTGGCGGACGCGCTCGCCGCGGTATTGCCGCTCACGCAACCCGCGGATACGGCGCTCCACCAGTTTTTTCGACGCCACGCCAAGCTCGGGCAGCACGATCGTGCTTTCATCGCCGACGGGGTCTTTGCGACCCTTCGACGCTTGCGGTCCCTGTGTGCGCAAGCCGAGAGCAGCGCGCCGCGCCGCCTCGCCATTGCCGTTACGCTGCGCGATCTCGGCCTCAGCCTGCGCGAGCTCGACGGCGCGCTCACCGCGGAAGAGCACACTTGGGCAGTTGCCTTTCGCTCACGCAAGCCGACGTTGACGGAGCCGGAAGCGGCGGAATTGCCCGACTGGCTTTGGGACCGCCTGACCACCGCATATTCCGCCGGCGAGCGCGATGCGCTGGCTCGGGCCTGGCTGTCCCCCGCGCCGCTCGATCTGCGCATCAACCCGTTGGTGATCAAACGCACCGCTGCGCAGGCGGCGCTGGCCGAATCCGGCATCGATGCCGAACCGACGCCTTATTCGCCGCTGGGCTTGCGGATTGCCGGCCGGCCCGCGCTCCAGAATCACCCGTTGTTCAAGTCGGGGGCGATCGAAGTGCAGGACGACGGCAGCCAGCTGCTGGGCTACCTCGTGGCACCGCGCCGCAATGACATGGTGGTCGACCTCTGTGCCGGTGCCGGCGGCAAGACATTGCTGCTGGGCGCGCTGATGCGCTCGCAAGGACGCATCTACGCGTTCGACGTGTCGGCGCGTCGCCTGGCGCGACTCAAACCCCGCCTCGCGCGTTCGGGCTTGTCCAACGTACAGCCGGCATTGATCCAGAACGAGCGCGATACCCACGTCAAGCGGCTCGCCGGCAAGATCGATCGCGTGCTGGTAGACGCTCCGTGCAGCGGGTTCGGGACGCTGCGCCGCAATCCCGATCTCAAATGGCGCCAGACGCGTGCAGGCATGGACGAGTTGGCCGCGAAACAGGCGAGGATTCTGGCCGCCGCCGCCACCATGGTGAAGGCGGGAGGCCGCATCGTGTACGCGACATGCAGCGTGTTGCCCGAGGAAAACGAGGCTATCGTCGATGGCTTTCTCGCGACGCACCCTCAATTCGAGCTCGGCAACGCCGCACAGGAGCTCGCCAAGGCGGACATCGCCCTCGATACCGGCCCGCTGCTCAAGCTCTATCCGCATCGCCACAGCTGCGACGGCTTTTTTGCCGCCGTACTGGGACGCAAGTGATGCTGGTCCTTCAACGCCTGCTGCGCGCACTACCTTTCGTTGCGGTGATCTTGGCGAGCGCCGCATTCGCCGAAACGTCCGCGAACAGGCATTACGCAAGCGTCGGCAGCATCGAGGTCGCATTCACGCCCGGGGACCGGATCGATCGGCTCATCATCGGCGAGATCGATGCCTCCCGCCACGACGTGACGATGCAGGCCTACAGCTTTACCGACCGCAGTATCGCGCGTGCCCTGGTTCGCGCACGCCAACGGGGCGTGCAGGTGCAGGTGGTCGCCGATCGTGAACAAGCGCGCGCGCTGCCGCAGAACGTGCTCGCGGATCTCGTCGCGGGCGGCGTCGAGGTCTGGCTCGACGGCAATTTCCAGGCCGCGCACAACAAGGTGATCGTGATCGACGCGGAGGCAGCGCGAGCGACCACGATCACCGGCAGCTACAACTTCACGATTGCCGCGCAGCGAAGCAATGCAGAGAATGTCGTCGTACTGCGCGACAACCCAGCCGTCGCCCGCGCATACCGCGACAATTGGTCGCGGCTCAAGGCGAACGCGACGCTGTGGGTCGATGCTGCGCGTCAATAATAATTAGCGATGTCATCCCGGCCAAGGCCGGGATCCAATTCGCCTTTCAGTGCCAGATCAATTTGATTGGGCTCCGGCCTGCGCCGGGCCGACAAGTTAATCCATCACGCGAATTTATTCGCGCCGGCACCGAAAAGTGGCGTCAAGACAGGTGCGCTAAAATCCATCGATGCTTGCCCCGCTGAACGTCGATCGAATCCAGAGCGCGCTCGCCACCCGCGAAGGCTGGGTCGAGGTCGGCGCGATCCTTGCCTGTTTCGCCATCGGCTGGTGGATCGATCACCGTGTCCATGTTGCGAGCCTGGGCGAATCGCGCATGGCGAAGATTGGCACCGGCAGCGTCAACCGACTGATCTTTCCTCTCGCCACGCTCGGCCTGCTGCTTCTGTTGCGCGGCGCAGTGCCGTACTTCCGGGGGTCCGCTTTCGCTCCTATCGCAGTTCCGCTGGTCATCGCGCTCGCGGCGATCCGCCTGTCCGTTTATGCGCTGCGGAATCTGTTCGGTCACGACAATCCGCTTCCCGTTTCCGAACGCGCGGTCAGCTTCACTATTTGGGGTGCATTGCTGCTCTATTACCTCGGCGTAACGCAGGAAATCGGTACGACGCTCGAGGGAGCCGAACTGTCCATCGGGCGCTCCCGCATCAACCTGCTCGAACTCGGGCGGGATGCGCTGATCGTCATGCTCGCGCTGATGATATCCCTGTGGGTTTCGGGGCTGATCGAACAGTGGATCCTGCGCATGCCCAACGTGGACCGCAATGTCCGCGTTGTCATGGCGAAGGTGTTCCGCGCGGTGCTTCTGGTCTTGGGTGTGCTGATCTCGCTGCCGTTGCTCGGGATCGATCTTACCGTGCTATCCGTATTCGGCGGCGCGCTGGGTGTCGGTATCGGGCTCGGTCTGCAGAAGCTTGCCAGCAACTACATCGCGGGATTCACGATCCTGCTGGATCGTTCGATACGCCTCGGCGACATGATCACGGTCGACGGCCGCTTCGGCTCGGTCACCAAGGTCACTTCACGCTATGTCGTTGTGCGCAGTCTCGACGGGATCGAGGCGATCGTGCCGAACGAGACACTGGTCACCACCACGGTGTTGAACCATTCGTACTCCAACCGGGAGGTCCGTCTGGCGCTGACTGTGCAAATCAGCTACGACAGCGATCTCGACCTGGCAATGCGGCTGATCGAGGAAATCGCGCTGCGCGAGGCGCGAGTCCTGCGCTCGCCGTCGCCCCCTGCCGTGTTGGTCCTGCGCTTCGCCGACAGCGGCATCGACCTCGAACTCGGCGTCTGGATCAACGACCCGGAGAATGGCCAGAACAACCTGCGCTCGAGCCTGAATGTCGCCATCTGGAAGTCCTTTGCGGAGCATGGCATCCAGATACCCTACCCACGGAGGGATATTCGGCTGCTCGACTCGGGAATCCTGCCGCCGGCGGCCCCGCCGCCCACGACTCCGTCCGGACGCGGCGAATCCGTCAGTTAAGGTATTGATTTAGATCAATACAGTCCGGTTTTCCCGCGCGGGAGGGCCGCTTCGTGTACAATGCGCCAGACTTGCGATGCCGGCCCGCAAACCGAGTGCCGGCGGAAGCTTCACCCAAAGAACCCATGAATTTCGACTTTCTATCACTACTCGCCAATGGCCTGGTCCCGCTGCCTTGGTGGGGCTACATCGTGGTCACGCTGGCGCTGACGCACGTCACGATCGCCGCGGTGACCATTTATCTGCATCGCAGCCAGGCGCATCGCGGCCTGGACCTGCATCCTGTCATCGCGAATTTCTTCCGTTTCTGGCTGTGGCTGACGACCGGCATGCTGACCAAGGAGTGGGTTGCGATCCATCGCAAGCACCACGCCAAGGTCGAGACGCCCGAAGACCCGCACAGCCCGCAGACCCGGGGCATCAAGAAGGTGCTGCTGGAAGGCGCCGAGCTCTATCGCGACGAATCCAAGAATCTGGAAACGCTGGAAAAATACGGCATCGGCACCCCCGACGACTGGATCGAGCGCAACGTCTATACGCCCTACTCCTGGCAAGGCTGTGGTCTGATGCTGGTGCTCGATCTGGTGCTCTTCGGACCCATTGGCGCAACGATATGGGCCGTCCAGATGGCGTGGATCCCGGTCACTGCAGCGGGCATTATCAATGGCATCGGCCATTACTGGGGCTATCGCAACTTCGCGTGCGAGGACGCCAGCCGCAATGTCGTCCCATGGGGCATCCTCATCGGCGGCGAAGAATTGCACAACAACCATCACGCGTACGGCACGTCGGCCCGGCTGTCGTCGCAATGGTATGAGCTCGACATCGGCTGGATGTACATCCGCGGACTGGAATCGCTGGGACTGGCCAAGGTGCGCAAACTCGCGCCGCAGCTGAAGTTCGATCGCGCCAAGCTTCAGGCCGACCTCGAGACGCTACAGGCCGTGATTACCCATCGCTACGCGGTGCTGACGAGCTACGCGCGCTCGCTGAAGCAAGCCTACGTCGTCGAGGCCGCAAGTCTGCGTGAACGCGCGCGACGTGGCGAATTGGCGAGCGGCGTGCCGAGCCTTCGGCGCCTGCGCCAATGGTTCCACGCCGACGAGGCGAAGCTGCCGGAAAGCGACCGCGCCCGACTGGCTTCGACGCTGGAGAACAGCAAGGCACTCAAAACCTTGTATGCGATGCGCCAGGAGTTGACCTCGCTCTGGAGCCGCTCGAACGATTCGCGCGAGCAGCTGCTGGCTCGCCTGCAGGACTGGTGTCATCGTGCGGATGCGAGCGGCATCGTGCCACTGCAGAACTTTTCGCGGCGCTTGCGTAGCTACGCGTAACGCTCCGCTGGCAAGCAAACAAAAAGCCCGCCGATCGGCGGGCTTTTTGTTTGTGTTTATGTTGTCGCCCCGGCGGAGGCCGGGGCACAATCAATCTGGCACAAGGGCAGCTTGGATCCCGGCCTTCGCCGGGATGACGTCCCCAAATCTTTGTGCACCGCTAACCTGGATCCCCGCTTTCGCGGGGATGACGTCGGCCCCTAAGCCGCGCGCCGCGCGGCTTGGTCCGACGTCACTTGAGTTTGGTTTCCTTGTACATGACGTGCTTGCGGGCAACGGGATCGAACTTCTTGATCTCCAGCTTCTCCGGCATCAGTTTCTTGTTCTTGGAAGTCGTGTAGAAGTGGCCGGTGCCGGCCGATGATTCCAGTTTGATCTTTTCGCGCATGACAATGCTCCAATGATGTCGACGGGTGTCAGACGTGCTGGCCGCTGGCGCGCAACTCGGCGATGACGACGTCGATGCCCTTCTTGTCGATGGTGCGCAGGGCCGCGTTGGTCAAACGCAGGTTGACCCAGCGGCTCTCGCTCTCGAGCCAGAAGCGGCGGCGCTGCAGGTTCGGCAGGAACCGGCGCTTGGTCTTGTTGTTGGCGTGGGACACGTGGTGGCCCACCATCGGGTGCTTCCCGGTAACTTGACAGACTCGAGCCATGGCTCGCTCCCGAACTTAGTGTTTGGATAACCGACTATTTTACTGCTAACCTGCCGGCTGTTCAAGAAACAGCCGGAAACATTTGGAGTCCTTGTGATTTCTCCGCCCACCTCCGCAGAAGCCGATCGTCTTTGCGAGGAGGGGTACACCCTTCTTGAAGCTGGTCGATTCGAGGAAGCTCGGGCCCTGCTGCTGCGGGCGCGGACGCTTGCGCCGGCCAACCCCCTTGTTCATTACCGTCTGGGACTGCTCTACAACGACACCGCGCGACCCGACGAAGCTCTCGAGGCGCTGGACACGTCACTTAGCCTGAACCCGGACAATGCCCGTGCGCACAACAATCGCGGCGTGGCGTTGCAGCTGCTTCGCCGAATGCCAGACGCCGAAAAGGCATTCCAACGCGCGCTGGACCTAAGCCCGGAGCTTGAGGTCCCGTACGTAAATCTCGGCCATTTGCTCGAAGAGCAAGGGAAGTTGCGTGAAGCGGTAGCACTCTATGAACTGGCTATCGCGCGCGGCCTCGACGCCTCGTTGTTCAGTCATTATGTGGCCGCCGCTTCCGCCCAAGTTACCGACCGCGCTCCCGATCGCTTTGTCACCGCTACCTTCGATAATTTCGCTCCGACTTTTGATGCGCATTTGCGGCAATTGGGATACAACGCACCGTCGTTGCTCGCGGCGATGGTGAAATCGCACGTTGGTAGAGAATTGGATGTACTTGACCTGGGCTGTGGTACCGGGCACTGCGGGATCGCATTGACCCAGCAGACACGTTACCTGGTCGGAGTCGATCTTTCCGAAAAAATGCTCGCTCAAGCCCGCGCGCTTGGCATCTATGACGATGTGCACCTGAGCGAGGTGCACACGTGGCTGCGCAGTTCCGAGGGGGCACGTTTCGACTTGGTGATCGCGGCGGATGTTTTCCCCTACATCGGCGCTCTTGAAGAGCTCTTTCACGAAACCGCGCGCAACCTGCGCCCCGGCGGCTGGTTTGCTTTCTCGACCGAAGAATGCGAGTCAACCGATTACACCCTGCGGCCAACGGGACGCTATGCGCAATCCGAGGCATATATCCGGCGACTTGCGGAACCGACGTTCGCGATCGTCGTTGCCGACCCGACGACTATCCGGTTGGAAATGGGCAATCCTCTTGCGGGTCGACTATATCTGCTGCAATTGAAATGACCGGCCAGCCAGCGCCGTTACCATCATCACGCTGAGGCAGGTATTCCAAGCAAAACACGTTGCGCGGCGGTGGGAGCCTGTTTGAAGGCGACGCCTCTCATTTCGAATGCTTCTTCTGCAACAAATATATAGACGTCCGAAAAACCCGAGCGAATGAGCAGTGCCCGCAGGGAATGAGTGGTAAAGCCTGTCTTGTGGGCATAAAAATCTACGCCGGAAGTCTCAATCTGCTTGGCCCATCCGTAGATGACGTCATGGACCGAAATAGGACCGGCGGGGGATTGATAAAGCATGTCCTCGATGTCGAGATTCGATTCGACGAGCCGTTTCATCACCGAGTTCAAGTCAGGGACGCGTATCTCTGCGAATCCATCTGGCTTCAGAACATGCAGGAAGCCCTTCAATACCTTTAGCCCGTCGTGCTTGTAGTAATGCTCGAGGTTATGGGAGCAATAAACTGCGTCATATTGCGCCGCTGGCAACGTCTGCAGTTCGCGTGCATCGCCGACGACATCGGGTTTTCCCTTGGGATCGATATCCAGGAGATCATGACGCCAATTGTCGTAGTGTGGGGGGATCGGGGTCGACTTGCTACCACCACCCACGTTCAGCACGCGTGGAATAACGTCCGCGGCCTCGTCCCTCTTTGCGGCGGGTTTGCGAAGGTCTTGTAGATAACGAAACAAAATCATTTGCTTATCAGAGCGATACGCCTGGTCAGTGACGAGGTTCCGCGCGACAAATCGTTTGCTGCAACGTCGTGGCGCGCAATGTATCACAGCAAACCGCGCTCTGCGAACGAGATGGTCTTCGAGCCGGCCACGATGAAATGATCGAGTGTCTTGATTTCGACCAGCGCCAGCGCCTGCTTGAGGGTTTGCGTAAGCAGCTCGTCAGCGCGGCTGGGCTCGGCGACCCCCGACGGATGGTTGTGTGCAAATATGACGCCCGCCGCGTTGTAGCGCAACGCAGTCTTGACTACCTCGCGTGGATACACGCTGGTTTGCGTCAGCGTGCCGCGAAACAGCTCTTCGCACCCAAGCAACCGGTTCTGCGCATCGAGAAGCAGCGCCACGAAGACTTCGTGCGGCCGGCTGCCGAGCGACAGGCTGAGGAATTCACGCACCGCACGAGGCGAGGACATCGCATCGCGCTCGCGCATCTGTTCGGAGAGGGCGCGCCGCGCCATCTCGACGATGGCCTGCAGTTGCGCGTACTTGACGGGCCCGAAGCCACGAACGGCAGCGACCTCCTCCAGCGATGCCGCAAACAGTAGCCGCAGGCCGCCAAAGCGCTGGAGCAAATCGCGACCCAATTCGACCGCACTCTTCCCGGCGATACCGGTGCGCAGGAAGATCGCCAGCAATTCAGCTTCCGAAAGCGCGGCCGCGCCAAGTTTGAGCAACCGTTCACACGGGCGCTCGTCTTCCGGCCAATCGGCAATGCGCATGATGTCCGACCTTCCCTATGTACCCACGTCTCGGGGCATATTAAACTGCGGCACGGCCTGACCCCATTAGCCAAACGGATGACGATCAACGTTTCTGCCCTTCCCCTGCGCCGCGTCGTACTCGGCATTACCGGCGGCATCGCCGCGTACAAGGCCGCGGAGCTGACCCGACTGCTGGTCAAGGAGGAAATAGCCGTCGATGTCGTCATGACGCAAGCGGCGACGCAATTTATCGCGCCGATGACGCTGCAGGCGCTCTCGGGGCATCCGGTCCTGACCGACCTCTGGCATTCCGGCGCTGCGAACGCCATGGGGCATATCGATCTGTCCCGGCACGCCGACGCGATCGTCGTCGCACCCGCCTCCGCAAACTTCATCGCCAAGGTCGCGCATGGCGCGGCCGATGACCTGCTGTCGACGTTGTGCCTCGCGCGGACATGCCCGCTGCTGGTCGCGCCGACGATGAATATGCAGATGTGGTCGAACCCCGCGACACAGCGCAACATCGCGCAACTTCGCGCGGACGGTGTCGAGATACTTGGCCCAGGGAGCGGAGACCAGGCCTGCGGTGAAGTCGGCGACGGCCGCATGATAGAGCCTGAGGAGATTCTCGCAGCGCTTGTCGCGTGGGCGCAGCCGAAGCGGCTGGCTGGAAAGCGGGCAGTGCTCACCGCCGGGCCGACCTTCGAGGCCATCGACCCAGTGCGCGGCATCACCAACTCGAGCTCGGGCAAAATGGGATTTGCGCTGGCGCAGGCCTGCGCCGAGGCCGGTGCCGCAGTGACGCTGGTAGCCGGTCCGACGCCATTGGCGACGCCGGCCGGCGTTGCGCGGGAAAATGTGACCAGCGCCGCCGACATGGCCGCTGCCGTCGACAGGCATATCGCCACCGCAGATGTCTTTATCGCGGTCGCGGCGGTTGCGGACTACACGCCGGTCGGGCCGAGCGCAGCCAAGATCAAGAAGTCGGACGCGGCATTGACGCTGGAGCTCAAGCCTACGATCGACATTCTCGCGCGCGTTGCGGCACGACCCAAGCCGCCGTTCTGCGTCGGCTTCGCAGCAGAAACTGACGACGTCACCAATCAGGCCGAAGCCAAACGTCGGCGCAAGAAGTTACCACTGATGATTGCCAACCGCGCCCAGGACGCGCTGGGCAACGATGAAAACGAAGTGACGCTTCTGGACGATTCCGGATCACATCCGCTGCCGCGGATGGGCAAGCTGGCGCTGGCGCGGGTCCTCGTCGCGGAGATCGCGAATCGGATGCCAAGGGCATAGCCGCGCCTCCTCCGCGATCAGCGCTTTGCCACGTACTTGACGCCCTCGATCCTCGCGAAGTCGGAGTCGTGCGTCCACACGGCGGCGCGACGAAGGCGCGCTGTCGCGAGAATGACACTGTCGGCTAGTGGCAATTTCATATCTAACGCGATCTTCGCGGCCACCACAGCCAAGTCCGGCGACAGGTCTACGACCTCACCTTGCCGCATGAGCGCGATCGCCTGCATTGCGGCGTTTTCGTCGCGCTGCTGGGCGATGCACTTGAATACTTCATAGCAGTTGATCGATGCCACGACGAGGAGTTTGGTGTGTTCGATCGCTGGCGCGAAGAAGCGTAGGAAGTAGTCCCGGCGCAAACCGAACCGAAATCCTGCAGAGCCAGTCGCGCTCTTGACACGCTTGCATGCATTGATGACAATGCTTGCATTGATTGCGTCTAGTTTGGCGGCCGGACTCTCATGGCAAGCATCACGATTCGAAACCTCGATGAGTCGATCAAGGCACGGCTTCGCGTCCGCGCCGCACATCACAAGCGATCGATGGAGGACGAGGCCCGCAAGATCCTCAGGGCGGCGCTGGTGGACGAACCGCCCCGCGGGCGCAACCTTGCCGACGCCATACACAAGCGCTTTCGGGATTTAGGCGGCGTAGATCTGCGGCCACCGCCGCGTGCAGCCATGCGACCTCCGCCAAAGCCCGGCAAATGATCATCGTGGGATGCCTGAGGATGGCTCCATCGTGTTTGAGGTTGGCGCACGAATAGCGCAGCTACCCCATTCACATGAGAGCACCGATGATTGCGACCGTCGCCCTCAAGATCCTCGACGAACGGATCCGCCCGCACCTGCCCGCCTACGCAACCCCAGGCTCCGCCGGCATGGATCTACGCGCGTGTATCGATGGACCGTTGGTGCTTGAAGCGGGCCAGACCGAACTCATTCCCACCGGGGTCGCTATCCATATTGCCGACCCGGGACTCGCCGCGATAATTCTCCCTCGGTCGGGACTCGGTCACAAGCACGGGATCGTCCTCGGTAACCTGGTCGGCCTGATCGACTCGGACTACCAGGGGCAGTTGATGGTGAGCTGCTGGAATCGGGGCCGCGTCGCCTTCACCCTCAACCCCATGGAACGATTGGCGCAACTTGTCATCGTGCCGGTCGCGCGTGCGGCGTTCGAGGTTGTCGGCGATTTCGATGCAAGCGACCGGGCCGCAGGCGGGTTTGGCAGTACGGGGCAGTCCTAGAGATACGGACTCCGGCGGAGTTCCGCATCCGCGCGACGCACAATCATCGCACCACCAGATCTGAATCCGCTTGCCGACTCACGCTGTGCCGTAAGGATGCTCGTCCGCCATGAAATCCACGAGTTGCCCTCCGTGCTCGATGAGCACTTTGAGCGGGCGAATTCCTTCACGCTCCATCTCTGCCACGATGTCCTTTGCACGCCACTGAGTGGGGATAATGACAACGTCGACGGGGCTTGTTCTGAGCACATCCCTGAACACAATCTCCTGTCCCGTGCCGGGCACGAAAGTACCGGCTTTGTCCGGGTCAGAATCCACGACCAGCGGGAAGCGCGCGGCGTCGGCGCCAAACTGGTGGATGAATGCTGCGGCCTTGCCGGTACCTCCCCATATCGCCACGCGGTCGCCGCTCGCGGCGAGAGCGTCCAACTGGGAACCGAATCCTGGAGTGACTCGTGCCGGTTCGCTGCAAGAAGGCCTGGGTTGATGCAGCCTGCTCCTGCATTGCGGTGGACACTCCCAACTTCACCAGCGCGTAGATGACTTCGCGATCGTAGCCATACGCGACCTCGACAATGTCGCCCGCTCTCGCCATGAGCGTACGGAAGGACTGCGTCGTGAAATGGGATACGTGTTCGTAGTAGAAATCCGCCAGGCGGTCGGTTTCGAACACTCGGTCAATGCAGGGCGCTTCGGCGAACAGCCAGCATCGCTTCTGTAACGCTGCGGCGCCCCAGGCCAGCTGTTCCAATAGTCCTGCCGGCCTGGTGAGATGCTCGAGCACATGGCGAATTACGACGGCGTCCGGATTGCAGATCGGCATATCCGCCAACGGCTCGAACAGGCGCGCATGAAACTCGATTCCCGATCCCGTCCCTGGGCTGGCATTGGCGTCGAAACCGATGAACCGACCTTGGTGTTCTCGCGCTTCCGCCAACCCGCGGACGAAGTGCCCTTCGCCGCATCCGATTTCGACTACGGTAGGCGAGTCCGGCAAATGCATGAGCAGCGCATCACGCGTTTGCGCAAGGTGCCCTCTCCAAATGCCGCCATGGTTGAACATCCGGTTGGGATTGCGTTTGTACGGGATCGCTTCGTAACTGAACGAGCGGTTCCACACGTGAGAACATGCCGGGCACTGGACAAAATCGTGCGGGAAGCGACCCATCGCTTGCGCCTCCGCTGCGGTCTTCGGCCAACCCAGGGTCGCGAGCGGCTGCTGCCCCCCGTCGAAGAACTGCGCGGCAATCGTGCATCCACAAACCGGGCACTCCGCCGGAACGAGTCCGTGCTTCATTGGGCAAGCAGTGTCTTGAAATATGCGATCGTCTCCTTTAGTCCATCCTGCAGGGTCACTTTGGGCTCCCAATTCAGCGTCTGTCTGGCTTTGGCGATGTCCGGCTGGCGCTGAGCGGGATCGTCCGGCGGAAGCGGGCGGAATACGAGTTCGCTGCGCGAGCCTGTCAGTCGCAACACGGTTTCAGCCAGCTGCCGAATCGTGAATTCTGACGGATTGCCCAGATTTATCGGTCCGATCTCGGTGTGCTGATTCATCATTGCCAACAATCCGTCGATGAGATCGTCCACATAGCAGAAGGACCGCGTCTGGTCGCCATCCCCGTAAATCGTGATGGATTGCCCGGTCAAAGCTTGGACAATAAAATTGCTGACGACGCGTCCGTCCTGTGGGTGCATTCTCGGGCCGTACGTGTTGAAGATGCGTGCGACGCGGATGTCGACGCCGTTTTGCCGGTGATAATCAAAACATAGAGTCTCGGCGCAGCGTTTGCCTTCGTCGTAACAGGCGCGGGGACCAATGGTATTCACATGCCCCCAATAGCTTTCGGTTTGCGGATGCTCTCTGGGATCGCCATAAACCTCGCTACTTGAAGCTTGCAATATTCGCGCCCGACGCCGCTTGGCGAGGCCGAGCATGTTGATTGCACCCAGCACCGACGTTTTTGTCGTTGCAACCGGGTCGTTCTGATAGTGCACTGGGCTGGCCGGACAGGCCAGGTTATAGATTCGGTCGACTTCGACGTACAGCGGCAGCCAGATGTCATGGCGGATCAACTCGAAGTTGGGCCGGGGCAACAGATGACGGATGTTGTCTTTGCTGCCGGTATAGAAGTTGTCGAGGCACAAGACTTCTTCGCCAGCCCCAACCAGCCTTTCGCACAGATGCGAGCCGAGAAAACCGGCACCTCCGGTGATGAGAGTCGTTGGTGTCATGCCGAAGTTATCTTGCGGCCATCCCATGATCGCCACATGCCCCATAGCGCGGCCTCGAAATTGCGCGCGAAACCAGCGGCGTCAAACATCGGTGAGGCGAGCACCTGCGGGCGCAGGCCGGCACGCAAGTTGGACAGACGCGGCAGATTCGACGCGAATTTTGTAGCCTTGACCAAGTAATCCTCATCGTCGGCAGCGATCCAGTCCGACAACCCCGAGTTCTGCGCTATGGTCTCACCGACGTGGGACAGGAACCGGTTGCCTCGTCGTGTGATGAACGGCACACCCATCCATAGCCCTTCCACGCTAGTGGTGCCGCCGGGGTACGGAAATGGATCGAGCGCAATATCGACACGGTTATAAGCGGCAAGCAACTCGGCGCGAGGAGAGGACCCTTCCAGAATCAGTCTGTCAGCCGCGATTCCCCGAGCCGCAAGGCGTTGGCGTGTGGTCCCACGCACGTGCGGATCATACAGTTGCGCGGTCTTGAGAAACAGACGCGACCCAGGGATTCCCTGAAGAATTCTCGCCCACAGCGCTAATACCGCCTCGTTGATTTTAGCGAGATTGTTGAAGCAGCCGAAGGTCACGGAGCCAGCCGACAACGCCGGCAGCGCCTCCACTTCAATTTCGACGCGCGGTGGCGCAAAGCACATATAGGCGTCTGGCAACCGCCATATGCGCTCAGTAAAGTGGGCCTCTTCTTCAACCGGCGTCACATAGGGATCACCCAGCAGGAAGTCGATTTCCGGCACACCGGTAGTGGCGAAATAACCGAGCCAGCTACATTGCACCGGCGCCGGTTTCCAGCCGAAAACCGGCAGTCGATTCTTGGCGGTATGACCGGACAGGTCAAGTAGGACATGCACGCCGTCAGCGTGAATCAACCGAGCAGCGGCTTCATCGGTCAGGCCAGCCAATGGCTTCCATGCGGAAACCTGTCGACGAATAACCGCTGAGACTTCGTCCGAAGCTTCGAAAGTAGGATACGCGATTAATTCAATTCGCGCAGGGTCAATACGCCGCAGAACACCCTCCAGAAAAAACGCGACCGGGTGATTGCCAAAATCACCGGATACCAGCCCTACCCGCAGTTGCTTCGGCCTTGGCACACATAACCAAGTAGAAAACGAGGGGTTCGCCGTCCTGTCGAGTATTCGTTGACCGAACTGCCGAGCTTGCTCGAGGCAATAGGAAGCCTCATGGCCGGCAGAGAAGTTGAGTGCTAACAATAGATTGCTGTGCGCCATCGGGAAGTGCGGCTGGATCTCCAGGGCCCGACGATAACTCGCCACCGCATCGTCAAGTTGCCCGCAGTCTTTCAACGCATTCCCAAGGTCGCTGTGCGCCTCGGCGAAATTTGGTTTGATTGCCAGCGCCTGGCGAAAACTCGCTATCGCATCACCAAGTCGCCCGGAGTCTCGCAGGGCAAGGCCCAGATTGCTGTGCGCCTCGGCGAAGTTGGGGTTGATCGCCAGTGCGCGTTGATAACTTGCCACCGCGTCACGAAACTTCCCGAGTTCTTTGAGGGTATTGCCAAGATTGTAGTGCGCGTCCACGAACCCAGGTTGGATCTCCAGCGCGCGACCATAGCTTGCGACCGCCTGTTCAAGGAGGCGGCAATCTTTCAGCGTATTGCCCAAGTTGTTGTGCGCTTCCGCGAAGTCGGGATTTATCTCCACTGCTCGACGATAGCTTGCCAGCGCGTCGTTCACTCGTCCAAGTTTTGTGAAAGCATGGCCGAGGTTGTTGTGCGCCCCGGGATAGTTGTGGTCGATTTGTATCGCCCGGCGATAACTCGACACTGCATCATCAAATTTTCCCAGCTCAGTCAAGGCATTGCCAAGGTTGTAGTGCGCCACCACGAACTCGGGTCGAAAATCCAGCGCCCGACGAAAGCTTGTCAACGCATCCCCAATGCGCCCCAGTTGTTGAAGCACGATGCCAAGATTGCAATGTGCTTCCGCGAATTCGGGCTGGAGCTCCAGTGCACGACGATAGTTCGCCGCCGCATCCTCAAGCTGTCCAAGCTGAAGCAGCGCATTCGCACGGTTGTAATGTGCCATCACGAAGTCCGGCTTGATCTCCACCGCTCGGCGATAGCTCCTTACCGCTTCCTCGAGGTGTCCGAGCTGGTGCTGCACAATGCCCAGATTGCCATGGGCCTCCGCGAAATTGGGTTGAATCTCGAGTGCACGACGATAACTCGCGAGGGCCTCAGGAAGGCGCCTCTGGTCCAGCAACGTACTACCCAAGTTGTAGTGTGCGATGGCGTCCTGCTGTGACTGACCCACCATGTTCTCATCGCCCCTCGTATGAACGCGTTCCGGCGATTGCAATCGGCGAAATAGACGCATCTAACAGCCCTTCTCCATGTTCGTTGCCAGATTGAAGTGACTTAAGGTATTTTAGGCGACAGAGAAGCTGCAAACCCACACGGAGTTTTCGTCGCCACCCTCCCGGCTTACAAGGTACAAATAATAGCGTACCAATGCCAATTGATGGTGGTTGCTTGAATCGGGCCGAGATGTGTTACTTCATTTGCCTTCGTATCCGCGGCGCGAATTAGTCGGCGACCCATGACAATGCGGGGCTGGCTAAGAAGTAAGCAACTTCGCGGTGGTGATCTCGCCGACTCACCGCAGCAGTCTCTGGAACAGCTTATCGCTGCCGCCGATGCCGCAAGAGAACAAGGGCAGCGCAATCGAGCGATGGAATTGTATGCGTCCGCACACCAGTCTGCGCCCGATCGCGTCTATCCACTTTACTGGCTTGCGACCGTCCATCAGGAATCAAGGGATCTCATCAAGGCACGGGAGTACGGCGAGCGTGGATTGGCTCTTGACCCCAATCAGATCGGTCTGCTGCTCCGACTGGCAAATATCGCCAACGAAATGCGGGATCCAACAACCGCGCTCGAATATTACGAGCGCGCCTGGCGCCTCGACCGCACTTTGCCGGAAATCGATGCGTTGCTCGCGGATCAACTGTGCTACCTCGGCAGAATAACTGAAGGCGTTGCGGCATTCGATCGCGCGATCGCACTGCAGCCAGATTCGCTGCAGCTGCAACAGAGCCGACTGTTCGTCCTCAACTACGCCACGGTCTTCACGCCTGCGCAGTTGTTCGAGGAACATCGCGCATGGGGCTCCCGCTGCGAGGCTCTCGCCAAGCGTTCATCGCGCGTTGCAATTGCCAGCAATCGAGCGCATACGAGATTGCGTATCGGGTATGTCTCGCCGGATCTCCGGGATCACGCCGTTGCCTATTTTGTCGCACCGCTCTTCGAAAATCACGACCGCGAGCGATTCGACATCGTTTGCTTCGATACCTCGCCGAGCGCCGAAGACTGGATGACGCGACGACTCAGGGCAAACGTGGGGGAATGGCTGCGCGTCAGCGACCTGTCTGACGATGCGCTCGAAGCGGCCATTCGTGCGTCCAGGATCGATATTCTGCTCGATCTGGCGGGCCACACCAGATTCAATCGGTTGCCGGTCTTCGCGCGCAAACCTGCGCCGGTGCAGGCCACATGGCTGGGCTACCTCAATACGACCGGGCTCCGCACCATGGATTACCGGTTGACCGACGCGCACATGGACCCCGTTGGCCTTACCGAGGCGCTGCACACCGAAAAATTGTTTCGGCTGCCGGTGCAGGCGTGTTTCGCACCGTCTCCAGACGCTCCGCCGGTCGAGGGCTCGCCGTTGGCAGGAGGCGCGCCGCTCACTTTCGGTTCTGTCAACCAATGGCCGAAAGTGTCGGCCGCCACCAAGAGCCTTTGGTCACGCGTACTTGTCGCGCGCCCGGACTCACGCCTGTTTGTAATCGCGAGAGGCGGTCAGAACCCGAAGATGCAAATGGCGATCAAGAGCGATTTCACGCGGCACGGCGCGCGTCCCGAGCAGATCGAGGTGTTCCCCTTCATGTCGACCAAAGATTTTCTGACATTGCTGGGCCACGTCGACATCGCTCTGGACCCTTCGCCTTATGGCGGCGGCACGACTACAATGCAGTGTCTCTGGATGGGTGTCCCAGTCGTTGCCATGTCGGGAACGACAGCATTGTCGCGGAACTCGATTGGTCCGTTGGTGGAAGTAGGCCTTGATAGGCTCGTCGCTGAAAATCAGGACCAATACGTCGAAGCTGCGCTCCGCCTGAGCGGCGACCCCCGGGAGTTCATCCGGCTGCGCGCGGAACTACGGCAAACAATGACGGCGTCTCGACTTATGGATGCGGCGGGCTTCGCCCGCGCTATCGAAGCTGCCTACGTCGACATGTGGCGGGCAATCGGCGGCGCGGCTGGCATTGCATCACCGTAATAGCCTGGCCTTCACAACCGCGCTGACCCAATACGATCGGAAACCCTCTCGTGAGCAAAAGCCATGTTCGGACTTGGTAAGGGCAATACGGCAATCGATGAATTTGCGCAGACGCTTGTCACCGAGTTGACCAAGCGCTTCCCGGTGGCAAAGCAATCCGAGCTCGGCACAAGCAAGCTCAAGCCGGCTCAGCAGCTTGGCAAGGCGGTCGGTGATCTGGAGCGCCGAGTCACGAAATTCAGCGGGGAAAACAAGCTCGGCGTTTATGGCAAGGCAAGGTTGCTCAACGCCGTCAAATGGCAATTGAACGACCTGGGCTACAGCAAGGATTTCGTCGACGCGACCATAGCGTCGATGGCGCAGTGCATCGGCCGTACCCGCTAACACGCGCCCGAACGGCGCATTTCGCAACTGGTGGCCGCACTCCTTCCGGCGATTTGCTGTGCGGGTTGGCACGATGGGGGGCGCCTCATGCGCAAGAAAAAGGGCAGCCCGCAGGCTGCCCCTTTCCCTGAGTACCGCGCAGAGCTTAGCGGCAGCTCGCCGGCACGTACTTCGAAGCAATGGAGCCGACTGCGCACACCCATTCCGTGATCGGCGCGCCAGTAGCCGGGACCGGTGTAAGCGTGAACGTCCCGCCCGCCGCGGCCCCGAGGGCTGCATCACCCGACGTCGTCATCGTGATCACACCATTGGCCACCTGCGGGGCGAGGGCGTACTTGCTGACGGTGTCGGTACATCCGGATGCGGTCGAATCAGCAGGCACTGTCCCCTTCGTAGCGACGTACTCGGTGACCTGCGTCTTGCAGGCGCCGGCCGAGGCAACGGCCTCAGATACGCGGGAACGGATCGTGTAGTCCTGATACGCCGGCAGCGCGATGGCCGCCAGAATACCAACGATCGCAATCACAATCATCAGTTCAATAAGCGTGAAGCCTTGTTGTACACGTTTCATAGCTTGTCTCCGTTGGTTTATCTAACGACTCCCGTACCCTTGGCATCTAGGGATGCTGGTCCAGATTGAGCAAATGACGTGCCAACCGTGACCGCGACGGTGATATACCGACCCCGCGATCACGCAAAGCGAAAAACTACAGCCTGTTGGGTTATGACGTTGTCATTACGCCACGAATCATGAAAGTGAGCACAGACTTACGAAGTCGAAAGACTGCCGCTGCAGCGGCAGTTCGCGTGACGCTTCGCGTCATTTGCTGACGCTTGGAGTCCCTGGGGTACACCGGTTTCTTTCGGAACTCCGCTAGCCTGGCCCCAGAGCGAGACAGCGGCAGTTGGCGTAGCGCCGGCTCTCTGACGCTGCTGTCCGGGATCATGTATGCCACAGGGTGGAAGCAACAGTCATGCCTGACCGAGATTCACCGCGAATCGACCACCTGCGGCACTCCGACAAATTCCAGTCGGGCACCAGCAAGCTCGATGACGTCGCCGGCTGCAAGAACGACTTCGTTTCCGAACAGACGCGGCGCCATTGACCAACGGCGGCTTGTCGCCTTCGACAAGGCTCAACGCGAACGTGTCGCCAATGCGTTTCACAAGCGCCACCTGGACCCCCGCTCGCCCAATCGTTGTCTCGGCCTTGGTGAGGGCGACAGCACGGCCAGACCCCGGTCCGGACAAGATCTTCACTGAAGCCGCGTGGGTCGGCGCGCGGGGCCCCTTGTGAACGACGTTGGCTTGCGTCGCTTCCAGGGCGGACTCCGGTCCAGCCCTTCGTGGCCGCAGCGTTCTCGGCGATCCTCTCGCGGCGCATGGCACTCCCGCCGCCGGCCTTCTCGTTTCGTGTCTTGACGAAGGGCTTGGCCGCTTCAACCTTGTCTCCCAGGTCTCCAGCCGCGCTCCTTACCGAGCTGCGCACGGTATTCGGCGCGAGCACGGCGTCTTCGTCTGTGCAGAAGACAAGAATGTGCCGACCGACATCGATTTGGTCATTGTCACGCAGTAAATGCTTGGCGATGGGCGTGCCATTGACCAGCGTCCCGTTGGTGCTTCCGAGGTCTTCGAGGAAGGAGTCGGCGAGAATCGTGACCACCGCGGCATGCTCGCCGCTGACCGCCAGATTCGGCAAGCAGATGTCGTTGTCGGCGCGGCGCCCGATAGTCATGCGTTCGCGTTTGAGCGGCACGTCGAGAGTCGTACCATCCGCCAGGAAGAGGACGAGTTTGCTCATGGCTGCGGGTCTAGCAGCGCTTCAGGTAGCAAGATTGGGTCCCGGCCTCCGCCGGGACGACGGCGTTTTGATGCACTGCAGGCTGTCTGCGCATTGACTTCGCAGCAATGGATTCCCACTGGAGCCTGACCTCGAGTGACGTAGTCGGGGGCGGGAATGACGAACAATGCGCTTCACACCCGCACCTACACAGGCTTCTTGCTCATCCAGCGCTGCAGCCAACCGCCGGTGGGCAGAAACTCCAAGGGAACGCGCACGAGCACGACCGAAATGTTGTCGCGGCCTCCGTTTTGGTTCGCTACATCGATCAACTCCGCCGCGGCTTCGGCAAGATCACTACGCTTGGCGGCAACGATTTCCTGCACCGCCGCGGGTTCGACCATGTCAGTCAAGCCATCGGAACACAATATATAGATGTCTTCCGCCTCGATCCGATACTCGGAAATATCCGGTGGCACCACCGCCTCGATGCCGAGGGCGCGGGTCACGAGGTTCTTGTTCAGCGAATATTTCGCCTGTTCCTGCGTGAGCATGCCGCTGTCGATCTGCTCCTGCAGGAGTGAATGGTCGTGAGTAAGCTGCTCAAAGCGGTCAACGCGCAGACGGTAGCATCGCGAGTCACCGATGTGTCCGATACTGACGCGGTTTTCGAAGAACACCGTGGCCACGAGCGTCGTACCCATGCCCGCGCACTCGGGCCGCGCCTGGGCGGCCTCGTAAATGCCCTTGTTCGCCAGGGCGATCTGCTGCTGCAACAGGAGGGCGGCGTGCGTGAGCCCGCGCCGACGTCGACTTTCGAGAGTTCGCGCCCTGAATTGAGCTCCTCCAGCATACCCTTGCTGATCACGTTGACGGCGATGCCGCTGGCGACTTCGCCGGCGCTGTAACCGCCCATGCCGTCAGCAAGCACGGCGAGCCCGGCTTCGCCGTCGACAAACACCGAATCCTCATTGTGCGTGCGCACCATCCCGGGGTGCGACAGGCTGGCGACGTCGAGGGATGCCCGGCCGCTCACCGCGCGCGACTCCATGGGTGACGGCAGGGGATGACCAAGGCCGCGACTAGCTTCATCCGGCGCGAGTTTACGCCGTGGCGCGCCGCCGTGCGAGCATGGCCATGGATCGCTGCAGCCACCTGTGGCTACGCCTCGCTGGTTCCGTGTCGGCGGGTCAGCGCATAACCGACCGAGACGACGACCACGACGCCAGCAATCGGCGCGATCCAGACGTACTCCGCCGCGTTTGCGGCGACCCACGCGGCGATCGCCGGATCCTCCACCATCATTTCACCCGCGATGTAGCCGAGGAGGCCGCCGCCAGCGAGTACCAGGATCGGGAAGCGCTGGATCAGGCGCGTGATGATCTGGCTGCCGACAACGACGATGGGGATGCTGATGATCAGGCCGAAAATGATCAGTGGCATGCTTCCCTTGGCGGCGGCGGCGACGCCCATCACGTTATCCAGGCTCATCACCAGGTCGGCCACTATGATCGTCCACACCGCGGCAAGCAGGCGGTCGCTGGCCTTGATCCTGTGTTCACCACCATCGTCTTCCGCGATGAGCTTGATGCCGATCCAGATGAGGAGGGCGCCACCGATGAGCTTCAGATATGGATTCGCCAGCAGGCTCATCGCGAAGAACGTGAGCAGGATCCGCAGGCCGATCGCCCCGAGCACACCCCAGAAGATGCCCT